>NZ_JBIQOI010000003.1:0-341410 GCF_044197065.1 Kluyvera chengduensis
CCTCCTATACTCAAACTATAGGGCAGGATCGTCTACCGGGGTGGGGTCAGTCCAACTATAGGGCAGGATCGTCTACCGGGGTGGGGTCAGTCCAGGAGCAAAACTCAGTTCAGTAAAAGGTACAACTTTTTCCTGTGGTTTTAGACCAATCATTTCACCATTATCACAGATGAAGCGCCTAGGAACATGCGCACAAGGCCACTCAGACTCATCAATAGAAATCCCATACTGAGCACAGTATTCAGATTTGGGTGAGAAACAATTAACCAATGCCTGGCGAGCAGCACGCCAAGAGGCATAATATAATGAGACATGCAGTCCAACTACCATAAGCGTCGCCCGATCGACAATAGAGTAAATAGTGGGCCGTCCGAGAATATATTGCTCACCAAAACTGGATACGATATGCACATCAGCTACTGTTGCATCAATTTCAAAACAGCTACCAGGAACTAAATCATCCTGGGCGGCATAACCAAGCACACTACGTTTATTTAGTAAGTAGTCACGCTCAGTTGAACGCTTGCGCATGACTATATCATCTGAAAATAAACGTTCTTTCCAGTATGAAAACTGGCGAAACGAAGGTAGACTAGGTGCATCTATGACTGATGCTTGCCATTATCAATTCATCTTCATGGTATTTACGAAGATACTCTTTATAGGATTCGGCAAGAGATTTACCATTGACTCTTAAATAATTCACCGTCAGTGATTTACGAATATTCTTTTTATCCATCACGGTAAGCACATATTTATCGGCACGTTGAATACTGAGTGTTCTTGATATTTTGGGGGCACCAAGCGTTCCTTTCTTTTCTTGCCGAGTCTTCCCAGCCCCTCCACTATTTGGGTAGGCAGGTATTAATGCATTTTTCGTCTGACCATATTGCCAAAAAGCATTCAGTAGTCGAGATAACTTCTTCCGATCAGTACCTTTTTCTTGAGCATATTGAGCTAAACTGGTCATCCTTTTTGAGGTAGCGTAAGTAAACAAAAAGTCACGATCTGAAACCAGAACACTAATTAAACTAAAATTAGCATCTCTCTTTTCTTTAAAAGAAGGTGGAAGATTCTCCTCTGCAAGCAAAAGAAAGCCTGGAATTTGAAAATCAATCAGCACAACACTGCCTGAAGCCATGTAACTTTCAAAAGATGACAACAATATTACAGTGGGTCTTCGCAAGCAGTGATTGTTCGTTAAGGGAAACAGGATAATACAGTCCAAATGAGGAATAATATCGATGATACGGTAAGGTCCATCCTTCAGACCGTCTACATCATTCAAATCCCATACACTATTTATATCAATAGCCATTAGAAACTAGCCTTTTATCACTGCTAACAGACTGAATTTCAACTCCTCCACAAGCCTCGATCGAATAATCCAAATTAACATTTATAAATTTATCTGCGATAAGATAGCGCAGCATGTTTAGACCATCCTCACGCTCTCTATCAAACATGAGGGCAAGATCTTTACATAAATCAGATAATAAATATTTGCCCGGTTCAACAACTGTTAAAACCCGCTGAACTAGAGAAGAATCGTATACAGTAATACCAGATCTGAACGGTGCTGTTGCCCACCTAATATTGTCGCTCTGGATCTTTGTTAGCTCATTTCCCATAAAGCACGAATACTTGACACCCAGCAATTCCCACCATACACGCTCAATATCCAGTTTCTCAGCAGTTCTCTGGTCAATACCATTCTCTGGTTTTACAGAAACTGCATGATAGAACTTACGGCCGTCTTTTTGACACATCAGCAGGAAATCCGTCGTCATAATGTTGAGTTCCCCATTTACAGGGATCTTTGGGTGCTCCCCCCCCCCAAAGTTACCGCTATCTTGTTTGACAGAGTAATAGGGAGCAGTGGAAATTGCTCCCTGATATCGGTTACTGAATCACTAAATTCAGCTAGGTAAAAAAACTGGCTCTCAATCGAAGACAACAGATGGTGTACACGATTGGTTTTACGCCCCCAAATTTGGGAGCGAATGCCCTTAGAGGCCACATCTTGAATACGGAGCCAAGGTTTATACTCAGTACCTGCACCTACCCCGTACTTATTTTTTAACGACCGATTAAAGTCATCTAAGGTTTTTAACCTTCTACCGCTAGCCATTGAGACGACCCATATATACCCCGATGTTTAAGTATAGAATGCAGCTCGCTGATGGGCAAAATTCTCTTACGGGCAAACTTTATTGTATTTTTACGCTATTACGGGCAATCTTTATTGTCTGCGGGCAAACTTTATTGTTGTTTCACAATTCCGCTAGCGCCTGCGCACACGCCCAGGCGCTCGACCACGCCCACTGGAAGTTATAACCGCCCAGCCAGCCGGTCACGTCCATGACTTCGCCGATAAAGTACAGCCCCGGCGCTTTCTTCGCTTCCATGGTACGCGACGAGAGTTCGTTGGTGTCGACGCCGCCCAGCGTCACTTCCGCCGTGCGATAGCCCTCGGTGCCGTTAGGCTGCACGCGCCAGTCGGTCAGCGTATCGACCAGCGTTTGCTGATCGCGGATGTTAAGCTGCTTGAGCGTGACGTCAGGGATTTGCCCAAGCTGTTGCAGGCATTCGACAAGACGTTTCGGCAGCTGCATCGCCAGCGTATTTTTCAGGCTCTGGTTCGGGTGCTCGGCGCGCTGCACGTCGAGGAAGTCCGCCAGGTCGATATCCGGCAGTAAATTGATGCTCACAAACTCACCCGCTTGCCAATAGCTTGAAATTTGCAGCACTGCCGGACCAGATAGGCCGCGGTGGGTGAAAAGCAGGCTTTCGCGGAATACCGTACCGTCCTGCGCGGTGATGACCGACGGCACCGACACGCCAGACAATACCTGTAGCTGTTCGAGCATCGGTTTATGCAAAGTGAATGGCACCAGGCCTGCGCGGGTTGGCAGTACCTTCAGACCAAACTGCTCGGCCACCTTATAGCCGAAAGGTGTCGCCCCAAGTCCCGGCATCGACAGGCCACCGCTGGCAATCACCAGCTTATCGGCCGACACGTCATCGCCGTTAAGTTGAAGCGTGTAGCCCTCGTCATCACGGGTAACGCTGAGGATTTCACTTCTCAGGCGCGTGGTGACATTGCCCTTTTCGCACTCGGCAACCAGCATCGCCACGATCTGATCGGCGGAGTCATCGCAGAAAAGCTGCCCGAGGGTCTTTTCATGCCAGGCAATGCCGTGTTTACCGACCATGTCGATAAAGTCCCACTGGGTATAGCGCGCCAGCGCAGATTTGCAGAAATGCGGGTTCTGGCTCAGATATGCCGCGGGTTCGACATAAAGGTTAGTAAAATTGCAGCGACCGCCGCCGGACATGAGGATTTTACGCCCCGGTTTCTTGCCGTTATCCAGCAGTAAAACGCGGCGCCCCGCCTGCCCAGCCATAGCGGCACAAAACATTCCTGCCGCTCCGGCACCGACTACAATGGCATCAAACCTTTCCACGCACTATCCTCAACTTAGGTATTGTCGGGAATTGTAAATTTTTCACCGAAGTCGTACCAGTGAAATATCCACAAACCCGACTTATCCGATTGATACAAAATAAATAATTCTTTTCGACCTTTAAAATTACATGGATAAATATCAAAAAAAATAGAGATTTCACTTTGCCCGCGCCGCCAATGTCCCTGATAATGCCGCGCGTTCATGTCCTCAAAATGGCGTAACGTCCTATGTTACATTTGTTTGCTGGTCTGGATTTACATACCGGGCTGTTATTAGTACTGGCACTGTTGTTTGTTCTTTTCTACGAAGCGATTAACGGCTTCCATGATACGGCTAACGCAGTGGCTACCGTAATTTATACCCGCGCCATGCGTTCGCAGCTTGCTGTTGCGATGGCCGCGATCTTTAACTTCTTCGGCGTTCTGTTGGGCGGCCTGAGTGTAGCTTATGCCATCGTGCATATGCTGCCGACGGATCTGTTGCTCAATATGGGCTCCGCTCACGGCCTCGCCATGGTCTTTTCCATGCTGCTGGCGGCTATTATCTGGAACCTCGGCACCTGGTATTTTGGTCTGCCTGCGTCCAGCTCCCACACGCTTATCGGCGCCATTATCGGTATTGGTTTAACCAATGCGATGATGACCGGAACGTCTGTGGTTGATGCACTCAACATCCCGAAAGTGATTAACATTTTCGCGTCGTTGATCGTGTCGCCAATTGTGGGTCTGGTGTTTGCTGGCGGTCTGATTTTCCTGCTGCGTCGTTTCTGGAGCGGCACCAAAAAGCGCGCCCGTATCCACCTGACGCCTGCTGAACGTGAAAAGAAAGACGGTAAGAAAAAGCCGCCGTTCTGGACCCGTATTGCGCTGATCCTCTCCGCAATTGGCGTGGCATTCTCTCACGGCGCGAACGACGGTCAGAAAGGCATTGGTCTGGTCATGCTGGTGCTGATTGGCGTTGCTCCGGCAGGCTTCGTGGTTAACATGAACGCTTCCGGCTACGAAATCACCCGTACCCGCGATGCAGTCAACAACGTTGAAACCTTCTTCCAGCAACGTCCTGAACTGCTGCTGAAAGTGCAAAACAGCGCTGACCCGTTAACCCCTGCGGCACTGGAAGCCACCGAGTTCCATTGTCATCCGGCTAACACCATGAATGCGCTTGACCGCACGAAGACGATGCTGTCGGGAATCGAGAGCTACGATAAACTCTCGGTAGAGCAGCGTGGTCAGCTTCGTCGCATCATGCTCTGCATCTCTGATACCACCGATAAAGTGGCCAAGATGCCGGAAGTGAATGCCGACGATCAGCGTCTGTTGAAGAAACTGAAAACCGACATGCTGAGTACCATTGAGTACGCGCCAATCTGGATTATTATGGCGGTCGCACTGGCGCTGGGCATTGGTACCATGATCGGCTGGCGTCGCGTTGCCACGACTATCGGTGAAAAAATCGGTAAGAAAGGCATGACCTACGCTCAGGGTATGTCCGCACAGATGACCTCTGCGGTCTCCATCGGTCTGGCAAGCTATACCGGGATGCCGGTTTCCACAACGCACGTACTCTCCTCTTCCGTGGCGGGTACCATGCTGGTTGATGGCGGCGGGTTACAGCGTAAAACCGTGACCAACATCCTGATGGCCTGGGTCTTCACCCTGCCGGCCTCTATCATTCTGTCCGGCGTGCTGTACTGGATCTCGCTGAAGCTTATCTAAGCTCGCGGCGATAAAAACATAAAAACGGGTCAGGAAACTGGCCCGTTTTTTTTACTCAGTGCCAAATCATCAAAGCAATTAAGCTAATGACCACCAATCCACAGAGCGAACTGGTCAAAATAAACTGACGGCGAACCCGCTCGCAGCGACGAATAAACTCATCGTCGTGATGATCGCGGTAACGCTGCCCGTAAATGTACCAGACCAGACGCATCTGCTTGCCCGGCTGGCCGTGAGAGGTGAAAAAGCCACCGCCATCGACATACTGATAGAGCAAGGGATCGCAACCTCGTAGTACAACCAATAACGCACGTAACGATGAGAAGTAACGTGCCATATTCACCACACAAACGACACACAGGGCCCAAAACAGCGCAATTGTGCTGATCATAACTCCTCCCCGGCGACCAGCCCTCAGAGATATCCCCCAGGGCATACCGCTCCCCAATTTCCCACCAACACCTCAGTAAAAGAGTGCGATTCCGATCACGTTTATTTATTCGATCGGCTCATTAAATAGTGTAGGAGATCAGTTAAATTTTTTACCACAAGGTTAATCGTTATCAATACGTAAGATGGAAAAATTTGTTTAACTAATTGGCGAACCGGATGCATTGACGGCGCCCCAAGGCCACTATAAGGTAGAAATATCTTCTACAATTAGGTCTTTAAGGGCAAACCCCGCGCAGATAGCACGCAGGACGCGGGCAAGGGACAGCGCATGGGCTGTCTGGTCCAACAGTCATCGACAACTTTATGGAAGGAGTAACACTATGGCTTACAAACACATTCTTATCGCCGTCGACCTTTCACCAGAAAGCAAAGTTCTGGTAGAGAAAGCGGTATCAATGGCTCGCCCTTACAATGCGAAAGTCTCTCTGATTCACGTAGACGTGAACTATTCCGATCTCTACACCGGGCTGATTGACGTCAATCTGGGCGATATGCAGAAACGAATTTCCGAGGAGACTCACCACGCGCTGAGTGAACTCTCTACCGGTGCGGGCTACCCAATCACCGAAACCCTGAGTGGTAGCGGCGACCTGGGCCAGGTGCTGGTTGATGCTATCAAGAAATACGATATGGACCTGGTGGTCTGCGGTCATCACCAGGACTTCTGGAGCAAACTGATGTCTTCTGCTCGTCAGCTTATCAACACCGTTCACGTTGATATGCTGATTGTTCCGCTGCGCGACGACGAAGAAGAGTAACACGCAGTCGGTAGCCCGGACGAGGCGCGCCAGCGCCGACTCCGGGGTTTTCCCCGGCGTCACTGCGTTCGGCCGGTCTACTTAGTTCAAGCGTTTTTCCGCCCGGCAATCCACTCTTGCACTTCCACCACGAAGGTGTCCGGCGCTTTGCGGTACATCTTACGCGCCAGGTCCAGAATCGTATGCTGGCCTAACGCCTCTTCCATGCGCTGCTGCGCCATGTCCATCACCGAACGCACGCCACAGATACCTTCGCAGGCCCACTCCGGCGGCTGTTCATCAAAGACCGCCAGCCGCTGACGAATTTCCCGGCACTCAAAAATACGCTTATCGCCGTCAATCGCGTTGACCACGTCCAGCACCGTAATGTCCTCAGCCGGTTTCGCCAGCTGAAAACCGCCGCCCTTCCCTTCGATGCTGCGCACCAGCCCGGCCTTAGACAGGCGGGTAAAGATTTTGGCCAGATAGTCATAGGGCACGCTTTGCAGTTCAGCAATTTCGCGCACGCTCATATCGCGGGCGTCACCTTTGCCGTCCACCATGCACATCAGGCTATGTATGCCGTACTCAACCCCAGAACTGTAGAATGCCATACGCTCTTATCTCAGCAAAAATTAATCTGAGTTATTGTAGCTTTTTCGCCTGACGCATTCCAGATAGCAAGCATAAATACTGATCGAGTAAAAATTTAAACAATTAAATATCAAATAGATAAAATCAAAATGTGGCTTTCAGTGTGCTTGCTAAAGCGAATCACGTTGCAATCTTTAACTACGACCAATAAAATCCGAGTCAATTAATCGTAGTGAACAGTGAGACAAACCTAATGCGTAAACAAATTCTGATCGTCGGTGCCGGTTTTGCCGGTATGTGGGCAGCGCTGAGCGCCGCGCGTCTGGCTGACAAACACCAGCAGGACGTTGATATTACGGTGATTGCGCCACAGCCAGAGCTGCGCGTTCGTCCGCGTTTTTATGAAAGCCACGTTCAGACGCTGGTTTCCCCGCTGATGCCGCTGTTCGACGTCACCGGCGTTAAGTTCCTGCGCGGCACCGTTGAGCAGATCCTTCCAGCCTCGAAAGAGGTGAGCTGGAAAGACGAGAACGGTGAAGTGCGTCTGCGCCGCTACGACCGTCTGGTGCTTGCCAGCGGCAGCCACGTTAACCGCGATATCGTTGCCGGTGCCGCCGAGCACGCGTTCGACCTCGACCAGCTGGAAAGCGCGACGGTACTGGAGCAGCATCTGAAAGATCTGGCCGGACAGCCTGAGAGCGAAGCACGTAATACCGTAGTGGTGTGCGGCGGCGGCTTCACCGGGATTGAGATGGCGCTGGAGCTTCCGGGCCGTCTGCGTGAAATCCTGGGTCAAGATGCTAAGACCAGAGTTGTCGTAGTTGAGCGCGGCGCACAGCCGGGCGGCCGCTGGAGCAAAGAATTACGCGATGTGATTATCGAAGCTTCTGCCGAGCTGGGCGTGGAGTGGCTGGTGAATGCGGAAGTGGAGAGCGTGGATGCCTCCGGCGTCACGCTGAAAGATGGCCAGGTTATCGCCTCCCAGACCGTTATCTGGACCGTCGGCGTTCAGGCCAACGGGCTGACCGCGCAGATTGATGCGCCGCGTGACCGTCAGGGGCGTCTGCACGTGAACGGTAATCTGCAGGTGCTGGGCCATGATGATATCTACGCCACCGGCGATGTGGCCTACGCCGCGACCGATGACAAAGGCAACCACGCGCTGATGACCTGCCAGCATGCCATTCTGCTGGGCAAGTTCGCCGGGAACAACGCCGCGGCAAGCGTGCTGGATGTAGCACCGCTGCCGTATCGCCAGGAGATGTACGTCACCTGTCTGGATCTGGGCGCGTGGGGTGCGGTGTACAGCGAAGGCTGGGATCAGCAGGTGAAACTGAAGCGCGAAGAAGCGAAAAAGCTGAAGGTGTCGATTGTTAGCGAGCTCATTTACCCGCCGAAAGCGGATCGTGCAGTGGCGTTTGAAATTGCGGACCCGCTGGCGCCGTTTGTTTAGTCGGTAATGCCGGATGGCGGCTAACGCCTTATCCGGCCTACAACACGCGGTAGCCCGGGCGAGGCATTTATGCCGACCCCGGGGTGGCTCGGAGCCAATTCCCGGCGTCGCATTCGCTCGGCCGGGCTACATTGGGTAGCGAAATTACGCCGCCGTCCCCGCATAAATATCAAACCGATGCCCTTTGGTGACCACCGCGTTCGGTGTCGCCACGTCCGCCAACGGCGGCGCGTAATCCGGGCGTTTCACCACCACGCGTTTGGTTGCCAACTGACGCGCCGGTTCCAACAGACCATCCGCATCCAGATCCGGTCCCACCAGCGACTGAAACACGCGCATCTCTTTTTTCACCAGCGCGCTTTTCTGCTTATGCGGGAACATGGGATCAAGGTACACCACCTGCGGGCGCGGGCTGATATCGGTTAACGCCGTCAGGCTGGATGCATGAATCAGCTGTAACCGCTCCTGTAACCACGGACCGATCTCCGGGTCCGCGTAACCGCGCGCCAGACCGTCGTCGAGCAGCGCGGCAACTACCGGGTTACGCTCCAGCATCCGCACACGGCAGCCAACGGCGGCCAGCACGAATGCATCGCGCCCCAGCCCCGCCGTCGCATCCACCACGTCCGGCAGATAACCGCCTTTCACGCCCACAGCTTTTGCCACCGCTTCACCGCGACCGCCGCCGAATTTGCGTCGGTGCGCCATCGCCCCGCCAACAAAATCAACGAAGATGCCGCCAAGCTTTGGTTCATCGCGTTTACGCAGTTCCAGATGCTCCGGCGTCATCACCAGCGCCATCAGGTTGTCGTCGTCCTGTTCCAGTCCCCAGCGGGCGGCAAGAACAGATAAGGCGCCGTCTCCGGCGCCCGTTTCATCAAGTAAGCAGATTTTCACGACAACAATCAGCCTTTGATCCCGTAATGCTCAAGCATCGCGTCCAGCTGAGGTTCACGGCCACGGAAGCGTTTGAACAGCGCCATTGGCTCTTCAGAACCACCGCGGGTCAGGATGTTGTCGAGGAACGACTGTCCGGTCTGACGGTTGAAGATCCCCTCTTCTTCAAAGCGAGAGAAGGCATCCGCCGCCAGCACATCTGCCCACAGGTAGCTGTAGTAGCCTGCCGCGTAGCCACCGGCAAAGATGTGGCTGAAAGCGTGCGGGAAGCGACCCCAGGTTGGGCCGGGTACCACGGCGACCTGTTTCTTGATTTCGGCCAGCGTCTCGAGCACTTTCGCGCCCTGCTGCGGGTCGTACTGGGCGTGCAGGCGGAAGTCGAACAGACCGAATTCCAGCTGACGCAGGATAAACAGCGCCGCCTGGTAGTTTTTCGCCGCCAGCATTTTATCCAGCAGTTCCTTCGGTAGCGGTTCGCCGGTTTCAAAGTGACCGGAGATAAACGCCAGCGCTTCCGGCTCCCAGCACCAGTTCTCCATAAACTGGCTCGGCAGCTCGACCGCATCCCACGGCACCCCGCTGATACCGGACACACCGGCAGTTTCAATGCGGGTCAGCATGTGGTGCAGGCCATGACCGAACTCGTGGAACAGGGTGATCACTTCATCATGGGTAAACAGCGCAGGCTTGCCGTTCACCGGGCGGTTAAAGTTACAGGTCAGGTAGGCGACCGGCTTTTGCAGCGTGCCATCGAGTTTACGCATCTGGCCGACACAGTCATCCATCCACGCCCCGCCGCGTTTGTGCTCGCGAGCGTACAGGTCGAGGTAGAAGCTGCCGCGCAGTTCGTTGCTTTCGTCATACAGCTCGAAGAAGCGCACTTCCGGGTTCCAGACGTCAACGTCGGTACGCTCTTTAGCGGTGATGCCGTAAATGCGCTTAACCACTTCGAACAGGCCGTTAACGGCTTTGTTTTCCGGGAAATATTGGCGCAGCTGTTCGTCGCTGATGCTGTAGAGATGCTGTTTCTGTTTTTCGCTGTAGTAGGCGATATCCCACGGCTGCAGCTCGTCTACACCGAATTCGGCTTTGGCGAAGGCGCGCAACTGAGCCAGCTCTTTCTCACCCTGCGGACGGGCACGTTTGGCCAGATCCGTCAGGAAGTCGAGCACCTGCTGTGGGTTTTCCGCCATTTTAGTGGCGAGCGATTTAAAGGCGTAGCTTTCAAAGCCCAGCAGCTGAGCCAGCTCGTGGCGCAGCGCCAGAATTTCTTCCATCACCGGGGTGTTATCCCACTTACCGGCGTTCGGCCCCTGGTCGGAGGCGCGAGTGGAGTAGGCGCGGTACAGTTCTTCGCGTAGTGACTGGTTGTCGCAGTAGGTCATCACCGGCAGGTAGCTCGGGATATCCAGCGTCAGCAGGTAACCTTCCTGCTCTTTGGCTTCAGCCTGGGCTTTCGCCGCGGCCAGCGCGCTTTCCGGCATGCCAGAGAGTTCAGATTCATCGGTAACCAGTTTGCTCCAGCCCATGGTGGCATCGAGCACGTTGTTGCTGTACTGGTTGCCCAACTCGGATAGACGGGTCGCAATTTCGCCGTAGCGCTGCTGTTTCTCTTTCGGCAGGCCGATGCCGGACAATTCAAAATCACGCAGCGCGTTATCGACCGCTTTTTTCTGCGCGGTGTTCAGCGTGGCGTAGTTATCGCCGTCGCGCAGGTCGCGGTAGGCGTTGTACAGCCCTTCGTTTTGACCGACCCAGGTGCTGTATTCCGACAGCAGCGGCAGCGTCTGCTCATAGGCTTCACGCAGTTCCGGGCTGTTCTGCACCGAGTTCAGGTGGCTCACCGGCGAGAAGATACGCCCCAGCACGTCGTCCACTTCCGCCAGCGGCTGGCAGAGGTTTTCCCAGCTATACGGCCCGCCCTGCGCCACTACGCGTTCCACATTCTCACGACAGTCGTTCAGTGCTTTGGTCACGGCAGGGACAACATGTTCGGGCTGAATCTGGGAAAACGGCGGTAGTTCGAAGGGGGTCAGTAATGGATTGGTCATATACGCAGTCCTGGTCTAAGAAAGAAATGAAGCGCTCATCGGCGCTTTAGCGATAGATCTAGAATGGGGGATAGTTGGGGGAATTTCAATGATAGTGGGTACTCATTTCACCGACGTTGTAAACAATGCCGAACAGCGCCACCGCCAGTAAAAACAGCGCGGAGAGGCGTTCGAGGCGGAGCGCATACTTTCCCGACAGCAGGCGTTGAACTATCAGGATATAGAGCGACAGAACGGTAATATCAAATACCACCCACACCAGCGAGAGCGTCAGCATGCTCAGCGTGAAATCCTGCGTGACGGCAATAAACTGCGGGAAGAAGGCGACAAAAAACAGAATGTCCTTCGGGTTTGAAATTCCCATCAGAAAGCCCTTCAGCAGGCCGCCGCGCGCGGGGGTAATCTGCGCCTCCTGTACTTTGCGCATCAAGCTGCTGATGGCGCTCCAGCCGATATAGAGCGACCCCGCTATCCCCAGCAGCGATAGCATGACCGGCGACAGTGCCACCACGCCGAGCAGCATCAAGGTTGCCAGCACAATCAGCACCAGCGATGCGGCGTTAGTGCCTATCACCGTGATAAACGCCCGGCGACTGCCTTCACGTGCGGCGGTTCCCGTGACCAGCGCTACCACCGGGCCGGGCGTAGCCAGCAGCAAGAGTACCGCCAGCATATAGGCGGCAAGTAACGTTAGATTCATGGTTTTTTCCTTAGGTAGGCCGGATAAGGCGTTTACGCCGCCATCCGGCAATCGGCGACAGCATGCCGGATGGCGCTACGCTTATCCGGCCTACAACGTGATGCCCATTATTGGGTGGGACACGCGCGTTGAAAAACGGAAAAAACTACGCTTCAATGTGAGTTAAACTCACCATAGAAAATCACCATGTCGCTACCGCCGCTGTACGCTCTGCGCGCCTTTGAAGCCGCTGCTCGCTTAGGCTCCTTCAGCAAAGCCGCTGAATTACTCAACGTTACGCCCGGCGCGGTGAGTCGCCATGTCCGTACGCTAGAGCAATGGTTCGACTGTGCGCTCTTTCAGCGCCACGGGCCGCGTGTCACCGTGACTGATGCCGGGCAAACGCTGGCGGCGCAGCTTGGTGAAGGTTTTCAAAGTCTGGAACGTGCCTGCGAAGCGTTTGGCCGTCGTCGTCGCGAGCTTCGCCTGAAAGCGCCGTCGACGCTGACCATGCGCTGGCTGCTGGCCGCACTGCAACCACTCACCTCACCGCAAATTGCCCTCTCCAGCGTATGGATGGATACCGATACGGTTGATTTCAGCCGGGAACCCTACGACTGCGCGATTTTACTGGGCGACGGTCAATTTGGCCCCGGAACGCAAAGTCAGTTGCTGTTCGAGGAGTGGCTGGTACCTATCTGCGCCCCCCCACTCAACGCACAGGCAAGGGAAAATCTCGAGCGCTGCGAGCTGATTCACCCCTCACCGGACCGTCGCGACTGGCGGCGCTGGCTAAAACGAACCGGGCAATTCCCGACGCTGAATACCGCACGCGGTAAGGTATTCGATACCCTTGAGCACGGCTATCTGGCGGCGATTGGCGGGCATGGGGTCGCCATGGGCGATTTACTGTTGAGCCAGGAAGCGCTCGCCAGCGGGCTGCTGACGCTGCCGTTTAACGACGCCGTCGCCACCGGGGATGGTTACTGGCTGGTGTGGCCGCAGGCTTCGGCGCAATCGCCGGAGATTGAGAAGCTACATGAGCATTTAAAAAAGGCGATACCGCAGCCGGTACCGCCTTCCCTCACAATGCTGCGCTAATTAGTGCGGTTTTTTCGCCATTTCATAGGCGGCAGGCAGATTCAGACGCTGCCAGAACTGCTGGTCAGCGGTGGTGCCTGACAGCGGATAACCCGCCGGCAGCGCGCTTTTCACCATCAACGCACGACGCTGCGCGGCGGAGAGATTCGGCAGCGCCGCTTCCAGCAGCACTTCTGCACCCTGCGGCACCGTAATGCTCTGTTTCTCACCCTTCTGCTGCGGCAGGTCGTAGGTCATGGTGAAGCGGTAGAAATCACGCATCGCCGGGTCGCGGTACGGGTCATCTTTACCTGCCGTTTTCGCACACTCAGCAAGCGTTGTGCCGCACTCTTGCTCCAACGCCGCACGCAATTGGTCGCGAGCTTCGTTAAACAGCGTGCGGTACTTCGCATCGTTCAGGTAGTGGGCGACGTTACGCTGCGCCACCATGCGGGAGCCCATCACGTCCAGCGGGTAGTGCACGCCAAGCACAATACGCGAGTAGCCATAGCGCGCGCCGCGGGTGACCAGCGCGTCAAAACGCTCCGGGATCATCTCCGCCATCAGCAGCGCGTCGGTGTAGCCGGTATTGGTGTGACCGCTTGGGAACGAGCCGCCATCGGCGGTATACGGATGGTTATCTTTAATCACCACGTCGTCCGGCACCAGGTGAATGGTGTTGCCCTGAATCAGGAACGGGCGCGGGTTATTAAAGTGTTTTTTCGCCGCGCTGGTACTCACTTCGGAGGCTTTAATCAGCGCCGCCGCTTTACTCAGCTCACCCTTGTCGTAGGCCGCGATAAACGCTTTGCCTAAACGGGGCCCCATCGCATCGCTCAGGAAGTAGAGGTAGTTGATACCTTCCGCATCCGCCAGCGCCTGGTGGCGGGCGGTTTGGGTCGCATCACGGTTAATATCGGTCACCGTCGCCAGGTTCTGCTTCACTACCGTCTCCGGCAGAGTACTGAACGCCGAGAGCAGTTCGATACCGGCCTGTTGATTGGCTTTGGTCTGGAAGTCATAGCCGCTGGCCTTCAGCCAGGCTTTGTCGGCCTGCGTTTTGTTCTGTTTCGCTTTTTCTAGCTGGTCGCGGGTGAGCGTCGGCGCATCCCCTTTCAGCGCCGCACGTAGCGCCGTCAGCGATTGCCCTTCCAGCGCGTCAAACGCCGGGCTGACCGCCGTTGGGGTAACGGTGTTGGCGATAGCCGCCGCCTGATTCACGGAAACGTCTTTTGCCAGTACCGGCAATGCCAGCGCCATCGCAGCGGCCAGCAGTGTGATTTGCAGTTTCATTATTTTCCTTTTATTCAAACAATTACCTTGCCTACCGTTGACGCTAAACCTGTCGCTTGACGTTTTTATGACACGTTCACGTTTTGCAACATTATTGCCACAGATGGAAACGACGCAGCGCTACAGCGGTAATCTGCCCGGATCTGCGGTAAACTGTCAGCTATCTTGTTTAATTCCCGGAATATCCGCATCCATGCTCAGTTATCGCCACAGCTTTCACGCAGGCAACCACGCCGACGTTTTAAAACACACCGTTCAGAGTCTGATCATCGAATCGCTGAAAGAGAAAGAAAAACCGTTTCTCTATCTGGACACCCACGCCGGGGCTGGCCGCTATCAGCTGAGTGGCGAGCACGCCGAAAAAACCGGGGAATACCTGGAAGGGATCGCCCGCATCTGGCAGCAGGACGACCTGCCGGAAGAACTGGTGCCGTATATCTCGGTGGTGGAACACTTCAACCGCACCGGCCAGCTGCGCTACTACCCAGGCTCCCCGCTGATTGCCCGTCAGCTGCTGCGTGAGCAGGACAGCCTGCAGATGACCGAGCTGCACCCAAGCGATTTCCCGCTGCTGCGCGCTGAATTCCAGAAAGATAACCGCGCCCGCGTTGACCGTGCCGACGGCTACCAGCAGTTGAAAGCCAAGCTGCCACCGGCTTCTCGCCGCGGCCTGATCCTTATCGACCCGCCGTACGAAATTAAAACCGACTACCAGGCGGTCGTGAGCGGCATCAACGATGGCTACAAGCGTTTTGCCACCGGCACCTACGCCCTGTGGTATCCGGTGGTGCTGCGCCAGCAAATCAAGCGCATGATCCGCGACCTTGAAGAGACCGGCATTCGCAAAATCCTGCAAATTGAGCTGGCGGTACGTCCGGACAGCGATCAGCGCGGTATGACCGCCTCCGGCATGATTGTTATCAACCCGCCGTGGAAGCTGGAAGCGCAGATGAACAACGTGCTGCCGTGGCTGCACAGCAAGCTGGTTCCGACAGGTACCGGTCATACGCTGGTAAACTGGATCGTGCCGGAGTAATTGCAGGCATCGGTGGAACCTATCAGTTTCAGGTATACAATCGCGAGTATTTTGGCGGGGAGCATGAGGCTCACCCGCTCAACATTGAACGTTTGAGGAGCGGCCATGACCAAACATTACGACTACATCGCCATTGGCGGCGGCAGCGGCGGTATCGCCTCCATTAACCGCGCGGCCATGTATGGCCAGAAGTGCGCGTTAATCGAAGCCAAAGATCTTGGCGGCACCTGCGTGAACGTCGGCTGCGTACCGAAAAAAGTGATGTGGCATGCCGCGCAGATCCGCGAAGCGATTCACATGTATGGCCCGGACTACGGTTTTGACACCACCATCAACAACTTCGATTGGGACAAGCTGGTTGCCAGCCGCACCGCCTACATCGACCGTATTCATACCTCTTACGATAACGTGCTGGGTAAGAACAAGGTTGACGTGATCAAGGGCTTTGCGCGCTTTGTTGATGCCAAAACCATCGAAGTGAACGGTGAGACGATCACCGCCGATCATATCCTGATCGCGACAGGCGGCCGTCCAAGCCATCCGAATATTCCGGGCGTGGAATACGGTATCGACTCCGACGGTTTCTTCGAGCTGCCAGCGCTGCCGAAGCGCGTTGCCGTGGTGGGCGCAGGTTATATCGCCGTAGAATTAGCGGGCGTTATCAACGGGCTGGGTTCTGAAACCCACCTGTTCGTGCGTAAACACGCGCCGCTGCGCAGCTTCGACCCGTTAATCGTCGAGACACTCCTTGAGGTGATGAACGCCGAAGGCCCGCAGCTGCACACCAACGCGATTCCAAAAGCGGTGGTCAAGAATGCCGATGGCAGCCTGACCCTGGAGCTGGAAGATGGCCGCAGCCAGACCGTCGACTGCCTGATTTGGGCGATTGGTCGCGAACCGGCGAACGATAACTTCAACCTGGCAGCAACCGGCGTGAAAACCAACGATAAAGGCTACATCGTCGTTGATAAGTTCCAGAACACCAACGTTCCGGGCATTTATGCCGTTGGCGATAACACCGGTGCGGTAGAGCTGACTCCGGTAGCGGTAGCCGCAGGCCGTCGTCTCTCCGAGCGTCTGTTTAACAACAAGCCAGACGAGCATCTGGACTACAGCAATATCCCGACCGTGGTCTTTAGCCACCCGCCAATCGGTACCGTGGGCTTAACCGAGCCACAGGCGCGTGAGCAGTACGGCGACGACGCCGTGAAGGTTTATAAATCCTCCTTCACCGCCATGTACACCGCCGTGACCTCGCACCGTCAGCCGTGCCGCATGAAGCTGGTGTGCGTTGGCCCGGAAGAGAAGATCGTCGGTATTCACGGTATTGGCTTCGGCATGGATGAAATCCTGCAGGGCTTCGCCGTGGCGCTGAAAATGGGCGCGACCAAGAAAGACTTCGACAACACCGTGGCAATTCACCCTACGGCGGCGGAAGAGTTCGTCACCATGCGCTAAGGCGCATTGCCTGAACGACAAAAAGCCAGACACATGTCTGGCTTTTTTTATGCGGGCTTCCCCCGGGGTCGGCGTAAACGCCTCGCCCGGGCTACATGAGCGTGTAGCATGTAGCCCGGCCAAGCGAAGCGCCGCCGGGACTGCACCGAGCACTAAAACCGCCAACTCACCCCAGTCAGCACGGTAAAACTCCCATCACGATCGACCATCGGACTATTTTTAATCTCATCCGGCAGCACGCTATAGCTTGCGTTGGCCGTCAGCATCAGGTTGTTGGTCAGCGGGTACTTCATCGTCACCCCAACGTACGGCATCCAGCTACTGCCCGGCGACCACTGCGCTAATCCACTGCGGCGAGATTCCGCCCCCGATACGCCGTAGTAATAGCGGTTGAAGCTATCGTCATAGTAATAAATCCCCAGCGCAGGGATAATCGCCAGCCTGCCCATGGGCAGTACGCGGAAATAAGAGAGCTCACCGACCCAGCCGTTGCTGTTATCCAGAATATCCGCCGCCGCTGAAACCTTCAGGCTGCCCCACTTTTCATGGTGATACCACGCGGCACCCGCCATTGCCGTGCTGTTGCGTTTATCCAACTGCTTCATAGCGCTATCGTCGTTATCCGACGGGTCGAAGGTCAGCGGCAGCCAGGAGGCCGTCAGGCTGACTTCATCACGCTGATTTTTAAATAAGGCGTAACCTAACGTGGTTTGACGAATATAAAATGAATCGCCTTCATAATTAATGATAGGCACCGCGTGAGTATTTTCATTATATCCGCGATAAATAGATTCATTAAATACCGCCCCCACCCCAACCGATAGTGCTGCCGATGATGCCCCTGAAATAAAAGATAGGATTAAAAGCAGCGTAGCATTACGCTTAATTGACATTCCCGATATTCCAACCTAATATAATATCCTGATGTCAAATATGATAATATTCGTATTAAGATTGTTGCAATCTCAATATTTATATAGATCTATATCAATTTATATATAGAGCCGGGCAATGAAGAAACTTCAGATTAAGCCTCAGGAATTAAAAATAATATCGGTGGTGGCCGCTAGCGAAAATATCAGCCATGCCGCCACCGTGCTAGGCATGGCGCAGGCCAACGTTAGCCGCTACCTCTCTGACGTTGAAGCAAAAGTCGGGCTTAAAATCTTTGAGCGCAGCTCGCGTAAGCTCACGCTAACCCGCTTTGGTGAGTCGCTGCTTCCCTACGTTAACGACCTGCTGGAAAAAGAGAACCAGCTTAATAATTTCGTGGCTGACTATAAGCATGAAAAAAATGGCCGCGTCACGATTTACTCGCCGACAATGATTAATGCCTATCTGGCACGTAACGTGGTAAATACCATAAAAGATATTGGCAACATCAGCTTATATCTGAAAACATTTAATCTGGAACGAAAATCATTTTATGAAGGTTCCGAATTTCCCGACAACTGCGATATTTTAATTTCCTGCGTTCAGCCAAAAAATGAATCCTTAGTGGCGAGTTTTATCGCAAAATATGCGGTCAGCGCCTATGCCAGCACCGAGTATCTTGCCGAGCACCCTATCAACTCGCCGGACGATCTCGACAAACACTCCTGCATTCTGATGGATTCGATGCTGATCAATGACGCCAATATCTGGCGTTTTAGCCTCGCCGGAAGTCAGGAGATTCGCGACTTTCGCGTCACCGGCAACTATATCTGCGATAACACGCAGTCGGCGCTGGAACTGGCGCGCAACGGGCTTGGGATTGTTTTTGCGCCTAAAAGTAGCGTACTGGCCGATGTTCAATCCGGGGTGCTCGCGCCTTGTTTCGCCGAACAGTACGAATGGTGGCTCGATCTCGTGGCTATCTACCGCAAACGTGAATATCAGCCATGGCGAGTGCAGTTTATTCTTGATGAAGTTCTGGAGGAGCTTCGCCGCCAGGTGGCGCAGCCGCGAGAAGATTAACCCCGGCACGAAGCCGGGGCGTGATTTTAGAAAGCGTAGGTCATGCTGACCGAGACGTTACGCGGCTCGCCGTAGACCGCGGAATCATCCAGATACGAGTAGTATTCACGGTCAAACAGGTTGTTGACGTTTGCCTGTACCGCCAGCTGTTTGGTGACCTGATACTGCGCGAACAGGCTCACCAGCGGGTAGCTGCTCTGGTAGAGGCGCTGAGTTTCGCCGTCCGGCCCGGTCACGTCTTGATAGACCCGGTTTTGCCAGGTCGCACCGCCGCCGACGGTCAGCTCAGGCATCACCGGCACGCGGTAGCGGGTGAACAGTTTGAGCTGCGTCTGCGGCGCAAAGCTGTTGTAGCGACCATCGCTATCGGTGGCAACGTAGCGCGTGGCGCTGAAGGTCAGTTGCAGGTTGTCAGTGACTGCACCGTTAACCTCAAATTCCGCCCCTTTGCTCACCGCGCCGCTGGTCGAACGATACGCTTGTTCACTGGAGCCGTTGACGAACTCACCACTCACCGCTTCTGGCGCGTTATCCTGCTCAATACGGAACACCGCGAAGTTGGTGGTTAAACGCCCGTCCGCCCAGTCAGCCTTGAGACCCGTTTCATAGTTCTTGCCGGTCACCGGCGACAGCCATGACCCATCGGCGGAACGTTTGGTCTGCGGCGCGAAAATCGAAGTATAGCTGGCATAAGCCGACAGACTTTCGGTCAGATCATAGACCAGCCCGCCGTACGGCGTGATGTTGTATTTACGCATATCACCGCTGCTGCCGTCAGTGCTGTACTGGGTATAGCGCGCGCCGATAATCAGCGATAGCGGGTCGGCAATCGACAGACGAGCCGCCGTATAGGCGGATTTCTGCCGCACAATGTCGTCAGCATTTTGATACCAGTCGCCCCACTCCGGCTGCGCCACGCTGCCGTTCCAGTTGTTATCAAAGATGCCAATCTGGCTGGCATCCATCGGCCCATCCTGGCTGAAGGTGGCATTGTGCTGACGGCTGTAGCTCGCGCCGGCCATCAACTGATGCTGACGTCCCAATAGCTTGAATGGCCCGTTGGCGTAGGTATCGAAGGAGTCGACGGTACGCTTGCCTTTATCTTTACTGCCCCACCCGGTGGCACCATCGCCGGTATCGGCATCGGGGTTGCCCATCACGTACAGCAGCGTGTCGTTGAAGGTCTGCTCGCCGTGGGTACCGTTGAAGCGATATGACCAGCCGTTATCCCATTCGTGAGTCAGGTCGACAAACACCTTGCGAGACTCAACCTGATAGCGCGTCCAGTCTGCCGCCGTGTTGGTGCTGCGGTCGTAGTGCGTGCGCGAGCCGTTACTGTAAAGACTCGGCAGCCCGCCCCAGGTAGGATTGCCGGTGTTCGATTTCTGGTAGTCCCACCCCAGCGACACGGTGGTACTGTCGGTAAGATCCGCATCCACCACGCCGTAGAAGAATTTCTTGGTTTTATGATATCGGTCGAGCCAGCTGTCCTGATCCTGATAGCCGGTGACGATGCGGCCACGCAGGCTGCCGTCAGCGTTCAGCGGCGTAGAGAGGTCGGCGACATAGCGCTGCTTATTCCAGCTGCCGTAGCTGGCGCTGATATTACCGGTTGCCACCTTGCTGTCCGCCCGCTTGCGCACCATGTTCACCGTCGCGCCCGGGTCGCCCGCGCCGGTCATCAGCCCGTTAGCGCCGCGCACCACCTCAATACGGTCATAGATAGCGGTATCTTCCGCCGCATCGCCATAGTTCCAGGCATCGCCCAGCGAGGTAGGAATGTCGTCGTAGGAGAAATTGGTGATTTCAAAACCGCGCGAGTAGTAATAGCTGCGCTCAGAGTCAATCTGCTGCGATGAGACGCCGGTCGCGTTGGTCAGAACCTCATCTACCGTTTGCAGGTCCTGGTCCTGCATACGCTGGCGAGTGACGACGCTGACGGACTGCGGAATATCGCGCGGCGCCAGATTCATCTTGGTGCCCGCGTGCGTGGTTTTTACCGCGTAGTCTTGTTGCGCATCGGTCGTACTTTCTCCGCTACCGTAGACCACCATCTCCTGACTGGTTTCTGCGGCCTGAGCCTGGTGAACGAAGCCGTGGATCGCTAGCGCAAGAAGCGAAACGGTGAGCGGTTTCCCGCTGATTTCCCTGCCGTTAAAAAACATATTGGGTCCCATCAGATCTTGTTGTTGTGAGTTGGCCGTTCCGCTCGCAGCGCCAGGATATGACGCGCTTTTCCATAAGCTTTTGAGCTGCATAAAAAAGCGATAATGACCACAAATGAGAACGCCAATGATAATCACTCGCTTTAAATGACGCAGTTTGTTTTGTCAGTTAAATGTAAGCAAATGTATACATATTTATTATCAAAGCGTTGTTCTCATTTTCCACATCACCTGCACTAAATTTGCCGGGGTGTGGGCGCGCTACCACCGAAAAATGGGATCGGCGAATTTGCGCATTTGTGATAAATAATTATGATTCTCATTCTTATTAAAATATCCCGTCACCGCACCGCCTCTGCCGGGAACCGCTTATCCAATGATGGAGTTTCGAATGGTATCGTTATTCAGCCCGCGCAAAACGGCGCTCTGCGCCGCACTCGTCGCCGCTTTTACCCTCCACTCGCTGCCTGCCCTTGCCGAAAATGCGCAGCCTGCCGAGAGCGCCGCGGCGCTGAAGACCGCTGCTGGCGTCACGCAAAACGCGCTGGGCGATGGTCTGTATGAAATGGCCCTGTTCTCCGGCGAGAAATCACTGTTTGTCGCCAGCGCACAAAGCTTTAAAGATGTGAACGGCGGCGTGATTTATCGCGTGGACCCGACTTCGCTTGCCGTCACCGGTATCACCCATACCGATCTGAAAAACTTTGGCATGGCGGTGGATAGCGACGGCAAAACGTTCTACGTCACCAACTCGCTGGACGGCGGGGTATCAAAAGTGGACGCGAAAAGCGGCAAGGTGTTGCAGCGTTTGATGCTCGACGGCAAAGACAAGGACGGTGACCCAGCGGGCGCACGTGAAGTGCTGTTCCACGAGGGTCTGCTGTTTATCGGCCGCGTCGCCGAGCCGGGCTATATCTCGGTGGTCGATGCTAAAACCATGACCGTGAAGGCGCGTATTGATAACGCAGGAAAATGGGTTACCGGCATCATCTACTCACCGGTGACCAAACGCATCTATGCGACCAACGGCGGCGGCGAAGTGCTGGTCATCAACCCACAAAGCTACAAAATTGAGCAGCGCTGGACGCCGGGCGACGGCAAAGAATATCTGCTGCTGAACATGGCGGAAGACCCAAAAACCGGCCGTCTGTTTGTCACCGATGACTCTAAGGCCAAGACCACGCTGGTCTTTGATGAACACACCGGCAAAGTGATTAAACGCATTGACGGCGATGCGCTGGGCATTAAGTTTGACGCGAAGCGCAATGAGATCTTCATCAGCCAGCGCGAGTCGAAAAAAGTCCTGCGTCTTGATGCCACCAGCTACGCTGTGAAGCAGAGCTGGGACTTCAGCACGCGCCCGAACAGCCTGCTGCTGTCTGATGATGGCAACACGTTATACGTGACGCTGAAGCAGGACTTCAACAAAGATAACTCCACCAAAGGGCCGGATAGCGTCGCGCGTATTACGCTGAACTAACCTGTCAGAGTGGCACATCCGGCACGGTGCAACATCGCGCCGGATGGTGCTTCGCTTATCCGCCCTACCTTATTTACGCTTTAGAAACATGTATTTATTTTTAACCTGGCTATCACGGCGAAGATAATAACCAGCAAATATAATCATCATTGATTATATTTATAACCAGTAAGAGGCATTCAACAACTACTTTATTATTTACGCTTATTGCCACGTTCTTCATATCGGAAGTATGTTATTTTGTAAGTGCGGTTAATTAAACAATTCGCCCCGCGAAATTAAACAATCCGGTATATACAGGGCAATTACCCCTCCGTATAATTTCGCGCTGTCATATATTAAGGTTAAGTTATGCTCAAGCACGTTCAGGATATGGCGCTTTTTGCGCTACTGGTTGAAAACGGTTCATTTACAAAAACCGCCGCTGAACTGGGTATGACAAAATCTCGTATCAGCCAGAGAATTAGCGCGCTTGAGGAGTATCTTAACCTCAGATTACTGAATCGTACGACGCGCAAAATATCGCTGACGGCGGACGGAGAGCGCTACCTCGCCTACTGCCATGAGATAGTGGACGCCAGCGTTCGCGGAGACAAAACGGTACAGGCGCTGCACAGTAAGACTGGTGGAAAGCTGAAAATCATCGCCCCACCGGGTTTTATGGCGAGTATTCTTCCCGCGGTACACCATCAGTTTTTGCAGACGCATTCGGATATTGAGCTTGAGCTGTTAACCGCCGACTCCTTTTATGGCTCGGTAGGCAGTGAGTTTGATGTAGCCTACCGCATCGGTAAACCCTCAGATGATACCTGCATTGGTCGCTTTCTTGGGACGTTTAACCGTTTTGTCGTCTGCACGCCAGGGTACCAGTCACAGCATGATATCCAGCACCCCGACGCGCTGAAGACCTGCGAGTTGATAACCCATCGCACCTGGAAAAGTATTACGCTCTTCCAGCGCGATGAGTCCTATGAATTGACGATGCCGCTGCGCCATACCAGCGACAATCTGACCTATATCCTGCAGCAAACGCTACAGGGAACCGGCGTCGCGATTCTGCCCGAATATATCGTTAAACCCTATCTGCAAAGTGGCCAGCTCACGGCGTTACTACCGCCATGGGAAGTACAGAAAATAGATCTCTGGATGATTTATCAAAGCAAAACGCATAACCCTGCGGTACTTCGTGACTATATCAATTTTGTGACCCAGTACGACGTTATCCCTAATGCCATGTAATGTCGCGTCGCCGCATTACATATCCCTAAACCACCAATATCGATAAGTAAATAAGATGACCACTCGCGCTATTTCTGCGGAAGAAAAATCGCTTCTGATTTTCAATCAGAAAAATAAAATGGATAAATACTGGAATCTCTATTCCATGGAACTGATCACCCAAATCACCACAACGGGTCGTTTGTACCATCACTATATTCAACCAAGTGAAAAAGGCCGTCTCTGCGTGTGCGTATTCGATGGGGTCTACATCAATATTATTCGTTCACGTATTTTTGGTGAAATAGAGATCCACTTCGCAGTGGAATCCGCCGAGCTTGGTCGTATTGAGCTACCGTCCGCCTGCATCGACATGCAGGGTAATCTGGACCGCCATATTCCCCTTAATGACAAAACCCGCGTGTTTGCCCATTACCTGGATCGCCTGCAGATGGTTTACGACTCAATCTTAGCGTTGTCTCCAGAGAAGGCGTAAACCATGATAGTCAGGCCGCAGCAAACCTGGTTGCGTAAGTTATTCTCATGGCGCGGGTCGATCATGAGAAAAATTTCCCCCCAGCTCTGTTTCTTTATCATGCTAAATATTGCGTATTTGTATTTGCTGCCGCTTATACATCTGCACGGTATCATTGCCAAAGAGAGCTCGTTTTATTTTATCGGCGTGTCGATTTCAATCTCGGTCTTTATCGGGTTTCGCAACAACACGGCGTGGCTGCGCTACTGGGAGGCGCGCAAACTGTGGGGGGACCTGCTCATCGCAAGCCGGTCGCTCATGCGGGAAGTGATCAACACCACCAAGGCCAGCCCGGAAGAGAAAATGGTGATACTGGATCTGATTGTCACCTACTGCGCAACGTTAAAAGCCAAGCTGCGTCATGGGCCAGTCCCGGTTTCACGCGCGCTGGACTACCAGCACCTCACGACGCCCTGCAACGCCCTGCTGCAAAATATCGGGCAGTGGCTTTATCAGCATCGGCCGAACGAGTTTGTGTACCGTAATTTCAATGATTATTTGAACCAGATGAGCACCATTCAGGGGGGCTGCGAGCGTATCAGCAATACGCCCATTCCCTATGCCTATTCGTTGCTGCTTCACCGGACGGTCGGTATTTTTTGCGCCGTCTATCCGCTACTGCTGATTCATGATTTTGGCTTTATGACGCTGCTGTTTTCTATTTTCACCACCTATGCGCTGCTGGCGCTAGACGCTATCGCCACCGAGCTCGAGGACCCCTTCGGTACCGAGGATAACGACCTGCCGCTCAATGCCATTTGCAACGCCATTGAGATAGACCTGAGGGAAATGGTGAAAGACAGCCTGGTACCGGCAAAACTGACGCCTGACGCGAACTTCCGGCTGATTTGACTGTTCTCTCTCCTGACGGGGAGAGAACGACACAGCATCTGTCTTCAGCGGATGACATCGTAGACCGACTTCTGAATCGCCAACCATTTTTTGCTATCGGCATCCCCCGTCGCTTTACTGCGCCGCTGGGCGTTATCCACAGCCAGACGCTGACGCGCCACCACCGCAGGCGTGGTACAGAAAGACTGAAGGTAAGATTTACGAATCGCGGTAAGCTGCGCACCCTGCGAAAGCTCGTGCGTCAGCGTGTTGATAAACCGCCGACAGGGCTTCGGCTCATCCATCTGCAAATGGTAGCGCAGCAACAGATTCAACACGTCCTCATGCTGGGCCGCCATCGCGGCATCCGTCCACGCCAGCTGCCAGGTCATACCGGCGCGTAAAAACAGCGTGGTCACTTCAGTATCATTACGGTCAATGGCTGAGCGCAGCGCATTGCGATCCCACAGGATCCCACGACGAGCCAACATCTCACGAGGCGATGCCGGCGAAGGGCTTTCGGCTTCGGTAACGACAACCGGCTGCGGAGGTTCAACGTAGGGCCGCGGCTCTGGCGATGATGTCAGCAGACTGATACCGCCAAGCGCCATCCCTAACACCGATACCGCAACCGCTCCCCACAGTACCGCTGCGGCAATCCGCTCGCGGGTGTCAGCGCGTTCACGTGCTTTATGCGAAAGACGCTCAATGCTGTCGGCAATCGGTTTTCCATCAACGCCCCAGGCATGGGCATAGTCCCGCGCAAGCGTCCAGTAGCGCTGAACTTCACTGCCGTCCGCCGCCATCAGGCTGGCAGGGTTAACCCGCGTGCGCCCCTGCTCGTAGGCGTGTTGGACCGGGGTGGTGATTTGCTCGGTATAGAGATCTAACAGCTGGCACTCTATTTCCGTCAACGGATGGTGTGCCAGCATCGTATTGCGCATCCGGCGCACATCCTCGAGGAAGGTATGCAGAGTCAGACGCTGCTCAGCGAGAAAAGTCAGCGAGGCAGAATGGTTAAATAGCGAAGAGTAGTAACGGGTGAACGCCTTTTTATCCACAATCAACAGCGCCAGCTCGCTAAACGTCATGCCATCAAGGACGTTTTCCGTCGGGCTACGCGAACGCCAGCGCATCACATCGTGCGAACCAAACTGAACGCTCAGATACTGGTGGAGATGGGGAATATCCGGCCAGACCTGCATCACCAGCCCGCGCAGCATGAGTTGAATGGTGCGAATCTGCCGTTCGGCCTGTTCCTGCAACTGCTCGGCATCGCCAGCATAGCCGGTATTAAACATCAGCAACGGTTGCTGCTGCTTGATTTGCTCCAGCGTCACCACAAACCGCTCGGCGGCAATCAGCTGATTTTCCGTTGCCGTGATGCCATGCTCATAGGAGGGGATCCCCTGCTGGAGATGCCTCAGCTGGAGCATAAATTCACTCAACTGGCTGTCGTTGATATTAAGCCGCTTGGCCACGGCGCCCCAGCCGCCGAGGTTAAGTCGCGCTTGATCAAGCTGCTCCAGAAACCAACGAGGATCTTTACCTTCCGTCACGCGCAGCTTTAGCAGCGTGAGGATTTCTAACGAAGCCTGACGTATCACGCTCAGGCAATGCTCATACTGCTGGCCAACCTGTCGCGATAACGTCGACATCTTCCCATTCCTTAATCAACAGCAAGGTTTTTCGCCTTAGGATTAATAGGTTACTTATTTGTTATTTTTGTCGTTACACCATAGATCAATTCAGGCAAATTAACAGTCCCGGCCCACCCTCCAGAATGTGAAATTATGATCGCGCTCACCACAGAACGTTTAGCCTGTACACCAATCGTCGAAGGCGACTGGTCTTTTTTCTTATCGCTACAGCAGAATCCACAGGTCATGCGCTATGTGGCTGATAACCGACACGAAGAGGATATCAGGGCCGCTTTTGACACCCGCCTTGCCCCCTGGTCACCCGGCGCGGAGCACTGGCTATGCCTGGTAGTGCGCGATAGCCAGCAAACGCCGCTGGGCGTGACCGGCTATATCCACCGTGACAGCGACAGTGCGGAAGTGGGTTTTTTATTTGCCCCCGAGGCACAGGGGAAAGGTTATGGCAGCGAGTCGCTTCGCGCGGTATGTGACTACGCCTTTCAACACGGCGGTATACGCCGCCTGACGGCAACGGTCACCGCGGGCAATATCGCCTCACGGCGTACGCTTGAAAAAATGGGATTTGTGCTTGAAGGCGAGCTAAGAGAAAGCTACTTCCTGGCAGGAGAGTGGCAAAATGACTGGCTTTTCGGCCTATTGAGTCATGAATATAATCATTCTCAGGCATCTGGCTAATAGCGGCGTCAGAACGACTCTTTTACACTCCTCATCCTGTTAAATGAGGGGCAAAAATGTTAAATACCGCTACACCGAGCCTGTCAGGCTTAGAGTTTATTAAGCGTTATCAAGGGTTGTCGCTGGAACAATACCAGGATGAAGAGGGTCTGTGGGTGATAGGCTACGGGCATCTGATACGCGGCCATGAGCGCTTCGAGACCGCAATAACCCTCTACCAAGCCGAAATGCTCTTTCAGCAAGATGTCGCAGAATACCAGCATCTGCTCCATCAATGTTTACAGGTGCCAGTCAGCCAACGCCAGTTTGATGCCCTGCTGTCGCTGGCGTTCAGTCTTGGGCCCGAGGCGTTACAACAATCCCCTATCTTGCATAGCATTAATCAAGGTCAGTTCGCTCACGCCGTTGCTGGCTGGCAACGGGAAGGAAAACGGCGGAGCAGCCTGGCGGCAGAGCGCCAGGCTGAAGCCGAACTATTCCAGGCAGATATTGCCTGAAGCTTTCCGATTATTCAGCAGCATGGCCGCCTGCGTGCGGTTTTTAACGCCAAGCCGGCGGTACAACGACTCCAGGTGCGCCTTCACCGTTCCGGCGCTAATATCCAGCGCCCGGCTGATCTCTTTATTCGATTCACCGTTTGCCAACAGCAATAATATTTCACGCTGACGCTGGCTGAGATTATCCAAACCCTGCTTATCATGCTCATAATCCATACGCCAGTCGCCCGGCAGGCAAATAAGCCCTCGCATCACGCTTTTGATGGTATGCACAAATATTTCAACGCTGGCATCTCGTGGAATAATAGCCTGTACGTTATAGGCCATCATATCATTCAGCCAGGTGCGGTTATAATCATTCACAATAATGATACCTTTTGACTCCGGGAACTGCTGATGTTTTTCCTGCAATAGCCATTGGCAGAAATCGTGATCCAGACCGCCATCCAGAATCAGTATCGCATCTGGGTGCTGTAACAGCTGCCGCC
Source organism: Kluyvera chengduensis (assembly GCF_044197065.1). Lineage (NCBI taxonomy): Bacteria > Pseudomonadati > Pseudomonadota > Gammaproteobacteria > Enterobacterales > Enterobacteriaceae > Kluyvera > Kluyvera chengduensis. The sequence continues at coordinate 28,423 of NZ_JBIQOI010000003.1, forward strand.
ACAGGTCATCGGCCTGACTAACAGCAGAAATATCAATTCCTGGAATATGTTCCTGTAGGCTTATTTTCATTCCATGAATAAATATTGACTGCCTGTCAAACATCACTACCTGCATAATGGATTCCCCATAAAAATGTAAAACGGATTCTAATGGCGTGAAGAGTAATCCCCACGACATGAAATAAGAACCCGTCGTTTGGCCTGGGTCATTTTACGTAGATATCTGGCAATCTAAACATCACAATTATGAATGTTTACAACCCTCTCAATGCGATTACGCATTCAAATAAGTTATCACATTTTAATTAAGAAAAGGATGATATGGCTGTCGATAAGATAATATTAATTGAGCGAAATATAGATTATTCGCGGGAGAATAGGAAGCGCGAGTCCTGAATAGGACATTATTTAGCACGATGTGCAATAACGCCTTTGCGGACCAAAGGCGTTATCCGGTGGCTTACAGGAACATACCGCCCGAGACCTCAATACGCTGCGCGGTCATCCAGCGCAAGTTGTCACTGAGCAGTGCGGCAATCGCATCGCCAATGTCATCCGGCAGGCCTACACGGCCCAGCGCAGTCTGCGAAGCGACATACTTGTTCAGGTCGTCATTATCACGAACGCGCCCGCCGCCGAAATCCGTTTCAATCGCCCCTGGCGCAATGCTGTTAACCGAAATACCGCGCGCGCCCAGCTCTTTGGCCTGATAGCGGGTCAGCACTTCCATCGCCCCTTTCATTGAAGCGTAAGCGGCGTAACCCGGCAGGGCAAAACGCGCCAGCCCGGTCGAGACGTTCAGAATACGCCCCCCTTCAGCCATCAGCGGCAGCAGCCCCTGGGTCAGGAAGAATGGCCCCTTGAAGTGGATATTCATCAGCTCATCAAATAACGCCTCTGACGTCTCGGCAAAGGAGGCGTAGAGCCCAATTCCGGCATTGTTCACTAAATAATCAAACGTCTCGCGACCCCAGACCTGGTTCAGTGCCTCTTTCACCTGTTGGGTGAAAGTAACAAAGCTCGCAACATCGCTGACGTTCAGCTGCAATGCCACTGCTTTTGCCCCTTTTTGCTCAATTTCGGCCACAACGTCCAGTGCGGCATCACGCTGACTATTGTAGGTGAAGATAATATCCGTTCCCTGCGCGGCAAGTTTCAGCACCGCATTTTTGCCGAGTCCGCGGCTACCGCCGGTTACTAACGCAATAGGTTGAGTCATGGGAAACCTCATTTCAGTGGGTGTGTTCGTTGAGAACAAGCTTATTAGGTGATAAAAGAACAATAAATATCCCTGATTACGCTTCACTGTCTCATCTGGAACAACAATAGGGCATTCTGATGGATAAAATTCACGCAATGCAACTGTTCATCCGCGTCGCTGAACTGGAGAGTTTTTCGCGCGCGGCGGATACCCTGGGCCTTCCTAAAGGTAGCGTATCGCGACAAATTCAGGCGCTGGAAAACCATCTGGGCTGCCGCCTGCTACATCGCACCACCCGGCGGGTGCTGCTGACTCAGGATGGTATGGTCTATTACGAGCGGGCGAAGGATCTGCTCAGCAACCTCGACGAGCTGGACAGCATGTTTCAGAGCGACCCCAGCAGCGTCAGCGGGCGGCTGCGCGTGGACATGCCGGTCAGCGTAGCGCGCAAAATCGTGATCCCAAAACTGCCCGCTTTTTTGCAGCACTATCCCGGTATTGAGATCGAACTCAGCAGCAGCGATCGCCTGGTGGACGTTATTCGGGAAGGCTTCGACTGCGTGGTGCGCGTGGGTTCGCTGAAAGATTCTGGGTTGATTGCCCGCCCGCTCGGCAAGCTGACCGTCATCAACTGCGCCAGCCCAGGCTATTTGTCGCGCTTTGGCTACCCGGAGTCGCTGGACGACCTCAGCAACCACGCGTTGGTCCACTACGCCACCAATCTCGGCGTACGGCCGCAGGGGTTTGAAGTGGCCAAAGAGAACGGCACCCAATGGGTCAAAACCGGCGGAGTGCTGACAGTAAACAGCACCGAAACTTACCACGCCGCCTGTCTGGCAGGGCTGGGGATTATTCAGGTGCCACGGGTGGGCGTGCGCGAGGCGCTGCATAGCGGCGAGCTGGTTGAAATTCTCCCGCAGTACCGAGCAGAACCGATGCCGGTGTCGCTGATTTATCCGCACCGCCGAAATCTTTCGCGACGGGTGCACCTGTTTATGGAGTGGTTAACCGGGGTGTTGCAGGGATATGTGGATTGAGCCATCCGGCCTACAAAACGGCGGTAATCCGTTGTAGGCCTGATAAGCGTAGCGCCATCAGGTGTTCCGGACGAGATGCAACGCACCGACTCCGGGGAACCTTCTATACTTAAGTAAAAGCAATTAAAAGGAAAATTAACCTGATGACGTCGGAAAACAACGATAAACGTCTACAGCAAAAGGCTAGCAAGGCGCTGGATAGCGTCACCACCACGGCGCAGAAGATTCAGCGCCAGCCGATTATCGCCCACCTGATTCGCGCCGCCGAGCGCTTCAACGATCGGCTGGGAAATCAGTTCGGCGCGGCGATTACCTATTTTTCATTCTTGTCGATGATCCCCATTCTGATGGTGTCATTCGCCGCCGCCGGGTTTATTCTTGCCTCGCACCCGACGCTGCTGCAGGACATCTTCAATAAGATCCTGGCCAACGTCAGCGACCCCACGCTCGCCGCCACGCTCAAAAGCACCATCAACACCGCCGTCCAACAGCGTACCACCGTTGGCCTTGTCGGTTTGTGTATCGCGCTCTACTCCGGGATAAACTGGATGGGCAACCTGCGCGAGGCTATTCGCGCCCAGTCGCGTGACGTCTGGGAGCGTACGCCGCTGGACCAGGAAGCCATCTGGATTAAGTACCTGCGTGACTTCGTATCGTTGATTGGCCTGCTGATTGCGCTGATTGTCACTCTCTCGATTACGTCGGTGGCAGGTTCCGCACAGCAATTGATTATCTCGGCGCTGTATCTCGACAGCATTGAGTGGCTGAAGCCCGCCTGGCGATTGATTGGCCTGGCAATTTCAATTTTCGCCAACTACCTGCTGTTCTTCTGGATTTTCTGGCGCTTACCTCGCCATCGCCCGCGTAAAAAAGCGTTAATTCGCGGCACCTTTATCGCGGCCATCGGTTTTGAGGTGATCAAAATCATCATGACCTGGACGTTGCCGACGCTGGTGAAATCCCCTTCCGGCGCCGCATTTGGCTCGGTGCTTGGCCTGATGGCATTCTTCTACTTCTTCGCCCGCCTTACGCTGTTCTGCGCCGCGTGGATTGCCACGGCGGAGTACAAAGATGACCCGAGAATGCCAGGAAAAACCCACCGCTAAACGCCATGTTGGGCTGAAAATTTCAGCCCAACCCAACGAATTAGCATATAAATCCAGCCTGTAACTTTTATTTAACCAAAAACCAGTTTTATCATCTAATCTAAAAAAAATGTGAAGCATTTCATGTTTGATAATTTACTGGTATAGAAATTATCCACTTTTTGCCGCTCTTTGCGCCATTTTACAATCCTGTTACAGATTGAAATGTCGCTTTTGCTATGTCTAATATGGCCTTTCGTTCGCTATACATATTAGAAAAGACTATGACCAGCACAACACTCGATACCGAACAAGCTTCCGCTCCGGTTAACTCGCGTAACAAAGTCGTCGTGGCCTCACTCATTGGCACCGCCATTGAGTTCTTCGACTTCTATATTTACGCTACCGCCGCGGTCATCGTGTTCCCGCACATCTTCTTCCCACAGGGCGATCCGACAGCGGCCACGCTGCAATCGCTGGCAACGTTCGCTATCGCCTTCGTCGCTCGTCCTATCGGTTCCGCGCTCTTCGGCCACTTCGGTGATCGCGTCGGGCGCAAGGTCACGCTGGTCGCTTCGCTGCTGACCATGGGGATCTCCACCGTGGTTATCGGCCTGCTGCCAAGCTATGCCTCCATCGGCATTATGGCACCGGTCCTGCTGGCGCTGGCGCGCTTTGGTCAGGGTCTGGGTCTGGGCGGTGAATGGGGCGGCGCAGCGCTGCTGGCGACGGAAAACGCCCCGCCGCGCAAACGTGCGCTGTACGGCTCTTTCCCACAGCTGGGCGCACCGATTGGCTTCTTCTTTGCGAACGGCACCTTCCTGCTGCTCTCCTGGCTGCTGACCGACGAGCAGTTCATGACCTGGGGCTGGCGCGTACCGTTTATCTTCTCTGCGGTGCTGGTCATCATCGGCCTGTACGTGCGCGTCTCGTTGCACGAAACGCCGGTATTCGCCAAAGTCGCTGCCGCGAAGAAACAGGTGAAAGTGCCCATGGGCACCCTGCTGAGCAAACACGTCCGCGTGACGGTGCTCGGCACCTTCATCATGCTGGCGACCTATACGCTGTTCTACATCATGACCGTCTACTCGATGACCTACAGCACCGCAGCCGCGCCGAATGGCCTGGGGCTGCCGCGTAACGAAGTGCTGTGGATGTTAATGCTGGCGGTGATTGGGTTTGGCGTGATGGTGCCGATTGCTGGCCTGCTGGCGGACCGTTTCGGTCGTCGCCCAAGCATGATTGTGATCACCAGCCTGATTATTATCTTCGCGCTGTTCTTCTTCCAACCGCTGCTGGGTTCCGGTAATCCGGCGCTGATCATGCTGTATCTGCTGGTTGGCTTGAGCCTGATGGGTCTGACCTTTGGCCCAATGGGCGCACTGCTGCCGGAACTGTTCCCGACGGAAGTGCGTTATACCGGCGCGTCGTTCTCCTACAACGTGTCATCAATTCTGGGCGCGTCCGTTGCACCGTATATCGCGGCGTGGTTGCAGAGTAGCTATGGGTTGTTCTACGTGGGTGTCTATCTGGCAGCCATGGCAGCACTGACGCTGATTGCGTTGCTGCTGACCCACGAAACCAAACATCACTCGTTATAAAAGCATAATGACAAGTAGGCCGGATAAGGTATTTACACCGCTATCCGGCCTACCGTTCCCTCCCGCTAACCCCTCATTATTTCTTCATCTGGGACAAGATGTTCCGGCACTGATTAGCATCGCCTTCTGAAGGCGAAATCAACGCTAGCAGCGCCGCAGCGGGCGTTACCAGCGTCGCGAGAGCGGCCGCCACCGCACCACGCGCAATCAGCGGCCCGACTTTAACCCCCGCCTGCGGGTTTTTGAACGACCCCTTTACGTAAAGCGGCGAACGCAGGGTAATAACACGCAGCCCCTTACTCTCCGGGTCGATGGTCAAATCAAGCTGCTCAGAAGCCATGCTGGCGGTACCGGTCACGTTGATCACCGCGTTCTCCGTGTCGAAGGCGAAAATTTGCGGCCGCGCCACGCCGTTAACCAAATCCAGATTTGCGGCCGCGCAGTTCACCCGCACCTCATCATCGCCGAAGATTTGCCCAACGATAAAATTACCGACGTTAAGCCCAAGGATCTCCATCAAATTACGGCTGACCAGCCCGTCATTCATCAGCAGCTTAAGATTACCGTTGCTGGTACCCAGCAGCGCCGCCACCGAGTTGCCCACCCCGCGAATATCCGCGTCACCGTTCATTTCGCCGAGGGTCTTTTGCATCAGCTCAACGTTGGGCATCAGCGCTTTGAGTTTCAGCCTGCGCGCCTGAATATCCGCTCGTCCCTGCATCGGTTTTTTATCGCCTTCCAGGTGAATGTTTGACGAGATAGTCCCTCCCGCCAGGCCAAATTTCAGCGGTTGCAGACGCAGGTCGGCATTTTTGAGGATGATATGGGTGGAGAGATTGCTGATTGGCAGCGTACTGCCGTGCTCGATTTTTCCGCCCTTAAACCGCACATCGGCATCCATCACGCCCCATTTATCGGTTTCAAAGCGGTCATAAGGCAATACTTTACCCGCAGGCTGAATGTCCTTTTTCACCTCTTTCGATTTCGTGCCTTTACCCGAATCGACACCAATAAGCGGCCCCAGGTCAGCGAAGCGTAGCTGGCGCGACTCGACATCGCCTTCCAGCTTAGGTCGCGGTTTGCCCGTGGTATAGGTTAGCGATCCGTGAATATCGCTGTCGCCAATGCGGCCATTGAAATCGCGATAATCAAAGACCGAGGATTTCTGCGCATCGATTTTCGCCACCAGATGCCCATCGGTTTCAAACGGCGGGGTGTCCGGCAACAATACGCCGGTCAGCGCGTACAGCGCCCCCAGAGAATCACCGGCAAACTTCAACCGCAAATCGACGCCGCCCATTTTCATGGGATCGTTAACCGTCCCGGTGAAAGCGACCCGCGTATTCCCGGAGCGGAAATCCGCCTGTACCGGGAACGGCGTACCCCCGCTGCGCAGAGCCAGCATGCCGCCAATTTTACCGGTTCCGGTTAGCGGCTGGCCGTTGTATCGCCCCTTCGCCGTCAGGCCGAAAACATAATCGCCAGCTTTGGCGTTATCCCCTTTGGCTTTGCTACCGGTGACTTCGCTTAACGGCAACGGCTTACCCAGCGGATCGACCAGGATCTCGACATCAGCCTTGCTGATCTTGTCATCAATCGCAATTCGACCACGATCGAAGAGAATATTGTCGAGGCGGAAAGACCATGAGGAGGGCTGCGCATTGGCCTCTTTCTCGTCGCTGCTGGCGAGGTTAAAGGTCCAGTTATTCGTTTTCTCCGACAGGCGGATAAGGCGCGCATCGGGCTGCTGAAGCTTGATCCACGGCAGATAGACCGTTTTCGTGAGCAGCACCAGCGGCGCCAGCGTGGCCTCAACGCGCGGTAGGTGGACCATCGTCACTTCAGGAATATCCGGCGGGTTGCCGAGAATAATATCGTCGGCATGAACGTGCGGCCAGGGTACCCAACTCCGCCAGCCGGTCTCCTCTTTTTGACGCTCCCATACCACGCCCAAATCGCCGCGTATCGCGAACGGTCGGTTCAGCTCGGCTGAGACCTTTTGGTTGATGGTTGGCTTAAGACGGTTCCAGTCGAATGTAGCAATAAAGATGGCGATGGCTACAATCAACAGCACAATAATCCCTGCTGTCCAGGATATCGCCCTGGCTGTTTTTGACATTGTTATCCCCTTTCCTGATGACCTTGCCTATAAAACTATAGTCCAGGCATAGGGATGCGGGCAGTTCACAATATCGTTAACACATTTTCGAGGGTATCCATCGGCACCGGTCGGGAAAGAAAATAGCCCTGCGCGGCGGCGGCAGGTGAGTTTTGGATTTCGCGCCACTCCTCCAGCGTTTCGACGCCCTCCACAATGACCCCTTTACAATAGCGGTTCATCAGCTCAATCAGCAGGATAAACAGTTTGCGGCCTTCAGGGGTTTTGCGCAGCATAATGAACAGGTCGCGGGCGACTTTGATGTAGTCGTAGCGTACTTCGTTCAGCGCCGAGAAGTTGGCCATGCCGGTGCCGAAATCATCCAGCCATAGCGGGCCAAACTCACACAGCGAGGCCACCGTAGAATCTTGCGGCAGGGCCATGTGCTCCACCAGTTCGAAGCGCAGCCAGGGAAGCGTTTCAATCATCGTTTTCAGGATACGGTCCTGGCGCATTTCCAGCAGCGTCAGCGCATCAACGTTCACCGATGCCAGCACCTTATTCTGCTCAAAGAAAGGCTTTCTTTTTGCCAGCATCGTCACCTGTTCTTTGATGACATGAATGCGCTGACCAATAGAAACCGCAGCGAAGTAACGATCCGGAGCAATACGCTTTTGTGGTTGAGAGGGATGGGTCACTATCGTTAACACTTCAATCGCCATCAAGCGGCCCTGAATAGTGTAGATAGGCTGGTAGGTATAGACACGCTCACACTCTTGCCAGTATCGCAGCTGCTTTAGGCTTTCCAGCTCCGCATCAGGTACTCTCGCCCGCTGGTTCACCTGCTTTAACGTCATTTAAGCTTCCTGTGAAGAGAGGGTCAGAGGGTCTAGTGATAAAGTTATCGGCGGGGTAAGTGAGAACTTTATGTTCAGTTTTAGCCATTTTATTTCCGCTAAAATGAAGAAATCAGTCGTAACACGCGCTAGCTCAAAAAAAATAATGGAACGTTGTTTTAATATAGTTGACCAACGATTAGCCACAGCGCACACTACGAAAAATTTACCGAATCAGGTTGATGATTATGTCCAAAAAAATTGCCGTGATTGGCGAATGCATGATTGAGCTGTCCGAGAAGGGCGCACAAGTTAACCGCGGCTTTGGCGGCGACACCTTAAACACATCCGTCTATATTGCTCGCCAGGTTTCTCCTGCTGAACTCAGCGTCAATTACGTCACCGCGCTCGGCACCGACACCTTCAGCCAGCAGATGATGGATGCCTGGCAGGCAGAGAACGTCAAAACCGACCTGATTCAGCGCATGAGCGACCGTATGCCTGGCCTGTACTACATCGAAACCGATGACACCGGCGAGCGTACGTTCTACTACTGGCGTAACGAAGCCGCGGCGAAGTTCTGGCTGGAGAGCGAGCAGTCTGCCGCCATCTGCGAACAGTTGGCGGGCTTTGACTACCTCTACCTGAGCGGTATCAGCCTGGCGATTCTCAGCCCGGCAAGCCGTGAGAAGCTGATTGCGCTGCTGAAACAGTGCCGCGCTAACGGCGGTAAGGTCATCTTCGACAATAACTACCGTCCACGCCTGTGGGTCAGTAAAGAAGAGACTCAGCAGGTCTACCAACAAATGTTGCAGTGCACCGATATTGCCTTCCTGACCCTGGACGATGAAGACGCGCTGTGGGGCGAAAAGCCGGTTGAAGAAGTTATCGCTCGTACTCAGGCCGCTGGCGTCAGCGAAGTGGTCGTGAAACGCGGCGCAGATTCTTGCCTGGTAGCGATTACCGGCGAAGCGCTGGTTGACGTACCGGCGGTTAAGCTGCCAAAAGAGAAAGTGGTGGATACCACCGCGGCAGGCGATTCCTTCAGCGCAGGCTATCTTTCCGTTCGCCTGACCGGCGGCGATGCGGCGGCAGCAGCGAAGCGTGGTCACCAGACGGCGAGCACCGTAATTCAGCACCGCGGGGCGATTATTCCACGCGATGCGATGCCTGCATAAGGTTTCGCGGGTATAAAAAAACCTCTTCCGGTTGGGAGAGGTTTTTTTTCGTCTTTGGGTTACCCCTCACCCCGGCCCTCTCCCCATAGGGGCGAGGGAGAAAACCGGACAGTTCCCTCTCCCCTATGGGGAGAGGGTTAGAGTGAGGGGAACCCGCTACTGCGCTGGCGGAATATCCGTCACATCCTGATGGCTATCTTCCGTCGCCGTCGCCGCTTCCGCCGTCGGTGTCAGCATAATCTTGCCCCACACCTCTTGCAGATCTTTCATGTTGTACTCCGGCTCACCGGTCGGCTGCTGAAGAATTAGCGCCATATCCTGAGACAGCTGCTGGCGCAGATCCTGGTTAAGCATGTCCGGGGTCAGCGATTCGAGGAAGCTCTGACGCAGCTTCTGGTACTGCTCCGGCGCAATATCCACCACCTGGTTTTGCAATGAACGCATACGCTGGCTAATCAGCATGTCGGTATCCATCCGCGCGTAGGTGGCGAACAGTTTTTGCAGCTCCAGCTTCTTCTGCGCAATCAGCGAATCAAACTCATCTTCCGGCAGACCTTTCTCACGAATGGTTGCCAGCTCGCGGGCTACCAGCCCCAGGTTGCTCTCCAGCTTCTCGCCCGGAGATTCCAGGTTAATGCCGCACTGGGCGCGCAGATACAGCACGCGACAGTCAAAGCCCAGGCCAATATCCTTCACGTTAGTACGACTCAGCTTCTGCTGGATATGCCAGAACAGCGCTTCACGCGCCAGGTCGGCACGCCAGTAGCGCTGCAGCGCGGCGGACTCACGAATCGGCTGCCACGGGGTATCCCACATAATGGAGAGACGATCCTGGCGCACCGCATTGGTCATGATGCTCACCGCTTCCGGGTGCAGCGGCGACAGCGTTGGCACCGCGGCAGGTGTTTCACGTTTGCCCTTCAGCTCACCGAAAATCTTGCTGATCTGTTCAATGGTAGAACGGCTATCCACGTTGCCAACGACAATCAGCGTCATGGCATCCGGGGTGTACCATTTTTGATAGAACTCGGCCACATGCTTCGCATCTACCGGCAGCTTCAGCGGCTCTGCCGGGTCGTGACCCAGCATGGTAGAACCCTTCAGGCGATAGCGCCACCAGCCCTCTTTGGTATCCTGCGGCCAGGTTGCCACCATATCCTGCACGCCCAGCGCGTAGTTGACGGTGTCCGGCGTGATGCTCAATTTGCCAATCGAGGTAGCCAGCCAGTTCAACGCCTCTTTTTGCAGGTCGCTGCGGTTGTTTGGCAGGCTCAGGTTAAATCGGGTGTAATCATATGAGACGATCGCGGGCGGCAGCGGGCGTTTTGGATCGATGCTCTGCTGCCACATCGAGCGTGCCTGCATCGTCTGCAAGCCGCCGCTTTGGGTTAGCGCGATACGAGGAATAAGGTGGCTATAGCCCGTTTGCTGGGCGCTTTCATCTAATGAACCAATATCAATCGAGAGCCGGACTTCTACACGGTCACTCGGGCGCTGCGGAGTGGCAAGGACCTGCCACTGAAAGCCATTAGACAACGTACCCTGTTGCCAGGCCGGGTCCGGCTGGAGCGCTTCTGCCTGCACATAGCTGGCTGCTGCCATCATCAGCAAACCACCGGCTAAAAGTCGAATTGTTGTGCCCTGCATGTGAACCCCTGATGAACGTTCCTGGTTATCCCCGCCAGAGTCCGAGCTGCTTGAGCGCGGATCTTTAGGGTATAAAAGACAACCGCCGCGGGCGATTACCTAAAATAATGAAGCAAATACGTCAGTTAGACCACACAATCGCAAAAACGTCACATGGCTAAGTAAAATAAAATACAGGCTATAAGCAGCCAAATAATGACGCCGCCTAATTATGCGCAGGAGCCCGCACTCCAGCAAGGGAGTACGGGCTTAAGTGAGGAGATTAAGAGGATAATTCGTGCGGTTTTTTAGCAGTCGGACGGTTATTGAGCACGTCGTCCAACTGTTGAGCGTCCAGCTGTTTCACTCGTTTTGCCACCACAATGGTCGCCACGCCGTTACCAATCAGGTTGGTTAATGCACGCGCTTCTGACATAAAGCGGTCAATCCCCAGAATCAGCGCCAGACCAGCAACCGGCAGATGACCGACCGCAGAGATGGTTGCCGCCAGCACGATAAACCCACTACCGGTTACCCCCGCGGCCCCTTTCGAGGAGAGCAACAGCACCACCAGCAGCGTCACCTGATGGAAAATATCCATGTGGCTGTTGGTGGCCTGGGCGATAAATACCGCCGCCATCGTCAGGTAAATCGAGGTGCCGTCGAGGTTAAACGAGTAACCGGTCGGGATAACCAACCCCACCACCGACTTCCGACATCCCAGTTTTTCCATCTTATCGAGCATACGCGGCAGCGCCGACTCGGAAGAGGAGGTTCCCAGCACAATCAGCAGCTCTTCGCGGATATAGCGGATGAATTTGAAAATGCTGAAGCCGGTCGCGCGGGCAATCGAGCCCAGCACCACCACCACGAACAGAATACAGGTGATATAGAAGCAGATAATCAGCTGACCAAGCTGCACCAGGGTGCCGACGCCATATTTACCAATGGTGAAGGCCATCGCCCCGAACGCACCAATCGGTGCCAGGCGCATGATCATGTTGATGATACCGAAGATAACCTGCGAGAAGCTTTCAATGACGTTGAAGATAAGCTGGCCTTTGCTGCCCAGGCGGTGCAGCGCGAAGCCAAACATCACCGCAAACAGCAGCACCTGCAGAATGTTGCCGCTGGCAAAGGCACCGATAACGCTGGAAGGAATAATATCCATCAGGAAGGCAATGATGCCCTGGTCTTTGGCCTGCTCGGCGTACATCGCCACCGCCTTGGCATCAAGCGTAGCCGGGTCAACGTTCATGCCCGCGCCAGGCTGAACCACGTTAACGATGACCAGGCCAATAATCAGCGCGATGGTGCTGACCACTTCAAAGTAGAGCAGCGCCACGGCGCCAGTGCGCCCTACCGCTTTCATGCTTTCCATGCCCGCAATACCGGTGACTACCGTACAAAAGATAACCGGCGCAATCACCATTTTAATCAGTTTAACGAAGGCATCGCCAAGCGGTTTCATTTGCGCGCCCAATTCCGGGTAATAGTGACCGAGCAACACACCGATCACTATCGCCGTCAGCACCTGGAAATAGAGGCTTTTGAAGAAAGAGGTTTTCATAGGATGTCCTTAAGCTATAGCCACAGGAAATGTAGGGATTATTTTTACCTGTTGGCACAAAATAACATCCAAGAAACATAATCGAAATATTTGTACGTTAATTTGATACTTAATTGTTAAAAATTTGAGCTGACACGCACAATCGCTAACTCTGATCTCCCGGAAGCAGTGAATTGTCCTTACCCAGATAATCTTGTTCAAAAACGTCGATTGGTACGGCGCGCGCAAACAAAAAGCCCTGCAGGATATCGACATCCGCCGCACGCAGCCACGCATATTGTTCTTTACTTTCAACACCTTCCGCAACCATTTTCAGGTTAAGGCTCCGCCCAAGCTGAATGATAGCCGCCACCATGCTGGTATCTTCCGGCAGACTGTCGATAAAGATTTTGTCAATTTTGAGAATGTCCACGGGGACCGATTTCATATGCTGTAGCTGACGCAGGCCTGCGTAGCCCATGCCGAAATCATCCAACGCAATTCTGACCCCAGCGTTACGCAGCGGACGTAAAATCGCCACCGCGGCTTTCGGGTCGTCGATACGTCGGCTTTCCGTCACTTCCAGAATCAACGTACCCGGCGCGATGCGGTATCGGTTGAGCAGCGCCAGCATGTCAGAAACCATATCGTGATGCAGAAGCTGTAGCGCAGAAATGTTGACTGAAATCGGCAACATAATGCCGTGCGACTGCCAGACGGCAAGCTGGCGGCAGGATTCTTCAAGCACCCAGTGCCCGACCGTCACCATCAGACCACAGGACTCAATGCTATCGATAAGATCGTTGGGCAGCGCCCAGCTTCCGTCCGGCTGGCGCTGACGCAGCAGGACTTCCGCGCTGCACACCTTGCCCGTGGTGGTCGCCACCTGCGGCTGCAGCCAGATAGAGAACTGCTGATTATCGAGCGCGGTCAGAATATCGCTCTCTTCAGTCAGGCGCTTCTGCGCTTTTACCATCTGCTCCGGGTCGAAAAACTCAATCTGGTTTTTCCCTTTACGGCGGGCAGTGAAAGCCGCTGAGAGCGAGCGACGATAGAACTGTTCTGCCGTTAACCCGTCGTTGTACATCGCAATACCCACGCTGGCGCTCGGGCGTAGCTGAATACCCTGCAACGGCAAACGTTCATTAATGATAGTGAGTACTTGCTGACCTAATGTGATCGCATGCCACGGCTCTTTGACGTCGTAGGCCAGAATCACAAAGTCGTAGCCGCTCACCTGCGCCAGCACCATGCGCGGCGAAATCACCTGTTTAATCTTCTCAGCCAGCGTCAGCAGCAGCATTTCTCGCTGCTCTTCTTTCAGTACGCCCGCGGTGTCCTGCAAGGTTTCACAGGCAATGGTCAGCAATGCCACCGGCGTTTTACGCACCAGGCTCTGCTCCAACAGCCCTAACAGGAAAGCCTTATTCGGCAGGTCTGACACCGGGAAACGGGTCGACTGACCGCTCAGTTCGTCATACTGGCGCAGCAGCGCCTGCTGGTTACGGTTGTAGCTTCGCACCAGCGTACCGATTTCATCGTCGTGATGAAGACGCGGTAGCGAGAGCTGATGGCCAATGCGATCGGCCCCCGGCAGGTCGTGAATCTCATAGGCAATGCTGCGCAGCGGCCTGACAATCAGCCGATTGATACACCAGGTCAGCGCCACGGTCAGCATCAAAACGAGCAAAAAGTAAGCGGTCACTATCGTTGCCAGCGCGCTCATCACGAACTTGTACATACGATAAGGGTCGGCCTGGAGCACCAGATAGGCCAGCGGCTGCGGGTTTGCCGGACGCTCCAGCGAATACAGCGGCAGTGAAATCTGTACCGGAAGTTCAAAAATGCGCGTGATGTTAACCGGAACCGGGCGCTCTGGAATAAAGCTCATCCGCAGCGCCTGAAACTGGTTTGGCAGTACCACGTCGGCACGGCTCACGATGCCCGAGGGTTGAATGCGTCCGAGAATGGACTCTGCCTCGGGAATATCGGCTTTAAGGATGGCCGCTGACAGCGGCTGGCGTACCGAGCGGGCGATACTCTCTAATTGCGTCGCGGTGTTATAGCGATCCTGCTGGACAAAGTGGAACAATAAGATGAAGCAAAAGACGAACAAAAACAACATGGTAACAACCGCCACCATGGCCATTTGTTTTATTGTAAGGGAACGGCTAACGCGCAAAAGAGCTCTCCACTGATACGAACGTATTGCTCAGGCATCGAGAATAACGAGGCTGGCGGCAAAGTCAAAATAGACTCCGCCGCAATAATTATAACCCGGTGTAGTACCGGGTTATATAAGACGAATACCTATATTCGGAACGGCAGGATTACCAGTCTGCGTAAGGCGTGAGCGGCTGCGGTGGCATATCGAGGTCGCCCTGCCAGCCGGCGGCAGAGTAACGCACATAAAGCAGCGCGTGGCTCGGGGTGTAATCCTTCGCCTGCTGGATATCGACACCTGCGCCCACGAACCAGTTGGAGGTCACGCGCCGTTCGATGATGGCTCTCGCGGTGTAGCCCACACCCGTACTGCTGCTCGCATGATTTTTATCGTCGCTGGCGTCATCCTGCCAGACCTGCGGAATCAGGTTCATCAGTGGGTAACGCTGTTCCGTACTGGAGCGTGAATGCGACCAGGAAACAGAGCCGCCCAACTCCCACGACCAGTTTTCCGTACGCTGACGCCAGTTAACCGGGATGGCAAATGACAGATACTCCTGCGGGCTGTAGTAGCCCCCCTGACCCAGGGTGTAGCCGCTAAGATCCTTCTGATAGTGCCAAATCATATTGTTCAGGCCAACGGTCACCCGGCGGTTATTCTCGTTAATAACCTTATAGTAATAACCGGTCATCCAGCGTACGCGCCAGTTGTCGGCGACATTTTTACCGGTCAATTGGTCGCCGCCCAGCGACGCCCACACGCCGTTAGCTTCACCTTTATCGTAGCTCAGGCTGATGCCGCCGCCGTTCGCCCGCACGCCGCCCCAAGTGGTGCCAGGATGCGCGCCATTGTCGTTATCCTTTTGCCCACCAAATGCCAGCAGCGAGCTAGAGATCGGGCGACGATGCGCGTTAACCGTGTAACCCAGCGGGCCGACGTCGCTGCTGTAGCTCAGGCCACCGACAACGTCCACCACGTTAAAGCCCATCGGGGTGGTACCAATGTCCGCATTCCAGGTGTCATTTTTCCAGCCAATCGCCACGCTGGCGCCGCTGTCGCTCTGGTGCGTTGAACCATGACAGGCGGATAAGTTACAGGTCCCCCACTGGTTGTTGTACTGGTTCTTACTGTCGGTCTCGAAGTTACTGACGTCCATATTCACCAGATCCGAGCGGAAGAACATCCGGCCATCGGCCAGCGGTGCATCGACCTGGAACATGGTGGTATGCGCTTTCAGGTCGGAGTAACCGCCCGTACCGCTTGAACCCCAGAAGTCATGCTGCAAGGTGACGTTCAGGTCCTGCTGACGGTATAAATCCGCCGCATCGCTGCGCACGCCGCGCTTGAGCCAGTCGTCTTTCTCGTCGTTACGCGTCAGACGGGTAAAGGTGTCGTTATCCACCGGCCGCGTTGGCGTAACCTGCGCGGCCACCATCGCATCTTTGTAGGTTTCCAGCGCCTGTTTCGGGTTGCCATCCTGCGCCTGATAACGGGCGGCATCACGCAGCACCATCGCGGTATCCATTGACGGTGGCTGCGATTTTGCCTGCGGGATCAGGGCGGTCATCATTTGCTGAGCCGCGGCGGTATCACCTAGTTTTGCGCTAACCAGCGCGATACGGCGCTGAGTATTGAGTGAACGTTCGCCCTCGGCAGGCAGTTGTGCCAACTGCTGGCGTGCGGCCAGCGTATTGCCCTCGCCAGCATAGACTTCCGCCATGCCCAGATGCGCATCTTCGTTATGCGGGTCTTTCGCCAGCACGGCGTTATATTCCGTAAGCGCAGCGGCATTATCGCCCCGCTGCTGCGCCCAGTCGGCGAGCGTTGAGTGAATACGAGCGGATTCAGGCTGTTGTTTTAACAGCGCAATCGCCTGCGCTTCCTGGCCGCCATCGCGTAGACGGTTGGCCTGAGCAATCAACTGGTCGCTGCGCAGACGCTGGTCAAGCTCACGAATGTTATCGCTCCACTGCGCCTGCGGCAGCGCCGCCAGATGCGCCAGTGCGGCCTGGTCCTGGCCATTGCCAGAAAGATAAAGCCCGTTGGCGTAGACCTGATCGGCATCGGCTGGCTTTTTACGCGCCAGATTAAGCATCAAATTGTCGGCTTCACCACGCTGCCCGGCGCTCACCAGGTCACGGGAAAGGCGATAAGTTATCCACACGTCATCCGGCGAGAGCGCCAGTCGACGGCGTTGAATTTCAGCCGCTTGCGCCCAATTGCCCTTATTCTCCAGCGCTTCAGCCTGCTGAGAGAGACGATCATTGGTCAGGCTGCGCTCGATATCGTCAATGCTACGACGCTGGCTCGCAGAAAGACCGTTGATAAAGGCAGTGGCTTTTTCCGGCGACTCGGCGCGGTAGATGTTCGCCAGCCCGCGCACCGCGCTGCTGTTGCCACGGTCGAGACGCAGCGCCTGCTGATAGAAACGTTCTGCCGAGGCGCTATCTTTACGCGCCATCGCCACATCGCCCAGCCCCAGCACTGCATAACTGTCCGTTGCATCAAGCTTACGTGCCTGCTGGTAGAAACCTTCAGCCTGAGCCAGATTGTTGGCCTTGAGCGCCGCGTCGCCTTTGCGAATCAGCGGCCAGTAGAGCTGCCAGGTCTGCGGCGTGTTGTCTGCGGCCTGCGCCACTTTTTCCTGTTCTACCGCTTTAGCGCGCAGAACCGGGTCCGCCATCTGTTTTTGCTGTTCGGCCAGCATCGCCCGGGCGCTGTCCGCCGATTCACCGCTGCTGAAAATCATCAGATAGCGCTGCAGGGCCTGTACACTGGACGGGCTGACGGCCTGGTCTTTGATAGACTTAAACCACAGGTCACTCGCCGGTCCGCGCCCGCTTGACGATTTTGCCATTTGTTCCAGCACGTTAAACGCGTCATCACGCTGGTTAGCGGCAAGCAGCATATTGGCGAGCGTCATTTGCAGGCCAACGTTACCGGGGTTCTGTTTGTTCAGCGTTTGCAGGTGTTTAAGCGCTTCATCGCGTCGCGCCGGAATTTTGGCGACCGTAGTCCAGTACTCTACCGCATAGTCACCGTCCGGCGGCGCACCGTTAAAGGCTTTTTCATAGTCAGCCAGCGCTTCTGGAACATGCCCGGTTGTCGCCAGCAAACGTGCCTGCTGAAGCGCCTGACGACCGGCATCAGTGTTCAGGCCAATCTCCACGCGGGCGGTGTTGTATTCCGTTGAATTTGGTGCCACCTGCGCCAGTTTTTGCAGCTGCTTTTGCGCGCCAGCGGTATCGCCCTGGCGCAGCAGGTAACGCAGACGCGCTGCAAGCACCTGTGGATTGTTGGGATTAATCAGCTCCAGCCGATACAGCGATTGCTGTACCAAATCATCCCGTTTGCTGGCTTCTCCAAGGCGCACCTGGTTGAGCAGCTGTTCTTCTGCCGAGGTGTCTGCATAGCCCGGCTGTACCAGCGTCAGCCCCAGAGAGAGGGTGATTAAACTTAATGTGAACTTGCGCATTCCTGGCCCCAGTCAGGTAGTAATTCGCCGCGGGCGCTAAAGCGAAAACGGTGTTGATCCCAGCCCTGACCAAAGAGGGTCAGAACAAAATTATAATAAGCATCCGCGCCGGGAAAATGGTCAGCCACGCGCTGGCGCAAAACGGCCTGCGCGTCGCGATTTTGTAGGAATGGAATCAGCGAAGCTGAAAAACCGACCGGACCATCGCCGGTCACCGCCCCGGTAGCCGTCGCCACTTTTTCGGGGGGAACGCCCTGCTTCACGGTCTGTGCCGCCATCGCGTTAAAGCGTTTAAGCAGACGCGCTTTTTGCGGGTCGGCATCGTGCATCATGCCCACCCATAAATAGACACGAATAGCATCGTAGCTGCCGACCAGACTTGCCTCTTTCAGCAGCCAGCCATTTTTTTTGTCATAACTCACCCAGTCCGGCGAAAAGCCTTTCGGGGCGGTATCCAACAGCATTTTCAGGTTGGTATCGCGAAGCGTCGTCCACGGCGCGCCAAAGCGGCTGAAATACTGCGCCACCTGCGGTGGGAAATAGCTTGGATTGAAGCGCCAGCGCGTTTCTTCGGCAAAGCCAACTCGGCCGGGCAGCAGCATCAGCCCCAAACCCGGGACTTTCACCACTTCGCCATCAGCAATCTTCGCCAGCAGCGCTTTACCCGTTGCCGTGTAATCTTCGTTTTTCCACAGCCGACCGGCTTCCAGCAGCGTCCAGGCAATCCAGATATCGGAATCAGAGGCCGAGTTGCTGTCCAGCACCGTCCACTCGTCATCGCTCTTTTTGCCCCACAGCCACGCCGGAAGGTGCTCGCGCAGCGAGCCCTGCGCGAGGTTGTTTTGCGTCCAGCCCAGCAGCGTGGCGAAAGTTTGCTGGTCGTTCGCGGCAAGGGCAAAGAACAGCGCATAGCTTTGCCCTTCCGAGGTGGTTATTTTACGGGCATCGCTGGGATCGATAACGCGGCCTTCCGCGCTCACGAAATCTTGCTTGAACTGCTCCCAGGCAGGCCAGTGACAGGCGGCCTGTACCTGACCGCCGAGGGCGCATAGCAGAACTATCCAGCGAAGCATTTTCATCGCGGCTTACTCGTCTTCTGGGTTCAGACGACGACGGCTGATGATACGCAGCAGACGCCACAGTACCCAGGCCAGCAGCACGATGCTAATCGCCGCAAAGATAGCCAGTAACACCGGGTGGTTAGAGAGTGCGAACCACACGCGCTCGAACCACGGCAGGTGACCAACATAGTAAATGTCGCCTACACGCAGGCTGTTCACACCGGACTCACGGATCACCGACACCGAGCCAAACATCGCCGCACGTTTACCGCTATCGTTCAGCGCGTTGTTCAGCAGGTCATATCCGCTGGCGCTATCGGCAAGCAGCGCCACGACGCTACGCTGTTTAAAATACGGTGATTCAAAGCCAACCACGGCAGCCATCGGGCCAGAAGAGGTGATCCCGGCCTGGACGCTAGCCTGACGATCGTCGGTATCCAGATAGATACTCGGCAGATCGTTATGGCGCATCGGCGTTTTCACCCAGCTCTGGGTCGCATCCACCAGCAGGTCAATTTGCTTGTCGTTCTTGAGCTGTTGCGGGATAGAGCCAATCAACAGTAGATCGGCGTCTTTGTCCTGAATCTTGCTACCGTCATCGACGATGGTCATGTTCGACCCAGCCAGACCGGTCTGGCCGCCAATCACGCCCACGGTATTCAGCAGCGTGCTCACCTGTGCTTCAGACGGCTGCTTCGGCATAACAATAACGGTGTCAGAGAGGTCGGCCATTCGGGTGAACGGGAAGCCTGCATTGGCGAACGTACGCAGGTCCGGCATCGGCAGGAAGTGATAGTAGTGCGAGAAGTCGATAGTGGAATCGTCGCCAATCACCACATGGTTCTGTACCGGCTGGAAGGTCACACAGTTATCCACCGAGCCACCAGGCATCGGGTTCATATACTGGAAGTCGAAGCGCAACTGGTTCATCGCACCCAGACGCAGTGCCGGGATGCTGACGTCATTCTTACCGTCCAGTAGACCTTGCAGCACCGGCAGACGCATCATCAGCTTATTCACATCCTGCGTGCTGTTCAGGCTAAACGACTGCAGGAACTGGTTATTCAGACTGATATCCATCCGCGAGCTGTCTTTCACCGACGGCATGGTGTAACGGTATTTCAGATCCATGTCGATACCGGTGCTGCGAAGCAGATAGAGATCCGGCGGCAGGTTCAGCGACAGGTTGATAGAGGCCGGCTCCAGCCCGGTGGACTGTAGCTGTTGCTCGTAGGTTTTCAGCTCACCGAAGGTAACCGGACGGTCGGTACGCACCCAGTTTGGCGCGTCGTACGGCGCGCGAGCCAGCAGCGGTTTAACTTCATCCACCGTCACGCTGTCACCACGGAACAGAATATTACCGGCCGCAATGCCCTGAGCGGCTTTCAGCAGGTCGTTATCGTCACGACCAAAGACCACCAGCAGCTTCATGTACGGGTTATTCGGATGGTCGATCATTTCGATCGTCGGTGCTTTCACCGCCGGATGATCGCGCAGGAAGTCTGGGCGATGATCGTTAGTAGCAAAAACGATCGCGTTACTTTCCGGCAGGGTGTTAAACATTACCGGGAAGGTCTGACCGCGCCAGCCGGCCTTCGCGCCAAACCATGAAGCAACAATACCGGCCGCCTGCTGCTGTGGCAGATCCGGAGAACCAGCAAAGACCATCGGCAGATTCAGCGCGCGGTTATCGCGAGCGTCAAAGAACGGCACCGGGAAATGCGACAGGTCGTTACGCACTTTCAGCGACTGGTAGGTTAAATCCAGCGAGCTGTTGCGCGCCACATCCAGCCAGACGGTGGTGTTCGCCGGGTTTTCACAGACGTCGCGGTAGTGGCCAATAAACTCCAGGCGCACGCGGTTAAAATCGGTGATATAGAGCGGATCGATTGGGATCTGCGTCGACACCTTTTTACCCAACTGCTCTTTGGTAACCGGTAGCACGCCCATCAGCTCATCGTTAAGATAAACCTTCAGCTGAGAGACGGTCGGCAGTAATGATGGAGACGGCGTGTAGGTCAGATTCAGCAGCGCCTTCGACACCACTTCGTCGCTGCGCATGCCGAACTCAATGCCACCGTCAGGATTCGCTCCACGCAGGACCATGCTACCCGGCGGCGGCGCAATCTGGGCAAAAGAAAGCTTTACGTTGCGAGATGGCGCGTCTTCCACCACCACTGGCGACGTGGTTGCCGCATCGGCAGGAGCAGGCGCCGCTGCGTTGTCCTGAACAGCCGGCGTTACCGCCACCTCTGTTGTCGGTTCTGAATGCGTCGTGAGCGGCAGTAAACTGCCCATGCCCACCGCCACTGCACAAATCCAGGAAAGTTTTCTTTTCATTGGTTCATCATCATTATTGTTGAGCCATAGCCGATAGCGGATGCTCGATTACCGCCTCACGTTCTGGACGGCGCGGAATGAACGAAGCCACCCACGCCACCAGCGAGGTGAGCGACCGGAAAATCTCTTTCGCCACCGGTGGCGCAAATTCGGCCAGGTGGCGATAACCACGGAATCCCAGCTTCAGAATATCCATCAGGCTTTCCAGTGGTTTATCTTCCGGGAAGCTGTCCTGCCAGAGCGCCCACGTATCCGCACGCGCAAACGTACACTGTACAAAATCGATATGCTGACGGGTGCTCATCGGCAGCAGCTTGAGACCCACTTCGCTGCCCAGCACGCGCACCACCTGCGTTGGGAAGACATACTCCTGTTGGCCGCGTTTGAGCAGCAGGTTGACCTTCTGCTCTTCCAACACCTGAGCGTCACCGTTGATACGAATACCCACGCCGCCGTCAGAGAAGTCATGCACCGTACAAGAGAAGAGGTGCCCGTCTTCACGGGAAATCGCCCCCGGCATTTTGATTTCAACGCGGTGCGAACGACGCACCTGTTTACTTTCCACCGACACCGCCACCGCGCCGCCGAGGATAATCAGGTTATAGAACACCCACACCAGGCTTATCCAGACGGTCAGCGTTTCGTCCGCCGGGCCGTACATATAGCGCCAGATACCAAACGCCACGCCCACCAGGTTCAGCAGTACGAGGAAGATATACGGGCGCGAGATAACCCAGTCGACGTACTCTTCTTCTACCAGCCCGCCTTTCGCGGTGACGTTGAATTTGCCTTTGTGCGGGTTAAACAGCGCCACCATCGTCGGCGGCGCGATGTACCAGGCGAGCACCGTTTCATAGATTTCACTCCAGAAGGAGTGGCGGTATTTACCCTGAATTTTCGAGTTGGTCAGGCTGGCGTGAATCATGTGCGGCAGCACGAACAGCGCAATCATCAGCGCCGGGGCATAGATGATGTAGGCATGCAGCAGCAGGAAGGCCAGCGGTGCAGTAAGGAAGATAAGCCGCGGCACGCCCGACAAGAAGTGGAACATGGCGTTGAGGTAACACAGCCGCTGCGGTAGCTTCAGTCCTTTACCAAACAACGGGTTATCCATACGGAATATTTGCACCATGCCGCGCGCCCAGCGGATACGCTGGCCAATGTGTGCCGACAGACTCTCCGTCGCCAGCCCCGCCGCCTGCGGCAAACGCATGTAAGCAGAGGTGTAGCCACGACGGTGCAAACGCAGCGAGGTATGCGCATCTTCGGTCACGGTTTCCACGGCGATACCGCCAATTTCATCCAGCGGTTTACGACGGATCACGGCGCAAGAGCCGCAGAAGAAGGTCGCATCCCACATGTCGTTACCGTCCTGCACCAGCCCGTAGAACAACGTGCCTTCGTTCGGCGTTTTACGAAAACGGCCCAGGTTACGTTCGAACGGGTCAGGCGAGAAGAAATGGTGCGGCGTCTGCATCATCGCCAGCTTCTTGTCCTTCAGGAACCAGCCCATGGTCATCTGCAGGAACGAGCGCGTCGGCACGTGGTCGCAGTCGAAGATCGACACGAACTCGCCTTTGGCATACTTCAGCGCGTTGTTGATGTTCCCCGCTTTTGCATGTTCATGCGTAGTACGCGCCACGTAGTGAACACCCACGTCTTTGGCAAACTGCTTAAACTCTTCGCGGCCGCCATCATCGAGGATCCAGATTTCTATCTTATCTTTTGGCCAGTCGATGCCGAGCGAAGCGTAAACGGTGTTTTTGACAACATTCAGGTCTTCGTTATAGGTCGGTACGAAGATATCGACCGAAGGCCATTCGCTCATGTCCTTCGGCAGCGGCACCGGATGTCGATTCAGCGGCCAGACGACCTGGAAGTAGCCCAGCACCAGGACAATCCAGGCGTAGGTTTCGGCAAACAGCAGGATCAGACCACACACCAGGCTGACCGGGTCATTCCAGTTGAGCGTTGAGGTGTAGCGCCACCAGATGTAGCGGCAGGAGACCGTCAGCGAGAGCACGATAAGCATCAGCGCCGAGAAGCGCCCAGGAATGCGCCGCACCAGCAGCGCCACGCCCCAGAGCAGCATCAAGAACACAAACTGTGAGAGCGGGTTAAACGGTTGAGTAATACAGACCAGCGCCAGAATGAGCGAAAGCGTGACCACCACGCCGAGAATCAGGCGGCGGAGGTGCGGGTTGATGTGCGCGAGCTCTTTTTTCGCATCGAGATGGCCGGTTTGCGCGTTCATGCGGCTTGGCAGTTCGTCTGCCCAGCGATTGTAACGCTCGCGTATCCAGTCAATGCCGGCCAACGGCCGCCAGGTGCGGGCGCTGCGCTGTTCTGCCGGTTTTGTGGCGATGAGCCAGACCGCCTGCAGCGCAAAGCGCAGCGGGTCAAGCGGACGCGGTCGGGAAAAATTAATGTGCGGGAACAGTTCATCCTGGCGGGCACTTAGCGCCTGCCAGCGAGGGTTCTCCAACGGCAGAAAGAGCCACGCCAACCCCACCCACAGGCAGGTCAACGTTGCGGAAAGCCAGGATGACCCCGCCTGTCGATAGCCAAGATAACGTGCGCGTAATCGCGCATACACCGGTGGAACGAAAATCCAGCTACCGAGGCGAATCATGCTTCGCGCTCCGATACCGGATGCTGACCTGCGTAGTGCATCAGACACCAGTTCGCGAGGGTGATCATCTCTTCGGCGGCGAGGGAATCATGGCGGTATTCGCCCAGTGGTTGCTTGCTGGCCAGACTTTCAGCCATCGCTTCATCGAGGTGGATGACCACCGGTAGAAGACGTCGCTGGGTTTGCAGCCAGACCTGGTAAAGATCTTCCTGCAACGGACTACTCATTCGTAGCCCATTGATCAAAAGATGGGTATTCGCAGGCTGAGGTTGTTGATGCAGGCGAATATGGCAGTTCGCATCCGGTTTAAGAATCGTAAGCGTAAAGTGGCAGGCCTCGACAAGCGGTGCGGTCCAGGGATAAAAACCGTGGGGAAGATCCAGCAGAATCCACTGGTAGTGGCCTTCACGCTCCAGGGTCTGAACCAGAGACGCTATCACCGATAGGGTGTCGCCCAGCGCTCCGGTATGTTCCAGCTCGCCCGGCTGAAGCTGACCAAATGGCAGAACATCAATCAGAGAGGTGTAACGCAAACCGGCGTCGCGCCAGTCCTGGCCGTCCAGTGTCGCCCGCACCCAGCCGCTTTGACGTCCAATCTCATCGTTGAATGACAGACGCAGCATATTGTCAGGGCACGCATCGATGACCAACACCGACTCCCCGAGCAGCTGTAATGACCACGCTAATGCCGCCGTGATCGACGTTGTACCTACGCCGCCACGTACGCCCTGTAATCCCAGAATAGCCATTATGGCTTCCTTATTTTTGTTCGGCTTTTTGTTCTGCAAACTCTGCCAGCAAAGGCCAGCGCTTAAACGCTGCGGCTAATTTTTCACGCTGGGAAATATCAGTGTAATCTATATTGGGTAGAGAGAAAGCTCGACTTAGTGCGAGAAAATCATTCTGGAAAGTGTAGCCAAGTTGAGAATCAACTGATGTCACCGGTTCATTATCTGACATTTTTTTCTCCCTCTGAATTCAAAGTACGAATGCACCCCATCACGCGAAGGGCAACCTTTCCATGAAATTCGTTTATACTCGTCATACTTCAGATTGTAGGTGAATGATC
Organism: Kluyvera chengduensis; assembly: GCF_044197065.1. NCBI lineage: Bacteria > Pseudomonadati > Pseudomonadota > Gammaproteobacteria > Enterobacterales > Enterobacteriaceae > Kluyvera > Kluyvera chengduensis. Next base: position 53,375 of record NZ_JBIQOI010000003.1, read on the forward strand.
TCGCATTTACTCATATCAACTACATAGTTATGCAGATTTCAGGGGGTTGATTCTCTTATCACCTGACGATAACTCTAATAATGAAGAGTATACATGCTAAATCTGATGCTATTTAATTTCAATATTAGGTTTATTCTAGCGCTTACACTAGTAAACTTAGACGCAGGATTATCGTCGATAAGAGGGACGCGATGAACCCCATATTTTCTATTGGTATCCAGTCACTTTGGGATGAAGTGAGCCATATGCCTGCGGGCGGCGTGTGGTGGATTAATACTGACCGTCATGAAGATGCCGTAAGCCTGCTCAACCAGACGCTCTCCGTGCAGCAAGATACGGCGAAAGTGGCGGTGGTGTGCATGGGCCAAAACCCCAATAACCTTATAGAATTAAAGGGAATTTCCGGCCCTGAAAAAATATCACTGTTTACCATGCCGGGTAGCGCAGATAGTTTATACTTTATGCGCCGCGACCTGCTGCGCACGCTAGAACCCAACGGTTATTTCGTCATTCTGCTATGTGCCCACAATGCCTGGGAAAATATTCCTGCGGATAAAATCCACGATTGGGTAAACAAGTCTCAAAAATGGGCGAAATACTATGGCTGCACGCTTCTGGTACTCAGCCCCGGTAACAATGCCGATGCCCAGACTTCCGTTTTACTCGGCGAATATCGCGCCCTTTCTGGCCTGGCAAGTTTACGTTACCAGGGCGATAGCCAACTATTTGATATATCTTACTGGTCTAATGAAAAAGGCGTTAGCGCCCGCCAGCAGCTCTTAATTAAACAGAACGACAACGGCTGGCATTTAGCGCAAGAAGAGGTTGCAAACGTCCAGCCACGTAGCGACGAAAAAGAAGTACTCAGCAACATTGTTATTCTTGAAGGTGCTCCAGCGCTTTCTGAGCACTGGACTTTATTCGACACCAACGATGCCGTTTTTAATGCTGCACGTACCGCTCAGGCTGCAACCGTCATATTTTCGCTTAACCAGAATAGTCAGATAGAGCAGCTTGCCCGATATATTCATACGCTGCGTCGACAGCGCGGCAGCGCATTAAAAATTGTTGTCCGAGAGACTACTCCTAGCCTGCGCGCCACCGATGAACGCCTGCTGTTAAGCTGCGGGGCTAACATCGTTATCTCCGCCAGCGCGCCCCTCTCACGTAGCTTGACCTTAATTGAAAGTGTTCAGTCGCAGCAGTTCAGTCGTCACGTACCGGAAGATTTAACGACGCTGCTGGCCAACACTGAGCCGCTGAAGCTCAAAGGCTACCAGAAGTGGGACGTATTCTGCGACGCGGTGCAAAAAGTCATCAACAACACGCTGCTGCCTGCGGACAGTAAAGGCGTGATGGTGGCGCTAAGGCCCACACCGGGATTGCGTGTTGAGCAGGCGTTGACGCTATGCCGTCCGCACCGTATGGGTGATATCGTGACCATTGCCGATCGCCGCCTGGTGCTGTTCCTCTCCTTCTGTCGCGTCAACGACCTCGACAAAGCCCTGAACCATATTTTCCCGCTGCCAACCGGGGATATATTCTCTAACCGCATGATTTGGTTCGAAGATAAGCAGATTGCCGCAGAACTGGTTGATATGCGCGACGTGAAGCAGGAGCTCTGGACGCCGCCGCTGCGGATCTCGCCGAAGCCAAAAAACGTGATTAATGCGACCTACGAAGATAACAGCTGGCGCCGCTATCCCGAGCCGTGCCGCCTGTCTACGGATGCCAAAGGAACATCATCATGATGTCGATAAGCGATATTATTCAACTCGTGATCCTCTGCGCGCTGATCTTTTTCCCGCTGGGTTATCTGGCGCGTCATTATCAGCGTCGTATTGAGAACACGTTCCGCTTGATGTTTCTAAAACCTCGCTATGTTAAACCCGTCGGCGTATTGCGCCGGGATCTGTCTGGCCGTCAGGGCAAAATCAAAAAATGACTAAATCGACGAAAAAAGACGCCGCTACCCCTTCACCGCTTTGGCACTATTGGCGGGGCCTGTCTGGCTGGAACCTCTATTTCCTGGTCAAATTTGGCCTGCTGTGGGCGGGATACCTTAATTTTCATCCGATGATGAACCTGGTGTTCATGGCGTTCCTGATCTTCCCGCTGCCAAACAGCCGGCTGCACCGCTGGCGTAACTGGATAGCCATCCCACTCGGCTTTGCGCTGTTCTGGCACGATACCTGGCTGCCAGGCCCGGAAAGCATTATGAGCCAGGGGTCGCAGATTGCAGGCTTTAGCGCTGACTACATCTGGGATCTCGTCACCCGCTTTATTAACTGGCAGATGGTCGGCGCCTTCTTTGTGCTCGTGGTGGCCTGGTTGTTCTTAAATCAGTGGATCCGTATTACCGTTTTTGTCGTCGCCGCAATGGTATGGGTTAACATCAGCCCGCTGCTCCCTTCCTTTAACCTGTGGTCTACGGGGCAAGCGACGAATGCGACCGCCGCTACCACCACGGCACCTGCCGCGGCGGCAGGTAGCGCAGCAGCAAACGGTGACATGCCCGCGCAGACCGCTGCGCCAACGTCAGATAACCTGAACGCCTGGCTGAACAGCTTTTATGCCTCTGAAAACAAACGGACTACCACCTTCCCGGCACAGCTACCGGAAGATGCTCAGCCGTTTGACCTGCTGGTTATCAACATCTGCTCTTTGGCTAATTCCGATGTAGAAGCCGCAGGTCTGATGCAGCATCCGCTGTGGTCACACTTTGATATTCGCTTTAGCAACTTCAACTCCGCGACCTCATACAGCGGCCCGGCAGCGATTCGCCTGCTGCGCGCTAGCTGCGGCCAACCGTCACACACCAACCTATATCAGCCTGCGGGTAACCAATGCTATCTGTTTGATAACCTGTCTAAACTGGGCTTCACGCAGCACCTGATGCTGGACCACAACGGCGTGTTCGGTGATTTCCTCAAAGAGGTGCGTGAAAATGGCGGTATGCAGAGTCCACTGATGGACCAGAGCAAACTGCCGGTCAACCTGCTCTCCTTCGATGGTTCACCGGTGTATGACGATCTGGCGGTACTCGACCGCTGGCTGCAATCACCGGATATGCCGGCTGGTGGGCGCTCCGCGACCTTCTACAATATTCTCCCACTGCACGACGGTAACCATTACCCAGGACAGAGCAAAACCGCGGACTATAAGACCCGCGCGCAAAAATTGTTTGATGAACTGGACGCCTTCTTTACCGAACTGGAGAAGTCTGGTCGTAGAGTGATGGTCGTCGTGGTGCCGGAACACGGCGCGGCGCTGCAGGGCGATAAAATGCAGGTTTCTGGCCTGCGCGACATCCCAAGCCCGTCGATTACCCACGTACCGGCGGCGATTAAATTCTTCGGGATGAAAGCACCCCATCAGGGCGCCTCTATCGATATTAATCAACCAAGCAGCTACCTGGCAGTTTCCGAACTGGTTGCCCGTGCGGTAGACGGCAAAATCTTCACCGAAGATAGCGTCGACTGGTCGGCCTTTACCGGCAACCTGCCGCAGACCGCCGCGGTGTCAGAGAACTCTAACGCCGTCGTCGTTCAGTATCAGGGTAAACCATACGTTCGTCTGAACGGCGGTTCCTGGGTGCCATACCCGCAGTAAACGAAAAAGGCCGCAGGGTTTTATCCCTGCGGCCCGGTTCGGCGCATGCTGCCACTGCGGCGGACAGACGCCCGTCAGCTGACGTTATTTCCGGTTACGCCACCAGTTCAGAATCGCGCGGGTGATAATTCCCACCGCAATCGGAGCTGCCAGATCGTGCCAGAACTGGAAGGACAGTATTGGGTATCTGCGCTCCACCAAGCCAGTTATCACAGATTCAAAGTGTTTGCTGACACTAAGATCCTTCGAAAAAGCCGCCTTGCTGGGCGGTTTTTTCGTTTACAGGGCAAGAGATTACGCGCGAAAAAAAGATCTCAAGAAGATCCTTTTTGAAAAGTGTGCACCTATCGATAAAGCAGCCCTGTATTTGGGCTCCTATCAATCCATAGACGAGGATGTTTTTCGATACATCGTGCATCTACGGCCATTTCATCGAAGCACAGCAGATCCGAATCCTGGTCCGTACCTCTGTCGATACGATATCCATCCCCAAAGTCCATAATTACAACACCATAACTACCATCACCGTATTTGTGAGGTATCCCATACTTAGCCTGGATAATGTCTCGATTGGTTTCCCACCAGGCTATCTGGCGGCTTTTCAGGTACGGAAAATGCCTGACAAGTATCGTATTACCGTCATGAACAGCCACAATTTCAACGGGAGTCAGATACTGCCACAACATATAACCACAGGTAGCAGCAGCCACAATCCCCGCTATTAGTCTCTTATTCACCCCGCGCCCCGCTGATTTCCACAGTAGCGTTCATCTCTGTGATAAACGGTTTATAGCCGTATTCATCCCAGCGCTGAAGCGCAAACCACAGGCGGAAAATACGGAACTCCCGGTATACCGGATTCAGAACATCATCATCATCGAGGCCAAAGTGATCCTGAATTCGGTAATGCACTTTTGCCCGGTAGCTACCCCCAGTAACCTCCAGAGACTCCAGCGTGATATGCGTAGACCAGGTATCATGGACGGTAATTACCAGCCCGTTAGTACGGTCAACCAGGTGGTCAAACTTAGGTAGGACAGTCCTACTTAAGTCCTTAAAATTCCCCTTTTCATCGAACAACTCACCCTTTTTATTCAACGGGATAAAACCATACTCGTAATTAACAGACTTATTCAGAACGGTTTTGATCCTCAACAACGTGCTTTGTTCTGAATCGTCACTCAGGATCTGCTCTTTCAGCGCCCTGTCCAGCAGCGGGCTGCTATAGGGTGTGCCGGAGTTCTCCTGCATGTGGTCAATCATCTCAGTGATGATGTTCTTATACGGACCGTGGAAGGAGTACAGCTTCGCCAGTTCCCGGAACTCATCAAACATGAGTACAACAGCCTGATGGCGGCTTACCGCTGGCAACTGTTCAGGTATTGCCGCGATAGCATTTGGAGATGGCATCATGTAGGGATTGGGCTGATTAAGCAGTCTGAGCGTCCGGGCATTGACCCTGGCGGATACCGTATTCACATCGATGTTCAGCTTATTTCGCAGCGTCAGTGCATCCAGATCACCGTGATGCATATCCCCCGCTTCATAGTCATCCATCTGGTGCGTGGTCTGGTAAATCAGCGCAGGCAACGGCATCGGCTCCGGGCGGGGGTTTTTCGCGGCCTGTGCGTGCTGCTCAGGTTCGGGTATATCAGCATCGAGCATCGGAGAGAGCGCCAGCAGTGGAGAACGTTGCAGGGCTGCCTGCTTGCCGCACTCATGCACCAGTGATTTGTATGGCGTATTACCAATAAAGACGTTATTACTGCCGGAAATCACCACGCCACCGCAACTGATACCGTGCCCGACGATGACGGCAGGCTTGCCGTTGATGAAGACCGTCGGCGCACCTTCCGAAATCGAGCGTGAATGCGTCCCGCAGCCGTTTCCACAGGTACAACTGTGTGGGGCAACCGCATCACCCAAGCGCACGGCAGGCTGACCGTTGATAAACACATCCGGACTGCCTTCGACAATCAGCGTATCCGGGAAACAACCGTGACCTTTTGTGATATCCCCTTTTCTTGCTGCTCCAGCCATCTGCCATAACTCCCTGTAAGTTGTATGGTAATCATACTCCCTGAGCGACAGGGATTTACCATAGCGCCCGTTGCCCGCAATGTGCGGGGGTTTTCTCTTTCCAGCAACTTATGTCGCCGGGGATCAAGCCCCCGCAACATTGCGCCTCACCGGGAACCCCGGCTTGGCGACGATACTGCTGCAATCCGCTTCTCAACTCGCCGTCGACATCCCATTTTCAGAATAGCGCCGACACTCGCGTAGCCCGGCCGAGCGCAGCGACGCCGGGAATCGATGCCGGGATAAAGTTCGCGGCTAAACGCCGCTTACCCTGCCATTTTTCGACGAAACGGGCGCCGATGCATCTGGCTGCATGGCTATGCAATCGGGTAAAATTTATCAGGTGCGTTTCCGGTGGCTTTTCGGGTGGTTTGTTGCCTGTTTTATCCCGTAGCTACCGTAAACGCAGCCAACCAAACAGACGCTTTTTCTGTGCATCTGTGGGAGCCGTGAGGCTCAACCATGAAATCCGTCAGCGGTGACGAAACCTGACAGGACTATTAAGATCCCCACTGTTTCCAATGGGTCGCTCCCTCTTGCGCTCTCCTGTTCCCGCCATACGGTCTACGTGTTGTGGTGGAGGCCTTACCCAAATAACCACGCCCCCGTTCCGGTTAGGCAGTTCGCTCCAGGCTGGGCTGTAAGCAAGATCCCCCCGTTCAGCCCGACTGCGGCTACACTGAAAGGACAGTATTTGGTATCTGCGCTCCACCAAGCCAGTTACCACAGGTTCAAAGTGTTTGCTGACACTAAGATCCTTCGAAAAAGCCGCCTTGCTGGGCGGTTTTTTCGTTTACAGGGCAAGAAATTACGCGCGAAAAAAAAGGGTCTCAAGAAGATCCTTTTTGAAGTGAGTGAGACTATCGATAAAACTGCCCTGAATTCTGACTCCACCCAATCCAACGAAGCGGTTTTTTTTCAATGCATTGTGCCGCAACCTTCATATCATCGAAGCACAGCAAGTCAGAGTCTTCATCAGTTCCCCGATCAACTCGGTAACCATCCCCAAAATCCATGATGTTAACGCTGTAGTAACCATCCTCTGACTTATGAGGAATCCCATACTTAGCCTGAATCATGCCCTTATTAGCTTCCCACCAGGCAATCTGACGACTTTTCAGATAGGGGAAATGCCTGACCAGAATAATATCGTCTTTATGCACAGCCACAATCTCAACCGGCCTCAGAGACTGCCAGAGCAAATAACCGCAAGCAGCCACTGCAATCACACCGGTAATCAGTCGCTTATTCACCCCGCCTCCCGCTAATTTCTACGGTCGCATTCATCTCGGTGATAAACGGCTTATAGCCGTATTTATCCCAGCGCTGAAGCGCAAACCACAGGCGGAAAATACGGAACTCCCGGTATACCGGATTCAGTACATCATCGTCATCTAGGCCAAAGTGATCCTGAATACGGTAATGCACTTTTGCCCGGTAGCTGTCTCCCTCAACCACCAGAGATTCCAGCGTGATATGCGTCGACCAGGTATCGTGAACAGTGATCACCAGCCCGTTGGTGTAATCTATCTTCCTGTCGAATTTAGGCAATACAGCCGTATTAACTTCCTTAAAATTACCTTTTTCGTCAAAAATATTGCCTTTCTGGCTGAGCGGAATAAAGCCATATTCATAATTGATTGCGTCACGCAGAACACCGTTAATTTTTAGCAAAGAACTTGTCTCTGAATGGTCATTCAGAATTTGCTCTTTCAGAGCCTGATCGAGTAGCGGGCTGCTGTATGGCGTTCCGGTGTTATCCTGCATGTGGTCAATCATCCCGGTGATGATGTGTTTATACGGACCATGGAAAGAGTACAGTTTCGCCAGCTCCCGGAACTCATCAAACATGAGTACAACAGCCTGCTCGCGGCTTACCGCTGGCATCTGTTCAGGTATTGCCGCGATAGCATTTGGAGATGGCATCATGTAGGGGTTGGGCTGATTAAGCAGTCTGAGCGTCCGGGCATTGACCCTGGCGGATACCGTATCCACATCGATGTTCAGCTTATTTCGCAGCGTCAGTGCATCCAGATCACCGTGATGCATGTCCCCCGCTTCATAGTCATCCATCTGGTGCGTGGTCTGGTAAATCAGCGCAGGCAACGGCATCGGCTCCGGGCGGGGGTTTTTCGCGGCCTGTGCGTGCTGCTCAGGTTCGGGTATATCAGCATCGAGCATCGGAGAGAGCGCCAGCAGTGGAGAACGTTGCAGGGCTGCCTGCTTGCCGCACTCATGCACCAGTGATTTGTATGGCGTATTACCAATAAAGACGTTATTACTGCCGGAAATCACCACGCCACCGCAACTGATACCGTGCCCGACGATGACGGCAGGCTTGCCGTTGATGAAGGCCGTCGGCGCACCTTCCGAAATCGAGCGTGAATGCGTCCCGCAGCCGTTTCCACAGGTACAACTGTGTGGGGCAACCGCATCACCTAAGCGCACGGCAGGCTGGCCGTTGATAAACACATCCGGACTGCCTTCGACAATCAGCGTATCCGGGAAACAACCGTGACCTTTTGTGATATCCCCTTTTCTTGCTACTCCAGCCATCTGCCATAACTCCCTGTAAGTTGTATGGTAATCATACTCCCTGAGCGACAGGGATTTACCATAGCGCCCGTTGCCCGCAATGTGCGGGGGTTTTCTCTTTCCAGCAACTTATGCCGCCGGGGATCAAGCCCCCGCAACATTGCGCCTCACCGGGAACCCCGGCTTGGCGACGATACTACTGCAATCCGCTTCTCAACTCGCCGTCGACATCCCATTTTCAGAATAGCGCCGACACTCGCGTAGCCCGGCCGAGCGCAGCGACGCCGGGAATCGATGCAGAGATAAGCACCGAGCCGCCCCGGGGTCGGCATAAATGCCTCGCCCAGGCTATCAATACGAAAAAGGCCGCAGGGTTTTATCCCTGCGGCCCGGTTCGGGCGCATGCTGCCACTGCGGCGGACAGACGCCCGTCAGTTAGCGTTATTTCCGGTTACGCCACCAGCTCAGAATTGCGCTGGTGATAATTCCCACCGCTATCGGAGCTGCCAGATCGTGCCAGAAAAGCACGCCAAGTTCTGCGAGCGTCATGTAGCCGCCTTGGTTGCAATAGCAACAGTTCGCGGCTATTCTCTTGGTGTTGAGGCAAGTGAATGGCCCCCGTTATGTTGCTGGTTTATACCAAACAACGTGCGGGGGTTTTCTCTTTCCAGCAACCGATGCCGCCGGGGATTAAGCCCCCGCAACATTGCGCCTCACCGGGAGTCCCGGCTTGGCGACGATACTACTGCAATCCGCCCCGCAACTCGCCGTCGCCACCCCATTTTCAGAATAGCACCCGACCCGCACGTAGCCTGGCCGAGTGAAGCGACGCAGGGATGAGCTCCGAGCCGCCCCGGGGTCGGCGTAAACACCTCGCCCGGGTTACCAATACGAAAAAGGCCGCAGGATTTTACCCCTGCGGCCCGGTTCGGGCGCATGCTGCCACTGCGGCGGAAAGACGCCCGTCAGTTAGCGTTATTTCCGGTTACGCCACCAGTTCAGAATTGCGCTGGTGATAATTCCCACCGCTATCGGAGCTGCCAGATCGTGCCAGAAAAGCACGCCAAGTTCTGCGAGCGTCATGTAGCCGCCTTGGTTGCAATAGCAACAGTTCGCGGCTATCCTTTGTTTGCGAGTCAAAGAATGGCCCCCGTTATGTTGCTGGTTTATACCAAACAACGTGCGGGGGTTTTCTCTTTCCAGCAACTTATGCCACCGGGGATCAAGCCCCCGCAACATTGCGCCTCACCGGGAGTCCCGGCTTGGCGACGATACTACTGCAATCCGCCCCGCAACTCGCCGTCGCCACCCCATTTTCAGAATAGCGCCCGACCCGCACGTAGCCTGGCCGAGCGCAGCGACGCCGGGAATCGATGCAGAGATAAGCACCGAGCAGCCCCCGGGGGCGGCGTAAACGCCTTGCCCGGGCTACAAATACAAAAAAGCCGCAGGGTTTTATCTCTGCGGCTCTGTTTATAGCTGATGAGTATCCGGTTACGCGGTTTTCTCTGGATTCTCATCCTGATCGACCGCGAAACACGCGACCAACTGACCGCCATACTCTTTCAGCTGCGGCTGCAGCTGCGTGCACTGGCCAAAGCGGCGGCGGCAGCGGGCGTTAAACGCACAGCCCGGTGGTGGATTCAGCGGGCTTGGCAGCTCACCGGTCAGTTTGATGCGCTCGCGGCGGTCGTCCGGATTCAGACGCGGGGTCGCTGAGAGCAAAGCCTGGGTGTACGGGTGACGCGGGTTATTGAAGATCTGGTCCTTCGTTCCCTTCTCCACGCAGCGCCCCAGATACATCACCATCACTTCATCGGCAATATGCTCTACGACCGACAGGTCGTGGGAGATAAAGACATAGGACAACCCCAGTTCCTGCTGCAAATCCATCATCAGGTTCAGCACCTGTGCACGAACGGATACGTCGAGCGCGGAGACCGGTTCATCGGCAATCACTACGTCCGGGTCAAGCATCAAACCACGGGCGATCGCAATACGCTGACGCTGGCCACCGGAGAACATATGCGGATAGCGGTCGTAGTGCTCGGTTTTCAAGCCCACTTTCGCCATCATCGCCAACGCTTTTTCACGGCGTTGTTCTTTGCTGAGCGAGGTGTTAATCAACAGCGGTTCTTCCAGAATCTGCCCCACTTTTTTACGTGGGTTCAGCGAGCCATACGGGTTCTGGAACACAATCTGGATTTTCTGCCGACGCAGTTTCTGCGCGTGCGGGTCGTGCTTGAGCAGATCCTGCCCCTGATAGTAAAGCTCACCGCCGCTCGGCGTTTCAATCATCGTCAGCAGACGACCCAGCGTCGATTTACCGCAGCCGGATTCCCCGACGACCGCCAGCGTTTTGCCGCGTTCCAGGGTGAATGACACGCCGTCCAGCGCTTTCACCAGGCGTTCCGGGGCGAACATCCCCTTCTTCACCGGGTAGTGTTTTTTCAGGTCAATTGCCTGCAGCAGCGGCTGCTGCGAGGTGGCCTCGTGCGTACTCATAGTGTGGGCCTCCCGGCATCATCGAGTGGGTAGTGACATTTCGACTGGCGAGCACCGTCAACGGTGTTCAGCTCAGGCTCTACGCTGCGACATTTATCCGTCGCATACGGGCAACGCGGGTTCAGCAGACAGCCATTCGGACGGTCGTATTTGCCCGGTACCACACCCGGAAGCGATGCCAGGCGCGCTTTATCCTGCGCAAATTCCGGCAGCGCGCGCAGCAGCGCCTGGGTGTAAGGATGACGCGGGGCGCGGAAGATATCACCCGCAGCGCCTGTCTCCACAACCTGACCGGCGTACATCACGATGATTTTGTGCGCGGCTTCGGCCACCAGCGCCAGATCGTGAGTGATCAGGATCAGCGCCATGTTCTCTTTCTGCTGAAGCTCCAGCAGCAGCTCGATGATCTGCGCCTGAATGGTCACGTCCAGCGCGGTTGTCGGTTCATCGGCAATCAGCAGCTTCGGACGACAGGCAATCGCCATGGCGATCATCACGCGCTGGCTCATCCCACCGGAGAGTTGGTGCGGATACACGTCGAGACGCGAGGCCGGGTCCGGAATACCCACCTGATTAAGCAGATCGATGGCACGCTGACGGCGCGTACTCTTATTACCGCCCTGGTGCACCTTGATGGCTTCCATAATCTGGAAGCCCACGGTGTAGCACGGGTTGAGGCTGGTCATCGGGTCCTGGAAGATCATCGCCACTTCGGCGCCCACCACGTTTCGACGCTCTTTCTCAGAGATACGCTTCAGATCTTGACCGTTGAACAGCAGGTTTTCGGCCATCACGCGGCCGGGATAATCAATCAGCCCCATAATCGCCAGCGAGCTAACGGATTTGCCCGAGCCGGATTCGCCAACGATGCCGACAACCTCACCCTGATTTACGCTGTAGCTCACGCGGTCTACGGCTTTAAACGGTGTGCCTTCGTCGCCGAAGTGCACCGATAATTTATCTACATTTAATAACGCCATCTCGATCCCCTTACTGCTTCAGTTTGGGATCGAGCGCGTCACGCAGACCGTCACCCATCAGGTTAAACGCCAGTACCGTCAGCAGGATCGCCAGCCCTGGGAAGGTCACCACCCACCAAGCGCTTTGTGCAAATTGCAGTACGTCAGAGAGCATGGTGCCCCACTCCGGCGTAGGCGGCTGTGCGCCCATCCCCAGGAAGCCGAGGGCAGCCATATCGAGAATGGCGTTAGAGAAACCGAGCGAGGCCTGAACAATCAGCGGCGCAAGGCAGTTTGGGAAAATATTGACGAACATCTGACGCATCGCCCCGGCACCCACCACGCGAGACGCGGTCACGTAGTCGCGGTTAACCTCCACCAGCACGGCGGCGCGGGTTAAACGGACGTAGTGCGGTAAGGCGACAAAGGTCAGCGCCAGCGCGGCGTTACCAATAGATGGGCCGAAGATAGCCACCAGCACCAGCGCCAGCAGCAGGCTCGGCAGTGCCAGCATAATGTCGACGACGCGCATGATGATGTTATCGACGAGGCCGCCGAAGTAGCCTGCAATTAGCCCCAACACCACACCCATAATCAACGACAGCACCACCACCAGACAGCCCACCAGCAGCGACAGACGCGCGCCGTACATCAGGCGGGACAGCACGTCGCGGCCCACGTCATCGGTACCAAACAGATGCGCCCACGTACCGCCTTCCTGCCACGCCGGTGGCGCAAGCAGCGTATCGCGGAATTGGTCTGCCGGGTTATACGGCGCGAGCCAGTTAGCGAAGATAGCGATAACCAATACGATAACCACGTAAACCAGGCCGACAACCGCGCCCTTGTTACGCTTAAAATAGTGCCAGAATTCCTGGAATGGGGTCATTGGCACCGGTGCGGACACCGTTTTGTTTTCAGTTACTTGTGTCATGATGGCCCCTTACTTCTTATGCCGAATACGCGGGTTCACCACGCCGTACAGCAGGTCAACCAGCAGGTTGACGAGAATAATCATCGTCGCCACCAGCAGCACCCCACCCTGCACTACCGGATAGTCACGGCGTTGCAGCGCGTCAATCAGCCAGCGTCCGAGACCCGGCCAGGAGAAGATGGTTTCCGTCAGAATCGCACCCGCCAGCAGCGTCCCCACCTGCAGGCCGATAACGGTCACCACCGGCAGCATAGCGTTACGCAGGGCGTGAACGATGATCACGCGCATACGGGTTAACCCCTTGGCACGCGCGGTACGGATATAGTCTTCACCCAGCACTTCCAACATAGAGGAGCGGGTCATACGCACGATCACCGCCAGCGGAATAGTGCCGAGCACAATCGCCGGCAACACCATGTGCGCCAGCGCATCGATAAAGTTGCCCGGGTCGCCCCAGATAGCGGTATCAATCAGCATAAAACCGGTTAGCGGGTTGGAGTCGTCAAGGAATACCATGTCGCTGACGCGTCCGGAGACCGGCGTCAGGTTCCAGTGCACCGACACCAGCATAATCAGCATCATGCCCCACCAGAAAATCGGCATGGAGTAGCCGGTCAGCGCCAGGCCAACAGCAGTGTGATCGAAGATGGAACCGCGCTTAACGGCGGCTAGAACGCCCACCGGGATACCCACGGCGATGGCGAAAATCATGGCGCAGATACCGAGCTCCAGCGTCGCTTTAAAGCGCGGCACGAACTCGTCCCACACCGGGAGTCGGCTTTTCAATGAAATGCCTAAGTCACCGTGCAGTACGCCCCAGATATAGTGGAGGTACTGTTGCCACATCGGCTTATCCAGGCCGAGTTCGGCCAGAAGCTGGGCATGGCGCTCAGGGGAAATACCACGCTCGCCCGCCATAATCATCACCGGATCGCCGGGGATCATATGCACGAAGGCAAACGTGAGGAGGGTGATACCGATAAACGTCGGGATCACCAGACCCAATCGTTTGAGGATGAACTGCAACATAACCCTGATTCTCTCTAATGACGGCCCGCCTGGTCACAGGTCGTCTGTATTGCTCACAAATCTGCCGCCAGTCTTAAACACAAGAGGCGCAGATACGGCGCAGCTTCCCACCCCAAGGGGGGCAGGAAGCGTTGCGCTGCCGGTTAAGGCATCGTCTTTATTATTCGATAGATACGTTGTCGAAGTGGTGCTTGCCTAATGGATCAACCACATAGCCTTTGACTTCTTTACGCACTGGCTCGTATACGGTGGAGTGAGCGATGATCAGCGCTGGAGCCTGATCGTGCATCACCACCTGAGCCTGTTTGTACAGCTCAACGCGTTTGTTGTGGTCGTCGGTAGCACGTGCCGGTTGAATCAAGTCTTCAAACGGCTTGTAGCACCAGCGAGAGTAGTTGGAACCGTCTTTCGCCGCCGCGCAGCTGAACAGCGTCGCGAAGAAGTTATCCGGATCCCCATTGTCGCCGGTCCAGCCCATCATGACCGCCTGGTGCTCGCCTGCTTTCGCGCGCTTGAGGTATTCGCCCCACTCGTAGGTCACAATTTTGGCCTGTACGCCGATCTTCGCCCAGTCAGCCTGAATCATCTCGGCCATACGGCGAGCGTTCGGGTTGTACGGACGCTGTACCGGCATCGCCCACAGCTCAACGGTGAAGCCTTTATCCTGGCCCGCTTCTTTCAGCAGCGCCTTGGCTTTTTCCGGATCGTAGCTGTAGTCTTTGACGTCGTCGTTATAGCCCCACATGGTTGGCGGGATCAGGTTCTTAGCCGCAACGCCAGCACCCTGATAAACGGCTTTGATGATCGCTTCTTTGTTCACCGCGTAGGTCAACGCCTGACGTACTTTCACGTCATCAAACGGTTTTTTCTCGGTGTTGAAGGAAAGGTAGCCGACGTTCAGGCCAGCCTGTTCCATCAAGTTGATGTTCTTGTCTTCTTTCATACGCGCGATGTCAGCCGGGTTCGGATACGGCATGACCTGGCACTCATTTTTCTGCAGCTTCGCATAACGCACAGAGGCGTCAGGCGTGATGGAGAAGACCAGACGATCGATCTGCGGCTTGGTGCCCCAGTAGCCCGGGAAGGCTTTGTACAGAATACGGGAATCTTTCTGGTACTGAACCAGCTGGAATGGACCGGTACCGATTGGATTCAGGTCAACTTTCTCCGGCGTGCCGGCCTTCAGCATGTTGTCAGCATATTCTTTTGACAGAATAGACGCGAAGTCCATCGCCAGGTCGGCCAGGAATGGCGCTTCTGGGCGAGTCAGCACGAACTGAACGGTATGATCGTCGACTTTTTTCACTTCGCTAATCAGGTCTTGCAAGCCCATGCCTTCAAAGTATTCATAGCTACCGCCAGAGACTTTATGGTACGGGTTCTGTGCGTTTTTCTGACGGTCGAAGGAGAAGACGATGTCGTCGGCGTTCACGTCACGCGTTGGTTTGAAATCTTTATTGTCCTGCCACTTCACGCCCTGACGCAGGTGGAAGGTATAGGTTTTGCCGTCCGGGCTGATGTCCCATTTCTCAGCCAGACCCGGAATCACTTCCGTGGTGCCGGTTTTGAATTCAACCAGACGGTTATAGATAGGTACGGAGCTGGCATCGTAGGTGGTACCAGACGTAAAGAGCTGTGGGTTAAAGCCTTCCGGCGAGCCTTCTGAACAATAAACCAGGGTTTTGGCCTGTACGCTGGCTGCAACGGTCATGGCGACCAGGCTGAGACCCAGCTTCAGCATCCCTGACTTCTTCAAGGAAATACTCATTATTCTGCTCCAATGTGATTATGTGTTGTTTTACCCTTTGCATTGGGTTACACCGCCTGACCTTATTTATTTTTGAACCGGCTGGGTCGATGCATTTAGAGGCGAGGGATTCCTTTCACTGGAACATCTGAGTTGCAGTGCGGATTCTCCATGAAATGCCCCTCATGCCCTACAATCTGTCAATAGAATGTGAAAACGTCAATACAGTTATCCGGGATTTGTATTGAAGGTGAGAATGGATGGGCAAAGATTAAAAAAACCCCGAAGCACTATTTTCAGCAGAGAAATTTATGCTATGGGCAAGAAGGCAGAGTAATCCACTTAATAATTTGCAACATTCAGCGATTAACAATTAGCCGTTATGTGAAAAAATTATTTCGATATGATGATAATCTGAGCGATTAATGCCGCGAACGTTAAAACGCACAGCGGAAAATGCTGAGCTTAGTCATAAGCAGCGAAAAAAAAGATTCGTCTATGCATACGAAAATACAATGGAATATGTCACAGAATTGTGAACAAGCAGCATCTAGCCCGGCAAAGCGAAGCACCGCCGGGAATTCCCCGGAGCCAACGTAAACACCTTGTCCCGTTACCAGACGCTATAAACGCAAAAAGCCTGCTTATTCAGCAGGCTTTCCAATCTGGTCGGTGATAGAGGATTTGAACCTCCGACCCCTTCGTCCCG
This sequence comes from Kluyvera chengduensis, assembly GCF_044197065.1. NCBI lineage: Bacteria > Pseudomonadati > Pseudomonadota > Gammaproteobacteria > Enterobacterales > Enterobacteriaceae > Kluyvera > Kluyvera chengduensis. Next base: position 69,484 of record NZ_JBIQOI010000003.1, read on the forward strand.
AACGAAGTGCGCTACCAGGCTGCGCCAATCACCGTACGCTGCAGATCTTACTGCTGCGTTTTTGGGGCGTCAATCCCTTATTAAACCCATGCCTTTTGTTCGGTGAAGAACTCGTCACTGCGCCGTTTTCTTGCCTTCAGGCACATGGCACCAGTTGTTGAATTCATTAATACCGCCATCTGGCGAGGTATAACCCAGACAACCCATAATCGTGTCGTACAGCTCCACGTGACGCTTTGGCTGCTTCATCGCCGCCTGCTGTTGCAGGTAGGCAAACGACTTCGCGTGATCCGGGTTTTGCAGATATTTATCCGACATCCAGACCATCATTGGCACACGGAACTGCTCTGGTGGCGCCATTTTGCGCGGCGTACCGTGCAGACGTTCGTGCTCGTTAATCGACTCGCCGTGATCCGCGGCAAAGAAGACTATCGCTTTCTTATCGCGCAGCTGATCGAACACGTTCACCAGGAAGTGATCGATATAGGTAATCGAGTTGTCGTAGGAGTTAATCAGCTCCGCCTTACTACACTTATCGTCCACGTTCACGCACTCAGGCTTCCACTGCGCGAAGTTACGCGGGTAGCGCTGGGTGTAGTTAAAGTGAGAGCCTTTGGTATGGATGATAATAAGGTGCTTCCCTGTATCACTCTGACGCGCCAGCACGTTTTGCAGCTCATCGGCCAGCAGCATGTCGTCCACGCTCTTACCACGGTTACGCGGCTCTGCGCCAATCTGCTCACGATAGGCAATGTTGTTCGCCATCGTGTTGCTGTAGAACCACAGCTCGCTTTGCATCGCCAGCAGGTCGCCGGTAAAACCCAACTGATGCAGCACCGCAAAGACGTTCTGCTCTTTCAGCGTACGCTGCGGGTTATCGCTCGCGCCGCCCTGACGGACAAACATACAGCGCAGTGAAAGCTTGGTGGCGGTATCGCAGGAATAACCGCGGAACGCGACCAGATTTTTCTCTTTTGCCAGCCCCGGCGTGGTATTACGCGCGTAGCCGAACAGGCCCATGTGATCCCAACGGGTGGTTTCACCGATGATAAACACCATATAGGTATCATCAATATCCTTTGGCGCCACGTAGGTGAAGTTCTTCGTCGGGTCGAACAGTTCGCGAGTATCGGTAGACTCATCAATCTGCGTCCAGCCGTAGAGCCCCAGCGCCGCCACCCAGTTACTCGGGAGGTAAGAGTTCGCCAGGACGCCACCATAGCTCGGTAGATCCACCTGCGACTGCCGCTCGGTCTCCTTCAGATGGACTTCCATCAGACGAATCGGTCCCCAGACCAGCAGCGCCGACAGCAGCACCACCGCGATGCCGCGAATACGATGCCCCGGCGTACGCAGTTGATAAAGCAGCGTATCTCGCGCCTGGTTAATCCAGATAAAAGCCAGCGGTACGATGCTGGTTAGCACCAGCCAGCTGATAAAGTGCCAGCCCACCACCTCTTTCGACAGATCGACATCCGTGGTCATGACCGAAGCCACAATGCCATAGCCAATCACAACGTTCAGGTTGGTCATGTAATAGCTGGCACCGGCGGAAATCAGCACCACCAGCGTTGCCAGTATCTTCCACAACCGACGCCCCCCAAGAGAGAGCACACGGAATAAGAAGAAGCTCACCAGCAGCGTACCGACGAGCTCAATAACGATGAACAGACCTTTCTCGAAACTGAAATTCTGTAAATACCCCTCAAACCGACGGGACAATACGGAGAAATTCATAAACCAGCCGATGTAGACCGCCAGCAGAAGACTCAGTGTCTGCTGGCGCATCGCTTTTATATATCGCATTCAAAAAACCCTGGAAAAAGGGAAAAAGAAAAACCGGTGCCAAATCACATTCTTTATGGACCAATTAATATAAGCGTCATGCCATTACAGGCATCACATGCAAGCGCGGTAAGTAGACAACAAGAAAGGGGAAAAGTATGCGGAGAGAATGTGATCTGACCAAATATTTACAATATATTTGGTCAGAATCTACTTAGGAGGAAAGGTAATAATTAAGCGTGAGCTTCCTGCATAACTTCGATTTTTGGCTGACGAATCGTTGTAGACAGTGCCAGAGAAAGAATCAGCAGGGCGAAGATGACGCAGAAAGTGACGTAGAACCCACCGAACACTGAAGCAATCAGGGAACCACAGATGCTGCCGATACCGAAGCCAAGGTAAATAACGCCGTAGTTTTTCGCCAGATTGTTCAGACCGAAGAATTCGCTGACCAGCGATGGGAAGACGGTGATAGTCCCACCGAAGTTAAAGGCGACGCAGGCAATGGCCGCAAAGAAGGTCACTTCATTCAGCGGCGCGAACAGCAGTGCTGCCATACCCACCAGCGAGATAACCTGACCAATCGTGATAACGCGGATACGGGCAATTTTGTCAGACAGGATACCCAACACCAGACGACCGCTAAGGTTAGCGATGGAGATAACTGTCACCGCGTTCGCAGCAGTGGCCAGATCCAGATGCACCATGCCCTGCGCAATATCTTTTGCAACACCGATGACGTACAGGCCGCTCATACAGGCGGTCAGGAACATCACTGCCAGCATCCAGTACTGTGGTTTGCGCATGGATTCTGCCAGGGTGAAGTCATTCGCCACAACCCCATTCGTCGTGCTCACAGGCTGATTCGGTGCGTCTTTCATCAGCATAGAACCGAAGACAATCATCACCAGTACGATAGCGCCCCAGATCATAAAGGTTTTTTCCAGCCCCACGGTTGCCAGCAGTTGGCTATCGATGAATTTGAAACCAAGGCTACCTAAACCATATGAACCGATGGAGAAAGCGGAAATCAGGCCTTTACGCTCCGGGAACCACTTCACGCAGTTGGAAAGCGTCAGTAAATAACCCGCACCATCCGCCAGGCCGACAATCACGCCTGCGCTCAGCCACAGCATCATCAGGTTGTTAGCATGAGCCGTCAGGAAGAAGCCGATGCCCAGCAGAATGCCGGACGCCATGGTGACGCGTTTCACGCCAAAACGTTCCTGCAATTTACCGGCAACGGAAGAAGAAAGTGCCAGGCCCAGACTTAACAGACCAAAGGAGAACGCCACCTGGCTAACGGATGCATCCAGCTTGGTGGACAATGCGCTGTTGAACAGGCTCCAGGTATAAACAGAACCTAATGCGAATTGAGTAATGATGGTGCCGAACAATGTCAGCCAGCGGGTATGATTTTTAGTTGCAGCGTTCATGATGATGATGCCTTCTTAAATTAACTGCTGCCAACGATAACGAAGTTAGCATTTTCGCGGGTTTTAAAAGGCATGAACTGCATTCAGGACGGAATGAAATGCATCAGCGGCGGCATGAATGGCATTGCCAAATTCTGCCGCCGCTGGATTTTGTCAGATAAACATCGTAGATCAGAAGCGCGCGCTCACGCCCATCATGTAGGAGTAGTTCGTTCCGGCAGACATGCTGTCGGCCTGAGAAAGTGCGGCATAGGCAGCCAGATGTGAATTAAGTAACATATCCGCACCCAGCGTCACATCAACCCAATTTCCGTCCTGAGCCGAGGTTGGCGTACGGTTGAGCCCGGACTGCGCCTTCCATTGGTTCTCACCAAACTGCTGGTTATAGCTCAACTGCGCCCATGGACGGATACCCTGCCACGGATGTGAATCAACGCGCCAGCCCAGCGTACTTACGCTCGCATGCCACAGCGCATCGTTTTGCGAAACGCTATTCACCGTATCGCCAAATTCGTTCCACATAAAGCCCGGTGAGCCGTCGTAGTGCCAGGTGGCGACCGGCCCCATGGTCATACTTTCCGTCAACGGAAAATTCCAGCCGATACTCATGGTTTTGGTGGTATCCAGCGGGCTGTTATCCGGGAGACTCGTATTGAGCCCGGCGCCCGCTTGCAACGCATCAATACGCTCAGCAAGGATATCATCGTAGCGCGGTTGGTGATCGCTATCCCATGTATAGCGCTCGGTAGTATTACTTTGCGCATCAGACACGATATATTCCTGTTGCCAGGCATTCGCATGTGGGGAAAGTAACATCCACGCGCAACACGATGCCGGCACGACACATCGCCAGAAGCCAGTGCATTTCTTATTATTCATTAATTGACTCCACTAAAGAGCCAGATTCGGCAATTATTGTTATGTTTTTAGGGAAAAAATTCCCTGTATTAACTATTACTGTTTTCTTATCAGCGTCAAGCGAAGTGCAGGCTTTTATTGCCAGGCGTGACCCATCAACAAAAACAGGGAGAATCAAATGCAACGCTGCGGTTGGGTAAGTCAGGATCCACTTTACATCGCGTATCACGATACTGAATGGGGCGTGCCCCAACGAAATAACCAGGAGTTGTTTGAGATGATCTGTCTGGAGGGTCAGCAGGCGGGGCTTTCCTGGATAACCGTGCTGAAAAAACGCGAAAATTATCGCCAGGCTTTTCATCATTTCGACCCGGTTAAGGTCGCGGCAATGAGCGAAGCCGACGTTGAACGCCTGGTGCTGGATGCCGGTATCATCCGTCATCGTGGGAAAATTCAGGCCATTATCGGTAACGCCCGCGCATTTCTGGAAATGGAGGCCAACGGCGAATCATTTAACGATTTTGTCTGGTCGTTCGTCGAGGGTGTACCCATTGTCACTCAGGCCGCCGCGCTCGGGGAAATTCCCACCTCTACGCCCGCGTCTGACGCATTGTCTAAGGCGCTGAAAAAACGCGGCTTTAAGTTTGTTGGCACCACAATTTGTTATTCCTTCATGCAGGCTTGTGGGCTGGTCAATGACCACGTCACCCACTGCTTCTGCCATCCAGGAGTTCAGCATGATAAGAAAATGGAACACTAACCAGTTCGAGCCGTTGCTGGGACTCTGGCTGGAAAGCACGACCTACGCGCATCCGTTTATCGCCGAGCAATACTGGCAAGAGAGTCTGCCCATCGTGCGCGACACCTACCTCCCCGCGGCCGAAACCTGGGTCTGGGAGGACGAACAACGGCTACAGGGCTTTGTCAGCGTGATTGATTCGCGCTTCGTTGGGGCGCTGTTTGTCGCCCCGAATCAGCTCCATCAAGGGATTGGCAGTGCGCTGCTCAGCATGGCGAAGCAGCATTTTTCCGACCTTAGCCTTGAGGTCTACCAGAAGAACATCCGGGCGGTGAATTTCTACCACGCGCAGGGGTTTCGTATTGAAGACGGCGCGTGGCAGGACGAGACCCGGCATCCTACCTGGATTATGCGTTGGCAGGCGGATTAAACGCCGTGAGCGTAAGCGTCGGGCCAGTGTATTTTTCAATCCAGGCCAGCGCCGTGTTTCCCGCGCACCCATTCCCCAGCCGCGAGCTGGGGATATCTTTGGTAAGGACATTCACCGCCCCATTTTTACAGATACCGTCCGCCTCAACGTCTAAATCCGGCCACGCCCCTTCGTGCAGACAGACAACGCCGGGCTTAATGTCTTCGCTCACTACCGCTCCCGCTAACACCTGCCCACGATGGTTCCAGACACGCACCACATCGCCATCCTGAATCTGCCGCGCCTTCGCATCCTGCGGATGCAGCGTTAACGGCTCACGCCCGGCGACCGCATAGCGCTCACGCAGCGTCGTATGGTTGAGCTGGCTGTGCAGGCGATGCGCGGGATGTGCAGAGAGCAGTTGAAGCTGTTCCGGCTCGGCATTACCGTGCCATTCATCAGGCTCCAGCCACATCGGGTGTGGCGGACAGTCGGGATACTGGAAGCTGGCAATACGCTCGGAATAAATCTCAATTTTGCCACTCGGCGTGCTCAGCGGGTTCGCCTGGGGATCGGCGCGAAACGCGCCAAAGCGTACAAAAGCGGCGTTCTGTTCGCTCTCCGGCATCTCAATCAGTTCATTGGCCTGCCAGAACTCGGCAAACGGCGGCAGCGTCACCTGCTGGCTGGCGCCGCGCTGCCCGGCAATATGGTAGAAGGTTTCCAGCCACTGGAGATCGCTCTTCTCCTCCGTAAAGCGAGCCCGCCCGCCGGTTTCCCAGCGTTCGCTGAGGTCGGCAAACACCTCAAAATCATCGCGAGCTTCATCACGCGGCATCACCACCCGCTTCATTGGCACCAGATGCTGATTACTGTAATCGCCGGTCATGGTGAGGTCGTTACGTTCAAACGAGGTGGTGGCTGGCAGCACGATATCGGCGTGACGCGCCGCTGCCGTCCAGTTGCATTCGGAAATGACCACCAGCTCCGGTTTTTGCCAGGCGCGAATCAGCCGGTTGGTATCCTGATGATGGGTAAAGTTAGCGCCGCCCGCCCACCAGACAAAGCGAATATCCGGGAAGTGGCGGTCCAGCCCGTTATGCTGGTACGGTGCGCCGGGGTTTTCCAGCGCCTCGACGATGCGCGCTACCGGGATTTTATCAACGGCATCAACGCCGCCTTTCACCGTACCCTGCATCGAGGCCAGCACCGCCGCGCGACGCGTCGGGTTCCCGCCATTCGCGAAGTGATAAGAGAGGCCAAACCCGCCGCCCGGCGTACCAATCTGCCCCAGCATGGCGGCGAGCGTCACCAACATCCAGTGTTTCTGCTCGCCAAACTGCTGGCGCTGCATCCCCCAGCCGGACATCAGCATGGTGGTATTTTTATGGAAAATATCCGCCAGTTCGCGGATTTTATCCGCACTAATACCACAAATTGCTGCCGCCCATTCGGCGGATTTCGCCTCGCCGTCGCTTTTACCCAGCAGATATTCAGCAAACGTTGGGAAACCGGTGGTGCAGCGCGATAAAAAGTCGATATCGTGCCAGTTATTGACGAAAAGCGTATGGGCAATGCCCAGCATCAGCGCCACATCCGTGCCCATATGCGGGGCTACCCACTCCATCGACTCACCGAAGAACGCGACGGTTTCCGATCGCATCGGATCGATACAGATCAGACGTTTGCCGCTTTTCCGCAACTGTTCAAAATAGGGTAATCCCTGCTCATCGGAAGCGTTCCAGGCAATCTTTAGCGTATTCATCGGGTTGGCGCTCCATAGCACCACCACGTCAGCATGCTCAAGCACCATCGGCCAGCTGGTCTGCTGCTGGTAGACCTCGTTGCCGCCCACCACGTGCGGCATGATTGCCTGCGCCGCGCCGGTAGAGTAATCGCCCAGATGCCCGGTGTAACCGCCTGCCAGGCTCATGTAACGCTGGAGCAGCGTCGCCGCCTTATGCAGCACGCCGTTAGAGCGCCAGCCGTAGGAACCCGCAAAAATCGACGACGGCCCATAGCTTTCGCGAATGCGACGATGCTGCTGGTCTATCAGCGTCAGCGCCTCATCCCAACTCACCCGCACAAATTCATCCTGCCCGCGAATCCCCTGCGGGCGGCTCGGTGAAACCAGAAATCCTTTACGCACCATCGGATAACGCACCCGCGTTTTACTGTGTACCTGATCGCGCACCACGCTCTGCAACGAGTTCTCGAACGACGTTTTCAGCGCGCCGCGCGAAGAGAGCACGCGCTCGCCATCGGTTTCAACCAACATAGGGCCCCAATGAGCGGCGGTCAGGATAGTTTTCGTGGTCGGTGAGTGTGGCAAAGCGTGCTCCTGGATAGCGGTTGCAGGTGGTTCGTCGATGTTTTGTTCATCGCTCAATGTTTTTTACAAAATGACAAAATCTCCCGGGAATTTTCCCCGGTTTTGCACGTCATAATCAACCGCCACACCTGCCGTGGCAAAGAATAAAAAGGATTAAGGAAATAAGATGAAAAAACGCATGCTCATGATTGCGGCCCTGGTTAGCGGCGCACTGGCGGTTTCTGGCTGTACCACCAACCCCTACACTGGCGAACAGGAAGCCAGCAAAACCGGCATCGGCGCAGGCCTTGGTACCTTAGTGGGCGCGGGCATCGGCGCACTGGCATCCTCTAAACACGACCGCGGTAAAGGCGCACTGATTGGCGCTGCCGCCGGTGCAGCCGTCGGCGGTGGCGTGGGTTACTACATGGATGCCCAGGAAGCCAAGCTGCGTCAGAAAATGCAGGGGACCGGCGTGAGCGTGACGCGTAATGGCAACAACATCGTGCTGAATATGCCAAACAACGTCACCTTCGACAGCTCCTCTTCTACGCTGAAACCAGCAGGGGCTAACACCCTGACCGGCGTGGCAATGGTACTGAAAGAGTACGAAAAAACCGCTGTGAACGTGGTCGGCTATACCGACAGCACCGGCAGCCAGCAGTTGAACATGACGCTGTCTCAGCAGCGCGCCGATTCTGTCGCCAGCTCGCTTATCACCCAGGGCGTGGCCGCTGCTCGTATCCGTACCTCCGGCATGGGCCCGGCGAACCCTATCGCCAGCAACAGCACTGCCGAAGGCAAAGCGCAGAACCGTCGCGTAGAAATCACCTTAAGTCCGCAGTAATCCCCTGCCGGGTAGGGGCTCCACTCTGCCCGGCGTTCATCACTCCCTATTTTCTGGGCTGGTACTTTTCACCTCGCTGTGGGATTGTTAAGCCTGCTAACGATCAACTCTTCCCTCTTCAATCCATGGAGATACACATGAAGCCGTCCGTTATTCTCTACAAAGCCCTGCCTGACGATTTGTTACAACGCCTGAACGACAACTTCACCGTCACCCGCGTACCAAACCTGCATCCAGAGACCGTGCAGCAGCACGCTGATGCCTTCGCGAATGCCGTTGGGCTGCTGGGTTCCAGCGAAAACGTGGACACCGCTTTGCTTGAGAAAATGCCAAAGCTACGTGCCGCTTCCACCATTTCCGTGGGCTATGACAATTTCGATGTGAATGCGCTGAACAACCGTCGCGTTCTGCTGATGCACACGCCGACCGTACTGACCGAAACCGTGGCCGATACGCTGATGGCGCTGGTACTCAGCTCTGCTCGTCGCGTGGTTGAGGTTGCCGAACGAGTGAAAGCAGGCGAATGGAAGCAGGGTATCGGCCCGGACTGGTTTGGCATCGACGTTCATCACAAGACGCTGGGGATTGTCGGAATGGGCCGCATAGGCATGGCGCTCGCCCAGCGCGCGCATTTCGGCTTCAACATGCCAATTCTCTACAACGCACGACGCCACCATCCGCAGGCGGAAGAGCGCTTTAACGCCCGCTATTGTGATTTGAATACCCTGCTGGAAGAAGCTGATTTTGTCTGCCTGATCCTGCCGCTCACCGAGGAGACTCACCATCTGTTCGGCGCAGAGCAGTTCGCACGGATGAAGTCATCCGCCATCTTCATTAACGCCGGTCGTGGTCCGGTCGTGGATGAGCAAGCGCTGATTGCCGCACTGCAAAACGGCGATATCCACGCCGCGGGGCTGGACGTGTTTGAGCAGGAGCCGCTGCCAGTAGAGTCTCCGTTGTTGAAGCTACCTAACGTGGTGGCGCTGCCGCATATCGGTTCCGCGACGCATGAAACCCGCTACAACATGGCGGCCTGTGCGGTGGATAACCTGATTGACGCACTGAAAGGGAACGTAGAGAAGAACTGTGTGAACCCGCAGGTTGCGGGGTAAAACGACGCTGCCCGGCGCGATGCCGGGCAACGATAACGCTTATTTAGTTGCGTTGACTGCTGCGGTCCACGCCTGGCTAAACGCCTGGTGCTGTGCCGCCAGTGGGCCAATCAGTGAATTGTACTGACTTGCCTGCTGTGACGTCGGGAACTGAATACCGTTAGCGACAAAGCTCACCTGAGTGCCCTGCTGCGCGACGAAATCACCGACCTGTACCAGTTGCTGGGTAAACACCTGAGCAGCAGGAATCAGCGGTTGCAGCGCTTCGGACGGGCCGGTCACGACTTTACTGTATACCTGATCAAAGACAGGCTTAAGGTCATCAGCCTGTTTCAGCGCCGAATGCGCGGCATCAGCCTGCATTTTCGCATTCTGCAACTGCTGGCTCAGAACACCCAGTGAACCATTAGCCTGACGCAGCGGCTCGCGCTGGGTCATGTAATCTTGCGGTACGCGAATCGCGTTAACGCTATCGACAACCGGACGTAAACCGGCATCCATCGCCTGACTTACCTGCTGTGAGTAGCCATAAATGACGGCGTAGTCGGAAACAAACGGTCCGAACTGTTTTTTCTGGTCAGCGGTCAGCGTCGGCAGGCGTTCACCGCCACGCATTACCGTATTCTGCAGGAAATCGACGAATGCTTTACGCTGATCGCCTTCCTTATCAAAACACCCACTCAGGCTAACAACCATCAATATCGCCGCAACAGGCGCAAACCAGCGAGAGCAGGACTTTCCTGACGCCATTTTAATACTCCTTCAGCCAAAAAAAGCGCAAACCGGCACACGCGTGCCCAACGGTGACAAGGATAGTCCAGAGCCGCGCCGCAAGATACCTTTTTCATGCGTTCTCTGGCGGTTCGCGCGCATTGTTAATTGATTGTTGCACACATCACATTTATCACGATGAAACCACGGTAAATAAATGGGCATAACAAGATGATATTGCTTTATTTTTCACCCGCCAATGCACCCACCTCGCCTTGAGAGAACGATAATCGCACACTTCCTGGCCACGGTGGATTGTTGTCCTGCTGCATAAGTGATTTTATTTAACGAACGATTAACGACAAAACGTTCGATAATCGCCCAATTACCTCAATACCGGCGAGAAAGATAAGCGTTGAAAAAACCACTTACTCGCACCGCTTAGCAGGAATTACCGCATGACAACACAGACAACAACGGATATTCAGGCTTTTATCAATCGCAATCCCTTCTCAAAGTACCAGTGGATGATTCTGGTGCTGTGCTTTGTGACCGTCGCGCTGGACGGCTTCGATACCGCCATTATTGGCTTTATCGCATCCGATTTGGTTCAGGAGTGGGGCGTACAAAAATCTGACCTTGGCCCGGTGATGAGCGCCGCGCTGGTCGGTCTTGCCGTCGGCGCGCTGACCGCTGGGCCGATGGCAGACCGTATCGGCCGTAAAAAGGTGCTGGTGCTGTCGATTCTGGTCTTTGGTGGCTTCAGCCTGATTACCGCCTTCGCCACTTCGCTGACGCAACTGACCGTTCTACGTTTCTTAACCGGCCTGGGGCTCGGTGCTGCCATGCCAAACGCCGCGACGCTCATGAGCGAGTATGCGCCGGAGCGCCGTCGCGCCCTGCTGGTGAATCTGATGTTCGTTGGTTTCCCAATTGGTTCTTCACTCGGTGGGTTCATCTCTGCATGGATGATCCCACACTACGGCTGGCAGAGCGTACTGGTGCTGGGCGGCGTAATGCCGTTAGCGCTGGCGGTCGCGTTGATTTTCCTGCTGCCAGAGTCGGCCCGCTATCTGGCAGTAAAAAACCGTTCTCAACAGCAGATTGCCAATATTCTGCGCCACATTGCCGCGCTGCCGGAGAACACCCGGTTTGTCCTGCAAGAGGCTGGGCAGGTCAAGGAGCAGTCGGCGCTGGGGGTTATCTTCTCGCCACGCTATCTGGTGGGCACCATCATGCTGTGCCTGACCTACTTTATGGGGCTGCTTATCTTCTACCTGCTGACCAGCTGGCTGCCGCTGTTAATTCGTGAAACCGGTGCGACGCTGAGTCAGGCCTCCGTGATTACCGCACTGTTCCCGCTCGGCGGAGGGATTGGCGTGCTGGTATTAGGCGCGCTGATGGACAAAATCAACCCGAATAAAGTCGTCGCCGTGGGCTACCTGTTAACCGGGATCTTTGTCTGTCTGGTCGGTTTCTCAACCAGTAATCTGGTGCTGATGGGCGTCATGGTGTTTATCGCCGGGACGATAATGAACGGCGCACAGTCATCCATGCCAGCGCTGGCCGCCGGGTTTTATCCAACGCAGGGGCGCGCAACGGGCGTTGCCTGGATGCTGGGGCTGGGCCGCTTTGGGGGTATCCTCGGCGCATTTAGCGGTGCGTTCTTAATGCAGGCAGAGCTTTCCTTCAAAACGATTTTCGCTCTGCTGGCAATACCCGCGGTGCTGTCAGCCATCGCGCTGATGGTGAAGTACATCGCCGGTAAAAATCAGCAGAATCAAGGCGACAGCACAGCGGCAGCGTTGACTGAATCGGCACAAAAAGTCTGATATTTAGCCCCGACAGTGCGCTGCCGGGGCTAAATGATATTTTTTTACAATGCACTCACAAATGATAATAGTTCATATTTATCAAGTTATTAGACGGAATTCTCCTTATCTGCACCCCAGGAGCATAGTAAATTATGTGCAGATAACGTTTGCTTTTGCGGTAAGAGTTATGCGTTAATACATCCACGGTTTGACATACAGACCACAAAGCAGTTGAGTAAAGCAGTTCCCTTCAAGGTTATCCATTGGTACCCCTCGTAGCGACATTCCTTTACGCTTTAAATTCTGTAAAGCATGCCATATCGCCGAAAGGCTCAATTAATTTTTAAAGGTAATTTCTATGTCCGGTAAAATGACTGGTATCGTAAAATGGTTCAACGCTGATAAAGGTTTCGGCTTCATCACTCCTGACGATGGTTCTAAAGACGTGTTCGTACACTTCTCTGCTATCCAGAACGATGGCTACAAATCTCTGGACGAAGGTCAGAAAGTTTCCTTCACCATCGAGAACGGCGCTAAAGGCCCAGCAGCTGGCAACGTAACTTCCCTGTAAGTTAACGCCGCTAAGAATTGAAAATCCCTGCCTTATGGCGGGGATTTTTTTATCTACAGCGCGGTAAAATGCCACCCGGACTCATGCCACTCCAGCGCATGCGTCAGTTTCAGCCCCTGCAAGAACGCCTCATCGTGAGACACCACCAGCATCGCGCCGGGAAAATCAGCCAGCGCCACCTCAATCGCCTGCATCGATGCCAGGTCAAGGTGATTCGTCGGCTCATCCAGCAGTAACAGCTGCGTCGCCTCTCGCCGCCACAGCACGCAGGCCAACGCCGCTTTTAATCGTTCTCCCCCACTGAGTGCCGATAACGGTAGGTTCACTTTGTCCGCGCCAAGCTGTAGCTGCGCAAGACGAGTACGCAGCGCGCCCTCTTCCAGCGGCGTGTCGCCCGCCCGTAGATGCGCCATTACCGATAACGACAGATCGAACTGGCTAAGATGCTGATCCAGCCAGGCGGCAGAGACAGAAAGCTGGCTGTGCCCGGCAAGCGGTGCCTCAAGCCCCATCAGGGTTTTGAGCAGCGTCGTTTTTCCGCAGCCATTGGGTCCGCGCAGCGCCACCCGCATCGGGCCGTCCATGCGCCAGTCGAGGACAGAATGCGCCTGATGTGCCAGCTGTAGCGACTCCAGAACCAGAACCTGCTTACCGCTGGGCACCTCACTGCCGGGCAGCGTAAACATGACAGGCGTATCCTCTTCCACCCGCTCCCGAGCCTGCTTTACCGCATTATCCAGCGCAGTCTGCTGCTCACGATGTTGGCGCAGTAAAGTGCCGGGTCGCTCTCGCGCCGCCCCTTTGTATTTCACCCGTTCAAATGACGCGATATTGAGAGAATCAACGGTACGCAGCGTTTTTGCAGAGCGTCTCTGGCAATCATCATGCTCTTTGTGCTGTCGAGCACGCGTGCGGCGACGTTCAGTGGCAGCATGATCGAGTGCGGCTCGCGCCGCCTGCTGCTCCGCATCACGCTGCTGTTGATACTCCACATAGCTACCGCCATAGCTGCGAAGCGCCGCAGGGGTCAACTCAAGAATGCGTGGCATCCGCGCCAGCAGTTCCCGGTCGTGGCTCGCGACAAGCGCCCCACCCTGCCAGGCATCAAGCTGTCGATAGAACCACTCGCGTCCTGGGCGGTCCAGATGGTTGGTCGGTTCATCAAGCAACAGGAAGTTGGCACCAGAGGTAAATGCCGCGCAAAGCAGCGCTTTCACCCGTTCGCCGCCGCTTAAGGAACCGGCCAGCCTCAATGGGTTAAACTCACCCAGCGCCGCGTCCTGAAAGGCGATGCGGAGCTGGTCCGGCAGATCCCAGAAACCATCCAGACTTTCGATATCGTCGTCGTACGGCTGGCCTTGCTCAAGACGCCGCAATGCGGCGAAAACGGCCCCGTAACCCAACAGCTCAGCCAGCGTGGTCTTCGCTGAGGCCTCATGTTGCTGCGCGACGTAAGCACGAGACGCGAAACATTCGATATGTCCGGTGGAGGGTTCATCAACGCCAGCCAATAGCCGCAGCAACCGCGATTTGCCCACGCCGTTACGCCCGACAAGACCACAGAGTGAACGTTCCAGCGATAAATTCAGCGGGCCGAAAAGAGTATCACCCGTCGCAAACTGACAGGTAACCTGATGTAAAATAAAAGAAGGGGATTGCGCGCAATGGGCCATAAGCACTCCTGAATGAAATCAATAGTTCCCCTGCTTGCGGCAAGCGCCCAGCAAGGATTCGAATTCAGCAGGTGTGTTTGTCCATTTTCAGTGTGCCTCAGTGAGACGAGGGATTCGTCGCGGCAAAGGATAAACGCATTACGCCAATCATTTCAAGGTTCTTTTTTGCGCAACCGCCCTATCCACAAAAAAGGCCTCCCGCGAACGGAAAGCCTTTATATTATTTTGTTAAATAAAAAGGGGTGCATTGAGCCTGCATAACACCGCAATAGCGGCGGGGAATATTCCCCGCCGTACGCCCTTACTGTCTAATATTGCAGGCTAAAGATGCCGCTAATTCATTGTTTCCTTGCTTAATATGCAATTCACATAATGAATCACGAACCATCCAGGTAAATAATAGAATAGTGAGACATATCACTATCAAACTATACAACATAGATTTTTGCGGCATCCTTTGCCTCCTGTGTTGATTTTCAACAAGTAAGAGGCTAACCTTATGGTGTTCATGCATAGAGTTGGCCTCACTTTGATTTAACGTCAGGTGGGGCTTTTCTCTGTCTGTCATCGGGTGAATACCTGAGACAGACAGTCTCAAGCACCCGCAACTATTCTACCTTAAATATCAAAAGACCTTTCTTTGATGTATTCCTAAAATATTTCTCGCCTATCAATGATTAGACCAATTTATATTAATAAGAGAATTATTAAGCGTTCCATTAATTATATCCAGGACATAAAAAAACCTGCCCGAGAGCAGGTTTTTATTTAATCGCGGAACCATTACTGCAACAGGGAAATATCCGCTACCTGCAGGAACAGATCGCGCAGCTTGGACAGCAGCGTCAGACGGTTCACACGCACATTCTGGTCTTCAGCGTTAACCATCACGTTCTCGAAGAACTCATCCACCGGCTCACGCAGGGATGCCAGCTCAACCAACGCTTCCTGATAACGACCTTCTGCAAAGTACGGCTGCAGCTTGTCGCGCAACACAACCAGGTTGCCCGCCAGCTTGATTTCCGCCGCTTCTTTCAGTACGGAAGCGTGAACGATATCGTTCAGCGTCTCGTCAGATTTAGCCAGGATGTTGGATACACGCTTGTTGGCCGCAGCCAGCGCAGAGGCTTCTTCCAGCGTGCGGAAGTGGGACACCGCCTTCATACGAGCATCGAAGTCTGCCGGACGGGTCGGACGACGCGCCAGTACCGCCTGAATGGTGTCAACGGTGTAGCCTTCGTCCTGATACCAGGCGCGGAAACGACCGAGCATGAAGTCGATAACTTCATCCACCACTTTCGCGTTGGTCAGCTTGTCACCGTACAGACGTACCGCTTCTTCGATAAGGGTCTGCAGATCCAGCGGCAGGTTCTTCTCAACGATAATACGCAGTACGCCCAGCGCAGCACGACGCAGCGCAAACGGGTCTTTGTCGCCTTTCGGGTGCTGACCGATACCGAAGATACCCGCCAGGGTGTCCATCTTGTCCGCAATCGCCAGTGCGCAGGCAACCGGGTTAGACGGCAGGTCATCACCGGCAAAGCGCGGCTGGTACTGTTCGTTCAGCGCAACGGCAACATCTTCCGCTTCGCCATCGTGGCGTGCGTAGTGCATGCCCATCACGCCCTGGGTGTCGGTGAACTCGAAGACCATGTTGGTCATCAGGTCACACTTGGACAGCAGGCCCGCACGGGTTGCATGATTAACGTCAGCACCAATCTGACCCGCGATCCAGCCGGCCAGCGCCTGAATACGGTCAGTCTTGTCGCGCAGCGTACCCAGTTGCTGTTGGAACAGCACGGTTTGCAGACGCGGCAGGTGATCTTCCAGACGTTTTTTACGGTCGGAATTGAAGAAGAACTCGGCATCGGCCAGACGTGGACGAACCACTTTCTCGTTACCGGAGATAATCTGCTGCGGGTCTTTCGACTCGATGTTCGCCACGAAGATGAAGTTTGGCAGCAGCTTGCCCGCGTTATCGTAAACCGGGAAGTACTTCTGGTCGCCCTTCATGGTGTAAACCAGCGCTTCAGCTGGCACCGCGAGGAATTTCTCTTCGAACTTCGCGGTCAGCACCACCGGCCATTCCACCAGTGAGGTGACTTCTTCCAGCAGGCTTTCGCTGAGATCGGCGTTACCGCCAATCTTACGCGCCGCTTCTTCAGCGTCAGCTTTGATTTTGGCTTTACGCATTTCGTAGTCAGCCATCACCATGCCGCGTTCCAGCAGGATCTGCGGGTACTGATCGGCATTGTCGACGGTGAACTCAGGCTCGCCCATAAAGCGGTGACCGCGGATGATGCGATCGGACTGCACGCCGAGGATGGTCGCCGGAACGACTTTATCACCCAGCAGCAGGGTCACGGTGTGAACCGGACGCACAAAGTGTACGTCGGACGCGCCCCAGCGCATCAGCTTAGGAATAGGCAGTTTAGCCAGCGAGTTGGCAATCATGTTCGGCAGCAGCGTTTCGGTACTTTCACCTTTAACGTGCGCGCGATACAGCAGCCATTCGCCTTTGTCGGTGGTCAGACGTTCCGCCTGATCGACAGTAATACCACAACCGCGCGCCCAACCTTCAGCCGCTTTGCTTGGTTTACCTTCCGCGTCGAACGCCTGGGCAATGGCCGGGCCGCGTTTTTCAACTTCGCGATCCGCTTGCGCAGCCGCCAGATTTGCCACTTTCAGCGCCAGGCGGCGAGGAGCGGCAAACCATTCAACGTTACCGTGCGCTAAGCCGGCATTATCCAGCTCTGCCGTGACGTTCGCGGCAAAGGATTCAGCCAGGTTGCGCAGCGCTTTTGGTGGCAGCTCTTCAGTGCCGATTTCCACCAGAAAAGTATTCTCAGACATGGCCGCCTCTTATTTATTCTTGTTGCACATCGGGAAGCCGAGGGCTTCACGGGAAGCATAGTAAGCTTCTGCCACTGCTTTGGTCAGGGTACGAATGCGCAGGATATAGCGCTGACGTTCAGTGACAGAGATGGCTTTACGCGCATCCAGCAGGTTAAAGCTATGGGCGGCCTTCAGAATACGCTCGTAAGCAGGCAGCGGCAGCGGAGTTTCCAGCGCCAGCAGCTGCTGCGCTTCTTTCTCGTACTGCTCAAAGCAGGTGAACAGGAAGTCCACGTCCGCGTATTCGAAGTTGTAAGTGGACTGCTCCACTTCGTTCTGATGGAACACGTCGCCGTAGGTGGTTTTACCCAGCGGGCCGTCGCTCCAGACCAGGTCGTAAACGCTGTCTACGCCCTGAATGTACATGGCCAGACGTTCCAGACCATAGGTGATCTCACCGGTGATCGGTTTACACTCCAGACCGCCAACCTGCTGGAAGTAGGTGAACTGCGTCACTTCCATACCGTTCAGCCACACTTCCCAACCCAGACCCCAGGCACCCAGCGTTGGGTTTTCCCAGTTATCTTCCACAAAGCGAATGTCGTGGATGGTTGGGTCCATACCCAGCTCTTTCAGCGATCCGAGGTACAGCTCCTGGATGTTGTCCGGAGACGGTTTAATCACTACCTGGAACTGATAGTAGTGCTGTAAACGGTTCGGGTTTTCGCCATAGCGGCCATCGGTTGGGCGACGGGAAGGCTGCACGTAGGCAGTCGCCATCGGTTCTGGCCCCAACGCTCGCAGGCTAGTCATTGGGTGTGAGGTGCCGGCGCCAACTTCCATGTCCAGTGGTTGAACAATGGTGCAGCCCTGACGAGCCCAGTAATCCTGTAAGGTCAGGATCAGGCCCTGGAAGGTCCTGGTATCAAACTTTTGCATATGATTTCGTGCTGGATACGTGTGGATTTAAAGGAAGGAGTCAGTATACCCGCTGGCTGCGAGATATACAGTATGAAACGAGGTTGTTTAGACTAAATTGGGGAAAACAGGTCCGTTTTTACCACGAACCCACCCGTTTTAGCTCATGGAGAGATGTAAAAATCGGCCATCGGCATCGAAAGAGCAGACAAAACTTTCATTTCGCGCCGTATAGCCGCGGAGTTCATAACTTCCCTGGAAACGTTCAAATCCGGTGACATCAATTTTCTTCGTCGCGGTGTTATAGCGTTCTGCAGCATTGTCTTTGCACAATTGCTCCATAGAAAGCGAACGTTCGGAATTCACGCGCGCACTTTGTGATTTTTGTACAACCGACGGTTCCGCCGAAGAGCATCCTGCAAGCAGAATAATGGTCAGCAAAGCAGGGAGAGGTTTCATCATCATTATTTATCTTACCGGGCTGTTATTTTAGGCTTTACCCCTTTCTTACCGCCGCATTGTGCGAAGATTGCTTCACCATCACAAGCGCGGGGCGAGAAACTCGGAATTATCCAGTGAGATAGCAAGCACTGGGGCGAGTCTGACCTTATTTATAGCGGAAAAATAGGTATCTGATGCAAGCAAAGATTAACTGGATTGAGAACTTACGCGGAATTGCCTGCCTGATGGTGGTGATGATCCATACCACGACCTGGTATATCACCCACCCGCACGACGTGAGTCCGCTAAGTTGGGACTTTGCTAACGTCTTAAACTCCGCTTCCCGCGTCAGCGTGCCGCTCTTTTTTATGATTTCCGGCTACCTGTTTTTCGGCCCGCGTAGCGCCCAGCCGCGCCATTTTCTCCGTATTGCGCTCTGCCTGCTGTTCTATAGCGCCGTCGCGCTGCTGTTTATCGCCTCTTTTACCCATATCAGCGTTGAAGCCTCGTTGAAGCATATACTGCAAAAACCGGTGTTCTATCACCTGTGGTTTTTCTTCGCCATCATCGTCATTTACCTGGTTTCACCGTTGATTGAGGTTAAAACCATCAGCGGCAAAATGTTGCTGGCGTTAATGGTAGTGATTGGCCTGGCGGCGAACCCCAATACCGTTTCGCTCAGCACTCACGGCGTCGAATGGCTGCCGGTTAACTTGTACATCAACGGCGATACGTTCTATTACGTTATTTACGGGTTACTAGGGCGTGCAATCGGTATGATGGAAACCGATAAAAAAGGTCTCTCCTGGTGCTGCGCGCTGCTATTTGCAGCCTCCGTATGGATTATCTCACGGGGTACGCTGCACGAGCTGCAATGGCGCGGCAACTTCGCCGATACCTGGTACGTTTACTGCGGCCCGATGGTCTTTATCTGCGCCGTATCGCTGTTGACGCTGATTAAAAATACCCTGAACGCGCGAGTGCTTCCGGGGCTCGGCTTTATTTCAAAGCATTCGCTGGGTATTTATGGCTTTCATGCGCTGATTATTTACGCCTTACGTACCGGCGGTCTGGAATTAAAACGCTGGCCTGCACTGGATATTCTCTGGATATTCAGCGCAACGCTTGCCGCAAGCCTGCTGCTTTCTATGCTGCTACAGCGTGTCGATACCCGTAGGCTGGTCAGTTAATTCCCTAGCCCGCATCAGAAGATACTGACCCGATATACAAAGACAGAATGCCGCAAGATATGCGCCTCTTTCGACCAGCGAGAGCGGCGCATTCCACAACCCCACCAGCAACAACCCGCAAGTCATCAGCGCTACCATCTGGCAGACAGAGGCAAAACTACCGTCAATCGATCCACGTTTCACTTCACGCCGATAGACATAGATGACGAACATACCAGTGACCAGCACGCCCAGGAAATAACCTTTGCCGCTTAATAACGGACAGGCCTGCCATAAACCAATGAGATAAATCAGAGCGCCAACAAGCATGATTAGCCATGAAATAAGCACAGAACGTTTCATTGGGATCTCCTTATCCATCAAATGCACATTATGGGAAACGGGAGGCTGGCAACACCGAAAAAGCGACTCAGGGGAGCATTTCAGAATAAAATCATATAATTATTTTATTATTTGCTTCGATTTAATTGCGGGAGTAAATCCCTCCTGCTTGCAGGAGGGATTTATCATCAGGACATCAGCGGCAGCAACCGCTGATACAGTTTGCGGAAGGTCTCACGGCGCTGCAGGTAAACAGCATGAAGATCAGCATCCGGATAATGTGTTTGTTCCAGCTGGAGCTGCGGCAGTAAGTCTGACAGCGGCTTATCCGGATTCACAGCAATTTGCGCCAGCCGCGCTGCACCTAGCGCTGGGCCAACATCGCCCCCGGTGCGATAGTCCAGCTGTAACCCGCTAATATCTGCCAGCATCTGCCGCCACCATGGGCTTCGCGCGCCGCCGCCGATAAGCGTGATGCTTTCCGGCGTCACGCCGCAGGCATGAACCACATCCATCCCATCAGCCAACGCATAGCCTACCCCTTCCAGCACCGCTTTCGCCAGTTCGGCAGGACCATGCTGGTGCGTCAGGCCAAAGAAAACGCCTTTCGCTTGCGGGTTATTGTGCGGCGTGCGTTCACCGGAAAGATACGGTAAGAACCAAATTGGGTCAGCGCTGGCATCCGCATTTTCCGCCGCGCTAATCAGCGCAGGCACGGTCGTCAGGCCGGTCAACCTTGCCGCCCAATCCAGACAAGACGCGGCGCTCAGCATCACCGACATCAAATGCCAGCGGCCCGGCAGCGCATGGCAGAAACTGTGTACGGCGCTTTCCGGCTTGCTCAGGAACCCTTCGCTCACCGCAAAGTAGACGCCCGAAGTGCCCAGCGACAGCATCGCCTGGCCAGCATCCGCCATACCCACACCGATGGCGCCAGCTGCGTTATCACCACCGCCCGCCACTACCGGCACCGCTGGCATATTCCATGCGCTGGCAACCGATGGCAGCAATTTCCCGGTGATGTCACAGCCTTCATACAGCGCCGGCATGTTGTCACGGGTCAGATGGCAAGCGGCGAGCATCTCATCGCTCCAGTCACGCTTCGCGACATCCATCCACATGGTGCCTGCTGCGTCGGACATATCACTGGCAAAATCACCGGTCATACGCAGACGCAAATAATCTTTTGGTAATAGCACCTTATCGATCTGGCTGAAGATCTCAGGTTCGTGCCGCTGTACCCACAGCAGCTTCGGTGCAGTAAAACCAGGCATCATCAGGTTGCCGGTTATCTGCCGCGACGTTTTCACCTTCGCTTCCAGAAGCTCGCACTCTTCAGCACAGCGTCCATCGTTCCACAGAATAGCCGGGCGCAGCACGCGCTGGTGTTTGTCCAGCAGCGTTGCACCGTGCATTTGCCCTGCAATCCCCAGAGACTTCACGCCCTGAAGGCTGTGCAGTTGGCTGAGTCCTTTGATGGCACGATCCGTTGCCTGCCACCACTGCTCTGGGTCCTGCTCAGACCATAGCGGGTGCGGACGGGAAACCGTCAGTTTTTCCGTATGTGACGCCAGGACGCTTCCCTGTTCATCAAGCAGAATCGCCTTAACGCCAGACGTGCCTAGATCTATGCCGATATACATCGCGACTGCTCCTTTAGGTGGTACGATGCCCGGCAAGCTCACGCTCCCGGGCACGTTATACTGCGAAATGCGGTGGTTAACTTACTTGTCGAACAGGTAGTGGTTTACCAGCCCTTCCAGCAACTCCTGATGGCCGCTCTGGTGCTGTGGTGCCAACTGATGCTGCTCGGCATATTTGGCCAGTTCCTGCAGGGACATCTGGCCTTTCAGGATCTGCTGACCCAGTTCGCCATTCCAGCCCGCATAGCGTTTTGCCACACGTTTATCCAGCTCACCGCCTTCAATCATACGGGCAGCGACTTTCAGCGACAGTGCCATGGTATCCATTCCGCTGATGTGGCCGTAGAACAGGTCATATTTGTCGGTGCTCTGGCGACGAACCTTCGCATCGAAGTTCAGGCCACCGGTAGTGAAACCGCCCGCTTTCAGAATCTCATACATCACCAGCGAGTTTTCTTCCACGCTGTTCGGGAACTGGTCGGTATCCCAGCCCAGCTGCGGATCACCGCGGTTGGCATCCACGGAGCCAAACAGGCCCAGCGCAATCGCCGTCGCAATTTCATGATGGAATGAGTGACCAGCCAGCGTCGCATGGTTTGCTTCGATGTTGAGCTTAATTTCTTTTTCCAGACCGAACTGCTTCAGGAAGCCGTAAACGGTGGAAGCATCGTAGTCGTACTGGTGTTTGGTTGGTTCCTGAGGCTTCGGCTCAATCAGCAGCGTACCCTGGAAACCGATTTTGTGTTTGTGCTCAACCACCATCTGCATGAAGCGGCCAATCTGCTCGCGCTCCTGACGCAGGTCGGTATTCAGCAGCGTTTCGTAACCTTCGCGACCGCCCCACAGGACGTAGTTTTCACCGCCCAGCTTATGGGTAGCATTCATCGCGGTGAAGACCTGAGTCGCAGCCCAGCTAAAGACTTCTGGATCTGGGTTCGTTGCCGCGCCTGCGCCATAGCGTGGGTTAGTGAAGCAGTTTGCGGTACCCCACAGCAGCTTCACGCCGCTCTGCTGCTGTTTCTCAGCCAGCACGTCAACCATCTGCGCAAAGTTGTTCAGATACTCTTTCAGGTTCGCGCCTTCCGGGGAAACATCCACGTCGTGGAAGCAGTAGTAAGGCACATTCAGTTTGTGGAAGAATTCAAACGCCACGTCAGCTTTACGTTTTGCGCGCTCAATCGCTTCGCCAGGCTGCTGCCATGGGCGGTCAAATGAGCCAACACCAAACATATCTGCACCGTTCCAGCAGAAGGTATGCCAGTAGCAAGCGGCGAAGCGAAGATGGTCTTCCATACGTTTGCCCAGCACTAATTCGTCCGGGTTGTAGTGGCGGAAAGCCAGCGGGTTCTCAGTTTTTGGGCCTTCAAAACGAACACGATCCAGTTGGTCGAAATAAGCTTGCATAATGAACTCCATAATCTGACAGGCGGCGAGGAATAATTCGTTTTGTAATACTGAATTCTGATTTGCACTTGCTCAATTACGTTATTTCACACTGCTATTAAGAGAATCCACAAATGTGCGCTAGCTCGCAAAACAAATAGGAATCAGCCTCGATTTATGTGAGTAAATTTTGCATACGATGATTTTAAAATCAGATCGCGGTCATAATTTGACAATTAAACGAAATATCGTAATAGGAAGATAAAAATCTGTAATTGCCAGACAGCATTTACATGTTAAAAATTTGCTGCGTGTTAAGTCATCTCCGTTTCTTTTATCGCCAATCTCATCACCTATCCCTACAGAAGGCATTACGATTATGAAGATAAAGAACCTTTGCCTCACACTCTGCGCATCGCTACTGCTCACCAGCATGGTGAGTAGCGCCAAAGAAGTAAAAATCGGTATGGCTATTGATGACCTGCGCCTTGAGCGCTGGCAAAAAGACCGCGACATCTTTGTGAATAAGGCTGAACAGCTGGGGGCACAGGTTTTTGTGCAATCCGCTAACGGCAATGAAGAGACACAAATGTCGCAGATCGAGAATATGATCAACCGTGGTGTAGATGTCCTTGTTATTATTCCGTATAACGGGCAAGTACTTAGCAACGTAATTAAAGAAGCGAAACAAGAAGGCATTAAAGTATTAGCTTACGACCGCATGATCAATAATGCGGATATTGATTTTTATATTTCTTTCGACAACGAAAAAGTCGGTGAAATGCAGGCGCAAAGTCTGGTTAATCAGGTACCTCAGGGAAATTATTTCCTGATGGGTGGTTCGCCGGTTGATAATAACGCTAAACTTTTCCGCGCCGGACAGATGAAAGTATTAAAACCTTATATTGATGATGGCAAAATTAAAGTTGTCGGCGATCAATGGGTTGACGGTTGGTTGCCGGAAAATGCGCTGAAAATTATGGAAAACGCCCTCACCGCTAACAATAACAAAATCGATGCGGTTGTAGCGTCAAACGATGCCACCGCAGGCGGCGCCATTCAGGCACTCAGCGCTCAGGGTCTGGCTGGCAAAGTGGCTATCTCTGGTCAGGATGCCGATCTGGCGGGGGTGAAACGGATTATCAACGGCACGCAAACCATGACCGTATATAAACCGATCACCTTACTGGCCAATAGCGCAGCAGAAATCGCCGTTGAGCTCGGTAACGGCAAGCAGCCGAAAGCCGATGCCACGCTGAATAATGGTCTGAAAGATGTGCCATCCCGCCTGCTCACCCCAATTGAAGTCAATAAAACCAATATTGACGACACCGTTGTAAAAGATGGTTTCCATAAGAAGAGCGAACTCTAAACGGCCCGCCCCAGCCTCACGCTGGGGCAGCCTGGCTTACGCGGAGCACAAGCACTTATGCCATATTTACTCGAAATGAAAAGCATCACCAAGACCTTCGGGGTGGTGAAGGCGATTGATAATGTCAGCCTGCGATTAAACCCTGGCGAAGTGGTTTCCCTGTGTGGCGAAAACGGCTCAGGAAAATCCACGTTAATGAAGGTGCTATGCGGTATTTACCCACATGGCAGCTACGAGGGGGAAATTACCTTTGCCGGCGAGACGCTACAGCCCACGCATATTCGCGATACCGAGCGCAAAGGCATTGCTATTATTCATCAGGAACTGGCATTGGTTAAACATCTGACCGTGCTGGAAAATATTTTCCTCGGCACAGAGATTAGCCGCCACGGCGTGTTGGATTACGACACCATGACGCTGCGCTGCGAGAAATTACTGGCACAGGTGAATCTCGCTATTTCACCCGATACGCGCGTGGGCGATTTAGGTCTAGGGCAGCAGCAGTTGGTTGAAATTGCCAAGGCGCTGAACAAGCAGGTACGACTGCTTATTCTGGACGAACCCACCGCCTCGCTCACTGAACAAGAAACTGCCGTGCTGCTGGGGATCATTCGCGATCTGCAAAACCATGGCATCGCCTGTATTTATATCTCCCACAAACTCAATGAAGTGAAAGCGATCTCTGACACCATCTGCGTGATCCGCGACGGCCAGCATATCGGTACTCGTGATGCCACGAATATGACTGAAGACGACATTATCACCATGATGGTTGGCCGCGAACTCACCGCGCTCTATCCGAGCGAGCCGCATACGGCTGGCGATGAAATTCTGCGCGTGGAGCACCTTACCGCCTGGCACCCCGTGAACCGGCATATTAAACGCGTGAACGACATCTCCTTTAGCCTCAAGCGCGGGGAGATTCTGGGCATCGCGGGCCTGGTGGGTGCCGGACGTACCGAAGCCGTCCAGTGCCTGTTTGGCGTTTGGCGCGGGCGCTGGGAAGGCAAAGTCTTTATTGATGGCAAGCAGGTGGACATCCGCAACTGCCAGCAGGCCATCGCCCACGGTATAGCGATGGTGCCGGAAGACCGCAAAAAAGACGGCATCGTGCCGGTCATGGCGGTTGGAAAAAATATCACGCTTGCCGCGCTCAACGACTTCAGCGGTGCATTTAGCAGCCTGGATGATGCCAAAGAACAGCAGTGCATTTTACAGTCCATCCAGCGGCTGAAGGTGAAAACGTCGTCACCGGATCTCGCTGTCGGTCGACTCAGCGGCGGCAATCAGCAAAAAGCCATTCTGGCGCGCTGCCTACTGCTTAATCCCCGCATTCTCATTCTTGATGAACCCACGCGCGGTATCGATATCGGTGCAAAGTACGAAATCTACAAGCTGATTAATCAACTGGTGCAGCAAGGCATTGCCGTCATCGTTATCTCCTCTGAACTACCGGAAGTGCTGGGTCTGAGCGACCGGGTGCTGGTCATGCACGAGGGGAAATTAAAAGCCGACCTGGTCAATAACGGTCTGACTCAGGAACAAGTGATGGAAGCCGCCTTAAGGAGTGAACGTCATGTCGAAAAACAACCCGTCTGAAATCAAGCTGGCGGCCTCTGCTCCCGCCCCTGCGCTGCGGCTAAAATCGCTCAACCTGCAGGTCTTCGTCATGATCGCGGCCATTGTGGTGATTATGCTGTTCTTTACCTGGACCACTGACGGCGCCTACCTCAGCGCACGTAACGTTTCCAACCTGCTGCGCCAGACCGCCATCACCGGCATTCTCGCCGTCGGAATGGTATTCGTGATTATTTCCGCCGAAATCGACCTTTCCGTCGGTTCAATGATGGGCCTGCTAGGCGGTGCTGCCGCCATTTTTGATGTCTGGCTCGGCTGGCCGCTGCCGCTGACCATTATCGTCACGCTGACGATGGGCCTGGTGCTGGGCGCCTGGAACGGATGGTGGGTCGCCTATCGGAAAGTACCGTCGTTTATCGTAACGCTCGCCGGGATGCTTGCCTTCCGCGGCATTCTGATTGGGATAACCAACGGTACGACCGTTTCTCCCACCAGTGCGGCGATGTCGCAAATTGGCCAAAGCTACCTGCCAGACGGTATTGGCTTCACCTTTGGCGCGATTGGGCTGATGGCGTTTATCGCCTGGCAGTGGCGCGGGCGAATGCGGCGTCAGTCGCTGGGACTGGGCACTCCGGCTTCCAGCGGCGTGGTGGGTCGTCAGGCGCTGACGGCGGTAATCGTCCTCGGCGCTATCTGGCTGCTCAATGATTATCGCGGCGTGCCAACGCCGGTTCTGCTGCTCACGCTGCTGCTGCTGGCGGGAATGTTTATGGCCACGCGCACCGCCTTTGGTCGACGCATATATGCTATCGGCGGCAACATCGAAGCCGCACGCCTTTCCGGTATTAACGTTGAGCGTAACAAGCTGGCGGTATTTGCCATCAACGGCCTGATGGTCGCCATTGCAGGGCTGATTCTTAGCTCACGTCTGGGAGCGGGTTCTCCGTCGGCGGGTAACATTGCCGAACTGGATGCCATTGCCGCCTGCGTTATCGGCGGCACCAGCCTCGCGGGCGGTGTGGGTAGCGTTGCTGGCGCGGTGATGGGGGCATTTATTATGGCCTCGCTCGACAACGGAATGAGTATGATGGACGTCCCCACTTTCTGGCAATATATCGTCAAAGGTGCAATTTTATTACTCGCCGTCTGGATGGACTCCGCCACCAAACGGCGGGCTTAATTGCCCAGCCGTGGTGTTGCCGTTCTTCATAACGGCAACACCCCTCATGATTCACGAGGAACCCTGAACCATGTTTGGAAAACGTCACCGCGTGACGCTGTTATTCAATGCCAACAAAGCTTTTGACCGGCAGGTGGTTGAAGGCGTGGGCGAATACTTACAGGCGTCGCAATCCGAGTGGGATATCTTCATAGAGGAAGATTTCCGCGCACGTATCGAAAACATTAAAGAGTGGCTGGGCGACGGCGTTATTGCCGATTATGACGACCCGACCATCGAAGCCCTGCTCACCGATGTCAACGTGCCCATTGTCGGCGTTGGTGGTTCCTATCATCGCCAGGAGCAGTATCCTCCCGTTCACTATATTGCGACCGATAACTATGCGCTGGTTGAAAGCGCTTTTTTGCATTTGAAAGAGAAAGGGGTGCATCGCTTCGCGTTTTACGGCCTTCCTTCTGCTAGCGGCAAACGCTGGGCCGAAGAGCGCGAATACGCGTTTAGCCAGATCGTCGCCAAAGAGAAGTATCGAGGCGTCATTTACCAGGGCCAGGAAACCGCACCGGAAAACTGGCAACATGCGCAAAATCGGCTGGCCGACTGGCTACAAACGCTGCCGCCGCAAACCGGTATTATCGCCGTCACCGATTCCCGAGCCCGTCATATTTTGCAGGCCTGCGAGCATCTGCACATCCCCGTGCCGGAAAAACTGTGCGTCATTGGCATCGATAACGAAGAGCTGACCCGTTATCTCTCACGCGTTGCACTCTCGTCGGTTGCACAAGGCGCGCGGCAAATGGGGTACCAGGCGGCAAAACTGATGCAGCGCTTGCTCGACAACGAGGTACTGCCGCTTCAGCGCGTGCTGGTGCCGCCGATGCGCGTGATGGAACGACGTTCTACCGATTACCGCTCCTTGAACGATCCGGCCGTCATTCAGGCCATGCACTATATCCGCAATAACGCCTGCAAAGGTATCAAGGTGGAGCAGGTGTTGGACTCTGTCGGGATTTCCCGTTCAAACCTTGAGAAACGCTTTAAGGAAGAGGTGGGAGAAACGATCCACGCGGTGATCCACAGCGAGAAACTTGAGAAAGCGCGCAGCTTGCTGGTGTCGACTTCACTGTCGATTAACGAAATCTCGCAGATGTGCGGGTATCCCTCACTGCAATATTTCTACTCGGTATTTAAGAAAGAGTACGACACGACGCCGAAAGAGTACCGTGAACAGCACAGTGAGTTGTTGATTCAGACCTGATGCCTTTGCCGGATGGCGCTTCGTTTATCTGGCCTACATTGTCTGACGACGGAATAAAAAAAGGCCTTCCAATTGGAAGGCCTTTTTCAAATGTAGCGCGGATTACATGTGTGCGGCGATCAGGCGCTGGTTGTCCTGGTACATCGCGAACAGGTAGTCGTTGTAGCTTGAACCCTTGGTCGAATAGCCTTTCAGCTTATGGATCATCGCCGTTGCGGTGAGTTCCTGGTCCGACTTGCGCATCTGGGCGCGAGATTTACGGAACGAGGCATAAGCCGGGTGCGTATTCAGGTTAGCTGCGTAGGCCTGAACGGACGCCTTTACGGAATCAAACTTGGTGTAGCCGTTCACTGAACCGGCACCATTTTTACAACCCTTACCGCATTTCATGCCGAACAGGTTGTTATTGGCGCGCGCCAGCTTAGAGGTACCCCAGCCGCTCTCTGCAGCAGCCATCGTAGCGACCATGCTGCCTGGAATAATGTCGACACGCTCAAGCAGCGAATTCCACGGCACCTTGCGGGTGTTACCGTTCCAGCTGACTTTATAGCGTGCGGCAATATCTTTCAGACGCGCACGTTCAGACGGCGACCAACGGCCTTCGTACTGCTTAGAAACCAGCCAGTTACGATCGGCAGTAATAGCCGCATTTTGGCTTGTGATATAAGGCATTACCGTCCGGAGAAACGCTCTTTTCCTTGGGGTTCCGGAAGGGTATTTTCGCAAATCAGGAAGTGAACTGCTCTTTACACTATTGCGAGAATACTCTTGTTTACTGCTTGCCTTGCTATAACTTGCCTTTGTTACTTTTGGTGCCGTCGCCTTCGTATGTTTTGTTACCGAGGCTTTCGGATGCTTCGTTACCGTGTGTGTTGTTGCAAACACCCCACCTGAAAAAGTCCAGATGAGTAACATAAGTATCGCGGCCCCATATCGTCGAATGGGAGTCGATATCATTAGGTCTCCTGGTCGGATTTAATCATTCCAACGCCTTATTATTTCAAAAAATTGAGAGCTGAATCTCAAATTGTACCAAAAATACCCCGCCAACGCACGCTCAGGAAATAGTCCGATTCCGAAACGACGCGTGGACGCGATTCAGCATAGGACAAATTGCATACGCAAAATGTCAGCCACCTCTCATTTTAGTTCATTTTTTGACCGCCATCACTCAGCCCTTTATCTCCTCCTTTCACCAGGAGGAGTACAGCACGATAAGCGACTGGCAAACTGGGTAAAAACCCGATGGCACAAGGATCCTGAAATGAAATTCGCTGCCCTGATACCGCTACTGATTCCCACTTTCGTCGGTGCTGCAAACTGGTCCAGTGAGGGCTTTCCCGCTTTTTCAGCGGACGGCACGGGGAAGTTCAGTAGCCAAAAAACGCTCGTGAAGGGTACCCGACCATTAAGATTGAATTTTGACCAACAGTGCTGGCAGCCCACATCGGGGATTCGTCTTAACCAGATGCTCTCTCTGGAACCGTGTCAGGGGGATGCGCCGCAGTGGCGTCTTTTCCGCGACGGCCGCTACACGCTGGAGGTCGATACCCGCTCCGGCACACCTACGCTCACTATCGCCGTGCAAAGTGACACACAGAACACCGCAGAACAGGCCAACGTACGCCAGTGCCCGCGCTGGGACGGCAAACCGCTGACGCTGGACGTCGCCAGAACCTTCCCGGAAGGCAGCCTCGTTCGTGACTTTTATAGCGGCCAGACGGCGACGGTGAAGCAGGGAAAAATCACGCTACGCCCTGCTGACAACAGCAATGGATTATTACTGCTTGAACGCGCTGACGTCGCTAACGCCGCGCCGTTTAGCTGGCATAACGCCACGGTTTATTTTGTACTGACCGACCGCTACGTGAATGGAGACCCGAGCAACGACAATAGCTACGGGCGACACAAAGACGGCATGGCGGAAATTGGCACCTTCCACGGCGGCGACCTCAAAGGCTTAACCAGCAAGCTCGACTACCTAAAGAAACTGGGCGTTAACGCGCTTTGGATTAGCTCCCCGCTTGAGCAAATCCACGGCTGGGTGGGCGGCGGAACAAAAGGCGACTTCCCGCACTACGCCTATCACGGCTATTACACTCAGGACTGGACGCGGCTGGACGCCAATATGGGCAACGAAGAGGATCTGCGCGCGCTGGTTGATGGCGCACACCAGCGAGGCATCCGCATCCTGTTTGACGTCGTGATGAACCACACCGGCTACGCTACTCTGGCCGACATGCAGCAGTTCCAGTTTGGCGCGCTCTACCTCAAAGGTAATGACATCACCAAAACGCTCGGCGAACACTGGACAGACTGGCAGCCCGGCCCAGGCCAGACCTGGCACAGCTTTAACGATTACATCAACTTCAGCGATAAGGCCGCATGGGAAAAATGGTGGGGCAAAGCGTGGGTCCGCACGGATATTGGCGATTACGACAATCCCGGCTTTGACGATTTGACGATGTCGCTGGCGTTTCTGCCGGATCTGAAAACCGAATCCACCACGCCGAGCGGACTGCCAAATTTCTACCGCAACAAGCCAGATACCCACGCGAAAGCCATCGATGGCTTCACCCCGCGCGATTATCTCACCCACTGGCTAAGCCAATGGGTACGCGATTATGGTATTGACGGCTTCCGCGTCGATACGGCGAAACACGTTGAGATGGCGGCCTGGCAGCAGCTTAAGACACAATCGGTCGCCGCATTGGCCGAGTGGAAAAAAGCCAACCCGCAGAAAGCGCTCGACGATGCGCCGTTCTGGATGACCGGCGAAGCCTGGGGACACGGCGTGATGGAGAGCGATTACTACCGTCACGGCTTTGACGCCATGATCAATTTCGATTACCAGGAGCAGGCCGCGAAAGCGACCGACTGTCTCTCCAGTATCGACATGACCTGGCAACAAATGGCCGACAAACTCCAACGCTTCAACGTGCTGAGCTACCTCTCCTCTCACGATACCCGCCTGTTCCGGGAGAAAGGCAATAACGCCGCAGAACTTCTGCTGCTGGCCCCGGGCGCGGTGCAGATTTTCTACGGCGATGAGTCCAGTCGTCCATTCGGCCCCACCGGTTCAGATCCGCTACAGGGCACACGCTCGCAGATGAACTGGCAGGATGTCACCGGTAAATCTGCTGCCGAGGTCGCACACTGGCAGACGCTGGGCCAGTTCCGTACGCGTCACCCTGCCATCGGCGCTGGTAAACAAACCACGCTCACGCTCGACCAGGGCTACGGTTTTGTCCGTGAAACAGACCACGATAAAGTGATGGTCGTGTGGTCCGGCAAACCATAATTTTTTCTTATCACGGCCCGTATCAGCCATACGGGCCTCTTTAGAATAAAAGACCACTTAAATACAAATTCATCGATTTATTCTCTAAAACCCGTTCATCAAGCGCATTTGCACCCTATCGTGAGTGGCGTTATCGTTACCTACATCACAGAACAAGCAATAGAAATTCAGCTATGACATTTTCACTTTTTGGCGACAAGTTCACCCGCCATTCAGGCATTACCCGCCTGATGGAAGACCTCAACGACGGTTTACGCACCCCAGGGGCTATCATGCTAGGCGGCGGTAACCCGGCGCAGATCCCTGAGATGAACGCCTACTTCAATAACCTGCTGGCGGAGATGCTGGAAAGCGGCAAAGTCTCTGAAGCACTGTGCAATTACGATGGTCCTCAGGGCAAGAATGAACTGCTTACCGCCCTGGCCGATATGCTGCGTAATGAATTAGGTTGGGATATTGGCCCACAGAATATTGCACTAACAAATGGCAGCCAAAGCGCGTTTTTCTACTTGTTCAATCTTTTCGCAGGTCGATGCGCGGATGGTTCTACCCGCAAGGTACTGTTTCCGCTGACTCCCGAATACATCGGTTACGCGGATTCCGGTCTGGAAGACGATCTGTTCGTCTCAACCCGCCCGCATATTGAGCTGCTCCCGGAAGGGCAGTTTAAATATCATGTTGATTTCGATAATTTGCCAATTGGCAAAGACATCGGAATGATCTGCGTTTCGCGCCCGACAAACCCAACGGGTAACGTCATTACCGATGAAGAGCTCAAACAGCTCGACGCTCTGGCGAATCAGCACGAGATACCGTTGGTTATCGACAATGCCTATGGCGTCCCGTTCCCAGGCATTATCTTCAGCGAAGCGACGCCGCTGTGGAACCCGAATACCGTGCTGTGCATGAGCCTGTCTAAGCTCGGTCTGCCGGGTAGCCGTTGCGGCATCATTATCGCCAACGAGAAAGTCATTACCGCAATCAGCAACATGAACGGGATTATCAGCCTGGCGCCTGGCGGTATTGGGCCTGCAATCATGTGTGAAATGATTAAACGGCACGATCTGTTGCGCCTGTCAGAAACGGTGATTAAGCCTTTCTACTACCAGCGCGTGCAGGAAACCATCGCCACTATCCGCCGCTATTTGCCGGAAGACCGCTGTCTCATCCATAAACCCGAGGGCGCGATTTTCCTGTGGTTATGGTTCAAGGACCTGCCGATTACCACCGAGCTGCTCTACCAGCGGCTGAAAAAACGCGGTGTCCTGATGGTGCCTGGTGATTTCTTCTTCCCGGGGCTGGATAAACCCTGGGACCATACTCACCAGTGCATGCGCATGAACTATGTACCAGATCCAGAAAAGATCGAAGCGGGCGTTAAAATCCTCGCTGAAGAGATAGAATTAGCCTGGAAAGAAAACCAGTAATATACGATACATCAGCCTCTGAAAATCAGAGGCTGATATTTTTCTGTGATCTTGATAGTTATTTAAAGAATAAAAAACAGAAAATCACGCTCTTTAATTCACTCGGATTACTCTCAATTTCCCACCGCAATTTAATTAACGCTTAACAGTTAAACCCATTATTCAACGCTGCTTAATTTGTTAAATTCAAAGTAAGAATATGTTTCATAAGCGCATATTAATTTACATAGCAGCCTTTGTTTACGCTTAAGTTAAATCGGACTTATCCATACTTTCGTATGAAAAAAAACGCCCCATGCAAGGCTTAATTTCCGCCATACACTGACTAATACGCACTCGGCGTTTTTAACTGGTGGAGATAAGATCATGGCCTCTAAAAAAATTAGCCAATTAAGCATAATTGCGATGGCGGTGCTTCTTGCATTCTCACTCTCTGCCTGTAGCGGAAGCGGCGGAGGTTCTCATTCAACGGCCAAAAACGGTACCACGACAGGTAGTGGTTCTGGCGGTGGCGGCGACGGCTCCGGTGGCGGCGATGGTAGCGGCGGCGGCGGTGATGGTAGCGGCGGCGGCTCTGGTAGTGGCCAAACGGCTGGCAGCAGCATCCTGGGTGAAACCGGGAAAGCAGTGTCCGGTGTGGGCGATACCTTGGGCGGTCTGGGCAGTCAGTTGACCAGTACGGCGGGCAACAACCCGGTCACTTCCACCATTTCAACCACCGTCAGCGGTGTGGGTAACGCGGTTGATACCTTAGGGACGGGCGTCACCAACGGTGTCGGGAACTCATCAAACGCTAACGGCGTGGGCACGACGCTGCAGGGCACCACCAGTACCGTTACCGTACTGGGGAATACGGTATCCGGCGTGGGTAATAATCTCTCGACCAGCACTTCTGGTACCCCAGTTGCGGGCGTGACCGGCCTTGTCGGCAACGTGGTGAATAGCGCGGGTCAGATTGTTAGCAGCACCGGTACGGGCTTAACCAGCACCTTGCAAAGCCCGGGGGCGGTAGCAGCCACAACCGGTGTCACCTCCGTCGTCAATAACACACTGTCTGGAGTCCAGGGCGTCACCCAGGGCGTCGGGGCAACGACCGGTTTAGGTACGCCGGTTAACGGTCTGCTCACCCAGGTAGGCACCACCGTGAGCGGGATTGGTAACAACGTCAGCGCCTCAACGCCCGCACTGGGCGGCGTCGGACAGGTCGTCACTAGCGTCGGGAATATCGTGACGGATACCGGTGGCTTAGTGAAACCGACCAGCACCCAGACCGGTAGCGGCGGCCTGCTGGCAAGCGCTTCGCTGGGCGGCACAGTCAGTTCATTAACGAATACCCTTAACGTCAGCACCTCGGCTAACGCCAGCGCCAGCAGCAGCTCTTCAACGACAACAACCACCAGCAATCCTTTAGGTGGTCTGCTCGGCGGGTTAACGTTAAAAAAATAAGCTATATATTTATTAATGCTTTCCGTGCCCCCGCAATGGGGGCACGTTTTTCAGCAGAATAACAATAATCATCCTTGCACAATAAAATACACAAGGAACGCGTCATGAAAACGACCCTGGCTTATGCGCTATCGGGGGTTGTTCTGCTTAATATAGCCAGAGCAGACACTTTACCCGCATTGATTGACCCAAATAACCCGGCCAAAGCGGAACATAACAGTACGCCGCAAGCCCTCCCTGCAGCAGCCCCAAGTTTAACTGTAAGCGTTCCCAAAAATAAATTAACGCCAGAAACACTTATTAAAGTCGATCATATTCAGTTTATTGGCGGCACCGTATATCCATTAAAAGAGTTATTACAGCCTTTTGTTCCCTACGCACACAAACAGGTTCCGTTGAAAACGCTGGTCGGGCTCATTAATAATATTACGCTGCGCTACCGCGCCGACGGCTATCCGCTCTCCTACGCCTGGCTTCCTGATGACAACTTTCATGACGGCACGATCAAAATCGTTCTGGTGGAGGGCTACGTAGCGCACAGTGACATTCAAACGAATAACCCTAATCTGGCCGAGCGCTTAAAGCGACTGGCCGCCAAAATCATGGCCGAGAAGCCACTAACGCAGGCCACCTTCGACCGCTATACCCAATTAATGACCCGCACCCCCGGCGTTACCGTCGATGCCAGCGCGCAGCTGCCGCAGAACATCTATGGCGCCGCGGCCATGCAGGCCAAAAGCATCCAGCCGCATATCTGGGATATTTCATCGACCATTGATACTCGTCGTAGCCAGAATATGGCGTTCGTCACCGGGTCGCTGAGCAACTTAACCAGCTATGGCGATCAGCTCGG
Organism: Kluyvera chengduensis; assembly: GCF_044197065.1. Taxonomy (NCBI): domain Bacteria; kingdom Pseudomonadati; phylum Pseudomonadota; class Gammaproteobacteria; order Enterobacterales; family Enterobacteriaceae; genus Kluyvera; species Kluyvera chengduensis. Next base: position 104,893 of record NZ_JBIQOI010000003.1, read on the forward strand.
GCTGGCGACATTGATTCCCCTCGATAGCTCGACGCGAAAATCGTACTTAGGGCTGAACTATCAACAGTTCCTGACCGACGACGGGCTGATGATGCAGCTCAAGGGCAGCTTCTACCGCGACAACCCACGGGACTATACGCCGTTACTGTACTATCCGGGCGGTTCCTTAGATTCCCGGCAGGAAACCACGCAGTATAACGGCGGCGCGATGTTCAGCTATCCGATTATCCTAACCGGCAAGCAGCAGCTCAACGTCAACGGAGGCGTGGACTACACCGACCGACGTAACAACAACCACATCCGCCAGATTGAGAACACGCAAACGGTCGATAGCATCGAACTCAAAAGCCACGTTCGCTACCCGGCATTTGAGTTCGGCATCAATGGTCTACAGGCGTTTGACCGCGCCAGCATTAACGGCAAGTTAACGCTGCGCCAGGGCGTGGATATTTCATCCATGGCCGATGCCGCGCCGCCCTACGGCAACGATCTCTCTTTCACGCTGTGGAAAAGCAACCTTGATGCGGCCTGGATGATCACCGATAAATGGCGGCTCTCCACCTCGATGGAAGGCGACTGGTCAGATAATGATTTGCCTGAGCCCGAGCGCGTCAGCTTCGGTGCCCAGCGCTTTGGGCGCGGCTATCAGGACGGAGAGGCCAGCGGTGACTACGGCTACGGTGGGCAGATTGAGCTTCGCTATATACATTCGATCAAAGAGAACAGCTGGGTCGCCACCGTACAGCCGTACGTGCTGACCGACACCGCCCAGACCTGGTTCAACTCACCGGGGCTGCCGCATCAGCGGCTAGCGTCTGTGGCCGCCGGGGTGATGCTTGCTGATAACAAACACTACAGCGTGACGGTCGAAGCCGCGCGCCCGGTCGGCGATGTGCCCACCGACAGCCACAGTCGTGACTGGCGCTACAGCCTGACGTTTAGTTGGAACTTCAACAACCTACATTAATCCCGATACCGGGCGCTGGCTGACGTCCACACAGGCCAGCGCTCCCGTCGGGCAAGCCGCCACGCAGGCGGGGCCGTCTTCACGGTGGCGGCATAAATCGCACTTTATCGCCTGAGGCCGTCGCGCCTGCACGCTGACGTTCATCGCCCCAAAAGGACACGCCAGCATACAGCTCTTACAGCCGATGCATCGCGCCTGCTCAACCGCAACCACGCCGTTTTCACGCAGGATAGCACCGGTAGGACACACGTTACTGCACGGGGCATCTTCGCACTGATGGCAAGCCACCGCCGTGGAAAACGCCCCGCCCTTCACCACCCGAATGCGGGGATGAAAAACCTCACGCGACACGCTCGCGCACGCCTGCTCATCCTGATGCGCCACCACGCAGGCCACTTCACAGGTTCGACAGCCAATGCACTTTAAGGAATCAGCGACAATAAACGGGTTCATTCCCCACTCCGATGCGAGAGATAAACCCCAAGAGTGCCAGAGCTGAGGGGCGATATGCTTTGATCCAACGGGGGGAATGGGCATTTTTTGATAAATGCCCAGGTCAATCTGTCCGGCTGCCAGAAATCTCAGCTACGCACGCTAAATCCGAGCTCATTGGAAATAGCCAGCGCGGTTTCACGCAGCGGCTTCAGGAGATTTTGCTCACCCACCTGCTTGAGTCGGGAGGTCGAAAGCGAAATCGAAATCGCGTACGGCACGCGCCCATGAATATCAAAAACGGGTACCGCCACGCACGACACGCCAAGCTCGTTTTCTTCGCGATCCATCGCCATTTTGCATTCGCGAATTTTCGCCAGCTCGTCATACATGGCAGGAAGCCCGGTGATGGTATTGCAGGTCAATGGGCGAATCTCATCCTGATGATTATCCCAATAATGCTGCACATAATCTTCCTGACCAAAAGCCATGTAGAGCTTACCCATCGCAGAACAATACAGCGGCATATGCTGACCAATATAGGCGCGAGTGCGCAGCATACCGGTTGTCGGCTCCAGTTTATAAATCAGGATCGCGTGATCGTCTTCGCGGCTGGAAAAGTTGACCGTTTCTCCGGTCGCGAGGTTCAGCGTTTCCAGATGCGGCGCAGCGACATGGATAATATTGAGGGACGACAGTGCCTTTTGCCCCACCGAGATAAACTTGGTGGTAAGCCGATAGCTTCCCGCCGCCGGGGCCGGTGTGACGTAACCACAGGACTGAAGTCCCTGTAACAACCGGTGCACGGTGCTTTTATTCAGCCCCGCTAATTCAGATAGATGCGCCAACGGACACCCATTGGGATAGTTACTCAGGATTTCTATCAGCATCAACCCCCGGAATAGACTCTGGCTACCCGCAGGCTTCTCCTTATCCGACGCCACATCACTCGCTTTATTGCTCATGCTCCGCTCCTCGTCTCTGTCGCGACCTGATGGTAGCGCAAAGTGTGTTTCAGTTCACGATCTTGGCAGATAATTTGTAATTGTTTGATTTTATAGCATTTTAGAAATTATGAAACAGATTGCTTTGTTAAAAAACGATCGCTATATTTGAAATCAGATTTCGCAATGTGGAATATTGAGATTAACAAACGATCTTTTTGTTGTTTCTTTAGACCATCAGGAACGCAGAAAAGAAGGAACAAAACGGCCTTTGAGCCGCGTTCACCGAATGGCTAAAACGCCTGATTTAACGGAGACGATGTATGTTATTAAGCTTCGCAGACCTTAAAAACGAGTTTACCCGCGTGCTCTTAGCCCGCGGCGTTGCCGCTGAAACCGCCGATGCCTGCGCCGAAATGTTCGCCAGCACCACCGAATCCGGCGTCTATTCTCACGGCGTAAACCGTTTTCCTCGCTTCATCCAACAGCTCGAAAATGGCGACATCATTCCGGATGCCCAGCCAAAGCGCATCACCACGCTTGGCGCCATTGAACAGTGGGATGCCCAACGTTCAATCGGCAACCTGACGGCGAAAAAGATGATGGATCGCGCCATTTCTCTGGCTTCCGATCACGGTATTGGCCTGGTTGCAGTACGCAATGCCAATCACTGGATGCGCGGCGGCAGCTACGGCTGGCAAGCGGCTGAGAAGGGCTACATTGGTATCTGCTGGACCAACTCCATCGCCGTTATGCCGCCGTGGGGGGCAAAAGAGTGCCGTATTGGTACCAACCCATTGATTGTGGCGGTGCCGTCAAACCCTATCACCATGATCGACATGTCGATGTCGATGTTCTCTTACGGCATGCTGGAAGTGAATCGCCTGGCAGGCCGCCAGTTACCGGTAGACGGTGGTTTTGATGATGAAGGCCAGCTCACCAAAGAGCCCGGCGTGATTGAGAAAAACCGTCGCATCCTGCCAATGGGTTACTGGAAAGGCTCCGGCTTATCTATCGTGCTGGATATGATTGCCACCCTGCTCTCCAATGGCGCCTCGGTTGCGGAAGTGACTGAAGACAACAGCGATGAGTACGGTATTTCGCAAATCTTCATGGCGATCGAAGTCGATAAGCTCATTGATGGCGCTACCCGGGACGAAAAATTGCAGCGCATTATGGATTACATCACCACGGCAGAGCGCGCAGATGAAGAGGTGGCTATCCGCCTGCCAGGCCATGAATTTACCCGACTGCTGGCAGAAAATCGCCGCAACGGTATCACCGTTGACGACAGCGTATGGGCCAAAATTCAGGCGCTGTAGGAGATGAATCATGATATTTGGCCATGTTTCACAACCCAATCCCTGCCCGTTACCGGCAGCGATTGAAAAAGCGCTCAACTTCTTGCGCACCACCGATTTCCATCAATGCGAACCGGGCGAGATTGAAATAGAAGGTCGGAATATTTTTGCTCAGATAATCGATATGACGACCCGGCCCGTAGAGGAAAATTACCCGGAAGTTCACCGCCGCTATCTTGATATTCAATTTTTAGCCTGGGGTGAAGAAAAAATAGGTATTGCCATCGATACCGGAAATAATGAAATTCGCGAATCATTGCTGGGACAACGAGACATTATTTTTTATCACCACAGTGAAAATGAATCGTTTATCGAAATGGTTCCTGGCAGCTATGCCATGTTTTTCCCGCAGGACGTTCACCGTCCAGGATGCAATAAAACAAAAACAACGCCAATTAGGAAGATTGTCGTAAAAGTGGCGCTGGCTGTATTGAATTAACAAGATATATTGTCAGGAGTAGCAAATGAAAACGAATAATACCGGTTATATTATCGGTGCGTATCCGTGTGCGCCCTCATTCCACCAACAAGGGGAGCAGCAGGAGAAGGAATTCTGGCGATTGCTTGCTGATACGCCCAATATTCGGGGCATTGAACAACCGTGTCTCGAACATCTTCACCCTTACGGCGACGAGTGGCTATTCCGCCATACGCCTACTGAGTGGCAGATTGTCGTTACTGCCGTCATGGAGACAATGCGCCGTCGTGGCGGCGGCAACGGTGATTTTGGCCTAGCCTCTGCGGATGAACCACAGCGTCTGGCGTGCGTGGACTACTATCGCCATCTGCTGAACAAAATTAACCGTATTAATACGTCGCACCCTGGCAAAATTATCGCCCTCGAACTCCAGGCGGCGCCGCAGGCGGGCAATACCAGCGTGGCGCAAGCCACTGAAGCGTTTGCTCGCTCAATCAAAGAGATCGCCGCCTGGGACTGGTCATGCAATCTGGTGCTGGAACACTGTGATGCCATGACCCAAAACGCACCGCGTAAGGGATTTTTACCGCTCGACTCCGTACTGGACACGTTGTCGGGATACGATATCAGCGTCTGCATCAACTGGGCGCGTTCCGCCATTGAAGGCCGTAATACGGCGCTACCGCTGGCCCATACGCTGGCCGCCCAGCGGGCGGGTAAACTCGGTGCGCTCATGTTTTCGGGCACCACGGAGCAAGGCCCTTACGGCGAATGGCAGGATCTTCACGCCCCGTTTGCGCCGTTCTGTCCCGAGAGTTTATTAACCGCCGAGCGCGCCCATGAATTATTTCAGGCCGCACCATCCTCCACCTTACAATTTTCCGGCATTAAATTATTAGAAATTGATGCACAGGCAGATGTGCAGCATCGCATAGATATTTTGCGCGATGGCATTCGTGTTTTAAATAAAGCAGCTCATTAAAGAATAAAAACATCCTTTATTATTTAACAGAGAATATAAACATGAACACTTCCTCTCTATTATCTACACCTGTGGAAATACCACGCCAGCGCTGGTTGAGAATCATCCCACCGATTCTGATTGCTTGTATCATTTCTTATATGGACCGGGTAAATATTGCTTTTGCCATGCCGGGTGGAATGGATGCCGAACTGGGTATTTCCGCCACCATGGCGGGCCTTGCGGGCGGTATTTTCTTTATTGGTTATATGTTCCTGCAGGTTCCTGGCGGGAAAATTGCTGTGCATGGCAGCGGTAAAAAATTCATCGGCTGGTCGCTGGTCGCCTGGGCCGTCATTTCCGTGCTTACTGGTTTGATTACCAACCAATGGCAACTGTTAGTGCTGCGTTTCTTACTGGGCGTCGCTGAAGGCGGGATGCTGCCGGTGGTACTGACGATGATCTGTAACTGGTTCCCTGACGCAGAGCGTGGCCGCGCTAACGCGATAGTTATCATGTTTGTGCCGATTGCCGGGATCATCACCGCACCTCTCTCCGGCTGGCTCATTACCGCTCTCGACTGGCGCTGGCTGTTTATTCTTGAAGGTATGTTGTCCATTGTCGTGCTGGTGCTGTGGTCGCTGACCGTTTACGACCGCCCGCAGGAGGCGCGCTGGATTAGTGACGCGGAGAAAAACTGGCTCGTCGAAACGCTAAAAGCCGAACAGCTGGCGATTGCCGGAAAAGAGGTGCGCAACGCCTCGCTCAAAGCCGTGTTGTCCGACAAAATCATGTGGCAACTGATCGCGCTGAACTTCTTCTATCAAACCGGGATTTACGGCTACACCCTGTGGCTGCCAACCATTCTGAAAGAGCTGACGCATTCCAGTATGGGCCAGGTCGGCATGCTCGCCATTCTGCCCTACGTTGGGGCGATTGCCGGAATGTTCCTCTTCTCCTGGCTCTCAGACAAAACGGGCAAGCGTAAGGTCTTTGTCTGCCTGCCACTCGCCGGGTTTGCCCTGTGCATGTTCCTGTCGGTGGCGTTGAAAGACAACGTCTGGCTCGCCTACACCGCGCTGGTTGGCTGTGGCTTCTTCCTGCAATCCGCCGCAGGCGTGTTCTGGACCATTCCAGCCAAGCTGTTTAGCGCTGAAATGGCGGGCGGCGCGCGCGGCGTTATCAATGCCCTTGGCAACCTGGGCGGCTTCTGCGGCCCCTACGCCGTCGGCGTCTTAATCACCCTCTACAGCAAAGATGCTGGCGTGTATTGCCTCGCTATCTCTCTGGCACTGGCGGCGTTCATGGCGCTACTGCTCCCGGCGAAATGCGATCTCGCCTCCGGCGCATCCACCGATCCCCACGTTCCTGCTCGTAAACGTATCGCGTAGAGGTATCCCCAGCCCGATAGCCACGGCTATCGGGCTGAAGAGAAAGCGTATTCCGGCACCCCCGGCAAAACAGAGATAAAGAGATGAGTGAAAAAGAGACCTTCTGGTTGGGTATCGATTGTGGCGGTACTTATCTGAAAGCCGGTTTGTACAACAGCCAGGGTAAAGAACACTGTATTGAACGTCAGGCGCTACACACGCTTAGCCCACTCCCTGGCTATGCTGAGCGCGATATGACGCAACTGTGGGATGTCTGCGCCAGCACCATCGCACGGTTACTGCAGCGCAATCATATTCAGGGAAGCCAGATCAACGGGGTGGGCATCTCGGCGCAGGGCAAAGGGCTATTCTTGCTGGATAAGCAGGACAGGCCGCTGGGCCACGCCATCCTCTCGTCCGATCGTCGGGCGATGGCCATCGTCCAGCGCTGGCAACAGGATGGCATCCCCGAAAAGCTCTACCCGCTCACCCGCCAGACGCTATGGACCGGGCATCCCGCCTCGCTACTCCGCTGGCTGAAAGAAAATTCGCCCCAGCGTTACGCCCAGATTGGCTGCGTGATGATGGGCCACGACTATCTGCGCTGGTGCCTCACCGGCGTCAAAAGTTGCGAAGAAAGCAACATCTCCGAATCCAATCTCTACAACATGAACGACGGGCGCTATGACCCTCAGCTCACACATTGGCTGGGGATTAGCGACATTAACGCCGCGCTACCGCCGATTGTGGGCTCAGCTGAAATTTGCGGGGAAATCACACCTCAGGCAGCCGCCATCACCGGTCTGGCAGCGGGTACGCCCGTTGTCGGCGGACTGTTTGATGTGGTTTCCACCGCACTCTGCGCAGGATTGAAAGACGAGCAGACGCTCAATGCCGTTATGGGCACCTGGGCGGTCACCAGCGGGATTACGCACGGCCTGAAAAGCCACGAAAAACACCCCTACGTCTACGGCCGCTATGTCCAGCATGACGAATTTATCGTCCACGAAGCGAGCCCTACCTCTTCCGGCAATCTGGAGTGGCTCACCTCACAGTGGGGCGATATCTCTTTTAACGAAATTAATCAGGCCGTTGCCAGCCTGCCGAAAGCCAGCAGCAGCGTGTTCTTTCTGCCGTTTTTGTATGGCAGCAATGCCGGGCTGGAGATGACCAGCGGTTTTTACGGCATGCAGGCGCTGCATACCCGGGCCCATCTTTTACAAGCGGTGTACGAAGGCGTGGTCTTTTGCCACATGACGCACCTCAACCGTATGCGAGAACGTTTCACCGATGTCCACACGCTGCGCGTGACGGGCGGCCCAGCGCACTCTGAGGTCTGGATGCAAATGCTGGCGGACGTCAGCGGCCTGACCGTCGAGCTGCCGCAGGTCGAAGAGACCGGCTGCTTTGGCGCCGCCCTCGCCGCCCTCGTCGGCACCGGCATCTACCCCGATTTCCACACGGCACAACGCGCGCTGACTCACGATATCCGCGTGATAACACCAGACCCGCAGGCGCATGCCGCCTACCAGCGCAAATACCGTGGCTACCAATTACTGATTGAATCACTTCAAGGCTTCCATAGCCGAATTAAGGAGTACTCCGCATGAATCGCCCACTATTGCAGCTCGCCCTCGACCACAGCACGCTTCAGGCCGCTCAGAAAGATGTCGCCCTGCTGTGCGACCACGTTGATATCGTCGAAGCAGGTACCATTCTGTGCCTGAATGAAGGGCTTCATGCCGTTCGCGCGCTGCGCCAGCAGTGTCCGGATAAAATTATCGTCGCCGACTGGAAGGTTGCCGACGCCGGAGAAACGCTGGCGCAGCAAGCCTTTGGCGCTGGCGCGAACTGGATGACCATCATCTGCGCCGCGCCGCTCGCCACGGTGGAAAAAGGCCACGCCGTCGCCCAGCAGCTAGGGGCCGAAATTCAGATGGAGCTCTTCGGCAACTGGACGTTTGATGACGCCAGAGCCTGGCGCCGCATCGGCGTTCGCCAGGCGATTTACCACCGCGGACGTGACGCACAGGCCTGCGGTCAGCAGTGGGGAGAGGCCGACCTAGCCCGCATGAAAACGCTCTCCGACATTGGCCTTGAACTCTCCATTACCGGTGGCATCACTCCCGCCGATTTACCGCTCTTCAAAGAGATCAACGTGAAGGCATTCATTGCCGGACGCGCACTCGCGGGAGCGGCCGACCCTGTTCAGGTCGCCCGAGAGTTTCATGGGCAGATCGATGCTATCTGGGGAGGTCAATAATGCGCACGCATCCGTTAGGCATTTATGAAAAAGCGCTGGCTAAAGACCTGAGCTGGCCGGAACGCCTGGTACTGGCAAAAAGCTGCGGCTTCGACTTTGTGGAAATGTCCGTGGACGAAACCGACGAGCGTTTATCGCGCCTCGAGTGGAGCACCACGCAGCGCGCCTCGCTGGTAGAAGCGATACTGGAAACCGGGGTTTCGATCCCGTCCATGTGCCTGTCGGCGCATCGTCGCTTTCCTTTCGGCAGCCGTGATGAGCAGGTCCGCGATCGCGCCCGCGAAATTATGCAGAAAGCCATCAGACTCGCCCGCGACCTCGGTATTCGCACCATCCAGCTTGCGGGCTACGACGTCTATTACGAAGAGCATGACGAGGGCACGCAGCAGCGCTTTGCCGAAGGCCTTGCCTGGGCCGTTGAGCAGGCCGCCGCCTCCCAGGTGATGCTGGCCGTCGAGATCATGGATACCGCCTTTATGAACTCCATCAGCAAATGGAAAAAGTGGGATGAACTGCTCGCCTCACCGTGGTTCAGCGTCTATCCCGATGTCGGCAACCTGAGCGCCTGGGGCAACGATGTGCCAGCAGAGTTAGCGCTGGGCATCGATCGCATCGCCGCCATTCACCTGAAAGACACGCTAGCCGTCACCAAAGAGTGTCCGGGGCAGTTCCGTGACGTGCCGTTCGGCGAAGGCTGCGTCGATTTCGTCGGCATCTTTAACGAACTGAAAAAACTGAACTATCGCGGCGCATTTCTCATTGAGATGTGGACCGAGAAATCCAAAGAACCGGTGCTGGAGATTATCCAGGCTCGCCGTTGGATTGAAGCCCGTATGCAGGAAGGAGGATTCGTATGTTAGAACAACTCAAAGCCGAGGTGCTGGCGGCAAACCTGGCGCTCCCGACCCATAAACTGGTGACGTTTACCTGGGGCAACGTCAGCGCCGTCGACAGCGAACGCGGCCTGATGGTGATTAAACCTTCCGGCGTGGAGTATGACGTGATGCAGGCGGAAGATATGGTGGTGGTCGATATCGCGACCGGGCGCGTTATCGAAGGCAAGAAGAAACCATCATCCGATACGCCTACGCATCTGGCGCTGTACCGCCGCTACCCTGAGATTGGCGGCATCGTGCATACCCATTCTCGCCACGCCACCATCTGGTCACAGGCGGGGCTGGATCTCCCGGCATGGGGAACGACGCACGCGGACTATTTCTACGGTGCGATTCCCTGTACCCGGCTGATGACGCGTGACGAAATTAACGGTGAATATGAATACCAGACCGGTGAAGTCATCATTGAGACGTTTGAAAAGCGCGACCTCAACCCGATGCAGCTTCCCGCCGTGCTGGTGCATTCTCATGGCCCTTTTGCCTGGGGTAAAGATGCCGCCGATGCCGTCCACAACGCGGTGGTGCTGGAAGAGTGCGCCTACATGGGGCTGTTCTCGCGCCAATTAACGCCGCAGTTACCCGACATGCAGCCCGAGCTGTTGGATAAACACTATCTGCGCAAGCACGGCACCAAAGCCTACTACGGCCAGTAGTCGATTAGTGTGAATTCACGTGTTCCTTACAGTACCGCCGCTTCCACGCGGCGGGCGTCAGCCCGGTATGCTTGCGGAAAATTTCCCGGAAATACCCCACGTCAGCAAAACCGCACTGCTCGGCAACCTCTTTCAGTGAAGACGCATAATTGCTCAGCAGTTTTTCAGCCGCCCGCACCCGCTGGCGGTGAATCGCTTCGGTGATTGTCAGGTGGAAAACGCGTCGATACACGCGCCCAAGGTAATCCGCATTACAGTGCAGCTCGCGCGCAAGCATCGAGGTGGACAGGGGTAAATGGTAGCGCGTGTGGATCACCTGCTGCGCTTTCCATGCCAGCGCCGCGCCGCCCTCATCTTTCGGCTCTTCGTGTTGTGCAGATAAAGAAATGTTTTGCAAAATCAATAACAAAATAAGCTCCAGCGACGCATTGCGCTGAATTTTCTCCTGCTCGTGGAGAAACTGCCGAAACAGGGAGGTTAAATACTGCGGGTCGTGCAGCGTGGTCTGCTGGGGAATCGCTAACTGGGTTAATAGCGGATGCGGCTGCGTGGGCGTATTCAGCTCAAAATGCAGCCAGTAGAATTTAAGATCAGCGGGAAAATCGGCCATACCAACGTGGCGGCGACCGGGCCAGAGCAGCAGGCTATCGCCAGCGGTTACCTGAAAGACACGCTCCTCTTCCTGAATCGTTAATGTCCCCTTTTCAACAAAAATCAGCTCCCAGGAACTCAGCCTGCGCGCCGGATGCCGTCCGACACCGCGGGAGATAAATAACCCACCGTTTTGCACCTTAATCGGAAGCGCTATGGATAGATTGAGCATAAATATGAATGATCCCGCTTAACCGTCAAAAATAAACACCCTTTCCATTTGATTATTAACAATTAAATTGGCTTTCGCCCGATCGTCTTCACATTTTTATGATCAGGTCGGAATTACCCTCTTTTTATACTTCTTTACGACCTTGTTGCTCCCCGCTTTCCAGGCAAAATTAAACAGGTCGTGACATTACAACAATATCCCTACTGAAGCAGACATCTCCACATTGCGAGGAGCATTCCATGACCGCTACACCTATTTCCACCAGCGAGGTTGTGCCGGGTTTACAGGACGATAAGTTATCCGTCCGCGAGAAAATCGGCTATGGTCTCGGCGATGCAGGCGGTACCGTTATTACCTGCCTGATCATGAATTTCCTGACGTTCTTCTATACCGATGTCTTTGGCCTGACGCCTGCACTGGTCGGCACGCTATTCCTGGCACTCCGCGTATTTGATGCGATTTCCGACCCGATTATGGGTGTGCTGGCCGACCGCACACAGAGCCGCTGGGGGCGCTTTCGTCCATGGCAGATGTGGATTGCGCTTCCCATCGCCATCATCGGCGTACTTACCTTTACCGTTCCCGACGCCAGCATGGGCGTGAAGATTGCCTGGGCCTTCGGCACCTATCTGCTGCTCTCCGTCAGCTATACCGCGATCAACGTGCCCTACTGCGCGCTTATCAACACCATGACCACGCGCCACAGCGAAGTGATCTCCTGCCAGGCCTGGCGTTTTGTGCTGTGCGGCGTGGCGGGCTTTTTGGTCTCCGTTGGCTTACCGTGGCTGGTGAAAGCGCTGGGACAAGGTAATACCGCGCAGGGATACCAATATGGCGTCGGCGTGCTGTGCGCCATTGCGGCGGTGATGTTCCTGTGCTGCTTCTTCTGGGTTCGCGAACGCGTATCGCTGGATATGATGGGCAAGTTCACCCTGCGTGAACACATCGCCGGGCTGCGCAAAAACGACCAGCTTCTGCTGATGCTGCTGATGTCGTTCCTGCTGATTAACGTGTTCAATATCCGCGGCGGCGGTTACATGTATTTCATCACCTACGTGCTGGGCGGTTCAACGGGCTACACCTCGCTGTTTTTCACCATGGTGACGTTTGCCTCTATTTTCGGTTCGGTGATTATCAACCTGCTATCGCACCGCTTTGATACCGTCAAACTGTACTACTACACCAACCTGGTGCTGGCCGCGATCGCGGCGGGAATGTGGTTCTTGCCTACCGGTCCGGCCTACCAGACCCTATGGCTCGCGGTGATCCTCGGCAACGGCATTATTCTGGGCTTCACGCTGCCGCTGCACTTCTCCTTGATGGCCTTCTCCGACGACTACGGCGAGTGGAAAACCGGCGTTCGTTCTTCCGGCATGAACTTCGCCTTTAATCTGTTTTTCATCAAGCTCGCCTGGGCGTCCAGCGCAGGCATCATCAGCCTTGTCTTTATTTATGTGGCTTATCAGCCAGGTGCCGCCAACCAAACCGCGTCATCGCTGGCGGGGATCTCCTCGATGGAAACCCTGCTGCCGGCCCTGTTCCATCTGCTGCTGGCGTTCTCAATCCGCGCCTGCAAGCTCAATAATCCTATGATGGCGCGCATCGCTACCGATCTTCGCGCACGTCACGTTTCGTCCTGAGGAGTTTGTCATGTCCGTTATGGAAGTCGATTTACATACGTTGAAAGTGAACGATCCGTTTTTCGCGCAGTATCAACAGCTGGTGCGTGATGTGGTGATCCCCTATCAGTGGGATGCGCTGAACGACCGGATAGACGACGCTGAGCCGAGCCATGCGATAGAGAACTTCCGCATCGCCGCCGGGCAACAGGAGGGAGAATTTTACGGCATGGTCTTCCAGGACAGCGACGTGGCGAAGTGGCTGGAAGCCGTCGCCTGGTCGCTGTGTCAGAAGCCGGATGCAGAGCTCGAACGTACCGCTGATGAAGTCATTGAGCTGGTTGCCGCGGCCCAGTGTGAAGATGGCTATCTCAATACCTACTTCACGGCGAAGGCGCCTGGCGAACGCTGGACCAATCTGGCCGAATGCCACGAACTGTATTGTGCTGGCCATATGATTGAAGCAGGCGTGGCCTTCTTCCAGGCTACCGGCAAACGCCGCCTGCTGGAGGTGGTATGTCGTCTGGCTGACCATATCGACCAGGTCTTCGGTACCGGTGACAAACAGATCCATGGCTATCCGGGTCATCCGGAAATTGAGCTGGCGTTGATGCGCCTGTATGACGTGACGCAAGAACCGCGCTACATGGCGCTGGTGAACTACTTCGTCGAAGAACGCGGTAAACAGCCGCACTTCTATGACGATGAGTACGAGAAGCGCGGTAAAACGTCCTACTGGAATACCTACGGCCCGGCGTGGATGGTGAAAGACAAAGCGTATAGCCAGGCGCACCAACCGCTTGCCGAGCAGCAAACCGCCATCGGCCACGCGGTGCGTTTTGTCTACCTGATGACCGGCGTGGCACACCTTACGCGGCTGAGCAACGATGAAAGTAAACGTCAGGACTGCCTGCGCCTGTGGAACAACATGGCGCAGCGGCAGCTGTACATTACCGGCGGTATCGGCTCACAGAGCAGCGGCGAAGCCTTCAGCAGCGATTACGACCTGCCTAACGACACGGTCTACGCCGAAAGCTGCGCCTCCATCGGCCTGATGATGTTTGCTCGCCGCATGCTGGAAATGGAAGGTGACAGCCAGTACGCCGATGTGATGGAGCGTGCCCTGTACAACACCGTTCTCGGCGGGATGGCGCTGGACGGCAAGCACTTCTTCTACGTTAACCCGCTAGAAGTGCACCCGAAAACGCTGCAATTTAACCACATTTACGACCACGTGAAGCCGGTGCGGCAACGCTGGTTCGGCTGCGCCTGCTGCCCACCGAATATCGCCCGCGTGCTGACCTCCATCGGCCACTACATCTACACACCGCGGGAAGATGCCCTGTACGTAAACCTCTACATCGGTAACAGCATGGAAGTGCCGGTGGGCGATCAAACGTTACGTCTGCGCATTAGCGGTAACTACCCGTGGCAGGATCAGGTCAAGGTAGCCATTGATTCGCCGGTTCCGGTACACCATACGCTGGCGCTGCGTCTGCCGGACTGGTGCAGCGCGCCGCAGGTGGCGCTGAACGGTCGTGACGTTGCGGGAACGGTGAAAAAAGGCTATTTGCATATCACCCGTACCTGGGTTGAAGGCGATACGCTCACTCTGACGATGCCGATGCCGGTGCGTCGCGTTTACGGCAACCCGCTGGTGCGCCACGTCGCCGGGAAAGTCGCCGTGCAGCGCGGGCCGCTGGTCTACTGCCTGGAGCAGGCCGATAACGGTGAGGAGCTGCATAACCTGTGGCTGCCGGATAACGCAACGTTTACCGAACTGGAAGGCAAAGGCATTTTCGCCCATAAGGTGCTGTTGCAGGCGCAGGGCGTGAAGTACACCGCGCGTCATCCAGAACAACAATCGCTGTGGCATTACGATACGGCGCCCGCCGAGCGTCAGACGCAAACGCTGACCTTTATCCCGTGGTTTAGCTGGGCCAACCGTGGCGAGGGGGAGATGCGTATCTGGGTTAACGAAGAGAAACTGGCTGGATGATTGTGCGGTATGTTGCCTGATGGCGCTACGCTTATCAGGCCTACGGCCCGTAGCCCGGACGAGGCGTGAATACGCCGACTCCGGGTTCCCCCGGCGGCGCTGCGCTTGGCCGGGCTACAATTATTTGTAGGTTCAGCCCATAATGGCGATCCTGTCTACCTCAGCCACCGCCAGATAATTTATAGTGTTCTCATTCAACAAATAACACGTAAACACAATCACATGGATGAATTCAAAACGGTCGTTTTAAAGAAAATCAGCGCAGGCTCTATTTATAAAATCTACCTTCTTGGGCTGCTCGGCTCACTCGTCCCGATCGGCATATTGAACGGTATTCTCGGCGCTATTGGGATTACGCTGTTTGCGGTTCGCTGGAATGGGGAAGTTGTGCATGGCTTCAGTACGTTGATTATTAGCCCCTGTTTATTTGCTCTGCTCGCGCTGGTATTTACCGGCGTTCTCGGCAGCCTGAGCTGGGCAGGGCTATGGTTCTATAGCCAGTTCCGTCCACTGATAGTACGCCTCTCACTCATCGACCCAGAACAGTAGGCCTGATAAGCGCAGCGCCATCAGGCACAAAAAAAGCAGAACGCGAACGTTCTGCTTTTTTTATTACCGAGCCCGAATTACATCGCCGCGCGGAAAATCGCCATGATCTCTTCGTGAGTTGCCTGGATAGGGTTGGTGAAGCCACACGCATCTTTCAGCGCGTTGGTTGCCAGTACCGGGATATCCTCTTCTTTCACGTTCAGCTCACGCAGACCGGCTGGAATATTCACCTGACGCGCCAGTTTGCGAATGGCGTCAACACATGCCGCCGCGCCCTGTTCGTCGTTCATCGCGCTCACATCGATATTCATCGCCTTCGCGCAATCACGCAGACGTGCCGCAGCCACTTTGCTGTTGAACACCTGAACGTGCGGCAGCAGCACCGCGTTGCAAACACCGTGCGGCAGGTCGTAGAAACCGCCCAACTGGTGCGCCATCGCGTGAACGTAGCCCAGGGAAGCATTGTTGAACGCCATGCCCGCCAGGAACTGCGCGTAGGCCATCGCTTCACGCGCTTCGCTGTTGCTACCGTGTTCAACGGCGGTCGGCAGGTTTTCAACAATCATGGTGATCGCTTTCAGCGCACAGGCGTCGGTAATCGGCGTGGCGGCGATAGAAACGTAGGCTTCAATCGCGTGGGTCAGCGCATCCATACCGGTGGCGGCGGTCAGCCCTTTCGGCATGCCTTCCATCAGGGAAGAGTCGTTAACGGACAGCACTGGGGTGACGTGTTTGTCGACAATCGCCATTTTGATATGACGGGTCACGTCGGTGATGATGCAGAAACGGGTCATTTCAGACGCCGTACCCGCCGTGGTGTTAATCGCAATCATTGGCAGCTGCGGCTTCGCGGAGCGGTCAACGCCTTCGTAATCACGAATATCGCCACCGTTCGAGGCCACCAGCGCGATCCCTTTCGCGCAGTCGTGCGGAGAGCCGCCGCCCAGGGAAATGACGCAATCACAATCATTGGCGCGCAGCATTTCCAGACCCTCTTCAACGTTGACCGTTGTAGGGTTTGGATGGGTGCCATCAAACACCACGCTCAGGATGTCGAATTCCTGTAGGCGTTTCTGGATATTGCCCGCTACGCCCAGCTTGTTCAGCACTGCATCGGTGACAATCAGCGCACGGCGGTAGCCGTACTCTTTCATTGTGTTCATTGCGTCATTTAACGCGCCATTACCGATGACATTCACAGATGGAATGAAAAAAGTCGATGCAGCCATGATAGTTCCTTTATTTAATAAGCAGGCTGTCGAGGCTATAGCAATATTTATCGAGAAAACCCGATCAGGTTAGCATTTTTATCTATGGATAAAATAAAAAGCACACCATGTTATTGTTTATGGCGTGCTTTTTGGAGTTTGATATATCTATGTATTTTATTTGATATCTTTTCGCATTGTTTTGTTAATTTTTATTATCCGGGAACAGTAGCGCATCGCGTAATAAATGGTCATTCCCGCGACGGCGGGTAAAACCAATGCGGTTAAAATATTCGAGAATCTGAATCGCCAGCTTACGGCCTACGTTAAGCTTGTCGCGGAAGTCCGCCGCGCAGGTTGAACCTTTTTCCTGATCGAGCTCGCGGATCATGCTCGCAAAAGTCACTATCCGGTCGTTACGGTAATAGCGGTCTTTCACAATCGCGGTGATCATCCCCTGCTGCGCCGCCAGGCGTAACACGCTACGCATGGTGTTCTCATCGGTGCCGGTTTGCGTTGCCAGGTCACGCACCCACCAGGGTTCGTCGCCAAACAGCGGCGCGGCTTTCTGCCACACCGCCTGCTGCCCGTCGGTAAATCCGGCTTTGTGATCCGGCAGATGCAGCCAGCCGTGATGGCTGGCAA
The DNA here is from genome assembly GCF_044197065.1 of Kluyvera chengduensis. NCBI lineage: Bacteria > Pseudomonadati > Pseudomonadota > Gammaproteobacteria > Enterobacterales > Enterobacteriaceae > Kluyvera > Kluyvera chengduensis. The sequence continues at coordinate 122,001 of NZ_JBIQOI010000003.1, forward strand.
TCACGCCGCTTTCACGCATCTGCTCGATAAGCGTCAGCACCAGCGCTTCGTCTTCCATCGGCAGCGCAATGCGGCGCAAACGCTCGCGCCCAGGGCCCGGTTCATCTTTATGCTGCTCATGATAGAGCGCCAGCGCGTCCATCAGCTTACGCTGCCAGCGAGCCGCCAGCGGCGCATCCAGCAGGCTGTCACCCGCGAGGATAAAGCCCGGCTGAGCAATCAGCTTCTCAAGCCCCTGAGGACTCAACTGACGCGCCCAGGCGAAATCACGCAGGTTCACCGCATCACGAGTGAGATGCACCGCCAGCGCCTGTGCATCTTCTGTGGCCAGCGCCAGCGCGGCAATCCACGCCAGATACTCGGGCTTGCGCTTACCACGGCGCGGCGAGTTGAGCGTCACCACGCGCGCCCCGGCGAGCGTCACTTTTGCCGAGATATCGCGCAGCACCAGCCGGTCGTTATCCGCCAGCCACAGCGGCGCATCAAGCACCAGTTCGGCCAGATTATCTTCCAGCAGCGACACGCGACCGGTGATATGGCTCGCCGCGTGGTGAATATGCAGCGGCTGCCACTGGGTCAGCGGCACGTGGCTTTGCAGCTCGACAATCACGCGTTCAGACGGCGCTGGCGGCGCTTCGCTCAGCAGCCAGTCACCGCGGTTAAGATCTTCTTTTTGCGCCGCCCCTGCGATATTCAAGGCAATACGCTGCCCGCCGTGGGCCTGATCCACCGGCTGGTTCTGCGCATGCAGGCCGCGCACGCGCATCGGCGTGTCCATGCCGGTCAGCCATAACGTGTCGCCCACGCGCACATCGCCCGACAGCGCCGTACCGGTGACCACCAGCCCCGCGCCCTTAACGGTGAACGCGCGGTCAATCGCCAGGCGAAAGCGCTGATTCTCCGGATGTGCGCGAGCGGTTAGCTGGCGTAAATGGTCGCGCAGTTCGTCGATGCCGCGGTTTTCTGTCGCAGCGGTTTCAAACAGCGTCGCCTGCTCAAAGCCATACTCACGCAGAACATCGGCGACTTCGTGGCGAACATCGTCGATACGGGCGGCATCAACGCGGTCCACCTTCGTTAACGCCACGGTCAGCGTCGGGTTGCCCGTTAGCTGGAGGATCGCCAGATGTTCACGCGTTTGCGCCATCACGCCGTCATCGCATGCCACCACCAGCAGAGCGTGGTCAATGCCGCCAACGCCAGCCAGCATATTGGAGAGGAATTTTTCATGCCCGGGCACGTCGATAAAGCCCAGCACGCGGCCATCCGGCTGCGGCCAGTAGGCGTAGCCGAGGTCAATCGTCATACCGCGGGATTTCTCTTCCGGCAGGCGGTCGGCGTTAATGCCGGTGATCGCCTGCAGCAGGGTGGTTTTGCCGTGGTCAACGTGACCGGCGGTGGCAATAATCATTTCAACAACATCTCCAGGAAACGGGGTTCATCTTCAAGGCAGCGTAAATCAAGCCACAGGCGCCCATCATAAATTCGGCCAATGACCGGGACGGGCAGGCTGCGCCAGGCGGTAGAGAGCGCTTCAAGTCGGCTCCCTTTACCGTCCAGCGGGGTCAGCGCAATCGCGGCGCTCGGCAGGCTTTCGGACGGCAGGGAACCGCTGCCAATCTGCGACGCGCACGGCATCACCTGCACCGCAAACTCATCGCCATAGCGCTGGGCCAGCGGTTCACGCAGGCGCAACGCCTGCTGGTGAATCTCTTCCGCCGTGCGGCTTAACAGGCGTAGCGTCGGGAGTTCAGCCGCCAGCTTTTCCGGGTGTAAATACAAGCGTAACGTCGCTTCCAGCGCAGCCAGCGTCATTTTATCGGCACGCAGCGCGCGCTTGAGCGGGTGCTGCTGTAGCTGGGCTATCAACGCCTTTTTGCCGACGATAATCCCGGCCTGCGGGCCGCCGAGCAGTTTGTCGCCGGAAAAACTGACCAGGCTCACGCCTGCGGCAATCATCTCCTGCGGCATCGGCTCTTTCGGCAGGCCGAAACGGCTGAGGTCGATAAGCGAACCGCTGCCGAGATCCGCGACAACCGGCACGCCAAGCTCGCGGCCAATCTCCGCCAGTTCCGCTTCTTCTACCGATTTGGTAAAGCCTTCAATGCTGTAGTTGCTGGTATGCACCTTCATCAGCAGCCCGGTGTTGTCGTTGAAGGCCTGACGGTAATCTTTCGCATGCGTGCGGTTGGTGGTGCCTACTTCATGCAGTACGCAGCCGGCCTGACGCATCACGTCGGGAATGCGAAACGCGCCGCCAATTTCGACCAGCTCACCGCGTGAAACCACAACTTCTTTTCCCGCCGCCGTCGCGGCCAGCATCAGCAGCACCGCCGCGGCGTTGTTATTGACAATACAGGCATCTTCCGCGCCGGTTATCCGACACAACAGGTCCGCCAGCGCACGGTCGCGGTGGCCACGCCCTGCGCCGTCTAAATCATATTCCAGCGTCACCGGGTCGCGCATCGCCTGGGTAACAGCATCAATCGCCGCCTGCGCCTGCTGCGCGCGCCCAAGGTTGGTATGCAACACGGTGCCCGTCAGGTTGATGACCGGGCGTAATGCGCTTTGCGCATCGCGGCTCAAACGGCGCAGCGTCTCCTGCGCCCAATCCTCGCTCCAGACCGGGAGCGTCTGCTGCTCACGAATGCAAAGGCGCGCCTCGTCCTGCATCTGGCGAAGCTGTTCCACCACCTGCGAGTGGCCGTGGGCATCAAGTAAACGGGCGAAAGCGGGATCGCGAAGCAGGCGATCGGTCGCGGGAAGCTGGCTGTAGAGCGAACGGGTATCGGTAGTCATGAGTCGGCCTGACGGTTAAATGTTACCCCTCCCGACGGGAGAGGGAGTCATAAGGGAGGGATTGTACAATGTACAGCGGCTCCGCGTTATAGCGTTCAATCAAGCCTTTGGCGGTTCGGTGCGCGCAAAACTCTCACGCAGGAAGAGCGTTTCCGCCAATTTCACGAGGTGCGGTCTCTCCACGCACCAGCCCGGCGCAATGCGGCGGAAGTTCAGATAGCCAATAGCACAGGCAATGGCGATGGTCGCGAGATTGAGGGTGTCGGTCTTCAGCGTACCGTCGGCCAGATAGCCTTCCAGCGCATCCAGACTGCGGCTTATCTTCTCGCGCTGGCGCAGCACTTCAGCTTCTGATTGCTGCGCGGCTGGGCGAGCCTGTTCACGTACGGAAGCCAGGCCAGCGTCCATAATGCCGTCAGCCAGAGACTCCATCTGGCGCACTTTCAGCGCGGCAAGCGGGTCACGCGGCACCATCTCAGGCGCCACGCCCAAAAGCTCAATGTACTCGGCGATAATCGGCGAGTCGAACCAGCACTCACCCTCGTCCGTGACCAGCGCGGGTACTTTGCCCAATGGGTTGTACTGCGCCACGCCATTTTCCGCGTTGTAAGGCTGTTCATTCACAAACTCAAAGGCAATCCCCTTTTCCAGTAAGAGGATCGATATTTTACGTACAAATGGGCTGGTGTAGCTGCCGACCAGTTTCATCTTCATCTCCTTTGCGCCAACAAAGTCTTCAGTATGGCTCAGGCAGCTTCATTCGCCTTCTGGTTTTTTCCCGCCTAGTGATCCAGATAGAGATAATGCATCCAGCTGGTCATGCGCAGCAGGACTTTACGCATCACCGCAACATGGCTGAAATGGTCGGAATACACCGCTACCTGCGCATAGATGCCGTCCGGCAGCGAGTCGACCTCATCATTGGGTTCCAAATCAATCAGCGCCATGACGCCGTCCGTCCCCGGCACGACCGTCAGCGACTGTAGCGCGCCCTGCGCTTGATAGGAGCCGCCGGGAACCACCGGGAGTATGCTGGCGAGCTTACCGTGGAAAACCTGCCCCGGCAGCGCGTTAAACACCACTTCGGCATCATCGCCTGCTTCCAGTCGCAGCAGCGAGTTCTGGCGGAACTGGGCAACTATCTGCCGTTTCTGTTCAGGGATAAACACCATCACCGGGCGCAGCGGCAGCGCCGCGGCGTAGGTGCCAGGACGGATCAATACCTGCGTGACATAGCCATCGCTGGGTGCGCGAACCACCGTCTGGTCGAGGTTATATTTTGCTTCCGCCAACTGCGCGCGCAGGCTGACAATTTGCGATTGCTCGCCGTTCACCATGCTATCCAGCTGGCTCTTAATCTGCGACTGCTCGGCAACCGAGCCTTTCACCATCGCATCCTGAGCCAGATAGTTCTGCCGGGCATTGTCGATATCGCTTTCTGAGAACGGATTTACCCGCGCCTGACTGCCCTTCAGGTAGCGCTGATAGTCTTTGTATAAACGGTCGCGTTCGGCGGAAACCCGCGTGGTATTGGCCTGAGCCTCCGACAGTTGCCCTTTGAGGGTATCCACGTTGTGCGTGGCGGTCACCAGGTCGGCCTGTAAACGATCCACCCGCGCCTGATAGCGCGTCGGGTCAAGTTTAAATAACACCTCGCCTTTTTTGATCAGTTGATTATTTTTCTCTGTAACTTCGCTGACCACGCCCGTTACCTGCGGCGTAATAGGAATAGAAATCACCGCCTTCTGCGCCGTAAAAGTATAGGGGTGGTTATAGTTCATCAATAAAATAAGCCCGCTAACCAAAAATATGCCGCCCAATGCGGCGGTTGACAGCGACCATTGATTTACCGGAATACGAAATATTTTAAATACCGCCCACGCGAGCGCGACATAGGTCAAAACAATCAGCAGATCCATGATTATTGCTCCGAAGTCGTGTCGGCGGTGGGGCGTATTTCCGCGAGCTTTTGTTCAAGCTCGGTGACCCTTTGAGAAAGCCTGAAAAGCGAGTCATCGCCGGTTGGCTTGGGTTCCGAAGGGGAGATATGTGATTGCATTCCCCAGCCGCGATCGGGCTGGTAGAGCGTGGCCCAGATCCATAAAAATGGCCAGATCACGTGCAGAGTAAACAGACTAACCCACCCGGCGGTATGAATCGCATCGGCATGGGGATGGTTGCGTTTTTTCGCGATGTTATAGGGAATATCATGAATCATGATGATTCCGTAAAACAGCACCAGAAAGACGAAGATGAGCACACCCAACGCAAAATAGTTTAGAAACATACCTGCCTCAGATTCACGCTATTCGGGTTTTGAGAGGTTTGGCGGCCGAAGACACGACTGACCGATATGTTGAAAATAATGCTCAAACGCTATTTTCGCCATCACCCGGCGGGGTAATTTTTATTTCTGGAGAGAGGCAAAGCATATCCCGGGTAATACCGAGTGCATTACCCGTTTGAGAAATAGCCCAAACCGACGCTATTTGTGCTGCGAATCTACCGGACGGTACAGGTTGCGATAGTAGGCCAGACGTTCAAGGTACATCCCGGCTTTATCTTCCGGAATATCGTCCGGTATCCGGTCGGTGTGCGGCCTTTTGTGCAGGTACTCCACAAACGCCTGGCTGGAGGCCATAAAATCGACCGCTTTGTCGATAATCCGCGGAATGTTTTCACCCATTTTATTACTCATCGCACGTCCTCCCAATCGATTAGCCTTACTTTAAGGATGGATAATAAGACGCCAGCCTGTTGAGGAAAATGTGCGGATTTTTGTCGCTTATTTTCAAAAAAGCGATCGTGTTAACTCATTCTTGATATTACATTTAAATTCATCGGGTTAGATAAATAACATCCTTATTATCACGCGTAGAAACTTCTCCATTTTGTATAATTAACTACCAGAAATGAGCGACAACGCGCATACTAGAGGTTATTACGTCTATTTTGTTATCAGATACCAGCAACATGAAAGAAATCGAAAAGAACGAAATTAAACGCCTGAGCGACCTGCTTGATGCTCTCCGCCACCAGCAGGCCGCGCTGTCTCTGGTTGAAGGTGCCGAGAAGTACGCCGAACTTGAGGCAGAAAAAACCAAACTTGAAACGGAAATCGCGCGTCTGCGTGAAGTCCGTACTCAAAAACTCAGCAAAGAAGCGCAGCAGCTGACCAAACTACCGTTCAGCCGTGCGATTACCAAAAAAGAACAGGCCGACATGGGTAAGCTGAAGAAAAGCGTCCGTGGTCTGGTCGTTGTGCACCCAATGAGTGCGCTTGGCCGCGAAATGGGTCTGCAAGAGATGACAGGGTTCGCCAAGAGCGAGTTCTGATTCCCCTCCCCTTAACCTTCTCCCGCCCGGGGGAAGGTTTTGTTTTCCGCTGAAATCCCCCCAAACCAATTGGCCCAACCAATTTCACAACCAAATCTCTATTGGTTCACACTTCCATAATCTTTACTCACAAAGCAATTGCTAGAACATAACAATTAGTTAACCATTCATTGGCATTATCCCTACATCACCATATTGGCAGGGCCAATTTTACACAAACCGTGACGCAGAGCTGAGCATAGACTCACCGCAACCGGCTGGTGTGGCCCCCTGGAGACCTGCATGAGCCTCTGGCAACAAAACTACGACCCGGCTGGGAATATCTGGTTATCAAGCCTGATAGCCTCACTCCCAATCCTGTTCTTCTTCTTCGCGCTGATTAAGCTCAAGCTGAAAGGCTATGTTGCGGCAAGCTGGACGGTATTTATCGCGCTGGCCGTGGCGCTGCTGTTCTATAAGATGCCGGTCGACCGTGCATTGGCGTCGGTGGTTTACGGCTTCTTCTATGGCCTGTGGCCGATCGCCTGGATTATTATCGCCGCCGTCTTCGTCTACAAAATCTCGGTGAAGACCGGGCAGTTCGACATTATCCGTTCGTCGATCCTCTCGATAACCCCGGACCAGCGTCTGCAAATGCTGATTGTCGGCTTCTCCTTCGGCGCATTCCTCGAAGGGGCGGCGGGCTTTGGCGCGCCGGTGGCGATTACCGCCGCGCTGCTGGTTGGACTCGGCTTTAACCCGCTGTACGCCGCGGGTCTGTGTCTTATCGTCAACACCGCGCCGGTAGCGTTCGGCGCGATGGGTATTCCAATCCTGGTGGCCGGGCAAGTCACCGGCCTGGACAGCTTTGAAATCGGCCAGATGGTTGGCCGTCAGCTGCCGTTCCTGACCATTATCGTGCTGTTCTGGATCATGGCGATTATGGACGGCTGGCGCGGCATCAAAGAGACCTGGCCTGCGGTAATGGTGGCGGGCGGCTCGTTTGCTATCGCCCAGTACCTCAGCTCTAACTTCCTCGGGCCGGAATTGCCGGACATCATCTCTTCACTGGTCTCGCTGGTTTGCCTGACGCTGTTCCTCAAGCGCTGGCAGCCGGTACGTATTTTCCGCTTTGGCGACATGGGCGCTTCGCAGGTCGATATGGATCTGTCGCGTACCCGCTACACCGCGGGACAAGTGGTTCGCGCCTGGTCACCGTTCCTGTTCCTGACCGCTACCGTCACCCTGTGGAGTATTCCACCCTTTAAGGCGCTGTTCGCGCCGGGCGGCGCGCTGTATGACCTGGTGATTAACATTTCCGTGCCGTATCTCGACAAGCTGGTCGCGCGTATGCCGCCGGTGGTGAGCCAGGCGACGGCCTACGCGGCGGTGTATAAGTTTGACTGGCTGTCGGCGACCGGCACCGCGATCCTGTTTGCCGCCCTGCTTTCTATCGTCTGGCTGCGCATGAAGCCAAAAGATGCCATCAGCACTTTCGGCTCTACGCTGAAAGAGCTGGCGTTACCGATTTACTCCATCGGCATGGTGCTGGCGTTCGCCTTTATCTCAAACTACTCCGGCCTGTCGTCAACGCTGGCACTGGCGCTGGCGCATACCGGCCATGCGTTCACCTTCTTCTCACCGTTCCTCGGTTGGCTCGGCGTGTTCCTGACCGGTTCAGACACCTCCTCCAACGCCCTGTTCGCCGCGCTTCAGGCTACCGCCGCGCAGCAGATTGGCGTGTCGGACGTGCTGCTGGTTGCCGCTAACACCACCGGCGGCGTGACCGGGAAGATGATTTCCCCGCAGTCTATCGCCATTGCCTGTGCGGCGGTGGGCCTGGTGGGCAAAGAGTCCGACCTGTTCCGCTTTACCGTGAAACACAGCCTGATCTTCACCTGTATGGTGGGCGTGATAACGACGCTGCAGGCTTACGTCTTAACCTGGATGATTCCGTGATAATACTGCCCAAACGTCTGTCAGACGATGTCGCCTGCCGCGTGCGGGCGCTGATTGAAGAACAGCAACTGGAGGCGGGTATGCGATTACCCGCCGAAAGAAAGCTGGCAGCCCAGCTTGGCGTCTCGCGCAACTCGCTGCGCGAAGCGCTGGCGAAGCTGGTGAGCGAAGGATTGCTGCTCAGCCGTCGCGGCGGCGGCACCTTCGTGCGCTGGCAGCATGAGGGCTGGTCTGAACAGAATATTGTGCAGCCGCTGAAAACCCTGCTGGCCGACGACCCGGACTACAGCTTCGACATCCTCGAAGCCCGCCACGCCATCGAAGCCAGCACCGCATGGTACGCCGCAATGCGCGCGACCGATGCCGACAAAGAAAAAATCCGCCTCTGCTTTGAAGCCACCCAGAGCGACGATCCGGACCTCGCCTCACAGGCCGACGTTCGCTTCCATCTGGCCATCGCCGAGGCATCTCACAACGTGGTGCTGCTGCAAACCATGCGCGGCTTTTTCGACCTGCTGCAATCTTCGGTGATTCAGAGTCGCGAGCGCATGTATCTGGTGCCGCCGGTCTTTGCGAAGCTCACCGAGCAGCACCTGGCCGTCCTCGACGCCATTACCGCTGGCGATGCCGAAGGCGCTCGTCAGGCGATGATGGCGCACCTCGGTTTTGTCCACACCACCATTAAACGTTTCGACGAAGACCTGGCCCGCCAGGCGCGGAGTACCCGCCTGCCCGACGACCACACTGAACTTTCCAGGGAGAAAAAAGCATGATTATTTCCGCCGCGAGTGACTACCGTGCCGCTGCCCAGCGCATTCTGCCGCCGTTCTTGTTCCACTACATTGACGGAGGCGCGTACGCGGAACATACCCTGCGCCGCAACGTGGAAGACCTGTCAGATGTGGCGCTGCGTCAGCGCATCCTGAGAAATATGTCCGACCTGAGCCTCGAGACTACGCTGTTCAAAGAGCAGCTCTCGATGCCGGTGGCGCTGGCGCCGGTCGGCCTGTGCGGCATGTACGCCCGTCGCGGTGAGGTTCAGGCCGCCGCTGCCGCCGATGCCAAAGGAATTCCATTTACCCTTTCCACCGTGTCGGTCTGCCCGATTGAAGAGGTCGCCCCGACCATCAAGCGCCCGATGTGGTTCCAACTGTACGTACTGCGCGATCGCGGCTTTATGCGCAACGCGCTGGAGCGCGCCAAAGCGGCAGGCTGTTCAACGCTGGTCTTTACCGTCGATATGCCAACCCCCGGCGCGCGCTACCGCGATGCGCACTCCGGGATGAGCGGCCCGAACGCCGCCATGCGCCGCTACTGGCAGGCCGCCACCCATCCACAATGGGCGTGGGACGTCGGCCTGAACGGGCGTCCGCACGACCTGGGCAATATCTCCGCTTACCTCGGCAAGCCAACCGGGCTGGAGGATTACATCGGCTGGCTGGCGAATAACTTCGATCCATCCATTTCGTGGAAAGACCTGGAGTGGATCCGCGAATTCTGGGATGGCCCGATGGTGATCAAAGGGATCCTCGACCCGGAAGATGCCCGCGATGCGGTACGCTTTGGCGCCGACGGGATCGTCGTCTCCAACCACGGCGGCCGCCAGCTTGACGGCGTGCTCTCCTCCGCCCGTGCGCTGCCGGCGATTGCCGACGCGGTAAAAGGTGATATTACGATCCTGGCCGACAGCGGTATTCGCAACGGCCTGGACGTGGTGCGCATGATTGCGCTGGGCGCAGATAGCGTGCTGCTGGGCCGTGCGTATCTGTATGCGCTGGCGACTCACGGCCAGGCGGGTGTGGCTAACCTGCTGAATCTGGTTGAGAAAGAGATGAAGGTGGCGATGACGCTGACCGGAGCGAAATCGATTAAAGAGATTAGCCGTGATTCGCTGGTACAGAGTGCGGAAGTGGCGCAGGCGTTTGGGGCGATTAAGCAGGGGAGCGCGGCGTAGGTCCGTGAGGGTTTCCCCAAATTCTGCTATCCTGCCCCCGCAATCCAAGGGGGCAGTATGCTTAACATCGTTTTATTCGAACCTGAAATCCCGCCCAATACCGGGAACATCATCCGTCTTTGCGCCAACACCGGCTTTCGTCTGCATATCATCGAACCGATGGGCTTCGCCTGGGACGACAAGCGCCTACGCCGCGCCGGGCTGGACTACCATGAGTTCACCGCCGTCACGCGCTATGCCGATTACGCCGCGTTTTTGGAAAGCGAAAACCCGCAGCGCCTGTTTGCCCTGACCACCAAAGGCACGCCCGCGCACAGCGCGGTGAGCTATCAGGACGGTGACTATCTGATGTTTGGCCCGGAAACGCGCGGGCTGCCCGCGACCATTCTGGACGCGCTGCCGCCTGAGCAAAAAATTCGTATTCCAATGATGCCGGACAGCCGTAGCATGAACCTGTCGAATGCGGTGTCGGTGGTGGTGTATGAGGCGTGGCGCCAGCTGGGATATCCGGGCGCGGTATTGCGCAGTTGATATTTGCCGGATGGCGGCTACGCCTTATCCGGCCTACGGTTTGGTAGGTCCGGTAAGCGCAGCGCCACCGGGCAAGGAATCAAATCCCGTCGCCGTACTCAAATCCGTGGTTGATGCCGTTGAAGTGCTGATCCATATCCATCGCCGGTTTATCCGACTCCGGCTTGCCGACGATACGCGCCGGTACGCCCGCCGCGGTGGTGTGTGGTGGAACCGGCTGGAGAACCACCGAGCCCGCGCCAATCTTTGCCCCGCGACCCACTTCGATATTGCCGAGGATCTTCGCCCCGGCGCCAATCATCACGCCTTCGCGGATTTTCGGGTGACGATCACCGCTGGTTTTACCGGTACCGCCAAGAGTAACGGACTGCAGGATAGAAACGTCGTTTTCAATCACGGCGGTTTCACCCACCACAATACCGGTGGCGTGGTCGAGCATGATGCCACGGCCAATCTTCGCCGCCGGGTGAATGTCCACCTGGAACGACACCGATACCTGATTTTGCAGGAAAATGGCCAGCGCACGACGACCCTGCGCCCATAGCCAATGACCGATACGGTAAGCCTGTAAGGCGTGGAAGCCCTTCAGGTACAGCAGCGGCGTAGAATATTTGTCGACCGCCGGGTCACGGGTGCGCACGGCCTGAATATCACAGGCGGCAGCGGCAATCATTTCCGGGTCTGCGGCGTAGGCTTCCTCCACCACTTCGCGAATGGCGATGGCGGGCATAATCGGTGAAGCCAGTTTGTTGGCGAGCATGTAGCTTAAGGCGCTGCCGAGGTTTTCGTGCTTGAGTAGCGTCGCATGATAGAAGCTGGCGAGCATAGGCTCACAGTCCGCCAGAGCCCTGGCTTCCGCTTTAATATTGTTCCAGACAATTTCCAGTTCTTCACACGACATTGCTTACTCCAGACATATTGGAACGATCGGCAAGTCTGCGCTTGCCGGATCGTCGGGATGACAAAGGTTTCCTGCGATTAGTTGCCGCTATGCTCATCCTTGCGTGCACGACCTAATAAGGTCAATGCTGCCTCGCGCGCGTTTTTTCCGCAATATAATACCTGATAAATTTCCTCGGTTATTGGCATTTCGACACCTACACGGTGCGCCAACTCGCGGACTTCTTTGGTATTACGGTAACCTTCGACCACCTGGCCAATACTGTCTTGCGCTTCCTGAACCTGTGCCCCTTTCCCGAGCGCCATACCGAAACGACGGTTGCGCGACTGGTTGTCGGTACAGGTCAGCACTAAATCACCAAGCCCCGCCATGCCCATAAAGGTCACCGGGTCTGCACCCAGCGCCACGCCAAGGCGTGACATTTCGGTTAGCCCACGGGTGATAAGCGCCGTACGCGCGTTCGCGCCAAAGCCGATGCCGTCAGAGATGCCTGCGCCAATCGCAATCACGTTTTTCACCGCGCCGCCCAACTGGACGCCGATAAAATCTGGATTGCTGTACACGCGGAAGCTCTTACCGCAGTGCAGCAGCTGCTGCAAATCGTCGGCAAAAACCGGGTCCGTCGCCGCCAGCGAGATCGCCGTTGGCAAACCTGCGGCCAGCTCTTTGGCAAACGTCGGTCCTGAAATCACCGCAAGCGGGATATCCGGGCCCAGCGCTTCACGCGCCACGTCCTGCAGCAGGCGGCCGGTTTCAGCCTCCAGCCCTTTTGTCGCCCAGACCAGACGAGCATCAGGACGCAGCAGCGGCTTCATCTGACGTAATACGTCGCCAAACACGTGGCTTGGCACCACCACCAGAATATCGCGGCTGGCGGCCAGCGCGGTCGCTAAGTCGCTTTCGAGGTGGAGCGTATCGGGGAACGGAACGTCAGGAAGGAATGCCGCGTTGCAGCGATCGTGCTGTAGCATCGCGACATGCTTGGGATCGTGGCCCCAGAGTACAACTGGATGGCCATTTCTTGCCACGGTAATGGCAAGAGCGGTGCCGTACGAGCCGGCACCGATCACAGTCATTGAAGCATTAAGTGCGTTCATCAGGCATCCTGATGTTGTTCTGCACCTTCGCCAGCCTGCTGTTGCAGATAGTTCATGAACAGCGCATCAAAGTTAACCGGCGCAAGGTTCAGCTGTGGGAAAGTCCCACGGGAAACCAGGCTGGTGATGCATTCACGCGCATACGGGAACAGGATGTTCGGGCAGTATGCACCCAGGCAATGTGCCATCTGAGTCCCTTCAATACCTTCGATGGAGAAGATACCCGCCTGCTGAGTTTCGCACAGGAACGCAGTTTCTTCGCCAAGGCTCGCCGTTACGGTGACACGCAGCACCACTTCATACACGCCTTCAGCCAGTTGGTTGGAAGCCGTATCAAGATCAAGTTTAACCTCTGGCTGCCAATCTTTCTGGAAAACGTGTGGCGCATTTGGTGCTTCGAAAGAAACATCTTTGGTGTAAATGCGCTGAATCTGGAAAGCCATTTCTGCGTTGTTTTGTTCTGACATGTGTAAAAACCCTTTCGTGTTGTCCTTAAAAAAAGCGGAATGCCTCACGCCCGCCCAGGTCAGGCGTGAACGCTTCGCAAAGCATTAGCGCAGCAGGGGATCGAGTCCACCACGTGCATCAAGCGCATACAAGTCGTCGCAGCCGCCAATGTGCTGTGCATCAATAAAAATCTGCGGAACCGTCGTACGACCACTGCGCTGAATCATCTCTTCACGCTTTTCGGCGTTGCCGTCGATTGGCAGTTCTTCAAAGGTGACGCCTTTTTCAGCCAGCAGCGCTTTTGCACGATGGCAATATGGACACGTTGCTTTGGTATAGATTTCAATCTTGGCCATTACAGCTCTCCTGACTTTACCCGATCTACAAGCCGGTATTATTTGCCGCGAACCAGAGGCAGGTTTTCACCGCTCCAGCCTGCGATACCTTCTTTCAGTACGAAGACTTTTTCAAAGCCAGCTTTCAGCAGCGCGCTAGCAGATTCAGTCGCCTGCATGCCGGAGCCGTCGGTGACGATAACCGGTTTGTCTTTGTGTTTTTCCAGCTCGCCGACGTTGTTGGCTTTGATTTCAGCCGGCAGCAGGTTCACAGAACCGGCAATGTGACCTTTACGGAAATCGTCACGCTGGCGCAGGTCGACGACAATCGCGTCTTCTTTGTTAATCAGACGGGTCGCTTCACCGCGGTTGATGACCTTAACTTTAGACATCAGCCCTTTAAAGGTGGTGAACAGCACGGCCGCCAACAGCGCGATCCACGCGATGCTCAGGACAGGGTGACGACCAACAAATTGCATAATCTCTTGCATGGGGGGTAACAGCTCCCGACGTGTAATGTTTAAAAACCAGGGAAGGAGTATACCTGCGGCGTGGCGCAAATACAGCCAGCGCGCGCGATGTAATGCGTTTTCTGCGGAGTGCTACGGAAAAAACGGAGGTTTTGTGCGTTTTTCAGCGCCCATCTCCCCGCTTTCTTTGATCTCTCGTTGTTATTTTATCGATTCAGCTGTAGTAAAATTACGCAAATTTTCTGTCTTTAGAGCATGAGGTTGTCGCAATGTCGGTTACTAAAAAACCTATGGTACTGGTGATTCTGGATGGCTACGGCTACCGCGAAGAGCATCAGGATAACGCTATTTACAGCGCTAAAACTCCGGTTATGGACGCGCTGTGGGCAAAACGTCCGCATACCCTGATCCACGCTTCTGGCCTGGAAGTCGGTCTGCCAGACGGTCAGATGGGTAACTCTGAAGTCGGTCACGTGAACCTGGGCGCGGGTCGCATCGTGTATCAGGACCTGACTCGTCTTGACGTCGAAATCAAAGAGCGCACTTTCTTCGCTAACCCGGTGCTGTCCGGCGCGGTAGACAAAGCGGTCGCTGCGGGTAAAGCGGTACACATCATGGGCCTGCTGTCCGCCGGCGGCGTACACAGCCATGAAGACCACATCATGGCAATGGTAGAGCTGGCCGCTGAACGTGGCGCAGAAAAAATCTACCTGCACGCGTTCCTCGACGGTCGCGACACCCCACCGCGCAGCGCCAATGGCTCCCTGCAGAAATTTGAAGAGAAATTTGCCGCGCTGGGCAAAGGCCGCGTAGCGTCCATCATTGGCCGTTACTATGCAATGGACCGTGACAACCGTTGGGATCGCGTTGAACAAGCTTACAACCTGCTGGTTGAAGCCAAAGGCGAATTCCAGGCTGACACCGCGGTTGCCGCGCTGGAAGCAGCCTACGCTCGCGATGAAAACGACGAATTCGTGAAAGCGACCGTTATCCGTGCCGCCGGCCAGGCCGATGCCGCTATGGAAGACGGCGACGCGCTGATCTTCATGAACTTCCGTGCTGACCGTGCGCGTGAAATCACCCGCGCGTTCGTTAACGCCGACTTCGACGGCTTCAAACGCCACAAAGAAGTGAAGCTGGGCGACTTCATCATGCTGACCGAGTACGCAGCAGACATCAAAGCCCCTTGCGCTTACCCACCAGCATCCCTGGAAAACACCTTTGGTGAGTGGATGGCGAAACATGACAAAACGCAGCTGCGCATCTCCGAAACTGAAAAATATGCGCACGTTACCTTCTTCTTCAACGGCGGCGTAGAAGACCCGTTCAAAGGCGAAGACCGCATCCTGATCAACTCCCCGAAAGTCGCGACCTACGACCTGCAGCCGGAAATGAGCTCCGCTGAGCTGACCGAGAAGCTGGTTGCCGCTATCGAAAGCGGTAAGTACGACACCATCATCTGTAACTACCCGAACGGCGATATGGTTGGCCATACCGGCGTAATGGAAGCGGCGGTGAAAGCGGTTGAAGCGCTGGATCACTGCCTGGATGAAGTGACTCACGCCGTTGAGAAAGTAGGCGGCCAGCTGCTGGTTACCGCTGACCACGGCAACGCTGAGCAGATGCGTGACCCGGCTACCGGCCAGGCACACACCGCGCACACCAGCCTGCCGGTTCCGCTGATCTACGTGGGTGATAAATCCGTGAAAGCGGTGGAAGGCGGCAAGCTTTCCGATATCGCGCCAACCATGCTGTCGCTGATGGGGATGGAAATCCCGCAACAGATGACTGGTAAGCCGCTGTTCATCGTGGAATAATCCCTCCCCATGAGGGGAAAGGCGATTTATTCCATTAAATGGGCCGAGGCGACGCTTCGGTCCACGTTCTACGCCAGCGCGCTCAGCGCTGGCGTATTGCTGTGCGCCGCGCCCGCCCATGCGGACGACCGCTCACAGCTCCAGTCGATTCAGGCCGATATCGCCGCCAAAGAGCGTGCGGTACGCCAACAGCAACAACAACGCTCCACCCTTCTCGCCCAGCTTAAAGCGCAGGAACAGGCCATTGCCGCCGCCGCGCGACAGCTTCGTGAAACGCAAAACTCACTGGCGCAGCTCAACGCACAGATTGCCGAGATGAACGCCTCCATCGCCAGGCTGGAAAAACAGCGTGCGGCGCAGGAGCGGAATCTGGCGGCACAGCTTGATGCCGCATTCCGGCAGGGCGAGCACACCGGCATTCAGCTCATCCTCAGCGGTGAAGAGAGCCAGCGCGGCCAACGCCTGCAGGCTTACTTTGGCTACCTGAACCAGGCGCGCCAGGAAACCATCGCCGAGCTTAAGCAGACCCGCGAAGAAGTCGCCGCGCAGAAAACCGAGCTGGAAGAAAAACAGAGCGAACAGCAAACGCTGCTGTACGAGCAGAAGGCCCAGCAGGCCAAACTCGAAGCGGCGCGTAATGAACGTCAGAAAACCATTTCCGGGCTCGAATCCTCCATTCAGGCGGGTCAGCAGCAGCTCGGTGAAATGCGCGCGAACGAATCCCGTCTGCGTAGCAGCATTGCCCGCGCGGAAGCCGCGGCTAAAGCCCGCGCCGAACGCGAAGCGCGTGAAGCCCAAGCCGTGCGCAACCGTCAACAGGAAGCCACTCGTAAAGGCACCACCTACAAACCTTCCGAAAGTGAACGCTCGCTGATGGCCCGTACCGGCGGCCTTGGCGCGCCACGCGGCCAGGCTTTCTGGCCCGTTCGCGGAACAACGCTTCATCGATATGGCGAACAGCTGCAAGGTGAACTACGTTGGAAGGGGATGGTGATAAGCGCAGCGGAAGGCACCGAGGTGAAAGCTATCGCCGATGGGCGCGTCATCCTTGCCGACTGGCTTCAAGGCTATGGCCTGGTGGTCGTGGTCGAGCACGGTAAAGGCGATATGAGCCTGTACGGTTATAACCAAAGCGCGCTGGTCAGCGTTGGCACACAGGTCCGCGCCGGTCAGCCTATCGCTCTGGTGGGCAACAGTGGCGGTCAAGGCAGACCGTCGCTCTATTTCGAAATTCGCCGTCAGGGTCAGGCGGTCAATCCACTGCCGTGGTTGGGAAGATAAGTTTTGCTTCAATTTCGCAGGATAGTTTTACTCAGTGCGCTGGCATTAGCCGCACCGAGCTACGCCGGTAAATTATCAATCGTTATCGATGACTTTGGTTATCGTCCACAGACGGAAAACCAGGTGCTGGCGATGCCCTCCACCATTTCCGTCGCGGTATTACCCAATGCACCCCATGCGCGTGAAATGGCCACCAAAGCCCATAACAGCGGGCATGAGGTGCTGATTCACCTGCCGATGGCGCCGCTCAGCAAGCAGCCGCTGGAAAAAGACACCCTTCGCCCGGACATGAGCAGCGATGAAATCGAACGGATTATTCGCGAAGCTGTGGACAAGGTGCCGTACGCCGTCGGGCTGAACAACCATATGGGCAGCGCGATGACCTCTAGCCTGTTTGGGATGCAAAAGGTAATGCAGGCGCTCAGCCGCTATAACCTTTACTTCCTCGACAGCATGACCATCGGCAACAGCCAGGCCATGCGCGCCGCGAACGGTACCGGCGTGAAGGTGATTAAGCGTCGGGTCTTCCTCGACGATACGCAGAACGAAGCGGATATCCGCGTGCAATTTAATCGTGCTATCGATTTAGCGCGCCGCAACGGTTCGGCCATCGCCATTGGTCACCCGCACCCAACCACCGTCCGTGTACTGCAGCAGATGGTCTACAACCTGCCACCGGACATTACGCTGGTTCGCCCAAGCAGCCTGCTTAACGAACCGCAGGTTGATACTTCAAGACCAAACAACAGTCTGCCAACCCAAAGTCAGCCAACCGCACCGCGCAATCCGTTCCGCGGCGTGAAGCTCTGCAAGCCAAAGAAACCGCTGGAGCCTGTTTACGCCAGCCGTTTCTTCAACGTGTTAAGCGAGAGCATCACCCACAGCACGCTGGTGCAGTATATGCAGTTGCAGTGGCAGGGGTGGCAGAACAACAGTTAGTCTTTCAGCTCCAGAGTTAAATGGGCCAGACGGCGTGGCGTGAGTGACTTATCGCGCCACTTGCCAAAGCGGATGGCCCACAGCATCACCTGATACGCCAGCTTCACGCTACAAATATTACTCACCATCCGCTTAAACATCCCCGAAACATCCACTTCAGCGATCATTCGCTCGCGAATTTTTTGGTCTGGCTCTTTGCGGATACAGTGGCAAACCCGCAGCGCTTCGTAGATAACCTGCTGTTTAAACTCTGGATAAATAGGAATGCGCCCAGCGTAGTCGTGGTTCATCTTGTCGAGTAGACGGGTAATTTTGATGTAATGACGCTGGTAGGCCAGATTCTTCAGGCCGGTACGCGGAAGACGGCTGACGGATGCGCCGTGCAGGAAATATTTGTACAGCGGCATCTCGGTGTAACGCGCACGTTTGGCGTTAAACATGAATTCAGTCGACCAGACGATATCCTGATGGTGTAAGCCCGGAATAAACGAGAGGCCTGCATCTTTAATGGTTTGGTGGCGATAAACCCCCATCCACACCACATGGCGCCAGCGACGGCTTGCCAGCCCTTTACGCAGCCAATCTGGCCCGGTCATCACCTCGGTCGAGCGAATGCGGTCGGTGGGAATCGACGCCCAGGTTTTTCCCGTTTCAGCAATACACCAGTCGGCGTTGCACTGCGCGACGTCCAGATTGTCCTTAAGCGCCATGTTCATCAGCGTTTCATACATTTCTGGGTAGGCAATGTCATCACCATCAACGTAGGCAATGTACTCCCCCCTGGCGACTTCCATCCCGGTATTTCGCGCGGCGGAAACGCCGCCGTTACGCTGGTGCAGCAGATGGACGTGCGGAAAACGGTCAACATAGGATTGGGCGAGTTCTGCCGAGTTATCCGTTGAACCATCGTTAACGATGATTATCTCAATGTTCTTCCAGGTTTGCGCGATCAGCGAATCCATACAGGCGATAAACGGTTCGCCGGTATTGTAAAGCGGCATAATGACGCTCAGGAGACCGGGGGTGTAGGTCATATAAAATCCTGCGAAACAGTGTAATTAACGGCAATATTTAACATAGCCGACAGCAAAAGGTCAGAGAAAGTGGCTGCTGCCTGGCATGCGTCAGGGCAAAAAAATCCCCGGGTATTTAACGCTAATAAATACCCGGGGACAACTTTTGTGAAGCCGATTAATCCCAGCTCAGTACCACTTTGCCCGACTGACCGGAACGCATGGCGTCAAAACCTTTCTGGAAGTCGTCAATACCGAAACGGTGGGTAATCATTGGTGACAGATCCAGACCAGACTGAATCAGTGCCGCCATCTTGTACCAGGTTTCAAACATTTCACGACCGTAGATACCCTTAATAAACAGACCCTTAAAGATAACTTTCGTCCAGTCGATAGACATATCTGACGGCGGGATCCCCAGCATCGCGATACGTCCACCGTGGTTCATGGTGTCGAGCATAGAACGGAATGCTGGCGGTGCGCCGGACATCTCCAGGCCCACGTCGAACCCTTCGGTCATGCCAAGCTCAGCCATCACATCGTTCAGATTCTCTTTGGAAACGTTAACCGCACGGGTAACGCCCATTTTGCGCGCCAGATCCAGACGGTATTCGTTCACGTCGGTGATCACCACGTTACGCGCACCTACATGCTTCGCCACGGCTGCCGCCATCACGCCAATCGGGCCAGCTCCGGAGACCAGCACATCTTCACCCACCAGGTCGAAGGAGAGCGCCGTGTGCACCGCGTTGCCAAATGGGTCGAAGATAGAGGCCAAATCGTCAGAGATATTGTCCGGGATTTTGAAGGCGTTAAACGCCGGGATCACCAGATATTCTGCGAAACAGCCCGGGCGGTTTACGCCCACGCCGATGGTGTTGCGGCACAGGTGTGTACGACCCGCGCGGCAGTTACGGCAGTGGCCGCAGGTGATATGGCCTTCGCCGGAGACGCGGTCGCCGATTTTAAAGCCACGCACTTCCTGACCAATACCGACCACTTCACCCACGTACTCGTGGCCAACAACCATTGGTACCGGAATGGTCTTCTGTGACCATTCATCCCAGTTGTAGATATGCACATCGGTACCGCAGATAGCGGTTTTGCGAATTTTAATCAGCAGGTCGTTATGGCCGAGTTCCGGTTCAGGAACATCGGTCATCCAGATCCCTTCTTCCGCTTTCAGTTTGGATAACGCTTTCATCTCACACCCTTAGGCAATGACGCCCAGTTGTTTACCGATGCGGGTAAAGGCTTCCACCGCACGTTCAATTTGTTCCGTCGTATGCGCCGCCGACATCTGGGTGCGAATACGCGCCTGACCTTTTGGTACGACCGGGAAGAAGAAGCCGGTCACGTAGATCCCTTCTTTTTGCAGCTCACGGGCGAAGTTCTGCGCGATAACAGCATCGCCCAGCATCACCGGAATAATGGCATGATCGGCACCCGCCAGGGTGAAGCCTGCCGCGGTCATTTTTTCGCGGAACAGACGCGCGTTAGCCCACAGGTGGTCACGCAGTTCAGCGCCGGACTCGACCATTTCGAGCACTTTAATCGACGCGGCGACAATGGCTGGCGCCAGAGAGTTGGAGAACAGGTACGGGCGTGAACGCTGACGCAGCCACTCCACCACCTCTTTGCGCGCAGCGGTATAGCCACCGGACGCGCCGCCGAGCGCTTTGCCCAGCGTACCGGTAATGATGTCCACACGGCCCATCACATCGCAGTATTCATGGGAGCCACGACCATTTTCGCCAACAAAACCGACGGCGTGGGAGTCATCGACCATCACCAGCGCATCATATTTGTCTGCCAGGTCGCACACGCCTTTCAGGTTGGCAATCACGCCGTCCATGGAGAACACGCCATCGGTGGCAATCAGCACATGACGCGCACCGGCAGCACGCGCCTCTTTCAGACGCTCTTCCAACTCAACCATATCGTTGTTGGCATAACGGAAGCGCTTCGCTTTGCACAGACGCACGCCGTCGATGATTGAGGCATGGTTCAGGGCATCGGAGATAATGGCGTCTTCTGCGCCCAGCAGCGTCTCAAACAGGCCGCCGTTGGCGTCGAAGCAGGAGGAGTACAGAATCGCATCTTCCATGCCGAGGAAGCTCGCCAGTTTCTGCTCCAGCACCTTGTGGCTGTCCTGAGTGCCGCAGATGAAACGAACGGAAGCCATACCGAAACCGTGGCTGTCCATACCTGCTTTCGCAGCGTTAATCAGTTCAGGATGGTTCGCCAGGCCAAGGTAGTTGTTGGCACAGAAGTTGATGACGTGGCTGCCGTCACCCACGGTGATGTCCGCTTGCTGAGCGGAGGTGATAATACGTTCTTCTTTAAACAACCCTTCCGCACGAGCGGTGTCCAGGTCGTTCGTTAACTGTTTGTAGAAATCACCACGCATTGCAACTCTCCAGATCCGGTAAAATTTGGCACATATTACCCAAAGCTATACGCAGATACGAGATGATGCATTTCTGAATGAATTATTTGCAGCATAAATCACGTGGCCTGATGTTCACGATACGGCGAAAGGCTGAAGGCTTAGCAATGTGATGATATGATAAAGGGTATTCGTGCCCGGGATTGTCCAGGGCCTATTCATTTCAAAGGTTACAGTTATGATTATCGTTACCGGCGGCGCTGGCTTTATTGGCAGCAACATCGTGAAAGCGCTCAATGACAAAGGCATCACCGACATTCTGGTGGTGGATAACCTGAAAGATGGTACCAAGTTTGTGAACCTGGTCGATCTGGACATCACTGACTACATGGATAAAGAAGACTTTCTGATCCAGGTGATGGCCGGTGAAGAGTTTGGCGAAATTGAAGCGGTCTTCCACGAAGGTGCCTGCTCTTCCACCACCGAGTGGGACGGTAAGTACGTGATGGATAACAACTATCAGTACTCCAAAGAGCTGCTGCACTACTGCCTGGAGCGTGAAATTCCGTTCCTGTACGCCTCTTCCGCAGCCACCTACGGCGGCCGCACCAGCGACTTCATCGAGTCCCGCGAATTCGAAAAACCGCTGAACGTTTACGGCTACTCCAAATTCCTGTTCGACGAATACGTGCGTCGCATCATGCCGGAAGTGGATTCCCCAATCGTCGGTTTCCGTTACTTCAACGTCTATGGTCCACGTGAAGGCCACAAAGGCAGCATGGCGAGCGTTGCGTTCCACCTGAATACCCAGTTGAACAATGGCGAAAGCCCGAAACTGTTCGAAGGCAGCGATGGCTTCAAGCGTGACTTCGTCTACGTTGGCGACGTTGCCGCGGTGAACCTGTGGTTCTGGGAAAACGGTAAATCCGGCATCTTTAACCTGGGTACCGGTCGCGCAGAATCCTTCCAGGCCGTTGCAGATGCCACCCTGGCGTACCACAAGAAAGGCAGCATCGAATACATTCCGTTCCCGGACAAACTGAAAGGCCGTTATCAGGCGTTTACTCAGGCCGATCTGACTAACCTGCGCGCTGCAGGCTACGATAAGCCGTTCAAGACCGTCGCCGAAGGCGTAACGGAATATATGGCCTGGCTGAACCGCGACGCGTAAGAAGTTAGCATGAAAATACTGGTGATCGGCCCGTCATGGGTGGGCGACATGATGATGTCGCAAAGTCTCTATCGCACGCTCAAGGCGCGCTATCCCCAGGCGATAATCGACGTGATGGCACCCGCGTGGTGCCGTCCGCTGTTATCGCGGATGCCGGAAGTCAATGAAGCGATCGCTATGCCGCTTGGGCATGGCGCGCTGGAAATTGGCGAACGGCGCAAGCTCGGTCATAGCCTGCGTGAAAAGCGCTACGACCGCGCGTACGTCCTGCCTAACTCGTTTAAATCGGCCCTTGTGCCGTTCTTTGCGGGTATTCCGCTGCGAACCGGCTGGCGTGGAGAAATGCGCTACGGCCTGCTGAATGATGCGCGTGTGCTGGATAAAGACGCCTGGCCGCTGATGGTCGAGCGTTACGTCGCGCTGGCTTATGACAAAGGCGTGATGCGCTGCGCCAAAGATCTGCCGCAGCCTCTGCTATGGCCGCAGTTGCAGGTTAACGAAGGGGAGAAATCCCTGGCCTGTAACGCATTCTCGCTTTCCAGTGAACGTCCGATGATCGGCTTTTGTCCCGGCGCTGAATTTGGCCCGGCGAAACGTTGGCCGCATTATCACTACGCCGCGCTGGCAAAACAGCTCATTGATGAGGGTAACCAGATTGTCCTCTTCGGCTCGGCAAAAGATAACGACGCCGGTAATGAGATCATCGCTTCACTGAGCGACGAGCAAAAAGGCTGGTGCCGCAATCTGGCTGGGGAAACTCAGCTGGAACAAGCCGTCATTCTGATTGCCGCTTGCAAGGCTGTCGTCACCAATGACTCCGGCCTGATGCACGTTGCCGCCGCGCTGAACCGCCCGCTGGTCGCACTGTATGGCCCGAGCAGCCCTGATTTTACGCCACCGCTGTCCAACAAGGCGCGCGTGATTCGTCTTATCACCGGCTATCACAAGGTGCGTAAAGGCGACTCCGCCCAAGGCTATCACCAGAGTCTGATAGATATTACCCCAGCCCGCGTGCTGGAAGAGCTCAATGCTCTGATGTCGAGCGAGGAAGCCTGACGCATGCGGGTTCTGATCGTCAAAACATCCTCAATGGGTGACGTGCTGCACACGCTGCCCGCGTTAACCGATGCTATGCGCGCCATTCCCGGCATCCGCTTTGATTGGGTTGTCGAAGAGGGCTTCGCGCAGATTCCCTCCTGGCATGAAGCCGTCGATCGCGTCATACCGGTGGCGATTCGCCGCTGGCGTAAAGCGTGGTTCTCTGCGCCGATAAAAGCCGAGCGTAAAGCCTTTAAAGAAGCGGTTCAGGCCGTAGCCTACGATGTCGTCATTGATGCTCAAGGGCTGGTGAAAAGCGCCGCGCTGGTCACTCGCCTCGCCCATGGCGTCAAAAATGGCATGGACTGGAGTACCGCGCGTGAGCCGCTGGCCAGCCTGTTCTATAACCGTAAACACCATATTGCTAAAGCGCAGCATGCCGTGGAACGGACACGCGAACTGTTTGCCAAAAGCCTGGGGTATACCAAACCGGAAGCTCAAGGTGATTACGCTATTGCACAGCATTTCCTGGGCGACATCGTGCCAGACTCTGCGCCTTACTGCGTGTTCCTGCATGCGACGACCCGTGACGACAAGCACTGGCCGGAAAGCCACTGGCGCGAGCTGATTGGCCTTCTCGCCGGGAGCGGCCTACGGATTAAGCTGCCGTGGGGCGCGCCCCATGAAGAGGCTCGCGCAAAACGGTTAGCCGAAGGGTTTGACTATGTAGAGGTGCTGCCGCGCCTTAGCCTTGAGGCGGTGGCGCACGAGCTGGCGGGGGCTAAATTCGTGGTGTCCGTCGATACCGGGCTCAGCCACCTTACGGCTGCGCTGGATCGTCCTAATGTCACGCTTTATGGGCCGACGGATCCGGGGTTGATTGGGGGGTATGGGAAGAATCAGGTGGCGTGTTGTTCAGCGTCCGGAGATCTGAACGATCTCACCTCAGCCAGCGTATTTGAAACGGTAGACCGTGATAAATAATACTGCGCCATTAAAAAAGCCCGCGTGAATATTAATAATCCACGCGGGCTTTTTATTTTCAGGCTGTCCTGGTGATTACTTTATCATTCGGTTTTTTGAATACACGCACATCAGAAGCAGCACAACCATCAGCGCAGTTGGGCCTATTTTCGAGAAGAGTATTACATCACTGAGACTCAATACCGCTGGGGCGGCCAGGAGAATAAGTAAATAATAATCCTTCAGGACGGCAACAGCGTAGTACGCGAAAGCGAGGTAGAAGAAGATAATCAGCAAAACACCAGGTACGCCGCGCGTGGATAGCGTTTCAATAATATCATTGTGTAGGTGCGCGTTCAGGTAGATAAGTGCACCATCAAGCCGTGGTTCTTCTTTTGCTAAAGCATGAATTTTCTCCGAACGAGTTTCCAGTGATTGCCCCCAGAAAGCATACGTACGCAATCCAGACTCATACATAGCCAATCGAGCCCCAACAGATGAGTCGCTATCGTTCTGAGAATAGTTGGACATATCCTGGTGAAGATTATTCGTTCTGGTCTCAATAACATTTTTAAAAGCAAGTGAAGTACCAATAAACACAATTACTGAAAATGCTATTAACTTATAGTCTATTTTTTTTGTTAACACACAGTGCAGAATAATGATGAACACGTAAAGAACTGGCAATACGAGGATTGCACCGCGGGTTCCGGTCATCAAAACAGTGCTCAATCCAATAAATAAGTTTAGCACAAAAAGTAAATTCCGATACTTACCATCTATCTTGAGGATAAGAATAGCGGTAAATATTGTCGAGAACATAAATATATAGCTAGCGGTAGTTGCAAATTTAGTTGCAAACTCGACCCGTTCCATATGGAGGAAAAAATACTGCCATGCTCCGAAACCAAAAAATAATAACTGCGAAAATAAAGCAGTGTTAATGAACCAAATTTTACTGACTTTCCTCTCTTCATCCTGATGATCGGTTAATAAAGCCAAAAATACAAAAGAAGAGAATAGCGCTACTTTACCAAACTCCATCGGCCCACGATAGGCGTTGGTAAACTCCGTTGAGTGTCCTTTAAATATTGTTGCCCATACCAGGTTAAGAAGTCCCAGTGCGATAAGTGATATGAAAATAATGAGCGCCGGGCTTTTTTTAAAATAACTCCGTGGGTTGGTGATAACACATAGACACGAAATAATTCCGGCCACAGGTAGCAATTTGTTAGAAATATGCTCCGCAAACGGCAGTGCTGCTAGTGCAACAAGGAAAATAAAAAGAACCAACTGCTTAGCGTAAGCGGGTAGCTGCCGCTTGAGAGTACACGAACTATTTGCGTTCAATCAATCACCTATACAAAAATAGAAATTAGGATGCTAATGGAACATGTTCAAAAATGAACATACATAAAAGATACCCAATGGAGTCGCAGACAGATAATGCAATGCAGAATCACTCAACCTGATTTTATCATTCGAATGACTCGCCAAATTATTTTATTATCCATCTTAATATACATTGCTCTTCGTTTTGTTTTCTTATCCAGAGATAAAAAATTGCCGCGCTCAGAAAAAAAATCACTATTGTTTTTTATTTCAGAAGACAATAATGAAAAATCACCCAGTTGTAATAGCTTCCACATGTATCTTATTTTATGATAGTTTGCATTGGTGTATAGAAAATCAAGTACACGAGTGCGATCTTCAAGGTTATATTTTTCAGCAATCGTATCTCTTATGACCTCATGGGCATATGCTTCATGTTGATAATGCTGACTGTCCCTTCTGATATTCATCACTGAGCCAGGTCGGCAAACATAATAATACATATATTCTGCTACCGAACTCACCGAACAAAGAGATAGAAGTTGATAGATATACAAAATATCTTCACCAATCTTTAACTGTTCATTAAAGGAGAGAGAATTCTCTTCAATGATCTTTTTACGGATAAATAGAGATCCCAAATGAAAATTCACTTTACCCGTAAGAAAACTATAGAGAATATGCCCTTCTGAAAACTCAGTATCAACCTTCACTTTTCCTTTTTCAGTATCATCATATACCCTATACATGCCACAATAGACAGCATCAACGCCGGTTTTCTGCTGCTGTGTATACATTTGAAGAATGAAATCTGGGGCAATGCGATCATCATCATCAAGGAAAGAGATAAACTCACCTTTGGCAGCGCGAATCCCTGCATTGCGTGCTGAAGAAACACCACCATTCTCTTTATCAACAAGCACTAACCGAGGGTTTTTCTTCGCCTCTGCCGTCAGGATATCTCGTGTATTGTCCTTTGAACCATCATTAACAACGACAACCTCATAGTTATCAAAATTCTGCGACCCTAGTTCTTGAAGCGTTTTTAATATAAACGCTGCAGAATTATAAGTCGGCATAATAATCGAAACCAGGGGGGGATTGCTGTTCATCAACAAAGCCTTTTTATGAAAGGTTGCAGTAAATAAAAATGACTAATTACTATATGTTCACTTTGTGATTTTCAGATAGCCATAATATAAATAGCTTTTGATACCACTCAAGATGTTACCTTGCTTGAAACAATGCTTCGCACTATATCTCGCATAGTTTGAGTTGCTTGCCTTCATCAAGGCGCGGTTTTTCCAGGGGGAATTTTGTTTCGCTAGCTGGAACGGCGCGGCGCTGGGATAGTTCGCCCACTCATGCCACGGTTTTGTTGGTCCAATAAAATGAATCAATACTGTTTCATCGGTTATTGGGTTAACAACTTCGGATTTGAGTTCATAGTTAAGGCTGAATTGCGTGTTAAATTTATAATCAATAAATTTAACCTTTCCAGCAAGTGTAATGTTGAGCAAATCCTGATCGAGATAGGAGAGTTTACTGGCGATTTTTTTGTCACTCAGCATCGTCAGCGCCTTGACTGACACATATTCCTGCGCCCAAGCAGAAACATTGATGAGTAAAAAACCGGCATTAAAATATCCATTTTCGAGTTCAGGGCAATCTAATCCCTGAGCGCGTGAGTGCCACCATGCCTTATCTCGTTCCGGCACGACTGCAGCGACCTTATCTTCAAGCGGCAGAGCGAAGAGTTCGCCCACGCCACCCTGGCACATGATATCGGCATCCATAAACAAAATGCGCTCCTGCTGACCGATAAAGTAGTCACCAATAATGAAACGGAAGTAGGTTGCTACCGACCAGTTTTTCGTTGTTGGGAATGAGGCCAGTTTTTGACAATTAACTACGTGGATATAGATGCAGGTATTATAATCAGTGGCGAGCTGGGCAAAATTTGCGCGTTCATCTTCGGCCAGAATATCAATAAAGACATGAAAAACAAATTTCAGATCGCGATTATTTAACAGAATTGATGCGATTGATACGCCGCACCCAAACAGAAAATTTTTATCTATCCCGTAGGCAATATGCAACGGGTTAGCATCAGCAGATAGAGACTCTGCGCCATAGCACAATGTCTGATTAATATACTCTTCTGCGTTAAGATGCTGATAATTCATATGACCCTCTCCCAACAATTACAACGATTTTCTGATCGTTCTTTCTTGAATTTTATTGGCCTTGTCTGCTGCTTTTGCCAGCAGCGCCTGTTCTTCGCGCAGCACTTCACGGAGAGGTTTATCAAAATAGACCCGCATAAAGCGCAAAATATCCCGTGATGTCAGACCAATATTCAACGACGAGAAATAGAGGCCAATCAAATCCTTATCACGCCACCGCTGCGGGACCTGATGACGAATCTGCGCACGATGAAGATCGATAACCGAGATTTTCAGCTCATCTTCCCGACCGTTAAACGGCAAGTGCAGGAGGAAGTGGCAAATATAGCAGTCGCGGTGGTTAATCCCGCTCAGGTGCATTTTGCGCACCATGGTCGCGACGCGCTTGATGATCATACGCTTAACCACCGCGTTCGGCGGGTTCGTTGCCCAATCGGCACAGTAATCTTCAAGGCTAATGGTCGGCGTGAGGTCTTCAGTAATGATAAAAGACGTTTTTGTCAGCGGATTCAGCCCTTTTTCACCAAAGCCAACCCCCTGCATGGTATCAACGCCGACATCGCGCAGGCGATGAATCGCATTCCATTCCCGGTCAGCGCCCAGCACCGGCATACGCAGCGATATCAGGTTCTTTACAATCTCTTTTAGCGACGTGCCGCGGTGCCATTTCAGGAAATAGCTCGCGCCCGCCATCTCAAAGCGCAGCGTACGGCGAGTCTCCAGTTCACGAAACACTTCGCCTTCTAGGTGTTTCACTTCCTCAAAAGCATCTTTACCACGCCACAGCGTGGCAAGCGGTTCATTCAGCTCAACCATCTCAATCACCTATAATGATATCTGCCGCTTTATCCGCCAGACTGTACAAATCTTGTGTATCGGCATAATTGCGCGCATTTTCAGCCCAGGCAGCACGCAGCGCTGGCTGGGTTAGGGCCTTCAATAAAATCTCATTCAAGGCTTCTTGCCGGAACGGCTCGGCGATAACCTCGCCACAGTTTGCATCAGCAATATAGTGCGCATAGCCACATACGCTGGTCGTTAAGACCGGTAATCCCGCCGTGACCGCCTCCAGCAGTACAATACCCGCAGCTTCCTGATAAGCAGGGTGTAACAACAGATCGGCTGCCGCCATCAATTCCGCCACATCGTTGCGACCAGCAAAGAAATGAACGTTACGACGAATCCCCAGTTTCTCGGCCAATGCCGCGAATTTTCCCGGTTTATCCTGGCCGACAATAAACAGTTGGGTGTTCCGCCGCACGCTTTCCGGCAACGCAGCAACCGCATTTAGCGTGCGATCCACACCTTTGCGCGTAAAGTCAGATCCTACCTGTAGCAGCACGTTTTGTGCCGCGGTCAGGCCATTCTTTTCGCGATAAATCTGGCGGGCATCAGGTATCTGCTGGCTGTATTTTCTGTCCGGGTAGATTCCTGGCGGCAGGATATGAAAGCGCCCGGGCTCCGTCTGATAGTGCTTTTGAAAGTCTGCGATCTGCTTATCGGTCAGCATCAGGAGTTGCGTTGGCTTACCCTGCTCGAAGGTCGCCCGTTCAAACGCGGCATAATGGCGATAGCGCGACGTCAGGCGATAAAAGAACCCCTTTTCCTGCGCCACTTTTTCGGCATAGCAAACGTCGGCAGCATAGTAGACATCGAGCCCTGGCATCTTATTGAAGCCAACGACTCGCGCCACCGGATGCTCACGTAAATGATTTTGCACCCACGCATAATATTCGGCATTACGCCCATGGTTAGTGCGAGATTTTACCGGGACCAGAATTAACTCAAAGACATCGGGACATTCACCTTCCCAGAATTGCGTATAGATTCGCACCTGATGCCCACGAGCCGCTACGGTTTGCGCAATGCGCATAAAATCTCGCTGGAGTCCGCCGAAGGGAAAATACTTATACAGACAGAATGCAACGATCATAGCGCTTCACCTTTTACAGCTTCAGCCTGACCGGCGGGCATTATTTTATCAATGGCTGCAATAACATCTTCAGCGGGAATGACCGCAAGATACATCTCATTGCGATCGCGCTGCTCGCGCGGCGGCATTGGTCGATAATCACCGGCCCAGAATTGAATCATATTGTCCGACCAGGGACGCCAGAAAATATGGTCTGTGGCGCCAAACAAACAAATTAGCGGCGTGTTGACCGCCGCGGCGATATGGCCTGGCGCGGAGTCAACGCCGATGAAAAGCGCGGCATGGTCAATTAGCGCACCCAGCTCAGGAAACGTCATTTTCCCAGCCAGTGCCGTTACCGGCGGGCGCTGACAGCCTTGTGCAATCGCATTCACGCAGGCTAAATCTTCCGCACCAGGGCCTGAAGTCAGCACGACGTCAACGCCACGCGCATGTAGGGCATCAATCACCTGAGAGAACTTCTGGTTCTCCCAGCATTTAAAAACTTGTCGCGCCGTCGGCTGAATCACAACGTAGCGAGCGCTAACGCCCGCTTTCTCCAGTTCACCGTGTACACGTTCCCAGCATGCCGACTGGTAGCTCATCGTCGTTTTAGCGATCGTCGTATCAAAGCCCAGCGGCGCCAGCACCGACAGGTTGCTCTCAACGACGTTTTTCCCTTTCAGCGCCGCCAGATGCGTAAAGCTGTTACGCCAGAAAGCCGACTGACGATGATGATAGTCCTGTGAAATGCTCATCGGCACGTTCAGTAAACGCACCAGCACGGCAACCATCCATTGATCGGCCATATTGACGACAAGATCGTATCGATTAGCTCGCAGCGTTCTGATTAAACTGACGAAATTAGCGATCTTTTCCGAGGCCTTAGCTTTCTTATTTTTGATGCCATACAGCGCGTTTATTTCAGGGTTCTCGGATAAAATCGGCATCGTCTCTTCGTACAGCAAGACATCAACCTTCGCATCAGGATAGTGGCATTTAAGCGTGCTAATAACGGGAGTGGTTAGCAACATATCCCCGTGAAAACGCATTTTAATGACCAGAATTTTTCTAAATGGCTTTTCCACAAGCGACTCTTTGGTTGAGGTTTTTCGGTAAATAGAGGAAAAAAAGCACGCTACCGCCCCAGGCTCAACAGTTACCTGATTACTGGTATTGCACTCATTTTTGACGCAACAGTGTATCACTTCTTTTGTCGCAATCCGAACAGCAAGCACCTTGCACTACAAATCAATCTTTAGCTTCAAAATCATTATGATAAGCAAGAAAAGCAACGAACACATCGAAACTTCGCCACCAAAATCTAAGGGGGATAAATAGCAGCGAATGGCGTAAAAAGAAGGATTAACAGTAATATCTACAGCCAGATGCAGCGCTGTGGATAATTTAGACCAAAAACAGCAAAAGTAATGGTAAAGCCAAGGGTAAATACATAGAATCCACAGCACATTCATAACTCAGCTATTTATTATGCTTGAATTGCTTTACACCGCCCTCCTCTACCTTATCCAGCCTCTCATCTGGGTACGGCTTTGGCTGCGCGGACGTAAGGCTCCAGCCTATCGCAAACGCTGGGGTGAACGTTATGGTTTCTACCGCCAACCGCTTAAGCCTGGCGGTATTATGCTGCATTCTGTTTCCGTCGGTGAAACACTTGCCGCTATCCCTCTGGTTCGCGCGTTGCGTCATCGTTACCCTGATTTACCGATTACGGTAACCACCATGACCCCAACGGGTTCAGAACGCGTTCAGTCCGCTTTTGGCAAAGATGTCCAGCACGTCTATCTGCCGTATGATTTACCCGATGCCCTTAATCGCTTCCTCGATAAGATTGACCCTAAGCTGGTACTTATCATGGAAACGGAGCTATGGCCGAACCTCATTGCCGCGCTGCATCGTCGCCATATTCCACTGGTCATTGCCAACGCCCGTCTTTCCGAGCGCTCTGCTGCCGGTTACGCAAAACTGGGCTCGTTTGTACGTACGCTACTGCAACGCATCACGCTGATTGCAGCGCAGAATGAAGAAGACGGAAAACGCTTTGTTGCCTTAGGGGCGAAAAACAACCAGGTCACGATTACCGGCAGCCTGAAGTTTGATATCTCGGTAACGCCACAGTTGGCGGCCAGAGCCGTCACGCTGCGTCGCCAATGGGCTCCGCATCGCCCGGTATGGATTGCTACCAGCACCCACGATGGTGAAGAGAGCATCATTATTTCCGCGCACAAAGCGTTGCTACAGCAATATCCCGATCTCTTGTTGATTCTGGTGCCTCGCCATCCTGAGCGTTTCCCGGATGCCATCAACCTGACCCGTCAGGCAGGCCTGAGCTATACGACTCGCTCTTCCGGCGAAGTGCCTTCTGCCACCACTCAGGTGGTGATTGGCGATACAATGGGTGAACTGATGCTGCTTTACGGCATTGCCGATCTAGCGTTTGTTGGTGGTTCACTGGTTGAACGTGGCGGGCACAACCCGCTGGAAGCAGCTGCCCATGCTATTCCGGTGCTGATGGGGCCACACACCTTCAACTTTAAAGATATCTGTGCTCGCCTGGAGCAGGCGAGCGGGCTGATTACCGTCACCGATGTCGCCAGCCTTGAGAAAGAAGTTGCGTCCCTGTTAGCCGATGAAGACTACCGTAGTTTCTATGGCCGTCATGCCGTTGAGGTTCTTTACCAGAATCAGGGCGCACTGCAGCGCCTGCTACAGCTTCTGGAGCCTTACCTGCCACCGAAAACGCATTGAGGATGACTATGCAAAAACGGGCAATTTATCCAGGCACCTTCGATCCGATCACCAACGGTCACCTTGATATCGTGACCCGTGCAGCCTGCATGTTTGACCATGTCATCCTTGCCATTGCCGCAAGCCCCAGCAAAAAACCGATGTTTGATCTGAGCGAGCGCGTGGCGCTGGCACAGCAGGCTACGGCGCATCTTGCTAACGTCGAAGTGATGGGCTTCAGCGACCTGATGGCGAACTTTGCCCGCGTGCAACAGGCCAACATTCTGATTCGCGGCCTGCGCGCCGTGGCTGACTTTGAGTATGAAATGCAGTTGGCGCATATGAATCGCCACCTGATGCCAGAACTGGAAAGCGTCTTCCTGATGCCTTCTAAAGAGTGGTCATTTATCTCGTCAACGCTGGTAAAAGAGGTGGCGCGGCACAATGGCGATGTGACCCATTTCCTGCCGGTGAACGTGCATCAGGCATTGATGGAGAAGCTGAAGTAGGCTTCGGTGTCGTTCCCGGCGGCGCTTCGCTTGGCCGGGCTACCTGTATGGGTTACTTCTGGCACTGTTTGCAGTAAAACGTCGCCCGCTGCGCATGCTTGCTCGCCACAATCGGCGCACCACATACCCGGCACGCTTCCCCTTTGCGCCCATACACCTGTAACTCCTGAGCAAAATAGCCTGGCTTGCCGTCGCTTTGCAGGAAGTCTTTTAGCGTCGTCCCACCCTGTTCAATCGATCGCGCCAGCACCGCTTTGATCGCGCCTACCAGTCGTTCACCCTCTTCTCTTGAGAGCGATGACGCCAGCCGATCCGGATGGATCCGCGCGGCAAACAGCGATTCACTGGCATAGATATTTCCCACACCCACCACCAGCTTGTTATCCATCAGCCAGGGCTTAATCGCCGTTTTCTTCTTCACGCACTTCGCCAGCAGATAGTCAGCGTTAAATTCCGCGCTCAGCGGCTCTGGGCCAAGATGAGCGAGCACGCTGTGTCCTTCCAGCGCCGTGGTCCATAACCAGGCGCCAAAGCGACGTGGGTCGGTATAACGCAGCACTTTGCCGTTACTCATCACCAGGTCAACATGGTCATGCTTTTCAGCAGGCAGTTCTTCAGAGAGGATACGCAGACTACCCGACATTCCCAGATGGATAATTATCCAACCGTCAGGGAGTTCCAGCAGAAGGTATTTAGCGCGTCGCTGAACGCTCAGGACAGGCTTGTCGCTCAGGCGGTAGATTTCGTCAGAGACGGGCCAGCGTAGGCGGCCGTTGCGAATAACGGCGTACTGGATGGTCGCACCGACCAGGTGAGGTTCGATGCCCCGGCGGCTGGTTTCAACTTCGGGTAATTCAGGCATAGCGTCTCCGGCTCAAATACAGATCTCTCTATTATGGGGACGCGTAGAAAACAAAAAACCCCGCCGAGGCGAGGTTTTTCGTGACATCGAAACTAAAATTATTTGATTTTAGCTTCTTTGTACAGAACGTGCTGACGGACAACTGGATCGAATTTTTTCAGTTCCAGTTTTTCCGGTTTAGTACGTTTGTTCTTCGTGGTGGTGTAGAAGTGACCTGTACCAGCAGAAGAAACCAGCTTGATTTTCTCGCGAATACCTTTAGCCATGATTTATTTCCTCGTTAAGTACTTAGTACTTTTCGCCACGGGCACGCAGTTCGGACAGAACTGTATCGATGCCTTTCTTATCAATAACACGCATACCTTTAGCAGATACACGCAGGGTGACAAAACGCTTCTCGCTCTCAACCCAGAAACGGTGAGAGTGCAGGTTCGGCAGGAAACGGCGTTTAGTCGCGTTCAGTGCGTGGGAACGGTTGTTACCGGTCACCGGACGCTTGCCAGTAACTTGGCAGACTCGGGACATGTCTATTCTCCAAAAATCAAATTAGCTCGAGCTTCGTATGGGGTATCGGCGCCTCGTCAGGCTTTACAGCCCGGTCATCGCGTAGTTCTAAGTGAACTCTCGATTGCCAGGCCCAAATGCCAAACCCGAGATTCTCAAAGGTGGCGTAGTATACGCTGACACGAAGATATGCTCAAGTCCCGAACAGACAAAGATCCCGGTGGATCGCGTAATTATCCGCTAAATCCAGCCTCGTTCGGCAAAAGAAACATACTCACCGCGGCCAATAACCAGATGGTCGAGTACACGTACATCCATGAATTGGCAACACTTTACCACCCTTTCGGTGATAAGTCTGTCTGATTTACTCGGTTCGGCATTACCTGATGGATGATTATGCGCGAGGATCACCGCTGCAGCATTCACTTTGATGGCTTCTCGTACAATTTCGCGCGGATGCACCTCCACATGGCTCAACGTGCCGGAAAAAAGTCGACTATGTTTGAGCACTTTGTGCTGGTTATCGAGGAAGATGACCACAAAGATTTCTCGCTCCTCATCCGCCAACTGACTTTGTAAAAACTCCCGGGTCAGTTCAGGACTCAGCAAAGAATCGTCTTCCAGCATTCTCACGCTAAAGTATCGACGCGCCAACTCGGCAATTCCTTTCAACTGCGCATATTTGGCAATCCCCATGCCATCAATCCGGGTCATCTCCGCTTCCGTTGCGGACAACAACCGATAGAGCGACCCAAAATGTCGCAGCAGGTCGTGAGAATAGCGCATCACGCTTTTTTCTCGCGTACCCGTTCGTAAAAACAGCGCCAGCAGCTCGGTATCCGATAGCGACTCAATTCCGTACCGCTGCATCTTTTCGCGCGGTAGCATCACTTCTGCGCTCTCCATGGCAACCTCCTTCCAAAAACAACCGTCATGCTGTCACAACGCGGACACTACCGCACGGCAGAGATAGCGCGCTTGCGTAGCCCCTCGCAAAGTGTCGATGTCACAGGCGCACGACCCCGACGGGATTGTGATAAAATGCGCGAATTCTGGTGTCCCCCTAACAGGAAAGAATCATGATGAGCCTGGCCGGTAAAAAAATTGTTCTTGGCGTCAGCGGCGGCATTGCTGCCTATAAAACGCCGGAACTCGTACGTCGCCTGCGCGACCGCGGCGCGGATGTGCGCGTTGCCATGACGGAAGCCGCAAAAGCTTTCATCACCCCATTAAGCCTGCAGGCCGTTTCCGGCTACCCGGTTTCCGACAGCCTGCTCGATACCGCAGCAGAAGCCGCAATGGGTCACATTGAGCTGGGGAAATGGGCTGACCTCGTGATTCTGGCGCCAGCTACGGCAGACCTGATAGCCCGCGTCGCCGCAGGGATGGCAAACGACCTGGTCTCTACTATCTGTCTGGCAACACCTTCGCCGATTGCCATCGCACCGGCCATGAACCAGCAGATGTACCGTGCAGCCGCCACCCAGCACAATCTTGAAGTATTAGCCTCGCGCAATATGCTCATCTGGGGCCCGGATAGCGGCAGCCAGGCCTGTGGTGACGTCGGTCCAGGACGCATGCTTGACCCACTGACGATTGTCGATATGGCTGCAGCGCACTTTTCGCCCGTCAAAGATTTGCAACATCTGAACATCATGATTACCGCTGGCCCAACCCGTGAACCGCTGGACCCGGTGCGTTACATCACCAACCACAGCTCCGGGAAAATGGGCTTTGCCATCGCCGAAGCGGCCGCACAGCGCGGTGCGAACGTTACGCTGGTAAGCGGCCCGGTATCGCTGCCAACCCCAGCGTTCGTGCAGCGCGTTGACGTAACAACCGCCGAAGAGATGAATGCGGCCGTTCAGGCAGGCGTCGCCGGGCAGCATATTTTCATCGGCTGTGCCGCCGTCGCGGATTATCGTGCCGCCGTCATTGCCGACGAAAAAATTAAGAAGCAGGATACCCAGGGTGATGAATTCACAATAAAAATGGTGAAAAACCCTGACATCGTCGCCGGCGTGGCAGCACGAAAAACAGCGCGACCTTATGTCGTAGGGTTTGCCGCCGAAACGAATAATGTGGAAGAATATGCGCGGCAAAAGCGTAGCCGCAAGAATCTTGATCTGATTTGCGCTAACGATGTTTCGCAATCAAATCAAGGATTTAATAGCGATAACAACGCATTACACCTTTTCTGGCAGGACGGCGAGAAGCGCTTACCACTCGCCAGTAAGTCACTCCTGGGCCAACTATTATTGGACGAGATCGTTACCCGTTATGATGAAAAAAATCGACGTTAAGATTCTGGACTCGCGTATTGGTCAGCAGTTCCCGCTGCCTACCTATGCCACTGCTGGCTCTGCAGGCCTTGATCTGCGCGCCTGTCTTGATGACGCCGTAGAGCTGGCGCCAGGCGAAACTACCTTGCTGCCGACAGGGCTGGCGATTCACATTGCCGACCCCTCTCTGGCAGCCGTCATGCTTCCGCGCTCTGGCCTTGGCCACAAGCACGGTATCGTGCTGGGTAACCTGGTCGGGTTGATTGACTCCGACTACCAAGGTCAGCTGATGGTTTCTATCTGGAACCGTGGGCAAACGACCTTCACCATTGAGCCGGGCGAACGTGTTGCGCAAATGGTGTTTGTTCCTGTCGTACAGGCCGAGTTTAATCTGGTCGAATCGTTTGAAGCCACCGACCGTGGCGAAGGTGGTTTTGGCCACTCAGGGCGCAAGTAACTCGTCCTAAGGCGCACCCTGTAAAGTACGGTGCGCCCGTTTTTACGTATCTCACGGTGTCATAATGCGAATACATCACTGCAAATTATGATTGCGGTCACCGTGTGGATGCTCGCCTGACAAGTGTTTTATTTTCAGGGGTATTTTAGAACATGGCAGAAAAGCAAACTGCGAAAAGGAATCGTCGCGAGGAAATACTTCAATCCCTGGCGTTGATGCTTGAATCCAGCGATGGTAGCCAGCGTATTACAACGGCCAAGCTGGCCGCTTCCGTTGGCGTTTCCGAAGCAGCGCTGTACCGGCATTTTCCTAGCAAAACCCGCATGTTCGATAGCCTTATCGAGTTTATCGAAGATAGCCTGATTACCCGAATCAACCTGATCCTCAAAGACGAGAAGGACACTACTACACGTTTACGTCTGATTGTGCTGTTGATTCTTGGCTTTGGTGAACTCAACCCGGGGTTGACCCGTATCCTGACCGGCCATGCGCTCATGTTTGAGCAAGACCGCCTGCAGGGACGTATCAACCAGCTGTTTGAGCGTATTGAAGCTCAACTGCGCCAGGTTCTGCGTGAGCGGAAAATGCGGGAAGGTGAAGGCTACGAAACGGATGAAACGCTGTTGGCAAGCCAGTTGCTGGCCTTCTGTGAAGGGATGCTGTCACGCTTTGTTCGCAGCGAATTCAAATACCGACCAACGGACGATTTCGACGCCCGCTGGCCGTTGATTGTTGCGCAACTGCAATAATGCACTCAAATAGCCCGGCAGATGCCGGGCTATTTTTTTATACGCCGTACGCCTCGCGATAAGCGCGCACTGAAGCCAGATGCTCAGCCATCTCCGGTTTTTCTTCCAGATAGGCGATCAGCTCTTTCAGCGTAATGATCGAGATAACTTCACAACCGTAGTCGCGTTCCACTTCCTGAATAGCTGAAATTTCACCGCGTCCACGTTCCTGACGATCCAAAGAGATCAGCACACCGGCAAGCTGCGCGCCGTTGGCCTGGATAATTTCCATTGACTCACGGATCGCGGTACCCGCAGTGATCACGTCATCCACCAGCATCACGCGGCCGGTCAGCGCGCTACCCACCAGGTTGCCGCCTTCGCCGTGATCTTTGGCTTCTTTACGGTTAAAGCAGTACGGATAATCACGGTCGTGATGTTCCGCCAGCGCGACCGCAGTGGTCGTGGCAATCGGAATACCTTTGTAGGCAGGCCCAAACAGCAGATCAAACTCAATACCGGAATCCACCAGCGCTTCGGCATAAAAACGGCCTAACAGTGCCAGATCGCGCCCGGTATTAAACAGCCCGGCGTTGAAGAAATAGGGGCTTTTGCGCCCGGATTTCAGCGTAAATTCGCCAAACTTAAGTACCTGCTTGTTAAGCGCAAACTCAATAAACTGGCGCTGATACGGTTTCATGGATTCGCTCCTCATCTCACTTTATTACGGACAAAAAAAAGGGCGACAACGTCGCCCTTAACATCAATTCTCTAACGCCGCTTTCTGCGTCGTGATAATGGATTCGATTCCCCCTCGGGCCAACGCCAGCAAGGTGAGTAACTCTTCATGGGTGAACGGCTCGCCTTCCGCGGTGCCCTGAACTTCAATGATGCGTCCGTCTTCGGTCATCACTACGTTCATATCGGTTTCTGCCGCCGAGTCTTCAACGTATTCCAGGTCACACAGCGCCTCGCCGTTCACGATACCGACAGAAACTGCGGCTACCATCCCTTTCATTGGGTTAGTTTTCAGTTTGCCAGCGGCAACCAGTTTGCCCAGCGCATCGGCCAGCGCTACGCAGGCACCGGTAATCGATGCAGTACGAGTGCCACCGTCGGCCTGGATAACGTCGCAGTCCAGGGTAATGGTGAATTCACCCAGCGCTTTCAGGTCCACTGCCGCACGTAACGCACGAGCAATCAGACGTTGAATTTCCATGGTACGACCGCCCTGCTTGCCTTTTGCCGCTTCACGGGCATTACGCGTGTGGGTCGCGCGCGGCAGCATGCCGTACTCGGCGGTGATCCAACCCTGACCCTGGCCTTTCAGGAAACGGGGTACGCCTTCATCAATAGAGGCGGTGCAAAGCACTTTGGTATCACCAAATTCGACCAGCACGGAGCCTTCAGCGTGTTTTGTATAATTACGGGTCAGGGTGACGGGGCGCACCTGGTTGGCACTACGACCTGCTGGACGCATGATAGATATCTCCGGCTTGAAACGAATGTGGCGCGCATTATACACAAAATCATTCAAGCTGTATCAAGGCGGCAAGGGAGTGAGCCCAACTCAGTGACAGCTTGTAGGATGGCGCGTATACGGATTAACGGCGCTTATTCCTATCCTCATAAGCCCCCGGAGGCTATAATCCCCCCATCTCTCCTTTAAAAACAGGAACGTCTATGATCCGCAGCATGACCGCCTATGCCCGCCGTGAAATCAAGGGCAGTTGGGGCAGCGCCGCTTGGGAACTGCGCTCTGTTAACCAGCGTTATCTCGAAACCTATTTCCGTCTGCCGGAGCAGTTCCGCAGCCTGGAGCCCGTTGTTCGCGAACGCCTGCGTAGCCGCTTAACGCGCGGGAAAGTTGAATGCACCCTGCGCTTCGAGCCAGACGCCAGCGCGCAAGGCGAGCTTATTCTTAATGAAAACCTGGCAAAGCAGCTGGTTAACGCCGCAAACTGGGTCAAAATGCAGAGCGACGAAGGGGAAATTAACCCGGTCGACATTCTGCGCTGGCCGGGCGTAATGGCGGCTCAGGAACAAGATCTGGATGCTATCGCCGCCGAAATTCTGAATGCGCTGGACGGTACGCTGGACGACTTTATCGTCGCCCGTGAAACTGAAGGCCAGGCGCTGAAAGCCCTGATTGAGCAGCGTCTGGAAGGCGTCAGCGGCGAAGTGACCAAAGTCCGTGCCCATATGCCGGAAATCCTGCAATGGCAGCGCGACCGTCTGGTTGCCAAGCTGGAAGACGCGGAAGTTCAGCTTGAGAACAACCGTCTTGAGCAGGAGCTGGTGCTGATGGCCCAGCGTATTGATGTTGCCGAAGAGCTGGATCGCCTCGAAGCGCACGTGAAAGAGACCTATAACATCCTGAAGAAAAAAGAAGCGGTTGGCCGCCGTCTGGACTTCATGATGCAGGAATTTAACCGTGAATCTAATACCTTAGCATCGAAATCAATTAATGCTGACGTCACTAACTCGGCTATCGAACTGAAAGTACTGATCGAGCAAATGCGCGAGCAGATTCAGAATATCGAATAATTTTCGTTAATGACGATAAAACGCCATGCCCACCTTCGCGTGGGCATTTTTATTTCAGGTAGTTTCTTTTTCATCAAGTAAATTGCATCATTACCGCCCCTTACATAAAGGGCGATTATGGAAATGATGCGATATCCCGAACGTTTCTAATGAGATAACCTTCTCTCTTACCCACAAGAAGAATCCGTCTTATCTCTTTTTTACGCTCAGATATCAGTCTAATTATATCTTAAGTATTGGTGGCTAAACTGGCTGCCTCGACTTCAAATTAAGTTAAATTTATGCAATCCACGACTACTCAGAGTACACCAGCGTTCAGCTGGAAAGCCCTTGGCTGGGCCGTATTGTATTTTTGTTTCTTTTCAACGGTATTACAGATTGTTATCTATGCAACGGGCTACAGCGGATCTACCGGGCTGCGTGATTCGATTCTCTTTAGCTTATTGTGGCTGGTACCTGTCTTCCTGTTTCCAAAGAAAACTCGGATCATCGGTGCCCTAATCGGCGTCGTACTCTGGGCAGCTTCCCTTGCAGCTATCTGCTATTACGTTATTTATGGCCAGGAGTTTTCACAGAGCGTTTTATTCGTGATGTTTGAAACCAACACTAATGAAGCGGGTGAGTTCTTAAGCCAATATTTTAGCCTGAAGATTGTATTGGTCGCGGTGGTCTATACCGTTATTGCCGTGCTTCTCTGGACCCGTCTGCGTCCGGTCTACATCCCGAAACCTTGGCGCTGGCTTGTCTCCTTTGCCCTGCTGTATGGGCTGGTTCTGAACCCGCTTGCTACTGGCGTATTGATGAAAGACAAACCCGTCGCAGATGTCCTGGATGGCCTCTCTGGCCGTTTGGCCCCTGCTGCGCCATGGCAGTTCATTACTGGTTATTACCAGTATCACCATCAGCTAGATAATCTGACCCGACTGCTAAACGACAACCATGCACTACCACCGCTGGCAAACCTGAAAGACAGCTCAGGGAATGCCCCGCGTACGCTGGTTCTGGTCATCGGTGAATCCACGCAGCGTGGGCATATGAGTCTTTATGGCTACCCACGTGAAACCACACCAGAGCTGGATGCCCTGCACAAGTCAGACCCGAACTTCACCGTTTTCAACGATGTAGTGACCTCTCGTCCTTACACGATTGAGATCCTTCAGCAAGCGCTGACCTTTGCCAACGAGCAAAATCCGGATCTGTATCTGACGAAGCCATCACTGATGAACCTGATGAAACAGGCGGGTTATAAAACCTTCTGGATCACCAACCAGCAGACGATGACCTCGCGTAATACCATGCTGACCGTGTTCTCTAAACAGACCGACAAGCAATTCTATATGAACCAGCAACGTACCCAGAGCGCCCGCGAATACGACGCTAACGTTCTGGCACCGTTTAAAGAGGTTCTGACAGACCCTGCACCGAAGAAATTTATCATCGTGCATCTACTGGGCACACATATTAACTACGAGTACCGTTACCCGGAAAACTGGAATAAATTCTCGGGTAAAACCGACACGATGCCAGCTGGGCTAAGCAAGGATGAGCAGGACACGTATAACAACTACGATAATGCTAACCTGTACAACGATTTCGTCGTTTCCAGCCTGATTAAGGACTACAAAGCGACCGATCCGAACGGTTTCCTGCTGTATTTCTCTGACCATGGTGAAGAGGTTTATGACACGCCGCCACACCATACACAGGGACGTAACGAGCTGGCGCCAACGCGCCATATGTACACCATCCCGTTCCTGCTGTGGACGTCAGAAAAATGGCATCAGGAGCATCCTCGCGATTTCTCTCAGGATGTTAACCGCAAATACAGCAGCTCCGAGCTTATCCATACCTGGTCCGACTTGGCCGGTTTAACCTACGACGGGTATGACCCTACCCGCGCGTTAACCAACCCACAGTTTACAGAGACGACACGCTGGATTGGCAACCCATATGACAAGAAAACGCTAACCGATTACGACAAGCTGCCATTCGGCGAGCAAATCGGTAATCAGTAACGACTCCAGGCCGCTTCATCTTGAAGCGGCTTTTTTTCGCGCTGTTAGTTTCACGTCTCCGCTAAAAATAAATTACATTTTCTAATCACCAAAAATCGACTTAAACCACAGAAAACTGACAAAAGCAGAGTAAAATCACCAAAGCTAGATTAGTTTTTCTAATCAAAACCATTTTGCCTTAGAAAAACTCAATCGTGACCATGCGCACAAATCGCTACCCTCCAGCCATTCTTTCTGGGAGCGAACATGTTACTGCATATCCTTTACCTTATCGGCATCACCGCTGAAGCAATGACCGGAGCCCTGGCTGCCGGGCGCCGCCGCATGGATACTTTTGGCGTTATCATCATCGCCACGGCTACTGCGCTAGGTGGCGGTTCCGTGCGCGATATGCTGCTTGGTCACTACCCATTAGGCTGGGTACAGCACCCTGAATACATTATTACCGTCGCCATCGCAGCGGTACTTACCACCATTGTGGCCCCGGTCATGCCCCACCTGCGCCGCCTATTCCTGGTGCTGGATGCCATCGGCCTGATTGTCTTCTCAATCATTGGTGCACAGATAGCGCTGGATATGGGAGAAGGCCCCATCATCGCCGTTATTGCCGCCGTCATTACCGGCGTATTTGGTGGTGTGCTGCGCGATATGTTCTGTAAACGCATTCCGTTGGTATTCCAGAAAGAGCTTTACGCCGGCATATCATTTGCCGCCGCCGTGCTATACGTCGCGCTACAGCAATACGTCAGCAACCATGATGTGGTGGTGATCTCAACGCTACTCTTCGGTTTTACCGCGCGTATGCTGGCGCTAAGGCTCAAGCTCGGTCTGCCGGTTTTCCACTACCGTCACGAAACACACTAATTAAATCCCGCTATCCCTGATGACCTCAGCGCTTCAACAAGCGAGCCAATCACGGGGTCATGAACAAACGCTGCCAGGCTCCGCGCCTTCTCAATGCCAATACCCGGCAGCGTTTGCCAACTCCGCTCATCACG
Organism: Kluyvera chengduensis; assembly: GCF_044197065.1. NCBI lineage: Bacteria > Pseudomonadati > Pseudomonadota > Gammaproteobacteria > Enterobacterales > Enterobacteriaceae > Kluyvera > Kluyvera chengduensis. Next base: position 165,500 of record NZ_JBIQOI010000003.1, read on the forward strand.
CGACCGTAACTGCTCCCAGGAATCGTCATCAAGCGCCTTCAAGGCCATATCTGGCAACGGCACGCCTATCGCCTTTACCCAGCGACGAAAAGGCTGTCTGCGCGTCATGTCTAAACGGTGCCAAAGCCGCTGCGCACGATCCGTTGTCATACCAGGCGTTGACTGCAGTTGCTTTAACGTCAGCCCAAGCCAGGAAAAGATATGGTCAAACGAATACGCTGTCGCAAGCTGACTCCAGCCGGCTTCACCGATCCCTTTAATATCCAGAACCGCTGGCTGCCCCAACCAGATAAGGCGCGCTAAGAATTGCTCCCGGCAATTGTCGGCGCGATAGAAACAGGTGAGTGCGTGATAGGTGGACGCGGGAGGCTGCGGCTTTGTCCGGTCGAGATCACGCCACACCACACTTTCCAGGCGCGGAATGCCCTGGCCTGCCAGGCTCACCAACAGCTGATCGCCCGTCGTGATATCCAGCGCCTGCCAGCGCGCCACCGACCCAATATTGACCCGCCGCACGCGCTTGTCGTCCAGCATGAATGACTCCAGTTCAGCAACAACGGAAATTTTTCCTGTACGGCCAATAGCAAAGTGGATACCACTTACCTCAGCCACTTGTGATACCGGCTGATACTTCCACGCAATGACCCACTCCCCCTGCGCCGGGAGCCAATTTGCGCCATCGGGTTCTCTTGCTGCGCGGATAACGATGCCATCCGTAGCGAAGGGTAATGCCGAGTTAAACCAGCGCGAACGCCAGTCAGCCACCTCTTTAACCTGCTTCACGGGATGCGTATAACGCGAGGTAAGCGCAAAACCAGAGGCGGCGAGCAAATCCAGCCGCTCACGCATAGAAACAGGGCCATCAGGCCACGCCCACACGAACAGCGAGAGCGCCGATAGCGGTTCTCCGCTGCTTTGCCGCATCAGCATACCCGCCACCTTTGAGCGTGCGTTCATGCCGCCCATTTTCTGCTGTACATGCCCTTCGGTGCCTAAAAATATCTCACCCTGTAGAACGCTGTTTGCCAGCTTACCGCTCACGTTTTGCGGAATAGACGGAATGCGCCTGGCTTTTTCAGTCCAGTCTTCCCCACGTAAGCCATCCCCCCGGCTGATGACTTTATTCAAATAACCATTCCGATATTCCAGCGTCACCGCCACACCATCGACTTTCGGCTGCACCCAGATACCTTCCCGCCCCGTCATCCAAGCACCAACTGCGCGCTCATCCGCCAGTTTGCGCACGCCGGTATGCGCCACCGGATGTTGTATCGTCCTGCTGAGTGGCAACAGGCTGGTTTCCTCGACGGATGTCACGCCAAAGCAGCGTTGCCACTGGGCAAGCCGCGCAGCAAGCTGGTCATACACACCGTCGCTAACCTCACTCTCTCCTTGCTGCCAGTAGGTTTTATTCCATTGCGATATCTGACCCTTCAGTTGTGCAATCTCCTGCTCGGCCCTGGCAGGAGACCAGGCAGGACAGGCTGCCTGCACCTGGAGCGTAAGCAACAACCCCACGATACTCATCCATGCTCTCATTTTCTTTCCCTCTCAAACGGATAGCCCGTTTGTAGCGCAGCCCTTTTCACGATGCGAGAAGAGATCGAGGGTTTTACGAGCAGGCTTCAGGGAAAAAAACGTTGTTGCAGCAACAGCAGGGGAAATCAGGAAAACGGCACGCAAAATGAAAGAAACTGGCACAAAAAATGTGACAAAGGCTACGTCGCGTGGCGGCGCCGTGTATAATAGGCTCGTATGTAAGTTCTCTTTCGATAATCACATACAAAAGACACTCATGGCTCAAGGCACGCTCTATATTGTTTCCGCCCCTAGCGGCGCGGGTAAATCCAGCCTGATTCAGGCTTTATTGAAAACCCAACCGTTGTACGACTCCCAGGTATCTGTTTCACATACCACGCGCGCGCCGCGTCCGGGTGAAGTGCACGGTGAACACTATTTCTTTGTGAATCACGACGATTTCAGAACGATGATTGGCGAAGGGGCATTCCTGGAACACGCAGAAGTCTTTGGCAACTATTACGGCACCTCGCGTCAGGCAATTGAGCAGGTACTGGCAACCGGCGTTGATGTCTTCCTTGATATCGACTGGCAGGGCGCTCAGCAAATCCGTAAAAGCATGCCGGGCGCACGCAGCATCTTTATTCTGCCGCCGTCCAAAATTGAACTGGACCGTCGCCTGCGCGGCCGCGGACAGGACAGCGAAGAGGTTATCGCAAAACGTATGGCTCAGGCAGTTGCAGAAATGAGTCATTACGCGGAATATGATTACCTTATCGTCAATGATGATTTTGATACCGCGCTGGGTGACTTTAAAACCATCCTCCGGGCAGAACGTCTGCGTATGAGCCGCCAAAAGCAGCGACATGACGCTTTAATCAGCAAATTATTGGCAGACTGAACCCACTTTCAGTATCATGCCCAGTCCATCACTATCTGTGGAGCATTAAAGTATGGCACGCGTAACTGTTCAGGACGCTGTAGAGAAAATTGGTAACCGTTTTGACCTGGTACTGGTCGCCGCGCGTCGCGCTCGTCAGATGCAGGTAGGCGGAAAGGATCCGCTGGTTCCAGAAGAAAACGACAAAACCACCGTTATCGCACTGCGCGAAATCGAAGAAGGTCTGATCAACAACCAGATCCTCGACGTGCGTGAGCGCCAGGAACAACAAGAGCAGGAAGCCGCTGAATTACAAGCTGTTACCGCTATTGCTGAAGGTCGTCGTTAATAATAAGCGGGTCGCCCTTGTATCTGTTTGAGAGCCTGAATCAGCTGATTCAAAATTACCTGCCGGAAGACCAGATTAAGCGTCTTCGGCAGGCCTATCTCGTTGCACGTGACGCTCACGAGGGGCAGACACGTTCAAGCGGTGAACCCTATATCACGCACCCGGTAGCGGTAGCCTGTATTCTGGCCGAGATGAAACTCGACTATGAAACGCTGATGGCCGCCCTGCTGCATGACGTGATTGAAGATACCCCTGCCACCTACCAGGACATGGAGCAGCTCTTTGGTAAGAGCGTTGCTGAACTGGTAGAGGGGGTCTCCAAACTTGATAAGCTCAAGTTCCGCGATAAGAAAGAAGCGCAGGCCGAAAACTTTCGCAAAATGATTATGGCGATGGTGCAGGATATCCGCGTCATCCTCATCAAACTTGCTGACCGCACCCACAACATGCGCACGCTGGGCTCATTACGCCCGGACAAGCGTCGCCGCATCGCCCGTGAAACCCTCGAAATTTACAGCCCGCTGGCACACCGTTTAGGTATCCACCACATCAAGACCGAGCTCGAAGAGCTGGGCTTTGAAGCGCTGTATCCAAACCGTTATCGCGTCATTAAAGAGGTGGTGAAAGCCGCGCGCGGTAACCGTAAAGAGATGATTCAGAAGATCCTTTCTGAAATCGAAGGGCGTTTGCAGGAAGCGGGAATTCCGTGTCGCGTTAGTGGTCGCGAGAAACATCTGTACTCTATCTACTGCAAAATGGTGCTGAAAGAGCAGCGTTTTCACTCGATCATGGATATCTACGCCTTCCGCGTTATCGTCCACGATCTGGATACCTGCTACCGCGTACTAGGCCAGATGCACAGCCTGTACAAACCGCGCCCGGGTCGCGTAAAAGACTACATCGCGATTCCAAAGGCCAACGGATATCAGTCCCTGCACACCTCAATGATTGGGCCACACGGTGTCCCGGTCGAAGTCCAGATCCGTACTGAAGACATGGATCAAATGGCAGAGATGGGTGTTGCCGCGCACTGGGCTTACAAAGAGCACGGTGGCGAAAGCAGTACTACCGCACAAATCCGCGCCCAGCGCTGGATGCAAAGCCTGCTGGAGCTGCAGCAGAGCGCCGGTAGCTCGTTTGAATTTATCGAGAGCGTTAAATCCGATCTCTTCCCGGATGAGATTTACGTTTTCACCCCTGAAGGCCGCATTGTCGAACTGCCCGCTGGCGCTACGCCGGTGGACTTCGCCTACGCCGTGCATACCGATATCGGTCATGCCTGCGTCGGCGCGCGCGTCGACCGCCAGCCTTACCCGCTGTCGCAGCCGCTCTCCAGCGGCCAGACGGTCGAAATCATCACCGCGCCGGGCGCACGCCCGAACGCCGCATGGCTTAATTTTGTCGTCAGCTCGAAAGCGCGCGCCAAAATCCGTCAGATGCTGAAAAACCTCAAGCGCGACGACTCCGTCAGCCTGGGTCGCCGTCTGCTGAACCATGCGCTGGGCGGTAGCCGCAAGCTTGCGGAAATTCCAGCGGACCATGTTCAGCGCGAACTTGACCGTATGCGTCTTGCCACTCTCGACGACCTGCTGGCCGAAATTGGCCTGGGCAATGCCATGAGCGTGGTGGTGGCGAAAAACCTCCAGCAGGGTGAAGCGATTCCTTCCGCACCAGGTGCCTCAGGGCACAGCCATCTGCCGATTAAAGGCGCAGACGGCGTGCTGATCACCTTCGCGAAATGCTGTCGCCCAATCCCTGGCGACCCGATCATCGCCCACGTCAGCCCGGGTAAAGGGCTGGTTATTCACCATGAATCCTGCCGCAACATTCGCGGCTATCAGAAAGAACCTGAGAAATTCATGGCAGTTGAGTGGGACAAAGAGACGGCGCAGGAATTTATCACCGAGATTAAGGTCGATATGTTCAACCATCAGGGGGCATTGGCCAACCTGACGGCAGCTATCAACACCGCGACGTCCAATATTCAAAGCCTGAATACGGAAGAGAAAGACGGCCGCGTTTATAGCGCCTTTATCCGTCTGACCGCACGTGACCGCGTGCACCTGGCGAATATCATGCGCAAAATCCGCGTGATGCCGGACGTCATTAAAGTCACTCGTAACCGAAACTAGCTTTATGAATTCACAGCGTTATGCGCGTATTCGTGAGATGCTCGCCAGGCGTCAGCCTGACCTGACGGTCTGCATGGAAGAGGTTCACAAACCTCATAATGTCTCGGCGATCGTTCGTACCGCCGACGCGGTAGGCGTACACGAAGTTCACGCGGTCTGGCCCAGCACCCGAATGCGCCCGATGGCATCCGCGGCGGGCAGTAACAGCTGGGTACAGGTAATAACCCATCCCACCATCGGCGATGCGGTTGGCCATTTAAAGCGCCAGGGCATGCAAATCCTGGCAACCAACCTGTCAGACACATCGGTCGATTTCCGTGAAATCGACTACACCCGCCCAACCTGTGTTCTGATGGGGCAGGAAAAAACCGGTATCACCCAGGAAGCGTTAGCCCTCGCAGACCAGGACATCATCATCCCGATGATCGGCATGGTGCAGTCGCTCAACGTTTCCGTCGCCTCTGCGTTGATCCTCTATGAAGCCCAGCGCCAGCGTCAGAACGCCGGCATGTATCAACGCGAAAACAGCATGCTGCCGGCCGAAGAGCAGCAGCGACTGCTGTTTGAAGGCGGCTACCCGGTGCTGGCACACGTCGCTAAACGCAAAGGCCTTCCTTATCCCCACGTCAACGAGCAGGGCGAAATTGAAGCCGATGCTACGTGGTGGTCCACTATGCAGGCTACGGAGTAACCGCCATGCAAAGCCGTCTGCTGGATGCCGTTCCGCTCAACACATTGACCGGCGTAGGCGCCGCGCAGAGCAGTCGGCTGGCGAAGATCGGTCTGCATACGGTGCAGGACTTGCTCCTGCATCTGCCGTTGCGCTACGAAGACCGCACCCAACTTTATCCCATCGGTGAACTGCTTCCCGGCATCTACGTGACCGTGGAAGGCGAAGTCCTGAACTGCAATATCACCTTCGGCGGCCGCCGGATGATGACCTGTCAGATTAGCGACGGCACCGGCATTCTGACCATGCGCTTCTTCAACTTCAACGCGGCGATGAAAAACAGCCTCGCCACCGGGCGGCGCGTGCTGGCCTACGGTGAAGCGAAGCGCGGCAAGTACGGCGCGGAGATGATCCACCCGGAATACCGCGTACAGGGTGACCTCAGCACGCCGGATTTGCAGGAGACCTTAACCCCGGTCTACCCCACCACCGAAGGCATCAAGCAAGCCACGCTGCGCAAGCTCACCGACCAGGCGCTGGATTTACTCGATACCTGCGCCATCAGCGAGCTGCTGCCGCCGGAACTGGCGCAGGGGATGATGAGCCTGCCGGAAGCGCTGCGCACGCTGCATCGCCCACCTCCGTCACTCCAGCTTGCCGATTTAGAAACCGGTAAACACCCTGCCCAGCAGCGTTTAATCCTGGAAGAACTGCTGGCGCACAATCTCAGCATGCTGGCCTTACGCGCGGGCGCGCAGCGTTTTCACGCTCAGCCCCTCAGCGCGAACCGCGAACTGAAAGATAAGTTTCTGGCCAATCTGCCGTTTAAGCCTACCGGCGCACAGGCGCGCGTAACGGCCGAAATTGAACACGATATGGCGCTGGATATCCCCATGATGCGCCTGGTGCAGGGCGACGTCGGCTCCGGTAAAACGCTGGTTGCCGCGCTGGCGGCACTGCGCGCTATCGCTCACGGCAAACAGGTGGCGCTGATGGCGCCAACAGAACTGCTCGCCGAACAGCACGCCAATAACTTCCGTAGCTGGTTTGAGCCACTCGGCATTGAAGTCGGCTGGTTAGCCGGTAAGCAGAAAGGCAAGGCACGTCAGGCGCAGCAGGAAGCTATTGCCAGTGGTCAGGTGCAGATGATTGTCGGCACCCACGCTATCTTCCAGGAACAGGTGCAGTTTAACGGTCTGGCGCTGGTGATCATCGATGAACAGCACCGTTTTGGCGTGCATCAACGTTTGGCGCTGTGGGAAAAAGGCCAGCAGCAAGGCTTCCACCCGCATCAGCTGATCATGACCGCTACCCCGATTCCACGCACCCTGGCGATGACCGCCTATGCCGATCTGGATACCTCGGTGATTGATGAACTGCCGCCGGGACGAACCCCGGTCACAACGGTCGCCATCCCGGACACCCGTCGCCATGACATCATCGACCGCGTACGCAACGCCTGCACCACCGAAGGCCGTCAGGCCTACTGGGTCTGTACGCTGATTGAAGAATCCGACCTGCTGGAAGCCCAGGCGGCGGAAGCCACCTGCGAAGAGCTAAAGCTGGCGCTGCCGGAGCTGAATATCGGCCTCGTCCACGGGCGCATGAAGCCCGCCGAGAAGCAGGCCGTAATGCAGGCGTTCAAGCAGGGCGAACTGCACCTGCTGATTGCTACCACGGTCATTGAAGTCGGCGTCGACGTCCCTAACGCCAGCCTGATGATTATTGAAAACCCGGAGCGTCTGGGTCTGGCGCAGCTGCACCAGCTTAGAGGCCGCGTAGGTCGTGGCGCGGTGGCATCGCACTGCGTGCTGCTCTACAAAGCGCCGCTGTCGAAAACCGCGCAGATGCGCCTGCAGGTGCTGCGCGACAGCAACGACGGCTTTGTGATTGCGCAAAAGGACCTCGAGATCCGCGGCCCCGGCGAGCTGCTTGGCACCCGCCAGACCGGCAACGCTGAATTTAAAGTCGCCGACCTGCTGCGCGATCAGGCAATGATCCCCGAAGTTCAGCGCCTGGCGCGCCATATTCACGACCGTTATCCACAGCAAGCCCATGCCCTGATTGAACGCTGGATGCCGGAAACCGAACGTTATTCCAACGCGTAGCGATACCCACAGCCCCACAGAGGCTGTGCTAAACTTCGCACAATTTTACTTCCCTGGACGAGTTTGTAATGAGACGAGAACTGGCTATCGAATTTTCGCGCGTCACCGAAGCAGCGGCGCTGGCAGGCTACAAATGGCTGGGCCGTGGCGATAAAAACACCGCCGACGGCGCGGCGGTCAATGCCATGCGTATTATGCTCAACAAGGTCAACATTGACGGCACTATCGTCATTGGCGAAGGCGAAATCGATGAAGCGCCAATGCTCTACATCGGCGAGTCCGTCGGTACCGGGAATGGCGATGCGGTAGATATCGCCGTTGACCCCATCGAAGGCACCCGAATGACGGCAATGGGCCAGGCAAACGCACTGGCGGTGCTGGCGGTAGGCGACAAGGGCTGCTTCCTCAATGCGCCTGACATGTACATGGAAAAGCTGATTGTCGGCCCAGGCGCGAAAGGCACTATCGATCTCAACAAACCGCTGGAAGAGAACCTGCGTAACGTCGCCCGCGCGCTGGACAAACCGCTGTCCGAATTAACCGTCACCATTCTTGCTAAACCACGTCACGACGAGGTTATCGTTGAGCTGCAAAAACTGGGCGTGCGCGTCTTTGCCATTCCCGATGGCGACGTTGCCGCCTCTATCCTGACCTGTATGCCGGATAGCGAAGTCGATGTGATGTACGGCATCGGCGGCGCGCCGGAAGGCGTGGTCTCTGCTGCGGTCATTCGCGCGCTGGATGGCGATATGCATGGCCGCCTGCTGGCGCGTCATCACGTCAAAGGCGACAGCGAAGAGAACCGCCGTATCGGTGAAAACGAGCTGGAACGCTGCAAGGCGATGGGCATTGAAGCGGGCATCGTGCTGACGCTCGACGACATGGCGCGCAGCGATAACGTTATCTTTTCCGCGACCGGCATCACCAAAGGCGACCTGCTAGATGGCATTACCCGCAAGGGCAATATCGCCACCACCGAGACGCTGCTGATCCGCGGCAAATCACGCACCATTCGCCGCATTCAGTCAATTCACTATCTCGATCGCAAAGACACTGAAATTCAGCGTCACATTCTCTGAATCATTTGATCAATAGAGCTTTCCGGCCCTTTCGGGCTGGAAATCTGCTCTCGTCGCGGTGATGATAAAGCTAACGATATTGAGGGGAGATAGGCCATGGCTGACTGGGTAACAGGCAAAGTTGTTAAGGTGCATAACTGGACGAATGCACTGTTTAGCCTCACCGTCCACGCACCGGTTAAACCATTCACCGCCGGGCAGTTTGCCAAGCTCGGTCTTGATATCGACGGCGAGCGCGTGCAGCGCGCCTACTCCTACGTTAACGCCCCACATAATCCCGATCTCGAGTTCTATCTGGTCACCGTACCGGACGGCAAGCTGAGCCCACGCCTGGCGGCGCTGAAGCCCGGTGATGAGGTACTGGTCGTCAGCGAAGCGGCGGGCTTCTTTGTGCTCGAAGAGATCCCCGACTGCGAAACTCTGTGGATGCTGGCAACCGGCACCGCCATTGGGCCGTATCTGTCGATTCTGGAAGAAGGCAAAGATCTGGATCGCTTTAAGAATCTGGTGCTGGTTCACGCCGCACGCTACGCCGCCGACTTAAGCTATCTGCCGCAAATGCGAGCGCTGGAAGCACGTTATGCCGGCAAGCTGCGTATTCATACGGTTGTCAGCCGGGAAACTGCGCCGGGCATGCTGACGGGGCGCGTACCCGCGCTCATTGAAAGCGGTGCGCTGGAAGCGGCGGTCGGCCTGCCGATGAACGCTGAAACCAGCCACGTGATGCTGTGCGGTAACCCGCAGATGGTACGTGACACTCAGCAACTGCTGAAAGAAACCCGACAGATGACCAAACACCTGCGTCGTCGGCCGGGCCACATGACCGCCGAACACTATTGGTGATCGGCGCGATACTTCACGGCCTGCGTCTCTTTACCGTATTTATTCTCGCCCTGGGTGCCGACAAACGCGCCCAGGTCGATGAGCATCATCACGATAATCAGCGTCGGAATAAAGCGCCCTACGCCCCACTGCCAGACACCGGGCAGCATTGACCAGTTGCCCGCCAGCAGCATCCACGCCAAAATCATCAGCAGCGCCCAGATGCCGGACTTCCCCCGGTCATGTAGCCGTTTAATCGTCACCGCCGCCGTCGGCCAGAGCAGGCAGACCAGCATAAATGCCGCCGTTTGCAGGTCAACCAGCCCGCCGCCCGCAAGGCTAAACAGCGCCACCATCGTCACCGCCCAGATGGCAATCCAGATCCAGAAATCACGGCGACCAATACGGCCTTTACCGGAAAATAACCATTGCTGTAGAGTCATGTACCCTTTCCTTTGTCGTTGTGCCGCATAGTGTACCCTGAAGCGGCCATATTTTGACAAGCGAGGTGGTTCCCGTTTTAATCGTCATCGGAAAAGAGGAGACGATAAGCATGAAAAAATGGATAACGCTGTGTCTGATTGGGCTCCTGACCCTGGGTGCCGCTCAGTCCGTGCTGTCGGCGCAGTCGCCTGCGGCCGTGGCGCCGTATCTGATATCGGGCGCGCCAGCTTTCGATCTCTCCATCAGCCAGTTCCGGGAAAAATTTAATGCCGACAACCCGACGCTGCCGCTCGCCGAGTTCCGGTCAATTACTTCAAGCCGCGACCAGCTCAACATTACCCGCGCCGCCAGCAAGATAAACGAAAATCTCTACGCCTCTACGGCGCTGGAGCGCGGCACGCTGAAGATTAAGTCCATTCAGATAACCTGGCTGCCAATTCAAGGGCCAGAGCAGAAGGCGGCGAAGAATAAAGCGCTGGAATATATGAGTGCGCTGATGCGCGCCGTGATCCCAACGCTCACCAAACCACAAAGTCTGCAAAAACTGCAAAAGCTCCTGACGCTCGGGAAAGGTAAACATTACTTCGCCAGCACCGAAGGCGCCGTACGCTATGTTGTCGCAGATAACGGTGAAAAAGGGCTGACCTTCGCCGTTGAACCGATTAAGCTGGCGCTATCTGAGAATCTTGAAGGGGAGAATAAATGATAAAAAGCAAAGCCTTCATGACATTCAATCTCTATACTGTTTCACAGACCATGCTGCCCTGACGGGCGGCCATATTCCTTAATTCGCTGATAAGCGTGGAGAATCGAAATGCGACATCCTTTAGTGATGGGTAACTGGAAACTGAACGGCAGCCGCCACATGGTAAACGAGCTGATTGCTAATCTGCGTACCGAACTGGCTGGCGTTGCTGGTTGTGGCGTTGCTATCGCGCCACCAGAAATGTACATCGATCAGGCTAAACACGCCGCTGCGGGCAGCCACATCCACCTGGGCGCGCAGAACGTTGACCTGAACCTGTCCGGCGCATTCACCGGCGAAACTTCCGCTGAAATGCTGAAAGATGTTGGCGCAACCTACATCATCATCGGCCACTCCGAGCGTCGTACCTACCACAAAGAATCTGACGAGCTGATCGCTAAGAAATTCGCGATTCTGAAAGAACAGGGTCTGATCCCAGTGCTGTGCATCGGTGAAACCGAAGCAGAAAACGAAGCGGGCAAAACTGAAGAAGTTTGCGCACGTCAGATCGACGCGGTTCTGAAAACTCAGGGCGCGGCAGCCTTCGAAGGCGCGGTTATCGCTTACGAACCAGTATGGGCTATCGGTACCGGTAAATCTGCAACTCCAGCGCAGGCTCAGGCTGTTCACAAATTCATCCGTGACCACATTGCTAAAGCTGACGCGAAAATCGCTGAACAGGTTATCATCCAGTACGGCGGTTCCGTAAACGCAGGCAATGCAGCAGAGCTGTTCACCCAGCCTGACATCGACGGCGCGCTGGTTGGCGGTGCATCCCTGAAAGCTGACGCTTTCGCGGTGATCGTTAAAGCAGCAGAAGCGGCGAAAAAAGCGTAAGACATCACGCAGAACCTCCCCGGATTCGGCATTCGCCTCGTCCGGGCGACCAGGTTCCCCGTAGCCCGGCCAAGCATAGCGCCGCCGGGAAGAACCGGCCATCAGGCCGGTTTTTTTATAATTTCCCCAGCACCTGATACCACGCATAATCCAGTGGCAACAGCAGCAGATAACTGACCGCCGCCAGCGCCAGACACAGCAGCATCCCCGCCCGCGCAGGCACCTTCCCTAATGCCATCGCCACCACAATCGGCGACGCCTGATACGGCAGCAGCGGCGTGGAGTAACCCAGTACCTGAATCATAATCACGCTCAGCAGCGGGAAGCCGGTGGCATCAGAGAAGCTTTGGGCAAAGGTGGTATACAGCGCAGGTACGCCGTTGGCGGTCATAATGAAGTTCAGCGCGCTGGTAATGCCGGTTAGCGCGAGGAAGCTGGTAAACGGCGCGTCTTCGCTGAGCGGCATGATATGCAGCAGCGCATTCCCCACAACGGCGCCAATCCCGGTTTGGGTCACGGTGATCGCCAGCCCCAGAATCCCCGCCACGTAAATACAGGTGCGGATGTTCACTCCGCTGGCAAATTCATCGCCGTTAATAAACCCAACGCGCGGCAGTAGCGTGATGACCGCAGCCACCAGCCCCGTCCAGGCGGGTCCGATGCCGTGCAGGCTTTCACTCACCCACAGCGTCAATACCACCGCCAACAGCCACGCCAGGCGCTTCTCATCCGCGCTCATTGGCGGCAACGGCTCCAGGTCGCGCGGTGGATGGGGTTTACCGGGGAATAGCCAGCAGATAAGCCCCACCAGCGCCGCCCCTTTCAGCCAACCTAATACCGGCGTATGCAGCAACAGATACGGCACATAGTTGAGGTGAATGCCGTAGGCGCCTTCCGCAGCACCGCTCATCACCAGATTAGGCACGTTGGCGGGCAGAATGGTCGCAGAAAGCTGGAAGGTGCCGAAACCAACGGCCAGCGCCAGCCCGTACCAGGCACGGGTGCCGTCTTCGATACCCGCGCGTTTAGCCATGGCCGCCACAATCGGCATCAGCAGCGCAATGCGCCCCATATTCGACGGCATCACAAACGCCAGCGCGTAGCTCAGCAGCACCACGCTGGCGACCATCAGCGGCCAGGAGTCAGTGAGTCTTGAGGAGAGCGCCCGTGCGGCGCGATCCGCCAGCCCGGTTTTACGAATGGCGATACCAAGCACAAAACCGCTGAATACCAGCCAGAAGGCCGACGAGGCAAAGCCACCAAAGATAACGTCCGGCGGCGCGATTTTCGCCGTCATCGCCGCAGCGAAAAACAGCAGCGCGGTAATAAACTCCGGTAGCAGCGAGGTGGCCCACAGAAGGATAGTGACGCCAACGATGATAGAGGGAAGGAACAGAGGGTGGGAAAACCAGAGCGACATACCTGTCTCCTGTCGTTTTTTTCAGCAAGCATACGACGACAGGGTAGACAGGTAAACGCCAGATTAGGTGGGGTTATTGCAGGATTGCGCAGCGATGATCCTGAATTTCTTCGGCAGAGGCACGGTTCAGCGCCAGCAGGTTACGCTCGGTTGCCAGCAGCAGCAACGAGTCATCGCTTTGCTTCACCAGCGCCAGCGCAAAGCGCCCCATATGGTCGCGCGCTTCCGGCACTTCTTCCGCCAGCATCAGGAACGGACTACGCTGCGCCAGCTCATTTTCGGTGACGCGGCGCGCCAGATACTCATGCCCCATCAGACCACCCGGCAGCGGCAACCAGCGGCTGCTGATGGCGGCGATATCGCCGTCCAACTGCTCGCGAACATCTTTACGCAGGCAGGAAATATGGATGTGGAAATGGTTTTGCGTCCGTCCGGTGCGGGAATTAATTGTCAGGGAGATGGCGCTATCCGGCACTTCCGCGCCCCGTTTATCGCTCATGATCATGCGACGTTGCCACGCCTGCCAGAAGAAGTTCGGCGTTTGCGGGTTAAGCAACAGTGGGCTTTCGGTGCCATTGATGCGGTAGGTTGGCATCAGCAGGTATTGCAGCGGGCCGTTACGGTCTTTGAACAGGACGTAGCCGCCTTTTGGATTCACGTCAGCACAGGGGGCCGGGGTGCGATGATTCAGCTGATTAGGCACGCACTGCTCTAGCACAATGTGGCGCAGCGCGTCCGGGTTGCCGGAATGCAGCCAGTACCAGCCGCCCGCTCCCGCAGCAATCACCAATACCAGCAGCGCTGCCAGCAGATATTTTAAGCGCGTCATTTTGTCTCCCCAAATCAAATCAAGGGGGAAGAGTAACGTAGTTTGATGACCAAAAGAAAACGCCCGGTAAAATCACCGGGCGTTAGAGTGAGATTAACGCTTACTAATCTGGTCGAAGGTACCGCCGTTAGAGAAGTGTTCTTTCTGCGCTTTGGTCCAGCCACCGAACTCATCATCAATGGTGAAGAGCTTCAGTTTCGGGAATTCGTTTTCATACTTCTTCGCCACCGCCGGGTCACGTGGGCGATAGTAGTTCTTCGCCGCGATCTCCTGACCTTCCGGTGAGTAGAGGTATTTCAGGTACGCTTCCGCTACCGCGGTGGTGCCTTTTTTCTCCGCCACTTTGTCGACCACGGAAACGGTCGGCTCGGCGAGGATAGATTCGCTTGGGGTGACAATCTCAAACTTGTCTTTACCCAGTTCATTCGCTGCCAGCAGCGCTTCGTTTTCCCACGCAATCAGCACATCGCCGATACCGCGTTCAACGAAGGTGTTGGTAGAACCGCGAGCGCCGGAGTCCAGCACTTCTACGTTCTTATACAGCGCCTTCACGAAATCCTGCGCTTTGGCCTGATCGTTGTTGTTTTGATGCAGCGCGTAGCCCCAGGCAGCCAGATAGTTCCAGCGAGCGCCGCCGGAGCTTTTCGGGTTCGGGGTAATCACGGAAACGCCCGGTTTAATCAGGTCGTTCCAGTCATGAATCTGTTTCGGGTTGCCTTTACGTACCAGGAACACGATGGTGGAGGTGTACGGCGCGGAGTTATCCGGCAGACGTTTAATCCAGTTTTTGTCGATGCGGCCGCGTTCGGCAATGGCGTCTACGTCATAGGCCAGCGCCAGCGTGACGACGTCGGCATCAATGCCGTTAATCACGGACGTGGCCTGTTTGCCAGATCCGCCGTGCGACTGGCGAATCACCACGTTATCACCGGTCTCTTTTTTCCAGTGCGCGCTGAACGCCTTGTTGTATTGTTCATACAGTTCACGCGTCGGATCGTACGACACGTTAAGTAATTGGATGTCCTTAGCCAGTACGCTGGTAGTAGCCAGCAAAAGAGTTAACCCTACGCCCCACTTATTCATCGCCCGCTCTCTTATCTGTTGTGTTGTAATGAGGCTAGCCTGCCAGAAATCGAACCAATGATTAAAGAATAAAAAAAGATTGATTATGCAGTTTTGAAATATAAACGGAGACACGAAATGCGCGTTTGCTCGAAATCACTCAGGGAGGAGATAAAGGGGGGAAGAACATCCCCAGGCCGTTAAAAAACCGCCCGGGGAGGAATGGAATTAAACTTCTTCCATGCGGCCGAGCAGCGCCTGCAGACGATCCTGCCAGCCGCTCTGCTGTTCTTTCAGCTGGTTGTTTTCACGCTCCAGCTCTTCACGGCTCTGGTGTGCAGACTGTACATCCTGCGCCAGGGTGTTGTTCTTTTCTTTCAGCTCTTCGATTTCCATCTGCAACAGCGTGATGGTATCAATCGCCTGCTGAACTTTCGCTTCCAGTTTCTCAAACACTTCTAATGACATCGTCATAACCTCTCCTGATCTTGCAAGGCGTTGATATCGTCCCGGAACCCCGGCGACGCCTTATCTTAAATAAGCGCACGGCTTGCAGTCGATTGTATGGAGCCCCGCCGCGACTGTCCAGCGCCAGAGCCTGTAGATTGCGGTTGTCCGCAATTTTCGGTCTCATCCTGGAGCGTTAGCGTCCATTCTGATTAAATTGTTAAATGTTTAGCCACAAGAATGTTTCCTTCCTCACACTTTTCGTTCCGAAAACGTTCATTTTTTGGCGCGAAAACGCTCATTTCTTGACGCGGTACACACATTTCGATTTCGATATTTCTCGTTTACGCTCGTTAACGATAAATTAACACTATGCCTACATGGCAACATGAGTGTCCCGAACGCTCATGTACACAATAATCATCAATTAGTCTTCAGGATTCCGATTATGAGCCAAACATCAACCTTAAAAGGCCAGTGCATCGCAGAGTTTCTTGGTACCGGGTTGTTGATCTTTTTCGGCGTGGGGTGTGTTGCGGCGCTGAAAGTTGCGGGTGCAAGTTTCGGCCAGTGGGAGATCAGCATCATCTGGGGTCTGGGCGTGGCGATGGCCATCTACCTGACCGCTGGGGTTTCCGGCGCGCACCTTAATCCGGCAGTGACCATTGCACTTTGGCTGTTTGCCTGCTTCGACGGGCGCAAAGTCGTACCGTTCATCGTGGCTCAGTTTGCCGGTGCGTTTTGCGCCGCCGCGCTGGTCTACGGGCTTTACTACAATCTTTTCCTCGACTTCGAACACACGCACAATATGGTGCGCGGCAGCGTCGAAAGTCTTGAACTGGCCGGTATTTTCTCGACTTACCCGAACCCACATATCAATTTTGTGCAGGCATTCGCGGTAGAAATGGTGATTACCGCTATCCTGATGGGCGTGATTCTGGCGCTCACCGACGATGGTAACGGCATTCCGCGCGGGCCGCTGGCACCGCTGCTGATTGGCCTGCTGATTGCGGTTATCGGTGCGTCTATGGGCCCACTGACCGGGTTTGCCATGAACCCTGCGCGTGACCTCGGACCGAAAACCTTCGCCTGGCTGGCGGGCTGGGGCGACGTCGCCTTCACCGGCGGCAAAGATATTCCTTACTTCCTGGTGCCGCTGTGTGCGCCAATAGTAGGTGCAGCGCTGGGGGCGTTCAGCTATCGCAAGCTGATCGGTCGTCACCTGCCGTGCGACACCTGCGAGGTTGAAGCGCCGAAGGCGGCCTCCAGCCAGAACCAACAAAATGCTTCGCTGTAAACTGACTACGGAACGTTCATTATGACTGACAAAAAATATATCGTTGCGCTCGACCAGGGCACCACCAGCTCCCGCGCCGTCGTTATGGATCATGACGCCAACATCGTCAGCGTGTCACAGCGCGAATTCGAACAAATTTATCCTAAGCCAGGCTGGGTTGAGCACGACCCAATGGAAATCTGGGCCACCCAAAGCTCTACGCTGGTCGAAGTGCTGGCGAAAGCCGACATTAGCTCTGACCAGATTGCGGCTATCGGTATCACCAACCAGCGTGAAACCACCGTGGTGTGGGAGCGTGAAACCGGTAAGCCGATTTACAACGCCATCGTCTGGCAGTGCCGCCGCACCGCCGATATCTGCGAGCAACTGAAGCGTGACGGCATGGAAGAGTACGTGCGCAAAGCCACCGGCCTGGTGGTGGACCCGTACTTCTCCGGCACCAAAGTGAAGTGGATCCTCGACCACGTCGAAGGCTCCCGCGAGCGTGCGAAACGCGGCGAGCTGCTGTTTGGTACCGTTGATACCTGGCTTATCTGGAAAATGACCCAGGGGCGCGTCCACGTTACCGACTACACCAACGCCTCGCGTACCATGCTGTTCAACATCAACACGCTGGAGTGGGACGACAAGATGCTGGACGCGCTGGATATCCCGCGCGCCATGCTGCCGGAAGTGCGCAAGTCTTCCGAGGTGTACGGTCAGACCAACATTGGCGGTAAAGGCGGTACGCGTATTCCTATCTCCGGGATTGCCGGTGACCAGCAGGCGGCGCTGTTCGGCCAGCTGTGCGTGAAAGAAGGGATGGCGAAAAACACCTACGGTACCGGCTGCTTTATGCTGATGAACACCGGCGAGAAAGCGGTGGCCTCCAGCCACGGCCTGCTGACCACCATCGCCTGCGGCCCACGCGGTGAAGTGAACTATGCGCTGGAAGGCGCGGTATTCATGGCGGGCGCGTCCATTCAGTGGCTGCGTGACGAAATGAAACTGATTAGCGACGCGTTCGACTCCGAGTACTTCGCCACCAAGGTGAAAGACACCAACGGCGTGTACGTGGTACCGGCCTTTACCGGCCTCGGCGCACCGTACTGGGACCCGTATGCCCGCGGAGCCATCTTCGGCCTGACCCGCGGCGTGAACTCGAACCACATTATTCGCGCTACGCTGGAATCCATCGCCTACCAGACCCGTGACGTGCTGGAAGCGATGCAGGCAGACTCTGGCATTCGTCTGCACGCCCTGCGCGTGGACGGCGGCGCGGTCGCCAACAACTTCCTGATGCAGTTCCAGTCCGACATTCTAGGCACTCGCGTTGAGCGTCCGGAAGTGCGTGAAGTCACCGCGCTCGGCGCGGCCTACCTGGCCGGTCTGGCGGTCGGCTTCTGGCAGAACCTGGATGAGCTGCAGGAAAAAGCGGTGATTGAGCGCGAGTTCCGCCCGGGGATTGAAACCACCGAGCGTAACTACCGCTACAGTGGCTGGCAGAAAGCGGTGAAACGCGCGTTAGCGTGGGAAGATCACGAAGGGTAAGTGTCGCACGGTATGCCCCCCTCACCCTAGCCCTCTCCCCACGGGGGAGAGGGAACCGAACGGCATCCGTTTGTAGGCCTGATAAGCGTAGCGCCATCAGGCAAAAAAATGCCGGAGACTATCTCCGGCATTTTTATTTCAGCCAAATATCGGCAGCATCAAATACAGCTTAATCACCAGCGCGTTGACGATATCAATAAAGAACGCCCCCACCATCGGTACCACCAGAAACGCCATATGTGACGGCCCGAAACGCTCGGTAATCGCCTGCATATTGGCAATCGCCGTTGGCGTTGCGCCAAGGCCAAAGCCGCAGTGACCCGCCGCCAGCACCGCCGCATCGTAGTTTTTGCCCATCAGACGGTAGGTGACGAAAATCGCGTACAGGCCCATCGCCACGGTCTGCACCGCCAGAATCACAATCATCGGCAGCGCCAGATCCGCCAGTTCCCATAGCTTGAGGCTCATCAGCGCCATCGCCAGGAACAGCGACAGGCTGACGTTGCCCAGCACCGACACCGCTCGCTCGAACACGCGGTAAAAGCCCATCAGCGCCAGGCCGTTGCTGAGGATCACCCCGACAAACAGCACGCAGACGAACGTCGGCAGCTCCAGCGCCGTACCGGCGAGCAGTTGCGCAATGACTTTACCCAGCGTCAAACAGATGGCAATCAGCGCGATAGTTTCAATCAGCACCAGCGAGGTAATGCTGCGCCCCACGTCCGGCTTTTCAAACGCCGTCGGCACTTGCAAATCGTCCGGCGTACCATCCGGTGACGACGAGTGTTTCACCAGATAGCGCGCCACCGGCCCGCCAATCAGGCCACCGAGCACCAGCCCAAAGGTAGCGCAGGCCATCGCCACTTCCGTCGCATTTTCAAAGCCATATCGTTCGATAAACAGCTTGCTCCACGCCGCCCCAGTGCCGTGACCGCCGGAGAGGGTAATCGAGCCCGCCAGCAACCCCATCAGCGGGTCGAGGCCTAAGAGCTTCGCCATGCCAATGCCCAGCGCGTTTTGCAGCAGCAGCAGCCCAACGACTACAATCAGGAACGTCCCCACCACCTTGCCGCCCGCACGCAGGCTAGCGATATTGGCGTTAAGGCCGATTGTCGCGAAGAACGCCAGCATCAGCGGGTCCTTCAGGCTCATATCAAAGTCGATTTCCCAGCCCATGCTCTTTTTCAGCACCAGCAGCGCCAGCGCGACCAACAGGCCGCCCGCAACGGGCTCGGGGATGGTGTATTTCTTAAGGAAGGGAACGCTCTGAACCAGTTTTCGTCCTAGCAGCAACACCAGCGTTGCGGCAACGAGCGTCGATAAAGTATCGAGATGAAACATAATTACAGCTCCTGACTAAAACGCATGATTCATTCACACGCGACCAATTTCCCATGTCGTTCACGCCTCCTCATGAGGCGTCGAGCAAAAGTGTAAGCAAGAAAAAGGTGATTAGGGTAGAAAAACGTATTATTTGTCATCATTTTCGTTAACTTACTCCGGCAAAACCCCTTATTTTGCGCGGCTATTTTCCGCAATAATATGCCATCAGTGAAAGCAACCGATTGCTTTTACCAGCCAGTCCGCTAAAATCGCCACTTTTCCACCACGGGATTACCTCTGAGATGTCTTCTAACACACTCGATCAAGCCAATGCGCAACCGATTGCGCATTCGCAGAACAGCGAATTAATCTATCGTCTGGAAGATCGTCCACCGCTGCCGCAGACGCTGTTCGCCGCGTTTCAGCACCTGCTGGCGATGTTTGTTGCGGTGATCACCCCCGCGCTGCTCATCTGCCAGGCGCTTGGCCTGCCAGCGGAAGACACTCAGCACATTATCAGCATGTCGTTATTCGCCTCCGGCGTGGCGTCCATCATTCAGATTAAAGCCTGGGGCCCAGTAGGTTCTGGCCTGTTGTCGATTCAGGGCACCAGCTTCAACTTCGTCGCCCCGTTAATCATGGGCGGCACGGCGCTGAAAACCGGTGGCGCGGACGTACCCACAATGATGGCGGCGCTGTTCGGCACCCTGATGCTGGCAAGCTGCACCGAAATGGTTATCTCCCGCGTGCTGCATCTGGCGCGCCGCGTGATTACACCGCTGGTTTCCGGCGTGGTGGTGATGATTATCGGCCTGTCGCTGATTCAGGTTGGCTTGACCTCCATCGGCGGCGGCTACGCGGCGATGGCAGACCACACCTTCGGCGCGCCGAAAAACCTGCTGCTGGCAGGGATCGTGCTGGCCATCATTATTCTGCTTAACCGCCAGCGTAACCCGTACCTGCGCATCGCCTCTCTGGTGATTGCCATGGCGGCAGGCTACCTGATGGCGTGGTTCCTCGGCATGCTGCCGGAGAACGCCGCGCCAGCGAACAGCAGCCTGATTACCATCCCAACGCCGCTTTATTATGGCCTGGGCATCGACTGGGGCCTGCTGCTGCCGCTGATGCTGGTATTTATGATTACCTCCCTCGAGACCATCGGTGACATCACCGCCACCTCTGACGTTTCCGAGCAGCCGGTTTCCGGCCCGGTTTATATGAAGCGTCTGAAGGGCGGCGTGCTGGCAAACGGTCTGAACTCTTGCGTCTCAGCGGTGTTCAACACCTTCCCGAACTCCTGCTTCGGGCAGAACAACGGCGTGATCCAGCTGACCGGCGTTGCCAGCCGCTACGTGGGCTTCGTGGTGGCGCTGATGCTTATCGTGCTCGGCCTGTTCCCGGCGGTAAGCGGCTTTGTGCAGCACATCCCTGAGCCGGTACTCGGCGGCGCAACGCTGGTGATGTTCGGTACCATCGCCGCTTCCGGCGTGCGCATCGTCTCCCGTGAGCCGCTGAACCGTCGTGCGATTCTGATTATCGCGCTGTCGCTGGCCGTCGGTCTGGGTGTGTCCCAGCAGCCACAAATCCTGCAGTTCGCGCCGGACTGGCTGAAAAACCTGCTCTCTTCCGGCATCGCCGCCGGTGGTATCACCGCGATTATCCTCAACCTGGTCTTCCCGCCGGAAAAAGCGTAATCCCTTCGCGGCAGTGGTTTCGCCACTGCCGCTGACATCGAATAATACGATTCCCGCCTTGAGGAATGCGCATAAATCATGCATAACAGGTTTATGTGCCCTTCTCAGGACGGAAGATCATGAAATTTCTTGGAAAGCTCATTATCTGGCTGTTGATCGCCCTGTTGTTGGTGATCCTGGCCTTCTATTTCTTACTGCAAACGCGCTGGGGCGCACGTCACGTTAGCCAGTGGCTGAGCGACAGCACCCCGTACCACGTGACGTTTGACGCGATGGACCATCGCTTTTCTTCGCCTTCTCATATCCTGCTGAAAAACGTCACCTTTGGCCGCGACGGCAAGCCCGCAACGCTGGTCGCCAAAGCGGTGGATATCGGCCTGAGTTCGCGCCAGATAACCGACCCGCTGCACGTCGATACCATTTTGTTGCAAGACGGCACGCTGAACCTTTCTCCGTCTAACGCCCCGCTGCCGTTTGCCGCTGACCGCTTGCAGCTAAACAATATGGCGCTGAACAGCCCGGAAACCGGCTGGGAGCTGAGCGCTCAGCGCGTCTCCGGCGGCGTGATACCCTGGGCTCCGGTTGCCGGTAACGTGCTGGGCACCAAAGCCCAGATTCAGATGAGCGCAGGCTCGCTGTCGCTTAATGGCATCCCGGCCACCAACGCGCTGATTGAAGGCACCCTCGACAACGGCGAGGTCACATTAACCACCGTCGGCGCCGATATGGCGCGCGGTTCCCTCACCGGCAACGCACGGCGCAACAGCGACGGCAGTTGGGTCGTGGATAATCTGCGTCTTAACGAAATTCGCATGCAGAGCGACAAGTCGCTGCTCGATTTCCTTGCGCCGCTCACCACCGTGCCGTCGTTACAGATTGGCCGGCTTGATATCACCGATGCGCGACTGCAAGGCCCGGACTGGGCGGTGACCGACCTCGACCTCAACTTGCGCAACCTGACCCTCAGCCAGGGCGGCTGGCAGAGCGATGACGGTAAAATTTCAATGAACGCCAGCGAGTTTATCTACGGCTCGCTGCATCTGCTCGACCCAATCCTCAACGCTGAATTCTCACCGCAGGGCATTGCGCTGCGTCAGTTCACCTCACGCTGGGAAGGCGGCATGGTGCGCAGTTCCGGTAACTGGCTGCGCGCCGGGAATGCGCTGGTGCTGGACGATGCGGTCTTCGCCGGGCTGGAATATACGCTGCCGGAGAACTGGAAATCGCTGTGGATGGAACAGCTTCCGCCGTGGCTGCAAAGCGTAACCCTGAAGAAATTCGGTGCCAGCCGTAACCTGGTGATTGATATCGACCCTGATTTCCCATGGCAGATCACCGCGCTGGACGGCTACGGCGCCAATCTTCAGTTAGCCAAAAACCGCCAGTGGGGCGTCTGGGGCGGCAGCGCGACGCTGAACGGCGCGGCGGCAACCTTTAACCGCATCGACGTGCGTCGTCCGTCAATGACGCTGAACGCCGATGCCTCAAACGTTAATATCACCGAGCTGAGCGCCTTTACCGAAAAAGGCATTCTGGAAGCCACCGCTACCGTTGCGCAGCAACCACAGCGCCAGACTCGCGTCACGTTGAACGGCCGAGGCGTGCCGCTGAACGTGCTCCAGCAATGGGGATGGCCAACGCTGCCGATTACCGGCGATGGGAATGTTCAACTGACGGCGAGCGGGAATGTGCAAGCCGATGCGCCGCTCAAACCGACGGTGAACGGGCAGCTGCATGCGGTGAATATGGATAAGCAGGAAGTCACCCAGCAGATGCTGGGCGGCATGATTAAGTAGCCCGGGCGAGGCGTTTACGCCGACCCCGGGGTTGGCTCGGAGCCGCCCCGGCGGCGCTGCGCTTGGCCAGGCTACAAGAGAGATCGTGCGAGGGCTCCCCTCACCCTGGCCCTCTCCCCAAAGGGGCGAGGGAGGAAACCACACGTGCCAGTTGCACAATCCGTCCCCTCTCCCCCGCGGGGAGAGGGTTAGGGTGAGGGGGAACCCTCAATACTAAAGCGTAATCACCAACTCATTACCCTGCGCCGTCACCACCACGCCGAGTTCACTACCCGCCTGCGCCCCGCCCTGCACGCCTGCCACCTGCTGAATATTGCGCAAGCACAGCGTCCAGCCGCTTGCCTTGCCGTTGCCCGTCACGGTAATCACGTTACCCTGACGTTTCGCGGTCAGCGTGTAGATAACCGAACCGTCCTGCGCTGGCACTTCACACATCGCCTGACGGCCGTCTTCCAGATGGAACAGCTGGAACGCGGTCCCTTCATGCCAGGCGTAGTTCGGCACCTGGTTGTTATTACCCAGCGCCAGCAGGGTGTTATCACGCACGTACACCGGCAGGCTCATAAAGTCGTGCTGCTGTTTATGCCAGCGGCTGCCCTGCACCTCGTCGTTGTGCCACAGGTGCGTCCAGCGGCCTTCCGGCAGGTAGAACTGCACGTCGCCCGCCTCGGTGAACACTGGCGCTACCGCCAGCGAATCGCCGAGCATGTACTGGCGGTCGAGGTAGTCGCACGCCGGGTCGTCCGGGAACTCCAGCATCATGGCGCGCAGCATTGGCGTGCCCTGCTCGTTGGCCAGCGCCGCCTGACGATACAGGTACGGCATCATGCGGCACTTCATTTCGGTGAAGTAGCGCACCACATCGCAGGACTCTTCGTCGTACGCCCATGGCACACGATAGGATTTGCTGCCGTGCAGGCGGCTGTGGCTGGAGAACAGGCCGAAGGCGCACCAGCGCTTGTAGACATCCGCCGGGGCGGTGTTTTCGAAGCCGCCAATGTCGTGACTCCAGAAACCAAAGCCGGACAGGCCGATAGACAGACCGCCGCGCAGGCTCTCCGCCATCGATTCGTAGTTGGCGTAGCAGTCGCCGCCCCAGTGCACCGGGAACTGTTGTGCGCCCACCGAGGCGGAACGGGCAAACAGCACCGCTTCTTTCTCGCCGAGGTTCTCTTTGAGCACGTTCCACACCAGCTCGTTGTAGATATAGGCGTAGTGGTTGTGCATTTTCTGCGGGTCGGCATCGTTGAACCAGCGCACGTCGGTTGGGATGCGCTCGCCAAAGTCGGTTTTGAAGCAGTCGACGCCCATCTCCACCAGACCTTTCAGCTTGTCGGCGTACCACTGACAGGCTTCCGGGTTGGTGAAGTCATAAATCGCCAGGCCCGGCTGCCATTTATCCCACTGCCAGACGGAGCCATCCGGGCGTTTGAGCAGGTAGCCCTTCTCTTTCAGCTCCTGGAAGACCGGAGATTTCTGGCCGATGTACGGGTTAATCCACACGCAGACCTTCAGCCCTTTTTCTTTCAGGCGCTGGATCATGCCTTGCGGGTCCGGGAAGGTCACCGGGTCCCACTCGAAGTCGCACCACTGGAAGGCTTTCATCCAGAAGCAGTCGAAGTGGAAGACGTGCAGCGGCAGGTCGCGTTCCGCCATACCGTCGATAAAGCTGTTCACCGTCGCTTCGTCGTAGTTGGTGGTGAACGAGGTGGTCAGCCACAGGCCGAAGGACCAGGCCGGTGGCAGCGCCGGACGACCGGTAAACTGGGTATAGCGGTTCAACACCTCTTTCGGGGTTGGGCCGTCGATAACGAAGTATTCCAGATGCTCGCCTTCAACGCTGAACTGCACCTTGGAGACTTTCTCAGAGCCAATCTCGAAGGAGACGTTTTCCGGGTGATTCACCAGCACGCCGTAGCCGCGGTTGGTCAGGTAGAACGGAATATTTTTGTAAGACTGTTCGGTGCTGGTGCCGCCGTCGCGGTTCCAGGTTTCGACGTTCTGGCCGTTGCGCACCAGCGCGGTAAAGCGCTCGCCCAGGCCGTACACGGTTTCACCCACGCCAAGGTCCAGACGCTCGAACATGTAGTTGCGATCGACGTTGCTGTCCTGCACGTAGCCGTTATTTTTCAGCTGGCTGCCGGTAATGCGAACGCCGTTGCGCAGGAAGTCCAGCGACCAGAATTCGCCTTTGGTGACCCGCACGCTCAGGTTGCCGCTTTTCAGCTCGGCAAACTCAGCAGTGTTCTGGATTTGCACCTTCACGTCTTTCAGCACGTTCAGTGGGTAGTGCGGGCCTTTATCCAGCGCGCCCTGGAAGTGCTCAATACGCACGCCAACCACGCCTTCCTGAGGAGAGAAAAAGCGAATGGTGAACATCGGCGTGTCCAACTGCCACGTACGTTCCCGTACATCGCGCGGTGCCACGTACACCACTAGCTCATTCCCATGCTGTTCAACATCAAACACCTGGACCGGATGAATCAAGTTGAGACCCGGTTGGGTCATCCAGTTTCCATCACTGATCTTCATAGTTCGTCCTCTTAATTCTCGAGAGATTGTTTCATAGATACGTTTTCAAAATCCTGCTGATTGCGGTGCGCACCGCTCGCCAGTTCGGCCATCATCTTGACCAGGAACGGCGTTTTCAGGGTGTAGAAGCGCTTCGCCACGACGGCGCTCAGCAGGTAGCAAATAGCCGGTACGATAGTGAACAGGGCAATAATGATGCTGATGGTGGTTGGGTTCTGCACTTTGGCCGCAGCGTCATAACCACCGCCGGCCAGCATCCAGCCAATCATCGCCCCGCCCAGCGCCAGGCCGAGCTTCAGCACGAACAGCGTGCCCGCGAAGCTAATGCCGGTGAGACGTTTACCGTTGCGCCATTCGCCGTAGTCAACGGTGTCGGACATCATGACCCACTGAATTGGGGTCACCAGTTGGTGCAGAACGCCAATCACGAAGATGAAGGCGAACATCATGATGTCCGCTCTCATCGGGACAAAGAACATCGCCAGGCTCAGCACCGCCAGAATGGCGTTGGTCCACCAGAAGACGCTGACTTTGCATTTCCAGTCGGTCAGCGGTTTGGCTAACGCCGAGCCAATCAGGTTGCCGACGCAGTAGGTGGTGAGGAAGGCGGTAAACAGCGCCGGGGAGCCCATAATCCAGGTGACGTAATACATCATCGCGCCGCCGCGAACGCAGACCGCCATGATGTTAAGGATGGTGAGCAGGCCGACGATGCGCCACTGGTCGTTGTGCCAGATGTCGCGCAGGTCTTCACGCATGGAGTTATTGGTCGGCGGCGCTTCCACGCGTTCTTTGGTGGTGAAGAAGCAGAAGGCCAGCATCAGGAACGCCACTACCGAGAGCACCGCGATACCGCCCTGGAAGCCCAGCGCTTTATTGTCGCCGCCAATCAAATTCACCAGAGGCATCATTAAGACGGTAGAGAGCATACCGCCCGCCGTCGCCAGCACGAAGCGCCAGGATTGCAGCGAGATGCGCTGCGTCGGGTCATTGGTGATAACCCCGCCCAGCGCGCAGTAAGGGATATTCACCACGGTGTAGAACAGGGTCAGCAGCGTGTAGGTGATCGCCGCGTAAATCAGTTTGCCGTTATGGCTGAAGTCCGGGGTGCTGTAGGCCAGCACGCAGACCACGCCGAACGGCAACGCGCCAAACAGCACCCACGGGCGGAACTTGCCCCAGCGGCTGCGGGTACGGTCGGCCAGCAGCCCCATGCACGGGTCGGAGATAGCGTCCAGCGCGCGCGCCAGAAGGAACATGGTGCCAACAAAACCTGCGGGTATACCGAAGATATCGGTATAGAAGAACATCATGTACAACATGACGTTATCGAAAATGATATGGCTGGCGGCATCGCCCATTCCGTAGCCGATCTTCTCTTTGACAGATAATACTTCACTCTTCATCTTTCAAACCCTTTTCGCACCGAAGCCACGTTGGTACCGGTTACACATTTTTTAAACCATCCGCTCCATAAGGTGAATTGCGATATCTCGTTATCAAATTATGTTTCTTGATTTCTGTGATCTGGATTCGTGGGTAGAGTGTGACTAAGTGTAACTTGCGGATTTTGCAGATATTTCTATCCATACCGTGCGACAGATATAAAAAAGTTCGCGGAAAATGTAAGTAAAGATGTGGTAACTGATTGAAAGTGGCTATAATGCGCCCCGCCTCCATGTAGCAATGCAGGCGCGGAAGATCGTCGTCTCCGGTGAGACGATTGGACATCTTTTCCAGTGGTAGCCGCCTGCGGCTCCCGGCAGGTTCGACTCCTGCGATCTCCGCCAAAATTCGCTCACTTTTCCGCCAAAGTATTAACCCGTTTTATCTATACTCTCCCTTAGCCATATCCTTTTTCTTCCTGATACTGTCCCGGCTCGTTTACGCCGTAAGCCTGCGCGGCCAGCGGCTGATAAACACGACGCAAACTGGCCGTGAAAGGGTCAAATATTCGGTTATGGTGATGGTTTTTACGCCATTCATCGGGCAAGAAGTGCGGTAAATTGTGCGCTGTGTTACAGGTGAAGAATGTAACCATAGGAAAAGGCAGGGTTTTATCCTGGAAGTACAAAAGTGCAGGGGGAATGGGGCGAAAAATGTGCCCTGGGGGGATGTGGTAAATGATTGAAAGTAGCTATAATGCGCCCGCCTCCATGTAGCAATGTAGGCGCGGAAGATCGTCGTCTCCGGTGAGGCGGCTGGACTTCAAATCCAGTTGGGGCCGCCAGCGGTCCCGGGCAGGTTCGACTCCTGTGATCTTCCGCCAAAATTTATTTCTTTTTTGTGTTTTTGTAGTACGTAACAGACTCTTCTAACCATCCTGGATGGTTCAAATTTTTGCCCAGCCATTGTATAAACTTCTCAGAATATCTATGTCTATTATCTATAGTATAATGCATATCAGATCGTTTTGATTTTTGTATATTATGTTTTTTAATAATCGCCGTAAACGAAAATCTAGTAATAACAAAATCATTTTGGATGTTATTTATTTTCTCGATTGCAGAACCCTGATAATATGGATGAGTTATATCAGGATCTCTGGTCTCCCGAATAATAATAGCATTACTGCCTTGGCTTCCTGCACCTAATGATAAATCACTCTCTTTTTCTGATTTAGTGAGCGTTAATTTGTAATCAATCGATATACTGAACTCATTAGAATTCTGATCTTTTGTCGCTTGATGAAAGCGTGTAAGAAACTCTTTTGCAACATTTGCAGTCATTTCTCCATAGTTTTCTTTAATTGTTGAAATATCACTTTTGGGCCCATCTACAACTAAGCTTAACATTCCAACACTTTGCCCTGCTAATGGAGATATTCCGGTTTCTTTTAAATATCGCTGTTGATAATTTAAAACATTAGCTTGGAATAGGCGGGAAAGTTCTGGCTGTAGTTCAGGTAACAGCAAATGAATAGCTCCATCCCTAAGTTCAATCAGAGTATCAAGGTTTCTTTTAACTGGATCGTTCTGTTGTAGTCTTTTATTAATGGCATCAGTAATACATATTGAATGTCCATTTTTTTTAAAAACAGAATCCATGCCAGAAGATTTAATTAACTCTGCTTTTAACAGTAATTCCCAAGCATTTACTGATAAGATACAAAATGCTTCAACTCTGTTACCTAAACTAGGCCGATTATATACCTCTAATGATAAGATAAAAGCATCTAAGCTTCGCTTAAGAAGAGACCTATAGATCTTTATTTCTGGTGTTAATGTTTTTGCTTTTAGCGATTGTGACATTAGAACAATAAAATCATCATTTGATAAATGATGGATACCTTCACACTTCCATGATTTCCCATCCGAGCTATTAACATATATACCATTTAACTTTTCATGAATATATTTTCTAATACTATTAACTGTATAACCCGTTTGAGACGCTAAATCTATTGGAGTAAACGTAGTGTTTGAACTTTCATACTGTCTAAGAACTTCAAGCAATTTTAATTGATTGGCTGTACGCGACATATGCAATTCCTTCACAAATATGTGATACCGATAAATTTTATCCTTTGGGACTTACACCTTTTTTACGTAATTCCTCTCTCGCCAACTCCTTAAACCAACTGGCGAGGCTAACCCCCTCCTCCGCCGCCACAACATCCAACTGTTCCTTCAACGCCGGATCAATACGCATCTTGAACTGCGGTGACTGACCGCCGCCTTTTGGTTTTTTTTCGCGCGATACGATTGACATGAGGCCACCTATCCATCTACTCTGACACATATAGGAGGCCACCTAAACCTCCTTAGCTAGACAACGCTCTGATGTGCGGGAACACAACCAGAGCGTCTAACCTCACCAACTATCAAGGAGTTGATTATGGCTGACTCGCATTCTACCCCAGACTTACCCACAGCAAAAACCGAGCGCACAATAATTGTGGGATATCGCCCGCAGGGTGCAAACAAAAATACGCCGAGTCTCACCCTTTCCGGGAAGTGGCTGCGCGAGGCCGGGTTCGAAACCGGGCAACAGGTTAGCGTAAAAGTGATGGATGGGTGCATAGTCCTGATGGCCTATGGCGAACAGGAGCAGAAGCTGCTGGCGGAGTTGAAGGAAACGCAGTTGAAGCTGAAAGGGATTGAAGCGGCGGTGTCGGCAGTACATTGAGGGTAAAAGTGAACCTGTAAGCCAGACTTACAGGTTCAATAGAAAAGAGGCTAACGAGCAATCGGGTGAATCATTGCCAGAAGATCTCAACAAATGTATGGCTAAGATTAGCGGGATACCGACACCCGTGTACATAGCCCGAAATATAGCAACATGGCTAACCTTATTTCTTCCTAATTAATATAAGAACACATGATAAAATAATAGAAACCAATAATATGGATAGTCCAAAGTAAACATATAATAAGAAATCCATCACGGACTCATCGCCATAAACACCAAAGTGTTCTGCCATTGAATACTGCACCTTAACAGGAATATAATGATACAAAGCAAGCAGCATCATAAATACTAACGTGCACCAGCTTGCAATAAAAAATACAACTTTCATTAGTAAATATCCAAATCGTCATGAACAACCATTCAACTTCCGGTCTATTTTATTTTTTCTACGCGCAAACAAATAAATACATATTACATTCAAAAATAATGAAGCTATAAACAATACCAAAGTATAGTTATCGCTCCACTCCAGTTCAGTTACAAATCCAAAATTTCTGGTGTAGAAATGATACAGCCATACATCCGGCATAAAGAAACACAGGATGCTATAAATTCCGAAAAGCATCAGCGTTTCAACTAACCAAATGCATACATGCTTTTTGGGATTCATTAATATACCTGTACCGTACCAAATGCTTTTAATTGTGGGGTAATCATAATAGACCCCGTTCGAAGCAAAGCGCCAAGTAAAACTCTATAATGTGAATGGTTAGGTAATGTTATACAGCCATTACTTATACCTGATTGTCCGGCAGGGTGTAGCCTAAAGGAGCCGCGCTGAACATTATCAATGAATGTCATATCATCGATCGCACCATCTTCGCGATAAAGTGCAAACCATAAATCACGATTTGATCCACTCTCCAGTTCTTTTATAAGGTCATGCCATCGGGATCTAAGCCCACCTTTCTGGCGCGTCACGATAAAATATCTACCGGGTGGAAGTGGTCCCCTTTCAGCAGTACTGGATTCCTCAGGGTTGTTCCTATATTTTCCAGCGTTACCAGAATATGCAGGGAAGAAACCAATACCGGGACAGCTTAGAGTTGAAAGTTGTGCATTATTAAGGTGAAACGTACAGCGGATCATCGGTCGTTCCATGCATCTGAAAAGATGATATTCCCATCACAATGTTTCCAGGTTATTTTTTCGTAACGCAGCGCCACACTTTCAAGATGATTATGTTTTTCCATCACTGGGTCTTTTACGTCATGCATAAGGGGGCAAACTGAAACGACCTTTACCCCTTCCAGTAACATGTTGAAGTATTCAACTTCTTGTCCAGAGTCGTTAATTTTGTACCACTTAAATTCTGCACTTTTGAGCGTCTGCCCTTTGGCTACCGCCTTGTATAGATATGGGCTTGAACTGTCAAACTCCTTCTCAAAAACGAGAGGCGTATGAACACGTGTACCGGTAATTTTTCCCGTGTTGTTATCGGTCGGTAGATGCAGGCCATGGCCGAAGCCCATTATCTCAATACTGCCCTCTCGATTTTGTACATCTACAGCACCTTTAATATCAGCACCACCGTCATCTTTAAGCCATAAATATGCAGGAATAGCCATATACAAAACTCCATTTCATTGGTTTATAGAAACATTAATAACGGGGATATCAAGATGCTACCAAAGCAAAAAATGCTATAGCTAGTGATTATATGTTATTTATATTGATGTTAATTATTCCATCATCACTTTTTGCAAGAAGGGAAAATGTATTACAGAGCAATATCTCCAGTTATGAAGTTAATCATTTACCAAAAATAAAAGCCCTCTCATTACGCAGAAAAATACTGAACACATATTGATTGTGGGATATCGCCCGCAGGGTGCAAACAAAAACACGCCTGGTCTTACCCTTTCCGGGAAGTGGCTGTGCGAAGCCGGGTCGAAACCGGGCAACAGGTTAGCGTAAAAGTGATGGAAGGCTGCACGTGCACAGTATGTAAAAGAATAGTCCCACAAAATTCTTCTATTGTTTTTGATACTTATTGTTTTTCATAATATAAATTTTATTAAACAAAAGTCAGAACCAGCAAGTGCTTTATACAAATACTTGTTTAAAATCAACCTGTTGATGCCATATTCTTTATTTTAAGTTATCAGTAAAATAATAAAAATCTTATCATCCTCCCAATAATAATTATAAACACATCAAAAAACCAATGTTTAATAATGATCGCCAGCCATGTATAACAGATAACTTCAAATATTATTAATATCAGAAACCTGCATGAACCCAGCATTGCCTGGCATATATTTCATTAGGAAAATTCTTATCCGACGCGATAAATGCAACGACATTTAGCTCCAAAATAAAAAGCATAATACAATCATAAGTTACATATAGCGTATTTATGTTGTTGTAACTGGATGAGGACTTCAGGAATGTCTCTAATAAATTTGAAAAAAAAAGATAAAAAAGAATATAAAACGCACTATAAACTAATATCAATTATTTTCCTTTTTAACCAAAGTGCTTTCGCTGCGCATACTGATGCTTCAGGTAATGAAGTCGCATCCAATGCGATACAAAGCATTGATGAAACAGGATCAGGATATTCAGGAACATTTGATTCAAACAACATTTCCTCAACTGACTCTCCTTACCAGTTACACCAAAACTCAGGCTCCGGAAATGCATATTCAGTAGTCAATCCGTTAACAGGCGGAAATTTATATGCTTCAGAGGCAACATATTATTTAAAAAACTCTATTAGCGGTGACTATTCAGATGAGTTCTCAGCCGAAAATTCAGATGGTGTGATTCATTATTACGAGGGAAACTCAACTACAACATCGGGAAAGTTCTCGGCATCAGGCACTGGAGCCACACTAATTCTATATAAGAACTACACCGTTAACGCAGAGATTGATGCTAATAATGATTCAATGGTTTTTGTTAGTTCAAACCATGCATCTGGAGCGACTATATCATTAGATGCCTCTACTGCGTATTTTGATAAAAATATCGCAACATCCTCAAACTTCACCATAAAGAATGGCTCGTCGGTGACTATGTATGGGAACGATGCCGGTGAAGTTTCTGTGCTGAATAATGCGTCGACGGTTGTTCTTGACTCAAATTACGCTGCTGAATCAACCATTGTAAATGAGAATGGCGGCGTACTAACGGCAATAAACAATAATGCCCCAGGTACCACGATAATAACTGACAATGCAAATACCATATTAAAAAATAATGTAAGCACAAACAATATAATGGAAGTGAGTAACGGAGGCGTGCTGTCAGGTGAAGATAATGACTCATCAAATTCAAAAATAACAGCTAACAATTCAACGTTAAATTTTAAATCAAATACAGTAAATGATGCCATCATCACGCTGAATAATAAAAGTCAGTTGATTTCAAATAACGACTCGGTAATTTCAACCGAAATAAATATAGACAATACTTCTTCTGCATATATAAATAACGGGATAGCGACCAGTAGCGATATTAACAACGATGGCCGTTTGGATCTTGCTAATAGTTCCACATCATCTGCCACCATAAAAAACAGCGGAGAATTATCTTCCTCCGGAAATAATGGTGATTCGGTAGATATTGTGAATGAATATGCAGGGAAGATGTATTTAAAAGAGGGGAACAGCTTTACCCATTCAACATTAAATAACGCTGGTAAATTATTCATAAATGGACAGCAAAATGTTGATGGAAGCACATTAGATAATACAGGGATAGCATATTTAACCGATACGTTATTAACGGGTGATAGTATATTAAATAACAGTGGCTATATTTATTTACTATCTTCATCCGTGATTTCTTCATTAACAAATAGTGGAAATGTAATACTTAACGCCTGTTCATCCTGTGCTGGTCATACATTGACTGTTGATGGAAATTACGTCGGTAACCAAGGAACCTTATCTATCGGAACCGTACTAGGTGGTGATAACAGCCTGACTGACAAACTGTCTATTAGTGGCTCAGCAACCGGAAAAACCTATGTGACGGTCACCAATGAAGGCGGAACAGGGGCTCAGACGCTGGAAGGGATTGAGGTCATTACTACCGGCAACTCAACCTCTGATGCCTTCACTCAGAAGGGCCGTATCGTTGCAGGTAGCTATGAGTATCATCTCCAACAGGGGACAGCTTCAGGGGCGAATATGAACAACTGGTATTTGACCAGCAATGAAGTTTATCGACCTGAGCGAGGCAGTTATGCCTCAAACCTGCAGGCAGCAGCAACAATGTTTAATATGCGCATGGAAGATCGCAAGGGAGGCGGAGTTTATATTAATCCCGTCACCGGTGCGCGCCAGGACAGTAGTCTGTGGGTACGTTCTGTGGGCGCCCATTCAGAAGGTCGGATGTCAGACGGTCAGTCTAAGTACTCCGCAAACCGGATGGTATTTCAGATTGGGAACGACATTCTTAACGGCAGTCTGGGCGTTGATGACGCCTGGCACCTCGGCATAATGGGAGGCTATGGGAAGCAATACAGCAGCACCCTTAATAACCTGTCGGGTTACAAATCAAAAGGCTCTGTGTGGGGTTACAGCACCGGAATCTATGGTACCTGGTATCAAAATGCGAAAGACAAAACGGGTCTGTATGCAGATAGTTGGCTTGCCTGGAATTGGTTTAACAACTCCGTGAAGGGCGATGAACTATCGTATGAAAAGTACAAATCAAAGGGTCTTACTGCTTCTTTGGAGACCGGATACACCTTCCATACCGGCTCGTACATGACAGCAGGCGGCATGGTGAATAATGTTTACGTAACGCCGCAGGCACAGTTACTGTGGTCTGGGGTGAAGGCCGATGATCATACAGAAACAAACGGTACGAAAGTTGAGGGCCGTGGCAGTGATAACATACAAACCCGTTTGGGCGTACGTTTATCAATGACGGGTCAGAGCCATCTGAACAAAGGTACAGTCCGTCAATTTGAGCCGTTTGTAGAAGCGAACTGGGTATACACCGCAAAGGATTATGGTGTGAAAATGGGTGATGATCGCTCTGACATCCAGGGCCAGCGCAATGTAGCCGAACTCAAAACAGGCGTGGAAGGTCGCGTAAGCGAAAATCTGAGTGTGTGGGGCAGTGTAGCTCAGCAGATAGGGGCCAACAGCTATCAGGATACTCAGGGCATGTTGGGCGTAAAATACGCTTTCTAACGGACAAAGCAGCAAATATGGCCGGGTAAACACAGCTTTACCCGGCGAGAAGCAGAGGCACAACCCCTACTATTTTTAGGGAATGATCCGAAAACGCATGCCAGTATTATTAAAATCATTTAATTATCACTACATATTATTTTATAAAAAATAAAATAAACACCTATTCTACGCCCACACTCATTACCTACTATTCCATTTCAAATAATCACTTACCGTTTAAATATATCATATAATTTATATTCTTATTTTCTCACCCAATAAGGTGATGAGCGATCTATTTTTAATAAAAAAGCCTTAAGGTAAATTGGCAGAATATTGCTACCTATTCTATTTTTATATAAGGATTTAATATTCATACGTCATTGTTTTACTAAGGAAAAGTAACACCTAAGTAGAGGTCAATACTATGAACACGTCTTTCAAGTTCATTTTTTTCTGCCTGGCATCCGCCGTTATTCCCGCAGCGAACGCGGCGGTGGCAACAAATAATTTTCAGGTACAGCTCGTTATTACAAGCAGCTGTTCTGTTACCCAACCGGCGTTGCTTAACATGGGCTCGGTGAAGTCCGATGAGACGACAGCCAACGGCTCAACCACGATGGCGGTCACCTGTTCAAGAACCACGCCTTACTTTGTTGGCCTGACGCCTTCTTCCGCTAACGGCGGCGGTACGACAGGCAACGGCTTTATGTCGGGTACGACGGGCAACACGGATAAAGTTCCGTATCAGCTAAACCAGGACTCCGCGGGTACCAAACCGTGGGGTAACACCGCCACCTCCGCCAGCGCCGGTAACGGGGTCGGCGGAACCGGTAGCGGCCTGGCGCAGAACATCACGGTCTATGCCGTGGCCCCTAACGCCAACTTCAAACCCGATACCTATACCGATACGGTCACCATCAGCGTTAACTACTAGTTCAGGGACGGCACATGAATGGGAAAAAGAGTGCGCTTGCCTTTATTTTGGGGATGGTCTTCGTCAGCCCACTGGCGATAGCAGAAGGCCTGCAGGTCACGCCCGTCAACCTGACGCTGCAACAAAACCAGCGGGCTGAAGGGATATGGCTGAGCAACACCGGTAGCAACCCTATCAACGCTCAGGTGCGCGTGTTTCACTGGAGCCAGAGCGACTATGGCGACAAGCTCGCCTCGTCACAGGGGCTGGTGATCAGCCCGCCGATGCTGACCTTAGCGCCCGGCGGGCGACAGCTTATCCGCGTGATCCGCACCGGGCCGCCGCCGACCACAGAAGATGCCTACCGCCTCTCCATTAACGAGTTGCCGCCGTCGGTGCTGAAAAAAAATGCCCTGCAGTTCGTACTGCACTACTCCATTCCCGTCTTTATCCAGCCTCCGGGCGTGAGTGACGCCTTCGCCAGACTGCAATGGCAGATCCATCGCGAAAACGGGAAAGCGTTTTTGCAAGTCAGCAATCAGGGAGATGGGCACGCGCAAATATCTGCAGTCAGCATTCTCTCTGCGTCAGGCAGCCGAAAAGAGATTACCCCGGGGTTATTAGGGTACGTGCTTCCCGGCTCGACGATGCGCTGGATTATTCCTGCCAGCGCCGGTGACGCAGGACAGGGAGGGAAGCTTGAAGTCACGGTCAATGGTAAAAAATCGCTGCAACCGCTATAGCAGGCCAACCTGGCTTTTAATTATTTTAATTTTCAATGTGTTATTTTTAACAAGGGGTATGTCTGCGGAAATGAAAAGCGACAAACCGCCGCAGGATGGAGTGATTACCGATGGCAAACCGCTGGTCGGGGTCGATCTTTATCTCGACGTGACGCTGAACCAGACCCACATCGGCATCGCCCGGTTCGGCTTTGACAACAACCGGCTGTACGCCAGCGCCGACACCCTGCGCCAGATTGGTTTGCGGGTGGAACCCGGCGCGCCGGACCCGGTCTGTCTGAACGATATCGCCCAGTTGCAGTTGGACTACGATGCCAACCTGCAAACGCTGACCCTCACCGCCCCGCTGGCCATGCTGGATATGGGCACCACGGAGATTAGCGACCGGGATGACACTAACCCTAAGGCCAGCACGTCGCGCGGCCTGCTGCTCAATTACGATCTCTACGCCTCGCAGGAAAAAAACGAACAGAACAACGCCAACGCGTACACCGAGCTTCGCGCCTTCAGCAGCGCGGGCGTGCTGAGCTCCACGCAGATAGCCCGCTACAGCAGCAGCCATGACGATTACGATCAGGGAAACGGCATGACGCGCCTGGACACCAGCTGGCGTTCCTCTTTCCCGGAACGGGTGCTCTCCGTCACCGCTGGGGATACCTTTACCAGCGCGCTGAACTGGTCACGCCCGACCCGCATCGCCGGGATACAGCTTGGCACGGACTATAGTCTTCAGCCCTACACGCCGACCACGCCGCTGCCGTCCTTTTTCGGCTCCGCCACCCTGCCTTCCAGCGTTGAGCTGTATATGAACGGCGTGAAGTACTACAACGGCGAAGTCCCGGCGGGGAATTTTGAAATCAACACTCTGCCAAATATTAACGGCGCGGGCACCGGCCAGGTCACCATGACCGATGCCTTAGGCAAAACGACGGTACAGAGTTTCTCGTTCTATACCGACCAGTCTTTACTGCGCAAAGGCATTACCCAATGGTCAGCGGAAGTTGGCGTGGTGCGGAACAACTACGGCTATTCTTCTTTTGACTACTCCAGTAACCCCGCCTTCAGCGGCACCTGGCGGCACGGTTTCAGCAATAGCTTTACCCTCGGTGGGCACGCCGAAGCCACCGACAGCCTGGTCAACGGCGGTTTGAGCAGCGACTGGATACCCGGCAGTAGCAGCGGCATCATTTCAACCTCGCTGGCGATGAGCGCAGACTCGGGGAAAAATGGCCTCCTCTATGCCCTGGGCTACCGCTGGAGCAACAGCCGCTTTAGCTTCAGTACGGCCACCACGGCCACCGTCAACGACTATCACGACGTTGCCACCCGTTACGGCCAGGCGCCGCCTTCGCTGAATCAGAGCACCATTGTCGGCTACACCACGGACACACTCGGCAGCTTTAGCGTGGGCTACCTGCAGTTCCGCTATCCCGGTGAAAGCACGCAGCGCTATACCAACGCCAACTGGTATAGATCCGTCACCGATAACGTCTACCTCAACGCGGGGCTCAATCAGAACGTGGATAAAAGCCGCGACCGCAGCCTGTATCTGATGGTCAGCGTCTCGTTTGATAACAACATTAGCGCCAGCAGCACCGTGCAGCGCAGCAACGATCAGATGAGCTATATGCTCAACGCCAGCAAGACGCAGCCTACGGAAGGCGGCTGGGGCTGGAACCTGGCGCTCAACCAGCAGGATTCGCGGCAAAATGGGCAGGGTGAAATCGGCTATCTAGGGCGCTACGGCAATGTGTACAGCGGCTATAGCCATATCGCTGACAGTCAGTCAGCCTATGCGGGCGCTGACGGTTCGCTGGTGCTGATGGGCGGCGGCGTGTTTGCTTCGCGCCTCATCAACAACGGTTTTGCGGTGGTCTCCACCGACGGCGTGCCGGACGTGCCCATTGAGTTGCAGAACAACCCGATTGGCACCAGCGATAGCCAGGGGCTACTGCTCGTGACGCCGCTTAACAGCTATCAGAAAAACCAGATCAGCATTAACCCGTTAAACCTGCCCGCAAATATGCAGATCTACCCGGTTAACGCCGTGGCGACCCCCGCCGACCGTTCCGGGACGATGGTGAACTTCACCGTCAGGCCGGTGCGTTCGGCATTGATCATCTTGAAAGATAGCAAAGGGGAGGACATTCCCGAGGGCTCAACCGCCGTGCTTAACGGCGCATCCGGGCAGCGTGCGGTGGTTGGTTTCGACGGCATGGTCTACTTCGATACGCTGAAAATGCACAACACGCTGAGGGTGAGCACCAGCGCAGGCGCCTGTTCCGCACAGTTCGACTACCCGCAAAAACCACGGGATATCCCGCAGATTGGCCCGTTAACGTGCCAATAAACGCTTTCACTAAACAGGAGCTGACGCTATGTGGCTACGTGTGTTGATTTTACTCATTGGGGTTTTCTGTTTCCCCATGAAAAGCCATGCGGTGACCTGCTCCATCACCGCCGTTTCGAACGTGGCGTTTAGCTCGGTGAACCCGTTATCCACCACCGATGCCCAGACCTCGATGACCTTTAACTACAGTTGCTCAAAAGTCGTCGGCGACGTACTCGGCGGGTACACCCTGTGCTTCAACCTCGGTGCGCCGGGCGGCAATACCATCGCCACCCGCAAGATGACCACCAGCGGCGGCGGCACGCTGAACTACCAGCTTTACTATAAAGATTCGAGCGGAAACAGTCTGGTGTGGGGGAACCAGACGGCTCCCGGCAGCACCTTCCCCAAAGTCGATCTCAACTTGCTGGATATCACCACGGTCAGCGGCAGTTTGACGGTCTATGGCACCGTTCCTGGCGGGCAAAATACCGTCGCGCCGGGGAATTATTCCGACAGCTATGCCGGGTCTACCGCATCCGTCACCATCAACGGCGCGCTACTGCTCCCGCCAGGCACCTGCGGCAGCAGCACGGTGCAAACGTTCTCATTTATGGTCACGGCCGTCGTCAACAAACAGTGCAACATTAACACGGCCAATAACATCAACCTCGGCTCGGTTCCCAGCACGCAGACCAATATTACCGGTAATAACTTTTTCACCATGGCCTGCACAAACTCGACGCCGTATACCATTGGCCTTTCGCCTTCCAACGGCAGCACCACCGGCAGCGGCATGATGAAAAGCACCACCATTCCCGCGACCAATCTCGATAGGGTACCTTATCAGCTGAACTCGACGGCGGGTGTCAGCGGTACTGCATGGGGGAATATCACCTCTACCAATACGGTGCCGGGCACGGGAACCGGACTCGCGGTCAACAAGACGGTGTACGCCGTCGTGCCCAGCGCCAACTATCGCCCGGATACCTACGCCGATACGGTGACCATCAATGTGACCTACTAAAGAAAACCGTCTCAAATAGCGGCACGCCTTTTAAGCCATCGCCCGCCGGACATGCGTATTGACGAGGTAGCGTAAGCGGGTTCCCCTCACCCCGGCCCTCTCCCCAATGGGGCGAGGGAGAAAACCAAACATGCTGGCTGCACGATAGGTCCCCTCTCCCCGTGGGGAGAGGGTTAGGGTGAGGGGAACGGCACCCCTCACTCCACCGTCGGATAATCCAGATACCCGGCCTTCCCACCGCCGAAGAACTGCTCCTTCACCGGCGCATTCAGCGGTAAATCATGCTCCAGACGATACGGCAGGTCCGGGTTAGCAATAAACGGACGACCAAAGCCGATCAGATCCGCCCAGCCTTTCTCCAGCGCCTCTTCGGCACGTGCTTTGGTGTACTTGCCGGAATAAATCAGCGTGCCATGGAAGATAATCCGCAGCGCTTCTTTAAACGCGGCGGGCATCACCGGCGCATCATCCCAATCGGCTTCGGCGATGTGAATATAGGCAATACCCATCTCGCTCAGCACGCTGGCCGCTGCCAGATAGGTCGCTTCCGGGGTATCATCGCGCGAACCCATCAGCGTGGTCAGCGGCGCCAGGCGAATACCCACGCGCTCTTTACCAATCGCTTCAGACACCGCCGCCACCACCTCTTTCATAAAGCGCAGACGGTTTTGCAGCGAGCCGCCGTATTCGTCGTCGCGCAGGTTAGCCTGCGAATCAATAAACTGGTTAATCAGATAGCCGTTCGCCCCATGCAGTTCAATACCGTCAAAACCGGCGGCAATGGCATTGCGTGCCGCCTGGGCATAGTCATTGACGATAGCCGGGATTTCATCGGTACGCAGTGCGCGCGGCATATCGTGCTGCACCATCGCGCCGACGCCGCTTTCCGGGCCACGGCCTTCCACGTCAACAAATACTTTCACACCCTCGGCCTGAATCGCCGAAGAGGAGACCGGCTGCGCGCCGTTCGGCTGCAGGACGTTGTGTGAAACGCGGCCGACGTGCCACAGCTGAGCGAAGATTTTACCGCCCGCCTGATGCACGGCGCTGGTCACTTTTTTCCAGCCTGCAATCTGTGCTTCAGAGTACATGCCCGGCGTCCAGGCATAGCCCTGACCCTGCTGGCTGATTTGCGTGCCTTCGCTGATGATAAGCCCGGCGCTGGCGCGCTGCGCGTAATAGTCGGCCATCATGTCGGTCGCTACATCGCCGGCACCGGCGCGGGAGCGGGTCATCGGCGGCATCACGATACGGTTAGCCAGCGGCAGGTCGTTCAGAGAATATTTTTTGAATAACATGCTGTGTTCCTCCGCTTATTTGTACAGTTCAGCGCTCATGGTCACGGTATTGCCCATGCGTGCGCTGGTGATTTTGTAGTCGGAGGCGTTCATCTCTTTGGCTTTCTGCGCAATGGCCGCTTCAGCGGAGTCCAGCGTAGTGGCGGTCGCGGTAACGCTTTGCGCAGAGGCGCTAAAGGCAGCAACACAGAGAAGGGAAGCAGCAAAAATTGTAGTAAGGGTTTTCATGGTCGTATCCTGTTCGGTAAGGGACGTTACGCTTGGTAACGTGATGCGAAGCAGGATACGACCGCAGACTGATTACATAAATGGTATAAATAGCAATAGACTATTATCAATATCGCAATAGTAGAAGGATTACAGGCCCGCCCACCACAGGCGCATTTTCATGCCCCAGTAGCTCGTCCAGCCCGTAGTGGCGCTAACCGGTTTGCCTTTGTCGATAACCACCAGCGTCGGCGTTACGCTCACCTGCCAGCGCTGAGCCAGCTCACCGCGCGCGTCGTTTACCACCGGCATAGTCAGCTTTTTTTTCTGCATCCACGTCGCCAGCCGCGCATCATCGCCAGAGCGCAGGGCAATGCTCACCACGTTACCGCCCTGCTCCGTCAGCTTTTCAACCGACGGTGAGGTAAAGCGGCAAATACTGCACCACGTCGCCCAGACGTAAACCAGCAGCGGGCGTGTTTCGCTCATCGCGGCGAAATCCAGCTGCTGGCCGTCTATTGTCTGCATGGTCGTGCCAGAGAAGGTGTCGGGCAGCGTGGGGCTGCGGAAGCGGTCAACGCCCCACATCAGCACCACGGCTAACAGCAACAGCACTATAATTTCGCGCAGCCAGCGGTATACGCGGCGGCGCTGGAAAAATTCGCTCATCATGACCTCGTCATAGTACGAAGCGTATCTTAGCGAGCCGACCAGTTTAGTGCTGTAAAGAAGTGTCTTGCGAAAACGCGGGTATTGGCAGCACCGCGAGGATTAACTGATATCCGCCACCGATGAGCGCGCCACCAGACGTCCGGTAAACGCACGCCCTTCCGGCACAAACACAGAATGCCCATCAATTAACGCACGAATACGCTGAACGCAGTGCTCCAGCAGTTGTTCAACCGGATAAGCGATACAGGTCAGAGGCGGGTAAACCAACGATGCCAGCGGAGAATCTTCAAGGCTCACCAGCGATACTTCCTGTGGGATCGCGATATTGAATTCACGCAATAAACGCATCGCTTCGGCGGCGTAGCAGTCACGTTTGGCGATAATCGCCGTATATTTGGTAAAGCTATTGATAAGCGTCAGCAGCGCCTGCTCAATATTATTGTCAGCCATCACCAACAGTTGACGATTGAACGGCAGAGAGTAGTTTTGCAGCACGCTGCGATAGCCATCGAGCATCTGCTTGCTGGCGACGTCATTTTCATTGTCCAT
The DNA here is from genome assembly GCF_044197065.1 of Kluyvera chengduensis. NCBI lineage: Bacteria > Pseudomonadati > Pseudomonadota > Gammaproteobacteria > Enterobacterales > Enterobacteriaceae > Kluyvera > Kluyvera chengduensis. The sequence continues at coordinate 208,081 of NZ_JBIQOI010000003.1, forward strand.
CAGCAGCGCAATATTACGATGCCCCTTGCCCAATACGTAGCGGCAGGCGCTTTCGGTGGCAAACGCGTAGTTATAACCCTGGCTGGCGCTGCCTTGCGCGGAAAACGCATCGAAGGCGATCACGTTGCTGGCAACATCACCGCTGTTACGGCTCAGGGTGACGACCGCAACGCATTGATGTTGAAGGCTTTCAACCGCCGCCTGCTGTTCAGCAGCATCGTTCACGTACTGAATGATCAGCGATTTGTTCAGCGATTTCACCGCTTGCGATAGCTGCGGCAGCAGCGTAGCGCTAAACCCGGCTTCGTTCGCGGGCAGCACCATTCCGACGTAGCTCGAGGTGTTGCTCGCCAGGTTCTGCGCCGCAAAGCTTGGGCGGTAGTTAAGCTCTTCCACCGCGCGTAATACGGCCTCGCGGCTCTCTTCACGAACGCCACGCGTCCCCGTCAGCACGCGCGAAACGGTGGCACGGGAAACGTTGGCTAACTTTGAAACATCATCAATAGTAGGCATGGTGTCGTCTGTATTACGGTTTTCTCCCTATACTAACATAAATGCGTTCAGGTATTCGCCAACTCCCCGGCGCGAAACGGCCGGGGAGACAGAGGCTTAATGACGCGTGCGGTAGAGCTCAATCAACTCGCCCACTAGCTCTTTGGCCAGAATCGACGTCATCAGATGGTCCTGCGCATGCACCATCACCAACGTCATTTTGGTTTTACCCTCGCCTTCATCGGCCTCAATCAGCTGCGTCTGCACCCGATGCGCTTCACGGGCAAAATGCTGCGCCTGCCCCATTTTTTCATCCGCATCGGCAAAATTACCGGCTTTAGCGCTATTTAGCGCTTCGTAGCACAGGCTACGCGACTGGCCGGCATTAATGATAATGCCCATCACTTGTTCTTCTAAATCCATAACATCCTCTCAATCAACAAAATCAGGCAGCTTCAGACTGTCCAACGCGGCCTTCCGTTTCCGCATCGCCGGTTTCTTGCGACAGCAACTGTTTCTCATAAGCCTTCAGGAACGGGTAGTACATGACGGCAGCCGTTACCATACAAATCAGGCACATAATGATGGGGCTGAACGACCAGTTTGCCGCCCAGGATGCACCAATTGGGGCTGGTGTGGTCCATGGCGTCATCGATACCACGCGGGATACCAGGCCGAAGTCGAGGGCAAAGTAGGCCAGCGTCGCATTCACCATCGGCACCAGGACAAACGGAATAAAGAACAGCGGGTTCATGATGATGGGCGCGCCGAACAGAATCGGCTCGTTGATGTTAAACAACCCGGGTACAACGCCCATGCGGCCAATCGTACGCAGGTGAACCGCTTTACTGCGCATCAGTAAAATTGCCAACGGCAGCGTGGAGCCCACGCCGCCAATCAGCAGGTAGTGGTCCCAGAATCCTTGCACGTAAATATGCGGAATGGCGGTACCGGCGGCCATGGCGGCCTGGTTAACCGACAGGTTTGCCATCCAGAATGGGTTCATAATGCCGGTGACAATCAGCGCGCCGTGAATCCCAGCGAACCACAAAATCTGACATACCAGTACCGACAGCAGAATAGCCGGCAGCGTATCGGATGCGGCAACCAACGGTTTCACCAGCGACATAATGGCTTCCGGGATAATCATTCCAAGCTGCGCTTCGATAAACAGGTTCAACGGATGCAGCGTCAGCGCCACCGCCAGCACGGGGATCAGAATCTCAAAGGAACGCGCCACGCCGGTCGGCACTTCCGGAGGCAAACGAATGGTGATGTTGTGACGACGCAGAAAAGCGTAAAGCTCGGTGGTGTATATCGCGACCAGCAGCGCCGTGAAGATGCCCTGCCCGGAGAAGTAAGCCACGGAAATCTGTCCGTCTTTCAGCGGCGCAGCGACCAGTAAAAAGCCCATCAGCGACAGCATCCCGGACGTCAGCGGGTCGAGATCGTGATGACGCGCAAGGCTGGCGGCCACCCCAACGGAGATAAATAGCGTCATGATACCCATGCTGAAATTGAACGGCAGCATCAGGCTCTCACGGTGATCCAGCGAAAATTGCAGCCATGCGCGAGCAAAACCCCAGCTGGTATCCGGTGAGAACGGCGGGAAGATAAACACCAGCATAAACGAACCAACAATCATAAAAGGCAGCGCGAGGATAAAACCGTCACGAATGGAAGTGACGTATTTTTGCTGACCAACCGCTCCGGCCATTGGCGTGATTTTTTGTTCTATCACGCTGATTAATTTAGCGTACAGAGAGCTCATGTTTTATCCCTTAGTTATTGTTATCAATTAATGACAGGGCAAAATCTAAAACCGCGCCGCCTTTCTGCATGCCGTAATCCATCATGTTGATCGGCTCCACCTTAATGCCGTAGGCGTTGGCTTTTTGCTGTAAGTCTTTCTGCATGTACTTCACCTGCGGCCCCAGAAGCACCACCTGATAATGACCTACCTGCTGCTCAAACTCGGCGACACCAAAGGCTTTGATATCCACTTCCAGGCCGCGCTTTTCCGCCTCTGCCACCATTTTTTTAACCAGCAAACTGGTGGACATCCCTGCGGAACAACAAAGCATAATTTTCTTCATGGAAAACTCCTGACTGAGTAGTAACGATGAGCGGACTATAATCACGAGGAAACAAAACGGAAAGCGCTTTCCATACATGAATCCGTTAAATGTGAGCGCGATCACCGGTTGCAGGCTTTCACTTTGTTGGGATGTAGGCGATGATCCTGGCACCTCCGTTCGATATAAGGTTCGCCATGAACATTCAGTTTATGAATGTTGCTGTGACGCTGATTGAGCAGCGCGTTACGCCTTTCGCCAATCTTCTGACCCGTAGCCAACACATCACCGCCATGCGCGACAGCTTTGCGCTGGCCATGCCATTCGTCATTGTTGGCAGCCTGATGGTGCCGCTGATCTTTCCGCCATTTGCTATCAACGGCGCGTGGTATCTGGCTATTCGGCCCATGCTGTTGCCTACTTTTGAGCTGACGATTGGCCTGATTGCGCTGATCATCGCTTTCGGTGCGAGCGCCAGCTTAGGCAAGCAGTACCAACTACCCGAACGGCTTTCCGGGCTGACGGGTTGCCTGGCATTTCTGGTGTTCATCGGCTTTAAGGAAAATGCGGGTAGTAACCTCTTCCTGGGCGGAATGGGAATATTTAGCGCTTTGATTTCAAGCTTTTACTCTGTTGAAGTGATCCGGTTCTTCTATCGGAAAAGCTGGTGTATTCGCCTGCCCGACGAGGTGCCGATCATGACCCGCAACGGCTTTCAGCTGCTGGTGCCGCTGCTGGTGATCATGCTTTCTATTACGGCGATGAATGCTGGGCTAAAGCTCAATACCGGGATGATTTTACCGGAGCTTATCAGTGAAGCATTGCGACCGCTTATCATCGCCTCTGATACGCTAACCGCGCTACTCATCTCCTTACTTATCTGTAACTTATTGTGGTTTGTTGGTATTCATGGCGCGCTGATTATCACCGGCATCATGAACCCGTTCTGGATGACCTACCTGTTTGAAAACCAGCAGGCACTGGTGAACGGCATCACGCCGCTACCGCATATTTATCTGCAAGGATTCTGGGATTTCTATCTGCTAATTGGGGGTATCGGTTCCACGCTGCCGCTGGTCTTTATGGCGCTTCGCAGTCGCTCCCGTCAGCTAAAAAGCGTGGGCAAAATTGGCCTTATTCCTTCCCTCTTTAACATCAATGAGCCGATACTTTTTGGTTTCCCGATAATACTTAACCCACTATTTTTAATCCCTTTTATCGGCGTTCCGATGATTAACGCCTGCATTGCATGGTATCTGACGCACCTCGGCGTACTCGATCGCGCCGTGGCGATGTTGCCGTGGTCCATGCCCGCACCGCTGGGCGCCGCCTGGTCAGCAAACGGCAGCTGGAAAAATATGTTTATGTGCTTGTTCGCCTTCTTTAACGCCTGGATGATCTACCGCCCCTTCTTCAAGGTCTACGAGCGGCAACTCACGGATTCTGAAATCCGCTAATCGATCGCCTTCACAGTTTATTCTTCGCCAGCGCCGTTCAGACGCTGGCTTTTTTATTCTCTAAAAGCCAAAAGCCGATCCAGATCACGCTTTCATACGAACAATCTTCGGATCTGTGATTTGATCCGGCAATTATGGAAAGCGCTTTCCATGCATGGATGTACATTTCCATTTTTGATCCGTAAATTTCCCATCGCATTAACAAAAGCGCTATTGCGTACAAAAAATAAAAGGGAAAAAAGAAAGATGAAACAACTTAACCGATTGATACCTCTGGCTCTATTCGTCAGCACCGCCACAAGCGGCCTGGCCTATGCAGAAAAATATGACTTCCAGCTGCACGGCTACATGCGCTCAGGGATCCTCGCGAACTCAGACGGAAACCGCGCGGACTCCGTGGGGCTGATGCCGGATGGCAAATGGCGTCTGGGCAACGAAGAAGACACCAAAATAGAGTTGATCCCGACAGTCACGCTGAAATCCGACTCAGGTGCGGTGGCAAAAATTCAGGCCAACATCACCCATCAGAGCAAATGTACCTCTGACTGGAACTGCCAGGACGATGACGGCCACGACGTGCAGTTCCGCGAAGGATATGCCGAACTCACCAACCTCGACTTCGCCCCGGACATCACCTTCTGGGGCGGTAAGCGTTACAGCAGCTCCAACACCTCCAGCCATCAGTTTGACTGGGAGTACATTCAGTACAACGGCACCGGCGGCGGTTTCGATAATATGGATCTGGGCTTTGCCCGCTTTGACGCCGGGGTTTACGCCTTCTCGCCAACCGATGAAACCAAGGCCTATCCGGTCGACAAAGGCGATCAGGGTTACCCGGACGACTACTCGCTCAATCTGTGGTTTAAAAAGATTGCCGGCAGCGGGCTGGATCTGGAGCTTATCGGCCACCGGATGAACCGCAACGAAAATCACCCAACCTCTGCTGAGAAAGGCTATGGCGTAACCGGCGTCTATAACTTTGATGGTTTCTGGGGCCTGACCGGCGGTTATTCCAAACTGGTGATGCAGTACGGTCGCGGCCTGGCGGCAGGTGACTCACTGGGTAAAAACGGCTGGGGTTGGGCAAACCTCGAAGACACGCAATCCTGGCGTATTGTGCTCGACAGTCTCGCCTCAATGGGCGACGTGGAGGTCTCAACCTTCGCCTACCTGCAAAAAGACAAAAATTACCGTTGGTGGAGCAACGACGACAGCGGCTGGGGACGCACCAGTTGGGTTGCCGGTATCCGCCCTTATCACCAGATCACCAAAAACTTCGCCATGCAATATGAGCTGGGTTACGAGTACCTCGACGATGACAACTACAAAGGCGTGAACGGCAAAGGGAAAGGCGGCCTGACGAAAGTCACTGTCGCGCCAACGTTGACCTTCGATTCCGGCTTCTGGAGCCGCCCACAGCTGCGCTTCTTTGTGACCTATGCCAAATGGGATAAAGGCGTCTCGGATGCTCTCGACGGCAACTACAACTGGAGCACCAACACCATCGATGCCGGTGGCTACAGCCGCAGCGGTAGCACCGATACCGTTAACTTTGGCGTACAGGCAGAAGTCTGGTTCTAAGGAGAGACGCAATGAAACAGCCCGTAAAAAAATCCTTGCTGATAGCCATGCTGGCCGCCTTGACCAGCGCTGGCGCGATGGCGGCAGCACCGTCGCACTTTGACCACTTCATCACCCGCCAGGGCGCACAGTTGATGGACGGCAAGCAGGAATTCCGCTTCGCAGGGATCCACGCACCAGAGTTGCACCGTATTGAAAACGACGCCCGCGGCGTCTGTAAAGCCGACCCGCGCGGCTGGGGTCAGTACTTTAAGTGGCCAACTCCGGAAGAGCAGGAGAACTGGATTAAAGCCATCGTGCAGACAGGGGCAAAAGCCCAGCGCGTCTATGTGCTCTCAGTGCAGCAGGAGAACGACGAAGCCTGCGAGCGCGAAACGCATATTCTGGCACCCGCCACGGCGGACGGTATGCCACGTCTGAATGAAAAAGCCATGGTGGTGTACGACAACATGATTGCCGAAGCCGATAAACAAGGCCTGCGCTTGATCCTGCCGTTTATCGATCACTGGTGGTGGTGGGGTGGACGCGAGCAGTTAGCCGCCTTCTACCATGAAAAACCAGAAGATTTTTACCGGACCGACAGTAAAACCTATCAGGCTTATCTTGATGTGATTCGCCAGGTGATCACCCGAACCAACACCATAACCGGGCGCACCTACGCGGATGAGAAAGCCATTATGGCCTGGGAGACGGGTAACGAACTGGAAGACACCAACGCGGCATTCCTGAAGCAGACGGCGGCATGGATTAAAAAACTCGCGCCACATCAGTTGGTTGTGGATGGTACCTATAAGAAAATCAACGCCTTCTCCGTGAACGATCCTAACGTTGATATCGTCAGCAACCACTACTACACCAATGCGGGAAACAATCATCCGGATCAGGTGAAGAAGGATCTGGAAGCCATCGGCGGGAAGAAAGTGTACCTGGTGGGCGAGTTTGGTCTGCTTGATAGCAAAGACCTGAACAACATCATGCAGTCGATAGTCCATACCGAGGTTAACGGCGCAAAAGCGGCTGGCGGGTTTATCTGGGGCTTCCGCGGTCATCGACACGACGGTGGTTTCTACTGGCATAAAGAGTACACCGGACACTATAGCTACCATCTTCCGGGCTTCCCGGAAGGCGATGCTAACCAGGAAACCAACGTCGTCGACCTGGTGCGTACCGCCGCCGCTCAAATGACAGGGCAGGAAAAAATGGCACCGCTGCCCAAACCCGAAGCGCCAAAACTGCGCGAGAGCCATTCTCCCTTCGCCATTAACTGGATGGGGGCCGCCGTTGGCCGCAGCTATGACGTAGAACGCGCGGAGTCGAAAGACGGTCCGTGGAAAGTCGTAGGGAAAAACATCTCCGATGGCGTACAGGAGTGGGATCCACAGTCCATGGACCTCTTCCGCGACGACTACGCATCGCTCACGCTGGGCAAAACCTATTACTACCGGGTGATTGCGAAAAATGAATCCGGGCAGTCTGCACCATCCAACGTTATCAGCGTCACCCATATGCAGAAAAACCAGGCACCGGTCATTACGCTTGAGAAGAAAGTGAGTACCACGCAAAACCGCGGCCTGAGCCTCAACGCCACGTGGCAGGACGACAATCTGCCGTCACGTCAGGTGAGTGAAAAGTGGACCAGCACAGGGAAAAAACAGGCGCACTTCTGCGATGCCGATAAGGCCTCCACTCGCGCCTGGTTCCCTACTCCGGGAACCTATCAGCTGACGTTTACCGCCGACGACGGCCTGCTGAAAAGCAGCAAAACGATAACGGTGAACGTGACCGAGGCGACGGCCAAAGCGCCCGACGACTTCTGCCGCTTTGAAAGTCCGCTGCTGGACCTGAAGCAAAGCCAGAAAACGGTGATCAAGAGCGCGGAAAACGAACTGGCAACCGGCGAAGATGGCTTCCTCGGTCCGTTTGCCAATGATGGCGATAAAGTGAGCTGGCAGGTTGCCGCACCGTGGGACGGCAACTATCTGCTGCACCTCGATTTCAACGCTAAATGGGGCGGCAAGAAGAACTCGGTGCAGGTGAACAGCGATAAGCCGATTCAAATTGAGTTTCCGCAAACTGATGAACAAGGCCAGCGGATGACCCTTCCTGTGCATCTCAAGCAGGGTGAAAACACCATCAGCTTAGGGAAATACGCCGGTGACTGGGGCTATATCTTTATCAAATCCATTCAGGTGAATGCAGAGTAGTAATTTGCTGCGCCGATAGCGGCGCAGCTTTTTTGTGTTTTTATTCAGGAGGTTAAATGACCACATACGCGTTTCCGAACCACTTTTTCTGGGGCGCTGCTGCCTCTGGCCCACAAACCGAAGGCGCAGAGGGTAAGCCTCATCGCTCCATCTGGGACAGCTGGCACGCCGCACAGCCGGAGCGCTTTTTCCAGGGAATAGGACCCGAGACGGTCTGTAACACGCTGCATCGCTACAAAGAAGATGTGGCGCTGATGAAGCGCATCGGCTTCAACTCATTCCGCACCTCAATTCAGTGGTCACGACTGATAGATGACCTGGAAACCGGCGAACCGAACGCCGACGCCGTGCGTTTCTATAACGACTACTTCGACGAAATGATAGCGAACGGCATCGAACCGATGGTCAACCTCTACCATTTTGATATGCCAGAAGAACTGCAAAACCGCTACGGCGGCTTCGAGTCAAAGCACGTCACCGACCTGTTTGCCCGCTTTGCCGCCACCGCGTTCCGCCTGTTTGGCCATAAAATCAAATACTGGATCACCTTCAACGAACCGATTGTACCGGTAGAAGGCGGCTACCTGTACGACTTCCACTATCCGTGTAAAAAAGACGGCAAACTGGCCGCACAGGTGGCGTTTAATATCATGCTGGCGCACGCCAAAGCGGTGGAGTGCTACCGCCAGCAGCAGTTGGCAGGCGAGATTGGCGTCGTGCTCAACCTGACGCCGTCCTACACCCGCAACAACTCGCCGGAAGATAAAAAAGCGGCGTGGTATGCCGACCTGTTATTTAACCGCAGCTTCCTCGACCCGCTGGTGAAGCACCAGTTCCCCAAAGAGCTGTGCGAGCTGCTGGCGCTGCATAACTGCCTGCCGGAAACCACCAAACAGGAAGTGTCGTTGATTACCGACTCGCGGATCGACTTCCTCGGCGTGAACTACTACGTGCCGCGTCGCGTACAGGCGCGTGAAACGCCATACACCCTCGACTATTTCTCACCGGAGTACTACTTCGAAAACTACGTTGACCCGAACGGCCGCTTTAATCCGTACCGCGATAACAACGAAATTCATCCGCAGGCTATCTACGATATTGCCGTCAACATCCGCGACAATTACGGCAATATTAAGTGGTATCTCGCCGAAATCGGCATCGCCATGGATTTGCAATCCGAAGGCCCGGTACAGGCAGATGGCGTGATTGAAGATGGTTTTCGTATTGGCCTGATGGAGGAACATCTGGTGCAGCTCCATCGCGCCATCGCCGACGGCGCGAACTGCTTCGGCGTGCACCAGTGGACGTTTATCGACAACTGGTCGTGGCTCAACTCGTTTAAGCGCCGCTACGGTTTTTACCGTCTCGATCTTGAAACGGGCGAGCGGCAGATTAAGCGCAACGGGCTGTGGTTTAAGGCGTTAGCGGAGAGTAACCAGTTTAGCGTGGAATGATATCTTCCCGGCGTCGCTGCGCTCGGCCGGGCTACGTTTGTGCCACCATGTAGCCCGGCCGAGCAACGCGACGCCGGGACCTACACCGGGCCAATCCCCTGCTGGATCACCGCCAATACGTTATTGGTGATGACCTCCGGCGTCAGCATCGCCAGCCGCTCGTCGTTACGCATGCGGGAAAAAGGCACCAGCACCAGGCTTAACAGCGTGGTGAACAGCAACTCCGCGCTCAGGTGCGGGTTGATTTTCCCCTCGGCCTGCCAGCGCTTCACCATCGCCAGCGTGGCGTGATATTTGTCGTCGCCAAAGCGGGCGTGCAGATGCTGGCGCAGCACCGGCATTTCACCAATCACTTCCTGCATCCACAGCGGGGCAAACCATTCGTGCTCGGCGGCAATCGCCGACAGGGTTTTCACCATCGCGGTCAGCGCTTTTACCGGCTCGTCAGGATAATCACCAAACACGCCGCTTATCTGCGCGCGCAGCGGCAGAAAACGCTCTTCAATCATCACATCGAGCAGTTGCTCACGCGAATTAAAGTAGTAGTGCAGCATCGCTGGCGTCACCCCGGCTTCACGGGCGATGGCGTTCAGCGACGTGCGCGCAATCCCCTGCTGGGAAAAGAGCCGCAGGGCGATGCCAATCAGTTGTTCACGCTTGGCCGCATCGGGCTTGCTACCACGCGGGCGGCCGGGCTTGCGCGGTTCGAGATGGTCTTTTTGTGCTGACATAGAAACAGGATCTCTTGACCTCTGAATGATCTTCAATAAATATTAATTATGCATTTAATTAATTTCAAGTGAGAACATGATGGCATCCGAAACGACGACGAATGCGCAGCCGCCCCAACAGGCGGGTGTCACCTCAGTCCGTCTGCTGTTCAGCGCACTCCTGCTGGTGATGCTGCTCTCCGCGCTCGACCAGACGATAGTCTCCACCGCGCTGCCGACCATTGTCGGCGAGCTGGGCGGACTCGACAAGCTTTCTTGGGTGGTGACGGCCTATATCCTCACCTCCACCATTGTGGTGCCGCTGTACGGTAAGTTCGGCGACCTGTTTGGCCGCAAGCGGGTGCTGCAAATCTCGATTCTGCTGTTCCTCGCGGGCTCGGCGCTGTGCGGGCTGGCGCAGAACATGACGCAGCTGGTGCTGATGCGCGCCCTTCAGGGGCTCGGCGGCGGTGGGTTGATGGTTATCAGCATGGCGGCGGTAGCCGACGTGATCCCGCCTGCCGAACGCGGGCGCTATCAGGGGCTTTTCGGCGGCGTGTTTGGTCTGGCGACGGTCATCGGGCCGCTTATCGGCGGCTTTATCGTGCAGCATGCTTCCTGGCGCTGGATCTTCTACATCAACCTGCCGCTGGGGCTGTTCGCGCTGTTTGTTATTGGCGCGGTATTCCACTCCAGCAACAAACGCAGCCAGCACCAGATTGACTGGCTGGGGGCGATTTACCTGACCATGGCGCTGGTGTGCATCATCCTGTTCACCACCGAAGGCGGCACGGTGCGCGAGTGGAGCGACCCGCAGCTGTGGTGCATTCTGGCCTTTGGCCTGATTGGTATCGCCGGGTTTATCTATGAAGAGCGGCTGGCGTTTGAGCCGATCATTCCGCTCTCGCTGTTCCGCAACCGCAGCTTCCTGCTGTGCAGCCTGATTGGTTTTATCATCGGTATGTCGCTGTTCGGTTCGGTGACCTTCCTGCCGCTGTATCTGCAGGTGGTGAAAAATGCCACGCCGACGGAGGCCGGGCTCCAGCTGATCCCGCTGATGGGCGGGCTGCTGCTCACCTCGATTATCAGCGGCCGCGCCATTAGCCGCACCGGGAAATACCGCATTTACCCGATCATCGGGACGCTGATGGGCTTTATCGGCATGGTGCTGCTGACGCGCATTACCATTACCTCGCCAACCTGGCAGCTGTATCTGTTTACCGGCGTGCTGGGAATGGGCCTGGGGATGGTGATGCAGGTGCTGGTGCTGGCGGTGCAAAACACCGTGGCGGCGAACCTTTACGGCGTGGCGACTTCCGGGGTGACGCTATTCCGCTCCATTGGTGGCTCCATCGGCGTGGCGCTGTTTGGCGCGGTGTTTACCTCAGTGCTGCAATCACGGCTGACCAGCCTGTTACCGGAAGGGGCGGCTATTCCACCGGGGATGAACCCGGTGTCGATTCACCAGTTGCCCGAGGCGATTCGCAGCGATTATCTCAGCGCCTTTGGCTCGGCGATTCACGCGGCGTTTATTATGGCGGCCTGCATTATGGTGGTGGCGTTCCTGCTATCGTGGTGGCTGAAAGAGGCGCCGCTGAAAACCCGGCACGCGTAAAACAGCGCTATGCCTTATCCGGCCTACAGATTGGCGTAGGCCGGATAAGCGCAGCGCCATCCGGCAACCCTCACAACGCCTTGGTCAGATAGTGCCGCGCCATCCCCGCCAGCGGGAAATCCTCCAGCGTTTTCACCAGCTCATACCCCTGCTTCTGATAAAACGGCAGCGCCTGGAAGCTAATGGTGTCCACCAGCGCATGGCGGCAACCTTTCTCCCGCGCCAGCGCCTCCGCGCGCTTGATAAGCTCGCTGCCGACCCCGTCGCCACGCACCGTTTCACACACCCACAGATAGTCGATACTGAGCCAGTCGCCTTTGCGCTGACCAATTAGGCCGCCACGCATCACGTCCTGCTCGTCGCGCAGGTAAACGCAGACATCGCACCAGTCTGTGGTATCCACAAACTGACGGTTATAGGCGCGAAGCCCAGTGAGTAATTCGTCTTTATCTTCCTGCGTAATAATTTCTTTAATAACAAAAGGCATATTTATTCCTTATTTTTATTGGCCGGCAGGGTTAATTTCACAAAAAATTCTTTTTTTCTCCATTCTTTTTTGCACAAATAAAAAAAGGAAAAAACAGTATCAGAAAATGCTTTTCATCGGACGCTCGCTACGTATAATGGACGAAAATGAGAACGATCGTTCTCACTATCAACTTTCACGGAGACATGCATGACCAGCAAGCTGGAAGCCAGGCAAAAAGCCCGCCAGGACGATATCATCGCCGCTGCCCGCCGCTGCTTTCGCAACAGTGGTTTTCATGCCGCCAGCATGTCGCAGATTGCCGCCGAAGCGAAGCTTAGCGTCGGACAAATCTACCGTTATTTCAGCAACAAAGACGCCATTATCGAAGAGATGATCCGCCGGATTATCGACTATCGCATCGCCGAGATGGAGGGCAAAACCCAGACCCATCTGATGCCGCACATGCTGGCGTGGCGCGAAACGCTGAGCGAAGACGACGATGCGCTGATGCTGGAAATGTCCGCCGAAGCCACCCGCAACCCGCAGGTCGCCGCCTGGCTGAACGCCGCCGATGAACGCATGTTTGCCAACGCCTGCGAGCATCTGCGTAAAACCTATCCCGAGTTAAGCGAAAGCCGAATCCGCTGCTGCGTAGAAGTGATGGCGGTGATGGTTGAAGGCACGATTTATCGCCGTCAGATCCCCCAACAGGTGCCGTCTGACGAGATGGAAAAAATCTATCAGGAAATTATTAATATGCTCGTATCCGCAAAATAATTAATTCCATTTAGATACCAGGGGATATTTTTATCCCCCTTTTGTCGTTTCCAGCCCACCGGAGACGCAGGCTTTTTTACACCTGAAATCCTCACCCCTATTCGGCGAGGAGGGTGTCGTTCACCCAGAGAAAAATATGAAATACATAACAACCACCATCGCGGCATTATTTCTCCTGAGCGGATGCGATAATGCACCTACCGCCTCTCCAGAGCGTCCCGCTCAGGAAGTGGGTATCGTCACATTAAAAAGCCAACCCGTTTCCGTGGTCAGCGACCTGACCGGGCGTACCACCGCCGCGCTAAGCGCCGAGGTGCGTCCGCAGGTCTCCGGCATCGTCCAGAAACGGCTTTTTAATGAAGGCGATAACGTCAAAGCGGGCCAGCCGCTGTACCAGATTGACCCGTCCAGCTTCCGCGCCACCTATAACGAAGCCGCCGCCGCGTTGAAGCAGGCGCAGGCGTTGGTCGTGGCAGACTGCCAGAAGGCGCAGCGTTACGCGCTGTTAGTGAAAGATAACGGCGTATCGCGGCAGGATGCCGACGATGCGCAGTCCACCTGCGCCCAGGACAAAGCCAGCGTCGAGTCCAAAAAAGCGGCGCTGGAGAGCGCGCGCATTAACCTCGACTGGACCACCGTCACCGCGCCGATTGCCGGGCGCATCGGCATCTCTTCCGTCACGCCGGGGGCGTTGGTCACCGCCGAACAGACCACCGCGCTTGCCACCATTCGCGGCCTCGACACCATCTACGTTGACCTCACCCGCTCCAGCGTCGACCTGCTGCGCCTGCGCAAGCAGTCGCTGGCGACTAACAGCGATACCCTGAGCGTGACGCTGACCCTGGAAGATGGCAGCACCTACAGCGAAAAAGGCCGCCTGGCGCTCACCGAAGTGGCGGTGGATGAATCCACCGGCTCGGTCACGCTACGCGCCGTGTTCCCTAACCCACAGCACCAACTGCTGCCGGGTATGTTCGTACGCGCCCGCATTGACGAAGGGGTGATGAGCGAGGCGATTCTTGCCCCGCAGCAGGGTATCACTCGCGACGTGAAGGGCAACGCCACCGCGTTAGTCGTTGATGCGAATAACAAGGTTGAGCAGCGCACGCTGGAAACCGACGGCACTTACGGCGACAAATGGCTAGTACAAAGCGGTCTGAAAAACGGCGACCAGCTGATTGTTGAAGGTACCGATAAAGTGACGGTCGGGCAGACGGTGAAACCCGTTGCCGTGCAAAGCAACGGAGGCAAAGCCTGATGTTCTCTCGCTTCTTCGTGCGTCGCCCGGTCTTCGCCTGGGTTATCGCCATTCTGATTATGCTCGCCGGGATGCTGGCCATTCAGACGCTACCGGTGGCGCAGTATCCGGACGTGGCACCGCCAACCATCCAGATTTCCGCCTCTTACACCGGGGCTTCCGCTGATACGCTGGAAAACAGCGTCACTCAAGTCATTGAACAGCAGCTTACCGGCCTCGATAACCTGCTCTACTTCTCGTCCACCAGCAGCTCCGACGGTACGGTCAGCATCAACGTCACCTTCGAGCAGGGTACCGACCCGGATACCGCGCAGGTGCAGGTGCAGAACAAGGTGCAGCAGGCCGAATCCCGCCTGCCGAGCGAGGTTCAGCAGGCTGGCGTGACGGTGGTGAAATCCCAGAGCAGCTTCCTGTTGATCATGGCGGTTTACGACACCACCGATAACGCCACCAGCTCGGACATCGCCGACTGGCTGGTCAGCAACATGCAGGACCCGATGGCGCGTATTGAAGGCGTTGGTAGCCTGCAGGTATTCGGCGCAGAATACGCCATGCGCATCTGGATGGACCCGGCGAAGCTGGCCTCTTATTCGCTGATGCCGTCCGACGTCGAAACGGCGATTGAAGCGCAGAACGTGCAGGTATCTGCCGGTAAAATCGGCGCGCTGCCGTCGCCAAACACGCAGCAGCTTACCGCCACCGTGCGCGCGCAGTCGCGTCTGCAAACGGTCGAACAGTTCAAAGATATCATCGTGAAAAGCCAGTCTAACGGCTCGGTGGTGCGCATTGGCGACGTCGCCCGCGTTGAGATGGGCAGCGAAGACTACACCGCCACCGCCAAGCTCAACGGCCACCCGGCCGCCGGGGTTGCGGTGATGCTGGCACCGGGCGCGAACGCACTCGATACCGCCACCCGCGTGAAGGACAAAATCGCCGAGTTCCAGCGCAATATGCCGCAGGGCTACGAAGTCGCCTTCCCGAAAGACAGCACCGAATTCATCAAGATCTCCGTCGAAGACGTGGTGAAAACGCTGTTTGAGGCCATCGCGCTGGTGGTCTGCGTGATGTACCTGTTCCTGCAAAACATCCGCGCGACGCTGATCCCCGCATTGGCGGTACCGGTGGTACTGCTCGGCACCTTCGGCGTGCTGGCGCTGTTCGGCTACTCCATCAACACCCTGACGCTATTCGCGATGGTGCTGGCGATAGGCTTATTGGTGGATGATGCCATCGTGGTGGTGGAAAACGTCGAGCGTATTATGCGCGACGAAGGGCTGCCCGCCCGCGAAGCCACCGAAAAATCGATGGGTGAAATCTCCGGCGCGCTGATTGCCATCGCGCTGGTGCTGTCGGCGGTGTTCCTACCGATGGCCTTCTTCGGCGGCTCCACCGGGGTTATCTACCGTCAGTTCTCGGTCACCATTATCTCGGCCATGATGCTGTCGGTGGTGGTCGCCTTGACCCTGACGCCCGCGCTGTGCGGCTCTATTCTTCACCACACGCCGCCGCATAAAAAGGGCTTCTTCGGCAAGTTTAACCGCTTCTACAGCGCCACCGAGCACGGCTACAAACACCGGGTGATGAACGTCCTGCGCCGCTCTGGCGTGGTGATGGTGGTTTATCTCGCCATCTGCGGCGGCATGGCGCTGGCGATGTGGAAACTGCCGGGCAGCTTCCTGCCGGTAGAAGATCAGGGCGATGTGATGGTGCAGTACACCCTGCCCGCAGGTGCCACGGCTTCCCGTACCGCCGAAGTACGCCAGCAGGTGATCGACTGGTTCCTGACCAAAGAGAAAGCCAACACCAATGTGATTTTCACCGTCGATGGTTTCAGCTTTAGCGGCAGCGGACAGAACGCCGGGATGGCGTTTGTCGCACTGAAAAACTGGTCGCTGCGCCCAGGCGAAGAGAACAGCGCGCAGGCCATTGCGCTGCGCGCCACCAAAGAGCTCAGCAGCATTCGTGACGCCACGCTGTTCGCCATGACCCCGCCCGCCGTTGACGGTCTGGGGCAGAGCAACGGTTTCACCTTTGAGCTGATGGCCAACGGCGCGACCGACCGCGATACGCTGCTGAAAATGCGCAACCAGCTGATTCAGGCCGCCAACCAGGACCCATCGCTGCACGCCGTGCGCGCCAACGACCTACCGCAGATGCCGCAGCTCCAGGTGGATATCGACAACAACAAAGCCGTCTCGCTGGGCCTGTCGCTGAGCGACGTCACCTCGACGCTCTCCAGCGCCTGGGGCGGGACCTACGTGAATGACTTTATCGACCGCGGACGCGTGAAAAAGGTCTACATCCAGGGCGATAGCGATGCGCGCGCCGTGCCGTCGGATCTCGGGAAATGGTTCGTACGCGGCAGCGATGACAGCATGACGCCATTCTCCGCCTTCGCCACCACACGCTGGGAATACGGCCCGGAAAGTCTGGTGCGCTACAACGGCTCCGCGGCCTATGAAATCCAGGGCGAGAACGCCGACGGCTTTAGCTCCGGCGTGGCGATGGCGAAGATGGAAGCGCTGGCCAACAGCCTGCCCGCGGGTACCACCTGGGCGTGGAGCGGCCTGTCGCTACAGGAAAAACTGGCAAGTGGTCAGGCGATGAGCCTGTACGCCATCTCCATTCTGGTGGTGTTCCTCTGCCTGGCCGCGCTGTATGAAAGCTGGTCGGTGCCGTTTTCGGTCATCATGGTTATCCCGCTCGGCCTGCTTGGTGCGGCGTTAGCGGCGTGGATGCGCGGGCTCAGCAACGACGTCTATTTCCAGGTGGCGCTGCTGACCACCATCGGGCTGTCGTCGAAAAACGCCATTCTGATCGTCGAGTTCGCCGAAGCCTCCGTGGCGCAGGGCTACTCGCTGACCCGCGCGGCCATGCGAGCGGCGCAAACCCGTCTGCGTCCAATCATCATGACCTCACTGGCGTTTATCGCTGGGGTGATGCCGCTGGCGGTCGCCACCGGCGCGGGCGCGAATAGCCGCGTCGCTATCGGTACCGGGATTATCGGCGGTACGCTAACGGCTACCCTGCTGGCGATTTTCTTTGTTCCTCTGTTCTTTGTGCTGGTGAAACGTCTGTTCGCCGGCAAACGCGGTCGTCAGGAGTAAGTTATGTTTCGTTTGTCTTTGTTATTTATTGCGTTCCTGAGCGTTGGCTGCGTGTCGATGGACCCCAACTATCAGCGCCCGGACGCGCCCATCCCGGCGAGCCTGCCGGGCAGCCACGGCGAAGCCACCGCGGTTGTCGGTAACTGGCAGCAGGTGGTGAACGATGTGCGCCTGCAAAAGCTGGTGAGCCAGGCGCTTAGCAGCAACCGCGATGTGCAAAAAGCCATTGCCGACATTGATGCCGCCCGCGCGCAATACGGTGAAACCCGTGCGTCGCTGATGCCAACCGTCAACGCCGAGCTCAGCAACACCCGCAGCCGCACGCTGGCCAGCGGCGTGAGCACCACCGCGCAGGCCGACGGCGCAGTTTCCAGCTTCGAGCTGGATCTGTTTGGCCGTAATCAGAGCCTGTCCCGCGCGGCGCGCGAAACCTGGCTTGCCAGCGAATTCACCGCGCAGAACACCCGCCTGACGATGATTGCCGAACTGACCAGCGCGTGGGTGACGCTGGCGGCGGATAACAGCAATCTGGCGCTGGCGCAGCAAACCATGGCGAGCGCCGCGGACTCGCTGAAAATCGTCCAGCGCCAGCAGCAGGTTGGCACCGCGGCAGCTACCGACGTCAGCGAAGCGATGAGCGTCTACCAGCAGGCCCGCGCCAGCGTCGCCAGCTATCAGACGCTGGTGATGCAGGATAAAAACGCCATTAATCTGCTGGCGGGTGAAACGGTACCGGACGCCCTGCTCCCCGGCACGCTGGAGAGCCTGGCCGCCAACACCATCTCACTGGTCCCGGCGGGCGTCTCGTCGTCGGTACTGCTAACGCGCCCGGATATTCAGGAAGCGGAGCACAATCTGAAGAGCGCCAACGCCAATATCGGCGCGGCGCGCGCCAACTTCTTCCCAACCATTTCACTCACCGCCAGCGCCGGAGTGGGCAGCGATGCGCTATCTTCACTGTTTAGCCACGGCATGAGCGTCTGGTCATTTGCGCCGTCCATTTCACTGCCGCTGTTTACCGGCGGCAGCAATCTGGCGCAGCTGCGCTACGCCGAGGCGGAAAAAAAGGGGCTGATTGCCACCTACGAAAAGACGATTCAGAGCGCGTTTAAAGACGTGGCGGATGCGCTGGCGCGTCGCCAGACGCTGGGCGAGCAGTTGGATGCCCAGCGCCAGTACGTGGCGGCGGAGCAGCAGACGCTGGACGTGGCAATGAAGCGCTATCAGGCGGGCGTCGGGGATTACCTGACCGCACTGACGGCGCAGCGCACGCTGTGGTCGGCACAGCAGACGCTGATTGCGCTGCAGGAAACGGATCTGGCGAACCGGATCACGCTGTGGCAGTCATTGGGGGGCGGAGCGAGCTGATGTGTTGGTGCAGGGGTTTCCCCTCACCCTAACCCTCTCCCCGAAGGAGTGAGGGGATCTTTTTCTCCCTCTCCCTTCCAGGGAGAGGGCCGGGGTGAGGGTGCTGTCCGCACCATCCCCACATTGATTATGAAAAATAAAAAGGAGCTTTCATGCCGCGTATTTCCCTTTCCTGGGTCGTGGTGCTGGGCCTGCTTTGCGCCATCGGCCCACTGTGTACCGACTTTTACCTACCGGCGCTGCCGGAAATCACAGACCAGTTGAGCGCCACCGGCACCCAGACCCAGCTGTCGCTCACCGCTGCGCTTATCGGCCTGGGTCTCGGCCAGCTATTTTTCGGCCCGCTCAGCGACCGCATCGGCCGCCGCAAGCCGCTGGCTATCTCCCTGTTGCTGTTTATCTTTTCCTCAGCAATGTGCGCCGCCACGCACGATATTCATATGCTGATCGCCTGGCGCTTCCTGCAGGGCTTTGCGGGTGCAGGCGGTTCCGTACTGTCGCGCTCCATCGCCCGCGACCGTTATCAGGGCGCGCAGCTGACGCAATTTTTCGCCCTGCTGATGACCGTCAACGGCATCGCCCCGGTGCTCTCTCCGGTGCTGGGCGGCTATATCATCACCGCCTTCGACTGGCGCATTCTGTTCTGGACGATGGCGGGGATCGGCGCGGTGCTGCTGCTCCTGAGCCTCGTCGTGCTGCATGAAACGCTACCGCCAAAAAGCGCCAATACCGCGCAGCAGGCTAAAGGTACGCCGGTACTGAAGAACCGCCGCTTTATGCGCTACTGCCTGATTCAGGCCTTTATGATGGCCGGGCTGTTCTCCTACATCGGTTCATCGTCGTTCGTTATTCAAAGCGAATACGGCATGAGCGCCATGCAGTTCAGCCTGCTGTTTGGCCTGAACGGCATCGGGCTGATTATCGCTGCGCTGATTTTCTCCCGCCTGGCCCGCCGTACTCCCGCAGAAACCTTGCTGCGACGCGGCCTGCTGCTGGCAGTATTCTGCGCGCTGGTGACACTACTGCTCGCCTGGCAACAGCACGCCGTGCTGGCGCTGGTGGGGCTGTTCTTCACCGTGTCGTTTATGAGCGGTATCAGCACCGTCTCCGGGGCCGAGGCAATGAACGCGGTGGAGAGCGCGCAGTCGGGCACCGCCTCGGCGCTGATGGGCACCCTGATGTTTGTCTGCGGCGGCATCGCCGCGCCGCTCGCGGGGCTTGGCGGCGAAACGATGCTCAAGATGAGCCTCGCCATGGCGATTTCCTACGCGCTGGCGCTATTCTTCGGCCTGCTTAAACCTCGCGAAGCATAACAATCCCTGTTGCGGTAATAAAATATTCCAATGTTATTACCGCGACTTTCCTACCACCAGCGAATTCACCGCGTATCTCCAACGCATTAATCGTGATACTCTTCACATGATTGGAATAATTAATTCCTTATACTGCCTGCCACTGAGAATGATGAGGTTTCCTATGAGTATCGACCTGAGCAAACTGCTGACCGAACGCCGCAACGCCAACAGCGCCAACATTGACACCCTCTCTACCGAAGCCATGCTGACGGTGATTAACAACGAAGATCAGTTGGTTGCCCATGCGATCACCCCTTACATTCCGCAAATTGCCCAGCTCGTTGACGCCGTAGCCGACGCCTTCCGCCACGGCGGCCGTCTGATTTACATCGGCGCAGGCACCTCCGGGCGTTTAGGCATTCTCGATGCCAGCGAATGCCCGCCGACCTTCGGCACCCGCCCGGAACAGGTTGTTGGCCTGATTGCCGGTGGCCATACCGCCATTCTGAAAGCCGTAGAAAACGTGGAAGACAACGCGGCGCGCGGCGCAGAAGATTTACAGGCGCTGGGCTTTAACAAACGCGATGTACTGGTCGGCATCGCCGCCAGCGGCCGCACCCCGTACGTACTCGGTGCCATGGAATACGCCCACCAACAGAACGCGCTGGTCGCCATTGTGAGCTGCAACCCGCACGGCGAAATGGCGCAGCGCGCGGATATCGCCATCACTCCGGTTGTCGGCCCGGAAGTGGTCACCGGCTCTACTCGTCTGAAAGCAGGCACCGCGCAGAAGCTGGTGCTGAACATGATTACCACCGGCGCGATGATCCGCAGCGGCAAGGTCTACAGCAACCTGATGGTGGACGTGGAAGCCACCAACGCCAAGCTGATTGAGCGTCAGATTTCCATCGTAATGGAAGCCACCGAATGCGACCGCGCCACCGCGCAGGCGGCGCTGGACGCCTGCGGACGTCACTGCAAAACCGCCATCGTCATGGTGCTGGCAAACCTGAGCGCCGAAGAAGCCAAACAGCTGCTGGCGGACAACAACGGCTTTATCCGTAAAGCGTTAAAACACTGATTCGACTGACTGGGATACCGTGGAATGGCCAAAATAAATAAAGCGATGATAGCTCGCCTCCTCGACCTGGTTGGCGGCGCGCCGAACGTAGTCCAGGCGGGTAATTGCATGACCCGTCTGCGTTTAACCTTACGCAGCGACATCCACGCCGACGTGACGGCCATCCGCCAGGTCGAAGGCGTGCTGGGCGTCGTCGTCAGCGAGGAGCAGTTCCAGATAATCCTCGGGCCGGGCAAAGCGCAAACCGCTGCCGAGCTGATGAACGAACTGCTGGAAAACGAACCTGCCGCGCAGCAAACACCCGCCAGCGGCGAGTCACTCGCCGATATCGCCAGCGCCAAAAAACAGGAGCTGAAGGGTAAACAGACCGGCGGCGTGCAGAAGTTTCTGGCGAAGTTTGCCACCATCTTTACCCCGTTGATTCCGGGCTTTATCGCCGTCGGGCTGCTGCTGGGCTTCGCCACGCTCGCCGAGCAGCTTTTCGTGCTGGAGAACGCGCATCCCAACGCCACGCTGGTGGGCATCATCAGCTACATGAAAATCTTCAGCAAAGGGATGTTCACCTTCCTGAGCATTCTCATTGGCTATAACGCGCAGAAAGCCTTTGGCGGCTCCGGCGTCAACGGGGCCATCATCGCCGCGCTGTTTATCCTCGGCTATGACCCGAAGGCCACCGTCGGTTTCTACTCCGGCATCACCGATTTCTTCGGCCACGGCATCGACCCGCGCGGCAATATTATCGGCGTGCTGATCGCCTCGATTATTGGCGCGTGGGTCGAAAAACGGGTGCGCCGCATCATGCCCGCCAACCTGGATATGATCCTCACCTCGGCGGTGACGCTGCTGATCATGGGCGCGGTCACCTTCGTGGTGATTATGCCTATCGGCGGCTACCTGTTTACCGGGATGTCCTGGCTGTTCCTGCACCTCAACGGCAACCCGTTCGGCTCTGCGGTGCTGGCCGGTCTGTTCCTGCTGGCGGTGATGTTCGGCGTGCATCAGGGCTTTGTGCCGGTCTATTTTGCGCTGATGGAAGCGCAAGGCTTCAACTCGCTGTTCACCATTCTGGCAATGGCCGGTGCGGGTCAGGTGGGTGCGGCGCTGGCGCTCTACGTCCGCGCGAAGCAGGATTCTCTGCTGCGTACGCAGATCAAAGGCGCCATCATTCCCGGCCTGCTCGGCGTGGGCGAGCCGCTGATTTACGGCGTCACGCTGCCGCGCATGAAGCCGTTTGTCACCGCCTGTCTCGGCGGTGCCTGCGGGGGCTTCTTTATCGGTCTGGTGGCCTGGCTCGGGCTGCCGGTTGGCCTCAACACCGTCTTTGGTCCATCTGGCCTGGTGGCACTGCCGCTGATGACCTCGCACAGCGGCATCTACGCCGGGATGGCGGTCTACGCCGCGGGCCTGCTGGTGGCCTACTTCTTCGGCTTCCTGCTCACCTGGCTGTTTGGCAGTAAAAACGTCGATCTCAGCTAACCCTTTTGCCCCCGGCGCACCGCTGGGGGCAAGCCTCAGCCCATGCTATGATGCCCGTCAGAATAAAATCATATGACAGGGTTGAGGAAAAATGGGTGCCACCAGAAAAGGGATGCTGAACGTCTTAGTTGCAGCGATATTGTGGGGAAGTTCAGGCGTTTGTGCACAGTACATCATGGAACACAGCCAGATGCCGTCACCGTTTCTGACGATGATTCGCCTGCTCTCCGGTGGCTTTATCCTGCTGACGTTCTCCTTCCTGCACGGCGACGGCATTTTCCGCATTCTGAAAGACCGTAAAGATATTCTCAGCCTGCTGCTGTTCTCTCTTGTCGGCGCGATGACCGTTCAGCTCACCTTCCTGCTGGCGATTGAAAAATCCAACGCCGCCACCGCGACAATTTTGCAGTTCCTGTCGCCGACCATTATCGTCGCCTGGTTCGCCATCGTGCGTAAAGCCCGCCCCGGACGCTTCGTCTTTGCCGCCATTGCCACCTCGCTTATCGGCACCTTCTTGCTGGTCACCCACGGTGACCCGACGTCGCTGTCGATTTCCGGCGCGGCGCTGTTCTGGGGTATCGCCTCAGCCTTCGCTGCGGCGTTTTACACCACCTACCCGTCCACGCTGATTGCCCGCTACGGCACGCTGCCTATCGTTGGCTGGAGCATGCTGCTCGGCGGCGCGATGCTGCTGCCGTTCTACGCGGGAGATGGTGCCAACGTGGTGATTACCGGCAACCTGCTGCTGGCATTCTTCTACCTGGTAGTGATTGGCACCTCCCTCACCTTCAGCCTGTACCTTAAAGGGGCGCAGATGATCGGCGGCCCGAAAGCCAGCATCCTCAGCTGCGCCGAACCGCTCAGCAGCGCATTACTGTCCCTGCTGCTGTTGGGCATTAGCTTCACCCTGCCGGACTGGCTGGGCACGCTGCTGATCCTCTCCTCGGTGGTGCTGATTTCACTGGACTCACGCCGCAGAACAAAGACGGCGTAGCGACGTGCTGCCCGATAGCATCTGGCTATCGGGCCTGATGTTAATGGCGCAGTGATGCCAGTTCGTCAGCCGAAAGCCCGGTGATTAGCTGAACCAGGGCGATATCTATACCGTTTTCCAGCATGGTCCGGGCAATGCGCTGGGCTTCCTGCTGAATGCCCTGTTGCAACCCCTGCTGAACCCCCATTTGTAATCCCGCCAGATGCCCCTCTTCCCGCAGCCTCTCCGCAATCGTCATCATCTTCTCCTTCTGTTCGGGTAAACGCGCGACCGCAGCCTGGAGAAATTCATGAAAGCGCACCGCATCTCCTGACCGCAGCAAATAATTAAACAGCGCTTCCATCTGGCTGTCATTAGCACATCCAGTAACGAGCAACAGGGCTAGCCTGTCAACCAGCCCCAGCAGATCGCGCTGACGAATATGCTTTTGTACCAGCTCCAGCAGCGCGATTCGTCGGTGATGCATAATCTCGTCGTCTGGCACGACCGTGATATCCACCAACGGGAACGCGTCGGCGTACAGCGCACGAGCCGCTACCGGATTCGCGAACTCGTCCAGCCAGCACAACGAAAAGGGATAGGGACTTTGCATCCCGTGATAAAAGAGCATAGGGATCACCAGCGGTAGCGTCGGGTGACCTGCATCCAGATGACGCTGCATCGCCGACAGCGCGTAGCGCAACAGGCGAAATGCCATATGTGCGTCTGGCGAGCTTTGGTGTTCAATCACCACGTAGATATAGCCTTCACCTTCCGTGGTCTGTAACGACCACAACACATCGGAATAATAGGCACGAAGGCTCGGCTCAATAAAACTGCCGGATGCCAGCGTTAGCGTTTGCAGGTCGCACAGAGACCTTAGCGCCTCCGGCAGATGAATAGTCAGAAAATCCCGCGCCGTTTCCGGGTGGCATAAAAACTGTTTGAAGACCGCATCGTGCGGCGTAGAAGTCGTCATGATGTTCCATCATCCAGAGAACTGATAGCGGGACTCTACGCGCAGAGCAGCGTAAAAGCAGGCCTGATTTACCGCTTTTACGAGCCGCGACGAAAGGTGTTAATGTGCCAGTGCAACGCTATCATTTGGCGGGAAACCGCTACGCAGAATGATGTTCCGGGGAATACGTCTATAGTTACCTAAGCGCATTAACATAAGGATATCCGCAATGAAGAAAGTCAGTATCGTCGTGTCGCTTGCCGCCTCCCTGCTGTTGCCCGCTGTCGCGCTGGCCGCACCGCTGGAGGGGCTGAAGTTTGAGCAGCAAAAACAGCAGGTGGTAAAAGACGTGAAGCAGAATTGCCCGGCAAGCAGTGGGTTAAGTGATTCCACGTTTGCCAACCGCGTACTGGAGTCAAAAGACAACAAAATCGCGGTGCAGAGCGCCACCCGGGCGCTGGATAAGAACGATCGTTCTGCCTATGAAAAGGCGATTAAAAGCATTCAGTGCCCCACCAAATAACATTCAGTAATCGTTGGCCGGATAAGCTAAAACGGCTATCCGGCAACGTGCCGCACAACGCCTGATGGCGACATCATTAGCGTTTATGCATCTCCGGAATAATCAAATCACCACGAAATGCGTTATTTCCCGGCATCTGTGTTTTCTCTTCCAGCCAGTGCACAATGCGCGCGGCAATGGCGTCCATCGAGTATTCGATAGCCGGAATGGTCGGAATGCCCGGCAGATGCAGCGTCCCCGCAAGGCTAAAGACCATCACATCTTCCGGCACCCGTTTGTTGAACGCCAGGAGTTGCGGGATCACCCGCTGCGCTTCCTGTTCATCGGCCACCAGCAGCGCATTGAAGTTGACGGTGCTGGCATTGTTTAGCAGTTCCTGCAACGCCACGGTCGAAGAGTTGCTGTCCATGAACACCAGGTTGCGATTAAACGGCAGAAAGTTTTTCTCCAGCCCCTGCTTATAGCCCAGCAGCACGTCGTCGGCAAAACCGCTGCCCAACGGCTGAATCAGCGCAATCTGGCGGCGGCCCTGGCTTGCGAGATAGTTGCAGGCGGTTTCCGCGGCAAAGACGTGATCGAACTGGATGCTGTTGGTGTTTTCCGCTTCAGGGCAGTCAATCAGCACCACATTGTCGCTATCGACTTCCAGCGGAAAACGCGCCCCGATCACCAGCACGTCATCGCACAGCCCGCTGGTCAATTCATCGAGTGCCGACATCACGCCGGTTCGCGTATTGGCAAAACGCAGCAGCAGGTGTTTCTGATGCTGGCTAAATTGCTTTTCCAGCGCGTAGAGATAGCCGGTGGTCTGGTTAATATTCTCCATCGCACAAATGACGCCAATGCAGCCGGTGGACTGACTCAGCAGCGATTGGGCAATCACGTTGGGCCGATAATTAAGCTCATCAACCGCACGTAAAACCGCAAGCCGGCTAGCCTCCTTTACTCCTCGTGAACCGCTCAACACACGCGAAACTGTGGCCTTAGACACTCCGGCCAGACGTGATACATCGTTGATTGTAGACATCATTCTCCCCTGAAAAGGCACACGGCTTGCCTTGTAAATCCTCGGTACAGCAACGGCTCAAATTATAGCTGTCGGTAGTATATCCGTTTCCTTTTTTTCATGGAAACCGATTATCCATTTGATGTCCATTTAGTCTCAAAACGACAATTTTTTGTGAGCCAGGACGAAATAATTAGTCTCATAAGCATGAGAAATTGATGAATATCACAGTTCTAAGTTTTATGAATAGAAACCGGTTTCAGTTTCATATCAAATCACAATCGCAACAACTTTTTACATTTAGAGGATGGTCATAGATGTACAAAATTATGCTCTGCTGCTCCGCCGGAATGTCGACCAGTATGCTGGTCAGAAAAATGGTGGAAGCCGCGAAAGAACGGGACTTGCCGGTGAAAATTGATGCCTATGGCGTGTCCGAATTTGACATCCAGTACCCGCAATATCAGGTGGTGTTACTGGGTCCGCAGGTGAAGTACATGTTAAAAAGTTTGTCAGAAAAGGCCGCCACCCAAAATATTCCCGTCCAGGCAATTGATACCATGGACTACGGAATGCAACGGGGTGACAAAGTACTCGATTACGCTCTGTCGCTGATTTCCGCAGCGCACTAAAAGGGTTTCCAAATGAGTTCTCTTTATCAATCTATGGTTGCCGTTATTGAGCAATCCATTACCCCGCTGGCTGGCCGTCTCGGACAGCAAAAATATGTCATCGCCATTCGCGATGGTTTTACCGCCGCGCTGCCGTTTATGATAATCGGCTCGTTCATGCTGGTGTTTATTTTCCCGCCGTTCTCACCGGATACGACCAACGGTTTTGCCCGCGGCTGGCTCGATTTCTCCGCTCACTATCGCGATCAGCTGATGCTGCCGTTTAACCTCAGCATGGGCGTGATGACCTTCTTTATCTCCGTCGGTATCGGGGCAAGCCTCGGTCGTCAGTTTAACCTCGACCCGGTGATGTCCGGCCTGCTGGCGTTTATGGCCTTCCTGCTGGTTGCCGCGCCGTACGCAGACGGCAAGATTTCCACCCAGTATCTGTCTGGTCAGGGGATTTTCACTGCGCTGATTACCGCGATTTACTCCACTCGCGTGTACGCCTGGCTTAAGCAGAACAACGTCACCATTCGTTTGCCGAAAGAAGTCCCGACCGGCGTGGCGCGTTCCTTTGAGATCCTGATTCCGGTTCTGGTGGTGATTGGTACGCTGCACCCGCTGAACCTGTTCATTGAAGCGCAGACCGGTATGATTCTGCCGCAGGCAATTATGCACGTACTGGCACCGCTGGTTTCTGCTTCTGACTCCCTGCCTGCAATTCTGCTGTCAGTACTGATGTGCCAGATTTTCTGGTTCGCCGGGATCCACGGCTCGCTGATTGTCACCGGGATCATGAACCCATTCTGGATGGCGAACCTCTCCGCCAACCAGGCCGCGCTGGCGGCGGGTACCGTTCTGCCGCATGTCTACCTGCAAGGTTTCTGGGATCACTACCTGCTGATTGGCGGCGTAGGCTGTACCTTACCGCTGGCGTTCCTGCTGCTGCGTAGCCGTGTCGCGCACCTGCGTACCATCGGTAAAATGGGCGTCGTCCCAAGCTTCTTTAATATCAACGAACCGATTCTGTTCGGCGCGCCGATTATTATGAACCCGATGATGTTTATTCCGTTTGTCTGCATTCCAATGGTTAACGCCGTTCTCGCCTATACCGCTACCCGTCTCGGCTGGTTGGCACAGGTGGTTTCGCTGACGCCGTGGACCACGCCTGCGCCTATCGGTGCTTCCTGGGCGGCAAACTGGGCGTTAAGTCCGGTAGTGATGTGCGTTATCTGTATGCTGATCTCTGCGGCCATGTATTTACCATTCCTGCGCGCCTACGAGCGTTCATTAATGAAGACTGAAGAGCAGAAATTAAAAGCAGCATCGCCATTAGCGGAAACCGTTAGTTAAATAAAATTAATTTAACATTAAGCACTAATATATTATTTCCGCCCTGTTCTTATGATGACTTTAAATAGTTAGGGGATCTTATTATGGTTAGGTTAGAGGACGCGGTAATGGAAATAATCATTAACGCAGGCCAGTCCAGGTCGCTCTGTTTTGAAGCGCTGCACGCCGCGCGTCAGGGCGAAATGGAGGAAGCCAGAAATCTCCTGCGGGAAGCCGACGGCTACGCCCGTCAGGCGCACCATATGCAAACAAAGCTTATCGAGCAGGATGCAGGTGAAGCGCGGCAGCCCATGACCTTAATCATGGTTCACGCGCAGGATCACTTAATGAATTCATTACTTGCTCGTGAACTTTCGGAAGAAATTATTCATCTGTATCAACGTTAATATTTAATTTAATTTAACTACGGAGACGTTAATCACGCTAATGATTTAATTGTACCCTACGCGATAAAATATAAAATCAGCTTGTTCTGGTGGCGATAGCGAATATCCACCTGAACGGGATGGTTATTGTCTGAAAATATAATTAATTAATTTGAGATAACCATGAAAACTGTAAAAAAACTTCCTTTAGCTATCGCGGTTATTGCCGCACTTTGCCCGCTTTCCTCTGTAATGGCACAAGAGTTTACTCAGGAACAAATCGACGCCATTGTGGCCAAGGCCGTCGATAAAGCCCTGGCTGACCGCCAGGCCAAAATGGATGCCGCCCAGGCTAAAAAGGTGGATCTGGAAACTAACCCACAAAGCGCCGCACAGACCCCAGACATGGCGGTGCCGTTTGGTCTGAAGTTCAGCGGCTACGCGCGCTACGGCGCACACTTCCAGGCTGGCGATCAGAAATACGTCGGCGTGGACGGCTCCTATAACGGTGCCTCGGCGATCGGTCGTCTGGGTAACGAAGGCAACGGCGGTGAATTCCAGTTAACCAAAGCCTTTAAGAGCAGCAAAGGCGCTATCTGGGATATCAACGTCATGTTCGACCACTGGAGTGACGAAGTTAACCTGAAAAAAGCCTACGTTGGCGTGACCAACGTGCTGGAATCTAACCCTAACGCCTATATCTGGGCGGGCCGCGACTTCCACCAGCGTCCACAACAGGGTATCAACGACTACTTCTGGATGAACCACGACGGCCAGGGCGCAGGGGTGAAAAACTTCGACGTTGGCGGCGTGCAGTTCGACGTCGCTACCGTGTCGCAGGTGAAATCCTGTAGCCCGGAAGTGATGGCCGATGAGTCCAACCCATCTCGCATCACCTGTACCGGTAGCTCAGATACCGGTGACGACGGCCACTACGCGCTGACCACCAAAACCCACAACATCAAAGCGGGCCCGATTGACGTTGAGGTCTACGCTAACTACGGCTTCGACTCCAAAGCGGTGGATAACGATCAGCAGCTGGATGCCTGGCAGGGCGGCCTGCTGTTAAGCCACACCAACAGCGATGACAGCGGCGTGAACAAGGTTATCCTGCGCTACTCCGATAACTCGGATAACAGCGTATTCAACAAAACCGACGGGCTGACCGCTATCTACGCCAGCTTCGAAGGTAACTATAAATTTACCCAGCAGGCGCAGGTGGAATACCTGTTGGCCTTCCACGATTACGACAACAGCAAAGACAACACCGACAATCGTAAAAACTACGGTGCTATCGTGCGTCCAATGTACTTCTGGAACGACGTGCACTCCACCTGGCTGGAAGCGGGCTACCAGCGCGTAGATTACGATCAGGGCGGTGATAACCACGGCTGGAAGCTGACGCTGTCGCAGAACATCGCGATTGGTATGGGGCCGGAATTCCGCCCAATGCTGCGCTTCTACGTGACCGGTGGTCAGGTTGATAACAAGCGTACGGCGAAGGTGAACGGAACGCAGGACGAGCAGCTGGATTCGCTGAATTTCGGCGGAATGTTTGAAGCCTGGTTCTAAGCTAGCGTGATAAACCCTCTCTCCCCTTTTACGGGGAGGGTTGGGGTGAGGGTTTGACTTTCGAGCCAACATACGCCCCTCACTCTCACCTTCTCTCTAAAGGGGGAGAGGGGACCTTTTTTGGTTATGTGCCCTCTATTCCCCTCACCCTAACCCTCTCCCCAAAGGGGCGAGGGGACCGTGTTGTGCAGAATTTTTCTGCCGAGCTAACCAGCGGCACCGATGTGCTCCCTCTCCCTTTTTAAGGGAGAGGGCTGGGGTGAGGGTTTTTATTTCTGCCCCAACCGCTTTGCCACGCGCTCCAGCTTCATCATCAACAGCAGCGTCATCGCCACCAGCACGATAGTCAGCGCCGCGCCGTCGGCGATATTGCCGCGATCGGTGAGGCTAAAGATAGCCACCGGCAGCGTGGTCCATCCCGGCGGGTAGATCATCATCGTTGCCCCCAGCTCCCCCATCGACAGCGAAAGGCTCAGCGCTAGCGCCGAGACCATCCACGGCATCAGCAGCGGCAGCGTCACGTGGCGTAGGCGGTACCACGGCGAAGCGCCAAGGCTAGAAGCGACATTTTCAATATCGGCAGACACCCGCGCCAGCCCGGTGGAAACGTTGCTGAAGGTGAAGGCCGAGATCAGCACAAAGTGCGCCACCAGTACAATCCACAGCGTGCCGTTCATCTGTAGCGGCCCCTGGCTGAAGGCCACCAGAATCCCAAGCCCGACGGAAACCGAAGGGATCGCGCTCGGCAAATAGAACAGCATACTCAGCCCTTTTTGCACTTTACCGCTGTATTGGCGCAGCGCCAGCGCTGCCCAGACGCCGCACAGCAGCGCAAACAGGCTGGCGCAAAAGCCGATGATCAGGCTGGCGAGCAGCGCATCCCACGCCGCGCCGCGAAAGGCATTCACAAAGTGGTTCAGCGTGAAGCCGCTCGGCAGAATGCCGTTCCACTGCTGGCTCAGGCTGGACATTAAAATCACCGCCAGCGGCAGGAAAAAGAAGACGCTGGCAAGCGCGGTGGCTACCACGCCCGCCGCGACGCGCCCTTTGCGCGACCAAATCAACATGGTTAGCTCCTAACGCCCGTGCGCGCCGCCGCCAGGCGGTAGAGCAAGAACAGCCCCAGCGACAGCACAATATTAATTAATGCGATCATGCAGGCGACGCTGTAGTCAGACTCCAGAATCGCTTTGCTGTACACCATCATCGGCAGCGTATTGACCCCTTTCGCGCCGATAAACAGCACGATGCCGAATTCGTTGGTGGTCAGCAGCAGACACAGGCTGCCGCCCGCCATCAGCGCGGGGAGCGCCGCCGGGAAAATCACCTGCGCAATCACCCGCAGCGGGTGCGCACCGAGAATGCTGGCCGCCTCAAGCTGGCTTTTATCAATCTGGCGCAGCGCCGCCATCAGCGGGCGCATCACCAGCGGCGTGAAGACGGTGATCTCCGCCAGAATCACCCCCTGCATCGAATAGAGAAAATCGACCGGCGGCAGATCGAAGGCGAACAGGTGCATCAGCGTGCCGTTAAGCAGTCCCGCCGAGCCATAAATAAAGGTGAAGGCCAGCGTTATCAGGAAGGTGGGCAGCGCGATAAAGGTGTCTACCACCCGGCCAATCAGTTCGCTGCCGGGAAACGGAATAAACACCAGAATCAGCGACAGCACGCTGCCCAGCAGCAGACAGCCGGCGGTGGCGGTCAGCGCAATTTGCAGGGTGTTCATCAGCGCGCTAACAAAGCGCCGGGATTCCACCACCTGCCAGAAGGTGTCCAGCCCGACGTTGCCGTTGGCGTCGCGCAGCGCCTGCTCGACGATCAGCGACAGCGGCCAGAAGAACAGCGTGGTCAGCACCAGCAGCGGCAACAGCAGCCATAATAGCGGGCGCAGATTGGGCAGCGGTTTGGTCTGGGTCAGAGAGAGCGACATCGTTATACCTCAATCAAAACCGCATCATCGGGCTCGAACCACAGCGCCAGCTTGTCGCTGGGCTTCGGTAGCGGGTCCACGTGTGTCAGCACAATGCGCACCGCCTCGCCCGCCACGTCGCACAGCAAATGGGTGAGATCCCCCTGCCAGTGCACCGATTGCAGCGTAGCGTTAAAACGGTTGCTGACGGCAGAGCGTGGCGTCAGGCTCAGGTGCTGCGGGCGAATGCACAGCAGCTTGTTGTGACCATGATGGCTGCCCTGGCTAAAGGCGCGGACCACCGTGCCGCCGCAGCTCACGTCCACCAGCCCCGGCGCATCCGTGATGCCTAGCGCAGTGGCGGAGAGAATATTGGCACGCCCTAAAAACTCGGCGGCAAAACGGTTCGGCGGGTGACGGTACAGCGCGCGGGTTTCGCCGTGGGCGATCATCGAGCCGTCCTTCATGATGCCGATTTTATCCGCCAGGGTGAGCGCTTCGGTCTGGTCGTGGGTAACGTAGAGGATGGTCAGTTCCGGCAGTTCGCGGTGCAGGCGAGCTATCTCTTCCACCATGTTGTGGCGAATCTGCGCGTCCAGCGCCGAGAGTGGCTCATCCAGTAACAGCACCCGTGGGCGCACGGCAATGGCGCGGGCAATGGCCACGCGCTGCTGCTGGCCGCCGGAAAGCTGGTGCGGATAACGGGTGGCATAATCGCTCATGCCGACCGTTTTCAGCGCCTGGGTTACGCGATCATTAATCAGTGCCTTGGGCTGTTTTTGTGCTCGCAGGCCAAAGGCGACGTTATCTTCCACCTTCATATGCGGGAACAGCGCGTAGTTCTGTACTACCATCGCCAGCCCACGCTGGTAAGGCGGTAACTGGGTCACATCCGTATCGCCGATGAGAATGCGGCCGCCCGCAGGCTGGACAAAGCCCGCCACCGCGCGCAGCACCGTGGTTTTTCCGGAGCCGGAAGGGCCAATCAGCGCCAGCACTTCGCCGGGTTCAATCGTCAAAGAGAGCGGTTTAAGCACCACGTTGCCGTGGTACGCCACGCGCAGCGAGTCGAGGACAATCCCCGAGGTTCCCTGCATCGCAGGGGCAGAAACGGCGGTCGTTTTCATCAGCATCAGGCTTACTCGCTTTCGGTCACTTTATGCCAGCGGGAGATGTCGGCCGACAGCGAGACGGCGACGTCATCCCAGTTTGGCTGCCAGCTCTGCACGCCCGCCATCGCCGCGGTGGCCGCTTTATAGTGATCGTCACTCGGCGTCACGTCGCTGCGCACCGGCATCCCCCAGGAGAGCGCGCTGACGCTGGTTTGCGCCTCTTTGCTCAGCAGGAAGTTAATCAGCTTTTTGCCGTTTTCACTCTGCGGCGCGCCCTGGACTAAGCCAACCACGTACGGGATCGCCAGCGCGCTGCGCTCGCCTTTGTCGTTGGCCGGCCAGAAGATTTTCACGTTCGGGTTACGTTCCATCTGCGCGAGGTTCATTTGCAGGTCACCGTTCGCCACATACAGTTCGCCTTTATTGACCAGCGCGGTCAGCTTACCGGTGGAGGCGGATGGCCCGACGTTGTTGGCCTGCAGTTTGCCGAGATAATCAAACCCGGCGTCTTTGCTGCCGAAGCTGTGGAAAGCCTGCAGCATTACTGCCGTGCCGTCAGCGGCCTGGCCTGGGGTGGAGTACTGCAGCTTGTTCTTGAACTGACCATCGAGCAGGTTCTGCCAGGTAGCCGGAGCGGTTTTCAGCACCTTGCCGTTGTAGATAAAGCTCAAGTAGTTCTTCACCAGCGGCGAGTAGAGGTCGTTGGCATCCGGAATTGCGGTGGCGGCGTCGGTTTTAAAGCTCGCCAGCAGTTTTTCAGACGCGGCGCGCTGAATGAACGGCGGCGCGGTCACCAGCACGTCGGCCTGCGGGTTGGTGCGCTCTTTCGCCAGGCGCTCCACCACCACGCCGCCGCCGCCTTCAACGTAGCGTACGGTAATGCCGGTCGCTTTGGTGAACGCGTCGAACTGCGCCTGATACCAGCTGTTGTCGCCGTCGTGCAGGCCGTCGATAGAGTAAACCGTGACCACCGATTCCGCCCATGACGGGGCGCTGGCGAGAGCGAAAACAGACAGCAGAGCAAGTCGGGAAAGTTTCATCGTTATAGCCTCATAGCGTGCGTTTTGTGTTTCTGGCCTATACCAGATTTGCTTTTTACGCTAAACGGCTTTTGTGACAATACGATGAAGGATTTGTTGAATGCCGGATGGCGCTGCGCTTATCCGGCCTACAGGACGGTACAATTTGTATGGGCGGTGCGATTTGTAGGCCGGATAAGGCGCGCAGCGACGCCATCCGGCAAACGGCGGTTAGTGGGTATCCACCTCAATACGCAAGCTATCGTGACGCCAGTATTCGATATCCAGATCGAGCACCCGCCCGTGCTGATCGTAGTTAAGGCGGCGTAACAGCAGCGCCGGGCGCCCTTCCATCACCCCCATCGCCTGCGCGGCCTGCGCTGGCATGGCGGTCGGGTAGAACGACAGGTGCATGCTGGTATAGACAAGGTTGTAGTGCGACTCGTACACCTCGGTCAGGCTGCCGTTGAGATCGTACTGCAACAGCTCCGGTACGCGGGCGGGCAGACAGTGGTTTTCGCTGTAGCACACCGCGCGACCGTCGGCGTAGCGCAGACGGGTCAGCAGGTAGATCTGGTCAAACGGCTGGAGCTGTAACGGCTCCATCGCCTCCACCGGCACGGTGGTCAGCACGCCGCTCAGCAGCGCGGTTTTTGGCTCACGGCCCTGCTCGCGGCACAGCTTGTGGAAGTTGGTGTTCTGGGTCGGGTCCAGCCACAGGCGTTCCGGCGTGACAAACCAGCCGCGGCGGTCGGCGCGCCAGATAAGCCCGCTGGCCTCAAGCTGCGCCAGACTTTCGCGAATGGTGATGCGCGTGGTGTTGAAGATCGCGCACAGTTCGCGTTCAGACGGCAGCTTATCGCCGCTTTTCAACGCACCGCTCTGGATGCGCGCCTGCAGCTGCGCCTTGATCAACAGGTACTGTGGGATATCGCCCGGAATCGCTTTCATAGTCACTCGCTGTCACTTTTCACTGCCGCCATTATACAGACGCAGATGAATTTTTTGTTGCAGAGCCATTTTCCCTTTGACCCTTTGCCGAAAAGATCGTCATGATAAATGCAAATCTGG
Organism: Kluyvera chengduensis; assembly: GCF_044197065.1. NCBI lineage: Bacteria > Pseudomonadati > Pseudomonadota > Gammaproteobacteria > Enterobacterales > Enterobacteriaceae > Kluyvera > Kluyvera chengduensis. Next base: position 242,975 of record NZ_JBIQOI010000003.1, read on the forward strand.
TATAGACCAAAGGTAAATAACATGACTTCGCGTAACTATCTGCTGCTGACCCCCGGCCCACTGACCACCTCACGCACCGTGAAAGAAGCGATGCTGTTCGATAGCTGCACCTGGGACGATGATTACAATATCGGCGTGGTGGAATCTATCCGCCAGCAGCTGACTAAACTGGCAACCACCTCTGACGGCTTCACCTCTGTGCTCCTGCAGGGCAGCGGCAGCTACGCCGTGGAAGCGGTACTCGGCAGCGCGCTCAGCAAGCAGGATAAGGTGCTGATTGTCAGCAACGGTGCCTATGGTGCTCGCATGGTCGAGATGGCGGGAATGATGGATATCGCCCATCACGCCTATGATTGCGGCGAAGTTTCCCGCCCGAATGTGCAGACGATCGAGCAGATCCTCAAGGACGACCCGGCGATCACCCATATAGCGATGGTGCATAGCGAAACCACCACCGGGATGCTCAACCCAATTGACGAGGTCGGCGCGCTGGCCCGTCAGTACGGTAAAACCTACATTGTGGACGCGATGAGCAGCTTCGGCGGTATTCCGATGGATATTGCCGAGCTGAATATCGATTTCCTGATCAGCTCCGCCAACAAATGCATTCAGGGCGTGCCGGGCTTTGCCTTCGTGATTGCCCGCACGGATAAACTTACCGCGTGCAAAGGCCGCTCTCGCTCGCTGTCGCTGGATCTCTACGCCCAGTGGCGCTGCATGGAAGATAACCACGGCAAATGGCGATTCACCTCGCCAACTCATACCGTGCTGGCGTTTGCGCAGGCGCTGAAAGAGCTGGCAGAAGAAGGCGGCGTGGCGGCGCGCTATCAGCGCTATCAGCAAAACCAGCGCAGCCTGGTCGCCGGTATGCGGGAGCTGGGCTTTACCCCCCTGCTGGACGACGCGCTGCATTCACCGATCATCACCGCGTTTTATTCTCCAGAAGACCCGCAGTACCGCTTTAAAGCATTTTATAGCCGCCTGAAAGATCAGGGGTTTGTTATCTATCCGGGGAAGGTATCGCAGAGCGATTGCTTCCGTATTGGCAACATTGGCGAAGTGTACGACACCGATATCGCCGCCCTGCTGACCGCCGTTCGCCATGCGATGTACTGGACAAAATAAGGAGCCATCATGAACCGTATTAACGCCGTTATTCTCGATTGGGCGGGTACCACCGTCGATTTTGGCTCCTTCGCGCCGACGCAGATTTTCGTCGAGGCTTTTCGCCGCGCGTTTGGCGTGGAGATAACCCTCGCCGAAGCGCGCGTGCCGATGGGGCTTGGCAAGTGGCAGCATATTGAAGCGCTGGGCAAACTGCCGTCCGTCGATGCCCGCTGGCAGGCAAAATTTGGCCGTGCCATGAACGCGGCGGATATCGATGAGATTTATGCCACCTTTATGCCCCTGCAAATTGCCAAAGTTGTCGATTTTTCCGCGCCAATCGCCGGGGTTATCGACACGATTGCGGCACTGCGTAACGCGGGAATTAAGATTGGCTCCTGCTCTGGCTACCCGCGCGCGGTGATGGAGCGCCTGGTACCTGCCGCCGCCGAGCACGGCTACGCGCCGGATTGTTGGGTCGCCACCGACGATCTCGCCGCGGGCGGGCGTCCGGGGCCGTGGATGGCGCTGCAAAACGTGATTACGCTCGGTATCGATGCGGTGAGCCACTGCGTGAAGGTAGACGATGCCGCGCCGGGCATTACCGAAGGGCTGAATGCCGGAATGTGGACCGTGGGCCTGGCGGTGTCGGGCAATGAGTTCGGGGCGACGTGGGAGGAGTATCAGGCGATGAGCGTTACAGAGATTGCCACCCGCCGCGAGCACGCCGCCAGCAAGCTGTATGCCGCCGGGGCGCATTACGTGGTGGATTCGCTGGCGGATTTACCTGGCGTGATTGCCGAGATTAATACGCGTCTGTCGAAGGGCGAACGCCCGTAAACAGGTAACATCGGCGCCGTTCCCGGCGGCGCTTCGCTTGGCCGGGCTACAAGATTATTCAGCAGATACGTCGGCCGGATAGGCGTTTACGCCGCCATCCGGCAACAACGTTATCGAATCCGCACCTTCACCGTCACCAGCAGCGCGGTCAGCAGCATCAGCGCCCCGGAAATCATCAGCGGCGACGTCAGCCCCAGACGGTCCAGCGCTAAACCGCCAATGGCCGCACCGCAGGTATTCGCCAACTGGATAACCGCTACCTGAATCGAACCGGCTTTCTCCGCCTGGTCAGCCAGCGAACGGGTGATCCACGTCGACCAGCCCACTGGCACCAGCGCGAACGCCAGCCCCCAGATAATGGCAATGCCTGCCGCCACCGCCTTTTCGCTTCCCCACAGCGCCAGCACCAGCGCGCTTATCGCCAGGATCAGCGGCGCACCGGCCAGCGCCAGCTTAACCGAATGTTTCAGGATAACCGCCGAGAACGAGGTGCCGACAAAGCTGGCAATCCCGAAGCTCAGCAGCACTAAGGTCAGGCCGTCCACGCCAAATCCTGCCAGATTCATATAAATTGGGCGAATATAGGTGAAGAAGGCGAACTGCCCGGCAAAGGACATAAAGATGGCGATCATCCCCGCCATGACGCCAGGACGTTGCAGCAGGCTAAACATATTCTGCTTGTGGTGCGCCGGTTCGCCCGGCAGCGATGGCAGCGCTTTCACCACCCAAACAATACACAGTACGCCCATCACCGCCGCGGCGTTGAACACGTTGCGCCAGCCAATAATACCGCCCAGGAAACTCCCCAGCGGCGCGGCAATCACCAGCGCGATAGAGACCGCGCCAAAGATAACCGACAGTGCTTTCGGTACCGTCCGTGCTGGCACCAGACGCATCGTCAGCGAGGCCGACATCGCCCAGAACCCGCCCAGCGCCAGACCCAGACAGGCGCGTCCCATCAGCAGCAGCGTAAACGAGTTGGCGAACGACACCAGCAGGCAGGAAAGCGTCAACAGAATGGAGAACAGAATCACTACGTAGCGGCGATCGAGACTGCCGATAATCTGGGTGACAAACAGGCTGGAGAACATGGCGACAAACGCCGTCACGGTGACCGACTGGCCAGCCACGCCTTCTGAAATGCCCAGATCTTCCGCCATCGGGGTCAGCAGGCTGACCGGTAAAAATTCCACGGTAATCAGGCAGGCCACACAAAACGCCACGGCAAATACCGCCGACCAGTTCGGCCGCAGAACGCCCTCTGTGCGGGGCTTCTCTTCACTATGCTCACTCATTTCTTGTTACCTGCGCGGTGTTTTTGCTGAAAGGGTGCGCAGTGTAACATTTTAAGTGTGATGGATTTAACGTTTTGGCAACGGTTAAAGATGAAACGCTATCTTCTTTCCCGTTGGCAGCGTGACATCAATGCTGATCTCACTGCCGAGCGCAGCGACGTAACGCCTCAGCGTCGACAAACGTGGATCGTTTTCCGCCTGCTCCATCTTCGCTACGGTGATTAGTTTCTATTCCAGCGCTGCCTGCCGGATGGCGGCTTCGCCTTATCCGGCCTACGGTCGGCGGTTTTTGTAGGCCGGATAAGCGTAGCGCCATCCGGCACTCACAACTCACTCCCCACGCGCCGATTTCACCAGCCCGGTGATCCACTCCTGATGGCCGTTAATCATCGGGTTTGGCACGGTGCGTGCCAGTTCTTGCGCCGGGACGCCAATCTGCGATTCCTGGGTCAGGATGCGCACGCGGTTGCCGGGCAGGTCTTCGAACAGCCAGGCGTGGATAACATCCAGACGGGTTGTGGCATCGCCTTCCGCCCAGCCGTGCCAGGCTATGCGTGCAGCTTCGCCGTCGACCGGTGGAACATATTCGGTAATCTGCGCTTCAATCGGGAAGCCAAAGGTAGAGAAACGGAAGCGGGCGTTGGCGCTCAGCATCGGGCCACTGCCGTCATGGAAATGAATATCCGCTACGTTGCTGTAGTAGGTTGGCCACAGCGTGGTGTCGTCAAGCTGCGCCCAAATCTGTTTAGCGGTCAGGCCGCTGACGATGATTTCGTTAGAGGCGAAGTTGTCGGTGGTACCCGGCAGATAGCCTTCCGGCCAGACGATTGCGCTTTGCTGCATGGACTGTTTCATGATGAACCTCGTGAGTGATTGTGTTGACGAGGTAAATCATGCGCCCAGGAGTGATATAAATATAATCATCAATATTGATAAACAACATCACCAAACGTGATATCAATGCAGCCAGTGTACGCCGTTTTCATCATGGAACAGCGCATTATAGCGGTACTGGAAGGCGTTCAGCTCGCTGATTTCCGGCTCCAGTTCGCGCAGGAAGCTCAGCGCCAGGCGCACCTGGGCGTCGGTAATCGGCGCTGCCAGACGGGCCTTTTGCAGCCGCCGGTGCCAGCTCAGCATGTTTGATTCGCTGCCGTCGACAATGCATACCTGCCAGATAAGCAGCATCTGCGCCGCGTTCTGCAAATGCGCTTCGTTCGGCCGCTCCAGATAGTGTAAATACGCTTCGCCCTGCGCTTTTCCTAGCTGATCTACCATTGACTCTACCGGCTCTGGCGTAATGCCGAGCCGCTCACTGAGACGGCGAATTGCCCGTCGGGAACCCGAGGTCAGGATCCGAAATCCTACTACAAACACCACCACCAGGGTGGCCAGAATCAACCAGATCATGCACGCTCTCACCTTAGCTAAACCCCGACATAATAATGGGATTTTGCGCCCTGTCGATAATCGAACATGCCATAATGTGCGTTATCTCCCTGAAGGAAGCCGCCGATGAAACCGGATCTCAGAACCCTCGACCTCAACCTGCTGAAAACGCTGGATGCGCTGCTCGATGAACGCAGCGTGACGCGAGCAGCCGCGCGGCTGTCGCTGACCCAGCCTGCCGTCAGCGGCATGTTGACCCGGCTGCGGGATAATTTTGGCGATCCGCTGTTTATCCGCGCCCCGCACGGCATGGTGCCGACGCTACGCGCCCAGCAGTTAGCGCCGGTGGTCAAACAGATCCTGAACGATATCAACATGCTGCTACGGCCCGCGCAGTTCGACCCGCTCACCGCCGACTTTACCTTCACCCTCGCCGCCACCGACTATGCGCTGAAAGCGGTAGTGGTGCCGTTTATCGCCGCGCTGAAGGTGCGCGCGCCGACGATTCGCGTACGGGTGATCCCCGTTGAGCCAGAGCGGCTCACCGCACAGTTTGAGCAAGGGAAAATCGACCTCGCGCTGCTGACCCCCAGCACCACGCCGGGCGACCTGCACAGCCGCACGCTGTACGAGGAGCGCTACGTCTGCATGCTGCGCGCCGACCATCCCGATGCCCGAGCGCCGCTGAGCCTCGACCGCTTCTGCGCGCTGGAGCATATTCTGGTCTCTTACGAGGGCGAGAGTTTCTGGGGGGTGACCGATGACGCGCTGGCAAAAGTGGGCCGCAAGCGCCGGGTCGGGCTATCGGTAAGCAGCTTCCTGGTGCTGCCGGAAGTACTGGCGGTCAGCGAAATGATTGCCGTGGTGCCGAGCCGCCTTGCCAGCGCGCGCGCGTCAATCTGCGTGCAGGAGCCGCCGGTGGCGATTCACGGTTTTACCAAAAGTATGGCCTGGCACGAGCGTACGCATCGCGACCCGGCGCAGCAGTGGCTGCGCGAATTGCTGCATGAGACCAGCCAGCAGGCACTGTAGGCCGGATAAGCGAAGCGCCATCCGGCAGCATGCCGCATATTGCCGGATGGCGGCGTAAACGCCTTATCCGGCCTACCGCTCATCAAACCACAGGCATAAAAAAGCCCGGTGCAGAACCGGGCAAAGAAGTTACCAAACACACTTACGCCATTTTTAACTGCTGAATCTTCTTCTCACGGCGAATTTTACGTTCTTCAAATACCGCGACGATGGCCATCAGGCAGATACAGCCGATAGCGGCGGTATCCAGCGCGGCGAAGGTGCCCGCCCAGCCGGTGAGGCCGAAGATTGGCGTACCGTCGGCAATCATCCCCAGGCCCAGCTTGGCGAAGCTGTCGCCAATCAGGTAAGCGAAGGTGCCTTTGATACCATCGGCCGCGCCGATCGCTTTTTTCGGTACGAAGCCTACCGCTGCCACGCCAATCAACAGCTGCGGGCCGAAGACCAGGAAACCGAGGGCGAACAGCGACGCCAGATAGACGTACTGGTTGCTGGCATGCTGATAAACGCCCAGCGTCGCAATGATTAAAGCCAGCGCTACGCAAGCCACCAGCGCACGACGACCGTTGGCGAGGTCGGAGAGCCAGCCCCACAGCAGGGTACCCACCAGCGCGCCAACTTCAAACAGGGTAAAGCCCTGAATCGCCACCTCTTTAGAGAGCTTCAGCTCCTGGAAAGCGTAGACCGTAGACCACTGGTCGATACCGATACGTACCACGTACAGGAAGATATTGGAGAAGCACAGCAGCCAAATAACTTTGTTTTTCAACACGTACTCAACAAAGATCTGCCACTTGGTCATGTCGTTGTCTTCGGTCTCTTTGTCCTCTTCGCTGATCTCTTCGCCGAACAGCTCTTCCGCTTTGCCGAGGCCGTAAGATTCCGGGGAGTCGCTACCAAAACGCAGGCCGATAAAGCCCACAATCAGCGCGATGATCGACGGGAAGATAAACATACCGATGACGTGACCGTCGAACAGAACGTTAGCGCCGAACAGCGCTACGCCTGCGGCACCTGCGCCGCCGAGGTTGTGGGAGATATTCCACATGCCGAGATAGGAACCGCGCTTGCGGCGAGGCGTCCACTTGGTGATGGTCGAATAGCTGCACGAGCCGCCGGTACTCTGGAAGAAACCGCTCAGGCCGTAGAAGGCAATCATCAGGAACAGGCTGGTTGAGCCCGGGCCCATGCTGGCGCTGAAGCCGAGCATACAGATAGCGGAGAGGATTAGCATCAGCGGCAGGAACTGCTTGGTGTTCTTGCCATCGGCGTAGTAGGAGACCAGCGTTTTACCCACGCCGTAGGTAATGGAGAAGCCGAGGCCAATCATCCCGAGCTGGGTCATGCTCAGCCCGTAGGTGGAGATCATGTCGTTCTGCGCGATGTTAAAGTTCTTACGAATCAGATACATCGTCAGGTAGCCGATAAAGACCACCAGATAGGACTGCATGAACGGTTTGAACCACATTTTGCGCCGCACGTCGAGCGGCAGATCCAGGGTCGGCTTGCGCACCTGGTTTAAGAAGGCCAGCATGGGTATCTCCTGATTTTTATACCTGCGTGATAGCCGGTATTGTAAAAATCAGCGACGCGTCTGGCCTGAGACACCGTCCAGGTGAAACCGGGAAAATTTCCTAGTTTTACGCCATTCGTCTTAGAAAGGTGAAGCGGGTCACGCTTCTCGCGGTGCCTGGGCGTTTAAGAACGGCAGCAGCAGCAGCGCCGAGATGCCCGCCGCAATGGCAATCACCACGAAGAACCCGGTCCAGTGCCACACCTCCATCACCTTCGCCAGCGGCCAGCCAGAGAGCGACGCGCCGAGGTAGGCAAACAGGCCAACAAAACCGGTGGCCGCGCCCGCCGCCTCTTTGTGCGAGCACTCCGCCGCCGCCATGCCGATGAGCATTTGCGGGCCGAAGACGAAGAACCCGGTGGTGAAGAAGCACGCCGCCTGCATCACGTAGCTGGCGAACGGCATCAGCCACAGCGAGCCCACCGAGAGCAAAATCCCGGCGGCGAAAATCAGGTTCATCGGCCCACGGTTGCCGTTGAACAGTTTGTCCGAACCCCAGCCCGCGACCAGCGCGCCGATAAATCCGCCCAGCTCAAACATGGTTACCGCGGTGTTCGCCGTCACCAGATCGACGCCCAGCGTCTCGGACATGTACAGGTTGCCCCAATCGTTGATCGCCGCGCGCACCACGTACACCAGCACGTAGCACAGCGACAGCAGCCAGATGTAGGGGTTGAGCAGTACGTAGCGGGTGAAGATCTCTTTGCGCGTCAGACCCGCCCCTTCCTGCTGTTGGGCGATTTCCAGCTCGTCGTGCCGCCAGTCGCCAATCGGCGGCAGACCAATGGTCTGCGGACGGTCGCGCAGCCGCCAGCAGAGAAACAGGCCGACCACAATCGCCAGGGTTCCAGCGATGGTCATCCCCGCACGCCAGCCGTAGTGCAGCGCCGCCGCCCCCATCACGATTGGGATTAATGCCCCGCCGACGTTGTGCGCGGTATTCCAGATGGCCCACCAGCCGCCGCGCTCGTTGCGCGAGTACCAGGCGGTGAGCAAGCGGGCGCACACTGGCGCGCCCCAGCCCTGGAAGAAGGCGTTCAGCGCCCACAGCAGGGCAAAGGTCCACAGTGAAGTGGAGAAACCGAACAGGATGTTGACCACCCCGGTGGCAATCAGCCCAATGCCCATAAAATAGCGGGCGTTGGAGCGGTCGCTGACGATGCCGGAGATAAACTTCGACAGCCCATAGGTGATGTAAAACAGCGTCGCCAGCAGGCCGATATCGCTGCGGGTCAGCACGCCGGTGGTGAGAATTTCCGGCACCGCGGCGTTGAAGCTTTTGCGGGTGAAGTAAAACAGCGCGTAGCCAAGCCAGATGGTCAGCAGGATATGCCGCCGCCAGTAGCGGTATTGCGCATCCACTTCCTGCTTGTCGGTGATACGCGGGGCGTTAGCCGGAGCCTTGAGAAATTGAAACATCGCCGTTCCTTACACGTAGCGCAGAGGCAAAGAGACGCTGACCCGCGTGCCGTGCATGCAGGAGATAGTGAGCGAGCCGCCGAGCGCGGTCACCCGCTCGCGCATGCCGGTGAGGCCAAAGCCCTGTTGATTCGAGCCCGGCGGCAGGCCGCTGCCGTCGTCTTCCATCATCAGCATCAGCCGTTCATCCTGTTGCCAGCCCTGTAGCGTCACCGCGCTGGCGTTGGCGTGCTTCACAATATTGTTGAGCCCTTCCTGGCAGACGCGGAACAGCGTCACGCGCTGGCTTTCGCTCAGCGTTGATTCATCAATTCGCCAGTCGAGGTGGCTGACGATACCCCGGCTTTCCAGCTCCATTTCACGCATCAGCGAGCGAATGGCCTGCTCCAGCGAGAGGTCGTCAAGCTGGCGCGGGCGCAGCCGACCCAGCAGGCGGCGCACGGCGTCGTAAACGCCCAGCGAAAGCTGCTCGATATGCGCCCCGCTCTGCTTCACGCCCGCGTTCTCCGGGGCCAGCCGCTGTACGATCCCGGCCTGAGTGCGGATGGCGGTGATGGTCTGCCCGATATCGTCATGCAGCTCGCGCGCCACGTCGCGGCGCACGCTCTCTTCGGTTTCCAGCAGACGCTCCGCCAGCCGGTGGTTGCGCGCCAGTTCGTTTTGCAGAGATTGGTTAAGCTCACGCAGCCGCTGAATACCCGCGCCAAGCAGCAGTCCGGTCAAGCTTTGCGCCAACAGCGAGAGCAGTAAATCAACGGGGTGATCGTGCCAGGTCTGGCTGGCAATCAGGGCGATGGCGTTCATCAGGGTGGCAATCAGCGCCCCCTGCCAGCCGTAGTGCCAGGCCAGCGCGATAATCGGTAACGCGAGGCAGAACGGGGTGAAGCGCGAGAGTTCTTCGGGCAAACCAAGCTGTAGCCACAGGCTGACGGTAAATAGCAGCAGATACCAGACCAGATGCCGCCCGCGCCAGTTCACCGGCTGCGATACCAGCGCCGGGCCGAGCGGCAGCCAGGTGGTGCTGGTAAGGTAGTGCCAGAACACGAGGCAGATAGGCGCCAGCGTCAGCCCGCCGGTTAAGGTCAGCAGCAGCGCGTTAAGCGCCGCCTCTCCCTGCCACAGCCAGGGCAAAGATTGCAGCAGCGCCGCCGCGGTGAGCGCCGCGCCCTGGAGCAGCAGCGTGCGCCAGTCGCGCTGATGGCGATAGCGGGAAATCAACGCCACCGGCAGCAGCGTCAGCGCGCTTCCGGTCATCAATAATAACGCGTGGTCCAGCGCCACTTCCTGCGCCAGCCAGTAAATCAGTAACCACTCCGCGCCTATCAGCACCGGCCAGTAACCGCGCGGGCATTGCAGCATAAGCCCCAGACGCAGACCGAACGGGAACAGCAGCACCGCCAGCGCCGGGTGTTCCACAAGGTGCAGGCTGATACTCCACAGGCAGAACCACGCGGCGGAGAAGATAAAGAAACAGGCGACAACGGTAATACACCGCGAAAAGACGCTATTCATCACCAGCCGTCAAACATGCGGCGCGCCAGCTCGACGTCGTTGCTGACGCCCAGCTTTTCCATCAGGTTAGCGCGATGAACGTGTACCGTTTTCGGCGACAAGCCCAGCTCAGCGGCAATCTCTTTTACCGCCATCCCCTGTGCCAGCTTTTCCGCTACCTGACGTTCGCGTTTGGTCAGCGGGTCCTGACGACCTGCCGCCAGCTTGACGGCGATATCCGGCGTTAAGTAGCAGCCGCCGGTCGCCACGGTGTGGACCGCCGCAATCAGTTCGTCCGGGCTACAGCGTTTGGAGAGAAACCCGCGCGCACCCGCGTTCAGCGCCTGCTCGACCAGCGCCGGGCTGTCGTGAACGGAGAGCATGATAATTGCCATACCTTTCGGCAGTTGGCTGAGCAGCTCAAGGCCGGAGATATCCGGCATCGAGATATCGCAGATACAGACCTGCACGCCGCGCCCCGGTAGCCCCGCCAGCGCTTCGCGACCGGAACCAAATTCGGCGACCACCTGCAAATCAGGCTCAAGGCCGAGCAGTTGGGCAAAGCCAGAGCGAACGATAGTGTGGTCGTCGATAAGGGCTACGGTGATCATGGGTTTGTCCTGGAACTGGGAAACGCCTGATGGCGCTGCGCTTATCAGGCCTACAAGACGGTAGGCTGGATAAGGCGTTAACGCCGCCATCCGGCAAAGGCGCTTACCTTAACGATAAGCGCCCTGGTGTTCAAGTCTTGAGCGGACTACTCGAAGAAGACGCTTATCTTGTTGAACATCGACGGGTCGGACTGGTTGCGAGTCACTTTCACCACGTCTTCCAGTTTGTCGATTTGGCTAATCATCTGCTCGAGCCGCTGATCGTCGTTGACCAATAGCCAAATGCGGCTCTGATCGCTGTCGTGAATCGGCAGACAGAGAATGCCCTCCACGTTGAAGGCGCGACGGGCAAAGAGCCCGCAGACGTGGGTCATTACGCCCGGGTGGTTGCGTACGGTGAGTTCCAGAATAACGTTATCATGAGTCTGTTGTTGCATGGCTTATTCCCCCACCATTTCGGTATTTGCCGCACCCGGCGGCACCATCGGATACACTTTTTCTTCTGCGTCGATGCGTACGTGAATCAACGCCGGGCCCGGACGATTGATAATCGCCTGCAGCGCCGCCTGCGGGTCGGCTTCAGTATTCAAATCGCAGGTTTCCAGACCGAACCCGGCGGCAATCTGCATAAAGTTAATCATGCCTGGGTAGGTGGCGGCGAATACGCCCTGTTTGTAGAACAGGCTCTGCTGCTGGTGTACCAGACCCAGCGCCTGGTTGTTCATCAGGATAATTTTCACATCCAGCTGATTTTCCGCCGCCGTCGCCATCTCCTGAATATTCATCATCAGGCTGCCGTCACCGGAGAAGCACAGCACTTTTTTGTCCGGGTTGGCTAACGCCGCGCCGATAGCCGCAGGCAGGCCAAAGCCCATGGTGCCGAGGCCGCCGGAGGTCAGCCACTGGCGAGGACGGTTCAGCGGGTAAGCCTGCGCCACCCACATCTGGTGCTGACCAACGTCGGTGGTAATAATCGCGGTGTCGTCAACGCAGGCCGCCGCGGCGTTAATCAAGCCGTAGTGGCTGAGTGGGTCACCCGCTTCAGGAATGGCACCAGGGAACTCTTGTTGCAGTTCAGCCACTTTGCCACGCCACTCGTCGCGCGGCTGGGCGTCGATTTGCGGCAGCAGCTGGGCCAGCACGTCATCCACGTCCGCCTGAATCGCCACGTGAGCCTGTTTGATTTTACCCAGTTCGGCGCGGTCGATATCGACGTGGATAATCTTCGCGTTCGGACAGAACTCCGCCACTTTACCGGTCGCCCGGTCATCAAAACGCGCACCTAAAACCACCAGTAAATCAGACTGTTGAAGGATGAAATTGGTGCTGCGCGCGCCGTGCATCCCCAGCATGCCTAACGACAGCGGGTGTGCTTTTGGCAGCATGCCCAGCGCCATCAGGGTCATGGTGGTCGGCAGGTTGGCTTTTTCCGCCAGTTCGCGCACGCGTTCCGGCGCGTTGATAACGCCGCCGCCCAGATAGAGCACCGGGCGCTGTGCGGCGTTGATCATCGCCGCCGCTGCGCTCACGCTCTCGGCGCTGAATTCCGGCGTTGCTGCGCGGCCGCCGGGTTCTGGCAGTTCGCTGATATCGATTTCCGCGGTCTGAACGTCCTTAGGAATGTCTATCCACACCGGGCCAGGGCGGCCTGACTGGGCAATCCGGAAAGCATCAGCAATAACCTGAGGTAATTCATTGATGTTGCGGACTAAATAGTTGTGTTTAGTGATGGGGATAGAGATACCGTAGGTGTCGACTTCCTGGAACGCGTCGGTGCCGATTAACGACGAGGCTACCTGACCGGTGATACACACCAGCGGAATGGAGTCGAGGCGCGCATCGGCGATGGCGGTCACCAGGTTGGTCGCGCCCGGCCCGCTACAGGCCATGCACACCGCCGGTTTGCCGTGGGTTCGCGCCATGCCCTGGGCGATAAAGCCCGCGCCCTGCTCGTGTCGCGCCAGAATATGACGGATCTGCGTGCTCTGGCTTAAGGCGTCGTACAGCGGAAGCACCGTGCCGCCGGGGATGCCGGTCACCATGGTGATACCCTGGCGTTCCAGTAAATGAACGATTAATTGCGCGCCGGTAAAACGCGTGGTCTGTGATGTTGTGCCCGAACTTGCCATGCTCCAGTCCTTATTATTCTGGGCCGACTATCCGGAGGGGGCTAGAAACTAAAAACCCCGCCCGGTTTGCGCCGGCGGGGTTTGGAATCGTGTGTGTTCCTGACCCTACGGCGCATTGCCGACGACCACCACCACACGCACGACGACCACCGCGGCTGGTAGCGCGGTTTTTAGTAGGGTCGAAGTCAGCATTGATGGGGTCATTAAGGGTCTTCTCTCAATTCGTTTAGTGAATTTATACAAACACAGCTTATTCAGGCTGACAATGGAAATATTTTCATCTGCGTAAAAATGCGTCAAAGATCACGTTTCCGCGCAAAGGGGATTCTGCCGATCTGTCCTGTTTTGCCCCTATTTCTGGCCTTGGTCGCCGTCGATAAGCTGTGTTACGTTTTGCTGAAATACCCCCAGGCAACGTATTCTCATGACGCTTTCTGTTTTCTGCATTTTGCTGTTTGCCGCACTTTTGCACGCCAGCTGGAACGCCATCGTGAAGGCGGGAAACGACAAACTCTATTCTGCTATTGGCGTCACCGGGTCCGCGGCGCTTATCGCACTACTGCTGTTGCCCTTCGCGCCTGCGCCCTCGGCGGCCAGCATGCCGTTTATGGTGGCTTCCACCGTATTGCAGGTGATCTACACCGTACTGGTGGCAAAGACCTATCAGATTTCCGATATGAGCCAGACCTACCCGCTGATGCGCGGCACCGCGCCGCTGCTGGTGGCCATCATCAGCGTGCTGTTTCTTGGCGAGAGCCTCTCTACGCTGGCGTGGTGCGGAATAGCGGTTATCTGTACGGCGATCCTGGGAATGGCGTTCAATGGTCGAGGGGGTTCGCAGCGCGGCGTGATGTTAGCGCTGCTGAACGCCTGGATTATTGCCGGTTATACCCTGATCGACGGTACCGGCGTGCGCCTTTCTGACACCGCGCTGGGCTATACGCTGTGGTCGTTTTTCCTCAACGGTTCCAGCCTGCTGTGCTGGGCGATGATCGCCCGCCGCCGCGAAGCCTCGCGCTATCTGGTTCAGCACTGGAAAAAAGGCCTGATGGGCGGCATGGGGACGATGGGCTCCTACGGTCTGGCGCTGTGGGCGATGACCCAGGCTCCGCTGGCGGTGGTCGCCGCGCTACGTGAAAGCTCGATTCTGTTCGGCGCGCTGATCGCCTGGCTGCTGCTCAAAGAACGGGTCGCCGGGCTGCGCCTGGTGGCCGCTGGCGGTATCGCCGCGGGTGCCATTCTGCTGCGTCTCTCCTGACGCAACTGGCAACTATTGTTGCCGTTTACGTGTATAAATCCTGCCTGCATCACACATTCCATTTACATGACATGTGATTAAATTGTCATCTCATTGTGGTAGATTCCTCTCGCTTTTAGCGCAATTCCCGGACATTTATTCTTATAAACCCAATTTTTATAAAGTTATCAGCGAAATGAAAAGAGATAGAAACGTCAATATCCTGGTGATGCTGGTGTTGCTCGTCGCCGTCGGTCAGATGGCGCAAACCATTTATATTCCCGCAATTGCGCAGATGGCGAACGACCTGAACGTTCGCGAAGGGGCGGTGCAGAGCGTGATGGCGGCCTATCTGCTGACCTATGGCGTTTCGCAGCTGTTCTACGGCCCGCTTTCCGACCGCGTAGGCCGTCGCCCGGTGATCCTCGTCGGGATGTCGATTTTTATGCTGGCGACGCTGGTGGCCATCACCACACACAGCCTGACGGTGCTGATTATTGCCAGTGCGATGCAGGGCATGGGGACCGGTGTGGGCGGCGTGATGGCGCGAACCTTGCCGCGTGACCTCTATGAGGGCAGCCAGCTTCGCCATGCTAATAGCCTGTTAAACATGGGTATTTTGGTCAGTCCACTGCTGGCACCGCTGATTGGCGGCGTGCTGGAGACGCTCATCAACTGGCGTGCCTGCTACGGTTTTCTGCTGGTACTGTGTGCGGGTGTCACCATCAGCATGGCGCGCTGGATGCCGGAAACGCGCCCAACCGGCGCACCAAAAACCCGCCTTATCAGCAACTACAAAACGCTGTTCGGCAACAGCGGCTTTAACTGCTACCTGCTGATGCTGATTGGCGGCCTGGCCGGTATCGCGGTATTTGAAGCCAGCTCCGGCGTGCTGATGGGCGGCGTGCTGGGCTTAAGCAGCATGATGGTCAGTATCCTGTTTATTCTGCCGATTCCGGCGGCGTTCTTTGGCGCCTGGTTTGCCGGACGGCCGAAAAAACGTTTCCCGACGCTGATGTGGCAGTCGGTGGTGTGCTGTCTGGCGGCGGGGGTGATGATGTGGCTCCCAGGCCTGTTCGGGGTCATGAATATCTGGACGCTACTGGTGCCTGCGGCGCTGTTCTTCTTCGGCGCGGGGATGCTGTTCCCGCTGGCGACCAGCGGCGCGATGGAGCCCTTCCCGTTCCTCGCCGGTACCGCCGGGGCACTGGTTGGCGGCTTGCAGAACATTGGTTCCGGCATGCTGGCCTGGCTGTCGGCAATGATGCCGCAAACCGGGCAAGGCAGCATCGGGCTGCTGATGACGCTGATGGGGCTGCTGATTTTCCTCTGCTGGCTGCCGCTGGCGTCGCGCTTTGCGCAGCAAGGCCAGGCGGTGTAATACCGTCACACTGCCTGATGGCGCTTCGCTTATCAGGCCTACAAAGACCGTGAGTTGGCCGGGTAAGGCGGAGCCGCCACCCGGCATAAAACGCCTATTTAACCTGCTCCTGAAGCCAACCAATAAACGCCTCAATTTTCGGCCACTGCCTGCCGGGCAGCGTGGTGACGTAATAATGCTGATGACATTTCAGCGCCTTATCACCAAAAGGAGCCACCAGCTCCCCGCTGTCGAGGCGCTTTTGCACCAGCCGCTTTCGCCCCATCGCCACGCCAATATGATTCATCGCCGCAATCACCGCTAAATCAGAACGATCGAAGCCAATACCCGATGATGTCGGCAAGTTCACTGCATACTGCTGCGCCCAGCTGTGCCATTCATCGGTTCCCGAATCGTTACTCCACGCCTGCCTGTCATGCAGCAACGTACAGTGCGGCAGGTTCACCAGTGAACCGGTCAGATCGTAGCGGCGAGCATATTCCGGGCTGCATACCGGCAGAATTTCCTCATCCATCAGGAAATGGTGGGTGAGCTGCGCGGACGGCGCATCGTCGAAATAAAGCGCCAGATCAACCCCGGCGCGCTGCATATTGATGTTGTCGTTGCCGGTCAGGATGGTCAGTGAAATGGACGGATAGCGACGGGTAAAGTCACCGAGCGCCGGAACCAGCCAGCACTGGGCGATAGAAGGCCGCGAGTAGACGGTGAGCGTCCCCGAAAGCTCCTGATTTTTGATATCAAGAATCTCCTGGTTGAGCGTATCCAGCGACGATTTCAGCGCCCAGAATACCCGTTTGCCTTCGTGGGTAAGCTCCACTTTGCGGTGCGAGCGGACAAACAGCTGAATGCCCAGTTCCTCTTCCAGTTGGTTAATACGGTGGCTGACGGCGCTGGGGCTTAATGACAGCTCGTCCGCCGCCAGCGCAAATGACTGATGTCGGGCCGCCACTTCAAAGGTATACAACTTCGACAGCTGCCAGCCGTTAAGCAGCCGATTTCTGACTTCGCGCAGGGGGTCCATACTCACCTCTTTCATCCTGATTTCTCTTCGCCGGAGTGTAAAAAAACCCGCGCTAAAAATCAGCACAAAGGTGATGCAGAGTGAATCATGTCGCATAAAAGCAGCGTAATTAGATGCAAATCACCCATTTGATTCAATCTGGCTCATGTGAGTGGGGATTTATATCGTTTGTCAGACCCTGCCCTATTTTTGTCCAATAACCCCAGGTTAATCACAGGGCAAGGTGAGTTATGCACTCTCAAATCTGGGTTGTGAGCACGCTGCTGATAAGCATCGTGTTAATCGTTTTGACCATCGTGAAGTTTAAATTCCACCCGTTTCTGGCGCTGCTGTTAGCCAGCTTCTTCGTGGGGACGATGATGGGCATGGGGCCGTTGGATATGGTCAATGCCATTGAGAACGGCATCGGCGGCACGCTCGGCTTCCTTGCCGCCGTTATCGGCCTCGGGACCATTCTGGGCAAAATGATGGAAGTGTCCGGCGCGGCAGAGCGCATCGGCCTGACGCTACAGCGCTGCCGCTGGCTTTCCGTTGACGTCATTATGGTGCTGGTTGGGCTGATTTGCGGGATCACGCTGTTTGTGGAAGTGGGCGTGGTGCTGTTGATTCCGCTGGCTTTTTCTATTGCCAAAAAGACCCATACTTCACTGCTGAAGCTGGCTATCCCGCTGTGTACGGCGCTGATGGCGGTGCACTGCGTGGTGCCACCGCATCCGGCTGCCCTGTTCGTGGCCAACAAACTGGGCGCAGACATTGGCACCGTGATTGTCTACGGTTTACTGGTGGGCTTAATGGCATCGCTGATTGGCGGGCCGCTGTACCTGAAATTCCTCGGTAACCGTCTGCCGTTTAAACCGGTTCCGGCTGAGTTTTCCGACCTGAAAGTGCGCGAAGAAAGTACGCTACCGTCGCTGGGTGCCACGCTGTTTACCATACTGCTGCCGATTGGCCTGATGCTGGTGAAAACCGTCGCCGAGCTGAACATGGCGAAAGGCAGCACGGTGTATACGCTGCTGGAGTTTATTGGTAACCCGATCACCGCGATGTTTATCGCCGTTTTCGTGGCCTATTACATTCTCGGCCTGCGTCAGCACATCGGCATGGGTGCGCTGCTGACCCACACCGAAAACGGTTTTGGCTCCATTGCTAACATTTTGCTGATTATCGGCGCAGGTGGCGCATTCAACGCTATCCTCAAAAGCAGCGGGCTGGCGGATACGCTTGCGCTAATCCTCTCGAACATGCATATGCATCCGATTCTGCTGGCCTGGCTGGTGGCGTTAATCCTCCATGCCGCGGTGGGTTCCGCTACGGTGGCAATGATGGGGGCGACGGCAATCGTGGCACCGATGCTGCCGCTCTACCCTAACGTTAGCCCGGAGATCATCGCTATTGCCATCGGTTCCGGCGCTATTGGCTGCACGATCGTCACCGATTCCCTCTTCTGGCTGGTCAAGCAATACTGCGGCGCCACCCTGAATGAGACATTCAAATACTATACAACCGCGACATTTATCGCCTCGGTTATTGCACTGGCGTGCACATTCCTGCTTTCCTTTATTATCTAAGCGCAAAGAGACTGACTATGGAAAACATTCAAACACTTATCGCCCAGCATCCTTTAGTAGAAGACCTGGTCGCTCTCAAGGAAACGGCCTGGTTTAACCCTGGCACCACCTCTTTTGCGGAAGGTTTACCGTATGTTGGCCTGACCGAGCACGATGTCCAGGACGCCCACGCCCGTCTGACGCGCTTCGCGCCGTATCTGGCGCAGGCGTTCCCGGAAACCGCCGTCACCGGCGGCATTATCGAATCTGAGCTGGCCGCCATTCCATTGATGCAAAAGCGGCTGGAAAAAGAGTACGGGCAGCACATCAACGGCGAAATTCTGCTGAAGAAGGACAGCCACCTGCCGATTTCGGGCTCAATTAAAGCGCGTGGCGGCATTTATGAAGTGCTGACCCATGCGGAAAAACTGGCGCTGGAAGCGGGCCTGTTGACCACTAAAGACGACTACCGCGTTCTGCTTTCGCCCGAGTTCAAACAGTTCTTCAGCCAGTACAGCATCGCCGTCGGCTCCACCGGCAACCTCGGAATGTCGATTGGCATCATGAGCGCCCGTATCGGCTTTAACGTCACGGTGCACATGTCCGCTGACGCCCGCGCGTGGAAAAAAGCCAAACTGCGCAGCCACGGCGTGACGGTGGTGGAGTACGAGGAAGACTACGGCGTAGCGGTTGAACAGGGGCGCAAAGCGGCACAGTCCGATCCGAACTGTTTCTTTATCGATGATGAAAACTCCCGCACGCTGTTCTTAGGCTATGCGGTAGCCGGGCAGCGTCTGAAGGCGCAGTTTGCAGAGCAAGGGCGCGTGGTGGATGCCGATCATCCGCTGTTTGTTTACCTGCCGTGCGGCGTCGGCGGCGGCCCTGGCGGCGTGGCGTTTGGCCTGAAGCTGGCGTTTGGCGATAACGTTCACTGCTTCTTCGCCGAGCCGACTCATTCACCGTGCATGCTGCTGGGGATTTATACCGGGCTGCACGACACCATTTCCGTCCAGGATATCGGCATCGACAACCTGACGGCGGCAGATGGGCTGGCGGTGGGTCGCGCCTCGGGCTTTGTCGGCCGGGCGATGGAGCGTCTGCTCGACGGTCTGTACACCCTCGATGACCAGACCATGTATGACATGCTGGGCTGGCTGGCGCAGGAGGAAGGCATTCGTCTTGAGCCGTCGGCGCTGGCAGGCATGGCTGGCCCTCAGCACGTTTGTGCCTCCACGGATTACCAGCAGATGCACGGCTTCAGCGCCGAGCAGCTCAATCACGCCACCCATCTGGTGTGGGCGACCGGCGGCGGTATGGTGCCGGAAGCCGAAATGGCGCAGTACCTGGCGAAAGGGCGCTAAGCCGCGTTAACCTCAAGCAGCATCGCCGTTATTGCGCGATGCTGCTTCATCACAATCGTGCCACTTCTCCCGGCATTGTGGCATCTCAGGTCAAAGCGTATTGCCGCACGTCACACTCCTCTCCCCTGCCGCCAGCGTTAAGAAGCGGCGTCGATATACTCCAGGCTATCTCGTATCCCTACGATAAACCGGAGAACACAATGCAACAGGCTGAAAAATCGGTCGGCCGCGGCGGTTTTACCCTGCTCATCTGGGTACTGCTTCTGCTCCTCGGCTGCGTGCTGTTTTTCTTTTCGCTCGACCGGCAAATTGTTTCCATCCTCAAAACCACCCTCATGCAGGAACTGGGGCTCGATAACAGCGACTATTCGGTGCTGATCAGCGCTTTTATGATCCCCTACACCTTCATGTACTTCTTCGTCGGCGGCATCGTCGACCGCTTCGGCAGCCGCTATGTGCTGTGCGCGCTGATGGTATTGATGTCGATTGCCACGCTGATCACCGGCCTGTCGCACTCAATGACCGGGCTTATCGTCGGGCGCGTGATGCTAGGGTTGGCGGAATCCGGGATTGTGCCAGCGCTGACGCTGGCGGTCTTTACCTGGTTTCGCGCCGAGCAGCGTGCCTTTGCCTTCCAGCTCACCAATATTATTCAGTCGTTGGGGCTTATCCTGGCGCCGCCATTCGTGGCCTGGGTGACTATCTCTACCGGCTGGCGCTGGGCGTTCTTTATCCCTGCCATGGCGGGCGTGGTCGTTGGGGTGATGTGGTATCTCTCTAGTCGTAAAACGCCGCCTGCGGCCGACGACACGGCACAGGTGAGCGCCGTCAGCGTGCCGCTGGTTGAGCGCTACAAGATGGTGCTGACCTCAAAACCTATCTGGGCGCTGCTGATTGCTCGCCTGCTCACCGACCCGTTCTGGTTCTTCTATCAATACTGGCAGGTCGGCTTTATGCAGGAAAAAATCGGCCTGACGCTGGCAGAAGTTGGCAAGCTGATGTGGCTGCCGCCGCTGGTTGCCGTTTTTGGCGTGCTGGCGGTGTGCTGGGCCTCTGACCGTCTGGTGGCGCGCGGCATGGACGCGACCCGCGCCCGCTTAACCATTATCTGGTCCGTCACCTGTCTGGCGCCGTTGGTGTTCCTGCTACCGTCCATCAGCAACGCCTACGCGGCGGTGGCTATCATGACGGTGATTAACTTTATGTGCACCGCCTGGCTCAGCATGGCCACCATTATGATGGGCGGGCTGGCACCGCGCGTGGCCATCGCCACCGCTATCGGCGTGATGAGCGCCCTGGGCGGCGTGACCTCCATTATCTTTAACGGCTTTGTCGGCACCATCATCGACCACTTCGGTTATTCGATGCCGATATACGCTGGCGCAACGCTACACCCCATCGGCGCGCTGGTGTTAGCCGCCTTCTTCCTGCGTCGTAAAAAATCCTTTGTTGCTCGTCCGGAGACCGTCTGATGACTGATATCGTTGTTGCGCCCGTGGCACACGCCTGCGCAGATTTCACCGTGCTTTACTGTCTTATCAATCACCACAACCACCAGTTTGCCGCCTGGTATGATGCGGAGCACCGCATCACCGTGGGCCAGCGCCGCTTACCCGACGGCCCGTGGCAGACTTTTCAACCGGAGGGATGCTGGCTACCGGAGCGCGAACGTTACTCGCATATCACCGAGTTTGATTCGCACAATTATCTGACGATGGCGGTAGATAGCGCTGGATACCTGCATCTTTCCGGCAATATGCACGTTGATCCACTCATTTACTTCAGAAGCCGCGCACCGCTGGACGTCACCACCCTGGAGTGTGTTCCTGCGATGACCGGCGAACGGGAAACGCGGGCCACCTACCCGGTGTTCTTTAAAGACGTGCAGGGCCGCCTGCTGTTCCGCTATCGCGATGGCTGCAGCGGCAACGGTGATGACCTGTACAACATTTTCGACGCCGAGCGTCAGCAGTGGTCGCGCCTGCTGGAAACACCGCTGCTCAACGGTGAAGGGGCGCGCAACGGCTACGCGCGCCAGCCGCTGCTGGGGCCGGACGGCTACTGGCATATGGTGTGGATGTGGCGCGAAACACCGCACTGCGAAACCAACAATAATCTCTCGTACGCGCGCAGCCGCGACCTTCAGCAGTGGGAAAAATCAGACGGCACGCCGCTTACGCTGCCTATCGCCCGCCATCAGGGTGAGATTGTCGACGATGCGGGCATCGGCGGCGGGCTGATTAATATGGTGCAGGAGGTGGGCTTTGATAATCAGGCGCGCCCGGTGCTGATTTATCATCGTTATGATGACCGGGGACTGTCGCAGGCGTATCTGGCACGCCCGGACGGCAAGGGCGGCTGGCAAAAAACGCAGATCAGCCAGTGGGATTTTCGCTGGGACTTCAGCGGCGGCGGCTCTATTCCGCCGGACGTTACCCTCAGCGCGCCGCGCGCTATCGGCCACGGACAAATGGCCGTGGAATGGACCTCAACCTGGGCCGGTAGCGGCGTGTGGATTATTGATGACCGGACGCTTACCGTCGTCACCGCGCGCCCGCTCACGCCGCCGCTGCCAGCCAAGCTGTGGCAACCCCGGCAGAACGTTGCGCCGCAGGCGGAAGTGCAGTTAGTGGCTGCGCAGAACAGCGATTACAGCCCGCAAAGCCGCTACTGGCTGCGCTGGGAGGCGCTGCCCATTTTCCGCGACGTACCGCACGAGGCAAAAACCGGCTCCACGCTGCTGGAAGTGATAGAAGTGAAGGGCTAAAAAAACGCGCCAGCCGGGACAGAGGCTGGCGCTGACTTTCTGTCTCAGGCGTTTGCCAACTGCTTCGCTTTTTCCTCTTCTTCCTGCTGAGCCTGCTGCGTTTCCAGCATTTTCTTCTCGTACACCTTAAAGAACGGGTAGTAGATAGCCAGCGAGATAAAGAAGCAGATAAACACCAGCCCGCAGGCAATCAGGTTCCAGTTGGTGGTGATAAGCGCCCCGAGCGGAGCCGGGATGGTAAACGGCGGTTTCACCATCATGCGCGGAATCAGCCCGCTGATGGTAAAGAGATACACCACCACCGTGTTGACCATCGGCGCCAGAATAAACGGCACCGCCAGAATCGGGTTCATCACGATCGGCGCGCCGAAAATCATGGGCTCATTGATGTTGAACAGGCCGGGGATAAACGACAGCTTACCCAGCGATTTCAGATAGATAACTTTTGATCGAATAAACAACACCACCAGCGCCAGCGTGGAGCCCGTACCGCCCATCTGCGCATACCACTGGAAGAACTGTTCAGTGAAGATATTCGGCAGGTCGTAGGCGCTGGTTCCGGCCTGGAACAGCTCCATATTCTGCACGATGGCCTGGTCCCACAGCGGGCGAATCAACGGCCCCATCACCGCGTGACCGTGAATACCAAACACCCAGAACAGGTCGATAAAGAACTGCGTGACGATACCGCCGAACAGGTTAGTACCGGTCATAAAGCCCTTCAGCGGCATGATGATGTAGCTGATGATGGCGTTAATATCGATATTTAAAAAGTGTCGCGGGATCCAGAAAATCAGCACTACCGCCAGCGTCGGGAACAGCGCTGAGAAGGAGCTGGCAACCACTGGCGGTACGCCTGCGGGCATCTTAATTTCGATATTGCGGACTTTAATAAAGCGATAGATTTCAATGGCAATCAGCGAGGAGATGATCGCCCCAAACAGTCCCTGCGAACTCAGCGACGCCACCGGAATATAGCGCCCGGAAATCGCATCACCGGCGACGGTCACGCCCTCTTTAATATTCACCGGCACAATCATCAGCAGCGTGGCGAGCATCGCCAGCAGGCCGCTGGTGATATCGTTGAGCTTGTAGCTTTTCCCCAAAAATGAGCCGATGGTGAACGCGGCGTACAGCGACATTAGCCCAACGGTAAAGCGGAAAGGCACATCCAGAATATCGCGCCACGGTGCGATAAAATCCATGTACCCTTTAATCGGGATATTCAGCAGAATAACGAAAAACGATCCGACAATGGTCAGCGGTAAAATAGAGATTAAGCCGTTACGAATGGCCTGCATATGGCGCTGATTACCAATAGCATTCGCTACCGGCAGCATTTTTTCCGCCAGCCGTTCAAAGTAAGACATGTTACTCCCCCTCGAATCCGTTATTGGCAATCACCGTTGAGAACCATTGCCCGGATTTTTTCAGTGACCGCTGTTGGGTGGCTAAATCAAGGCGATAGAATCCATAGCGATTTTTATAGGCATTTTGCCACGACCAGCAGTCAATAAACGTCCACATGTGGTAGCCCAGACAATTGCTGCCGTCGGCCATGGCCTGATGGAGATATCCCAGATGTTCTTTGAGGAATTCAATGCGGTAATCGTCCTGCACCTGGCCGTTCACCATAAATTGTTCTTCATCCTGAATACCGATGCCGTTTTCAGAAACGAACCACGGTAAATTGCCGTAGCGTTCTTTCACCACCATCGCGATGTCGTAAAGCGCCGCTGGATAAATCTCAATGCCGCGCGAGGTATTCATTCTGCGTCCCGGCATAATGTATTCCTCAAAGAAGCGTTCCGGCACAAAACCGTGCGGCTCTGCCAGCGGTGTTTCACGCGCTTTGACCCGGCGAGGACGGTAATAGTTAATCCCCAGCAGGTCGATACGCGTATTGGCGATAAGCGCACAGTCTTGCGCTAAATATTCCGGCAACTGATCATGCTCGCGCAGAATCGCCACCAGTTCGTCAGGATATTTGCCCAATAAAATAGGTTCGTTGATGCTGCGGGTATAAAACAGGTCGGCCATGGCGGCGGCCTGTAAATCTTCCGGCGTATCGCTACGCGGGTAGACCGGAATAACGTCCATAATAATGCCAATCTGCCCGGCAAGGCCCAGCTCGCGCCACGCGGCGACCGCCTTACAGTGCGCCAGCACGATGTGGTGCAACACCTGCGCCGCACGGCGGAAATCGGTGACATAGGGATAATGACGAGGGTGTAAATACCCCGCTTCCGCCGGAATTAACGGTTCGTTAAAGGTGAACCAATAGCGGACGCGATCGCCAAACAGCTGGTAGCAAATACGCGCGTAACGGGCAAAGGCGTCAATCACGTCGCGATTTTCAAAGCCGCCCTTTTCCTGTAGCGCCATTGGCATATCGAAGTGATAGAGATTAATAAAGGGCTCAATACCCTGCGCGAGCAATTCATCAATCATGGCGTTATAAAACGCCACCGCCTGTTGATTGACTTCACCGTCGCCGTCGGGGATGAGCCGGGACCAGGAGAGCGAGGTGCGAAAGGAGTTCAGGCCTATCTCTTTGGCGCGCTGAATATCTTCCCGATAATGCTGATAAAACGTCGAGGTATCATCCGCCGTGACGCCCTGGAAAAAGCGCTCGTTAAAATGATGTGAAGCATAATCCCAGATATTGTCGCCTTTGCCATCGCCGGGAATACGGCCTTCAGATTGCGTGGCGCTGGTTGCAGTACCCCACCAGAAATTATCAGGAAAATGGTATTTCATGGCCTGTCCTTATTGTGCTTTGGCTAATAAAGACAGCGCGTGATCCAGGACTTTATCGCCCTGCATCGAGCCATATTGCATCATATCAATGGCTGCCACCGGCACACCCTGTGGTTCAGCGACAGCCGCTAAACGCTGTAGCTGGAATTTCACCTGCGGGCCTAACAAAATAACGTCGGCATCTTCGATAATCTGATCAAATTCAGAAACCGGGACGGCGGTAATATCCACATCAATATCGCGGCTAGCGGCAGATTGTTTCATTCTTTCAACTAACATACTGGTCGACATGCCTGCTGCGCAGCATAAAAAGATCTTCTTCATCATTTTCCCCTGGCGTTATAAGCGTGGTATTCCGCGGAAATACGGCAAAATATATTCTGCGTAGTAGGGTAGAAAGCGGCAAGTGAAGGGCGGCACAAAACTGATTTATATCGCTGGTACTTTTATTATTTCAAATGGAATAAATGTGTATTTATTAAATAAAAACAGTTAATTAGTAATGTTACTTTTAATTTCCACAGTGTTATTTTTATTCGTTTTTATGCATTACCTCCCACTCTGACCGATTAACGGCACTGATTTGGCGACACGCCAAACTGTCGACGAAAAGCACGGGAAAAGTAGCTAACGTCGCCAAATCCACAGCGAATGGCGATGTCATTTACCGAATCACAGGTAAAACGTAGCTGATAACGGGACTGCAATAGCCGCACGCGAGCAAGGTATTGCTGAGGAGAGATGCCGGTGTAGTCGCTAAAACCGCGCTGCAGCGTGCGCCGGGAAAGGCCAAACTCGTGGCACAGCGCATCGAGGTCGAGCGGCTGCTGCCACTGGCCGTTGAGGCGAATCAACACCTGACTGATACGGTCTTCGCTGGAGTGAAAATCCTGGGTTTTATAGCGCCATAGGTTCAGGGTGTGCAGCACTTCGAGAAAAATCATCTCTTTATGGCTTTCTGCCAGCAGCTTGTCGCTGAACTCTGCCTCGTTGTGGCTGGCCAAACGGTCAAAAATGCGCTGCATAATGCCCACGTCCACCTGCCAGACGTTGCTCTCACCCTCCTTCGGCAGGAGATAATCAATCTGTTTGATAAAGTTAAAGTTATCGCGCCCCAGATACAGCAGGTTCACCTGCTGCAACGCCTTCATCTCTTCAAACAGATGGTAGTCCTGACGATTCAGGTAGCAGAGCGTTCCGCTGCTCAGCAGCCAGGGTTTTTCATTGATGACGTGGATGCCGCTACCATGCCCGACCAGGAACAGTTCGCAGTATTCATGGGTGTGTTCATGACTGATATTTTTTTCCGGTTTCCAGAAATGGAACACCACGCTTTCCAGCGGGTGGTGAAAGTGGGTTTCCCGGGGCAGCACGAGCGGCATAGACACTCCAGACGCGTTATCACAGTGAAGAGATAGTGATACCAGAATCCATAGCGGAGACCTTGACCTGTTTGCCATCCGGCAGGCCCGTCTGGCAAACAGAGAAAGCTTATTCGGCCTGGCTTAACATCGCCATTAATTCTATCGGCGAGCGGTGCTGTTTCAGGAGGTCGCGCATTGCTTTCATGTATGGCGCGCTGTAGGTGAAGAAACGGCGATATCCCTCGCAGAGCACATGCTTATCCTCAGAACATGGGGGCTCAGAGCAGGCTCCGCGGCAGAGGCGCAGCACAGAACACTTACCGCATGCGTTATCCATATTGCGGGTTATCTGAGGGGAAAAACCTCGCCAGATGGCGAGCGTGGATTCAAAAAGGTGAATCTGGATTGTGTTGATATCTTCCCGCACCCAGAGATCAAAAATAGCGCAGAGGAACGCGCCCCACTCTTCCGGCTGCACCGACTCCGCGCTGAGATTGCCTGACGCATCTCTTTCTATCTGCGGAATTAACTGTACTGATGTCATTCCCGTCTGACGAAATTCGCGATACCAGCGCTGCGGTTGCAGACAATTTTGGCGATTCACCATGCTGCATAAGATGCCCTCAGGCATCCTCGTGCCATTGAAACTACAGCACGCGATGGCGGCTTCAACTTGACGTCCTGTCATGCAAAATCCTTTATAAAAATAACAAGCTGGCGAATGTGGGTAACAGCAAACAACAATGCGAGCGATAACACCGCGAGGGAGATCAAAAATTTATCACGTACCGCGCGCGGCTGAGTAAAATCGCTCTGTGTGACGTCCATGACGTTGCGATTACGGGTGTATTGCCAGAGGATGATAGCGACGATAACCAGTACGCCAATTGACAACCAGAATAGTCCGCCAGCCTGATGCCAGTTATGCTTTAGCGCCAGCGCCATCAGCGCGCCGTAGCCAAGCAGCGTGCGATACCAGGCGAGCGAGGTACGTTCCGGCTGTAGGCCGGGATCGGCTTCGCGGCGGGCTTTGCGGTTATCCGCCATAGAACACCAGAATCATCACCACCGCAGCAACCAGCGCCAGTATCAGGCTAATGACCAGTAGACTACGGGTGTAAGGAAGATCCTCTTTCAGGCGCATCGCTTTTTCATTGCGTAACCAGCGCAGATAGCCATAGATCGCCAGCCCTCCCGCGAACAGGCAGAGCATCAGCGCTAGCGCTTCACGAATCACCGGTGTCGCAAAATCCGGAGCCAGTTGATCGAGACCGACGCCCGCCGCCAGAAAGCCTAGCGAGGTGCGAATCCATGCCAGAAACGTACGTTCGTTGGCCAGAGAGAAGCGATAGTCTGGCGCTTCTCCCACGCGGGAAATTTTCATGACGGCTCCTTGTGCCCAGCGAAAGTGAGTAAGTTACCTCAATAGCTTACGTGCTCTCGCTGCTTTTTACATCAGTGTGCGCCGTCTCACATCCCAACACCTGAAAACAAAAATGCCCGCAGAACAACGTCCTGTGGGCATGACACGCTAAATCAGTACTTAGTTTAACGGCGGCCAGTAGTCCTTATTAGCCTCAATTAAATCATCCAGAATCGCTTTTGCCACAGAAGCGCTCGGCACCGTTTTCGACAGCGTAATCGCCTGCCACAGCTTGTGGTATGAACGATGTTCCCAGGCATCAACGACCAGTTTTTCCACCGCAACCTGCTGGCTCATCATCCCTTTCTGGAAGTTTGGAATATCCCCCACCGTCAGCGGTTCCGGGCCGTTGTGGCCGACGAGGCATGGAATTTCAACCATCGCATCGGCGTCAAAGTTATGGATAGCGCCGTTGTTCGGCACAATGAGCAGCATTCTTTCCTGGGTATTAAAAGCAATCGCGGTGGCAAGATCGACGATGTAAGACGCATGTTCGTCAATTTCCAGATCTCCCGCCGAGGATTTACCGGCTTCTGTAATCGCCCGGCATGCGCTGAACACATTTTTCTCACGGTGATCCATCACTTCATTGGCTCGGGTACGTTCCGGATTTGAGTGCGCCACTACATAGTCCGGGAACAGATAGTATTTCAGGTAGGTGTTCGGCATGGTGTCCGGGTCCAGCGCCTGTACATCTTTCGCTTTGGCGAAAGTGTCGTTCCAACTGGCTTCAGTATGCGGGTCGTTTGATGGCGGAACATAGCCATATTTCGCGACATATTCGCGTAACTTAGGCATCAAATCGTTCCCCTGAAGGTCTTCGATAGATGTCCACCAGCCAAAGTGGTTCAGCCCGTAGTAGCGAACGCGCATCTGCTTGCGGTCTTTCAGACCAACAATCTGCGCCATCCGTCCTTCAATGCCGATAGGCATGTCGCAGATGTTGAGGATTTTGGCATCCGGACGCAGACGACGGGTCGCTTCCGCCACAATCGCCGCCGGGTTGGAGTAGTTAAGCATCCAGGCGTTCGGCGAGTATTTTTGCATGTAATCCACCAGTTCCAGCACGCCGCCAATGGAGCGCATGCCGTAGGCAATGCCGCCTGGTCCACAGGTTTCCTGACCCAGTACACCGTGGCGCAGCGGAATCTTCTCATCCTTTTCACGCATCGGGTATTTACCCACGCGAATATGCGCCATCACGAAATCGACGTCGGTAAACGCCACCTGCGGGTCTGTGGTGTAGCTGAATTCAATCTCCGGCGCCTGCTCTTTTAGAATCACCTTACAGGCTTCTGCAATCGTCTCCTGTCGCGCACCGTCGTTGTCGTAAAATTTCAGCGCTCGCAGTGGAAAACGATCCTGATTTGCCAGCAGCATCAAGACGATACCTGGAGTAAAAGTACTGCCGCCGCCTGCGATAACAACTGAGAATTTTTTCATGATACTGCCTCCGTCATGGTGGTTTGTTCGGTCTGTAGAGAATCTTTCATCAGGCTTTCAAGCTGGTCGCGGACCTGTGGTACATGCAGGCCAACGATGACCTGAATGCCGTTGCCGCGGCGCACCACACCGTGCGCGCCCAGCGCTTTGAATACGTCATCACTTTGCGTTTTCGCCATATCGGTTAGCGCAATACGTAATCGGGTCGCGCAGTTGTTGATGCTTTCAATATTGGCGGCTCCGCCCAGCGCCTGGAGAATGCCTGCCGCCTGGCCCAATTTGGTGTCGCTCGCGCCAGCCGCTGAGGTTTTGCCACGCGCGGCCTGGTAGTCTGCTTTGCTGTAGAGCTTGATTTCACTGTCTTCACGGCCCGGCGTTTTCAGATTGAAGCGCAGAATTAAGGCCCGGAAGACGACGAAGTAGAGGGCGGTAAAGCACACGCCGATACCTATCTGGGTAAACATCACCGACGCATGGTTATGGAACATCGGGATCCAGTTTTGCGGGATAAACTGGTCAAGAAGGCCGCCGCCAAAGTTCCCCACCACGCCGCACATGTACATCACGGTCGACATGGTAGCTGCCAGTACGGCGTGAATGGCGAACAGCAGCGGAGAGATAAACAGGAAGGTGAACTCCAGCGGTTCCGTGATCCCGACCAGCATGGCGGTCAGCGTGGCAGGAATGAGCAGCCCCGCGACCTTGATGCGGTTTTCAGGGGCTGCGGTGAAGTAAAGCGCCAGCGCAATCCCGACGGAACCAAACACTTTTGAGTTACCGTGCAGCGCAAAGCCGCCTTCCGGGAACAGCGCTTTGAGTGATTCAGTGCTTTGGCTGAATTCCTGGAGATGCTGAGCCCAATAAACCTGAATTCCGCCTTCAACCGCCGCCGGGCCAAAAATAAAGGGACCGTAGACGAAGTGATGCAGGCCTGTAGGAATAAGAATGCGCTCAAGGAAGGTATAAACCCAGACGCCCAGGGCCCCGGCACTGCGTAAAAATGCCTGCAGTGATTCAATGCCCAATTGGACTTTTGGCCAGCCTAAAAGTGTTATCCACGCGCAGGGGATCATGGCGAGGAAAGCCACGATAACGACAAACGAAGATCCCTGGAAAATACCGAGGAAAACCGGCAGTGGCTTATCAAAATAGCGGTTATGCAACGCGGTCACGATACCCGAGATGACAATAGCGCCGATGATGCTGGTATCCAGCGTCTTAATCCCGGCAATCATCGTCAGGCCGCTTCCCGCCACCGGATCAGCGGAGAAGTCGACGCCAAAAAAGTGGCCCCAGGTCATTCCCATGGCATTGATGAAATAGTTCCAGGTCAGGAAGCTAACCAGTACGGCCAGACAGGCTCGCCCTTGTGCCTGTTTAGCAAGGCCAATCGGCAAGCCAACGGCAAAAATAAGCGGCATGTTTCTGAATACCGTCCAGCCGCCTTCTTCAATAATGTGAACAATCTGAGCGAATAAACTATCAGGTGCAGTGAGTGCTTCACCCACAAACATTGGGTTACGCAACATAATGGCGATACCCACCACAATCCCCGCGAACGGAAATAATAAAACTGGGGTAAACATGGCGCCGCCAAAGCGTTGTATTTGACTGAGCATTTAGCAATCCTCATTTAACAACTCGTAGGGTAAGTGGCCTTATTAATGTTGATTTCCGGCCTGCTACGAGGATAGGAATTAGCCCGTCAGACAACATGCGCTGAGCACGCGATTCGTGATCGCTTTCATGGTTTTAATTCAGGCGATGTTGTCTAATTTTTAAGATAAAAATAGACATGTCATATCGCTCAATTCCGTTCTGTTATAAGAATTGTCATTATTTGCCTGTAATTGATTACTTTTTAATAAGAAACGGCGGTTCAATAAACCTGGTTTGATTGGAAATAGAGGTCCAGAAGTGATCTATAAATCTATTGCGGACAGGCTACGTCTACGGCTCAACTCATCCGATTTCAACATTGGCAGCCCGATTCCAGGCGAGAAAGCGTTAGCGCAGGAGTTTGGCGTTGCGCGGATGACCATCCGCAAAGCGGTCGACCTGCTGGTCGAGTGGGGTCTGGTGGTTCGTCGGCAGGGTAGCGGCACCTATGTTGCCCATAAAGATATCCACCATGAAACCTCAAACCTGACCGGGCTGGCCGAGATTTTACGCAAGCAGGGCAAAGAGGTAAGAAGCCACGTCCTGGTTTTCGAGGTGATGCCCGCGCCGCCCGCCATTGCCAGCCAGCTTCGCATTCAAATCAATGAGCGGATCTATTTTTCCCGGCGGGTACGCTACGTTGATGGAAAGCCCTTGATGCTTGAAGACAGCTATATGCCGGTTAAGCTTTTTCGCAATCTGTCGCTGGTGCATCTGGAGGGGTCAAAGTTTGATTACATCGAAAAAGAGTGCGGGATAACAATCAGCGGTAACTATGAAAGCCTGGCACCGGTGCTGGCTGATAAGCAGTTGGCCCAGTCGATGAACGTACCCGAACAAACACCGCTGCTGCGTATTACCTCCCTTTCCTACAGCGACAGCGGTGAGTTTCTTAACTATTCAGTGATGTTCCGTAACGCCAGCGAATATCAGGTGGATTATCACCTCAGGCGCATCCACAACCCTAGCCCATCCCCCAGAACAGCACCGCCAGAAGCTGAGGCGTGATGATGCGCAGGAACATCACCAGCGGGTAGACGGTCGCGTAGGAGAGCGCCGCCGCGCCGCTGGTCGCGTGCAGGTTATTGGCAAACGCCAGCGCAGGAGGGTCGGTCATCGAACCGGCCAACATGCCGCAGAGGGTCAGGTAGTTCATCTTCGCTAGCACCCGGGCCAGTATGCCTACCGTCAGCAGTGGGATACCGGTAATCAGGATGCCGTAGCCAATCCAGCTCAGCCCTTCGCCATGTAGCAGCGTGTCAACAAAGCCGCCGCCGGACTTGAGTCCTACCACCGAAAGGAACAGCACAATCCCCAGCTCGCGCAGCGCCAGGTTGGCGCTCGGCGGCATAAACCAGTAGAGCTTGCCGATGCTGCCGATACGGCCCAGGATCAACGCCATAATTAGCGGCCCGCCCGCCAGACCGAGCTTTAACGCGACCGGGAAGCCGGGGATAAACAGTGGGATAGAGCCGAGCAGTACGCCAAGACCAATACCGATAAACACCGGCAGCATCTGCACCTGCTGCAATTTCTGCTGGGCATTGCCAAGGTCGGAGGCGACGGCATCAATGGCCGCCGGACGCCCCACGAGGTTGAGGATGTCGCCAAACTGTAGGCTGGCATTGCTGCTGGCGACCAGTTCAACCCCGGCGCGGTTTAAGCGGGAGATCACCACGTCATAACGCTGTTTATAGTGTAGATCGCGGATTTTCTTGCCTAATACCTTCTCGTTGGTCACCACCACCCTTTCCACTTTGAGATCCGTGCCTCGGGTGGAAAGCGACGTTTCAACCTCTTTGCCGATCACCAGTTGCGCACTACGCAGATCCGCCGCTTCCCCCACCAGGTGCAGCAGGTCGCCACTCTCAATAATGGTCGTTGGCGAAGGCACCATCAGCGTTTCACCCCGTTTGAGGCGCGAGCAGATAATTTTATCGCTGTTGATAACGGGCACATCCTGAATCGCCATGTGGTTCAGATTGGGGTTCTCAACGCGGATATTGATGGTCTGAAGATGGGAATGGCTGGAACCCGCCTGCTCATCGAAGCGCTGCGCCTCTTTGTCGACGTTAATACGAAAGCACAGGCGCACCAGCCACATGGTGAGCAGAATGCCGCAGATACCAAACGGGTAGGCCATCGCGTAGCTCATCCCCATCTGGTCTACGACGCTAAACGGTTCGCCAAGATCGCGCAGAATTTGCTGCCCGGCACCCAGCGCAGGGGTATTGGTCACCGCGCCGGAAAAGATGCCCAGCACGACGGGAAGCGGGATCGCGAAGATTTTATGCAGCAGCGTGGTGACCAGACCGCCAAGCACCACAATCAGGATGGCGAACAGGTTCAGCCGCAGGCCAGAAACGCGCAGCGAAGCGAAAAATCCCGGCCCCACCTGGATACCGATGGTGTAGACGAACAGAATCAGGCCGAATTCCTGGATAAAGTGCAGCATCGGGCTGCTTAGCGTGATGCCTGCCTGATCGACAAAGTGGCCAACGATAATCCCACCGAACAGCACGCCGCCGATGCCAAAGCCAATCCCGCGGATTTTGACGTTGCCAATCCACAGCCCGACCACCGCCACCAGTGCCAGGACGCTTACCGTCAATGCTATATCACTCATCGTATTTTCCCTGTGAATAACATTATTAACATCAGGGATTATGTCTGAGTCGGAGGGAGCTTGTATGTAGTACGGCGCACATTAATCGACTGAGGAAATATCACTATTCAGGTGCGTCTTTACTCTTAGCCGCAATTTCTAACTGCTGAATACTTTTATCAGGGGAAGGGAGTGACTCTGGCATCGTACCGCCAAGGTCCTTGATGGTCTGACGCACCTTTTGACCCACTTCGTAATGCGTCTGATTGGCGATTTGCTTTGTGTTGACGTCGTCGCGGCGCAGCTTTTCTTCGGTTTGCGTGGCACGAAAGAGATTTGCCGCAAGCTCGGTGGAGCCCATGTGGTCGAGAATTTTCTGGCTTTTTCTCAGCCCCTTACGTTCATGAATCGCCTTTTGATCAAGGCCGCCGTAGAGCCCTTTGTAACCATGATTTTGGAACACAGCGAAATCCAGCGCCGTCTCAACACCCGCCTGATGAGCGGTTTCGACCAGATGTTTGTTATGTTCTTTAAGTTCATTGCGTAGAAAAAGGCGTTTCTCATCTTCCCGTAGAGATTTAAAGACTTTGTCGTCTTCCAGCTCCTGGCGGCGGGTTTGTAATGCAAAGTAGGTCTGCCCCGCTGCAATCACGGGTTTAGAGGGATCACCGTTTTGTACAACCAGATAGCAGGCGTAGCGGGAAAGCCTGATATCTTCAAGCTGTCGATTAGCACCAGATCCCACTTCAACCATTTTGTTGGACTCAACAAAATGGTCAGATACCCGCTGACCACTTGCCTCACATGCAATGGCTGCTTTTGAGATAACCTTTTGAAAATTACGCCACTCTTTATAATCAAGTAATGGTCCTAGATCGCGAGCAGACCAATACTCGCTACCTTCCTGATCGACGTTTTTAATCACTTCAAACAGCTGTTGCTCGTTCATAACATGTCCCTTGTTTTATTACGCCATTTTCTCTGATCATTTTTTAAACTGAAACACTCGTTGCAGCAAGGGCGACAAACATGCTTTCACTCGCAAAAAAAAGCCCCGATTTCTCGGGGCTAATTGGGCAATGCTATTAACTATTCAACGCAGGTCGCTCGCTAATGGCGATACGCTGCGGCGCAATAGCTTCCGGCTCGTTGCGGGTGAGGTCGATATGCAACAGGCCGTTAGTAAAGGTCGCACCGGCGACTTCCATATTTTCTGCCAGGGTGAAGCTCAGGCTAAAGGCTTGAGTCACCAGCCCCTGATGCAGCCATTTGGTCTCTTTTTCCTGCGGCTCTGGCGTGCCTTTTACAGTCAGGCGAGTGCCTTCGAGCTGAATATCCAGATCTTCCTGACGGAACCCGGCTAACGCTAAGGTAATGCGATAGTGGTTATCGTCGCTTTTTTCGATGTTGTACGGTGGGAAGGTCTGGCCTTCACTGGTGCTTTGCAGCGCGTTCGCCAGTTTGTCAAAACCGATCCATTGACGCAGCAGTGGGGATAAATCGTAGTTACGCATTGTGTTTCTCCTTCTAAGAAGCGAGTAAGTACCTTCCGGCTCCCTGACGGCAAGCCGATTGATGATTTAGCTAACAGGGCCGCACGGGCGGCCCGGCATCATTAATTAATTTCGATACGACGCGGTTTGTCCGCATCTGGAATCACGCGTTCCAGTTCGATATACAGCAGGCCGTTCACCAGGTTTGCGCCACGTACGTGGATATGTTCCGCAAGCTGGAATTTGCGTTCAAAGTTACGCTCGGCGATGCCTTGATAGAGATAGGTGCGTTCTTTTTGCTCTGCGGCATGCGCGCCTTTTACCACCAGCATGTTGTCCTGCGCGGTGATTTCCAGTTCGCTTTCCGCAAAACCGGCCACGGCAATCGCGATGCGATAGTGGTTTTCATCAACCAGTTCAACGTTGTACGGAGGGTAGCCGCCGTTGCTTTGCGTTTGATTGTTTTCTAACAGGTTGAACAGACGATCAAAACCGATGGCAGAACGGTATAACGGGGAAAAGTCGAAGTTACGCATAGTTAAATAGCTCCTGAAAATCAGCGAGAAATTAATCACCTTCCATCATGGACAGGTTGTTGAAGCCCAAACACCCCGAAGGCGTGTTCCTCTTGGCTACACCTATAAAATGTGGTGAAAAGAACCATTTTCAAGTCCTCATGTCTTACTTTTTTTGCACTTTCCCACAGACCGCTTAGACTGGGGGTATGGCACAAAAGGCCAAAGTGCGACAGCCGCCACAGAGCGGCAAGCCGGTACTTCCTATTTTGGCAATGGGTAGATATAACCCAAAGAAGGGCTGTTTATGCCCGTGACGAGAAGAACTCATTATGAAAAATGTTCTGATTAAAACGGCGCTGGTTGGGGGGATCTTCTTGTCAGGAGGGTGTTCCAGCGTCATGTCGCATACTGGCGGCAAAGAGGGAACGTACCCTGGCACGCGTGCAAGCGCCGCGATGCTGGGCGACGATGACAGCGGCTGGGTCGCCAAATCGCTGGTCGCCGTTGATATGCCGTTTACGGCGGTGATGGACACCGTACTGCTGCCGTGGGACTTCTTCCGTAAAGATAGCTCCGTTCGCTCCCGCGTAGAAAAGAGTGAGCAAGAGACGCTGGCAACCAATTCGGTTATTCCGCCAGCGCCAATGCCCGCCCCCTGATTCAGCGGGCGGTTTCGGTTATCCATAGCTGGCGAAAGCCAGCCACCTCTTCCATCCAGGCAATAAACTGACCGTCAGGAGAGAAGACCACCGCATCCGCCGACGGTGGATTTGCGTGATCGGTCGTTAAAAACGTCACCGCACCGGTCTCTACATCGCACATCGCAATACGCCCTTCCAGCACAAAGCCCAGTCCCTTTCCGGATGGGTGCCAGTTAAACGCCGACTGAATATCTGACGCATTGTGCGTAAGCTGGCGCGGCTCGCCGCCTTCGGGTGAGAGAAGCCACAGCTGCACTACGCCACGGTCATCGCGCATCAGAAACGCAATCTGCGTCCCCTGCGGGTTGCTGCGCACCCAGTGACGCGGCACGCTCACCAGCCCTGGATAAGCACGCTGATGGGTAAAGGTCAGTCGCTGCTGATGAACACCTGCCGGCGGCGCAGGCAGCGTTGTCGCCGTTCCTGATAGCGGCGCATTACCCGCCAGCTTCCATCCAGCCTCGTCGCGCGGTAGCGTCACCAGAAATAGCTCAGGGACTTTTTCACCGGTAAGCGAAACGGTATCACCGATAAAGGCCAACGCAGAGGAACCCACCCAGCCCTCTTCATAGGCGCGGTTAATCTCATCGCTACCGGGCTGCGGCTTCGCCGTCGTTTGACTCACCAGCACGCACCAGTGGCTACCGGCATATTCACGCGGATGCTGACCGCGCGGTGTCACCGGGCCGAACGGCGCCGCTACGCCAACGTTACGTTGATCCAGCGCAGGGTCATATTCGTGCATCACATGGTCGTTGTAGGTGAAGCTAACGTACTTTCCGCAAGGGTTGTAGACGTGGACGTGGCTACCGCCACGCAGCGCACCGGGCGTGTAGGGCGAGGTGATGTCCATCGCGTCCAGGTTTTGGTTTTGACCGTGGGCCGAGACGACGCCGCGGCGATGGTGGAAATCGTACTGCCACTGGGCATCTGGATTTTCCGGGCCGTGGATAAACACGTACTGTTCGGCAGAGGGATGCACCGTGACGACGCCAACGTGCGCGCCTTGGCTTGCACGATAAATCACCTCAACATCACCGCTGTGCACATTCACGCGCTCGATGGTTTCACCGGTAAACGACGCGCCGGACGGGCGCACATCGAAGACCAGCCACTGGCTGTCCGGCGTCCAGGTTCGGGTATTGGTAAGCTGATGATTACGCGGTGCAAAGGTGATTTGTTTCATGGCGGAGTCCCGGTCAAAAGATACCGACTCTTTTTACCACGCACGCGTCTTATCCCATAAACCTTTAGCGGCGAGTTAGCGCATCGGCTTGTTGCGCGCTGGCGGCAAGCATGGGGAAATCAGCCGCAGTGTAATACCGTTCAGGCGGCGGTAATTGTTCCATCGATGCAGAGGGCCACAGCTGAAGCTGCCCTAATTCCCGAAGATGAACACCCTGCCAGCGGTGCGGCAGCGTCAGGCGCTGCGGCGCGGTTTGCTCACCCGGCACACGGGTTGGCAGCCGGTTATCGCCCATCTTAAAATTACGATGCAGCACCAGATATTTCTCCGGCACTCGGCGCTGGCTGTTCCACCAGCGGCCGTCCAGCATATCGAAATGGAAGCGGGTCATCGCTGGAGGCTGCGCGCCCAGATGCATGAGTGCCTGAGTAAGCGCCGTGCCCATCGCCGCATTGTAGACCCCCTGAGAAACGGTCTGTCCGTCGAGTATCAGCGAGACGGCTACGCGCGCGCCGAGCAGGTTTGAGTAGAGATCTTCCGGCGAAAAAGCGGAAACGCCCTCTGAAAATCCAGGAACCGATTCAAAACCATACCATTGGGCAATTTCATGCCATTCCGCGACCTGAAAGGCCAGATGGGCCGCAAGCCAGGCGGCCAGCGTGTAACGCTCAACGGGGTCAGTGGGCGGGGTGAACGCTTTAAAAACCAGGCGACGCTGCGCCAGCTCGCTATCCAGATCGAGGGTAAACGCCTGGCCAAGTTTCGGCAGCAGTTGGCTAAAGATATAGACCGTCATATCCGCGGTATCGCGCACGTGGGCGGTATCAATAAAACCGCCACGGGTGGTGTAGAGAATGCCGTTATTCTCACCGCTTAACCCCGTCAGATTCTCCAGACCGGCCAGCATCTTATCGTTGTATTGATGCTGACCCAGTTGGCTGGCGTAAGCCACGTTATCCAGTTGGTATAACGGTACCGGCATTCCCAACAGTTCCGCATGCAGGTTATAGCCAAAAGCGCAGCACGGACGCAGCCCTTTGGGCAACGGCTGCGGGGGCATCGTGGGCCAGGCACTCGCCGCCAGCGCCGTGGCATTTTCACTTAAATCCAGCGCCACCGGCAGCGCGGCCGTGGCTCGCGTGATAGCAAACAGCGCCAGCAGTGATACCATTTTAATCAACGCCTTCAAAACGCCTCTCCTACCTGAAAGTAAAACCCGCTGCTGCCTTTGCCAATGCCGTAATCCAGCCGTACATTAACCCGCGGCTTAAACTCAAAACGGTAGCCAACGCCCGCCGAGGGCAACCAGCGACCATCGTCCAGCGAGTGAAAAGACGGCCCCATGGTGCCAGCGCCCAGCCACCCCACCACGCCGTGCCGCCAGTCAAGCTTGCGGCGGTACTCCAGTTGACCACTGACGGCATTTTTATCCCGGTAGCGACCTTCGTAGTAGCCGCGCATCCGCTGATTGCTGCCAAGCAGCGGCATCATTGTCCAGGGGACCTCGCCCTGGGTGAACGCGCCGTCTATTTCCCACGCCAGTACGTTGTTGTCGTCTAGCGAGTGATAGCGGCTGTAGTGAAGTTGGTATTCGTCAAAGCGGGTATCGCTGCCAACATCCGGCGTAAAGCGGGTGTAGCGGAGATCGGCATACTGCCCTTTGCGCGGGTTAGGGACAAAATCACGATCGTCCCAGCTCAGCTCAACGCTGCTACCGGAGCTCAACACGGATTCTCCCTGTGCGGTGTCGCTAATTTTCTGCGGGTCATCATTATTGATTTGCGCCGCGTGCTGGGCATTCAACGACCAGCCCACTCCCAGATAGATATTCGGCGCCAGCCGACGGTATACCGTCGGGCGTAAATCGAGATCCTGGGCGGTGTACTGCTCTTTTTTACTGTCCTTATCACCCGCGCTAAAACCCTGTCCCCAGTAATACGTTGGGGTATCGGTCAGTGAGCCATCAAGAAAGAAACGCCAGCGATCGTCGGCGAAAAAGGCATAATTCTGCATTGTCAGGCCAAAAGCGCCGGTTGAGCTAAAGTAGCCGCTCAGCGTCAGGGTTGAGTTCTGACTGACCGTGTCGTTTGGGTCAGGGCGATACATGCCCACCACCGCCGTGCCCACGCCAAGCCCCAGTTCGGGGGTATAAAACGGCCCCGGCATGACGCCCCAGTCAACGCCTTTGCTGGCATCAAAATTATCGCTCGCGCCGAGCTTTTTCAGCCAGCCGTCAACCTGGTCGCGCGTCGGCAGCGCCGACTGGACTTGTCCGACAAACAGGCAGCACAGCAGGAGCAGGCCGAGGCGTGTCAAAAGCGATATTCCCCCGCGACAAAGAAGCTGTTGCGGTCGGCAAAACCAATCTCGGTGGTGACGTTGAAGTTGCGGGTGAGTTCATACTGCGCACCCACCAGCACGTTCCACGGCGATGACAGGTGCTGCTTCACATCGAAACGACCTTTGTTATCTTTGTTCGCCAGATTCACCATATCCTGCAGCGCGGCGGACGGCATAGTGAGGTCGCTCAGGCTACCTTTAAACTCCTGCTGCACGTCCTGATACATGGAGCCGACCCACAGGTTTAACTTGCCGGAAGGCAGGTGCAGGGTATCGATGCCCGGCGTGTTAAAGCGATAGCCGATACGCGGGGAGATAGTGAAGGCGTCGATGCTGCCATCCAGAATATCGAACCGTGTCTGGGTGTAGTTGGCGTCAAAGGCGGTAAACCAGTTACCGACACCGCCGACCAGCGTGGTGCCGACGCCGTAGGTGGTGCCTTTAAAATCGAGCTGAAAGGCCAGGTTCTGCAAATTACCAGGGTAGCGATATTTACGCGGCCCTTTAATCCCCACGCCAATCTGCGAAACGGAGTGCCCGTCGGTATACCCCACCAGACCATACACGTTCATAAACGGCAGTAGCCAGGCATCCAGCTTTACCGTTTCGGTTTTGCTTCTTTCGCGAGTATTACCCACGTTGATTTTAAAGGCGTTATCCAGCGAGTGGCCTTTCAGAGACAGTCCGTTGAAATTGATACTATCCACATCAATATTCTGCCGGATATTCATGTAGTTAATATTCACGCCAAACGGTAATGGCAGCTCATAGCCGCGCTTACGCGCTTCGTCACCTAAGAAAGGTAAAACAGAGTGGCTTTCTTCCGGCACCACGGCCGCAGGTTTCGCAGGCAAAGGGGTAGCCTGACTATCATCCTGATAGCCATAAAGCGGTGTCAGCGTCGAGTCAGAATCCGTCGCCGCCCAGGTCTGAAAAACCGTACAGGATGACATCATCAGCACCAGACGGATGCGTTTGTTGATCATAAATGAAGCGTATGTGCAGGCAGGTCTGCCGGGAGATAAAAGAGGGGGAGGAGAGTAAAGAAATTACGGGCTAATTGCGGGGACTTACGTGCGGTTTCACACCTGATAATACAATAACAATTTTCCAAACAATCTTAAGGTTAGTGCCCGGACAATGCCGGGCAACAGGAACATCAGGACAGGACGTACTTTTCAATCGCCCAGGCAACGCCGTCTTCCAGGTTTGATTTCGTGACGAAGTTCGCCACTTCTTTGACTGCTGGAATCGCGTTATCCATCGCCACGCCAACGCCAGCGTATTCAATCATCGCAATGTCATTTTCCTGGTCACCGATAGCCATCACCTCTTCGGCCTTGATGCCCAGCACGTCGGCCAGCGACTTCACGCCGGTGCCTTTGTTGACGCGCTTATCAAGGATTTCGAGGAAGTACGGCGAACTTTTCAGCACGGTGTACTTCTCTTTCACTTCCGGCGGGATACGGGCAATCGCTTTATCCAGAATGGCCGGTTCATCAATCATCATCACCTTGAGGAATTCAGTTGCCGGGTCCATTTTTTCGGCTTCGCAGAACACCAGCGGAATGGTGGCGACAAAGGATTCGTGCACCGTGTAGTAGCTGATATCGCGGTTCGCGGTGTACAGCGTGTTGCGGTCCAGCGCGTGGAAGTGGGAACCGACTTTGCGCGACAGTTCTTCCAGGAAGCGGTAATCGTCATAGTTCAGCGCGGTCTGTGCCACGGTACTGCCGTCGCCGGCTTTCTGCACCAGCGCGCCGTTATAGGTAATGCAGTAATCTCCCGGCTCGTTCATCCCCAGTTCTTTCAGGTAGCTGTGTACACCGGCGTACGGACGCCCGGTGGTCAGAACCACGTTTACCCCTTTAGCACGTGCTGCTTCCAGCGCGTTTTTTACCGCAGGAGAAATAGTGTGGTCCGGCAACAGCAATGTTCCGTCCATGTCGATTGCAATAAGTTTAATAGCCATGAGATCCCCAGGTTAGATGAGTCTGTTCTCATGCTAACTCGGTTTAGCTCAAAAAACAGTAGCCAGCCGCGCTTAAAACGGGGATACAACGCGTAAAGCGTGCTCCCCTTTTGCTGCATCGTTAACCGAAGAGTTTGCCGCCTTTCAGCAGATCCATGCCCGCTGACAGCAAATTGTTATGCGCCTGCGGGTCCACTTCGCCTTTTGGCGACAGCGCATCGACGATTTTCGGCAGGTATTCCGCCAGCATCGTTGAGGCGGAACTGGCATCGGTGCCGAGCTTTGCACCGAGATCGGCAACGGCTGGCGTGCCCAACGCCGAGACCACTTGGTCACTGCTAATAGATTGATTACTTTGTTGATTGCTTATCCAGGATGAAACAATGTCACCGAGTCCGCCGCTTTGCAGTTTCTCCAGCAGCGCCTGAATACCGCCCTGCTCGTTGACCCAGCTCAGGATAGCCTGATATTTACCCGCATCGCCGCTGAGCAGCGAGCCCACCACATCATCAAAAAGCCCCATTTTTCCACCTCGGAATGACGGTTAAGAG
Organism: Kluyvera chengduensis; assembly: GCF_044197065.1. Taxonomy (NCBI): domain Bacteria; kingdom Pseudomonadati; phylum Pseudomonadota; class Gammaproteobacteria; order Enterobacterales; family Enterobacteriaceae; genus Kluyvera; species Kluyvera chengduensis. The sequence continues at coordinate 285,187 of NZ_JBIQOI010000003.1, forward strand.
AAGACGTAGCAAAGTATAGTTCGTGGCTGACGGGCATAAAAAAACGCCTGAAAAAATTCAGGCGTTTTTTCTGTAGGCCTGATAAGCGTAGCGCCATCAGGCTCAATGCAGCACATTGCCGGATGGCGGCGTAAACGCCTTATCCGGCCTACAGCGTTAGATATCGATGTTCGCGGCTTTCAGGGCATTCTCTTCGATAAAGGCACGACGCGGCTCAACGGCATCACCCATCAGGGTGGTGAAGAGCTGGTCGGCGGCAATCGCATCTTTCACGGTCACGCGCAGCATACGGCGGCTGTCTGGGTCCATGGTGGTTTCCCACAGCTGATCCGGGTTCATTTCGCCCAGACCTTTATAACGCTGGATAGCCAGACCACGACGGGACTCTTTCACCAGCCAATCCAGCGCCTGTTCGAAGCTCGCTACCGGCTGACGGCGTTCGCCACGTTCAATGAACGCGTCTTCTTCCACCAGGCCGCGCAGCTTCTCGCCCAGCGTGAAGATACGACGGTACTCGCCACCGTTAACAAACTCGCTGTCCAGCACGTAGTCGGTATCCACGCCGTGGGTACGCACGCGGATAATCGGCTCGAAGTGCTGCTGTTCAACGTTGTGCTGAATATCAAACTTCCACTGGCTGCCGTGCTGTTCTTTTTCGTTCAGCTCGGTCACCAGCGCGTTGACCCAACGCGTCACTTTCTGTTCGTCGGACAGGTCTGCTTCCACCAGCGTAGGCTGATAGATAAGCTCTTTCAGCAGCGCTTTCGGGAAGCGGCGTTCCATACGGTTGATCATTTTCTGCGTCGCGTTGAACTCGGCAACCAATTTTTCCAGCGGCTCACCCGCTAACGCTGGCGCGCTGGCGTTGGTGTGCAGGGTTGCGCCATCAAGCGCGATGGAGATCTGATACTGATCCATCGCTTCGTCATCTTTGATGTACTGTTCCTGCTTGCCTTTCTTCACTTTGTACAGCGGTGGCTGTGCAATGTAGACGTGGCCGCGTTCAACGATTTCCGGCATCTGACGATAGAAGAAGGTCAACAGCAGCGTACGAATGTGCGAGCCGTCGACGTCCGCATCGGTCATGATGATGATGCTGTGATAACGCAGTTTGTCCGGGTTGTATTCGTCACGACCAATGCCGCAGCCCAGCGCGGTAATCAGCGTGGCCACTTCCTGAGAGGAGAGCATCTTGTCGAAGCGCGCTTTCTCAACGTTGAGGATTTTACCCTTCAGCGGCAGAATCGCCTGGTTCTTACGGTTACGCCCCTGCTTCGCAGAGCCGCCCGCGGAGTCCCCTTCCACGAGGTACAGTTCAGACAGTGCCGGGTCGCGTTCCTGACAGTCCGCCAGTTTGCCCGGCAGGCCGGCTAAGTCGAGCGCGCCTTTACGACGGGTCATTTCACGGGCTTTACGCGCCGCTTCACGTGCACGTGCTGCGTCGATAATTTTGCCTACCACGATTTTCGCGTCAGACGGATTTTCCAGCAGGTATTCCGCCAGCAGTTCGTTCATCTGCTGTTCTACCGCCGATTTCACCTCGGAGGAGACCAGTTTATCTTTGGTCTGTGAGGAGAACTTCGGATCCGGCACCTTCACGGAAACCACCGCAATCAGGCCTTCACGGGCATCATCACCGGTGGCGCTGACTTTGGCTTTTTTGCTGTAGCCTTCTTTGTCCATGTAGGCGTTCAGGGTACGGGTCATCGCCGCACGGAAGCCTGCAAGGTGAGTACCGCCATCACGCTGTGGAATGTTGTTGGTGAAGCAGTAGATATTTTCCTGGAAGCCGTCGTTCCACTGCAGCGCAACTTCAACGCCGATACCGTCTTTTTCGGTGGAGAAATAGAAGATATTTGGGTGAATTGGCGTTTTGTTCTTGTTGAGATACTCAACGAACGCCTTGATGCCGCCTTCGTAGTGGAAATGGTCTTCTTTGCCGTCACGCTTATCGCGCAGACGAATAGAGACGCCGGAGTTCAGGAACGACAGCTCGCGCAGACGTTTTGCCAGAATCTCGTACTCGAACTCGGTAACGTTGGTGAAGGTTTCGTAGCTCGGCCAGAAACGTACCATGGTACCGGTTTTTTCGGTATCGCCAGTGACGGCAAGCGGTGCCTGCGGCACGCCGTGCGCGTAAATCTGACGGTGAATTTTGTTATCGCGCTGGATAACCAGTTCCAGCTTCTGGGACAGGGCGTTAACCACGGAAACACCCACGCCGTGCAGACCGCCGGAGACTTTATAGGAGTTATCGTCGAACTTACCGCCTGCGTGCAGAACCGTCATGATGACTTCCGCAGCAGAAACGCCCTCTTCCGGGTGAATACCGGTTGGGATACCACGGCCGTCATCCTGTACGGATACGGAGTTATCGCTGTGGATCGTGACAACGATATCTTTGCAGTAACCAGCGAGCGCTTCGTCGATAGCGTTATCCACAACCTCAAATACCATGTGGTGCAGACCGGTGCCGTCATCCGTGTCGCCGATATACATACCCGGGCGCTTACGCACCGCATCCAGCCCTTTCAGGACTTTGATACTGGAGGAGTCATAAGAATTCGACATCAACGTTTCTCGCTCATTTAAACTTGGGTTAATCCGTTATTTTACCCTTTTCCACGTTAAACATCTTCGAATTTTCGTCCGACATGTCCAGAACGTGTTCAGCGCTGATCGCACTGACGAAAACCTGAGACTGTGTGGCTTTTAAACGGCTGGCCAGCAGGCCGCGCCGCGCGTCGTCAAGTTCCGAGGCAAAATCATCTATCAGGTACAGGCAGCGTCTTCCGCTTTCGCGAGTTAAAAACTCGCCCTGTGCCAGGCGTAGCGCGCACATCAGCAGTTTGAGCTGCCCGCGCGATAAGGTGTCTTCCACCGGCGCGCCGTCGGCGCGAATGCGGAAGTCCGCCTTGTGCGGGCCGTGTGCCGTGTAGGTCAGCATACGGTCGCGTTCGAAGTTTCTCTCCAGCACTTCGGCATAGTCAGTTTCTTTTTCCCAGCCGCGCTGGAAGGAGAAGGTCAGAGAGAACTCCGGGAGAAATTGTTTGCAGGTATCGGCCATATCTTCAGCGATACCGGCGCTGTATTCCGCGCGCCAGCGGCTGATTTGCTCGGCTAATGGGATGAGTTCCATATCCCACGGGCGCAGCTGCGCGTAGCGGCTCACCTGGCGCAGCGCGGCGTTGCGCTGCTTGAGCAACCGCTTCAGGTTACTCCAGGCGTTGAAGAATCCGGCTTCGTTGTGGAAGCATCCCCAATCAAGGAACGCTCTTCTATATTTGGGGCCGCCGTTGAGTAAAGTAAACCCCTCGGGCGTAATCAGCTGCATTGGCATCAGCAGCGCCAGTTCGGCCACTTTATGGCCGTCGGTGCCGTCGATACGCACCTTGCTGTCGCCCTGTTTGTCTTTAGTCAGGCCGATAGACGTTTCACGCTCCGCGCCCTGTAGGCGACCATGCAGGACAAATGATTCCTGCTCGTGGCGGATAACGCGGCCAATCTGCAAACTGCGAAAGGCCCGGCCATGACCGAGCGTATAGATGGCTTCCAGCACGCTGGTTTTGCCGCTGCCGTTGGCGCCAACCAGGAAGTTAAAGCCAGGGGATAAAGCAAGATCCGCGTTTTCGATATTGCGAAAATCGCGGATCAACAGGCGGGTGAGCGACATTACAGTCTCATTGGCATAACAACATAAGCAGCCGACTGTGATGCGGCATCTTCAATCTGTACGCTCGATACGGAATCGGTCAGCAGAATGCGCACGTTCTCGCACTTCAGCGCGTTCAGAACGTCCAGCACGTAGCTGACGTTAAAGCCGATTTCCAGCTCAGTGCCCGGATAGGAGACATCCAGAATTTCTTCGGCTTCTTCCTGCTCTGGGTTGTTGGCGGTGATTTTCAGCTGGTTTTCGCTGACAAACAGGCGCACGCCGCGGAATTTCTCGTTGGAGAGAATCGCCGCACGGGCAAAGGCCTGCTTGAGGATATCGCAGCCGGCTTCCAGATGTTTATCCGGGTTCTTCGGCAATACGCGGCGATAATCCGGGAAACGGCCATCAACCAGCTTGGAAGTGAAGATAAAGTCACCGACGTGCGCGCGGATGTTGTTGCTGCCGATTTGTACGCGCAGCGGCGTATCGCCACCGTCGAGCATACGCATCAGCTCAATCACGCCTTTACGCGGCACGATCACCGAATGGCTCGGCAGCGATTGCCCGATAGGCATGGAGCAGACCGCCAGACGGTGGCCGTCGGTCGCCACGGTACGCAGCTCTTCACCTTCGGTTTCGAACAGCATGCCGTTTAAGTAATAACGAACGTCCTGATGGGCCATCGAGAACTGGGTGGCTTCAATCAGGCGCTTCATGGTCGCCTGCGGCAGGGTGAATTCGACTTCGCTCTGCCAGTCGTCCAGGTTCGGGAAGTCGGCGGCAGGCAGCGTGGAGAGCGAGAAGCGGCTACGGCCAGAGCGCACCAGCATACGGTCGCCTTCCAGCTGTACAGCAATCTCGGCACCTTCCGGCAGGCCGCGGCAAATATCAAAGAATTTACGCGCCGGGACGGTAGTCGCGCCCGGTTCATGTGCCTGCAGCAGCGCCACACGCGCTACCATTTCCATTTCCAAATCGGTACCGGTCAGCGACAGCGTGCCGTCCGCGACCTGCAGCAACAGGTTACCCAGAATCGGCAATGTCGGACGCCCGCCTAGCGGGCCACTCACCTGTTGTAACGGTTTTAATAAATGTTCACGTTCTACGGTAAATTTCATAGGATCACGACGACAATGTTCTGATTAAATTGGAAAAGTCTTCTTTGATATCGTGGCTTTCTTCACGCAGCTGTTCAATCTTACGGCAGGCGTGCAGCACGGTGGTATGGTCACGGCCACCAAACGCATCGCCAATCTCCGGCAGACTGTGGTTGGTGAGTTCTTTCGCCAACGCCATCGCCATCTGGCGCGGACGCGCTACCGAACGAGAACGTCGTTTGGAGAGCAGGTCCGCCACTTTAATTTTGTAGTACTCCGCCACCGTCTTCTGAATATTGTCGATGGTGACCAGCTTTTCCTGCAGCGCTAACAGGTCGCGCAGCGCTTCGCGCACGAAATCGATGGTGATCGCCCGGCCGGTAAAGTTGGCGTTAGCGATAACGCGGTTCAGTGCCCCTTCAAGTTCACGCACGTTAGAGCGTAGACGCTTGGCAATGAAGAACGCCACCTCGCCAGGCAGACGAATATCGTTTTCGTCGGCTTTTTTCATCAGGATAGCGACGCGGGTCTCAAGCTCAGGCGGCTCAATGGCCACCGTCAGCCCCCAGCCGAAGCGGGATTTAAGACGATCTTCTACACCGTTGATCTCTTTCGGATAGCGATCCGAGGTGAGGATGATCTGCTGATTACCTTCCAGCAGGGCATTAAAGGTGTGGAAGAACTCTTCCTGAGAGCGCTCTTTGTTGGCGAAGAATTGAATATCATCGATCAGCAGGGCGTCCACCGAACGATAGTAGCGTTTAAACTCTTCGATCGCGTTGTTTTGCAGGGCTTTTACCATGTCCTGGACAAAGCGCTCGGAGTGCATATACACCACTTTCGCGTTCGGTTTACGGGCGATAATACCGTTGCCTACCGCGTGCAGCAGGTGCGTTTTACCGAGACCGGTGCCGCCATAGAGGAACAGCGGGTTATAAGCGCCGCCTGGGTTGTCTGCCACCTGACGCGCCGCCGCGCGGGCCAGCTGGTTCGACTTACCTTCCACGAAGTTATCAAAGGTGTGTTTAACGTTGACGTTTGAACGGTAAGAAGGCTCAGCGGGTGCTGGAACGTTGTCCCAGCCTGCACGTGGCGCAGGGGCAACGCGCGGGGCATGAACCTGGGCCATCTGCGCCGGGGCGCTGACGTTTGCCGTCTCTCGCAACGTTTGGGTAACGGGCTTGGTACCAACCTCAAAGCGCAACTGCGGGGCATCAGAGCCGCAGAAATCATTCAGCAGACCGTTGATGTTATTGAGGTATTTATCTCTTACCCAATCAAGTACAAAACGATTTGGCGCATACAGTGCCAGCGTGTTATCGCTTAGTTCCGCCTGCAATGGGCGGATCCACATGCTGAATTCTGTGGCTGGTAACTCATCCTGCAATCGGGCAAGACATTGCTGCCAAAGCGAAAGTGACACGGCGGACTCCACTCGAAAAAAGTCGATACACATCATCCTCCAGGCAAACCTGCAGGCTACCTCTGACGATCCTGCCGCCAGCAAAACTGAATACTGTCGGGGATTCATTCAGTTGCTGCATATGCGCAGCCCGAACAATGCTGTGTATAAGATTAAAAATTCGTGATTTTTGGCACACGTCGAAAAGACCCGATGCAAGCGGGTGACGCGCGAACCGCTATCTGCGGTTTTCAACCACCTCTTTCAGACACGGTGCTGAAATGACGCGGTTATTTTCCCCTTTTACGATCCACCGATCGCGATCGGGCCGAGGATCATAGCGTAAACTGCGCCAGAGATCTTCTGTTTCTCACAGATTCTTCCCGATTTATCCACAGGTGGATCCGGCAAGCGCTAAGTGTAAACGATCCCGACAAAGAGAAGGCACGATTTCCTTCGCATATTGGAAAAATTAATGACTAGCGACAAATTTCTGCTTAAATGATCTAACAAAGATCCAGGATGATCCTTGCGCTTTAATGGGCAGCCCGTATAATCCCCCACCCGGCGTGTTCTGCGCGAATTTTGGTGAAGGACGCTGCTCATTTACCGGGCGAAAAACTGCGGTGATACGTGGTTTTTTACGCGGTAAATAAGGAAAGAGAATTGACTCCGGAGTGTACAATTATTACAATCCGGCCTCTTTAATCACCCATGGCTTCGGTGTCCATCGTTCGATTTTCGTTCGGATATCCAATAAAGCCATTGAATTTATTCAAGTTTAGGTAGAAATCGCCATGAAACGCACTTTTCAACCGTCTGTACTGAAGCGCAACCGTTCTCACGGCTTCCGTGCTCGTATGGCTACTAAAAATGGTCGTCAGGTTCTGGCACGTCGTCGTGCTAAAGGCCGTTCTCGTCTGACCGTTTCTAAGTAATAAAGCTAACCCCTCGAGTGGTTAAGCTAGCATTTCCCAGGGAGTTACGTTTGTTAACTCCCACTCATTTCACATTCGTCTTCCAGCAGCCACAACGGGCTGGCACGCCGCAAATCACCATCCTCGGCCGCCTGAATTCGCTGGGGCATCCCCGTATCGGTCTCACCGTCGCCAAGAAAAACGTCAAACGCGCACATGAACGCAATCGGATTAAACGTCTGACGCGTGAAAGTTTCCGTTTACGTCAGCATGAACTCCCGCCTATGGATTTCGTGGTGGTGGCAAAGAGAGGGGTTGCCGACCTCGATAACCGTGCTCTCTCGGAAGCGTTGGAAAAATTATGGCGCCGCCATTGTCGTCTGGCTCGCGGGTCCTGATAGGCCTTATTCGGGTCTATCAGCGCCTGATTAGTCCGCTACTCGGGCCGCATTGCCGTTTCACACCAACCTGTTCTCAATACGGAATTGAGGCATTGCGCAGGTTTGGAGTGATAAAAGGCAGTTGGTTGACAGTGAAACGCGTATTAAAATGCCACCCTTTACACCCTGGTGGTGACGACCCCGTCCCGCCCGGACCATTTGATACCAGAGAACACTAACGATGGATTCGCAACGCAATCTTCTTATCATCGCTTTGTTGTTCGTGTCTTTCATGATCTGGCAAGCTTGGGAACAGGACAACAATCCTCAGACCCAGCAGCAGACCACGCAGACTACGACCACAGCAGCGGGTAGCGCCGCAGACCAGGGCGTACCGGCCAGTGGCCAAGGGAAACTGATCACGGTTAAAACTGATGTGCTTGAGCTGACTATCAACACTCGCGGTGGTGATATTGAGCAAGCGCTGCTTCCGGCTTACCCGAAAGCACTGAAATCTGACGAACCGTTCCAGTTACTGGAAACCACCCCACAGTTTGTCTATCAGGCACAAAGCGGCTTAACCGGTCGTGATGGCCCGGATAACCCGGCTAACGGCCCACGTCCGCTGTATAACGTCGATAAAGATGCGTTTGTGATGGCCGATGGCCAGAATGAAATCGTCATTCCACTGACCTATACCGATAAAGCAGGCAACGTCTTCACCAAAACCTTCACCCTGAAACGCGGTGATTATGCGGTGAACGTAAGCTATGACGTGAAGAACGCCGGCGAGAAACCGCTGGAAGTGTCTACCTTCGGTCAGCTGAAGCAGACGGCTAACCTGCCGTCTGACCGTAATACGCAGTCTGGCGGCCTGTCTACCATGCACACTTTCCGTGGCGCAGCGTATTCAACGTCTGACTCGAAATACGAAAAATATAAATTCGACACCATCGTTGATAACGAGAACCTGAACACCAACACCAAAAACGGTTGGGTTGCCATGCTGCAGCAGTACTTCACGACTGCATGGGTTCCTCAGAACAACGGTACCAATAACTTCTACACCGCTAACCTCGGTAACGGCGTAGTGGCTATCGGCTACAAATCTCAGCCAGTTCTGGTACAGCCAGGCCAGGCAGATAAACTGCAGAGCACCCTGTGGGTCGGCCCAGCAATTCAGGACAAAATGGCTGCCGTTGCGCCGCACCTGGATCTGACCGTTGACTATGGCTGGCTGTGGTTCATCTCTCAGCCGCTGTTCAAACTGCTGAAATGGATCCATAGCTTCCTGGGTAACTGGGGCTTCTCCATCATCGTTATCACCTTTATCGTTCGTGGCATCATGTACCCGCTGACCAAAGCGCAGTACACCTCCATGGCGAAGATGCGTATGCTGCAGCCTAAGATTCAGGCCATGCGTGAGCGTCTGGGCGACGACAAACAGCGTCAAAGCCAGGAAATGATGGCCCTGTATAAAGCGGAAAAAGTTAACCCTCTGGGTGGCTGCTTCCCGCTGATTATCCAGATGCCAATCTTCCTTGCGCTGTACTACATGCTGAGTGCCTCGGTTGAACTGCGTCATGCGCCGTTCATCCTGTGGATCCACGACCTGTCTGCACAAGACCCGTACTACATCCTGCCGATCATCATGGGCGCGACGATGTTCTTCATTCAGAAGATGTCTCCGACGACCGTGACCGACCCGATGCAGCAGAAGATCATGACCTTTATGCCGGTCATCTTCACGGTGTTCTTCCTGTGGTTCCCGTCTGGTCTGGTGGTGTACTACATCGTCAGCAACCTGGTCACCATCATTCAGCAGCAGCTGATTTACCGTGGTCTGGAAAAACGTGGCCTGCATAGCCGCGAGAAGAAAAAATCCTGATTCGGTGTAGGCCGGATAAGGCGAAGCCGCCATCCGGCTATGCGCGCCGCGCTGCCTGATGGCACTAACGCTTATCAGGCCTACAATCAAAAGGCGGTCATATGACCGCCTTTTTTTATTGCGATACAGTAGAGACAAACCATGAGCCAAAACGACACTATCGTCGCCCAGGCCACCCCACCGGGACGCGGTGGGGTGGGCATTCTGCGCATCTCCGGCCTGAAGGCGAGAGATGTCGCACAGGCGGTGCTGGGCAAGCTGCCTAAGCCACGCTACGCCGATTATCTGCCGTTCAAAGACAGCGACGGCAGCGCGCTGGATCAGGGCATTGCGCTGTGGTTCCCGGGTCCGAACTCATTCACCGGTGAAGACGTGCTGGAGCTTCAGGGCCACGGCGGCCCGGTGATCCTCGACCTGCTGCTAAAACGTATTCTGACGCTGCCGGGCGTGCGCATTGCCAACCCCGGCGAGTTTTCCGAGCGCGCGTTTTTAAACGATAAGCTCGACCTGGCGCAGGCAGAAGCCATTGCCGACCTGATCGACGCCAGCTCCGAGCAAGCAGCGCGCTCTGCGCTGAACTCGCTGCAGGGTGCTTTCTCAGCGCGTGTTAACCACCTTGTGGAAGCCCTCACCCACCTGCGCATTTACGTTGAGGCGGCTATCGACTTCCCTGACGAGGAGATAGATTTCCTCTCCGATGGCAAAATCGAAGCGCAGCTGAATGCCGTGATGGGCGATCTCGACGCTGTACGTGCCGAAGCGCGTCAGGGCAGCCTGCTGCGCGAAGGGATGAAGGTAGTGATTGCCGGTCGTCCGAACGCCGGGAAATCGAGCCTGTTGAACGCCCTGGCGGGCCGTGAAGCGGCTATTGTCACTGACATCGCTGGCACCACCCGCGACGTGCTGCGCGAGCATATTCACATTGACGGTATGCCACTGCATATTATCGATACCGCCGGTCTGCGCGACGCCAACGATGAAGTTGAACGTATCGGTATCGAGCGTGCCTGGCAGGAAATTGAGCAGGCCGACCGCGTGCTGTTTATGGTCGACGGCACCACCACCGACGCGACCGACCCCGCAGATATCTGGCCGGACTTTATCGCCCGTCTGCCAGCAAATCTGCCGATCACCGTAGTGCGAAACAAAGCCGATATCACCGGCGAGACGCTGGGGCTGAGTGAAGTAAATGGCCACTCACTTGTACGCCTCTCCGCGCGTACCGGCGAAGGTGTCGATGTGCTGCGTAACCATCTCAAACAGAGCATGGGTTTCGAAAACAACATGGAAGGCGGCTTCCTGGCGCGTCGTCGCCACCTGCAGGCGCTTTCCGACGCCGCCGAGCATCTTGAGCAGGGTAAAGCCCAGTTACTCGGTGCCTGGGCCGGAGAGCTGCTGGCAGAAGAGCTGCGCCTGGCGCAGCAGAGCCTGAGCGAGATAACCGGGGAATTTACCTCCGACGATCTGCTCGGTAGGATTTTCTCTAGCTTCTGTATTGGTAAGTAGTCTTGCCGGATGGCGGCTATGCCTTATCCGGCCTACGTAGCATGTAGGTCTGGTAAGCGTAGCGCCACCGGGCTACGCCAATTTTCCTCACAGGAAATCACAGTTGTCCAAATGGCAACTCGTGTCATCGCCCGCGCCCCATTATGCTGACGCCACATTTCTCGTGAGGTCGCCATGACACGCTTTCTTGTCTGCAGTTTTGCCCTGGTTTTGCTTTATCCCGCCGGTATCGATATGTATCTGGTTGGGTTGCCCCGCATCGCCGCTGATTTACAGGCCAGCGAAGCGCAGCTGCATATCGCGTTTTCGGTCTATCTGGCCGGAATGGCCACCGCGATGCTGTTCGCCGGGAAGGTGGCCGATCGGTCTGGCCGTAAGCCGGTCGCGATTACCGGTGCATTGATTTATATCGCCGCATCCACCCTCTGTTCGCTCGCAGAGAGCGGTACGCCGTTCCTGGTCGGTCGCTTTATTCAGGGCGTTGGGGCTGGCTGCTGCTACGTGGTGGCCTTCGCTATCCTGCGCGATACGCTCGACGATCGCCTGCGGGCCAAGGTGCTGTCGCTGCTTAATGGCATCACCTGTATCGTGCCGGTGCTTGCGCCGGTGATGGGGCATCTGATTATGCTCAGATATCCTTGGCAAAGCCTGTTCTACACGATGATCGGCATGGGCGTTGTGGTCTGCCTGCTGTCGGTATTTGTGCTGCGAGAATCACGCCCAACGACGATTTCCGCATCGGCAAACCACACACCAGGCACCGAGTCGCTGGTTAACCGTTTCTTCCTCAGCCGCCTGGCTATAACCACGCTGAGCGTGTCGGTGATCCTGACCTTTGTGAACACCTCTCCGGTGTTGCTGATGGAAGTGATGGGCTTCGACCGCGGCGAATATGCCACAACGATGGCGATGACCGCAGGGATCAGCATGGCGGTGTCTTTTTCGACGCCGTTTGCCCTGAGCCTGTTTAAGCCCCGCACCCTCATGCTGGCATCACAGGTGCTGTTCCTGGCGGCAGGTATTGTGCTGACTCTTGCCAGCACGCACGCGGTCACGCTCTTCGGGCTGACCTTAATCTGCGCTGGCTTCTCGGTAGGCTTTGGCGTTGCCATGAGCCAGGCGCTGGGGCCGTTCTCGATGCGCGCGGGGGTAGCCAGCTCTGTGCTAGGTATCGCGCAGGTCTGCGGTTCATCGCTGTGGATATGGCTATCAGCTGTTCTGGGTCTCAATGCATTGAATATGCTGATCGGGATTCTGATTGGCTGTAGCATCGTGTGCATATTGCTGATTATCTCCGTTGCCCCTCACCGGTCTGCAACAGCGCATGAAGAAGCCTCCCGCCAGCCTCAGTCTTAATTTGACAGCTATGCCGCTGCGTCTGCTGCCGGCATAGCTGCAAGTTCAAAGCTAGAGCGTGCGCCTAGTTTCAAATTGAGTGTGTTTGCGAGTTTGTCGCAAGCATTATGAAACGCGTCATCATCACTAAAACAATCGTTTAAGCATATCTGGGGCTTAGTTGATTTTAAATCAGCTATCGCGTTTAATAGCTGCTTGTCATCCCCTGACAAATGATAACAAACCCCCATTTCCTTTGGATTACAAGGATTAAACGTTCCCTTAGCTAACTGCCAATATCTGAATAGGTATTGGTTCAAACAGCACCCCTCTCTGAATTTAAATCTGGAAGTTCTATTCAACAGGTCGGTTATTTCCTTCATACTCCAGATTTCTTCAAAGGTTGATTTCAAAAATGGTTGTGGCAAATGCTTACCCAAAAAACCTTCAAACGATTTATTTTGTTTCAACTTTATGTTTTTTAAGATATAACGACCATAAATGTGGCTGTAATACTTCTTGATATTGTTCTTGATTACTAAGCGACGATTAAAAAACGTATTTATAACTGAGGCATTAGCAATTATCGTTGAGTTAAAAACAATATGTTCAATCGAGGTTGGACTTAGCCTGCTATCAATCATAAAATCATTTGGCAGATCGTTTTTAAAATAAAATTCAGGATCAATTTTTGAATTCAACATCATGTCATCATTAAAGAAAACGAATTTTTCGCTAAGACCTTTAATTTTATGAATATTAACTTCAATAGCCCGAGAACTAAACGTTGGTAGGCATGCTTCATCCATAATATCGCTATGCTTAACTATATTAATTTTATGATGATTGATGTTCAACCATTCAGGAACCTGACCACAGGTAACCAAATGTATTTTTCGCACCCATGGGGCATATTTTTCTACGCTACGAAACCAATATCTGAACATTCCCATGTCTCTGAATCTTGCTGGCTTCTGAGAGTTTTTATCAGCCCCAACGCTGATATTTTTATAATGTGAGTATGATTTCAGCCATGATGGATCGTTGGAATCCACCCACAAGACGACAAAGTCTATATCTGACATTTTTGAGCAACTCTTAGCGTAATAAGATATTATTATCATACACAATAAAAGAAGATTTGAATGCCGCAGGACTTTGTATATATAATGCATTAACTATTCATAAAACAAATGCATTCGAATTAAAATACCCGCAATTTCAGCGCTGATAGATGGTTTTACGTAATTACATAAATATATTTTATCGCTTTTTCACAAATTGCAATAAATTAATGTTTATCAACACAACAAAGAAGTAAAAAAGAATTTTTCTTAAAGTACACTAAATTACGGCTGCCCTTTCTTAGGGAAGAACATACTGTGTACTCACTCTTTTTACTGTTCGGAATTGTGATTGGTTGTAGCATACTGTTTATTATCTCAGTTGCTCCTAACCGGTCTGTGCCAACACATGAAGAAGTCCCTCACTAGTCTCGATCTTAACTTACTGCTCTGCCTGCAGCTCCTGATGCAGGAGCGCAGCGTGACGAAAACTGCCAAACGGATGAACGTCACGCCGTCGGCGGTGAGTAAGTCGCTGTCGAAGCTCAGAGCCTGGTTTGACGATCCACTCTTCGTGAATACGCCGCTCGGGCTCACGCCAACGCCGCTGATGCTTAACATGGAGCAAAACCTGGCCGAGTGGATGCAGATGAGCAATCAACTGCTGGATAAGCCGCACCATGAGATGCCTCGTGGGCTGAAGTTTGATCTGGTTGCCGAAACGCCGCTGGTGATGATCATGTTCAACGAACTCTCCAGCCAGATCTACCAGCGCTATCCGCAGGCGACGATCAAAGTGCGTAACTGGGACTATGATTCGCTGGATGCGATTATTCGCGGTGAGGTCGACATTGGCTTCACCGGGCGCGAAAGCCATCCCCGCTCACGCGAGCTGTTGAGCTTGCTGCCGCTGTCGATAGACTACGAGGTGCTGTTTACCGATCTTCCCTGGGTCTGGCTGCGTGAAGACCATCCTGCGCTTCAAGAAGAGTGGAATCTGGAAACGTTCTTGCGCTACCCGCATATCAGCATCTGCTGGGAGCAGAGCGATACCTGGGCGTTGGACGACGTACTGCAAGAAATGGGACGCGAGCGCGATATCGCCTTAAGCCTACCGGGCTTTGAACAGTCGCTATTTATGGCCGCCCAACCTGACCACCAGATGATTGCAACAGCACCGCGTTATTGCCAGCACTACAACCAACTACATAACCTGCCTTTAGTGGCCCGTCCGCTGCCTTTCGATGCCATTCAGCGGGAAAAATTGCAGGTGCCGTTTACCCTACTCTGGCATAAACGAAATAGTCACAACCCCAAAATTATTTGGCTCCGCGATACCCTCAAAGCCTTATATCTCGCTGTTTCCTGACTCATTATTCGTAAAAATAATACATTTCAGTTAAGGCGAAGTGTAAAAGTCTCGTAATACCCCTTTTCAATCGCATTTTTAGGCAGTAAAACCTGATCATAACTGGCGTAAATGTTACTCTCGCCATATCCACAGTCCATTAATCACGGAGCGAAAAATGGCGACGCATTTTGCAAGAGGGATCCTTAAAGACGGACATCTCCTATCAGTCAGGCTGTCATCCACCAGCCATAATATCGCGCGCCAGCTGCCGTCCCATCGACGGACCCGCTATCTGGCCTCACGCGCGCTGCTGGCTGAACTGCTGTTTATGCTGTATGGCATAGGCGAACTGCCTGAAATCGTGACTCAGGAAGAAGGTAAACCGCACTTTAAGGATAGCCATCTGCCTGATTTTTCTATCGCTTATGCTGGCAACATCGTCGGCGTTGCGCTGACCACCGAAGGCCAGTGCGGCCTCGATATGGAACTGCTGCGCACGCTGCGCAACACCCCGCAGGCCACGATGATGGAAAGCTACCGCTTTACCAGCAATGAGAATCTGTGGATCAATAATCAGAACGACCCACACGAAGCGCGCGCACAGCTCATCACGCTGCGTCAGAGCGTCCTCAAGTTGTCAGGTGAGGTTCACCACGACTCCCCACAAACGCTCCAGCTCCTGCCCGGCTCAGGCCGTCTGCGTTCAACGTTGACCGACCAGCTCGAAGTTATCTGCGATGCCGAGGATGTTCTGGTCTGGTCGCTGGCCGCTTCACCGTCTATCGACAAACTCAAGGTTTGGGAGTTTGATGGTAAGTACGGCTGGCGTAGCCTGCCTGATGCCCAAACCCGGGCCAACGAACCTTCGGCACGCCTGATGAGATTCACCAGCCTACCGGCAGAGAAAGCGCTTATACTCAACTGATTCGGCTGGATTTCAGCCGCTAAGATGGAAAGGAGTAGTCATGTCTGAAACATTGAACGTTGTTACGTTACTGGGAAGCCTGCGCAAAGGCTCATTCAACGGTATGGTGGCTCGCACTCTGCCTAAAATCGCCCCGGCGGGCATGAGCGTTTCCGCACTGCCGTCGATTGGCGATATCCCGCTGTATGACGCAGACCTTCAGCAGGAAGATGGTTTCCCGCAGAGCGTTGAAGCGCTGGCAGAACAGATTCGCCAGGCTGACGGCGTGGTCATCGTCACGCCAGAGTACAACTATTCCGTGCCGGGCGGCCTGAAGAACGCTATCGATTGGCTCTCTCGCTTACCGGATCAGCCGCTTTCCGGTAAACCGGTCCTGATTCAGACCAGTTCCATGGGCGCTATCGGCGGCGCGCGCTGCCAGTATCATCTGCGCCAGATTCTGGTGTTCCTCGATGCGATGGTGATGAACAAGCCGGAGTTTATGGGCGGCGTGATTCAGAATAAGGTCGACCCACAGCTGGGTGAAGTGATTGAACAGGGGACGTTGGATCATTTGACCGGTCAGTTGACCGCATTTGGCGAGTATATTCAGCGCGTTAAAGCGTAAACAAAATTACCCTCACCCCAGCCCTCTCCCATAGGGAGAGGGAGAAAACCAGCATGGTGAGGGTTTTCTTACTTAGTGTGCATCAATAAACACAATCTTCAGTACGAACAGCAGTGCGACAACAATCACACACGGGCTGAGGTCGCGGAAACGACCGGTACCGATTTTCATTACGCAGTAAGAGATAAAGCCCAGCGCGATACCTTCGGTGATTGAGAAGCTGAACGGCATCATCACGGCGGTAATAAACGCTGGAACAGCTTCGGTCAGGTCATCCCACTTCACGCGAGACAGGCTGGATGTCATCAGGACACCCACGTAAATCAGCGCGCCAGCAGCCGCGTAGCCTGGCACCATCCCCGCCAGCGGCGACAGGAAGATAACCAGCAGGAACAGCAGACCGACAACCACCGCCGTCAGACCGGTACGACCACCTACGGAGACACCGGAGGAAGACTCAATATACGCGGTGACGGAAGAAGTACCGATAAAGGAACCCGCAACCGAGGAGACGCTATCCACGAACAGCGCCTGCTTCATGCGTGGGAACTTACCTTTCGCGTCGGCCAGACCGGCTTTGTCGGTCACACCAATCAGCGTGCCGGAGGAGTCGAACAGGTTAACCAGCATGAAGGAGAAGATAACCCCCGCCAGACCCAGGTTGAAGGAGCCCGCCAGGTCAACGTGACCGACCACGGTGGTAATGCTCGGTGGCGCGGAAACGATGCCGCTGTAGTGCACATCACCCAGCATCCAGCCCAGCAGCGTGGTCACCACGATGGAGACCAGCACCGCAGCGTGAATGTTGCGAGAGGCCAGAATCGCAATGATAAAGAAGCCCAGCACGCCCAGCAGTACGCTGTGAGAAGTCAGGTTACCGATAGATACCAGGGTGTCCTGGTTCGCCACGATAACGCCGGCGTTTTTCAGGCCCATCATACCGATGAACAGACCGATACCGCTGGTGATACCCACACGCAGGCTCACCGGGATATTGGCAATCATCCAATAGCGCACGCGGAAAATCGTCAATAGCAGCAGACCGATAGCGCCCCAGAAGATGGCGCCCATACCCACCTGCCACGGCAGGCCCATTGCCTGCACCACCACGAACGCGAAGAAGGCGTTCAGACCCATCGCCGGAGCCAATGCCACCGGCAGGTTGGCGAATACGCCCATCAGGATACTGCCCAGCGCCGCAATCAAGCAGGTGGTGACGAACACCGCGCTGGTGTCCATGCCAGCGACACCAAGAATTTGCGGGTTAACGAAAACGATGTAGACCATCGTCAGGAAGGTCGTGAAACCGGCGATCACTTCGGTACGTGCCGTCGTGCCGTGCTCGCGCAGCTTAAACACGCGCTCCAGTATCCCCTGACCGGAAGCCGGGGTGGTGTGTTGTTGACTCATTATTAATTTCCGCAGACATGGAAGGAAAATTCGTCGCTATCCTATACCAAAATGCGACAATAGGCGCGGTTGCGAGATACTTTTTTTCATTGATTTTGCTTATACGGCAACGATTGCGTCTCTCAATTCGGCATTACGTAAACGTTAAACTTGTTAAAAAGGAAATGACATGTCCGGAGTTGAAGCGGTTTTTTTCGACTGTGACGGCACGCTGGTAGACAGCGAAGTGATCTGTTCACGGGCCTACGTCCATATGTTTAAAACATTTGGCATCACGCTCGATCTGGAAGAGATTTTTAAACGTTTCAAGGGCGTAAAGCTCTACGAGATTATCGACATCATCAACGATGAGCACGGTACCCATCTGGAAAAAGCCGAGCTAGAACCGGTTTACCGCGCCGAGGTCGCACGCCTGTTCGACACCGAGCTGGAAGTGATTTCCGGGGCGAATGCGTTACTCGATGCGGTTAGCGTGCCGATGTGCGTCGTATCGAACGGCCCGGTCAGCAAAATGCAGCATTCGCTGGGCAAGCTGGGGATGTTGCATCATTTCCCACAGAAGCTGTTCAGCGGCTATGACATCCAGCGCTGGAAGCCAGACCCGGCGCTGATGCACCACGCTGCAAAAGCGATGAACGTAGATGTGGAGAAGTGCATTCTGGTGGATGACTCTTCCGCTGGCGCGCAATCGGGGATTGATGCGGGCATGGAGGTGTTCTACTTCTGCGCCGACCCGCACAACAAACCGATCGTTCACCCGAAGGTGACGACGTTTACCGATCTGGCGGAACTACCTGCACTATGGAAAGCGCGCGGGTGGAACATCGTAGGTTAAACCGTAGGCCTGATAAGCGAAGCGCCATCAGGCAGCATTACGCAGAATGCCGGATGGCGGCGTAACGCCTTATCCGGCCTACTATAGCGACGCCGGGGGTGCCCGGCGGACCGCTTATTCCTTAGGATCTTTCCCTGCGAGCAGTTTATCCAGCTCATCACCACCGACGTGACGGAAGTCTTGTCCCTTCACAAAGTAGAAGATGTATTCGCAGATATTCTGGCAGCGGTCGCCGATACGCTCGATAGAGCGCGCACAGAACAGCGCGGTCAACACGCTTGGAATGGTGCGCGAGTCTTCCATCATGTAGGTCATCAACTGACGCACGATGCCTTCATATTCCTGGTCAACTTTCTTGTCTTCACGGTAGATACGCACCGCTTCGTCAAGATCCATACGCGCAAACGCGTCCAGCACGTCATGCAGCATCTGCACGGTGTGGCGGCCCAGCGACTCCAGGCTCACCAGCAGCGGTTGGTGCTGTTGGGAGAATTTCTCCAGCGCAGTGCGGCAGATTTTATCCGCCACGTCACCAATACGTTCCAGCTCGGCGATGGTTTTGATAATCGCCATCACCAGACGTAGGTCGCTCGCCGTTGGCTGGCGCTTGGCAATGATGCGCACGCAGGCTTCATCAATCGCCACTTCCATCATGTTGACGTGTTTATCACCGTCGATGACGCGCTTCGCCAGTTCGCTATCCTGGTTGTGCATAGCGGTAATCGCATCAGAAAGCTGCTGCTCTACCATGCCGCCCATGGTCATCACCTGGGTGCGGATGCTTTCCAGTTCTGCGTTGAACTGGCCGGAAATATGTTTATTAAGGTTTAAATTATCCACAGTTCTCTCCCGATCAACCGTAGCGGCCAGTAATGTAGTCTTCGGTTTGTTTCTTCGCAGGCTTGGTGAACAGATCGTCCGTGTTACTGAACTCAATCAACTCGCCCAGGTACATAAACGCCGTGTGGTCGGAGCAACGTGCAGCCTGCTGCATGTTGTGGGTCACGATAACGACGGTGTAATCCTCTTTCAGCTCGGTGATCAGCTCTTCGATACGCCCGGTAGAGATTGGGTCTAGCGCTGAACACGGCTCATCCAGCAGCAGAACTTCCGGGCGAATCGCGATACCGCGCGCGATGCACAGACGCTGCTGCTGACCACCGGAGAGAGAGTACCCGCTCTGGTGCAGTTTATCCTTGGTTTCGTTCCATAATGCGGCCTTGGTCAACGCCCACTGCACGCGTTCGTCCATGTCGGTACGCGACAGCTTTTCAAACAGGCGCACGCCGAAGGCGATGTTGTCATAGATAGACATCGGGAATGGCGTTGGCTTCTGGAAAACCATACCCACTTTCGCACGCAGCAGGGCGATATCCTGGGTATTGGTGAGAATATTGTCGCCATCCAGCAGAATTTCGCCTTCTGCGCGCTGCTCCGGGTACAGTTCAAACATCTTGTTGAAGGTACGCAGCAGCGTCGATTTACCGCAGCCTGACGGGCCGATAAACGCCGTTACCTGGTTTTTGGCGATATCCAGGTTGATGTTCTTCAGGGCATGGAATTTGCCGTAGTAGAAGTTCAGGTCACGTACTGAAATTTTACCCGGAGTTGTGTTCACCATACTCATCTCAATCACTTCCTCATCATGCCTGATGGCGCTTCGCTTATCAGGCAAGGTATTAAAATTAACCGTGTTTCTTCTTCGCGAAAATAACGCGCGCCAGAATGTTCAGCAGCAATACGCACAGCGTGATAATCAACACACCGGCCCAGGCCAGTTGCTGCCACTCAGCAAACGGGCTCATCGCAAATTTAAAGATGGTCACTGGCAGGTTGGCGATTGGCTGCATCATGTCGGTGCTCCAGAACTGGTTGGAGAGCGCCGTAAACAGCAGCGGAGCCGTTTCACCGGCGATACGCGCAATAGCCAGCAGGATACCGGTCATAATCCCGGAGATAGACGCTTTCAGCGTAATCGCGGAGATCATTCGCCATTTCGGCGTACCCAGCGCGTAGGCTGCTTCACGCAGGCTATCCGGCACCAATTTGAGCATGTTCTCAGTGGTACGAATCACGATAGGCACCTGCAGCAGCGCCAGCGCAATCACGCCCGCCCAGCCGGAGAAGTGCTGCATCTGCGCCACCACGATGGTGTAGACGAACAGGCCTACAACGATGGACGGCGCGGAGAGCAAAATATCGTTAATAAAACGGATAACCTCAGCAAGCCAGGACTTGCGGCCGTACTCCGCCAGGTAGATACCCGCCATAATGCCCAGTGGGGTACCGATAACGGTCGACCACAGGATCAGCAGGCCGCTGCCCGCCAGGGCGTTAGCCAGACCACCGCCCGCCGTGTTTGGCGGCGGCGTCATTTCAGTAAACAGCGCCAGCGACATACCGTCGATGCCGCGGGTCACGGTGGACATCAGGATCCACACCAGCCAGAACAGGCCGAAAATCATGGTGGCCATCGACAGCGTCAGCGCAATGCGGTTCTTCATGCGGCGGCGTGCCTGCATCTTGCGGCGAGACTCTGCCAGCGCGGCGGTGCTTTGCATTTCCAGCGTCGTCATTAGCGTGCCCCCTCGTTTTTAGCCAGGCGCATAATCATAAACTTCGATGCAGCCAGCACGATAAAGGTAATCGCAAACAGGATAAGCCCCAGCTCCATCAGCGCAGAGACATGCAGACCCGACTCCGCTTCAGCGAATTCGTTCGCCAGCGCGGAGGTAATGCTGTTGCCCGGCATATACAGCGAAACGCTGTCGAGCTGGTAGGTGTTACCGATGATAAAGGTCACCGCCATGGTTTCACCCAGCGCGCGGCCCAGGCCGAGCATCACGCCGCCTATGACCCCGTTTTTGGTGAACGGCAGAACGATACGCCAGATAACTTCCCAGGTGGTGCAGCCGATGCCGTAGGCCGACTCTTTCATCATCACCGGAGTTTGTTCAAACACATCACGCATTACGGCGGAGATATACGGGATTATCATGATGGCGAGAATAACCCCTGCCGCCAGGATACCGATACCAAACGCCGGGCCGGAGAACAACGCACCGACAAACGGGATGTTAGAAAGGATATTGCCGACGGGCTCCTGGAAGTAGGTCGCGAACAGCGGAGCAAAGATAAACAGGCCCCACATACCGTAAACAATGCTGGGAATCGCCGCCAGCAGTTCAATCGCGATACCTAATGGGCGTTTGAGCCAGTTAGGTGCCAGTTCAGTCAGGAAGAGTGCGATACCGAAGCTCACCGGAACGGCGATCAGCAGCGCGATAAAGGAGGTCACGAGCGTACCGTAAATGGGTACCAGCGCACCGTAGATATCGTTAGGCGCATCCCACTCTTTGGTCCACAGGAAGGCGAAGCCGAACTTCTCCATACTTGGCCATGAAGAGATGATAAGAGAGACGATAATCCCGCCCAACATCAATAGCACAATCAGCGCAGCCAGTCTTACCAGCGCGCTGAATATCATGTCACCCTTTTTACCCGGAGGGTTAAAAGCAGGCTTAGTTGCAGCCATAAATCACTCTTTCCAGTTTAAAATCCGCCACGACATTTACACGTTGCCCGGCGTTTCCGCCGGGCTACCGTAATCAGTACAGCGCTTTACCGCTGCTGTCTTTTACGTTGGTCTTCCATGCAGCACGAACCTGCTCAACCACGCTCTCTGGCAGAGTGGCGTAATCAAGCTCGTTAGCCTGTTTGCCGCCGTTTTTGTACGCCCAGTCAAAGAACTTCAGCACTTCAGCACCTTGCTCAGGTTTCTTCTGCTCTTTGTGTACCAGGATGAAGGTGGTAGAGGTAATCGGCCACGCGTTGTCACCTTTCTGGTTAGTCAGGTCCTGCGCGAAGGATTTGCTCCAATCAACGCCTTTAGCGGCGTTAGCAAAGTTATCTTCAGTTGGGCTAACCGGCTTGCCATCAGCAGAAATCAGTTTGGTGTAAGCCAGGTTGTTCTGCTTAGCGTAAGCATATTCAACGTAGCCGATGGAACCTGGCAGACGCTGTACGAATGCAGCGATACCGTCGTTACCTTTACCGCCCAGGCCGGTCGGCCAGTTTACGGTAGAGCCCGCGCCAATTTTGGATTTCCACTCTTCGTTCACTTTAGACAGGTAGCTGGTGAACACGAAGGAGGTACCGGAACCATCAGCACGACGCACAACGGCGATGTTCTGAGAAGGCAGCTTAACGCCTGGGTTCAGTTTGGTGATGGCTTCATCATCCCACTTCTTGATTTTACCCAGGTAGATGTCACCCAGGGTTTTACCGTCAAGCACCAGCTCGCCGGATTTCAGGCCAGGGATGTTAACAGCCAGAACCACACCGCCGATTACGGTCGGGAACTGGAACAGGCCTTCCTGAGCCAGTTTGTCGTCAGACAACGGCGCATCTGATGCGCCGAAATCAACGGTGTTAGCAGTAATTTGTTTTACGCCACC
This sequence comes from Kluyvera chengduensis, assembly GCF_044197065.1. Lineage (NCBI taxonomy): Bacteria > Pseudomonadati > Pseudomonadota > Gammaproteobacteria > Enterobacterales > Enterobacteriaceae > Kluyvera > Kluyvera chengduensis. The sequence continues at coordinate 308,016 of NZ_JBIQOI010000003.1, forward strand.
GGAGGAGCCGATACCCTGGTAGTTTACTTTGCTACCGGTCTCTTTCTGATAGGTATCTGCCCATTTGGCATACACTGGCGCCGGGAAGGTTGCACCAGCACCCGTCAGGCTTGCTGCTGCGAATGCAGAGAAAGCGCTCATCGATAAGGTCGCGGCGACAACAGTTGCGACAGTGGTACGCATAACTTTCATAATGTCTCCTGCAAGAATCCGTAAATGATTGTTTAGTGGCTACGAGGAGCAAAATAGGACAAACAGGTGACAGTTATATGTAAGGTTTATTACAGTTTAATGACAACGAAAACCATGCGAAAAACAATATTATTAAACCACTATAAATCAGCGAGTTATAAAAATAATTTACAATGAAATTACAGTGAAATTTTCTTTTTATGACAACCCAAAAATCATGCTTTATGACAGTTTATGAAGATAAAAAAAATCCGGCTGCGCCTGAGGGCAGAGCCGGATCGTTTTGACTAAACGTACTTATTCGACGGTAACCGACTTCGCGAGGTTACGCGGCTGATCCACATCGGTGCCTTTGATCAGCGCCACATGGTAAGCCAACAACTGCAGCGGCACGGTGTAGAAGATAGGTGCAATCACCTCTTCCACATGCGGCATCTCGATGATGTGCATGTTGTCGCTGTTACTGAACGCCGCATCACGATCGGCAAACACATACAGCTCACCGCCGCGCGCGCGTACCTCTTCAATGTTGGACTTCAGTTTTTCTAGCAGTTCGTTATTCGGCGCGACCACGATAACCGGCATATCTGCGTCGATAAGCGCCAGCGGGCCGTGCTTCAGCTCGCCTGCGGCATACGCTTCCGCATGAATGTAGGAGATCTCTTTGAGCTTCAGCGCACCTTCCAGCGCGATCGGGTACTGATCGCCACGGCCAAGGAACAGCGCGTGATGCTTGTCAGAGAAATCTTCTGCCAGCGCTTCAATGCGTTTGTCCTGCGACAGCATCTGCTCAATGCGGCTTGGCAGTGCCTGCAGCGCATGAACAATCTCATGCTCTACGGACGCATCAGCTCCTTTCAGGCGCGCCATCTTCGCCACCAACATCAGCAGAACCGTCAACTGAGTGGTAAACGCTTTGGTGGACGCCACGCCAATTTCCGCCCCGGCGTTGGTCATAATCGCCAGATCGGACTCACGCACCAGCGACGAACCGGCGACGTTACAAATCGCCAGCGAGCCCAGATAACCCAGCTCTTTGGTGAGGCGCAGGCCAGCCAGCGTGTCGGCGGTTTCGCCAGACTGCGACAGGGTGATGACCAGGCTGTTCGGACGCACGGCCGATTTGCGATAGCGGAACTCCGAGGCAATTTCGACGTCGCACGGCATGCCAGCCAGTGATTCAAACCAGTAGCGCGCGACCATCCCGGAGTTATAGGAGGTGCCGCAGGCGATAATCTGGATATGCTCAACACGAGATAGCAGCGCGTCGGCCTGTGGGCCCAGCTCGCTGAGGTCCACTTCGCCGTGGCTGATACGCCCGGTTAAGGTGTTTTTGATGGCGTTCGGCTGTTCGTAGATCTCTTTCTGCATATAGTGACGATAAATACCTTTATCGCCCGCATCGTATTGCAGATTAGATTCGATCTCCTGACGATTCACGCTGGCACCGGACTTATCAAAGACCGCGACCGAACGGCGCGTTACTTCGGCGATATCGCCCTCTTCGAGGAAGATAAAGCGACGGGTGACCGGCAGCAGCGCCAGTTGATCAGAAGCGATAAAGTTCTCGCCCATGCCGAGGCCGATAACCAGCGGGCTACCGGAACGCGCGGCCAGCAGCGTGCTTGGGTCGCGGGAGTCCATAATCACCGTGCCGTAGGCACCGCGAAGTTGCGGGATAGCGCGCAGCACCGCTTCACGCAGCGTACCGCCCTGTTCCATCTCCCAGTGCACTAAGTGAGCGATCACTTCGGTGTCGGTCGCTGAAACAAAAACATAGCCACGCGCCTGCAGCATTTCGCGCAGCGGTTCGTGGTTTTCGATGATGCCGTTATGCACCACCGCAATGTGGTCAGAAACATGCGGATGCGCGTTGCCTTCCGACGGTTCGCCGTGGGTTGCCCAGCGGGTGTGAGCAATACCCGTGCCGCCCACCAGCGGGTGTTCTTCCGCGGCTTTGGACAGCATCTGGACTTTCCCCAAACGACGTAGGCGGGTCATATGACCTTCTGCGTCTACCACGGCCAGACCCGCAGAGTCATAACCACGGTATTCCAGGCGACGGAGACCTTCGAGAAGGATTTCAGCTACATCACGTTGCGCGACTGCGCCAACAATTCCACACATAGTTTTCTATTCCGATTTTGGCGTTATGCCATGCGTTGTCGGTCAACCTGTTGCCCGTATTCCGGGCGCCCCGAGCCTTGTAGAGAGTGGGGTTATTTTTATAGGTACTGCTTTTTGGGCGGGAGATTATGTTATCTCCTCACCCTTGTCTGCCTGATGGCGACTACGCCTTATCAGGCCTACATAAAACTACTTCTTCTTCACCGGGCGCTGCCAGCCTTGCTTGTGTACCTGCGGTACGCGGCTCAGCACCAGTTCGTTATCAGCAACATCGCGGGTCACGGTGGTACCGGCCGCGATAGTGACACCTTTGCCAATGGTGACCGGAGCAACCAATTGGCTGTCGGAGCCGACAAAAACGTCATCGCCAATAATCGTTTTAAACTTGTTGGCACCATCGTAGTTGCAGGTAATGGTACCCGCGCCGATGTTCACGTTGTCGCCAATTTCCGCGTCGCCGAGGTAGGTCAGGTGACCGGCTTTCGAGCCTTTACCCAGACGCGCTTTTTTCATTTCGACGAAATTACCCACGTGCGCGCCTTCCAGCAGCTCAGCGCCAGGACGCAGACGAGCAAACGGGCCGATGGTGCAGGCGGCCTCCAGATGAGCATCTTCCACAACGCTGTACGGGCTGATTTCACAGTCGTCGCCGATGGTGGCGTTTTTAATCACGCAGCCCGCGCCGATTTTGACGCGATGACCCAGCACCACGTTGCCTTCAAGGATAACGTTAGTATCAATTTCGACATCACGCCCGTGAGACAGGGTGCCTCGCAGGTCAAAACGCGCTGGGTCACGCAGCATCACGCCTGCCAGCAGCAGTTTTTCAGCCTGTTCGGACTGATAAATACGCTCAAGACGGGCAAGCTGCAGGCGGTTATTCACGCCGTCAGTTTCACTGATACGCGCCGGGTGAACCGCAGCAATTTCGCGGCCTTCGTGGTATGCCATGGCGATAATATCGGTGATATAAAATTCGCCCTGCGCATTGTTGTTGTTCAGTTTCGCCAGCCAGCGCTTCAGGTCCGCGCCGTTAGCAATCAGGATACCGGTGTTAATTTCCTGAATCTGACGCTGTGCTTCGGTGGCATCTTTGTGCTCAACAATGCCGGTCACTTTGCCGTTTTCACGGGTAATACGGCCATAGCCGCTCGGATCGTCCAGCACCACAGTCAGCAGGCCAATCCCGCCCTGCGGCTTGGCTTCACGCAGGCGTTGCAGCGTTTCAACAGAGATCAGCGGCACGTCGCCGTAGAGCATCAGAATATCTTCGTCATCCGCGAAGAACGGCGCAGCCTGCTGCATTGCATGACCGGTGCCCAGCTGTTCAGCCTGTAGCACCCAGTTGAGGTTATCGTCGGATAAGATTTGCTTAAGTAAATCACCGCCGTGACCGTACACCAGGTGAACCTGGTTCGCGCCAACATGATTCGCGGCATCAATAACATGCTGCACCATCGGCTTGCCCGCCAGGGTGTGCAGCACTTTTGGGAGATCGGAATACATACGCGTGCCTTTGCCTGCGGCAAGGATCACAACGCTCATGGTACGGTTAGACATAGGTATCCTGTCTGTAGATTAAGTATGAAGTAAAGCGGGTTAACGTTGAAAATTCTACATATTTTTCGCCATGAAATGGCTTGATGATAAAACGTTCAACATCCCCTTTCGACCTGATTTTCTTCCCTTATTTTCGTCCATATCAAACGCATTTGTCTTGTAAGAATTCGGCTCAATCGCCAGATAGCGCGCTATCTCTCTGCTTATATTGTTTTTTTGATACCTGAATAAAGAAACCCATAATTTAAAACGCCGTTTTATTTACTCATTATTGTGACGAACAAAAAAGAAACAGCGTTTTGATTTGTTGATAATTACGGCGCTCAACCATTCAGGAAGATGATATGAAAAAGAAAATACCTCTGGCTCTGACGCTTTGTAGCGCAGCACTCTCTCTGTCGGCACACGCTCAGGCGCCCCAGCAATGGAAGGCGATCGCTTTTGGGCAATCTACCGACGTAAACTTCTCCTCCAATGTGTTACCGGAGAAGATTGGCGTTAACAACGTGACGATTGACGGTAAGACGCTGACTCCACAACAAACTGCCTCTCTTAGCAAACCTATCACCATCGAAAGTCGTGGTGGTAAGATTGCTAACTCACACGATGGCCTGACCTTTTTCTACACCACCGTACCGAGTGACGAGAATTTTGTTCTCTCCGCCACGGTAACCGTCGATCAGTTTGGCCCAGAAAATGGCGCTAAGCCGGCCGCTCAGGAAGGGGCCGGACTGTTGGTGCGCGATATTATCGGCATTCCTCGCCAGGAGCCGTTGAAAGAGGGTTATGAAGAGTTTCCTGCGGCATCGAATATGGTGATGAACGCCATCATGACTCAGGATAAAAAAGACGATTACCGCGTGAAGCTACAGGCTATCTCACGCAACGGCATCACCCAACCGTGGGGGAACGCGGGCTCCGAAATTAAAAAGGTCAGCTACAAGGAAGGTGTTAATCTGCGAGAGTCACCGGCCTTCCGCCTTAAGCTCGAGCGAACCAATGAGGGCTTTATTACCGCCTGGGCGCCGGTTGGTAGCGAAGAGTGGACAACTCAGCAGGTGCCGAATGCCGATCTAATTTCGGTTCAGGATAAAAAGCAGTACTACGTCGGTTTTTTTGCCTCCCGTAACGCGAAAATCACCGTGAGTGATGCCTCACTGACCACGTCGGCAGCCCAGACCGTCGCCTCGAAGCCGTTCGTCGCAAAATCCTGGCCGGTGGTGATGCAGGTCGCATCCGGCAGCCAAAGCGCCGGGGCGAACTACACCTTACAGGCGCGAGCGAACTACGATGGTCTGTTCTCGGTGCGCCAGAATGAAGTAGTGATCGGGGAGAATAAACCGGTGAAAGCCGGCGAGATGTTTACCCTGCCAGCCACGCTGAAAGACAACAACAGCTTCCAGATTACGTTTACCCCCACCAGCGGCGGCGATCGTTCGCCGGTTGAACAGCAGCTTACCGTTAGCCAGTATAAAGCGGCGGCAAACAGTACGCTGTACGCTGCTGCGGACGGTAAAGCCGATGCTAAAGGCACGGCAGAAGCACCGCTGGATTTAGCCTCCGCCATCGCGCTTGTGCCACCGGGCGGTAAAGTGGTACTGGCAGCAGGCGACTATGCAAAAACGGATATTCCACTTTCCGCAAGCGGCCTTGAAAATGGACGTAAAACGCTGGAAGCCAACGGTAAAGCGGTTATCCACGGCATGTTGCTGGACGCTCACTACTGGACGATTCGAGGTATCGATATTACCGACAAGAGCCTACGCATTCAGGGAAGCCATAACCTTATCGAAAACGTCACCGCCTATCACAACGACGATACCGGAATTCAGATCTCTTCTGCCGATAAGATCGGTCGCCCGTTGTGGGCAAGCCATAACCGCGTGGTGAACTCCGAATCTTATCGCAACGAAGATCCGGGTAAGATCAACGCCGACGGTTTTGCGGTGAAGATGCGCGTGGGTGAAGGTAACCGACTGGAAGGGTGTTACTCCCACGACAACATCGACGATGGCTTCGATCTGTTCAACAAGATTGAAGATGGCGCCAACGGCGTGGTGGTGATTGAGAACTCTATTGCCCGCAATAACACCAGCAACGGCTTCAAGCTCGGTGGTGAAGGCCAGCCAGTGGCCCATGAAATCCGCAATAGCATTGCTATTGGCAACCATCTTGATGGTTTCACCGATAACTTCAACCCAGGCAAGCTGGTGGTGGTGAATAACGTTGCCGTGGATAACCAGCGCTTCAACTTCATCTTCCGCCCAAGCCCGTACGGGGATGCCGCAACCCAGGGCGTGTTCAGCGACAACATTTCGCTGCGCAGCCAGCCGGGGAAATACGACGATGCGGTGGTGGGGAACGTTGATGCAACCAACTACTTCATCGAGAAGGGAAAAAGCGTTAATACGGAAGGGAAGGAGCTGCGCGCGCAAGACTTCCAGTCGCTATCGTTACCGCAGCCGCTGACCCGTAATGCGGACGGGAGTTTTGATACCGGGAATTTCCTGAACAAGGATTGATGCGGAGGTGAGTGCTGTAGGCCTGATAAGCGCAGCGCCATCAGGCAAGCCACAAAGACATTGCCGGATGGCGGCGTAAACGCCTTATCCGGCCTACAAAATACAAAGGTCGCCGTGAGGCGACCTTCTTCATTTTTGGTTCTGTTTACACCGCATGTGTTGTGGTTTTCGTTAGCGGTACAGCGCTTAACAGAACGGCATCTGACCTACAGGTGAGGCGGCCAGTGCGGTCATCAACCTTACAGGTTGAAAGTACCGAAAGAGATGTTCATAGCGCTGAAGAGAGCGATGATTTTATTGATCAGTTTCATGATTTTAATCCTGCGATAGTAGTGGTGTTTTCTGTGACTCATGTCACAAAAAGAAGTCTACTCCTCGGACATTTATCGATCAACAGTTTTGTGATTCAAATCACAAAATATTTAAAATACCTTTTCAGTTTCATTTAAATTAAAACAAGCCATAAAAAAAGCCAGCCTGGAAACCAGACTGGCTTTTTGACTTTCAAGCCGGTGTTACATCGCTTTTTTGGTCAACTCGATAACGCGCAGTTTAGCGATCGCTTTGGCCAGTTCCGCAGACGCCTGAGCGTAATCCACGTCACCATGAGAGCTCTTAATGTGCTCTTCGGCCTTACGCTTCGCTTCAATCGCGCGCGCTTCGTCGAGGTCCTGACCGCGAATTGCGGTATCAGCCAGAACGGTCACGCTGCCAGACTGCACTTCAAGAATGCCGCCGGACAGATAGATAAACTCTTCGTGACCGTGCTGTTTAACGATGCGAATCATACCAGGCTTAATGGCGGTGAGCAGCGGGGCGTGGCCCGGGTAAATACCCAGCTCACCTTCGCTACCCGTTACCTGGATTTTCTCGACCAGACCAGAGAACATTTGTTGCTCTGCGCTGACGACGTCCAGGTGGTAAGTCATTGCCATATCACCCTCCGATTAAGGCGTTAAAGTTTTTTGGCTTTTTCCACTGCTTCGTCAATGGAACCGACCATGTAGAACGCCTGCTCCGGCAGGTGATCGTATTCGCCGTCCATGATGCCTTTAAAGCCACGGATGGTGTCTTTCAGCGAAACGTATTTACCCGGAGAACCGGTGAATACTTCTGCTACGAAGAACGGCTGGGACAGGAAGCGCTGAATTTTACGAGCGCGTGCTACCACCAGTTTGTCTTCTTCAGACAGTTCATCCATACCCAGGATGGCGATGATGTCTTTCAGTTCCTGATAACGCTGCAGGATGGACTGAACGCCACGAGCGGTGTCGTAGTGCTCCTGACCAACAACCAGCGGATCCAGCTGACGGCTGGTGGAGTCCAGCGGGTCAACCGCAGGGTAGATACCCAGGGAAGCGATCTGACGGCTCAGTACTACGGTTGCATCTAAGTGAGCAAAGGTAGTTGCTGGGGATGGGTCAGTTAAGTCATCCGCAGGTACGTATACCGCCTGTACGGAGGTGATAGAACCGGTCTTGGTGGAGGTGATACGTTCCTGCAGAACGCCCATCTCTTCCGCCAGAGTCGGCTGGTAACCTACCGCTGAAGGCATACGACCCAGCAGTGCAGATACTTCTGTACCGGCCAGGGTGTAACGATAGATGTTATCGACGAACAGCAGTACGTCACGACCTTCGTCACGGAATTTCTCAGCCATGGTCAGACCGGTCAGAGCAACGCGCAGACGGTTTCCCGGTGGCTCGTTCATCTGGCCATATACCAGGGATACTTTATCGATAACGTTGGAGTCGGTCATTTCGTGGTAGAAGTCGTTACCCTCACGAGTACGTTCACCTACGCCCGCAAACACGGAGTAACCGGAGTGCTCGATCGCGATGTTACGGATCAGCTCCATCATGTTTACGGTTTTACCAACACCCGCACCGCCGAACAGACCGACTTTACCGCCCTTAGCGAACGGACACATCAGGTCGATAACTTTGATACCGGTTTCCAGCAGTTCCTGAGAGCTAGACAGCTCTTCGTAGGAAGGTGCAGCGCGGTGGATAGCCCAACGCTCTTCTTCACCGATGTCGCCTTTCATGTCTACTGGCTGACCCAGTACGTTCATGATACGACCCAGTGTTGCTTTACCTACCGGAACTTCGATTGGGTGCTCGAGGTCTTTAACATCCAGACCGCGACGCAGACCGTCGGAAGAACCCATAGCGATGGTACGTACGATACCGCCGCCGAGCTGCTGCTGAACTTCCAGCACCAGAACTTCATTACCATTCTGCACCTCAAGAGCTTCGTACACGCGCGGTACGGCATCCTGAGGGAATTCGACGTCAACTACGGCGCCGATTACCTGGACAATTTTTCCAGTAGCCATCTTGAATCCTCTACGAATTAACCTGGTTATACCGCGGATGCACCACCGACGATCTCGGTGAGTTCCTGAGTAATGCTGGCCTGTCGAGCTTTGTTGTATACCAACTGCAGCTCTTTAATCAGGCTGCCGCCATTGTCGGTCGCGGCTTTCATCGCCACCATACGTGCGGCCTGCTCGCTGGCCAGGTTTTCTACCACGCCCTGATAGACCTGAGATTCGACATAGCGACGCAGGAGGGTATCCAGCAGCGCTTTCGGATCGGGTTCGTACAGGTAATCCCAGGTTTTACGTTTCAGATCATCATCTTCTGAAGCCGGTAACGGCAGCAGTTGGGTGATCGTCGGCACCTGAGACATGGTGTTAATAAATTTGTTGCTGACAATATAAAGCTTGTCCAGACGACCTTCGTCGTAGGCTTGCAACATCACTTTTACCGGACCGATAAGTTCGGACAGGGCAGGTTTATCGCCCATACCGGTTACCTGAGCGACAATGTTGCCACCTACGGAATTAAAGAAGGACACACCTTTAGAGCCGATCATTGCGAGGTCGCACTGAACGCCTTTTTCGGTCCATGCCTTCATATCCGCCAGCAGTTTCTTGAACAGGTTAATGTTCAAGCCACCGCACAGACCACGGTCGGTAGACACCACCAGGTAGCCCACGCGCTTAACGTCGCGTTCTTCCAGGTATGGGTGCTTATATTCCAGATTACCGTTCGCAAGGTGACCAATCACTTTGCGCATGGTATCTGCATAAGGACGGCTGGCCGCCATGCGATCCTGCGATTTACGCATTTTGGAAGCGGCGACCATCTCCATCGCTTTAGTGATCTTTTGCGTGTTCTGGACGCTTGCGATCTTACTACGTATCTCTTTTGCGCCGGCCATGAGCTTCTCCTCAATGCCTACGGCCTGCCCTAAGACAGGCCGTCAGACTTTACCAGGATTGGGTTGCTTTGAAGGAATCGAGGATGCCTTTCAGCTTGCCTTCGATTTCGTCGTTATAGCCACCGGACTGGTTGATCTCTTGCATCAACGGAGCGTGATCACGGTCAACGTAAGCCAGCAGAGCGGCTTCGAAGCTACCGATTTTCGCCAGTTCTACATCCGCCAGATAACCACGTTCTGCCGCGAACAGAACCAGAGACTGCTGCGCGACTGACATCGGCGCATACTGTTTCTGTTTCAGCAGTTCAGTTACTTTCTGACCATGGTCCAGCTGCTTACGGGTTGCATCGTCAAGGTCAGATGCGAACTGGGAGAATGCTGCCAGTTCACGGTACTGTGCCAGAGCGGTACGGATACCACCGGACAGTTTTTTCATGATCTTGGTCTGAGCTGCACCACCAACACGGGATACGGAGATACCCGGGTTAACCGCAGGACGAATACCGGCGTTGAACAGGTTGGTTTCCAGGAAGATCTGACCATCGGTAATGGAAATTACGTTGGTCGGAACGAATGCGGAAACGTCACCTGCCTGCGTTTCGATAATCGGCAGAGCAGTCAGTGAACCGGTTTTCCCTTTCACTTCACCTTTGGTGAAAGTTTCAACGTATTCGGCGTTAACACGCGCAGCACGCTCCAGCAGACGGGAGTGGAGGTAGAATACGTCGCCCGGGAATGCTTCACGTCCTGGTGGACGACGGAGCAGCAGGGAGATCTGACGGTATGCGACAGCCTGTTTAGACAGGTCATCGTAAATGATCAGCGCATCTTCGCCGCGGTCGCGGAAGTATTCGCCCATTGCGCAACCGGCATATGGTGCCAGGTATTGCAGTGCAGCGGATTCAGACGCGGTTGCCACAACAACGATGGTGTTAGCCAGCGCGCCGTGTTCTTCCAGTTTACGTACCACGTTAGAAATGGTGGACGCTTTCTGGCCGATAGCAACGTATACGCACTTGATGCCGGAATCACGTTGGTTGATGATGGCGTCGATTGCCAGCGCGGTTTTACCGGTCTGACGGTCGCCGATGATCAGTTCACGCTGACCACGACCGATTGGGATCATGGCATCAACGGATTTATAACCAGTCTGAACTGGCTGATCAACGGACTGACGTTCGATTACGCCTGGTGCGATAGCTTCAACGGCGGAGAAGCCGTCGTTGTCCAGCGCGCCTTTACCATCGATTGGTGCACCCAGGGTGTTAACCACACGGCCCAGCAGGCCACGGCCAACCGGAACTTCCAGGATACGACCAGTACACTTGACGGTCATGCCTTCGGCAAGGTCAGCGTACGGACCCATGACTACAGCACCTACGGAGTCGCGCTCCAGGTTCAGTGCGATAGCGTAACGGTTACCCGGCAGGGAAATCATTTCACCCTGCATACAATCGGCCAGGCCGTGAATGCGGATAACACCGTCACTTACAGAAACAATAGTACCTTCGTTGTGAGCTTCACTCACAACACTGAACTGAGCAATGCGCTGCTTGATCAGTTCGCTGATTTCGGTGGAATTCAGTTGCATGCTCCAGTCCCCTTAAGACTGCAAGACGTCTGCAAGGCGCTCAAGACGGCCGCGTACGCTGCCATCAATGACCATATCACCCGCACGGATGATAACGCCCGCCATTACAGACTTATCGATTTTGCAATTCAGCTTAACTTTGCGTGACAGACGCTTTTCCATCGCGGCGCTGATTTTCGCAAGCTGTTCTTCATTCAGTGCATTAGCGGAGATGACTTCTACCTCAGAGGTAGCTTCACTCGCGGCGCGCAGATGAATGAACTGCTCGAGAACATCCGGGAGCACTTTAAGACGACCATTTTCAGCCATAACCTTAATCAGGTTCTGGCCGTTTTCGTCCAGTTGCTCACCGCATACTGCGATAAACGACTTAGAGAGCGTTTCCGGTGCCAGCGCACCAGACAGAAGCTCTGCCATTTGTTCGTTCTTCGTCACTTCGGCGGCAAACGCCAGCATGTCCTGCCAGCGATCTACGCTTTTGTGTTCGACGGCAAAGTCAAAAGCTGCTTTGGCGTAGGGGCGAGCTACCGTAACAAATTCAGACATCAGCCCCTCCCTCCTTACAGTTCAGCGACAAGTTTGTCCACGATGTCGCTGTTAGCAGCTTCATCCACGGAACGTTCGATGATCTTCTCGGCGCCAGCAACAGCCAGGATAGCGACTTGCTTACGCAGCTCTTCGCGGGCACGTTTACGCTCAGCATCAATTTCTGCCTGAGCCTGTGCCACGATTTTGTTACGTTCCTGCTCTGCTTCAGTTTTGGCTTCGTCCAGGATCTGAGAGCGACGTTTGTTCGCCTGCTCGATGATTACCTGGGCTTCCGCTTTCGCTTTTTTCAGCTGGTCGGTCGCATTGGCCTGTGCAAGGTCCAAATCCTTTTTAGCTCGTTCTGCAGAAGAAAGGCCGTCAGCAATTTCTTTTTGACGCTTTTCGATGGCAGCCATTAAAGGCGGCCATACGTATTTCATGCAGAACAGAACGAAGAGGACAAACGCGATGGCCTGGCCGAGGATTGTTGCGTTAAGATTCACAGCACAATGCCTCTTTATCTAGTTAACGTTCTGATATTGCTCTTACTTAATTCAAAGCAACGCTTACTACGCGACAGCGAACATCACGTACAGACCCAGACCTACAGCGATCATAGGGATAGCATCCACCAGACCCATAACGATAAAGAACTGAGTACGCAGCAGAGGAATCAGATCCGGTTGACGCGCTGCGCCTTCCAGGAATTTGCCCCCGAGGATGCCGATACCGATCGCAGCACCGATTGCCGCCAGACCCATCATCACAGCGGCAGCCATGTACAGCAGATCCATATTCAGGTTTTCCATGACAGTCTCCAGTTTGTTTCAGTTAAAACGTAGTAGTGTTGGTAAATTAATGTTCTTCAGACGCCATCGACAGATAGACGATCGTCAGAACCATGAAGATGAAGGCTTGCAGCGTAATGATCAGGATGTGGAAAATGGCCCACGGCACATTCAGAATCCACTGTGACCACCACGGCAACAGACCAGCAATCAGAATGAAAATCAGCTCACCGGCATACATGTTGCCGAAAAGTCGCAGACCGAGAGATACCGGTTTGGACAGCAGGCTTACCCCTTCAAGGATTAAGTTGACAGGAATAAATGCCCAGTGATTGAACGGCTGCAGTGTCAGCTCTTTAGTGAAGCCACCGATGCCTTTCATTTTGATGCTGTAGAACAGAATCAGGATAAACACGCCCAGTGCCATAGACAGGGTAATGTTTACGTCCGCAGACGGAACCACGCGCAACGCCGGCAGGCCCAGTATATGCTCAGCAATATACGGCAGCAGGTCGATAGGCAGTAAGTCCATCAGGTTCATCAGGAAGACCCAGACGAAGATCGTCAGGGCAAGCGGAGCAATGACCTTGCTTTTGCCATGGTACATGTCTTTGACACTGCCATGAACGAAGCCAATTACCAGCTCAATCGCGGTCTGAAATTTACCCGGTACGCCGCTGGTTGCTTTTTTGGCAACGCTACGGAACGTAAGCAGGAACAACAGACCCAGCACCACCGAGAAGAACATGGAGTCAATATTGAGCGTCCAGAAGGTGGCTGGGGGGTTATGCGGATCTACCAGCGAGAAAGTACGCAGGTCCAGCTGAAGGTTATTCAGATGGTGTCCTATGTATTCCTGCGGCGTCATATTTTCAGAAGCCATGATGCCTTTTACCCTTTGTTGTTAATTACAGCGGGCGCCAGTATTTGAACCACTAGCACCGAAATCCATGTAACGATCAGCGGTAAGAACACCGCTTTAAAAACCGCCAGCGCCACGACCAGTAACACCAGCATCGCAAGCACTTTGAACGCTTCCCCGAAGGCGAACGTCCAGGCCACTCGGCCTTTAGCGGGTGTATGTACCTGGTGACGCCAGGCAAAAATCATAAACAACATATTAGGCAGTAACACTGCCAGGCCTCCACACGCGGCGGAGATGCCCCAGAAGGGGTCTTTAAGGCTGAACAGCAATCCACTTGCTATCACTGCCAGAAGCTGAATGAACAGAAGCTTTCGAGCAACATTGCGACTCACGAACGACATAGACATCACGTTTGTACTCCTGCTCCCTTTGAGGTATGCCGCGTGTCGTATAAAACGTTCTTTAATGCTCTGAGTCAAGCATCAAAAAGCGGTCAAATTATACGGTGACACCCCGTGATTTCAAACAATAAGTAGCCAAAACGTGAATAAATATTTAATTATTTTTCATTCGCGCTATTTTTCTACTTTTCGCCAAAGTGTGAACGATCGTACAAAACTGCAAATACACCGAAAATAGTGATTACAAAGCGTGCACAAGATCACAAATTAAACATTTTCGAGCAAAGCGCATAAATCATTGTAGCAAAACGGATGTTCTCATCATTCTGATATATAAGACTTAATTCGCGAACTCTTTTAAAAACACCGCGATACAGAACAAAAACCATTCATTGACATTCATAATAATTTATTAACATGACAAAATGACGAATGGGCTTACTTTTAGCAGACTGATATTTTCCATGTTGACTATTTTAAGTCTTAACAAAAAAAGCCGCGTTAAGGTGAAGATAAGCCAAAGTTAACCGCTGGTTAAATATAGCAGGTCGCTGGCGCTAATTGTCGCTCATTTGTTAACACCAGAGACCCTACTTTTTCTCTACTTTTTTTGATAAAAATTAAATTTTATTTGCTGCAATAATAACCAAATGACGTTCCCCTTCCAGCTGAGGAACTTTTAACGACACTACGCTCTCGACGCTAAACGGCGCGGGAAGTTGGGCAATTTCCTCTTCCGGCAGTTGTCCCTTCAATGCGTAAAAGCGCCCAGCTTCACCAGGAAGGTGATGGCACCAGGTCACCATGTCGGTCAGTGAGGCAAAAGCACGGCTAATCACGCCGTCAAACGGCGGTTCAGCCGGGAAATCTTCAACACGGCTCTGCACTGGCGTGATGTTAGTCAGCGTTAACTCGTGCTGCACCTGACGCAGGAAGCGGACGCGTTTGCCCAGGCTATCCAGCAGAGTGAAGTGAGCATCAGGGCGTACAATCGACAGCGGAATACCCGGCAAGCCAGGACCCGTACCCACATCGATAAAGCGTTCACCTTTCAGCGATGGCGCGACCACAATGCTGTCGAGAATATGGCGAACCAGCATCTCGTTAGGGTCACGTACGGAGGTCAGGTTGTAGGCTTTATTCCACTTGTGCAGCATATCCACGTAGGCCACAAGCTGGTTTTTCTGGTGATCGGAGAGGGAAATTCCTGCTTCATTCAGCAGTCGGGTGAGTTTGTTGAGCACGGAGAATACCTGTTAGCGATAATCTGCCGGATGACGGCTTCGCCTTATCCGGCTTAGGTGTAGGCCCGGTCAGCGTAGCGCCGCCGGGCAACGTTCGGTGCATTAAGCGCTGCGGCGCAGCAGCCCTTGTTTTTTGAGCCATACCAGCAGAATGGAGATTGCCGCTGGCGTGATCCCGGAGATACGAGATGCCTGGCCTATCGAGACCGGTTTGTGATCGTTAAGTTTGGCGATCACTTCGTTGGACAAGCCATTAACCTGGCGATAGTCCAGCGTGGCAGGCAGCAAAGTGTTTTCGTTGCGCTGCTGTTTCTCGATTTCATCCTGCTGACGAGCAATATAACCTTCGTATTTGACCTGAATTTCTACCTGTTCAGCCGCCTGCGCGTCTTCCAGCATTGGCGTAAACGGAGTCAGAGCAGTCAGCTGTTCGTAGGTCATTTCCGGTCGACGCAGCAGATCTTCACCGCTGGCTTCGCGGGTCAGTGGCGCACTCAGGTGAGCATTCACTTCGGCTGCAGACTCGGATGACGGCGTAATCCAAGTGGATTTCAGACGCTGACGTTCACGCTCAATGTTTTCCAGCTTCTCGTTGAAGCGAGCCCAACGAACGTCATCCACCATTCCCAGCTCACGGCCAATTTCGGTCAGACGCAGATCGGCGTTATCTTCACGCAGCATCAGGCGATATTCCGCGCGGGAGGTGAACATACGGTACGGTTCTTTAGTACCGAGCGTGCAGAGGTCGTCCACCAGCACACCGAGATAAGCCTGATCGCGACGCGGTGCCCAGCCTTCTTTGTCAGCGGATAGACGCGCGGCGTTAAGTCCGGCCAGCATGCCCTGAGCAGCAGCTTCTTCGTAGCCCGTAGTGCCGTTAATTTGACCAGCAAAGAACAGGCCGTGGATAAATTTGCTTTCCAGCGTGAGTTTCAGGTCGCGCGGATCGAAGAAATCGTACTCAATGGCGTAGCCAGGACGCACGATTCGCGCGTTTTCCATCCCCTGCATGGAACGGACTATTTGCATCTGTACATCAAACGGCAGGCTGGTGGAGATGCCGTTTGGATAAATTTCGTTGGACGTCAGCCCTTCCGGCTCCAGGAATACCTGATGCTGGTTACGATCGGCAAAACGCATCACTTTATCTTCGATCGATGGGCAGTAGCGCGGACCGATCCCTTCGATCACGCCAGCGTACATTGGGCTGCGATCGAGGTTATTGCGGATCACCTCATGCGTTTTCTCGTTGGTATGGGTGACGTAGCACGGCATCTGACGAGGATGCTGAGAGGCATCGCCCAGGAAGGAGAAGACCGGCAGTGGGTTATCACTGTTTTGCTGACCCAGGACGCTAAAGTCGATAGTGCGCGCGTCGATACGCGGCGGTGTACCGGTTTTCAGGCGACTGACGCGCAGCGGCAGTTCACGCAGACGACGAGACAGCGGGATAGACGGCGGATCGCCAGCACGGCCACCGCTGTAGTTATCCAGACCAATGTGAATTTTACCGTCAAGGAATGTCCCTACGGTAAGAACCACCGCTTTAGCGCGGAATTTGAGACCCATTTGAGTTACGGCGCCAACGACGCGATCGTTCTCAACAATCAGATCTTCAACCGCCTGCTGGAAGATCATCAGGTTCGGCTGGTTCTCCAGCGCGGTGCGTACCGCCTGGCGATAGAGCACGCGATCCGCCTGTGCACGGGTAGCGCGAACGGCTGGGCCTTTGCTAGCGTTTAGTATCCTAAACTGAATGCCAGCCTGGTCGATCGCTGTAGCCATCAGGCCGCCAAGGGCATCCACTTCTTTTACCAGGTGTCCTTTCCCAATGCCGCCAATCGCCGGATTGCAGCTCATCTGCCCCAACGTGTCGATATTGTGTGTCAAAAGCAGAGTCTGTTGACCCATTCGCGCTGCGGCCATCGCGGCCTCAGTGCCTGCATGACCCCCGCCAATGATGATGACGTCAAAAGGATCCTGATAAAACATGGTGGTTTGCCTCGCGTAAAGCGGTTTGAAAATGGATTGAAGCCCGGGCCGTGGATTCTACTCAACTTTAGTCGATGGAGAAAGGGTTCGGATCTTGGGTATTAAAAAGAAGATCTTTTTATTTAGAGATCTGTTCTATTGTGATCTCTTATTAGGATCGCCAACCTTTGTGGATAAGTCCGATCCGGATTTTAAGATCAACCGTTTAAGAAGGATCGTTAGCTGTGAATGATCGGTGATCCTGGTCAGTATAAGCTGGGATCAAAACGAAGGGTTATGCACAGGTCAAAAACCAGACAGAAGTTATTCTTTGGATAACTACCGGTTGATCCAAGCTTTTAACCAGAGTTATCCACACAATAAATTCCGATCTTTACAAATCTCTGAGCAAAAGATGCCACGATCCCAACCAGATTTCGGCCGGATCTTCAGGAATCTCATGCTCGAGTACGTTGATCTTCAGCGTTTCGCCAATCTGTTTGGCCCCGCAGGCCTTCAGTTCAGCATCCAGTTTGTCGATCGCGCCGCAAAACGTGTCGTATTCACGGCTACCAATCCCGATAGCGCCGAAGCGAACCTGGGAGAGATCCGGTTTTTGCTCACGTAATGCTTCATATAAAGGCAGCAGGTTGTCAGGAATGTCACCAGCACCGTGCGTGGAACTGATAACCAGCCAGATCCCTTCCGTTGGCACTTCATCAAGCATTGGTCCGTGCAGCATTTCGCTGGTAAAACCGGCATCTTCGAGTTTTTCAGCCAGATGCTCTGCTACATATTCCGCACTGCCAAGCGTGCTGCCGCTGATAAGAGTAATGTCTGCCATGCTCGCCCACCTTTATATAGAAGGCGCATTGTACGCTGTGAACGAGCTGGGATCTACCTGTGGAAAAATGTGGGATTAAAAAAAACGATCACGGCTTGATGGTACGCATTATCGGGTTTTGCAGGACGATCAAGGTTTCCGTGGACTGAATTTCATCAATTGTTTGGATCTTGTTGATAAGTACCTGTTGTAAGGCATCGATGGATTTGCACATGACTTTAATAAAGATGCTGTAGTGCCCGGTGGTGTAATACGCCTCGGTCACTTCGTCCAGACTTTCCAGCCTTGCTAGCGCCGAAGGGTAATCCTTCGCGCTCTTCAGAATGATGCCAATAAAGCAGCCCACGTCATAACCCAGCTGCTTAGGGCTCACGTCAACGTGCGCACCGGTAATAATGCCCGCCTGCTTCATCTTCTCTACGCGAACGTGAATGGTGCCGGGGCTCACGGCGAATTGTTTGGCCAGTTCGGCATAGGCGGTACGGGCATTGGCCATTAACGCCTCAAGAATGCCGCGATCCAGATTGTCGATTTGATAATTTTCCATAGCTTTTTCTTATGAAGATTGATGATTCACTCTATTTTAGCCTGTTATTTTATTGAATCAAAAGTGAGTGAGGCTTTTTATTGTTTGATTATTGAATTGGCACCCTGTTTTGTTGCTTAATCAATACCAACAGGACGCAGGAGTAAAAATAATGAAAACCGCATACATCGCAAAACAACGCCAGATTAGTTTCGTTAAATCCTATTTTTCCCGTCAGCTGGAAGAGAAGCTAGGGCTCGTAGAAGTCCAGGCGCCGATTTTAAGCCGCGTGGGAGATGGGACACAGGACAACCTGTCTGGTTGCGAGAAGGCGGTTCAGGTGAAAGTGAAAACACTGCCAGAAGCCCAGTTCGAAGTGGTTCATTCCCTTGCGAAGTGGAAACGTCAAACCCTGGGACAACACGACTTCAGCGCGGGCGAAGGGCTCTACACGCACATGAAGGCCCTTCGCCCCGATGAAGACCGACTCACCGCCATTCACTCCGTTTACGTTGACCAGTGGGACTGGGAGCGCGTAATGGGCGATGAAGAGCGCCATGCGGGTACGCTGGAAAGCACCGTGAAGGCAATCTGGGCGGGTATTAAAGAAACTGAAATTGCTGTGAGCAAAGAATTTGGTCTGACACCGTTCCTGCCAGAACAGATCCACTTCGTTCATAGTGAAACGCTGCTGAGCCGCTACCCGGGCCTCGATGCGAAAGGCCGTGAGCGCGCGATAGCCAAAGAGCTGGGCGCGGTCTTCCTGATGGGAATCGGTGGTAAGCTTTCTGACGGTGAGCGCCACGACGTTCGTGCGCCGGACTATGACGACTGGAGCACGCCAACGGCTTCCGGCCTTTCTGGTCTGAACGGCGATATCCTGGTGTGGAACCCGGTGCTGGAAGACGCCTTCGAGCTTTCCTCTATGGGGATCCGCGTTGATGCCAAAGCGCTGAAGCATCAGCTGGCGTTAACCGGTGATGAAGATCGTTTGAAGCTGGAATGGCATCAGGCGCTGCTGCGCGGTGAAATGCCGCAGACTATCGGCGGTGGCATTGGTCAGTCTCGTTTGACGATGCTGCTGCTGCAACTCTCCCATATCGGGCAGGTGCAGTGTGGCGTATGGCCAGCACAGGTTCGTGAGAGCGTCTCCGCCCTGTTGTAATGCTTAAATCAACGCTGCCAGCGTCTTAGCAGGCGGCTTCTCAACCCGGTATCAAAGCGCCAGATATGATCGAAGATGCGCATGATCCCGGGTTTTCCATGTGCAGACATCGCCACCGCATGAAAACGGTGCTGATATTTGTGCTGCAGGTCCCCTACCTTCTTCACCACCTCATCTGGCAGCCGCTGGGCGATAAAATCGGAAATGACCACCGCGTCGGCATCCTGCCACTGCGGGTTTTGCAGTTGCTCGATAACCGCACGCAGACAGCTCGCCATATCGGTGCCGCCGCGAAAGCGCTGGCTTAAAAAGCGGATCGCCTGCTCCAGCCCCTGACGGTCTGTCAGTTCGTAGCGCACGACCTCCGTTGAGAACAGCATGATGTAGCAGCGTCGGTTATCCGCCAGCGCCACGCGCATCAGCGCAAGGCAAAACGCTTTGGCGCACTGCTCGTTGAAGCCGCCCATCGAACCTGAGGTATCTACGCAGACTACAAACGGGCCGCGCGGCTGTTCGTCTTCATCCTGATGAACCACCGGGCGCTCGGTGACCTTTTCGCGCCATGCATCGCCATGCAGCCGATAGGTCAGCAGCTGCTTCTCCACCAGCCGACGGTAGAATTCATATTCCAGTTCGGTCATCCCAAGCGTTGCCAGCTCCGGCGGCAGCAGGCGCAGGATGTCGTCGCTTTGCTGAATGCCATCGACCTGCTCTGGCACGGTGGAGGGTTCACGCACCATGGTGCGGAAGGTCTCCATCGGCGCGTCTTTTTTCGGTACTGATTTCGCTTCTCGAGAGCGCCCAAGCTGTTCTGCCAGACGCATCAGTTCCGGCTGCTGGCTGAGAAACTCGCCGTATTTGACGATCAGCTGATAGTCAGCGCGCTTAAGCTGCCCGGCGCTCATGTCCCATAGCCGCCCGCCCGCGCTGTCGTTTTCCACCAGCACCGGCTCCAGTTGGCCGCTCAAGGTCATGCGTTCCTGAACCTCGCTCAGCAGCTGTTCGCGCTCCTCTTCCAGCATCTGCTGGTTAAGCGACGTGACCTGAACGACCAGGCTCAGCCGCCAGCGCTGCAGGAACAGGGTGTGTAGTGCGGGGGTAAAGGTCGCATTGTTGGCTACAAGCTGCTGTGCCTGTGCGGCGAATGGCGATCTCAGACGAGTCAGTAACGTCAGAATCTGCGGTAGCTGGACGATAAACTGCGCGGTAGAGAGTAGCTGGCTCTGCTGATAGCAGATGACCTCTTCTTCCAGCTCTGGTGGCACCGGCGCTCCCTTCAGGCGGCTTTTAAAGGTCTCGCGCCAGCGGGGAAGATCGTCGGTGATGGCCGTTTTTAAACGAGGAAACTTTTCAAAAAAGATAGCCAACTGCGGCGAGGCCAGCAGGGCGATGATCATCTCTTCGATCATCCCCTCTTCGCTAACCGCCAGCATGACGTTGAGTGTATCAATAGTCAGCATTAAAGCTGCGCCTGCTTAATTTGCGCGGCCACATCCTGCAGGCTGGCTTCAATGCGGCCGAGCCACTCTTCATTAATAAAGAGGCATTTTTGTTGTTCGCTAAAGCGGTTGTGCTGCTGGTGCCACTCTTCATCCAGCGCGAGCAGCTGCTGGCGGATTTCCGCTGGCATATTCTCCGTCGTGCCCGTGCCGGGCAGCGATAGGCGCGTTCCCTGAAGGCTGACATCGCGCACCACCAGGTGCTGACCGGCGTCGACTTCCATATTCAGCGCCAGCGAAAAGCCGATGCCGTTGAGCTTGCCGCGGATTTCACCACTTTTCTCCAGCCAGTTGGCCAGCGCCTGACGTTCAAAGGTGATGTGAATCACTTCGATATCGTGCAGTTTGAGCGGTTTTTGCAGCAGTAGCGTGACCGTAGGCGACTGCACCTCAGGTGGCAGCTCATAGTGTGGTTTGCGGCTGAACATGCCCCCCAGACGCGTCACCTTGAGCGCCGTTTTGTCACTTTGTTGCTGCTGAATTTGCAGACGCTGCTGGGTGATTGCGCCCAGCTTGTTGAGCATCGCCTGTTGCTGCCATGCGTGCCCAGTCATCAAAATATCTATTTGTTGTTGCAGAAGATTTCGGCTCTCTGCGTCATGCCAGAGACACTCTTTTAAGAGGATCAGATCGATAGGCGCTATGGTATCGCGGCCGCTGAAGAAGGCGCAGGCCTGAAGCAGACGGATCGCTTTTTTCCAGCGACGGTCGGAGACATAAGGCGCATTCGGCAGATTATCGAGCTGCTGGCGCAGGGTGAAGATCAGCTCAAACACCGCATCCGGCAGCTTCACGTTGCCGATATCCTTCTGCCACTGGAAATACTCTTCGTCGGTGACCTGAAGATTGGCCGGAATCGGGTTGTCGTTCTCGTCCTGCTGGCTAATCAGCATTGAGCGGAAATTGCCTTTATCCTGCACTTTGTCGAGCCACAGACGAATCAGCATACGGTCATACAGCGCCTCAAGGCTGCTTTCCGCTTCCGGCAGTTCGTTGGAGGCTGTGACCAGCAGGCGCATGGGGATTTTTTCGACGCTGGCGCCGTTACGGAAGTGACGCTCGTTGATGGCGGTCAATAGGGTGTTCAGAATCGCCGGGCCGGCTTTCCAGATCTCATCAAGAAAGACGATTTCCGCTTCGGGCAAATAACCCGCGGTCAGACGCTCATAGCGCCCTTCATCTTTTAAGGCCTGAATAGAGAGCGGGCCGAATACCTCTTCCGGCGTAGAGAAACGGGTCATCAGGTATTCAAAGGCGCGGGCGTGCTGAAAGGCAAACTTCAGGCGGCGGGCTATCAGGCTTTTAGCTATGCCGGGAGGACCAAGTAAAAACACACTCTCCCCGCTGAGGGCCGCCAGCAGGCACAGCCGCATGGCGTGGCTACGCTCAAAAAGGCCTTTTTCCAGCGCGCTGCTCAGGCGTGAAATTCTTTCTGCTAATAAATGTGGTTGCGCCATAATTAAGTTGCGTCCTTTCACCGCTTATTCTGCTAACTGGCTGAGTATAGACGTATAACTCTTTAGGTGAATAGCCTGAATAGTACCTCGCTATTTCTTGAGGCAGGTTAAGATGACGCAATTAAGGGGTACGATTTTGATGTTAATCGTGCATACTGTGCGCTTTTGGTGGGCCAAGGGACTAGGCACACATTTGTTTCGTAAACGAAAGACTAGTCTATGAGCACTGATAAGAAACAATCTTTATCAGCGATTACACTCGCTGCAATTGGCGTGGTATACGGCGATATTGGTACCAGCCCTCTTTATACGCTTCGTGAATGTTTGTCTGGGCAGTTTGGTTTTGGCGTCGAACGTGACGCGGTTTTTGGCTTTCTGTCATTAATTTTCTGGCTGCTGATTTTTACCGTATCACTCAAATACATTACCTTCGTGATGCGGGCGGATAACGCCGGTGAAGGCGGGATCCTCACGCTGATGTCGCTTGCCGGGCGTAATACCTCCGCAAGAACCACATCGGTGCTGGTGATCCTTGGGCTTATTGGGGGAAGCTTCTTCTATGGTGAAGTGGTGATTACCCCGGCTATCTCGGTGATGTCGGCGATCGAAGGTCTTGAGATCATCGCGCCAACGCTCGATACCTGGATTGTCCCCATCTCTATCATCGTCCTGACGCTGCTTTTTGCTATCCAGAAGCACGGTACCAGCATGGTCGGCAAACTGTTCGCGCCGATAATGCTTATTTGGTTCTTGCTGCTGGCGGTGCTGGGCGCGCGGAGCATTATTGCTAACCCGGAAGTCCTGCATGCGCTGAATCCTTACTGGGCGGTGAACTTCTTCCTGCAATATAAAACCGTCTCCTTTGTGGCTCTGGGCGCGGTGGTGCTGTCGATTACCGGCGTGGAAGCGCTGTATGCCGACATGGGGCACTTCGGGAAATTACCGATTCGCCTGGCCTGGTTCTCGGTGGTGCTGCCTTCGCTGGTGCTGAACTACTTTGGTCAGGGCGCGCTGCTGTTAAAGCACCCGGAAGCCATTAAGAACCCGTTCTTCCTGCTGGCGCCTGATTGGGCGCTGATCCCAATGCTGGTGATTGCGGCATTGGCGACGGTTATCGCCTCTCAGGCGGTTATCTCCGGGGTCTTCTCGTTGACTCGCCAGGCGGTGCGCCTGGGGTATCTGTCACCGATGCGCATTATCCACACCTCGGAAATGGAGTCCGGCCAGATCTATATCCCGTTTATCAACTGGCTGCTTTATATCTCGGTGGTGGTGGTTATCGTCAGCTTTGAGCACTCCTCAAACCTGGCGGCGGCGTACGGTATTGCCGTGACCGGGACCATGGTGCTGACGACGATTCTGTTCACTACGGTGGCACGTAAGAACTGGCGCTGGAACAAGTTCTTTGTGGCGCTGCTGTTCGTGGCGTTTATGTGCATCGACATTCCGCTGTTCTCGGCGAACCTCGATAAAATCGTCTCCGGTGGTTGGCTGCCGCTGACGCTGGCGCTGATTATGTTCACCATCATGACTACCTGGAAAAGCGAGCGTTTCCGCCTGCTGCGTCGTATGCATGAGCACGGTAACTCTCTGGAAGCGATGATCGCCTCACTGGAGAAATCGCCTCCGGTACGCGTACCGGGTACCGCGGTGTATATGTCTCGTGCGCTGAACGTAATTCCGTTCGCCATGCTGCATAACCTCAAGCACAACAAGGTGCTGCACGAGCGGGTTATCCTGCTGACGCTGCGTACTGAAGATGCGCCGTATGTGCATAACGTTCGCCGCGTGCAGATTGAGCAGCTCTCTCCAACCTTCTGGCGCGTGGTGGCCAGCTACGGCTGGCGTGAAACGCCAAACGTGGAAGAGGTGTTCCACCGCTGCGGCCTGGAAGGCTTAAGCTGCCGAATGATGGAAACCTCGTTCTTTATGTCGCATGAGTCGCTGATTGTCGGCAAGCGTCCGTGGTACCTGCGCCTGCGCGGCAAGCTCTACCTGCTGTTGCAGCGCAACGCGCTTCGCGCGCCGGATCAGTTCGAGATCCCGCCGAACCGGGTTATCGAACTGGGCACCCAGGTCGAAATCTAATGCTATCAACGCCCTTCCTCATTCTGACGGAGGGCGTTTTTTTATCTCCCTTTCCTTCGTTCGCGAAACGTTTCGATGGCGATCACATTTCTATAACCTGATGGTGGTTTTCTGTTCGTTCTTCAGATTAAACTTATGTTAGCGAAACGTTTCGCTAGTGGAGCAAGAAAACAAAATGAAGAAAGGCACGGTACTCAACTCTGAAATCTCGTCGGTTATCTCCCGTTTGGGGCATACCGATACGCTGGTGGTGTGCGATGCGGGCTTACCTATTCCCCGCAGCACGGCGCGCATTGATATGGCGCTGACCCAGGGCGTTCCCACCTTTATGCAGGTGCTGGGCGTGGTGACGCAAGAGATGCAGGTCGAGGCCGCCATTCTCGCCGCGGAAATTCAACAACATAATCCGCAGCTCCACGAAGCGTTGCTCAAACACATTGAGCAGCTGCAGCAACACCAGGGAAACACCATTGATGTTCGTTACGTCTCACATGAACAGTTCAAACAACAAACCGCAGACAGTCAGGCGGTGATTCGCAGCGGGGAGTGTTCCCCGTATGCGAATATCATTCTCTGTGCTGGCGTCACCTTCTGAGGCCATCATGGACGCACTCTTACAACTGAAAGGGATCGATAAATCGTTCCCGGGCGTAAAGGCGCTCTCCGGCGCCGCGCTGAACGTCTACTCCGGTCGCGTGATGGCGCTGGTGGGCGAAAACGGCGCGGGCAAATCCACCATGATGAAAGTGCTGACCGGGATCTACGCCCGCGATGCCGGCTCATTATTATGGTTGGGTAAAGAGACTACCTTTAACGGTCCAAAATCGTCCCAGGAAGCCGGTATCGGCATCATCCACCAGGAGCTGAACCTGATCCCGCAACTGACGATTGCCGAGAACATTTTCCTCGGCCGTGAGTTCGTGAATCGCTTTGGCAAAATTGACTGGAAGAAGATGTATGCCGAGGCCGATATCCTGCTGGCAAAACTCAATCTGCGCTTTAAGAGCGACCGCCTGGTGGGCGACCTCTCTATCGGCGATCAGCAGATGGTGGAAATTGCCAAGGTGCTGAGCTTTGAGTCGAAGGTCATCGTCATGGATGAACCGACCGATGCACTGACCGATACTGAAACCGAATCCCTGTTCCGCGTCATCCGCGAGCTGAAATCGCAGGGACGCGGCATTGTCTATATCTCCCACCGCATGAAAGAGATTTTCGAGATCTGCGACGACGTCACCGTGTTTCGCGACGGGCAGTTTATTGCCGAGCGTGAAGTGGCGAGCCTCGACGAAGACCTTCTGATTGAAATGATGGTTGGGCGCAAACTCGAAGATCAGTACCCGCATCTTGATAAAGAACCGGGTGAGATCCGCCTGAAGGTGGACGCGCTGTGCGGGCCGGGCGTGGAAAACGTCTCCTTCACCCTGCGTAAAGGCGAAATCCTTGGCGTCGCCGGGCTAATGGGCGCTGGACGTACCGAACTGATGAAGGTGCTGTACGGCGCGCTGCCGCGCACCAGCGGCTACGTGACTCTCGACGGCCATGAAGTGGTGACCCGTTCACCGCAGGACGGCCTGGCAAACGGCATCGTTTATATCTCCGAAGACCGTAAGCGCGATGGCCTGGTGCTGGGCATGTCGGTGAAAGAGAACATGTCGCTAACCGCGCTGCGCTACTTCAGCCGTGCCGGTGGTGGCCTGAAGCATAAAGATGAACAGCAGGCGGTCGGCGACTTTATCCGCCTGTTTAACGTTAAAACGCCTTCCATGGAACAGGCTATCGGCCTGCTCTCCGGCGGTAACCAGCAGAAAGTGGCGATTGCCCGCGGCCTGATGACTCGTCCGAAGGTGCTGATCCTCGATGAGCCGACGCGCGGCGTCGACGTGGGGGCGAAGAAAGAGATTTATCAGCTTATCAACCAGTTCAAAGCCGACGGCTTGAGCATCATTCTGGTCTCTTCAGAGATGCCGGAAGTCTTGGGGATGAGCGATCGCATTATTGTGATGCATGAAGGGCATCTCGGCGGTGAGTTTTCACGCGAGCAGGCCACCCAGGAAGTATTAATGGCTGCCGCAGTGGGCAAGCTTAACCGCGTGAACCAGGAGTAAAAAAGATGACAACCCAGTCTGTGGCGGGTCGCCGCTATTTCACTAAAGCATGGCTGCTGGAGCAAAAATCGCTGATAGCCCTGCTGGTGCTGATAGCGATTGTATCGACCATGAGCCCGAACTTTTTTACCGTCAATAACCTGTTCAACATCCTGCAGCAAACCTCCGTGAATGCGATCATGGCGGTCGGGATGACGCTGGTCATTTTAACGTCAGGAATCGACCTGTCCGTCGGTTCTCTGCTGGCGTTGACCGGCGCGGTCGCCGCGTCGATTGTGGGCATCGAAGTTAATGCGCTGGTGGCGGTTGCTGCCGCACTCGCATTAGGTGCCGCAATCGGGGCCGTTACCGGCGTTATCGTCGCCAAAGGTCGCGTTCAGGCCTTTATCGCCACGCTGGTGATGATGCTGCTGCTGCGCGGCGTGACCATGGTGTACACCAACGGCAGTCCGGTAAATACCGGGTTTACCGATAACGCTGATGTCTTTGGCTGGTTCGGGATTGGTCGTCCGCTGGGCATTCCTACCCCGGTATGGATCATGGGGATTGTCTTCCTGGCCGCGTGGTACATGCTGCATCACACCCGTCTGGGTCGTTATATCTATGCGCTGGGCGGCAACGAAGCGGCAACGCGTCTTTCCGGTATCAGCGTTAATAAAGTCAAAATTATCGTCTACTCTCTGTGCGGGCTGCTGTCGGCGCTGGCGGGGATTATCGAAGTGGCGCGTCTCTCCTCTGCGCAACCGACGGCGGGTACCGGCTATGAGCTGGATGCTATCGCGGCGGTGGTGCTGGGTGGTACCAGCCTGGCAGGCGGTAAAGGTCGTATCGTCGGCACGCTTATTGGTGCGCTGATTCTTGGGTTCTTGAACAACGGTTTGAACTTGTTAGGCGTTTCTTCTTATTACCAGATGATCGTTAAAGCAGTCGTCATTTTGCTGGCGGTGCTGGTGGACAACAAAAAGCAGTAATTCACGACACTACAGGACATCTTAGATATGAACATGAAAAAACTGGCTACCCTGGTTTCTGCGGTTGCGCTGAGCGCCACCGTGAGTGCGAACGCGATGGCGAAAGACACCATTGCGCTGGTTATCTCTACCCTGAATAACCCGTTCTTCGTCTCCCTGAAGGATGGCGCGCAGAAAGAAGCCGATAAACTGGGTTACAACCTGGTGGTTCTGGATTCACAGAATAACCCGGCGAAAGAGCTGGCTAACGTTCAGGATTTAACGGTTCGTGGCACCAAAATTCTGCTGATTAACCCAACGGATTCCGATGCGGTAGGTAACGCTATCAAGATGGCTAACCAGGCGAAAATCCCGGTAATCACCCTTGACCGTGTGGCTTCTAAAGGCGACGTCGTGAGCCACATTGCTTCCGATAACGTGCTGGGCGGCAAAATTGCCGGTGATTACATCGCGAAGAAAGCCGGTGAAGGCGCGAAGGTTATCGAACTGCAGGGGATTGCCGGGACGTCCGCAGCGCGCGAGCGTGGCGAAGGTTTCCAGCAGGCCGTTGCTGCTCACAAATTTAACGTCCTGGCGAGCCAGCCTGCCGACTTCGACCGTACTAAAGGTCTGAACGTGATGCAGAACCTGCTGACTGCGCATCCGGACGTGAAAGCGGTCTTTGCACAGAACGATGAAATGGCGCTGGGCGCACTGCGTGCGCTGCAGACTGCCGGTAAATCCGATGTGATGGTGGTTGGGTTTGACGGTACGCCAGATGGCGAGAAAGCGGTAAAAGATGGCAAACTGGCGGCGACTATCGCGCAGTTACCTGACCAGATCGGCGCAACCGGCGTGGAAACCGCTGACAAAGTGCTGAAAGGCGAAAAGGTCCAGGCGAAATATCCTGTTGACCTGAAGCTGGTAATTAAGCAGTAATAACGCGAGTGCGATTCAGGCTCTTAGCCTGAGGGACAACATCAAAAATAAAAGCAGGGCACGCGCCACCGGTGAGTCAGCCGGTGGCGCATCTTACCGGACATACCGAAAATGAAAACCGCAGGCAAACTCGTCGTCCTTGGCAGCATCAATGCCGATCACATTCTCAATCTTGAATCATTTCCGACGCCTGGCGAAACTGTCACCGGTAACCATTATCAGGTCGCTTTTGGCGGTAAAGGTGCTAATCAGGCGGTAGCTGCTGGCCGCAGCGGTGCGGATATTGCGTTTATTGCCTGTACGGGCGATGACGATATCGGCGAGCGTATCCGTAAGCAGTTACAGGTTGACCGCATTGATACCGCGCCAGTGAGCGCCGTGGCGGGCGAGTCGACCGGCGTGGCGCTGATCTTCGTGAACGGAGAAGGCGAAAACGTCATTGGTATCCATGCCGGAGCCAACGCCGCATTATCCACCGCGTTAGTCGACGCGCAGCGCGAGCGTATCGCCCAGGCTGACGCGCTGCTGATGCAGCTTGAATCCCCGCTGGACAGCGTACTGCTGGCCGCGCAGATTGCCCACCAGAACCAGACCACCGTGGTATTAAACCCGGCCCCGGCGCGCGCGCTGTCGGATGAGTTGCTGTCGCTGGTGGATATCATTACCCCGAACGAAACCGAAGCAGAGAAGCTGACGGGCGTACGGGTAGAAAACGATGAAGACGCAGCGAAAGCCGCGCAGGTGCTGCATGCCAAAGGTATCGACACGGTGATAATCACCCTCGGCAGCCGTGGCGTATGGGCCAGCGTGAAGGGCGAAGGTCGTCGCGTGCCGGGCTTTAAAGTTCAGGCCATCGATACCATTGCAGCGGGCGATACCTTTAACGGTGCGTTGATGACCGCGCTGCTGGAAAATACGCCGCTGGCGGAGGCGCTGCGCTTTGCTCATGTAGCCGCGGCCATTGCGGTTACGCGTAAAGGCGCTCAGCCATCGGTTCCGTGGCGTGAAGAGATCGACGAATTCTTACGTCTACAGGGGTAATGCTTGGCCACGATGAAGGATGTTGCTCGCCTGGCGGGCGTTTCCACCTCTACGGTATCGCACGTCATCAATAAAGACCGGTTCGTCAGCGATGCTGTTACCGAGAAAGTTGATGCGGCCATCAAAACGCTGAACTACGCGCCGTCGGCGCTGGCGCGTAGCCTCAAGCTGAATCAGACCCACACGATTGGCATGCTGATCACCGCCAGTACCAACCCGTTCTACTCTGAACTGGTGCGCGGCGTAGAACGCAGCTGTTTTGAGCGTGGCTACAGCCTGGTGCTGTGCAATACCGAAGGCGACGAGCAGCGGATGAACCGCAATCTTGAGACGCTGATGCAAAAACGCGTCGATGGGCTGCTGTTGCTGTGCACCGAAACGCACCAGCCGTCGCTGGAGATCATGCAGCGCTACCCTTCTATTCCTTCCGTGATGATGGACTGGGCACCGTTCGACGGCGACAGCGACCTGATTCAGGACAACTCGCTGCTCGGCGGCGATATGGCGACCCGTTACCTGATTGAACGCGGCCATACGCGCATTGCTTGTATTGCTGGCCCGCTAGATAAAACTCCTGCGCGTCTGCGGCTGGAAGGATATCGGGAAGCGATGCATAACGCGAAGCTGCCTATTCTGGACGGCTATGAAATTACCAGCGACTTCGAATTTGGTGGCGGTCTGGAGGCGATGCAGCAGTTGTTAAAGCATCCCGAGCGTCCGGATGCGGTGTTTGTCGGCAATGACGCCATGGCGGTCGGTGCCTATCAAGCGTTGTATCAGGCCGGTTTGCGTATTCCGCAGGACATGGCGGTAATTGGCTATGACGATATCGAGCTGGCGCGCTATATGACGCCGCCGCTGACCACCATTCACCAACCGAAAGATGAACTGGGCGAGCTGGCGATTGATGTGTTGATTCATCGCATCGCGCAGCCCGGGCAGAAACAGCAGCGTATGCAGCTGACGCCCGAGCTGGTGGTTCGCGGCTCCGTGTGAGCTTAGTGCTTTTCTTTTATTAAGTTGCGGCCATCTTTCGGCCGCAGCAGCAGGAACATCAGCGCGGATATCGCCGTAATCACGCCCATGGTAATAAAGGTATAGTGGAACTGATCGATGGTTGACCCCACGATACTCTGATACGAACGCAGCACCGCGGCGCTGATAGCAACGCCAAGGCTAATCGACAGCTGCTGCGTCACCGCCAGCAGGCTATTGCCGCCGCTGGCATTATCGTCCGTCAGGTCAGCAAGCGTAATGGTGTTCATCGACGTGAACTGCGTCGACATCGCCATCCCCAGCACGAGCAGCGGCAGAATCAGCATCCATATCGGCATCGACGGCGACTGCAGCGAGAACTGCGCGATCATCAGCCCGATAAACAGCGTGACCCCCACCAGTGTTTTTCGATAGCCCAAACGACGTAGTACGGCAGTGACGGTCGATTTCGCAATAATCGAACCGATTGCCGTCGGCGCCATCATGCAGCCGGCGATCAGTGCCGGATAACCAAAGCCCACCTGTAGCATCAATGGCATCAGGAACGGTACACAGCCGGTGCCCAGACGTGTTGCCAGATTACCCGCGATGCCGACGGAAAAGGTGCGCGTTTTAAACAGCGACAGTGAAATCAGCGGTGTAGGGTGTTTGCGTGCATGGCGGATATAGGCCAGCAGCAGAATGATACTGAGCAGGACTATCATTAAGGCCACCCAGCCCGACACGATTTGCTCCCCTAGCAACTCCATACCGATGGAGAACAGTACCAGGCTTAGCCCGAAGAGCAGAAAACCGGAGAAATCGAAGCGTCGCCGCGGCGTGGTGAAGTTCGGCATGTATTTCCGGGCGTACAGCATCCCGATAATGCCAATCGGTATGTTAATGAGGAAAATCCAGTGCCAGGTTGCCCAGGTGACGAATACGCCGCCGAGTACCGGGCCAAGAATCGGGCCAATCAAACCTGGCATGGTGACAAAGTTGAGCACCGGCAGCAGTTCGCTACGCGGATAGGCGCGTAGTAACGCCAGGCGTGCAACGGGCATCATCATGGCGCCGCCAATCCCTTGGATCACCCGGAAGATAACCAGCTCGGTCAATGAAGAAGAGAGCGCGCAGGCCAGAGATCCCAGGGTGAACAGGCTCACCGCTAACATAAAGACGCGACGGGTACCGAAACGGTCGGCCAGCCAGCCGCTAACCGGGATCAGCATGGCGACGGTTAGCGTGTAGCTGATAATGGCCGACTGCATGGCCAGAGGTGAACGGTTAAGGCTATGGGCGATGGCGGGAAGCGCTGTATTCAGGATAGTGGCATCCAACGCCTGCATAAAGAAGGCCATTGCCGCTATCCACGGCAGGCCAGCCATACTCCGCGCTTTCTTTTCTGTCATTCGATGTCCTTTATACCGCTTCCCGGATATGCGGTGCGTTTAATAAAGCCTGGCATGCCAGAAACGCCTGCTGACCATCGCCGTCCTGTATTGCATCGACAATTGCCTGGTGGCTGGCAAGCTCAATTACTTCGTCTTCGGTAATCGAGGTAAAATAGATGTGGTAGACGGAGTGGAAAAGTTTGGCGAAAGAGGTCAGAAACGGATTCGCGCTCATTTCATAGATATGTTCGTGCCATGAGGTGTCGATGTCGATCCAGCGATTGCGGTCGAATGCCTTCTCAAGCGTTGCCATCTCTTCCATTAATGTATTGAGGTGCGCCTTCTGCTCGGCGGTGCCTAATGTCGCTGCCAACATACAGGCCTGCGGCTCCAGGCTACGGCGAAGTACCAGAAAGTGTTTCATCACCGACTGGAAGTTATCGGTGGTCAGCCACCAGGAAATGAGCTCGGTGTCGAGGAAGTTCCAGTGTGCCTGTGGCATGACGCGCGTGCCAATACGTGGGCGTGGAAGCAGCATGCCTTTTGCTGAGAGTGTTTTTACCGCTTCACGAACAGCGGTTCGGCTCACGCCGAAAATTTCACCCAGCTCCATCTCACCCGGGAGAATGCTTTCCGGCGGGTATTCACCGGTGAGTATCTTCTGGGCTATTTTCTCAGCCAGGACCCAGGAGATGTTCTTTTGAGCTGCCAGTTGCTGTGCGCTTAGAGACATAAATGCCATTCCTATTATTTATCTTTCTTTAGTATGCCATTTGACGTGCTGAATCGGTGTTAAAAACAGCAATTCAGGCTTTTTACGACGCATTGCTGCACGATTTGTTGAAAAAGAAAGCGAGCGGTAAATTATTTTAAATTTATGCTTGCGGGATCTCAATTACTCCCTATAATGCGGCCCCACTGAGACGGAACAACGGCAAACAAGCCGCCGGGTCAGCGAGGTTCCCCTGAGAATCTCGACAGAGAAAAGCGAAATTAAACGCTTGACTCTGAAAGAGGAAAGCGTAATATACGCCACCTCGCAACAGTGAGCGAAAGCCGTGTTGCACTGCTCTTTAACAATTTATCAGACAATCTGTGTGGGCACTCGAAGATACGGATTCTTAACGTCGCAAGACGATAAATGAATACCAAGTCTCTGAGTGAACACGTAATTCATTACGAAGTTTAATTCACGAGCATCAAACTTAAATTGAAGAGTTTGATCATGGCTCAGATTGAACGCTGGCGGCAGGCCTAACACATGCAAGTCGAACGGTAGCACAGAGAGCTTGCTCTTGGGTGACGAGTGGCGGACGGGTGAGTAATGTCTGGGAAACTGCCCGATGGAGGGGGATAACTACTGGAAACGGTAGCTAATACCGCATAACGTCG
>NZ_JBIQOI010000004.1:0-323424 GCF_044197065.1 Kluyvera chengduensis
CAGGACGGGTTCTGTGGGTTATGGTTCAGAAAATCACGCCACAGGACTTCGGCAATGTCAGCCATACCCATAGGGGCACCCGGGTGACCGGAATTGGCTTTCTGTACTGCGTCCATGCTCAGCGCACGAATAGCATTAGCAAGCTCTTTACGTGAGGACATTTTGACTCCAGTTCGGACTGTTGAAGGCAACCCTAACGTCACGAGAGGCGCACGTTACGGGCTATGCCAGAAAAAAGTGTCAACAATGTAACCTATGCGACAAAGCATGTACATGGAGCATCCTTTTGCCACTTCAGAAATCTCTGGAACAGAGGTTAACAAGATGTAATCCACTCGCTCGTAAGCCGCGATATTCTTTATACTTACGCTTAACTCTGGTGGTGCAGTTCCAGAGCATTTTCAGATAAACGACTTTGGAAGCAATCTCATGAAGAAACGGGCGATGATTCTGGCGTTTGGCGCGACTTTACTGCTAAGCGGCTGCCAGAATATGGATTCAAATGGCTTATTAAGCTCGAGCACCGGCGCTTTGCAGGCATTTTCCTTGAGCGATCAACAGGTTCAGGCGCTAAGCGACCAGGCCTGTAAGGATATGGACAGTAAGGCTACCATCGCACCAGCAGACAGCGCTTATGTTCAGCGACTCAATAAGATAGCGGCGGCGCTTGGCGATAACATTAACGGTCAGCCAGTGAACTACAAAGTCTACGTGGCGAAAGACGTCAACGCCTTCGCCATGGCCAACGGCTGTATCCGTGTGTATAGCGGCCTGATGGATCTGATGAATGATAATGAAGTCGAAGCTGTGGTTGGCCACGAAATGGGCCACGTTGCGCTCGGCCACGTGAAGAAAGGAATGCAGGTGGCGATTGGCACCAACGCCCTACGCGCTGCAGCGGCATCCGCTGGCGGCATCGTGGGAAGCTTGTCGCAGTCACAGCTTGGCGATCTTGGCGAAAAACTGGTGAACTCGCAGTTCTCTCAGCGTCAGGAGTCGGAAGCCGATGACTACTCTTATGATCTGCTGCGCAAGCGAGGGATCAACCCGACCGGGCTTGCCACCAGCTTCGAGAAGCTGTCTAAACTCGAAGATGGTCGTCAAAGCTCCATGTTTGACGATCACCCTGCTTCTCAGGCGCGTGCCCAGCATATCCGCGACCGCTTACAGGCGGACGGCATTAAATAATTATTCAGAGGGGCAATATTGCCCCTCTTGCTTTGATAAGAAAAAAATATTAATAATGGCTAAATGGCATGAATTGATAATTTAAGCGCACGAACCGTTAAATATACGCAGATATAGCATCCGTCAAATATATAAGCCGCTCCCGCCACACTCAAACATTTATCCTGGGTATTAAATCAAAAATATACTATTTACCTTTCAGGAAGTTCATTCGCCGTATTTTTAAATAGTCCAGAGGGTTTTAGCAAAGCCAGACGCGGCGCACCCTGCGTAGTACCTCTCAGCGACACATCCATTCATACAATGATTGCTTTTGATACTTATTCAGGCGAATATCCGAATTGTAACAACACAATTCGACCGTCAGATAAACAGAGAAGTTCCCTCCGTGAAAAAGAAATTAACGTTAATTGCTTTAAGTATTATTGCCTCTGCGCCAGCTTTTGCGAGCCAACAATCCGACAGCCAGGGTTTTATTGATGACAGCCACCTGGATCTCTTCTTACGTAACGCTTATATCAAACGCGATTATCGCGATGGGCTGCACGATAAGAGCGAATGGGGCCAGGGCTTTATCGCGACCTTTGAGTCCGGCTTCACCCAGGGCCCTATCGGCTTTGGCGTAGACGGTATCGCCCAGTACGGCGTGCGTCTGGACGGCGGCCGCGGAAACAGCGGCGCGGGCGGTATCGACTTTTTCGCCCAGGATAACGACGGCCGAGCAAAATCTGATTTAGCTAAATTCGGCGCAACCGCCAAAATGCGCTTCTCCAATACCGTACTGAGCTACGGTACCCAGCGCCCGGCGTTACCGATTCTCTACGCCGACGATTCGCGTCTGCTGTATGAAACCTTCACCGGGACCATGCTGACCTCTAAAGAGATCGACGGTCTGGAAGTGAACGCCGGTTACTTCACCGACGAGCAGCGTAAAAGCGACGACAGCCACAACAGCGGCCTGACGAGCATCACCTTCGGCGGCGCGAGCTATCAGTTTAACGACCAACTGAGTGGTGCACTGTACGCCTCTAACGTTGAAGACGTGCTGAACAAGCAGTACCTCGGCCTGAACTACGCACAGCCGCTGACGACTAGTCAGAAACTGGTCTTCGACTTCAACGGCTATAACTCTCGCCTGGTTCAGGAATACGCCGACTCGCTGGATACCGGCCGCAGCAACAG
Organism: Kluyvera chengduensis; assembly: GCF_044197065.1. Classification (NCBI taxonomy): domain Bacteria; kingdom Pseudomonadati; phylum Pseudomonadota; class Gammaproteobacteria; order Enterobacterales; family Enterobacteriaceae; genus Kluyvera; species Kluyvera chengduensis. Next base: position 2,371 of record NZ_JBIQOI010000004.1, read on the forward strand.
TATCTGGAGCCTGGCCACCAGCTATATCTGGGATATTCACACCTTCAAAATTGCTTACCAGCAAAGCAGCGGCAGCACCGGCTATCACTACGGCAGCTACCAGGATCAGGGCGGCGTCGGTGACGGCGGCAATACCATCTGGCTGGCAAACTCTTACTGGTCTGATTTTAACGGTGAAGACGAACGTTCATGGCAGGCATCTTATGCGCTGGACTTTGGCAGACTGGGCTTACCGGGTCTGAGCTGGACCACCGCGTACGTTCGCGGCGATAACATCAAAACGGCGGAAACCAATAACGGTAAAGAGCACGAGTGGTTTAACCAGGTGCAGTACCAGGTCCAGGACGGCCCGGCGAAAGATCTGAAGTTTAAGGTCCGCTACTCGGTGCTGCGCGTTTCCAGCAACGCCAGCGACTATAACGTCAGCGGTAATGAAGTACGCGTTTATGTAGAGTATCCGTTCAACGCGTTCTAATCGTTGGGTGGTTCCCGGCGTCGCTGCGCTCGGCTGGGCTACATGTTAATCGTAGCCCGGCCGAGGCGTTTACGTCGACGCCGGGGAACCTCCGCGAAGGCCTTACTCGCCCTTCTTCGCAGCCTGGATATACAGCATCTCCAGCGCCAGCGTCGCCGCTGCCAATGCGGTAATTTCGGACTGATCGTAGGCCGGAGCCACTTCAACCACATCCATCCCGACGATGTTCAGATCCTTCAGACCGCGCACCAGTTTAATGGCACGATCGGAAGTCAGACCGCCGATCACCGGCGTACCGGTACCCGGTGCAAACGCGGGATCCAGGCAGTCGATATCAAAGGTCAGGTAGACCGGCATATCGCCAACGATCTGCTTCACCTGCGCGATGATGTCGTCCACGGTACGATCGTTCACCTGACCAGCGTCGAGCACGGTGAAGCCGTTGTCTTTGTCGAACTCGGTACGGATACCAATCTGGACGGAATGGTTCGGATCGATCAGACCTTCGTTTGGCGCGGTGAAGAACATGGTGCCGTGGTCGAACTCGCAGCCATTAGCGTAGGTATCGGTGTGGGCATCGAAGTGCACCAGAGCCATTTTGCCGAAGTGCTTAGCGTGCGCGCGCAGCAGCGGCAGCGTGACGAAGTGGTCGCCGCCGAAGGAGAGCATGCGCTTGCCCGCCACCAGCAGTTTTTCCGCATGTGCCTGCAATTTTTCGCTCATCTCGCGGGCATCGCCGAAGGCGTAAACCAGGTCACCGCAGTCCACTACGTTCAGGCGCTCGCGCATGTCGAAGTTCCACGGGAAGCGGTTGTGCTCCCAGGCCAGGTTGGTGGAAACCTGACGAATGGCCGCCGGACCGTGACGGCCACCGGCGCGACCTGAGGTCGCCATATCAAACGGTACGCCAGTAATAACCCAATCCGCGTCGCTGTCGTACGGCATGAAGTTCATCGGCAGACGAAGAAAACCAAACGCGTTGGAAACCAGGGAGTTGTCGTATTGATGACCCAAGGTGCTCATGTGCTGACCTCTTTTAAAATCACTGTAAAAAAAATCCCCTCCGCGTCGTTAGGCCCGACGAGGAAGGGATTGATTTGGTAACTGCATATTTGCGGCGGATTATCGCCGTTAATTTGTACGGATTCAAGTGAGTGCCGTAAATGTGGCCGCCGCTGAACCCGACTGCCGGATGGCGGCTTCGCCTTATCCGGCCTACTTTCGTAGGCCCGGTAAGCGCAGCGCCACCGGGCATTTACCGTTACTCGTCTTCCAGATAAGTATAGCCGTACAAACCGGCCTCAAACTCTTCCAGGAACTGCTGCTGCAGCTCAGCGTCGAGATCGGTGTTTTTCACCTGGTCACGGAACTGCGTCAGCAGGGTGTTCGGGTCTAGCTGTACGTACTGCAGCATATCCGCCACGGTATCGCCTTCATCAGACAGCTCCACTTCCACGCTACCGTCAGGGAAGACAAACACGTCAACCGCTTCGGTATCGCCGAACAGGTTGTGCATGTTACCGAGGATCTCCTGATATGCCCCAACCATGAAGAAGCCCAGCATCGGCGGGTTCTCTGGGTCGTATTCCGGCATCGGCATGGTGGTCGCAATCCCGTCGCCGTCGACGTAGTGGTCGATAGCACCGTCGGAGTCACAGGTAATATCCAGCAGCACCGCACGGCGCTCCGGCACCTGATTCAGCCCTTCCAGCGGCATCACCGGGAACAGCTGATCGATACCCCACGCATCCGGCATAGACTGGAACAGCGAGAAGTTGACGTAAATCTTATCCGCCATACGTTCCTGGAGTTCGTCGATAATCGGACGGTGCGCGCGGTTGCTCGGGTCGAGCTGTTTCTGCACTTCGTGGCACATATTCAGATAAAGCTGCTCGGCCCACGCGCGCTCATGCAGGCTAAAGGTGCCTGAAGAGTAGCCGACGTGAATATCGTGCAGGTCCATCTGGCTGTCGTGCAGCCATTCGCGCAACGAGCGGCGATTGCCCGGCTCGTGCATCTCCTGCCAGGTTTCCCACATGCTTTGCAGCGCGCGCGGCGCATCGTTTGCAGGTGGAGTGGCTTCGGTATGTTCGCTACGCTCAACGCCGATAATGTTAGAAACCAGCACCGTGTGGTGCGCGGTAACCGCACGACCCGATTCGGTAATCACCGTCGGATGCGGCAGACCGTGCTCTTCACACGCGTCGCCAATCGCCCAGATGATGTTGTTGGCATATTCGTTCAGGCCGTAGTTCACGGAGCAGTCGGACTGCGAGCGGGTACCTTCGTAGTCCACGCCCAAGCCACCGCCCACGTCGAAGCACTGAATGTTCACGCCAAGCTTGTGCAGCTCAACGTAGAAACGGGCGGATTCACGTACGCCGGTGGCGATATCGCGAATGTTCGCCATCTGCGAGCCGAGGTGGAAGTGCAGCAGTTGAATGCTGTCCAGACGGCCACGCTCGCGCAGAATTTCCACCAGTTGCAGCACCTGGTTTGCCGCCAGGCCGAACTTGGATTTTTCGCCGCCGGAAGACTGCCATTTACCGGAACCCTGAGAGGCCAGACGCGCACGCACGCCAAGGCGTGGTACCACGTTCAGACGTTCGGCTTCTTCCAGTACGATGGCGATTTCGGACATCTTTTCGATAACCAGATAGACCTTGTGGCCCATCTTCTCGCCAACCAGCGCCAGACGAATGTATTCACGGTCTTTATAGCCGTTACAGACGATCACGCTACGGGTCATGCCCGCGTGTGCCAGCACCGCCATCAGTTCAGCTTTAGAACCGGCTTCCAGACCCAGCGGTTCGCCGGAGTGGATCAGGGATTCAATGACGCGACGATGCTGGTTAACCTTTATAGGGTAAACCAGGAAGTAGTCGCCGTTGTAGCCGTAAGATTCACGCGCGCGTTTGAACGCCGCGTTAATCGAGCGCAGACGATGCTGCAGGATCTGCGGGAAGCAGAACAGCGCAGGCAGACGCTGCCCCTGTGCTTCACGTGCTTTTACCAACTCGGCGAGGTCAACGCGCGCTTCCGGTACATCCGGGTCTGGACAGACGCTGATGTGGCCAAGCTCGTTGACGTCGTAGTAGTTATTGCCCCACCAGGCAATGTTGTATGTGCGTAGCATTTTGCTGGCTTCCTGGGAGCTCATCGCAACCTCCTGCATGGAACGTAGTACACCGCGTTCGCCTGCTGACGAATGCGAATCGAATGAAATGTCGTCAGACATAGCGAACCTCAATTATTTATAACAAGTGTAAAACAGTTAACTACTATCGCAGCGTGACGTTGCGATAACAACCCATATACAGCCTGAATAGGCAGCAGAACATGCTGGCGCCCCGACTGTGCGACCGGTTTCTTATTCATATCATTATAAAACAAGCACCTGAACACATTATGACGGTTCAGAGAAACCACGAGAAAACTCTTGTTTTGACAAGAGCGCCCTTGTTCAGTCTTCAGTTACCTACCGGCTCTGGAGTCCTGAGAAGCGCCGAAATGGGTATAACATCGGCTGGTATGCAAAGCAGAATGGAGGGTTGCGGGGAACATAGTCGCGCCAGGACGGCACGGTAGAATCAGCAGAATACAACGGTTCATTATCTCGTATCACCTCCACGGCCGCCCCGAAAGACGAACCTCAAGCCAAAGCAAAAGTCTTAGCCCGGCTGGAAGTGGCAACACGAAAAATGACGTGTGCTTTTTTGTATGAGCCGCGCGCGGCGTTTTATACCGATAACCTACCTAAAATGCAAAATATAAATGCGCGCATTGCCAGCAGTGTCAGGAAAAATTTCCGTTAACCATTGCAACAGAATGCGAGCTATCTCAAAAAAAACTGGCAATGAGGTGAAGATGTGACCTAAAATAGCCGTCCAGATGTTAATCCATCTATACCGATTAACACTCAGACTGCCAGTGACGGCAACCATTAAGTCCGTGGTATAATCTTCCATCGTGATTATTCAATACAACAGTTTGAGCTAACCAAATTCTCATTGGGTGATATTAAATATGGCAAAACACCTTTTTACGTCCGAGTCTGTATCTGAAGGGCATCCTGACAAAATCGCTGACCAAATTTCCGACGCCGTGCTGGATGCCATCCTCGAGCAGGATCCGAAAGCCCGCGTAGCGTGTGAAACCTACGTCAAAACCGGTATGGTGCTGGTCGGTGGTGAAATCACCACTAGCGCATGGGTTGATATCGAAGAGATCACCCGTAAAACCGTTCGCGAAATTGGCTATGTGCATTCTGATATGGGCTTTGATGCCAATTCTTGTGCCGTACTGAGCGCTATCGGTAAGCAGTCTCCGGACATCAACCAGGGCGTTGACCGTGCCGATCCGCTGGAACAGGGTGCAGGCGACCAGGGTCTGATGTTTGGCTATGCGACCAACGAAACCGACGTGCTGATGCCAGCGCCAATCACCTACGCACACCGTCTGGTGCAGCGTCAGGCTGAAGTGCGTAAAAACGGCACCCTGCCATGGCTGCGTCCTGACGCTAAAAGCCAGGTCACCTTCCAGTACGACGACGGTAAAGTTGTTGGTATTGATGCGGTGGTTCTGTCTACTCAGCACGCTGAAAGCATCGATCAGAAATCCCTGCAAGAAGCAGTGATGGAAGAGATCATCAAGCCTGTTCTGCCTACCGAATGGCTGAACGCATCGACCAAATTCTTTATCAACCCAACCGGTCGTTTCGTTATCGGTGGCCCAATGGGTGACTGTGGTCTGACCGGTCGTAAAATCATCGTGGATACCTACGGCGGCATGGCTCGTCACGGTGGCGGTGCATTCTCCGGTAAAGATCCTTCTAAAGTTGACCGTTCTGCAGCCTACGCAGCACGCTATGTGGCGAAAAACATCGTTGCCGCTGGCCTGGCTGACCGCTGTGAGATTCAGGTTTCCTACGCTATCGGCGTGGCTGAACCAACGTCCATCATGGTGGAAACCTTCGGTACTGAGAAAGTGCCTGCTGAGCAGCTGATTGGTCTGGTTCGCGAGTTCTTCGACCTGCGTCCATATGGCCTTATCCAGATGCTGGATCTGCTGCACCCAATCTACAAAGAGACGGCAGCATACGGTCACTTCGGTCGCGAAACCTTCCCATGGGAAAAAACCGACAAAGCAGCTCAGCTGCGCGAAGCGGCTGGCCTGAAATAAGGTTTACCCGTTTTGATGAAAGCCAGCCTTGTGCTGGCTTTTTTTATGCCTGTAGCTTTGGGAGCTGTTCCCGGCGTCGCTGCGCTCGGCCGGGCTACGAGCCATGTACCGGGGAAATACCCGCACCACAGCATTCATCTCTTTTACGTAACAATTTACAGTTACACACAATTTTGTGAAAGCGATTACATTAATAGTACCGCGCTACACAAGCCTTCATCGCAAGCCATGAAACACCTTTTCATATTAATGCTTCATGTTTCAGTAAAGTCTCATTATTGGTATTTTCATTTTTCTTAAAACACAATCAACATCATGATTTTATTGATATTTAACCAAACCATAACCTAAACATCAGTGTAACCGATTACACAGTCGTGATTGTAATCACATTTTTTTACTACATACTCTCCTACCCTAAGCATCGATAGAATCAATGACTCAATTGGAGAGCATCATGCCTAACAATAAAAAACAGGGTCGCTCGAACAAGACAATGACCTTCTTTGTCTGCTTCTTAGCGGCGCTGGCCGGACTGCTGTTTGGCCTTGATATCGGCGTTATTGCCGGTGCACTGCCCTTTATTACTACCGATTTCCAACTCAGCCCGCATACGCAGGAGTGGGTGGTCAGTTCCATGATGTTCGGCGCAGCGGTCGGGGCGGTCGGCAGCGGCTGGCTTTCCTTCAAGCTGGGCCGTAAGAAAAGCCTGATGATCGGTGCGATCCTGTTCGTTGCCGGTTCCCTGTTCTCCGCCGCCGCGCCGAACGTTGAAGTGCTGCTGCTTTCCCGCGTGCTGCTTGGCCTGGCAGTGGGTGTGGCTTCCTACACCGCACCGCTGTACCTGTCTGAAATCGCGCCGGAAAAAATCCGCGGCAGCATGATTTCCATGTATCAGCTGATGATTACTATCGGTATTCTCGGCGCGTACCTGTCCGATACCGCGTTCAGCTATAGCGGCGCATGGCGCTGGATGCTCGGCGTTATCATCATTCCTGCGGTACTGCTGCTGATAGGCGTTATCTTCCTGCCGGACAGCCCGCGCTGGTTTGCCGCTAAACGTCGCTTTAACGATGCCGAGCGTGTCCTGATGCGTCTGCGTGATACCAGCGCAGAAGCCAAACGCGAGCTGGATGAAATCCGTGAAAGCCTGAAGGTAAAACAGAGCGGCTGGGCGCTGTTCAAAGAGAACAGCAACTTCCGCCGCGCGGTGTTCCTCGGCGTGCTGCTGCAGGTAATGCAACAGTTCACCGGTATGAACGTCATCATGTACTACGCACCGAAGATCTTTGAACTGGCAGGCTACACCAATACCACCGAACAGATGTGGGGTACCGTTATCGTTGGCCTGACCAACGTGCTAGCGACCTTTATTGCGATTGGCCTGGTTGACCGCTGGGGCCGTAAACCAACCCTTATCCTCGGCTTTATCGTGATGGCCGTTGGTATGGGCGTGCTGGGCTCGATGATGCATATCGGCATTCACTCCGCCGTGGCCCAGTACTTCGCCGTGCTGATGCTGCTGATGTTTATCGTTGGCTTCGCCATGAGCGCCGGTCCGCTGATTTGGGTACTGTGCTCTGAAATCCAGCCGCTGAAAGGCCGCGATTTCGGTATCACCTGCTCTACCGCCACCAACTGGATTGCGAACATGATTGTCGGGGCCACCTTCCTGACCATGCTGAACTCGCTCGGCAGCGCCAACACCTTCTGGGTATACGGCGGCCTGAACGTACTGTTCATCTTCCTGACCCTGTGGCTGATTCCAGAAACCAAAAACGTCTCTCTGGAACACATTGAACGTAACCTGATGCAGGGCCGTCCGCTGCGCGAAATTGGCGCTCGCGACTAACCTTCATCCCGCTTCCTCCCACCTGGGAGGAAGCTTCCCCTTGCACCACCCCGCTTCACGCTCTATCCTCAGCCGTTATGAAAACCCCTCGAATTCCTATCGCCGTCCAGCAAAACGTCATGCGCAGCCTGCGGGAAAAACTCGCCCAGGCCAACCTGGCGCTGGGGCGTAACTACCCTGAACCGAAACTGGTCTATCAGCAGCGCGGCACCTCTGCGGGTACCGCTTGGCTTCAGCAGTATGAAATTCGCCTCAATCCCGTGTTGTTGCAGGAAAATCAGCAGGCGTTTATCGATGAAGTGGTGCCGCACGAACTGGCGCACCTGCTGGTCTGGAAGCACTTTGGCCGCGTCGCGCCGCACGGTAAAGAGTGGAAATGGATGATGGAAAGCGTGCTAGGCGTACCGGCGCGGCGTACCCATCAGTTCGAGCTGGAGTCCGTGCGCAAAAACACCTTCCCCTATCGCTGCCGCTGCCAGCAGCATCAGCTCACCGTTCGCCGTCATAATCGCGTCGTGCGTGGTGAAGCCACCTACCGCTGCGTCCACTGCGGCGAACCATTAGTTGCCGAAATGTAACTAACGGAAATATCTGGAAGTTTTCTGACCTGACTGATTGCATCTGACAACCACATTCGTTACGTTGCGGGCTCGTTTTGAGATGGAGTTCGTGATGTACCGTAATTTGTCTTTTGCCGTGGCGTTTGTCGCGGCGGCACTCTCTGGGCAGGCGCTAGCCGAAGGTATTAACAGTTTTTCCCAGGCGAAAAGCGCGGGCGTAAAAGTGAATAGCGACGTTCCCGGCGATTTCTACTGCGGCTGTAAAATTAACTGGCAAGGTAAGAAAGGCGTTATCGATCTGGAATCCTGCGGCTATAAAGTGCGTAAAAATGAAAACCGCGCCAGCCGCGTCGAGTGGGAGCACGTCGTGCCGGCGTGGCAGTTCGGCCATCAGCGTCAGTGCTGGCAGGACGGTGGTCGTAAGAACTGCGCCAAAGACCCGGAATACCGCAAGATGGAGAGCGATATGCATAACCTGCAGCCCGCCGTCGGTGAGGTGAACGGCGATCGCGGCAACTTTATGTACGGGCAGTGGAACGGCGGTGAAGGTCAGTACGGCCAGTGCGCCATGAAGGTCGACTTTAAAGAGAAAGTCGCCGAGCCGCCGGAACGTTCACGCGGCGCCATCGCCCGTATCTACTTCTATATGCGCGACCGCTATCAGCTGAATCTTTCCCGCCAGCAAACCCAACTGTTTAACGCCTGGGACAAAATGTATCCCGTCAGCCAATGGGAGTGCGAACGCGACCAGCGCATCGCCAAAATTCAGGGCAACCATAATCCATATGTGCTGCAGGCTTGCCAGGCGCAAAAGAGCTAACCTACACTAGCGGCAATTGTTATTTTGCCCAGCCCTCTTCCTGGCGGAGAGGGCGTAGCCACAGATGGAATTCAGACTATGCGCATCCCTCGCATCTATCACCCAGAATCACTCACCGTCGGCACGCAGGTTGCCCTATGCGAAGATGCGGCGAACCACGTCGGGCGCGTTTTACGCATGGGCAAAGGCCAGGCCATTCAGCTGTTTGACGGTAGCAATCACGTCTTTGAGGCCGTTATCACCGACGCCGGTAAAAAGAACGTGACGGTTGAAATCCAGAGCAGCACGCTTGATGACCGCGAATCCCCTATCCATATTCACTTAGGCCAGGTGATGTCGCGCGGCGATAAAATGGAATTCACCATCCAGAAATCGATTGAACTGGGTGTAAGCCTCATTACGCCACTTTTTTCCGAGCGCTGCGGGGTTAAACTGGATGCCGAGCGTCTGAATAAGAAGATTCAGCAGTGGCAAAAAATCGCGATTGCCGCCTGCGAGCAGTGCGGTCGCAACCAGGTTCCGGAGATTCGCCCGGCGATGGACGTTGAGGCATGGTGCGCCGAGCAGGATGATGCGCTGAAGCTCAATCTGCATCCGCGCGCCAGCGCCAGCATCAACACACTGCCGCTGCCGGTTGAGCGCGTTCGCCTGCTGATTGGCCCGGAAGGCGGCCTGTCGGCGGATGAAATTGCCATGACCGCACGCTACCAGTTTACTGATATTCTGTTGGGGCCTCGCGTTTTGCGCACAGAGACTACCGCACTCACCGCCATCACCGCACTGCAGGTGCGTTTTGGTGATTTGGGTTAAAGGAGAACAATAATGATCAAGCTCGGCATCGTGATGGATCCCATCGCAAGCATCAACATCAAGAAAGACACCAGCTTCGCTATGCTGCTGGAAGCACAGCGTCGCGGCTATGAACTCCACTATATGGAGATGAACGATCTTTATCTGATCAACGGCGAATCCCACGCCCGCACGCGTCTTCTGAGCGTTGAGCAGAACTACGATAAATGGTACGAGTTCGGCAGCGAGCAGGATATTAAGCTCGCCGACCTCGACGTTATCCTGATGCGTAAAGATCCGCCATTCGACACCGAATTTATCTACGCCACCTACATTCTGGAACGTGCCGAAGAGAAAGGGACGCTTATCGTCAACAAGCCGCAGAGCCTGCGCGACTGTAACGAGAAGCTGTTCACCGCCTGGTTCTCCGACTTAACGCCGGAAACACTGGTGACCCGCAACAAAGCCCAGTTGAAAGCGTTCTGGGAAAAACACGGTGACATCATCATGAAGCCGCTGGACGGCATGGGCGGCGCTTCTATCTTCCGCGTGAAGGAAGGGGATCCGAACATTGGCGTTATCGCTGAGACCCTGACCGAACTGGGCAGCCGCTACTGCATGGCGCAGAACTATCTGCCAGCCATCAAAGACGGCGATAAGCGCGTGCTGGTCATCGACGGCGAGCCGGTGCCTTACTGCCTGGCGCGTATCCCACAGGGCGGCGAAACCCGTGGCAACCTGGCCGCCGGTGGTCGTGGCGAACCACGTCCGCTGAGCGAAAGCGACTGGGCTATCGCCCGCAAAGTCGGCCCGACGCTGAAAGCCAAAGGTCTTATCTTCGTAGGCCTCGACATCATCGGCGATCGCCTGACGGAAATTAACGTCACCAGCCCAACCTGCGTGCGCGAAATCGAAGCGGAATATCCGATTTCTATCACCGGCATGCTGATGGACGCGATTGAAAAACGCCTGCAAAAATAAGCTATTGCCTTTACACGGCGGGAGGGAACCCGCCGCCAATCAGGTTTTTCGCCCCACCGCAAACGGGCAAGCCTGGTGACAGCCGTGCACTTTCCCCGCATACTGGGCATAGCTGCGTATTGAAACAGGACAAGAACCTCTGATAATGAATTTACAGCATCACTTCCTTATTGCTATGCCGTCCCTTCAGGATCCTATCTTCCGCCGTTCCGTGGTTTACATCTGCGAATACAACGACGATGGCGCGATGGGCATCATCATTAATAAGCCTCTGGAAAATTTGCAGATCGATGGCATCCTCGAGAAGCTGAAGATCACCGCTGAACCGCGCGATCCTGCCATTCGGCTGGATAAACCCGTCATGTTGGGTGGCCCGCTGGCGGAAGATCGTGGCTTTATTCTGCACACACCGCCGGCATCGTTCTCATCGAGTATCCGCATCTCTGACAACACCATTGTCACCACCTCACGCGATGTGCTGGAAACCCTCGGCACCGCGCGCCAGCCAAATGACGTGTTGGTCGCGCTGGGCTATGCCTCGTGGGAGAAAGGACAGCTGGAGCAAGAGATCCTCGATAACGCCTGGCTGACTGCGCCTGCGGATCTCAATATTCTGTTTAAAACGCCAATTGGCGAGCGCTGGAAAGAAGCCGCTAAGCTGATTGGTATCAACATACTGACCATGTCTGGCGCTGCGGGGCACGCATAATGAGTAGTGGAACACTGCTGGCTTTTGATTTCGGCACGCGCAGCATTGGCGTGGCCATTGGGCAACGCATTACCGGAACGGCACGCCCGCTGGCCGCGCTGAAAGCGCAGGACGGCACGCCGGACTGGAATCTGATTGCTCGCTTGCTCAAAGAGTGGCAGCCAGAGACGGTGATTGTCGGTTTACCGCTCAATATGGACGGCACCGAGCAACCGCTGACCGCCCGCGCGCGCAATTTTGCCAACAAGATCCATGGCCGCTTTGGCGTCGCAATTACGCTGCATGACGAGAGATTAAGCACCGTCGAGGCTCGTGCTGGGCTGTTTGAACACGGGGGATTTCGCGCGCTGGACAAAGGTAGCGTCGACTCAGCGTCTGCGGTGGTGATTCTGGAAAGTTATTTCGACCAGGGTTTCTAGGGCGGCAGCCCCCGGGAAATTAATTCCCGGGAACAGACCTGTTTTACGCGGCTGTGGCGAATACGCACAGCCCACGCTTTGACAATCTGAAATCAGAGATTAGTGGCGCAGATTTTCGTTCGCCCAGCTTACCGCCTGAGTTCTGTTTTTCACGCTGAGCTTGCGGAATACATTATACAGGTGGGTACGTACGGTATTTTCACTGATGAACAGTGCGCGAGCAATATCCATATTGGTCGCACCATGACGTAATTCATTCAGAATTTCGCATTCACGTTCAGTCAGAGGAACACTGTCATGGGATTCTTCTGTATGTTCAACTGCATACATCGCCGGGTGCATCACGCTCAATTCAGCCGTCTGCTCGCCGTTTAAGACCGCTTTGACGCCCTCAATTAAGCGCGATTCTTCGTCATCATGACGGAAAACGCCGTACAATGCTGGCCATTGAGCCATTTCGTATAATTCATACTTCTGCGCACTATTAATAATAAGCAGGCGTGGAGAATCGAACTGGGTACGAATAATATCGCGCCAGATACCGTTCAATTTCTTGTTAGATACCGCGATATCGAACAGCACCACAGTGCCTTTGTTCAGGCGCTGCATCAGTGGCTTGTTGATGTTGTGGACGTCTACAGAAACGGACAGTAATTCAGCAAGGTAGTTGGCAAATGCGTTTGCTTGTACTGACGGATGGGTGATTAGGATAATCTTGCGGGAATTAGATGCACTCTCTGTTACTTCAAACATTTTGAAACTCTCCATAGTCTATATCCACCATCATGGTGTTTTATAAGTCAAAGCAAAGGTAAACCTAATACCATTAATAATAAGGACACCTTAAGAAGTGAAATAATATTTCATAAGATTAGTCCTAATTACCCAAATAGAATAGAACGAAGAGCCAAGAAGTGTCAAAAGAATATCAACCTTTTTTTGTAAGCCTACGCAACATAATGTAATTGGGTCATTACAAATAACTCATCCTAAAGGATTAGCTACAACCATCATATTAGAATAAAAATAGTATGACGTTATAAAAATGTTTTGTTAACCATCACTCGTAAATTACAAAAGAATACATTCACGCAACAGTATAAATAATTATATTTACAAACCTGCTTTAAAACATAATGACTTAAGCGGTATTTTTCAAAAAATAAGAAATACATCACGTTATTAATGTATACATTGTGGTAGGCAAAAATGTTTCAGAATAAGCGTAGATTCATCTGCCCGAAGCTGGGATAAAAATTATACTCCCTTTGCACAGTTATAGCATCCCGGCTTTTACTCTCTGTTGATAGCTCTGGCTAAAAGTCTGCATTCCACTCTGTAACCCGGTTTGCATCACGCCAGCAAGCTGATGCGTCTTGCCTTCGCGAATCAGATTGCCGACGGCCGGCGTGTTAATCAGCATTTCAAACAGCGCGACCCGCCCTCCATGTTTATCCGGCTGCAGCTTTTGGGATAGCACCGCGCATAAACTGCTCGCCAGTTGATTACGCACCGGATCTTTTTCCTGCGCGGGAAACACGTCAATCAACCGTTCGATAGCCTGAGCAGCCCCTCGCGTATGCAGTGTGGCCAGCACCAGATGCCCGGTCTCGGCAGCCGTTAGCGCCAGCCTAATGGTGTCACTATCACGTAGCTCACCCAGTAGGATCACATCGGGGTCCTGGCGTAGCGCTGCCCGTAGCGCCTCGGAAAATGAGGAGGAGTGCAGCCCGACTTCCCGCTGATGAATCAAACAGCTTCCGCTTTCATGCAGAAACTCAACAGGATCTTCAAGCGTCACAATATGCCCGGCAAGCTGATGGTTGAGGTGATCAACCATCGCGGCGAGGGTGGTTGATTTACCGCTACCGGTGGACCCTGTCACCAGAATCAGCCCGCTCTCTTCCCGCAGTAATTCCGCCAGCGCTACCGGCGTGTGCAATTCATCAAGCCCCGGGCAGCGTGTTGATAACAGCCGCAGAACCAATGAAACTCCGCCGCTATGAGCAAAAGCGCTGGCCCTCATGCGCGGGCAGCCCGCAAGCGATAGCGCAAAATCAAGCTGATGGCGCTGCTGCCACTCGCGTTGCTGCGCTTCATTCAACCATGTTTCCAGCAGCATTTGCGGTTCAGGAGAGGAAAACGGCGCGGTTAACAGCTTACCAGCCTGCCGCCAGCGTGCCATCCCGCTGCTACATAGGTGTAGATCCGATACGTTATGCTTTACACTAAGCGACACCATTTCTTGTATATCCATAGACCCACCAGCACATATGAACGATATTGCGCATAACCTGGCACAGGTCAGGGAGAAAATCTCAGCGGCAGCAGCACGTTGCGGCCGGGATTCAGAAGAAGTTACGCTGCTTGCAGTGAGCAAAACCAAACCTGCGAGCGCGGTCGAAGAAGCCGTCGCCGCCGGGCAGCGTGCATTTGGCGAAAACTATGTTCAGGAAGGGGTGGAAAAGATCCTCCACTTTCGTGAAAAAGGCGTTACCTCACTGCAATGGCACTTTATCGGCCCGTTGCAGTCCAACAAAAGTCGTCTGGTTGCCGAGCATTTCGACTGGTGCCACACCGTCGATCGCCTCAAGATAGCCACACGTCTTAGCGAGCAACGCCCGCCAGAGATGCCACCGCTTAACGTGCTGATTCAAATCAACATCAGCGATGAGCAGAGCAAATCCGGCATTCCGTTGGACGCGCTGGATGCCCTGGCCGCCGACATTGCCGCGCTGCCAAACGTCCGCCTGCGCGGCCTGATGGCCATTCCGGCTCCGGAAACAGAGTACGAGCGGCAACTTGCCGTCGCTCAACAGATGGCAGCCGCTCTTGCGCGGCTGAAAGCAGACTACCCAAGCGTCGACACATTATCTCTGGGTATGTCTGACGATATGGAAGCCGCCATCGCGGCGGGTAGTACAATGGTACGCATCGGCACCGCCATTTTCGGTGCGCGTGATTACACAAAAAAATAAGGAACCTCAAGGAACGCCATGAAGACGTTGACCTTCCTGCTCTCGACAGTTATCGAACTGTACACAATGGTGCTACTGCTGCGCGTCTGGATGCAGTGGGCGCGCTGTGATTTTTACAACCCGTTCTCTCAGTTCGTGGTGAAGATAACTCAGCCTATCGTTGGCCCACTGCGCCGCATCATTCCGCCGATGGGGCCGCTGGACAGCTCGTCGCTGCTGCTGGCGTTTATCCTCTGCGTTATCAAAGCTATCGTGCTGTTTATGGTAGTGACCTTCCAGCCGATCATCTGGATCTCGGCGGTGCTGATCCTGCTGAAAACCATTGGTCTGCTGATCTTCTGGGTTCTGCTGCTGATGGCTATCATGAGCTGGGTCAGCCAGGGCCGTAGCCCGGTGGAGTTCGTGCTGATGCAGTTGGCCGACCCGCTGCTGCGCCCTATTCGCCGACTGCTGCCGTCCATGGGGGGCATCGATTTCTCCCCAATGATACTGGTGCTGCTGCTGTACGCGGCCAATATGGGCATCGCTGAAGTCCTGCAGGCGACCGGTAATATGCTGCTGCCAGGGCTGTGGATGGCGCTATGAGTGCCATCACACCCTGTGATGACGGGCTGGTACTGAGGCTGTATATTCAGCCAAAGGCCAGCCGTGACGCGATTGTCGGGGAACATGGCGACGAGTTAAAAGTCGCCATCACCGCCCCACCCGTTGATGGGCAGGCCAATGCCCATCTGGTGAAGTTTCTCGCCAAGCAGTTTAAGGTCGCCAAAAGCCAGGTCATCATTGAGAAAGGTGAACTGGGGCGGCATAAACAGGTTAAAATTATTCATCCGCAAAACATTCCTGCGGGCATCGCTGCCCTGACAAATTAGGATATCCCATGCAAAAAGTTGTCCTCGCTACCGGTAACGCCGGTAAAGTGCGCGAGCTTGCCTCGCTGCTCGCTGATTTTGGTCTTGATATCGTTGCCCAGACCGAGCTTGGCGTGGAATCCGCCGAGGAGACCGGGCTGACCTTTATTGAAAATGCAATCCTCAAAGCGCGCCATGCCGCGCAGGTGACGGGGTTACCGGCGATTGCCGATGACTCCGGCCTCGCCGTTGACGTGCTTGGCGGCGCGCCGGGTATCTATTCCGCCCGCTATTCCGGTGTGGATGCCAGCGACCAGCAAAACCTGGAAAAACTGCTGGAGACGCTGAAAGATGTACCGGACGACCAGCGTCAGGCGCAGTTCCATTGCGTACTGGTGTATATGCGCCACGCCGAAGATCCAACGCCGCTGGTGTGCCACGGTAGCTGGCCTGGCGTGATTACCCGCGCGCCAGCAGGTGAAGGCGGCTTTGGTTACGATCCTATCTTCTTCGTGCCGTCGGAAGGCAAAACCGCCGCCGAACTCACGCGCGAAGAGAAGATTGCTATCTCCCACCGCGGTCAGGCGCTGAAGCTGTTACTGGAAGCGATGCGTAATGGTTAATCTGCCCCCGCTGAGTCTCTACATTCATATCCCGTGGTGCGTGCAGAAATGCCCGTACTGCGACTTCAACTCGCACGCGCTCAAGGGTGAAGTGCCGCACGACGACTACGTCCAGCATCTGCTGAGCGATTTAGACGCCGATGCCGCCTGGGCACAGGGACGTGAAGTGAAGACTATCTTTATCGGTGGCGGTACGCCGAGCCTGCTTTCAGGCCCGGCAATGCAAACCCTGCTCGACGGCGTGCGTGCGCGCCTGAACCTGGCAAGCGACGCGGAAATCACCATGGAAGCCAACCCCGGCACCGTCGAAGCAGACCGCTTTGTGGAGTATCAGCGTGCGGGGGTGAACCGCATCTCCATCGGCGTGCAGAGCTTCAGCGACAGCAAGCTGCAGCGGCTGGGGCGTATTCACGGGCCGGAAGAGGCGAAGCGCGCCGCGCGTCTGGCAAGCGAGCTGGGGCTACGTAGCTTCAACCTCGATCTGATGCATGGGCTGCCGGATCAATCACTGGAAGAGGCGTTGAGCGACCTGCGTCAGGCGATTGAGCTTTCGCCGCCGCATCTCTCCTGGTATCAGCTGACCATTGAACCGAATACGCTGTTCGGCTCTCGCCCACCGGTTTTGCCGGACGACGATTCGCTGTGGGATATCTTCGAGCAGGGGCATCAACTTCTGACCGCCGCAGGCTATCAGCAGTATGAAACCTCGGCCTACGCCAAACCGGGCTACCAGTGTCAGCACAATCTCAACTACTGGCGCTTTGGTGACTATCTCGGTATCGGCTGCGGCGCGCACGGTAAGGTAACCTTCCCGGACGGGCGTATTCTGCGCACGGCGAAGACTCGCCACCCGCGCGGTTATATGGAAGGGCGTTACATGGAGCGTCAGCATGATGTCGAAAACGCGGATAAGCCGTTCGAGTTCTTCATGAACCGTTTTCGTCTGCTGGAGCCAGCGCCGCGCGCGGAGTTCAGCGCCTACACCGGTCTCGATGAAAGCGTGATTCGCCCGCAGCTTGATGAAGCGCTGGCGCAGAACTATCTGACGGAGTGCGAGGAGTACTGGCAGATTACCGAGCACGGTAAGCTGTTTTTGAACTCGCTGCTGGAGCTGTTTTTAAGCGAGTAATGGGTTTGCCCGGCGGCGCTTCGCTTGGCCGGGCTACGTTGTGACGGTAGGCCTGATAAGCGCAGCGCCATCAGGCAATTCGGTGCTAATTGCCGGATGGCGCTGCGCTTATCCGGCCTACCATGTCGTTATTTTAGCGTGCCCACCAGCGCCTTACGGCTCTCTTCCAGCGACACCACGCGGCCACACACGTCTTTACCGAAGGCCTGGAAATCCGCCTCCTGGTTTTTCCATTCGTTCTGAATAGCCGTTTGCAAACCGCCTAAACTCCCCAGCACGCCCTGAAGCGGATTACCGCCGCCTTTCAGCACGGCCTTGGCACCCATTTCGTTGATGCTGTCCTGGAGAATGCCGCCCATCGCCTGATTCACCAGTTGCTGACCATCGGCACGAACTTCATCGATAGCTTTATAGTGGAAAGTCAGGCCGTCGGTGCGGTGTTCAATAATGCGGTTCATTTGTTCTTTGAGCTGCGCGTCGAGCTTGGTCAGACGCCCGCGCATATTGCTGCTCTCGCCCACTTCTTTGGCGATAATTTTATCCAGCGCCACGCGGCCTTTTTCAACGCGGCTACGTGCGCCATCGTCAATCCACGGCAGCGCGCTGCGCAGTTCGCTCTGGTAGTCTTTCGCCTGCTCGCGCTGGGCGGCGCTCAGCGTGTAGACCTTACCGTTGTAGGTCACATCGCCGGTTGGGGTAATCACCAGGTTGCCGTTTTCGCCTTTTACCTGCACGGTTTTCGGGCTCAGCACGATGTCATCGCGGGGGGTTACGCTGCACTGGTAGTCAGCATGGGCGGACATCGCCGTGAAGGTTAAAACTGCCGTCAGCAGCGTTTTGCGCATCATCACTTTCCCTTAATACAAATCGGGCCAGCGAATGCTGACCCTATATGCTTTATTAGTCCCACCAAACGTCGAAAAGTTCGCTGGTACGGACCTCTTCGTACTTGCGATCTTCCAGCCACTTACGGACCAGAGCCTGGTGTTCTTCGGTGCATTTACCGATTTCCTGGGTGCAAATCAGACCTTCCCAAGCCAGATAGCCGCTGCCGTCAAAGGCCAGTTTGTTCGGCTCGATCACTTCATCGATAAACTGGTCGACTTCCTGATCGATCTGCTCTGCGCTGGTGCCTTCCGGGAAACGCCATGCCACGGAGAAGCCAATTTCCTGAAACTCATCGATGTGCATTTTTTTACGCAAACGACGGCTACGATTCTTTGCCATTTTATTTCACCCTCTCGAACATTAAGTCCCATACGCCGTGGCCAAGACGATGGCCACGCTGTTCAAATTTGGTTACCGGGCGTGATTCCGGACGCGGTACATAGTCTTTACTTTCAGACAGGTTCTGGTATCCGTCAATGGAGGACATCACTTCCAGCATGTGTTCTGCATAGGCTTCCCAGTCGGTTGCCATGTGGAACACACCGCCCAGCTTCAGTTTGCTTTTTACCAGCTCGGCAAAAGGTACCTGAACGATACGGCGTTTATTATGACGCGCTTTATGCCATGGGTCAGGGAAAAAGAGCTGCACCATGTTCAGGGAGTTGTCCGGGATCATCTTGTGCAGCACTTCGACCGCATCGTGACACATCACGCGCAGGTTATCGACGCCCTCTTCGTGAGCGGATGCCAGGCATGCGCCTACGCCCGGTGAGTGTACTTCAATACCGAGGAAGTTCTGATCCGGGCGCGCTTTGGCCATTGCCACCAGCGAAGCCCCCATCCCAAAACCAATCTCCAGCGTGATTGGCGCTTCACGGCCAAACAGGGCGGCGAAGTCGACAGGCTCTTCGCTGAATTCAACGCCCATCACCGGCCAGTAGTTTTCCAGCGCGTGTTCCTGCCCTTTGGTCAGTCGCCCCTGGCGACGAACAAAACTACGAATGCGGCGCAGTGGGCGGCCGTTTTCATCAAAATCCGGTGAAATGACGTCGTTCTTCATAAAAATTAAGTCTGCTTGTGAGAGTGTTCGGGAAACGGGCATTATCCAAAGTTAGTTGCCGGATGCAAGCACCGGAAAGTTCCTGTTTACAGCATAGTACCGCTGTGCTGCAATCTGGCCCCCTGATAGTACAATACTGGAAGCACTGCTTTGACCATGCAAGCGTCTCAATTTTCAGCCCAGGTGCTGGACTGGTACGACAAATACGGGCGTAAAACCCTGCCCTGGCAAATTGAAAAGACGCCTTACAAAGTATGGCTGTCAGAGGTAATGCTGCAACAAACGCAGGTTACCACCGTCATTCCTTACTTTGAACGGTTTATGGCACGTTTTCCCACCGTGACCGATCTCGCCAACGCGCCGCTCGACGATGTGCTGCACCTGTGGACCGGGCTCGGCTACTACGCCCGCGCGCGTAATCTGCACAAAGCCGCGCAGCAGGTCGCTACGCTTCATCAGGGACGCTTCCCGGAAACCTTCGAAGAAGTGGCCGCGCTGCCGGGCGTTGGGCGCTCCACCGCGGGGGCAATTTTGTCGCTGTCGCTCGGCAAACACTTCCCGATTCTCGACGGCAACGTCAAGCGCGTGCTGGCGCGCTGCTACGCCGTGGGCGGCTGGCCGGGTAAAAAAGAGGTGGAGAAAAAGCTGTGGGATATCAGCGAACAGGTCACCCCCGCCGTTGGCGTATCGCGCTTTAATCAGGCGATGATGGATCTCGGCGCGCTGGTCTGTACCCGCTCGAAGCCGAAGTGTTCGCTCTGCCCGCTGGAGAACGGCTGTCTCGCTACCGCGAATAGCAGCTGGGCGCAATATCCGGGCAAAAAACCAAAGCAGACCATCCCGGAACGTACCGGCTATTTCCTGATGATGCAAAACGACCGCGACGTCTTTCTGCAGCAGCGTCCACCCAGCGGGCTGTGGGGCGGTCTATACTGTTTCCCGCAGTTTGAAACCGAAGAGGCGCTGCGAGACTGGCTGGAAGCACGGCATATCCCTGCCGATACGCTGACCCAGCTTACCGCGTTCCGCCACACTTTCAGCCATTTCCATCTGGACATTGTGCCAATGTGGCTTACTGTGTCCTCATTCACGTCATGCATGGATGAAGGCAGCGCTCTCTGGTATAACTTAGCGCAGCCGCCCGTCGTTGGGCTGGCCGCACCGGTTGAGCGCCTGTTGCAGCAGTTACGCGCCGATTCACTCGTTTAGCGAGCGGCGACATAAGAGGATTGATTATGAGCAGAACCATTTTTTGTACTTTCCTGCAGCGCGATGCCGAAGGACAGGATTTCCAGCTCTATCCCGGCGATCTGGGAAAGCGTATCTATAACGAGATCTCTAAAGAGGCCTGGAAGCAGTGGCAGCAGAAGCAGACCATGCTCATCAATGAAAAGAAACTGAACATGATGAACCTGGAGCACCGTAAGCTGCTGGAAGAGGAAATGATCAATTTCCTGTTTGAGGGCAAAGATGTGCACATTGAAGGCTACACGCCGCCTGAAAAACAGTAGGGGCCCGACGGCCCTTCAAGACAACCACAACACGCGCTCCCGGAATAATGAAAAAATTACTCGCTCTGGCACTGATAGCGCCGCTGCTGGTCTCCTGTTCCTCGAATAAGAAAGGCGATACCTATAACGAGGCGTGGGTAAAAGACACCAACGGTTTTGACATTCTGATGGGGCAGTTCGCCCATAACATTGAAAACATCTGGGGTTTTAACGAAGTTCTGATCGCAGGTCCAAAAGACTACGTTAAATATTCCGACGGCTATCAAACCCGTAGCCACATCAACTTCGACGACGGTACCATCACCGTTGAAACCATCGCGGGTACCGATCCCGCCGCGCGTCTGCGTCAGGCCATCGTCACCACACTGTTAATGGGCGATGACCCCGGCTCGGTCGACCTTTACTCCGACGCCGACGATATTCAGATTTCCAAAGAGCCGTTCCTCTACGGCCAGGTGGTCGATAACACCGGCGAAGCCATTCGCTGGCAGTGGCGCGCCGAGCGCTTTGCCGACTACCTGCTGCAAACGCGAATGAAAAAACGCACCAGCGGCCTACACATTATCTACAGCGTGACCATTAATCTGGTGCCAAACCACCTGGATAAGCGTGCGCATAAATATCTGGGCATGGTGCGTCAGGCGTCGCGTAAATACGGCGTCGACGAGTCGCTGATTCTGGCGATTATGCAGACCGAATCCTCCTTCAACCCGTATGCGGTCAGTCGTTCCGACGCGATGGGACTGATGCAGGTGGTGCAGCATACCGCCGGGAAAGACGTATTCCGTTCGCAGGGGAAATCCGGCACGCCAAGCCGTAGCTATCTGTTCGACCCGGCCAGCAACATCGACACCGGTACCGCCTATCTGGCGATGCTGAGCAATGTCTATCTGGGCGGTATCGATAACCCAACGTCACGTCGCTATGCGGTGATCACCGCCTATAACGGCGGCGCGGGCAGCGTACTGCGCGTCTTCTCCAACGATAAAGTTCAGGCGGCGAATATTATCAACAGCATGGCGCCGGGCGACGTTTACCAGACCCTGACCACCCGCCATCCGTCTGCGGAATCACGTCGCTATCTGTACAAGGTGAATACCGCGCAGAAGAGCTATCGTCGCAAGTAATAATTGTCACACGTTCAAGCGCTCTCATCCTGAATCCATCAGGGTGAGAGCGACGCGCCACCGACCCTCTCTGTAAAAATGTTACTTTTGTCACTAAATCGTTTTGCAAAGTAAAAATAATTGCAAAATTTTGCGGCGCTTAACAATGTCCCATCACCAGCATTGATAGAATCAGCGCAAATAACGCCTCTGAATGTTATCCAAGCAACACACCACGCCAAATTTTGTGAGGAAAGTAACATGAATTTAAAGCTGCAGCTTAAGATACTGTCGTTCCTGCAGTTCTGTCTTTGGGGGAGCTGGCTCACCACGCTCGGCTCATACATGTTTGTCACGCTGAAATTCGACGGCGCAGCTATTGGCGCTGTTTATAGTTCCCTCGGTATCGCCGCCGTGTTTATGCCTACGCTGCTCGGCATCGTGGCGGATAAGTGGATCAGCGCCAAATGGGTTTACGCTTTCTGTCACCTGGTCGGGGCCGGTACGCTGTTTATGGCGGCCGAAGTCACCACGCCGGGGGCGATGTTCTTCGTTATCCTGCTCAACTCACTGGCCTATATGCCAACGCTGGGCCTGATTAACACCATCTCTTACTACCGCCTGAAAACGGCCGGTATGGATATCGTTAACGATTTCCCACCGATTCGTATCTGGGGCACCATCGGCTTTATTCTGGCGATGTGGGCAGTGAGCTTCTCAGGCTTCGAGTTGAGCCATATGCAGCTGTATATCGGTGCCGCGCTGTCGGTTGTGCTGGTGCTGTTTACCCTGACCCTGCCGCATATTCCGGTTTCTAACCAGCAGCAAAAACAGAGCTGGACCAGCATGCTGGGACTCGATGCGTTCGCGCTGTTTAAAAACAAGCGCATGGCGATTTTCTTTATCTTCTCCATGATGCTAGGCGCAGAGCTGCAAATCACCAATATGTTCGGCAACACCTTCCTGCACAGCTTCGATAAAGACCCGCTGTTTGCTACCAGCTTTATCGTGCAGCACGCGTCGGTGATGATGTCGATTTCGCAGATTTCCGAAACCCTGTTCATCCTGACCATTCCGTTCTTCTTAAGCCGTTACGGCATCAAGAACGTGATGCTGATTAGTATCTTCGCATGGATGCTGCGCTTCGGCCTGTTCGCCTACGGCGACCCAACGCCGTTCGGCACCGTGCTGCTGGTACTGTCGATGATTGTTTACGGCTGCGCCTTCGACTTCTTCAACATCTCCGGTTCGGTGTTCGTGGAGAAAGAGGTTCGCCCGGAAATCCGCGCCAGTGCGCAGGGTATGTTCCTGATGATGACCAACGGCTTCGGCTGTATCCTCGGCGGTATGGCGAGCGGTAAGGTGGTTGAGATGTACACCGTAGAGGGCATCACCGACTGGCAGAGCGTATGGCTGATTTTCGCCGGCTACTCTCTGGTTCTGGCGGTGGCGTTTGTTGGGCTGTTTAAATACAAACATGAACGTACGCCTGCCGGTGTACAGACGGTTGCCCACTAACGTAGTAACGTAGCCCGGCCGAGCAAAGCGACGCCGGGTTCAAAATGGTAGGCCGGATAAGGCTTCGCCTCCATCCGGCAACCTGCACCATTCTGCCTGATGGCGCTGCGCTTATCAGGCCTACATCCTTGATAGCACCCATCCTACTGACAGTAAATCGGCGCTGCCGCCGGGACTTAAATTCCGCGTAATCAGCGCGTTATCCATTGCTAACAGCGCGCCTTCATCCCAACCGTTCTCCAGTAAGTTCTGGGCATAATCCTGCACGTAACGCAGGCCGTTCATCCCGCCGCGCGAGACCAGATTACTATCCGGGTTCACCGCCATTAAACGCAGCAGCAGCGCGTGCAGATGGCGGCGATTCCAGCCCACCAGCGCCTTGCGAACCGTGGCGAATCCGCTCTCCGCTTCCCCGCGCGCGCCGGTCAGGCCAAACTGATGGAACTGACGTTCGCCCGCGGTCGCCTGCGATGAGCGAGCGGCCAGCTCTCGCTCAACCAGCCCACGGCAGATATCACTCACTTCACTGCACAGCCGCTGCGGGTTGACCTCACCCAATCGGCCCGCGGCAAAGCAAAGTAGCCCCAGCGCGAAAATACCGCCCTTATGGGTGTTCACGCCGCCGGTTGCCGCGTACATGGCCTGCTCACAGGCGATGCCCATCGGACGAATCCTTCGCAGTTGCTCGCTGGCAGGAAGATGCGCGTGCTTATCGCCCAGCTCGGCAAACCGAGGGAACCATGGAGAAATGGCGGCAATGCTGCGAACAAACAGCGCGTGGTCCATATCCCGGTGCGCGCCGTTGTTGTATTTATCCACCAGCCCCGGCTTTGGCGTCAGCTCAAGCTCCTGCCACAGTGCCTCTTCCGCCAGCGCCGCGATGCCCGTGGCGTTGGATTTAGTCGCGAATAAACCAGTCATCAATCATCTTCTCCACGCAGCCAACCACCTGCTCAAGCGGATGCTTACGCGAGCGAGAGCAGGCATGCGCCGGTTCATCGCAAATCAGGCAGCGTCGCATATGACTCCCCAACGATAAACGCCCCACGTGCCCGGCCCGTGGGCAGATAACGTCGAGATCCCACAGCCGCCCTAGCGGATGGCTCTGTTCCAGCGCCGCACAGTGGGCTTTGATTTCCGGCGCCTGATGCGCCACGCACCACATGGCTTCCGGCCCGGTAGGCAGCCAGAAGACCTGGCGATCCAATACCTGCCAGCCGTTTTGCCAGAGCAGTTGATCGCACATCTGCAGCGCCACGCCCATGGTATTGCGATAGCGCAGACTGTTTTTAACCGCCCCCGGCGTCACCAGCGTGAGTGAGATAATCGGTTGTTGATAATGCGTTAGCCAGTCAGCCTGACGCGCCGCGCGGCTCTCTTTCGCCGCCAGCAGCGCCTCCAGGCTGACACCCGTCTGCACGGGTGTCGCGGTGGTCATGATGTTACTCCTTCACCTGACGTACGGTGTCAATCACGCTACCGTCGCGATAGCGGATTACCCCAACAATTTTATCGGTAAATTCAATCGGCTTCGGCAGGCCGGTCAGTGAGACCGCGCGGTCGTAGAGGGTTTCGATATCCACCACCTTCAGCCCAGCCGCTACCAGCCGTTCACGGATCTCCGGACGCGCTGGATTCACCGCAATGCCGTGGTCGGTAACCAGCACATCAATGCTCTCCCCCGGCGTCAGGCGCGTGGTCACCCGCTTCACCACCGTCGGAATACGGCTACGCAGCAGCGGGGCCACCACGATGGTCAGATTCGCCGCCGCAGCAACGTCACAGTGCCCGCCGGACGCGCCGCGCATCACACCGTCAGAACCGGTGATCACGTTAACGTTGAAGTCGATGTCAATCTCCAGCGCGCTGAGGATAACCACATCAAGCTGGTCACAGCAGGCCGCTTTGCTGCCGGGGTTGGCGTAAACGTTAGTCGAGATCTCCACGTGGTTCGGGTTACGCGCCAGTGAAGCCGCCGCCTGGCCGTCAAAGCATTGGGTATCGAGCAGCTTTTCGATCAGCCCTTTTTCATGCAGATCCACCAGGCTGCCGGTAATACCGCCGAGCGCAAAGCGGGCGGTGACGCCGCTGCGCTCCATTTTCTCTTCCATAAAGCGGGTACAGGCGGTTGCCGCCGCGCCGGAGCCGGTCTGCATAGAGAAGCCCGGTTTGAAGTAGCCGGAGTGTTCAATCACCTCTGCTGCATCGCGGGCAATTTTCAGCTCACGCGGGTTACTGGTGACGCGTGCTGCGCCAACGCTGATTTTCGCCGGGTCGCCGACGCTCTCAACCTGCACAATATAATCGACCTGATCCTGCACCAGGCTGGCGGGCATATTGGGGAACGGCACCAACTCTTCGGTCAGCAGCACCACCTTGCGGGCAAAGTGCGCATCGACCATGGCGTAGCCCAGCGAACCGCAGCAGGACTTGCCGTGCGTGCCGTTGGCGTTGCCAAACTCGTCGCTGCACGGTACGCCGAGAAACGCGACGTCTATCTGCAACTCACCGTCCTGCAACAACTTCACGCGGCCGCCGTGTGAGTGGATTTGTACCGGCTCCTCCATTAACCCGTGGGAGATGGCATCCGCCAGCTTGCCGCGCATACCGGAGGTGTAGATGCGGGTAATCACGCCGCTTTCGATATGCTCAATCAGCGCATCGTTGCAGGTCATCAGCGAGCTTGAGGCCAGCGTCAGGTTCTTAAAGCCCATCTGCGCAAGCTTCGCCACCACGTTGTTGATGACCCGGTCGCCCTCACGGAACGCGTGATGGAACGAAATGGTCATGCCGTCTTTAAGGCCGCAGCGCGCCACCGCCTGCTCGACCGAGTCGCACAGCTTGCGGTGATGTTTGGCCTCGATATCGCCCAGCCACGGCGTAGTACTGTGTGCCGTATCAAAAGGTTGAAGCGCCCGCAGATGGGGGAAATTTTCGTGAAGAAGTTCTGTCTGATTCATTGTTTTATCCTTAACGACGCACGCCGGAAGCCGCCGCGCGTTCCAGCACCCGCTGCGCGTGGTCAATAATCGGCGCATCCACCATTTTGCCGTTGAGCGACACGACGCCCAGCCCGTTACGCTCGCCCTCTTCCGCGGCTTCAATCACTCGCTGCGCATGGTCAACTTCCTGCTGCGTTGGCGCGTAGGCGTTGTGTAAGAGGTCAATCTGTCGTGGGTTAATCAGTGATTTGCCGTTAAAGCCCATCTTGCGGATCAGCTCAACTTCCCGCAGGAACCCGGCTTCATCGTTAACGTCTGACCACACCACGTCGAAGGCATCAATATGCGCGGCGCGCGCGGCGTGCAGCACGGCACAGCGGGCGTAGAACAGTTCGGTGCCGTCGCCGCGTTCGGTCTGCATGTCCATCACGTAGTCAAAGGCCGCCAGCGCAATGCCGATAAGCCGCGGGGAGCTGCGGGCAATCGCCACGGCGTTAATCACGCCAATCGCCGATTCAATGGCCGCCATCACCCGGGTGGAGCCCACTTCGCGCCCGCACTCACGTTCAATGCGCTCAAGGTGGCCTTCCAGCTCGAAAATATCGTCCGGGGTATCGGTTTTCGGCAGGCGAATCACGTCAACGCCGCCACGAACCGCCGCTTCCAAATCCAGCAGACCAAACGGCGTGCTGAGCGGGTTGATGCGCACAACGGTTTCAATGTCCTGGTACATCGGATGCTGCAAGGCATGGAAGACCAGCAGGCGCGCGGTGTCTTTTTCACGCAGCGCCACCGCGTCTTCGAGGTCGAACATGATGGAGTCGGGACGATAGATAAACGCGGTAGAGAGCATGGCGGCATTGGCGCCCGGCAGGAACAACATACTGCGGCGAAGTTTACTCATCACAGTTTCTCCCAGGCAATCTGCTGCGCGTCCGTTGCGCGCAGTACCGCGCTTTGCAGACGGGCGCGGATAACACAGTCCAGCGCACCTTTGTCTTCGACGATAACCAGCCCCTGCTGCACGCCCATCGTGCGCAGGGTCTCGGCTACGACCTGGCGAATCTGCTCGCCAAACTGCTTCATCACTTCACTGTGGATGACAATCTCCAGCTCGCCGTCGGCGGGGGCGATTTTCACCATCAGGTCGCTGGACTCCTGCGTTCCGGCCAGCGCCTCCCTTACGATTTTCATGATTTAGTCCTGATAGTTATGCGACTTCCGCACTGTAATGCGCTTCTAAATGCGCGAAAGTGGATGCCGGGACAATGTCCCGGATTCGAGAAAATTGCTGCGTTTTCAGTAAGCGGCGCACTTCCGATGCCGAAATGGCGTTACCCGTGACCTTAATGCGCGGGATCTCCACCACCGTGATGTCGCCCTCGAGTAACGCGTGCAGCGTCTGGTTGTACTGCCGGGTGACATCGCAAAATGGCTCAGAGCCGATGAAACGATGGGTAATGCCCAGCGCCGGCGCGATGTTATTGCGAAATAACAGCACGTCGATTTCACTCCACGCCTGCTGCACTTTCCCGGACTCTTTGAGGAAATAGGCCGGGAAGGTGGCGCGGGAGATGATGTACTGCGAACCTTCATGCACCGTGACGTTGGGCAGATGCGCCACGCCCGCCCGCACCATTTCCAGACGCGCCTGGAACGGGAAGAACGACGCATCCTCGCGCACCACAAACAGGTGCAGCCAGTCGCACTGCGCCGCCGCCGTTTCCACCAGATGACGGTGGCCGAGAGTGAACGGGTTCGCGTTCATCACGATGGCGCCCACCTTTTCCCCCGGCCTGCGTTTCTGGCTGAGCGCGCGGCAGTAACGCTGAATTCCCTGCGGGGTGTTTTCCATCAGCACCGCGTTGTTACCGCTTTGGGCAATGGGCCAGAAACCGCTACGGGCAAAGCGCTCTTTGTTGCACGGGCGCGTACAGAGGAAAAGGTGGAAATGGCCCAAGGCCAGCGCTACGTTTTCCACCTCAGCCAGCAGACGGGCGCTCAGGTTGGCGCCGCGCTGGCGTTCATCAACCGCCACGCATTTGATAACGTTCGCCGCCAGACCCGCACAGCCCACCAGCGTTTCCCCGGACCAGGCTTCAACAAACAGCGAGATGTCGCTGTCCATGCCGAGACCGCTATCAACCAGCAGCGAACGAATCGAATCTAAACGTTCCGGATGTTCCGCTACCTGGGTAACCCGGAAATCGAAAGTGGGTTGCGTGTGCATCGTGCCGCCTTACTTAGTGCGCTGCCGTCAGCGTGTTCGCTGGCGCTTCCATGATGATGTTGCTGAGGTGGCCGATGTGCTCAATTTCCACCTCAATACGGTCGCCTTCCTGCATAAACAGCGGCGGGTTACGCTTTTTGCCGACGCCGCCAGGGGAGCCGGTGATGATCACATCGCCAGGGCTCAGGCGGGTGAAGGTGCTGATGTATTCAATCAGTTCCGCCACCTTGTGGATCATGCTGCTGGTGTTGTCGTCCTGCACCATGCGGCCGTTCAACCAAGTGCGGATGGCAAGCTGGTGCGGGTCAGGAATTTCATCCGCCGTGGTCATCCACGGGCCGAACGCCCCGGTCTGACGCCAGTTTTTACCGGCAGTAAACCACGTGTGCTGCCAGTCGCGGGCGGAGCCGTCCATGTAGCAGCTGTAGCCTGCTACATGGCGCAGCGCGTCTTCACGGCTGATGTTCTCGCCGCCCTTACCGATAATCACCGCCAGCTCGCCTTCGTAGTCAAACTCACGCGAATGACGCGGTTTCAGTACCGGTGCGTTATGCGCCGTCTGGGAGTCCGGGAAGCGGACAAACAGCGTCGGCGCAGGGTTATGCTGGTCAAACTCTTTACGTTTTTCGGCGTAGTTCATGCCCACGCAGAGGATCTTTTCCGGGTGTTCAATCACCGGTAAAAAGGTCGCGGCATCCATCGGTACATCCACCGCATCGTTGAGATAACGCGTGGCGTCCGCCAGCCCGTTGCCCTCCAGCAGCGCCTTCAGGTCAGCGTAGCGGTCACCCAGACGGCGGCCTAAATCAATCATCCCTTGGGTCTTTACGATGCCGTAGCTGCGTACGCCCTGATAGATAAAGCTTGCGAGTTTCATTATTCAGTCCTGATTAAACGAGGAAGTTGCCCAGTACCAGCAGCGAGATAGAGACGTTAATCGCCCCACCGATACGGGTTGCAATCTGTGCGAACGGCATCAGGCTCATACGGTTACCGGCGGTCAGAATGGCCACATCACCGGTACCGCCCTGCCCGCTCTGGCAGCAGGAGACGATGGCGACATCAATCGGGTGCATGCCGATTTTTTTACCGACGAAGAAGCCGGTGGCAACCAGCGCCGACACGGTGCTGACGATGACCAGCAGGTTGCTGACGGTGAAAGCGTTAACCAGCTCCTGCCACGGCGTGATAGCCACGCCCACGGCAAACAGAATGGGGTAGGTCACGGAGGTCTGGAAGAATTTGTAAACCACCTGAGAACCTTCCAGCAGACGCGGAGAGGCGGCGTTGCACAGCTTCACCAGTACCGCCATAAACAGCATGCCAACCGGTGCTGGCAGGCCAATCAGTTTGTGGCCCAGCATCCCCAGCATGTAGAGCAGTACCGCCAGCAGCGCGCCGGAAGCGATGGTGGTGACGTCGGTTTTACCGGATACCGTTGGCTGCGAAGATTGCGTATCTGCGTTAGCGCGGTTTGGCATCAGTTGGCCTTCACCGGTCAGGTGCGGATAGCGTTTACCCAGTTGGTTAAGGCAGCCAGAGATGATAATGGCGGTCAGGCCACCGAGCATAACCATCGGCAGTACGCGACCGAGCGCAACGCCCTGATCCATATGCAGTATGGTGGCGTAACCGATAGACAACGGAATCGCGCCTTCACCGACACCGCCCGCCATAATCGGCAGAATGATAAAGAAGAAGATCTGGAACGGCTCAAGACCCAGCGCCATCCCCACGCCCATGCCAACAATCATGCCGACGATTTCGCCGCACAGCATCGGGAAGAAAATACGCAGGAAGCCCTGAATCAGCACCGTACGATTCATGCTCATAATGCTGCCGACGATAATGCAGCAGATATAGAGATAGAGAATGTTGGTCGATTTATAGAATGTGGTGGTCGACGCCACCACCACGTCCGGCAGCAGGCCGTAATAGACCATTGCCGAAGGAATAAAGGTGGCGCAAATCGCTGCCGCACCGAGCTTACCGACAATCGGCAGACGCTTACCGAACTCGCCGCAGGCAAAACCAAAAAACGCCAGCGTCGCGACCATCACCACGATATCGCTCGGCAGCTTGCCGCCCAGACAATCAATCGCGATAAGTACCCCAGCCAGCAAAAACAGCGGCAGTGGAATAATGCCAACTTTCCAGGTATCCATAATATGCCACCAGCGTTCTTTAAGCGCCGGACGCTGAATTTCTATCGGATCGTGGGTAACAGAGAATGAATCATCAGTTGTGCTCATAATGAAGCCCTTTTGGTTATTTTGTGTGTTTAGCCTAAGGGCTTAAAGGCTTACTTTGTGTGAGTGAAAGCATATTAAAACCGAAGTTTTAATGGCACCTATGGTTTTAATGGTTTCTTTTATTTAATGTGATTAATGCCTTATTTATAAGCGTGGTTTTTATGGTTTCTTTTCTAAATTGCACAAATAAATAACATTTATTAATTTAACCTTAATTAAACCCGCTTTTCAGAAAATCCCCTGTCAGGGCGCGGCTGTGCAAGGGATCACAAGTTTCCGGCAAACAGGCTGGTATCGTCAAAAAAGATGATATATTGGCGGTATCCATTGCGGCCCTGCGTGAGAGTAATGAAAGTATCATTCCAGATAAAACTGTTTATTTCGCTGGTTGCCTTTTTCTCAGTGCTGTTTGCACTGCTGGGTAGCTATTATTATATCGATATGGGTCGTCAGCTCTATCAAGAGATGAGCGGTCGCGCCAAAATACAAGCGGAAGAAATTGCTATCATCCCAAGCTTGCGTAAACAGGTTGCCGATAAAAATATTCCTGCCATCCATGATTTTATGCAGCGATTAGCCGCACGCAGCGATGCCAGCTTTATTGTCGTTGGCGATAATGAAGGTCGGCATCTATTTCATTCAGTATTTAACGATCGCGTAGGCACCACGCTGGTCGGCGGTGATAACGAAGAGGTGTTGCGGGGTAAAAGCACTACTACGATTCGCCAGGGTGGGTTAGGCATTTCGCTACGCAGCAAAGCCCCTATTTTTGATGACCAGGGCAAGGTGATAGGCATTGTCTCCGTCGGCTACCTCACCAGCTATCTCGACAGCATCACCGTCAACAAGGTGGTGAATATCCTGATTGCCGCCGTCCTGCTGCTGCTGGCGCTGTTCATCTTCTCGTGGTTCTTCACCCGCAGTATTAAAAAGCAGATTTTCTCCCTGGAACCTCGCGAGATAGGGCTGCTGGTGCGTCAGCAAAAAGCGATGATGGAGTCTATCTACGAAGGCGTTATCGCCATTGACGATAACCTGCGTATCGAGGTGATTAACCAGGCGGCCAGAAAGCTGCTGGGCCTTAGCCTTCCGGCGCGTCGGCTGCGGGGACAGTTGATTAGCGACGTCATTACCCCGATGCCGTTCTTCAACCGTGAGACCATGCTCAAGCAGGACACGCACGATGAGATCTGCCATTTTAACGATCTAACAGTAATCGCCAGCCGCGTAAGGATCATGATGGAGAATTCGCTTCAGGGTTGGGTGATAACCTTCCGCGATCGTAACGAAATTGACTCTCTCAGCGCCCAGCTAAGCCAGGTAAAACGCTACGTTGATAACCTGCGCATCATGCGCCACGAGCAGCTCAATCGGATGACCACCCTCTCCGGGTTACTGCATATGGAGCGCTACGACGAGGCCATTCGCTTTATCCAGGCCCAGTCGGAGCACGCCCAGGAACTGCTGGACTTTATCTCCTCACGCTTTAGCTCGCCAACAATGTGTGGCCTGCTGCTGGGGAAAGCCGCTCGCGCCCGTGAAAAAGGTGTCGCACTGCGCTTTGACCCCGGCTGCCTGATGGACAGGCCGTTTGTCCCGCTGGCGGAGTCCGAGGTTATCTCCATTATTGGTAATCTGCTGGATAACGCCATTGAAGCGACGCAGCGCGCCCCGCTTCCGCATGAACCCGTAGAGGTGATGATCAAGCTTAACGATCGAGAGTTAATTATCGAGGTCGCCGATCAGGGGATCGGCATTAAACCGGAGATCCGCGAGCGGATATTTGAACGCGGGATCACCACCAAAACGCGGGGCGATCACGGGATTGGACTGTATCTGATCGAAAGCTATGTCACCCAGGCTGGCGGTTTAATCGAAGTTGCCGATAACACGCCGCGCGGCACGATTTTCTCACTGTTTATTCCGGCAACGGGAACGGCCAGATGTACCTCACAGGAACTGGAAGATACCGACTATGCAACATGAACTTATCGATGTACTGATTGTTGAAGACGAACATGAACTGGCGCAGCTGCACGCGGAGCTTATCAGCAAGCACCCGCGCCTGCGGCTCGTCGGTATAGCCTCTTCACTGGCGGACGCTCAGGCACAGCTCAAGAGCAAGCAGCCGCAGCTATTGCTGCTGGATAACTATTTGCCCGACGGTAAAGGCATTACGCTCATCAGCAACCCCATGCTGGTACAGGCCAACTGCTCGGTCATTTTCATTACCGCCGCCAGCGACATGGACACCTGTAGCCTGGCGATTCGTAACGGCGCCTTTGACTATATCCTCAAGCCGGTATCGTGGAAGCGGCTGAGCCAATCGCTGGAACGTTTTGTGCAGTTTGCCGAGCAGCAGCGGGTATGGAAAATCGTCGACCAGCAGAACGTTGATTCGCTCTACCAGCTTCAGGCCAAAAATTATCGCCAGGACAGCGGCAGTAAAGGCATTGAGGAGAAAACGCTGGGATTGGTGCAAAAGCTGTTTAACGACCAGGCCGCGCACTGCTTCTCCGTGGATGAAGTGGTCAGCGAAACGGGTTTGAGTAAAACCACCGCCCGCCGCTACCTGGAACACTGTGTAGAAGCGGGCTTTTTAAGCGTGGAAATGCTGTATGGCAAGATTGGACACCCGCGCCGTATGTACCGACGCAGCGCCGCATAACCCCCTCATCTACGGGATGAGGGGTCCGTTTTATTTCAGTACATAGCCGTACAACCGGCTGATACCGTCAGCATCCTTCTCGCTGTAAACCCCCTGAAGCTCCGGCGAGAAGCCGGGCAGCAGGTTCACCCCTTCTTCCAGCGCCAGGAAGTAGCGCTGCACCGCGCCGCCCCAGACTTCCCCCGGCACCACGCACAGCACGCCCGGCGGATACGGCAGCGCGCCCTCGGCGGCAATGCGCCCTTCCGCTTCGCTGATGCGTACCAGCTCCACGTTGCCGCGAATAAACTCGCTGTTGGCATCCTGCGGGTTCATCACTACCGCAGGCAGGCTGGCTTTGCGGAACATCGCCTTTTGCAAATCCTTCACGTCAAAGCTGACGTACAGGTCGTGCATCTCCTGGCACAGTTCACGCAAGGTATAGTCGCGATAGCGTACCGGGTATTTGTTGTAGATAGTCGGCAGCACATCGGCCAGCGGCGTATCGTCTTCGATATGCTGCTCAAACTGGCCGAGCATCGCCACCAACTGCGCCATTTTCAGAGCGGACTCCGCTGGCGTCAGCAGGAACAGGATCGAGTTGAGATCGCACTTCTCCGGCACGATGCCGTTTTCACGCAGGTAGTGCGCGAGGATCGTCGCCGGAATGCCAAACTCGGTGTACTCCCCGGTTTGCGCATCAATGCCCGGTGTAGTCAGCAGCAGCTTGCACGGATCGACGAAGTACTGATCCTGCGCGTAGCCTTCAAAACCGTGCCAGCGTGCCCCCGGCGTAAAGCTGAAGAAACGACGTTCGCTGGCGATGGTTTTGGTCGGGTGATCCTGCCACGGGCGACCGTCGACGATCGGCGGGATAAACGGCTGGATCATCTTGCAGTTCGCCACGATCGCTTTGCGCGCCTCAATCCCCAGCTCGACGCACTCCGCCCACAGTCGGCGGCCGCTCTCCCCTTCGTGAATTTTGGCGTTCACGTCCAGCGCCGCAAACAGCGGATAAAACGGGCTGGTTGAGGCGTGCAGCATGAAAGCGTTGTTCAACCGTTTGTGCGGGCAGAAGCGCGCCTGACCACGAATGTGGTTGTCTTTCTTGTGGATCTGCGAGGTTTGCGAGAACCCGGCCTGCTGTTTGTGCACCGACTGGGTGACAAAAATCCCCGGATCGTTTTCGTTAAGATCCAGCAGCAGCGGCGAGGTGTCCGCCATCATGTCGATAAACTGCTCGTAGCCTACCCACGCGGAGTCAAACAGGATGTAGTCGCAGAGATGGCCGATTTTATCCACCACCTGACGGGCGTTGTAAATCGTGCCGTCGTAGGTGCCAAGCTGGATGATCGCCAGGCGGAACGGGCGCGCGTCATCGGCTTTCTCCGGCGCCACCTCGCGGATCTGCTCGCGCAGATAGCGGTCGTCAAAACAGTGGTCGTCAATGCCGCCGATAAAGCCGAACGGGTTGCGCGCCGCTTCCAGATAAACCGGCGTCGCCCCGGCCTGGATCAGCGCGCCATGGTGGTTGGATTTGTGGTTGTTGCGGTCGAACAGCACCAGGTCGCCGCGAGTGAGCAGCGCGTTGGTCACAACCTTGTTGGCCGCCGAAGTGCCGTTCAGCACAAAGTAGGTTTTATCGGCGTTGAAGACCTTCGCCGCGAACTTCTGCGCGTGCTTGGCTGAGCCTTCGTGGATCAGCAAATCGCCGAGCTTCACGTCAGCGTTGCACATGTCGGCACGAAATACGTTCTCGCCGAAGAAGTCATAGAACTGACGGCCCGCCGGGTGCTTTTTAAAGAACGCGCCGTGCTGATGGCCCGGACAGGCAAAGGTGCTGTTGCCCATCTCGACGTATTGGGTCAGGGTGTCGAAGAAGGGCGGCAGAAGGTCTTCTTCGTAGCGACAGGCCGCCGTTTCCAGCTCCAGCCACTCCTGCTCTTTTCCGCTAATCACCGCATTCACGCCTTCCGGCGCGCTGATAGCTTCCGACGTCAGCACGAAGACCGGCAGGTTAAAACCGGTACGTTTGAGTAATGCCAGGATGCCGCTGTGGCTATCTGCCACCGTTATGACGACTGCTGCGACATCGGTAAAGTCGGTGCCGTCCAGCGCCACCACGCTGCGATGGGTGGAGAGACGGGAGACCAGTTCGCGACTGGCAGCAATGTGCATTGATTTCATAAGCGCAACGACCCACTCAGGGAGAGTAAAAGCCCCGGACAAAGCCGCTGGCTTTGCCCCATAAAGCGTCTGGGTGCAACTGGGTTACAGCTCCGACCGCCAGACATCAGTAAAAGCAGACATGGTCTAATCTTACTGTTGTCCTGCAGTGAGCGTGCGTTGGCTTCACCGCATGGTGAGCAATGAGAAAGGGGCAGACCTTCGCGAGCAGGCGAAGTGGCGTTGGCGATGTAATGGCAAAGATGTCATTGCAGGCGGCCCCGATTCAGGAAAGGAGAAAATTCGCGCAATCATGGCACCATTCACCAGGGGGTGCAAGACGAAATTTTTATGCACTTATACCACGGAGAAACAAGCACTGAACCGATTAATCAGTCCATAATAATGCAGGACTTATCGATAAGTAACAGGAGTTAACGTGGTAATAGGCCCATTTATTAATGCCGGCGCGGTGCTGGTCGGTGGTTTGCTCGGCGCGCTGCTCAGCCAGCGTTTACCGGAGCGTATTCGTGTTTCAATGACCTCTATTTTCGGCCTTGCCTCATTGGGGATTGGCCTGCTGCTGGTTATCAAATGTGCCAATATGCCGGTGATGGTACTGGCAACGCTGGTCGGCGCGCTGATTGGCGAGTTTTGCTTTCTGGAAAAAGGCATCAATAAAGCCGTTTCCAGCGTACAAAAGCGGATGCTCAAGCCGGGCAAAAGCAGCCAGCATGAGAACTTTATTCAAAGCTTCGTGGCGATTATCGTGCTGTTCTGCGCCAGCGGGACGGGGATTTTCGGGTCGATGCATGAAGGCATGACCGGCGACCCGACCATTCTTATCGCCAAGTCGTTCCTCGATTTCTTCACCGCGATGATCTTTGCCTGCTCGCTCGGTTTTGCCGTTTGCGCCATCAGCGTGCCGATGCTTATCATCCAGCTCTCACTGGCGTTCTGCGCATTCCTGATCCTGCCGCTGACCACCCCCGCCATGATGGCCGACTTCACCGCCGTCGGCGGCCTGCTGCTGCTGGCAACCGGGCTGCGCATCTGCGGGATTAAGATGTTTGCGGTGGTGAATATGCTGCCCGCGCTGTTGCTGGCGATGCCGATTTCGGCGGCCTGGACGGCGTTTTTTGCCTGACCCGACATGCAAAACGGGCAAAGTGGTGATAGATTGTGCAACTCGCCGCAAATTTTATAAATTTCGTTGACGAGTCGAGGCGATTACGGTTTAATGCGCCCCGTTGCCCGGATAGCTCAGTCGGTAGAGCAGGGGATTGAAAATCCCCGTGTCCTTGGTTCGATTCCGAGTCCGGGCACCACTATTTAAAGAACCCAGCCTATGGCTGGGTTTTTGCTTTTCAGGGATATCACAACGCGTTCAATACCCCCTCCTTCACCGCCTTTACCGCTTGCTTCATCTGCTTAATCTCTTCACGCAGCGCTTTCATTTCATCGTTATCCGGAATCAGCACAATGCAGCCTCCGGCAATCTTCACCGTGACGCCTGTTCCAATGTTGAAACCGACCTCTTTTAGCCATTTCCCGCTGAGGTTCAGGGAGGGCGTGCTGGTATTACCTTGCTGAGGGACGTAGCTGACGGTGTAGCGACGCTCGGTTTTTATCGGTGTGGCGGATGATGGGTGAGTCTGGGTAGGGATCGTAGCCATAGGGGGCAACCTCCAGTAAGTGATTATTTGAACCACCACCGAAGAGACCAATCTACGGGTGGCGGAACCGGACGGAGTTGGTCTTGCCGGCCTTACTGGACACCGGTGCGTCTTACGACGCCTCCGCCCAGCCCACCATTGAGATGTGACTAGGCAAACGACATAAAAAAGACGCAAAGCGCGTCATATGCCGCCAGTAAGAATATGCTCAGGAGACCAATCCCGGCACCTGATTTTGCAGATGCCGGGCAAAGGTACTGCTATCACTTACAGGCCGCAAGTGATTTTCATACGCTAATCAAATCATCACGTTAAT
Organism: Kluyvera chengduensis; assembly: GCF_044197065.1. Classification (NCBI taxonomy): domain Bacteria; kingdom Pseudomonadati; phylum Pseudomonadota; class Gammaproteobacteria; order Enterobacterales; family Enterobacteriaceae; genus Kluyvera; species Kluyvera chengduensis. Next base: position 40,050 of record NZ_JBIQOI010000004.1, read on the forward strand.
CTGGAATTCGCCTCGCAAAACGTGCCGACACTGCGCCCTCACTGATACACAAACGTCACCCCAATAATCGACTGCACGTTCCCCGCCGTCACCTGACCACTGGTTCGCGCATAGGTGGCCGTTAACCCCAGGCTGACGGCAGAAGTCGTCACCGTCCCAAGCGACACCGTATTGTTAGCCGGCAGCACGCTGCCGTTGCGCGTAAGCTGCACGCCAATCCCCTGCGCCGGAGAGGCCGACGCGGTATTGGTGAAGATAGAGTTTGCCGCATCCGCCGTGGTGCCTGAAAGGTAGTAGCCCAGCTTCTGGCTCTGTGCACAATAAACCGTTAGTGGAATGGCGGTGGAGCCGGGATAGTCCGGCAGCGTCACCGTCACGTTACGCGCAGAAACATCGCAGCCGCCGGTCGGCACCACCACGTTGTTATTGGCATAGATGTTCCAGATAAACTGAAAATCATCGCTGTTTTTGTTGTTGGTCTGGCGCAGGATCATCACCGCAATCAACGTACCGGCGCTTATCGCCACGCCACCAGCAGAGCTAATCGGCGTCAGGTAAAGCGCCGTAGGCCAGGGTTTATCAGTCTTTGAGTTATAGATAATCCGGGACGTTTCGGTGGTGGTGGGAAACGGATAGCTGGTGCCGTTGTATTTCACGGTACCGGAGAAGCTCGACAGCACCCCGCCGTAGGCCGAACCACGCTGCAGCGTCACGTAGTCGGTAATGGTATCCGGGTAATCGTTATGGCAAAAAATCTGCGTCGAGAGATCGACCACCAGGTTTTGCCCCACGTTGACCGCCGGGGCGAGATCCACATAGACGTTGGCAGTCCCGCCGCCGATAGGGATCGTCGTACCGTTGGCGGTCTTGCAGGCAAACGACCAGGCGTTAAACGACCAGCCAGCCAGCAGCAGCGTCGTCAGTAGGGCTATCACGTTCTTCATTACTCTCTTCTCCTGGTCAGGCGTAGGTATAGGTGACGTTAATGACCGTCTTAATGGTGCCCTGGGTCGCGCCGCCGTTAACCGACAGTGCCCTCACCTTTAATGGGAAGTGCGCGGACTGCGATGCTTCTTCCACCGTCACCGTCGTGGTCGCGCCGGTGTTCAGCGTGTTTCCGCCGTTGTCCTGGAGCTCAAGCTGGATGTTTTTAGCGGTGCCCTGATTCTGGTAATAGCCGGTGGCGTCTGCCGTGCCGCTGAAGCTCGCGATCACTCGCGACGTGCCGACCGGGCAGTTGCTGAGCTCAAGCGCCACGCTGTGCCACGCGGAGACAGAGCCTGCGGAAAGCAGGCTAAAGGTATAGAGGTCGCCAAGTTCGACGCTGGCGTTAGTGGTTGATACCGTGCAGGGCTTCGCCACCACTTTGCCGTTGACGGTGATGGTGACATCGGCAGCCCAAAGCGCCGGAGAGACGGCCATCAGCGCTAACGCCCACAGCCAGCCGTAATAAAAGCGTTTCATCTGCGCCTCCGTTTACTGAAATTCAAGGGTGAACGTCGCCGTGGCGTTAACGTGACCGGGGGTGACCGGCACCTGCGTTGCCATCAGGCGAGCGTAAAAGTTCAGCGTATTGGTCTGACCGGGGGTGAGCGTCGTCCATGGAATGGTCGATGACGCGGCGTTAAGCGGTAGCATGGTCTGCTGCCCGTTGAGGATCTGAACCCCCATTCCTGCCGCGGCAGACGCGCCGTTATCCAGCTTTAACAGGCTGGTATTGCCGTTATCCGCCACGCCGATAAACCCGACCTTCACGGCGGAAACCGCCCCACCGCACGGCGAAAGCACGATGCGAAACGGGACGGAGGGCGTGGTTGCGCCAATGGCGTTGAACTGTTTGGCGGCGTTGTTCATCAGGTCGACGACAAAGTCTTTTGACTCGCCCGCCACGGCACAGCCGTTATCCCTGACGTTGCCGGTGATGGTTATCGTGCTGTCCGCCGCCAGCGCGCAGGTAGCCGTCAGCGCAAAGAGCGCGCTGAGCAGGTAAAAAGGGTTTCTCATTCTTCTGTCCTTAGCGGCACACGGCCGATAGCTGAATCAGCGTCTGTTCCTGGCTCTCATTCGGGATGCGGTAATCGGCCACGCAACGAGCATCGTCGCCTTCGCCCCACACCGCCTGAACCTTTCCGGCGAGCGGCATGCCGCTCAGGTAAACGAGGCCGTTATCCGCCACAATGCTGCTGTTCTGGCTGTCGGCCGACGTCACCATCGCGCCAAACGGCACCCTCTTGCCGTTGTGGGTCAGCGTCATCAGCAACTTCATCCCAACACGGGGGTTGAATTGCGCACGCACAATCGCACCATGGGTTGGCACCACGTTGACCACCGCCTCGTCTAAATCGACGTTATCTGCCAGCGAGTTGGTGTCTAACGCCACGCGGTTTTCCCGGTATTCAGTGGCGTACGGCAGGACGGCGTAACCGCGCCAGTCGGTGCGTACCCCGGTCTGGTTTTCGACCCTTGTCCCTTCCGCTCCCGGCGCGCTGACCAGCACAACCGTATCGTTGAGCGGCTGACTCAGCGTGACGCCGTTGGCGTGTGCCAGAATGCCGCCGCTCATGCCGTAATAGACCTGTTTCATGCCGTCGCTGTGGCTGTAACCGACGTTGGCATTTCCATAGCCACCGCGATAGTTCAGCGCCGCATAGCCAGTGCCGCCGCTAGAGCCTTCCCCGCCGCTGGCATAGCCGGTCTGCACGCTGTAGCTGAGGTTGTTATCGTCCAGCAGCGTGCCGTACAGCCCGGCCAGGTTGCTCATGCGACCATTAAGATCGTCAGACATGCTGTAGCTGGCGCTGGCGTGTCGCCAGACGGATTGGCTGTCTGAACGCAGCCAGTGGCTGAACGGAATGTTGACGTTCACGGCCAGCATCTGGTCGCGCCCGTCCTGCCAGGCGTTTTTGGTCAGGCTGTAGCTCAGCGTCCAGTTGATGTCGTTGACGGCGGTATTTAAACCGGCCTGGAACTGTTCGTCCGCGTTATCGGTTCCCCAGTAGCTTTGGCGGCTACCGCTTAAATACAGGGTCGCCGTACGTCCCAACTGCTGAGTGATACTGACCTGCACTTTGCCGCGTTTGCTGTAGGCCAGGTTGTAGTAATCGGTGAATTTCGGCTTCACGTAAACCGGACCGTCTTCGGTCATTACGCTATGGCCGCTCATGCGCTGATAGGTGGTATCGGCAAAGCTGTAGTAGCCCTGCGTGGAGTAGCGGTAGCCCACCAGTTGAATATTGGTGCCGAGCTCGCTGAGCGATTTGTTATAGAGGAATCGTACCGACTGACCCTGTTGCTGGCTGTCATCAGGAAGCGTGGCGTTGGCCTGGGTGATATCCACCGACAGCGCGCCCAGTTCGCCCATATTTTTCCCAACGCCAAGGTTAAAGGCACGGTAACGGTCTGCCAGTTGGGTACCGCCATAAAGCGTCCATCCTGCCGGTAGCCCGTGCATCAACGTACTTTGAAAGAACGTAGGATCTTCCTGGAGATCGTTGCCGCTGCGATATTTCCCGGCGGTCAGCGCATAGCGCGTGTGGCCTTCACGTTGCAAGACCGGCACAGAAGAATACGGCACGGTGAAGCTCTGAACGCTGCCGTCCGCCTCTTTAATAGCGACCTGGAGATCGCCGCCGTTACCGGCCGCATAGAGATCGTTAATAGTGAACGGGCCCGGTGGCACCGTGCTGTGATAAATCTCATAGCCGTTCTGCTTGATAGAGACCTGCGCCGTCCCGCGCGCAATACCGTGAATCACCGGCGCAAAACCTTTCTGGCTGTCCGGCAGCATATTGTCATCGGACGCCAGCTGCGCGCCGCGGAAGTTAATGCCGTCAAAGACGTCGCCGTTGGTGTAGCTGTCGCCCAGCGTCAAGCGCGAGCGGAACGGGGTGATATCCCGCTCCAGCCAGGTGTTGACGTGCTGCCATTGATTCTGACTGGTTGACCCGCTGCTGTAGCTCCAGGTGCTGTTATCACGTAGCCGCCACACGCCAACGTTGAGCCCGCTTTGCAGGTTTAAATAGGCATACTGGCTGCTGCCGCCGACGCGGTTCTGGACGTTATTGCCGGTAAAGTTGTAGTTCAGCAGCCCGGCGGTGATCCCGTTATCCCACAGCTCGGGTGAAATATAGCCACGCGCCTGATTCCCCATAAAGGCCTGAGGAATGGTCAAATAGAGGCGCTGCAAACCCACGTCTAAACGAACGGTCGAGTCTTTAATCATGTCCGTAAACGGGACGCAGGCTTGCGGCTCCAGCGTATCCATTCCCTTAATCGACGCCGTGTTAAGCCCCATGCTGGCAAGCTGGCCGCGCGTCAGGCACGGCATCAAACCGTGGCCGTTTTCACCGGCACTGAAGGTGACATCGCGGCTCGTCATAAAGCCATCATTGAGATAGATATCGACACGATAGGTGCCCGGCGGCAGCTCCTGCCCCTTCTCAAAGCTCGAGAGATCCGCAACGGCGGCGGGGTCGTCGGCCAGAAAGCGCGGGTTAAAGTAGAGCTCCGCCTGAGCAAGAAAGACCGGTGATGCGAGCAAAGTCACAACGGAGAGTTGCGTCAGCCGGATGCGTCGGGCCTGCAAATGGTCGAGGCCAAATTTCAGATATGACATAGTCCCTCCGGTTCGACATCGCCCGGCTATCTGTTCTTATTCTGTTCAAGGGATACGGGAAGTTCCCGTGGTTTACCGCATCACGCCGATTACGCGCGGCGTCAGCGCACCGTAGTCATTGATGGTTCTGTAGGTAATCTCTCCGCCCGCATCATCCGGAATTTTCACGCTGGTTTCGCCCATAGGTGGGACCAGCGCGTTATCCAGCACTCGGGTGCCCGCATTGAGTTCAGTGACCGTCAGGTAGTACGGCGTAGGATTGACCAGCGTGAGCTTGCCGGCACTACGACGAAACGTTAGCTTTTCGCGAGCCTCTTCCGGCGGCATCGTCAGATTTGCCGGGCGGTAATAGAGCTTGATGCGGCTGATAATGGCCAGTTGCAGGGTGTTGTCGTTAAGCTTTGATTTGTCCATCGCAGGGATCGCTTTGACGTTCATCCAGAACAGACTTTCTCTGTCCTGCGGCAACTGATTATTTGAGGCATCGAGGATACGCAGGGTGTTCTCTTTTTTCCCCTGCATCGCGAACAGCGGCGGCGTCACCACAAAGCGTCCGTCTTTAGCGCCCGCGGCGTTTTCTACCCATGACTGGATAAGGAAAGTGCCTTTCTCATCGGTATTGGTGACGGCCAGTTGTACCTGTTTTTGTCCCGCAGGGTAGATAACCCGGGTCGCTCCCAGCGCGACTCCCGCCTGTGCAGGAGAAACCAGTCCGGCGGCTATCAACAGCATTCCGAACACCATCATCAACGTTCTATTCATGTTTACCCTTGTTGTACTCACCGTCATATCCTGTGTCCGGTTAATTACTGATAGGTCAAAGCAAACCAGGCTTGTGCATTGGCCGTGCCGCCGACGACCTGACGGTCCGTTGAGCGGTACTTCGCAACAAAATGCAGCGTGTTCGTGCCATCGTTAAGCCGTACCCAACGACGAGGTTCCTGATTGATAGGAATCAGCTCGCCCTGAGCATCAAACAGCGCAATACCAATACCGGTCGCGATACCCGCACCTTCACCCACGGAGAGCACGTCAGGATCTTTACCGCTCGCGACGCCCTGAAATGACACGCCAACGTGCTGGCTGACGGCGGTGCTGCAATCTTCAAGATGGATATCAAAAGCAATCGGATTAGACTCTTCACCTGCCGCATGAAAACGATGGCTGCTCACCTGTCCCATCTTTACCGTCATCAATCGGTCACTCGCCGCAACGCTACAGGCCTCGGCAATAATGACGCCCTGAAAGCGCATACTTCCGCCGGGCACCGTGACGTTCCAGTGATTCCCAGCCTGAGCAACGGTCGGTAGCAAAGAAACCAGCAGCCCCCATTTCATCCATTGCATACTTATTCCCTCCACCCCTTCGCGAATAATCGGGCCTTCCTGGCCCTGGTGGCATCCTTGCCGAATGGATTACTCGTATTGCACTTTGAAGGTCGCGTCGGCGTTCGCCGCACCCGCCGTTGCTGCGCCGGTGGCGTAGTAACGAGCCTGGAACGGAATAACGTTGGTGCCATCGTTCAACGTGGTCGCGCTGCTGAAGGTTGCGCCATCCAATGCCAGCGGTTTGCCCTTGTTGTCGAGGATCTGAATCCCGACGTTAGTCGCGCCACCGGAAGCTGAACCCTGCAGCGCCAGAACGGTGGTGTTGGTGGTATCAATCGCGGTACCGGAGAAGGCCACGGAGGCTTTCGTCGATACTGTGGTATCACAGTCGTTCAGTTGGATGTTAAAGCCGACTGCAGAGCTGGTGCTGCCCGAGGTCGCCAGTTTTGCAGAGCGTACCTGGCCCATCTGCACCGTCTGGTCGATAGAACCGGCATCAACGGCACAAGCCGCGTTAACCACTTCACCTTTGAAATGAACGGTACCGCCATTTACGGTCGTGGTATCCGCTGCTAATGCAGCCGTTGAAGCCATAGACAGTGCAGAGATAATGACCAGCGCAGCCTTATTAATTCCCATAAAACCTACTCCTTATTAATAGAGAATCTTATTCTCATTTTGTTAAAAACAGCGATGAATGGTGATACCGAACGTACCGCCAGATATACTTTTATGACTTAAGTGAAATTTCCTTACTCGCAACAATAGTGCCATTGCTGATTGCCAGAAATGGCACTCCTACCGTCGGTTGAGCTTAGAAATATCAAGATAAAAAGAGAGAGCCGCAGCATTATTGCCACGTAACCCAAACATCCTTTTTGTTTTCTGCCTCAAATAATAAATGTGTTTTTCGCTAAACCCTGCGAGCTTATTTATTTGTGATACTGAATACCCTTCGCATAGGTAGCGAAAAACAATTAGCTCTTTCTCAGAGAAAAATCTCTGATCGTAAATAGATTTACCCGCCTTATACAGGCATGAGTAAAGATCGGAAAAGCCTATTTTTTCAGAGACTAGCCAGGGAAAAGGCCCCTGAAAGTCGCACCCGGAAGAAGCTTCCATCTTGTATAGCAGTACAATTCGGCAACGAGAAGTCGGTGACGCCAATAAACCAAGTATTCGATGCCGTTCTACAACATCAGAAATATAAACAACGAAGATATCCCGAACCGATGTGCGTAAGTAGCACTTCGACCGCAATTGCCGAGAGTTGATCGTTGAAACGTTGCCATCCTGGATAACATCATCATCCTGTAATGCCAAAAGAAAAAAACTGTTATCCGAGATAATACAGTGCCTCATATATTACCCCAACGTCCTGTTCTGAGTTTTTATCTAATATTTGTGGTTCCTGATTCTATAAATCTGTTTGCTAAATTTCGGTTTAATTATATACGCAGTGAATATATATCGTCAAAAACGATCAATTAATTATTATTGATAGTTATAATCAATTGATTTGGTGAATATAGATCGTCTTAATCGATCAATTATTTAATAAAAACAAGAAGATCAATGAAATAGATAATCATATTTTAGGATTTTTCTATTAATAAGATCTTATACGTACGGATATGTCCGCAACTCGATTTGTAATTTTATGTAAAGAGCGTGCTCAGATTCATAATTTAACTTATTTTTCACATTCACATAAATTGATCTAGATCAATTAACAACAACTGAACAAAAATACAATTATTGATTAAAACCAAATTAGGCCAATAAATTTAGCCTATTAAGAGTAGCTATTGTCGTAATAAAACCCCTCAATGGGAGTATAGACGCTGCTTTGCAGTAAGGAGGAATAGAGAACGGCAGGAGAGGTTCGAAGAGGTCAGGCGCAGCCTTCATATGGCGCTGCGCCGTGGAAGAGATTTAACGTTGCTACTTCAGGCTTTCAACGACGGCATCCGCCAGCGTTTCCGGACAGGCAAACCCTGACTCTACGCGATGCGTCAGCAGGTTAGATCCGTACTGGCGGGTAATCTGCGGCAGGCAGGCATCGTGGAAGGCTTTAAGATCGGCAAAATAGTCCAGCGTATATTCGCTCTCCCCCGCCCGCCCCCGCGCCATGCAGGCGTTAAAGCATGACTCCACGTCCCGGTCGACATACACCACCAGGTCAATTTGCGGGTAGCTCTTCAGGTAATGCTTAATTTGATAGAAATAGGACATATAGCGAGCCGAGGGCTGTTCGGTCATCAGGAAGTTAACGTGGCAGAACACGATATCGCTAAACAACGAACGCTCAATCACGTAGTTACCGTCCGGAATATCCTGTAAAAGCGCCTGTCGGCTACGGGTAATATAAAGCTGGAACGCCACCCTCGCATCCGCATCGTGGGGGTTTTCGACGAAGACCTGCAGCAGTTCAAGAAACACCGGGTCTTCATCCACCGGCTCTCGAATGACTTTCCAGCTGTCGCCCGTTTTCTCGGATAGCGCCTGAGCCAGAGGGTCCAGCAGCGTGGTTTTACCTGCGGCAATATTTGCCTCAATAGCAACAATCTTCATGTCGACATCCTGATGAATTAACGAATTGATGCGGCGTCAGCAGGACGCTCCGTATGGCTAGCAGGACAGTCTGGCCCTTCACAGTATAGATATTCCTGATATTCGGCAGCGTGGAGTAAAGGTTGTTCGCGGCAGCACTCCTGCTCGCCGTAATCGACTCGCGTCGATGCGTTTGTGAAGAATGTCATCATGGCGTTTTACACTATCGGGAGGGCTTCCCCATCAACGGTGATGGGGAAGCAATAGAGTTAGGATTTTTTCGCGCTGTAGACTTCGTCGCCGGAGAATTCAGGTTCGGCCCAGAAGTTAATGTTGAACTGCGCATCGTCGGTCATCTCGATACGGTGCCAGTACTGCGGCGGGCTGGTCGCGAAGCTACCAGCATTAATCACCACTTTAACCTCCGGCTCGGTGGCCTCGCCGTTGGCGAAACCGTAGTAGGTTACCGTCCCTTCCATGACGCAGAGCTGACCAAAAATGCCGGCAGCGGTGTTGTGGTGGCTGAGCAGCGCGGCAGGCACGTTGTCTTTCGTAAAGAATGGGGTGGAACGTTTGATGGTCCAGTTTTTTGGAATTCTGAGATGGCTCATAATGACCTCCGCTTCATAAGATGCATTTAAAATACATCTTTAATATTTGGCTGTAAAGCGTTATTTGAGAATAAATCTCATTACCAAAAATGACGGCATCCAGAAACGAAAAAACCAGCCGGAAGGCTGGTTTAGTGACGATAAATACAAGGCTTATGCTTTACGGATAAGCACCGGCACGCTTTTGTAGGCCGGCGTGAGACTCTGCCTATCGACGGCATCGAGCGACAACAACACGTTGGCCTCCGGCAGGTAAGCGCCAATGGAGCCTGCCGCCATGCTGTAGATAACCACCGTTAACCCGTACATCGCGCGATCGGTACTCGGTGTGCCGCTATCGTCCAGCGCTTGAATATTAATCACATCGCCTTCCACCAGCCCGCGTGCATCCGCTTCTGCCTGGCTCAGGAGCGCTACGTCACGGCGGCCGGTGATCCCACGGTAGCGGTCATTCATGCCGTAAATAGTAGTGTTGTACTGATCGTGGCTGCGCAGCGTTGCCAGCACCAGTGAGTCAGCAGGCTGATTCTGGCGCTCGACGGCGCGCTCACGGCTTACCACAAAGTTGGCTTTTCCGGTTGCCGTGTTCCACTCACGCCGCGAGGCTGGCGTATCCATGCGGAAACCGCCCGGTGCGGCAATACGGGCGTTGTAGTTGGCAAAGGCCGGGATCACGTCGGCTATAGCATCACGAATCAGCGCATAATCGCTCATCATCGCTTCCCAGTTCACCGGAGAGTTCGGCAGCGTGGCACGCGCCATTTCCGCCACAATCGCCGGTTCTGATTTCAGCCAGCGCGAGGCCGGTTTCAGCGCCCCGCAGGAAGCGTGCACCATCGACATGGAATCTTCGACGGTCACCGACTGAATCCCCCCCGCCTGCATATCGCGTTCCGTGCGGCCCAGCGCCGGCAGCAGATAGTTGTGCTTCGCCATCAGCAGATGCGAGCGATTCAATTTGGTGGCGACGTGTACCTGCAGGTCGAGCTTTTTCATCGCCTCGAAGGTGCGCTGCGGCTGCGGCATCGCCACCGCCAGGTTACCCCCCATGCAGATAAGCGCTTTAGCATCGCCACGTTCGATGGCGCGAATGCTCTCTACGCTGGAGCGACCGTGTTTGCGAGAGACGCTGATGTTAAAGCGCCCTTCGAGCCGCACCAGAAACTCTTCTGACGCTGCTTCGTTAATCCCTACCGAGCGGTCGCCCTGTACGTTGGAGTGACCACGCAGCGGACAGATCCCCGCCCCTTTCTTGCCCATATTGCCTTTCAGCAGCAGCAGGTTTACCAGCTGCTGAACGTTCTCGGTGCCGTTCTTGTGCTGAGTAATGCCGAGCCCATAACAAATAATGGTGGCGTTGGATTTATCGTAACGATCCGCGAGGTCTTCCATCTGGCGGCGAGTCAGGCCGGAGTCCTGTTCCAGTTCCGCCCAACGGCAGCGATGCAGATCGTCATACAGCTCCTGATAGCCGTGGGTATGCTCAGCCAGAAACGCGCGGTCGAGGCACGGTTCCTGGCCAAGCAAAATACGGGCTTCATCCATCTCAATCAGCGCTTTCATCACCCCTTTAAGCAGCGAGGCATCGCCGCCCATTTTCACCTGGTAATACTCGTTGCTCAGCGTCGTCGCGTGCCCCTGGAGCATATCCGTCGGGCTTTGTGGGAAGCTAAAGCGCTCAAGCCCCCTTTCCGCCAGTGGGTTGATGGAGATAATGCGCGCACCACGCTGCGCCACTTCGCGCAGCGTGGTGAGCATACGTGGATGGTTGGTGCCAGGGTTGTGGCCGATGCAAATCACCAGATCGCAGTGTTCAAAGTCGTCCAACTCGACGGTGCCTTTCCCGAGACCAATAGAAGGCGTCAGGCCTGCGCTGGTCGGCCCATGACACATATTGGAACAGTCCGGGAAGTTGCTGCTGCCATATTCACGGGCAAAAAGCTGATACAAGAACGCCGCTTCGTTGGAGGTACGCCCGGAGGTATAAAACTCTACCTGTTCCGGGGAAGCCATATTGCGCAGCTGCTCACCGATATCGGCAAACGCAACCTGCCACTCAACGGCCTGCCAGGTGTCGGTCGCGGAGTCGTACTTCATCGGGTGCGTCAGACGGCCAATATTTTCCAGCTCATAGTCGCTGTAGTGCCACAGCTCAGCCACCGTGTGCTGGCGGAAAAATTCCGGTGAGGCTTTCTTGCTGGTCGTCTCCCAGGAAACGGCCTTCACGCCATTTTCGCAAAGCTCCATCGGTGAACGGTGGCCAGGGTCAGGCCAGGCGCAGCCCGGGCAATCAAAGCCTTTGACCTGATTCATGCGGAACATCGCGATGATGTCACGCGCGACGGCTTTCTGTGAAAACACCGAGGCTGCCACCGCTTTGACGGCCCCCCATCCACCCGCAGGCCCTTGATAGCCGCTTACACCTGGAACGACATTGCTCATTTTTACCGCTTATTTTGTACCCAATTTCAATGGGGAATACGGTAGCAAGTTCACCGGCGTAAAGATTTCCTCTTCACGAGGTACGCTAGCTCTACAATGAACGGGTTAGATAGCGGTCCCTCCAGGTAGCAGATAGCGCTCTTTTCTGACCGGATTTCATCGGATAAAAACGCCATAGTGAAACGATAATCTGCGGCTTAAGTTAAATCAGATATTATGTTTTGCCCGTTAACATCATCAGGATTTCATCTGATAAACACACCAGGAAAAAGTAGTTGATCTGATAAGCGCTAGCTTTTATTTTCTTCTGAGTTTTCTAATAGGGTCCTACGATGTCTACCATTACAGCCAACAGTATTAGTGAAGCGAAAGAATTAATTTCCTGTGGAAAATATAAGGAAATCATTCTTGATTTCGATATTGATGCCGATAGTTTCTTTACCCTCGCCACCGCCCCTCATGGTATTAAAATAACCCTCACGGATAGAAATAATCACGCTGCGGAAACAGCAGAATAATAAGAAGAATAAATCGGGATATTTTTATGCTGTTATTTATTGGTACTGGGGCAGCCGCCTTTCTGGCGTCGCTCATGCTTATCTGGCTTGATGACCGGATTGCCGACCAGGAATAAGAGAAGAGACTCCGCGCTGAAGTGCAGCGCGGAGCAAAACAGAATTACAGCGACTTCGCCAGGCGTTCCACGGCGGTCATCAACCCTTCCTGCGAGACGGTAGAGTACGACAGGCGCAGGGTGCGGGTATCCGGATTATCGTTATAGAACGCTTCGCCCGGCACGTACACCACGCCGTTTTCCAGCGTTTTTTCCAGCCACTTCATGGTGTCAAACGGGTAGCGGAAGCGCGCCCACAGGAACATCCCGCCCTTCGGACGGCTGAATTCGATATGCTCCCCCAGACGGCTTTCCAGAGCGTCGGCCAGCGCATCACACTTCTTACGGTAGTCTTCGCGAATAAGCGCAATCTGGTTTTCCAGACGGCCCAGGCTCAGGTACTCGGCGGTGATCACCTGCGACAGCATATTGGTATGCAAATCAGCGGCTTGCTTGACAATCACCGTCTGCTGAGCCAGCCAGTCCGGCATCACAATCCAGCCAATACGCATGCCTGGCGCCAGAATTTTGGAGAAGGTTGAGGTGTAAACCACCTGGTCTTCACAGCCCAGCTCTACCGCGTGCTGGTACAGCGGACGCTGCACTTCATCGGTAAAGCTGATTTCACCGTACGGGTCGTCTTCGATGATCACAAAATCATACTGCTTCGCCAGTTCGACCAGGCGACGACGACGGTCATCGCTCAGGGTTTTACCGCCAGGGTTGCCGAAGGTAGGCACCAGGTAAACGGCCTTCACGCGCGTGGTGGAAAGCAGTTCGGCAAGCTGTTCTACCAGCATGCCGTTGTCGTCGGTATCGACGCTCAGAATGTTGGCCTGCGCCAGCTGGAAGACCTGCAGCGCCGCCAGATAGGTTGGGCGTTCAACGACAATGGCATCGCCCGGGTCAAGCAACGTGCGGGCGACGATATCCAGCGACTGCTGCGAGCCCGACGTGATATACACGTGACTTGCCTGACACGCCACACCGCGCGCCTGACACAGCTCGCTGACGGCCTGACGCAGCGGCGGGTAGCCTTCGGTCAAACCGTACTGAAAGGCGTCGTTAAAGCGTTCGCTCATCACCTTCTGCACCGCCAGCTCCAGCCCTTCGGTATCAAAAAGCTCCGGGGCAGGAATGCCGCCACCGAGAGAAATCACGCCGGGCAGTTTACTGTGTTTTAAGAGTTCGCGGACGGCGGAGGGTTTGAGTTCACCCGCGCGCACGGCGAGTCGCCGATCGTGCATATTCATTTCCTTTTCTGTCTTGTTGTTGTGTTTATTGCAGGCTTTCTTTACGTAGGCCTGATAAGCGAAGCGCCATCAGGCAACCCGACGCAGATTGCCGGATGGCGGCTCCGCCTTATCCGACCTACAATTCGTTATCTTTTATTACCACCAGCGGTTCAATATCACTCTCTTTCTTAATCACCAGAGATTCGTCACCGCGTAAACAGGTGCCGCCGTAATTACCGCCGACGGTAAAGGTACATACTTGAATATATTTTCCAGCGACGTTTGGCAAGCACCAAAGTTGCTGGTAAATATTTTTTCTATCGACAAATTTACCGCTGGTTTGATCCAGCAGCCGATCGTTCCCGCTCACCAGGTCGATATTACTGCCGCAGCGACCGGAAATAGGCTTAATCGCATAACCCGTTTTTGCCAGGTGTTCGCTGATGTCGAAATCGGTATCCAGCAGATACGGATGGTTCGGGAACAGCGACCACAGCACTGGCAGAATGGCTTTGTTGCCAGGAATAACCGTCCACAGCGGTTCAAAGACCATCACTTCCGGGCGCAGCAGCACGTCAATCAAGCGCACTTCGTTATTTGGGTTACCGGTACGAATCGGCACGGCGGCATATTCGTCTTCGTCGACTTCACGCACCTGCTCAATGGCGGTTTCCCACGCCCAGGTTTTCCATACGCAGTTCACCAGACGCCCGTCGCCGTCAATCAGCTGACCGGCGGCATCCCAGCGCAGTTCGTCGAGGCCATAGAGAATTTTGCTCTCAAAGCCCGCCTGCTCAAGGGCACGCTGCATAAACTGGGCGTGGTAATTTTCCTCCAGATCGTTGTCCTGCATGATGTGCACAAACGGTCTGGCCTGGCTGTGTTTCCACGCGCCCACCAGCTCGCTCAGCAGGTCTTCCGCCGGATTATGCCCGTTGCCGCGATAGCCGGTTTTCAGCCACTGTTCGAGGATCAGGCCACCTTCGGTGTGGCAGGAGGCGGAGTCGGCGTTGTATTCGTAAACCTTCAGCCCGCGCTCGTCCATGCAGAAGTCCATGCGCCCGGTGATCATGTCGTGGCGACGACGCTGCCAGGAGAGGCGCAGACGCGGCCAGAGGATTTTCGGAATGTCGAACAACGCCAGCAGGCTGTCGTCACGCATCACTTTGTCGGTGGCGTGGAGATACATCAGGTGCATCTCGTTGGTCGCTTTAATCAGCTCCTGCTCGGCGCTTTCGGTCATGGTGAAATACTGGTACGGGTCAGCGTTGATCACATGACCGTTGGCGGCAATATACGCCTGCTGGAGCGAATCTTTTTCGTCCAGCCATTTGCCGTCGAACTGACCGTGGTTCTCAAGACGCGCGCCGCCAAGCTTCAGCGCTTCACCGGCAATGGCTGGCTGCGGCAGGCCGTAGCGTGCATCGTCGGTCTGGATCATCCAGCCAAGAATGGTGGTGTCGTCGAAGGTGTCATGCAGCGTGTAGTGACCGTCTTTCACTTCAAGCGTCAGCTCGCGGGTCCACTGTTGGCCTGCTGGCAGCGGCGAGTGCAGCACATTCTGTTCGGCAATACGCACTTTGTTCCCCAGCAGTTGGGTAATCACCGCCACGTGGCCGGTTTCATTAAACTCACCGCCCTTTTGCCAGATAAGCAACGAGCCGACGAGCGGCGCGCGGCGAGAGCCGTTGGCGAAGGCCTGAAGCGGGAGAATCGCGTCGTTGACCACCTGGCGTAGATAGCGCAGCGAGAAAATCTCGTAGGCCATGCCAACGTCGGTGAAGACAAATCCGTAGTTGATAAACAGGAAACGGCGGGCGAACTCGACGCACTGCCACTTGTGGCCCATGTATTCGTTGTCGATATAGCTACGAAACGATGCGTCGTCAGGCATGTCGCCCGGTTTTAAGCTGCTGTAATTTGAAGAGTAAATCGCTACGCCACCCGGCGCATACCCCAACAACGTGCCAAATGGGGCGTCACTATTGGTACTTCCCTTGCTCATGAACCTTCCTCAAACATACCGTGCGATTTTCTCGCCCGCACGTTGAAATTAATCCAACAAAAGTGGATTAATCATACACCCGTGTATGCGAGGATGACCCATAAGAGGCAAAAATATTCATCCCCAAAATCCACTTAAAAACATCAGGAGTCCACATGAGTTTACAGGCACAGCCGCTAGTCTGGGGCCATGGAACACGTACCTTCGAAGTGTTTCTGGAACCCACCTGCCCATTTTCCGTTAAGACGTTCAACAAGCTGGACGCGCTGCTCGACCTCGTCGGTGAAGAAAATGTCAGCGTCAAAATTCGTTTGCAGTCGCAGCCGTGGCATCTGTTCTCCGGCGTGATTGTGCGTTGCATTCTTGCCGCCTCCACGCTGCCCGACGGTAAAGCGGCGGCGCATAAGGTGATGAAGGCAGTCGCCGATCGTCGCGAAGAGTTTGAGTTTACCGACCATTGCAGCGGACCGAATATGGACGCCACGCCACAGGAGATTATCGCGAGGATTGAGCGCTACAGCGGCGTACAGTTAGCCGCAGCGTTCGCCGAACCGGAGCTGCAAAAAGAGATTAAATGGCATGCTCGTTACGCACGCCAGAATGGGATTCACGTCTCCCCCACCTTTATGGTCAACGGTCTGGTACAGCCGGATCTGGGCAGCGGTGACGACGTCAGCGTCTGGGCGGCACGGATTTTTGCCTGAAGCTGCTAAACTTCACTACCTCAACACATCATCAAAATAAGGCGAGCGATTATGTCAGAGAACACCTATCAGCCACCCAAAGTGTGGGAATGGAAGCAAAACAACGGCGGCGCATTTGCCAATATTAACCGCCCAATTTCCGGTGCCACTCATGAACAAGCGCTGCCGGTGGGCCATCACCCACTCCAGCTTTACTCTCTGGGTACGCCCAACGGCCAGAAAGTCACGATTATGCTGGAAGAGCTGCTGGCTGCGGGCGTAACGGAAGCAGAATATGACGCGTGGCTGATTCGCATCGGCGAGGGCGATCAGTTCTCCAGCGGCTTTGTGGAAGTGAACCCGAACTCGAAGATCCCGGCGCTTAGCGACCACTCCACCACCCCGCCGACCCGCGTGTTTGAGTCCGGCAATATTCTGCTCTACCTAGCGGAGAAGTTTGGCCATTTCCTGCCAAAAGATCCGGCTGGGCGCACCGAAACGCTGAACTGGCTATTCTGGCTACAGGGCTCAGCCCCGTTCCTTGGCGGCGGTTTTGGTCACTTTTATAACTATGCGCCGGTGAAGATTGAGTACGCTATTGACCGCTTCACCATGGAAGCAAAGCGTCAGTTGGACGTGCTGGATAAACAACTGGCTCGTGGGCGCTATGTGGCGGGCGAAGAGTACACCATCGCCGACATCGCTATCTGGCCATGGTACGGCAACGTGGTGCTGGGCAACGTGTATGGGGCGGATGAGTTCCTGGATGCACAGAGCTACAAGAACGTCATGCGTTGGGCGCAGGATATCGCCAGCCGTCCGGGAGTGAAGCGCGGTCGTATCGTTAACCGCACCAACGGCCCGCTGAACGAACAGCTGCACGAGCGTCATGACGCCAGTGACTTCGATACCAATACCGAAGACAAGCGTCAGCAATCATGATGAAAAGCCGGGTGCCAGGCACCCGGCTTTATTGACCTTCCAGCCGGTAGCCCGCCATAAAATAGCGAACGGTTGTGCTGGAATCGTGCTCTTTGAAGAAATCCATCACCATCTCTTTATCCAGCCCGTAGCGGCGCGTCAACACCCCCGCCTCCCAGGCGCTAAGCTGGCGATCGCCGGTTTTCTCAAACATACGGTGCGAAAAGCCCAGCACAAAGCCACGCTTATAGTCGGTGCAAAAACCGATGACCTTCTGCGCGCTGTCGGCATAAGGCGCCTTCAGTCCCGCGATTAACCCTTTGCCAAAATGGTTATCCATCTCTACGCCCTCAATCGTTATATATAAAATTATATAGCGACTTTTTGAGCGGGGGTAGCGCTATTTAAGGGCTACCCCCTAAGAGGAATAAAGCGCGTCTTTTTCATCCCCAACCCCGACAGTGTGATCGACACAACGGGCGTTCATCACAAAAATAAGTAGGCTAGGAACCGTGTTTCAAAATAAAAAGAGAAGGAGACCTTATGGCCTGGCAAGCAAACCCAGCCCGTTACGAACAGATGCAGTATCGCTACTGCGGCCGCAGCGGGTTACAGCTTCCCGCGCTGTCCCTCGGCCTATGGCACAGTTTCGGCCATATCAGCGCCCTCGAGGGCCAGCGCGCGCTGCTGCGTAAAGCCTTCGACTGCGGTATTACCCATTTCGACCTTGCGAACAACTATGGGCCTCCGCCGGGCAGCGCTGAGGAAAACTTTGGCCGTCTGCTGCGAGAGGATTTTGCCGGCTATCGTGACGAACTGATTATCTCCACCAAGGCCGGTTACGATATGTGGCCTGGGCCATACGGCTCCGGCGGGTCACGCAAATACCTGCTGGCGAGCCTCGATCAGAGCCTGCAGCGTATGGGGCTGGAGTACGTGGATATCTTCTATTCCCACCGCGTTGATGAGAACACGCCGATGGAAGAGACCGCGGCGGCATTAGCGCAGGCGGTGCAGAGCGGTAAAGCGCTTTACGTCGGCATCTCTTCCTATTCTTCCGAACGTACTCAGACGATGGTTGAACTGCTGCGCGAGTGGAAAATTCCGCTGTTAATCCATCAGCCGTCTTACAACCTGCTGAACCGCTGGGTAGATAAGAGCGGCCTGCTGGATACCCTTGAGCAAAACGGCGTGGGCTGTATTGCCTTTACCCCGCTCGCGCAGGGGCTGCTGACCGGCAAATACCTGAACGGGATCCCGGAAGGTTCCCGCATGCAGACGGAAGGCAAAAAAGCGCGCGGCCTGACGGAGAAGATGCTGAGCGAGAGCAACCTCAACAGTCTGCGTTTGCTTAACGAGATGGCGCAGCAGCGCGGTCAGTCGATGGCGCAGATGGCGCTAAGCTGGTTGCTAAAAGACAGCCGCGTGACGTCAGTGCTGATTGGCGCGAGTCGCCCTGAGCAAATTGAAGAGAACGTGAAGGCGCTGGAAAACCTGAGCTTCTCAGCAGAGGAACTGGCGCAGATTGATAAGCATGTGGCAGATGGGCAGTTGAATTTGTGGCAGGCGTCGTCAGATAAGTAACACCCCCGGCGGCGCTTCGCTTGGCCGGGCTACGCTCCCTGTAGGCCTGATAAGCGTAGCGCCATCAGGCAACCCGGCGCACATTGCCGGATGGCGGCGATGCCTTATCCGGCCTACAAACGTGCCGGATAAGGTATTTATATCGCTATTTTTTCGCGCGGGTCAGGCTATCCAGGTAACCCATCACAAACGCCGACAGCACAAACGTCAGGTGGATAATCACGTACCACATCAGCTTGTTGTCCGGCACGTTTTTGGCATCCATAAACACGCGCAGCAGATGAATAGAGGAAATGGCGACAATCGATGCCGCAACCTTGTTTTTCAACGAGGTGGCATCCATTTTCCCCAGCCAGTTAAGCTTCTCTTTGTGCTCGCTGATATCCAGCTGCGAGACAAAGTTTTCGTAGCCAGAAAACATCACCATGACCAGCAGGCCACCCACCAGCGTCATATCCACCAACGACAGCAGCATCAGAATCAGGTCAGCTTCCGCCATGCTGAAAATGTTCGGCAGTACGTGAAAAATCTCCTGAAAAAACTTCAGAGATAATGCCAGCAGCGCCAGCGAAAGGCCAAAGTAGACCGGGGCCAAAATCCATCGCGATGCGTACATCGCATTTTCCAGAAAACGTTCCATAGCGTCCTGTTCGTCAGTCAAATTCGGCCTAGTATATCGCAACTATGCAACATCATAACAACAGATGTAATCACACATCATGGGGACGAATGAACGGGCGCCGATAGTCTTGCCACACCAGCCCCACCAGCTCCGGATAGGCTTCGTGGGCGAACTCCTGATAACACTGCTTTAAACTCTGCACCACCGGATCAACCGGCGCAACGCGCTCGCCTTTCAGACAGCGGCGTTTGATTTCATCGTAATATTCATAAACCGCCCCGTTCAGATTTCGGCAGCGATCCTGCGCTTCAAACAGCCCGGGGGTTTCTTTTAATTCGTCTATCGACATCCGCTTAATGGTTGATTGCAGAAAATCGATATACTCATGATTAATACGCCAATACCACACAGGGGTGATGCTGCTCATCAGGCTGGCAAAATGATTTTCACCTTCATCTTTGCTGAGTGGCGCAGGGGCCAAAGGGGGGATGGTTTCATTATTGGTATCTGCTGAATCGTTATTTTGACCATACAGAAAAATTAAAATAACGCCGGTGAGTAGCAGTAACACCATCACAAAATAAATAATACCACTCATGGTTTCCTCCACTTTTTTTGATTTTAAAAGTGCGCCATGATAATGTCAACGAACCTCACTATAATAAAAAACACTTTCCAGCCCCTCGAAAGATGACAGGTATATGATTGCTGAAACCCTTATCCCAGCCCGTTTTTGTATCCCAGCCGTAGAGGCTGAGTCGCCGGATATGAAGGCCAGCACGCAGGTAGAGCCGGAGAAGCCTACCCTTGCAGACTGGCAGGATGAGATATTGATAAGCGGTGGCCAATCACGTAACCCATTGCTGGAAGAGCGTGACCGTCATATTAAAGATAGATTATATCGCGTAGCGAAAATTGAAGCCTTTGCCCTTATGCTAAATAACCTTGTTGTTCAGGGAGAGATCTCTTCACTGGAGTTAAGTCAAATTATTGAGTTAAAAACCCAGGAGATAAATGATAATGGCAATGAAATTTGGCTTAATTTAATGACGCAGGAAAAAGTCACCCCGCTGTTTTATAATTTAACGGATAAGTAAGTATGAAACTTGTCGATGTTAATCAGGCTAATATATCGTTAAGCCCCCAGATAAGCGATGAGGCGCTTCTTCAGCGTAATCTTCAGGCACTGCGCGACGAAAAAAGCGCTGAAGGTCGCCGCATTTCCAGCCCTTCCGTCCCGCTTACCGCCGCGCTGGTCAAAATGAAGTGGAAAAACCGCCGCGACATTTATGCCTATCAGGTTAAAGAAGAGATCTTTGGCGCGACCCTTTGCGAAGTCATGGAACGTTACCCGCACCTGCGCGATAAAATTCTCGCCCACACTGAATCCTGCTATCAGCACGTGCTGAACCGCGAAACCGCAACCCTGGAAATCAGCCGCGGCCTCGCGGATGGTGATTACCGCACCTCAAACGTCATCCTTAAACTGGATAAAGAAGACGAAAAGCCCCCCGTTCAGCCGGTGATATCCGTCGCGAAATAGTCAAAAGCGCAAGATCCCTGCGGTGAATTCGCCTCCAGCGCAAGCGCCACTAGCCCGATTTTCGCACCAACCCATTTCCCTTTTCCCGCGGCAAAAGGTGGCGTTACCGACTGCCAGGTTCCCCCTTGTTCACACCAGGCGAAACGGCAAATGCCGCCATGGGTGACGCTCACGCTGAACGCGCACGACGCACTATTTATCGGTGCAATGACCCGACGGCTCTCGCGCACCACGCCGGCATCGCTCATCCAGCCAGTCACCCAAAGCAACTGATGATGTCCGCCCTGCTTTTCAAGCAGCAGCGCCGCGTAGCGCTCGCCGTAAATAATCAGGCCGCCGCTGTCGCCATTTCCCGCTGCGTTCAGCGTCAACGCCGTTCGGGCAGTAAATTGCCACGCCGGGAATTTTTGCAGGAGCAGATTAGGCTGCCAGTAGAGATGACGTTTATGCTCAGCCTGTACCAGCGGATAACAGCGTAAATTCAGCCGGTGGCTTCCCGGTAACAGCCAGCCAGGATTAGGGTTCGCCTGCCACTGCCACTGTAAACCCGGCACGCCTCGCGCAAAATCATCATCGGTTTGCGGCAATAGACGTGCCGATGGCGGCAGACTTGCCGGGCGTGACCAGCGCATCACAGGCTGTCCTTCGCCTTCGTCACCCATCGGTTCACCGATACGCGGCCAACCGTCCTGTTCCCAGCGCATCGGCTGCAGGTGGACGATACGTCCGTAGAGGTGAGCATCCTGGAAATGCACGAACCAGCATTCGCCGTCGTCCAGCTCCACCCAGCCGCCCTGATGCGGGCCATTCACCGGCGTATCGCCCTGGAACAGCACGTTTCTGGCCTCCCACGGGCCGGTCATACTGCGGGCGCGCAGCACGGTTTCCCAACCTGTCTCCACGCTGCCCGCCGGAGCGAAAATGTAATACCAGCCGTCGCGCTTGTAGACCTTCGGCCCTTCGAGCGTCGGCTGGTCACAGCTACCGTCATAGATGATACGCCCTTCGCCTCGCAGGGAAGTGCCGTCCGGCGACATGGCAAACAGCTGCAGCTTGTGCTTAATGCCGCTGCGGCTATGGGCAAAAGCATGCACCAGCCAGGCATCGCCGTTGTCATCCCAGAACGGACAAGGATCAATCCAGCCTTTCGCCGGTTGTACACAGTACGGCGCGCTCCATTGCCCCCAGGGATCGTCGGTCTGGCACATAAATATGCCCTCATCCGGCGTGCTAAAAAACACCCACAGCTTGTTGTCATGCCAGCGAATTGACGGTGCCCATACGCCTTTTCCTGGCTGATACTCGTCGTAGCCGGGCAGCGGCAGCGCGTCAAAGACGTGGTTGATAATCTGCCAGTTGACCAGATCCGTTGAATGCAGAATAGGCAACGCGGGCATATGGTTAAAGCTTGAGGAGACCATAAAAAAGTCGTCCCCGACCCGAACGATATCCGGGTCGGAATAGTCCGCGCATAAAATCGGGTTTTGATATTCAGATTGCGTCATCTCACTCTCCTCAGGCTTTACTCAATTCGCCGTCAAGCGCTTGCGGCTCTGCGGCTGTCGCCGGGGAACCTGCCTGCTGGCGAGCGGAGAGGTCACGTTGAATTGCTGCCATTTTCTGGTCATCGAGCTTATAGAAGCGCGATAACCACCACAGCACCAGGTAAGAGAGCGATGGCCCAAGGGTCAGCAGCCCAACGATGCCCATGGTCGCCATCGGCGTTTGTTCACTGACGCCCGCCTGGTAGCCAAACAGCCCCAGCGAGAATCCCACCACCGCGCCCGCAACCGCCATCCCCATTTTCAACGCGAACAGGTTGCCAGAATACGAGAGCCCGGTAATACGGCGGCCAAACTTCCACTCGCCGTAGTCGGCGGCGTTAGCCATCATGTTCCACTTAAACGGTTGATACATCTGGTGGAAGAAGCCGACGAGGAAATAGAGCGGGAACACCACCGGTAGCCAGGTTGGCGGTACGAAGAACATCACCACGCCCACCGCCACCAGCAGCAGGTTGATATTTTTAAACAGTGAAACCGCGCGATAACGCTTCGCCAGCCAGCCCGCGGCGATGCTGCCGATAATGGTGCCGACCACGCTTGTCGAAACAAAGGCCGATTTCATCGCCGTACCCGCCGCCGACTCCACGCCCCCCATCATCAGATAGGTGGCGTAATAAAGCGTGGCGGCACTGCGCATCACGCCCGCCATGCTGGAGAAGAAGGTAATGATCGCCACGATCCGCCACTGATCGTTAGCCAGCAGCGAACGCAGATCCTCACGAATACTGCCCTGCTGTTCAACCGCAGGCGCTACGCGCTCTTTGGTCGAGAAGAAGCAAAATGCGAGCATGACGATGGCAATCAATCCCATGATGCCCATGGTGGCCTGGAAGCCGAACTGCTTATCCTCTTTGCCCAGATAATCGACCAGGAACAGCGTCGCGACCGAGACCATCAGCCCGGCAACAGAGGAGATCGTAAAGCGATAGGACTGCGCCGACAGACGATCTTTTTCATCGCGCGTGATCACCCCGCCCAGCGCGCAGTAAGGAATGTTGATAAAGGTGTAACACAGCATCAGCAGGGTGTAGGTCAGGTAGGCATAAACCAGCTTACCTGATGCGCCGAAAGCTGGCGTGGTAAAGGTCATCACCGCCAGCACGGCGTAGGGAATAGCGAACCAGATTAGCCACGGGCGGAAGTGGCCCCAGCGGGTTTTTACCCGGTCGGCGACGATGCCGGTCAGCGGGTCGGTGATGGCGTCCAGCACGCGGGTCACCAGGAACATCACCCCTACCGCCGCCGCGGAGAGGCCGTAAATATCCGTATAAAACCAGGTCAAAAACATCGTTACAGAAGAGTAGACGATGCCGCAAGCGGCGTCGCCCATGCCATATCCCAGCTTTTCTGCGATAGACAATTTGCTGTCATTTGCCACGAGAATGTCCTCCGGAATTGAAGAGGCTTCAATGTAGGAGGATGCCCATAACAATCCTATTGTCATTTTTCGTACTGGTATTACGTTTTCTGGCAACTGCGGAAGTTGTCACATAACTGGATGATTTGTCATACCGCTTTCATTTTTGTGACCTTAAACCAGCCGGAACACCGAGATCGCCGACTTCAACTCACCGGTATGATGCTGCTGTTGCTGCGCCACCTGAATGGTCTGCGCCACATGCTGTGCGTTCTCCTGCACGCTGGCATCAATCGTGGCAATGCTGCCTTTCATCTGTAGCACGCTGGTTTTTTGCTGGTCGCTCATTGAGAACAGCACGTCAACGCAGGATTGCAGGCTGTCGATATTGCTGATAATCGATGCCATCGTTTTTCCCGCCCGCTCAACCTGCTCCGCCCCTTGATGGGTGCGCTCGACGGAGGTGGCAATCATCTGGCGGATATCGCGTGCCGCCTCTTCACAGCGCAGCGCCAGCGTACGCACTTCGGCAGCCACTACCGCGAAGCCTTTGCCGTGCGCGCCTGCCCGCGCCGCCTCAACGGAAGCGTTCAGGGACAGAATATTGGTCTGGAAGGCAATGCCGTCGATAAGCTCGAGAATACCGTTGATTTTCAGCGACTCATCGCGGATATGCGTCATGGAGGCCATCGCCGAGCGTATATTTTCCCCACCCTCCTGCGCCACGCCGCTTGCCTGTTCTGCTAGCGTCCGCGCCTCGCTGGCCTTCTCGCTGGTGAGCGAGGCCGCCGCGGCGAGCTGTTCCATGGCGCTGGCGGTGACGGCCAACGATCGCGCCTGGTTGTCCGTGCGCTCGGAAAGTGCGGTATTACGCTGGAGAAGCGTTTGCGACGCCTCAATCAGTTGCGAAACGTTGCCGCTCACCTGCTCAAGCGTATTGCGCATCGCATCCAACGTCAGGCTAAAGGTGCGGGCAAACGGGGAACGGCTGGTTTTACTGTCACGCTCCAGGGTCAGATAGCCCGTCTCGCGGTTGATAACCGAGGCGAGCTTCGCCACTTCGCTCGCCGAGCGGGCATCCTGCTCCATACGTACCGCCAGCAGCACGAGGAATATCGTCTGCGCGACAACGTATAGTCCATGCATAATCACCATATGCAGGCCAGTGTGCATAAAGACGGTAATATTGAACAGCTCATACTCTTGTAAATAATTAAATACCAGGTGATGCACGGCAATAACGGCGGCGCCCATAATTAATGGCCGCCAGTCGCGCCACGCCAGCAGCGCCGACAGCAGTACAAATACCGAGAAATGGTATTCAGTTTCGCCACCGCCAAGCTGAATAAGCAGCGCGGAATAGGCCATCATAATAAATGCGTACATCAGGCGGGTAATGAGCTTGCCGGGAAAAAGTAACGTCATGAGCGTGCCGAGTACCGCCAGCAATGTCGCCACCAGTAGCGCCAGGCTGAGGTTGCCATTCATCGCCCCTACGCCCAACGATACGCCCCACATGACCCAGGCGAGCACCATCAACAGCCGGTCGGCTCTACGGCGAATAGAGGATAAAGAGAACAGATCCCGAGGCACGCCATCGGCTTGCCACAACGTCATTATTGCCATGATATATTCCGCCCGCGCAGGTGTTATTTCACGTCATATTATTGTTAGCGTTCAGAATTAAGCGTAGAGGGGTTATTTATGACTAGCCAGCACGTTGTTAAAAATATATCGCGACGATTAAGTCATGCTTAATAATATTTAACAGTGAATTGGAATATATGAGACTTAAGGGAAATATTATAGTACTAGAAGAATAATAACGGATGGCGCAGAACGCGCCATCCGGGATACTTATTTTTTCGCGACGGTCTCTTCACCGACGAGGCCAATTTTCAGATAGCCTGCCTGATGCAGAGTATCCATGACCTTCATCATCGTCTCATAGTCCACGGTTTTGTCGGCACGGAAGAAGATAGTGGTATCTTTTTTGCCTTCCGTCAGCGCGTCAATTGCCGTCACCATGTTGTCGTCGGTAATCGGATCGTTACCAAGGAACATTGATTTGTCCGCCTTGACCGACAGGTAGACCGGTTTATCCGGGCGAGGCTGCGGTTGGCTAGACGACGCTGGCAGATTCACTTTGACATCCACGGTGGCCAACGGGGCGGCAACCATAAAGATAATCAGCAGTACCAACATGACATCGATAAACGGCGTCACGTTGATATCATGCATTTCGCCATTATCGTCCAGATTTTCATTAAGACGCATTGCCATGGGGCGTTAACCTACTCGTAATTTCTGGGCGGTACGCACCGGATGTACGCCGCTGGCGCTGAGGTCCAGGTCACGGCTTTGCAGCAGCAGAACCTGCGCTGCAACGTCGCTCAGGTTGGCTTTAAAGCCACCAATCAGACGCGCAAAGATGTTATAGATAACCACCGCTGGAATCGCAGCGAACAGGCCAATTGCCGTTGCCAGCAGCGCTTCTGCGATACCAGGAGCAACAACCGCCAAGTTAGTGGTCTGGGTCTGGGCGATACCAATGAAGCTGTTCATGATACCCCATACGGTACCAAACAGGCCGACGAACGGGGAGATTGCACCGATGGTTGCCAGGAAGCCGTTACCACGACCCATATGACGACCCACCGCCGCCACGCGACGCTCAAGACGGAAGCCGGTACGTTCTTTAATACCTTCGTTATCTTCCGAACCCGCAGAGAGCTCCAGCTCGTTCTCCGCTTCGTTGATTAACTGCGTGCTCAGGCTGCGGGCATCGAATGCAGCCGCGATTTCATTCGCCTGATTCAGGGAACGCGCTTCGCCTAACAGTTTTTGTTCGCGCTTGAGGCGGCGCTTATGGGAGATAAGCTCTGCACCTTTGCTGAAGAAAATGGCCCAGGTGACGACGGATGCCAGTATCAAGCCAATCATGACCACTTTAACCACGATGTCGGCATGATGATACATACCCCAAACGGAGAGATCCGCCTGCATCAAATTATTACCCACTGTGTATCTCCAGGACATAAATCACAAATTCTGGGAACAATAATATCAAAACATCATCGAATTGATAGTAGTTCTCATTAGTATTTACATATTGACCCAAATCACACTTATTTTCCTTGCGCTTACGCAGTAAAAAAGTTTTCCGCGCGTTTTTTGGCAAAATTTTCTGCTGTTCGCACACTAAACGGTAGATCCCGCGTGCAATCGTGTTAATTTAGCCATCCAGACGTATAAAAATAGGCAGGCAAAAATGGCAGACAAACACCTCGATACCGCGCTGGTTAACGCCGGACGCAGCAAAAAATACACCCAAGGATCGGTGAACAGCGTCATTCAGCGCGCCTCTTCGCTGGTGTTCGACACGGTCGCCGCCAAAAAACATGCGACCCGCAATCGCGCCAACGGCGAGCTGTTCTATGGTCGCCGCGGTACTCTCACCCATTTCTCATTGCAGGAAGCCATGTGTGAGCTGGAAGGCGGTGCTGGCTGCGCCCTCTTCCCATGCGGCGCGGCAGCGGTTGCCAATACCATTCTGGCGTTTGTCGAACAAGGCGATAACGTGCTGATGACCAACACCGCCTACGAGCCCAGCCAGGACTTCTGCACCAAAATTCTCGGCAAACTGGGCGTGACCACCCGTTGGTTTGATCCGATGATCGGCAAAGGGATTGCCGACTTGATTAAGCCCAACACCAAAATCGTGTTCCTCGAATCCCCTGGCTCCATCACCATGGAAGTACACGACATCCCGGCCATTGTCGCCGCCGTGCGCCGCGTGGCGCCTGAAGCCATCATCATGATCGACAACACCTGGGCGGCGGGAATTCTGTTTAAAGCGCTCGATTTCGGTATCGACATCTCCATTCAGGCTGGCACCAAATACCTGATTGGCCACTCTGATGCGATGGTCGGTACGGCGGTATCTAACGAGCGCTGCTGGCCACAGTTGCGTGAAAACGCCTACCTGATGGGCCAGATGCTCGATGCGGATACCGCCTACATGACCAGCCGCGGTCTGCGTACTCTGGGCGTACGTTTACGCCAGCACCATGAAAGCAGCCTGAAGGTGGCCGAGTGGCTGGCGCAGCAGCCGCAGGTTGAGCGCGTGAATCACCCTGCGCTTCCTGGCAGTAAAGGGCATGAGTTCTGGAAACGTGATTTTACCGGCAGCAGCGGTCTGTTCTCGTTTGTGCTCAAAAAGCGCCTGAACGATGAAGAGCTGGCAAACTACCTCGATAACTTCTCGCTGTTCAGCATGGCCTACTCCTGGGGCGGCTTTGAGTCGTTAATTCTGGCTAACCAACCGTCTGAACTTGCCAGCATTCGCCCGGAAGGGAAAATCGATTTTACCGGCACGCTGGTTCGCGTCCATATCGGTTTAGAAAACGTTGACGATCTGATTGCGGATTTAGCGGCAGGATTTGCCCGCATCGTGTAACATAACCCCAGCCCGTTGGCATAGGCCATCGGGTGGGTTAGCAATGTTTTTGATGCGTCGCTCAGGCGCATCACCGATGTTGAGAACAGTCGGTCCCCGAAGTGATAAACCACCGTCGGCGTAAACCGTTTCCGCGTTGTTGTCAGCAAATCAGGACAGCGCGGTTTAATGAGTTGCGCACGCGATCAAGGTGTTCTTAATCTTTCGGGCGTACAATAAGCGAAAACGCTGTTCCACAGGAATGTTCATGGTCGTTATTCAAGATATTGTCGCCGCGCTTTGGCAGCACGATTTTGCTGCTCTGGCGAATCCGCACGTCGTGGGGATCGTTTATCTGGTCATGTTTGCCACACTGTTTCTGGAAAATGGCCTGCTTCCCGCTTCATTCTTACCCGGCGATAGCCTCCTGCTATTGGCGGGCGCGCTCATTGCGAAGGGCGTGATGGGCTACGTGCCCACCATTGCCATCCTGACCGCTGCAGCAAGCCTGGGCTGCTGGCTGAGCTATATTCAGGGCCGCTGGTTGGGTAATACTCGCGTGGTAAAAGGCTGGCTGGCGCAGTTGCCGGATAAATATCATCAGCGGGCCACCTGCATGTTTGATCGTCACGGTCTGCTGGCGCTGCTGGCGGGGCGTTTCCTGGCGTTTGTGCGTACCCTGCTGCCAACGATGGCGGGCATCTCCGGCCTGTCGAACCGCCGCTTCCAGCTGTTCAACTGGCTGAGCGCACTGCTGTGGGTGGGCGTGGTGACAAGCTTAGGCTATGCCATCAGCATGATCCCGTTTGTAAAACGTCATGAAGATCAGGTGATGACCTTCCTGATGATCCTGCCTATTTTCCTGCTGGTCGCCGGACTTCTGGGTACGGTGATTGTGGTGATTAAGAAGAAGTATTGCGACGCGTAATCGGTAACGTGCCGCATCATGCCTGATGGCGCTACGCTTATCAGGCCTACCAACGCCTGGTAGCCCGGCCGAGCGCAGCGACGCCGGGAATAGCACCCGAGCCACAAATCACATTCCCCGCAACCGTGCAGCATCCTCTCCCGGCGTTATGCCAAAATAGCGTTTAAACTCCCGGCTGAACTGCGATGCGCTTTCGTATCCCACCTGCATCGCCGCGGCGCTGGCCTTCAGCCCATCATGAACCATCATCATGCGTGCTTTGTGCAGACGGTAGCTTTTCAGATACTGCAACGGCGACGTGCTGGTTACCGACTTGAAGTTATGGTGAAACGCCGACAGGCTCATATTGGCCTCAGCGGCAAGCTGGTCCACGCTTAAGGCTTCGGTGTACTGGCTTTCAATACGCTTGAGCACCCGGCTAATCTGGCTGAAATGGGTCTGGCGACTGACCAATGCCATCAGCGCGCCGCCGCGAGGCCCGGTCAGCACGTGGTAAAGCATTTCACGAATAATTTGTTTCCCCAGAATGCGGGCGTCCAGCGGGCGTTCCATCACGTCCAGCAGGCGTTCGGAGGCACAAAGAATCTCTTCTGAGAGCGTCGCCGAGTTGATGCCGCTCTCCGCCATCGACGACGGATGAAACAGCGGGTCTTCACCGATATCCATCAGCAGCTCTTGCAGCTGTAGGATATCAACATCAAGCCGTAATCCCGCCAGCGGCGCTTCTTCGGTCGCAAAAGTTTCACACTCGAAGGGTAAAGGTACGGTGAGCAGCAGATATTCGTTGGCATCGTAGCGGAAGGTACGCTCGTTGATATAACCAATCTTATAGCCGGAAAAGAGAAACACGATGCCCGGCCGGTACATCACCGGGGTGCGTCCGCTCGGCTGGGTACCATAGATAAGTTGAATATCCGGCAGCAGGGATCGCAGATTTTGTTCGTTACTTTTCAGCTGCTTAATTTTATCTGTCAGCAGCAAACAGATCTCTTCACGGTTCATCAACGGAGGCTCCTGATACCTTTTCCGACGCTGTCATTGTGGCTTTGTTTAACGTATTTCTCCAGAGCTATGGAGAAATGGGCAAGACAATCGCAGAAATGTGCATTGAGAGGTACGACAACGAAGACCACAATGATGTCATTCGGCGGTGACCCCTCATCGCCCTCTTTTTCCACCCACACTATAGGGAACGAGCAATGTTTAATTTTGATCTTCATACCCCGACCCGCATTCTGTTCGGCAAAGGCGCTATCGAAAACCTGCGCGCTCAGATCCCCGCTGACGCTCGCGTGCTGATTACCTACGGCGGCGGCAGCGTGAAAAAAACCGGCGTGCTGGACCAGGTGCTGAGCGCACTGCAGGGTCTCGACGTGCTGGAGTTCGGCGGGATTGAACCAAACCCATCTTATGAAACCCTGATGAACGCGGTGAAGATTGCCCGCGAAGAGAAAGTCACCTACCTGCTGGCCGTTGGCGGCGGTTCCGTACTGGATGGCACCAAGTTTATCGCCGCTGCCGCCCATTACGATACCAACATCGACCCATGGGAAATTCTGGAAACCTACGGCAGCAACGTCGCTAGCGCGATCCCTATGGGTTCCGTACTGACGCTGCCAGCAACCGGTTCCGAGTCCAACAAAGGCGCCGTTATCTCCCGTAAAACTACCGGTGACAAACGCGCCTTTATGTCTCCGCACGTGCAGCCGCTGTTTGCGATTCTGGACCCGGTTTACACCTACACCCTGCCGCCGCGTCAGGTCGCTAACGGCGTTGTGGATGCGTTCGTTCACACCGTAGAGCAGTACGTGACTTACCCGGTTGATGGCAAAATTCAGGACCGCTTCGCGGAAGGCATTCTGCTGACTCTGGTTGAAGATGGCCCGAAAGCGCTGCAGGAACCGGAAAACTACGCCGTTCGTGCCAACATCATGTGGGCAGCCACTCAGGCGCTGAACGGCCTGATTGGCGCTGGCGTGCCGCAGGACTGGGCAACCCATATGCTGGGCCACGAACTGACCGCAATGCACGGTCTGGATCACGCGCAGACGCTGGCTATCGTGCTGCCTGCCCTGTGGAATGAAAAACGCGATACCAAACGTGCCAAACTGCTGCAGTACGCAGAACGCGTCTGGAACATCACCGAAGGGTCTGATGATGCGCGTATCGACGCCGCTATCGCCGCTACCCGCAGCTTCTTCGAACAAATGGGCGTGCCAACTCGCCTGTCCGACTACGGTCTGGACGGCAGCTCTATCCCGGCGCTGCTGAAAAAACTCGAAGAGCACGGCATGACCAAACTGGGTGAAAATCAGGATATTACCCTGGACGTGAGCCGCCGTATTTACGAAGCTGCTCGCTAAGAGCTTCTCGCTTTACCTTTCGTTTTTGCATATTTCGACCAGACTTAATCTTACAAACCTTGCCAGGGTCATGCCCTGGCAAGCTCGTAAAAAGGAGAAATGCATGACACATCCAACCGTGATTAAACTGCACGATGGCAATGTAATGCCGCAGCTCGGCCTCGGGGTATGGCAGGCCACGAATGAGGAAGTCGTCACCGCGATCCATAAAGCGCTCGAGGTGGGCTACCGTTCCATTGATACCGCCGCCGCTTACAAAAATGAGTCGGGCGTCGGTAAAGCGATTGCGAGCGCGGGCGTTGCTCGTGAGGATCTGTTCATCACCACCAAGCTGTGGAACGACTCCCATCTCCGGGCGGCGGATGCTCTACAGGAGAGCCTGGAGTACCTGCAACTGGATTATCTCGACCTGTATCTGATCCACTGGCCGGTTCCCGCCACCGATCACTATATCGATGCGTGGAAGAGTCTGATCGAACTGCAAAAACAGGGGCTGGTTAAGAGCATCGGCGTGTGTAACTTCCAGGTGCCTCACCTACAGCGGCTGATTGATGAAACCGGCGTGGCGCCGGTGATCAACCAGATTGAGCTGCATCCGTTGATGCAGCAGCGTCAGCTAAACGCCTGGAACGCCACGCACAAAATCCAGACCGAGTCCTGGAGCCCGCTGGCGCAAGGCGGTGAAGGGGTGTTTGACCAGAAAATTATCCGTACTCTGGCGGATAAATACGGTAAGACTCCCGCGCAGATCGTGATTCGCTGGCACCTCGACAGCGGCCTGGTGGTGATCCCGAAATCGGTCACGCCGTCGCGCATCGCGGAAAACTTTGCGGTGTGGGATTTCCGTCTGGATAAAGATGAACTGAGCGAAATTGCGAAGCTGGATCAGGGCAAGCGTTTAGGACCAGACCCGGATCAGTTTGGCGGTTAATCTGTGATAAGTGCCGGATGGCGGCTACGCCTTATCCGGCCTACACATCATCGAGTAGGCCTGATAAGCGAAGCGCCATCAGGCATATAAAATACCCGGCTTATGCCGGGTATTTTTTTATCGGGACGCGGGTTTAGGACGCTTTTTGATGCCGTTAGGCGTCTGGCGCTGATGCGCCACCGGCGTGTGCTTGGTCAGCGCCGGGCGGGTGTTGCGGTTCTGGCGGCGCGCTTCGCGCATTTCATCCAGCGTTGGCGCAGGCACCAGGCAATCACGGCGGCTGCCGATCAGATGCTTTTTACCCATCGTCTCCAGCGCCGTACGAATCAGCGGCCAGTTAGCCGGATCGTGATAGCGCAGCAGCGCTTTGTGCAGACGGCGCTGCTTATCGCCTTTCGGGATCACCACGTCTTCACTCTTATAGCCAATTTTACCCAGCGGGTTCTTGCCGGTGTAATACATGGTGGTCGAGTTCGCCAGCGGCGACGGGTAGAAGTTCTGCACCTGGTCCAGACGGAAACGGTGCTGCTTCAGCCACAGCGCCAGGTTTACCATATCTTCATCGCGCGTCCCTGGGTGGGCGGAGATAAAGTACGGGATCAGATACTGCTCTTTACCGGCCTGCTTAGAATAGGTGTCGAACAGCTCTTTAAAGCGGTGATAGCTGCCCATCCCCGGCTTCATCATCTTCGACAGCGGCCCTTCTTCGGTGTGTTCAGGCGCAATCTTCAGATAGCCGCCCACATGGTGGGTGGCCAGCTCTTTGATATAGCGCGGGTCTTC
The DNA here is from genome assembly GCF_044197065.1 of Kluyvera chengduensis. Lineage (NCBI taxonomy): Bacteria > Pseudomonadati > Pseudomonadota > Gammaproteobacteria > Enterobacterales > Enterobacteriaceae > Kluyvera > Kluyvera chengduensis. The sequence continues at coordinate 73,170 of NZ_JBIQOI010000004.1, forward strand.
CACCGCCAGGTCGTAACGCACCCCGGAGGCAATCAGGATCTTCTTGATACCTTTCAGGTCGCGGGCTCGGCGGTAGAGGTTAATCGTCGGCGTGTGGTCAGTATCCATATGCGGACAGATTTCCGGGTACACGCAGGAGAGACGACGGCAGGTCTGCTCCGCACGCGGCGACTTACAGCGCAGCATATACATGTTGGCCGTTGGGCCACCCAGGTCGGAGATAATGCCGGTAAAGCCAGGCACCGTGTCGCGAATGGCTTCGATTTCGTTGATGATCGAATCTTCAGATCGGCTCTGGATAATACGGCCTTCGTGCTCGGTGATAGAGCAGAAGGAACAGCCGCCGAAGCAGCCGCGCATAATATTGATAGAGAAACGAATCATCTCATACGCTGGAATACGCGCCTTGCCGTATGACGGGTGCGGGATACGCTGATACGGCAGCGCGAACACGCTGTCCATCTCTTCGGTGGAGAGCGGGATCGCCGGTGGGTTAATCCAGATATAGCGGTCGCCCTGCTTCTGCATCAGCGCGCGGGCGCTGCCCGGGTTGGTTTCATGGTGCAGAATACGGGAAGCGTGGGCGTACAGCACTTTGTCGCCTTTGACCTTTTCAAAGGACGGCAGCAGCACGTAGGTTTTCTCCCACGGCTTAGGGCGCGGCGGCTGCACGGTCACGGCTTTGGCTTCCTGCTTTTTCGGTGCCACCGGTTTGTTGTCGGCGCACGGCAGATCGTCGCCGTACGGATGCGGAATCGGGTCGATTTTCCCCGGGGTGTCGATGCGGGTTGAGTCGACGCCAGACCAGCCCGGTAGCGCTTCTTTAACGATGATCGCGGTATTACGCACGTCGCGAATGTCGCTAATTTTTTCGCCCAGCGCCAGACGGTGCGCCACTTCCACCAGCGGACGCTCGCCGTTACCGAACATCAGCATGTCAGCCTTGGCGTCAATCAGCACCGAACGGCGTACGGTATCAGACCAGTAATCATAGTGCGCGGTGCGACGCAGGCTGGCTTCGATGCCGCCGAGAATCACCGGCACATCTTTCCACGCTTCTTTACAGCGCTGGGTATAGACCAGCGTGGCGCGGTCCGGACGTTTCCCTGCGACGTTGTCGGGGGTATAAGCATCGTCATGGCGCAGCTTGCGGTCAGCGGTGTAGCGGTTGATCATCGAGTCCATATTGCCGGCGGTGACGCCGAAGAACAGGTTCGGTTTGCCCAGACGCATAAAGTCGTCTTTGCTGTTCCAGTCCGGCTGGGCGATGATCCCCACGCGGAAGCCCTGCGCTTCCAGCATACGGCCACAAATCGCCATCCCGAAGCTCGGGTGGTCAACGTAGGCGTCGCCGGTTACCAGAATGATGTCGCAGCTATCCCAGCCAAGTTGATCCATCTCTTCACGTGACATTGGCAAAAACGGGGCCGGCCCAAAGCAGGCGGCCCAGTACTGCGGCCAGGAGAAAAGGTCGCGATCCGGTTGGATCAGGGAGATAGCGCTCATATTGCTTCCGAAAAATTGGCAAAAAAATAGACAAAGGCCGGGGATTATAAGCCCGATCGCCTTACTAATGAAGTGGGAATTTTTAGTGCGGTGTAGGCCCCGGCGTCGCTGCGCTTAGCCGGGCTACAGTAGGCCTGATAAGCGTAGCGCCATCAGGCAATTCGGTGCTGATTGCCGGATGGCGGCGTAAACGTCTTATCCGGCCTACTATGGAGCTGGATTCACCAGAATCTGTCCAATAGAACCACGGTCGGCAAGCTCCAGCGTCTGGCTGGCGTACTGGAACGGGAAGTGCGGCCATGACGGCTGCGAGTAATAGACCAGCAGCTCTACCTGACCATCAATCCAGACCGTATCTTTCCAGCCACGGTCTTCCGGCAGCGGCGTTGCGCCATTGACGTTGCGAATCTGGAACATCACCCCTTCAATATGGAACGACTGCGGCGCATCGGCGCGTACCGTCCAGCGCTCCCAGGTGCCCTGTTGCGCGGTGATATCGATACGCTGCGGGTCCCACAGCTGGCCGTTGATGCCGGGGTCGTCGCCTAACAGAATGTCACGGCTGCGAATCGGCGTGCCGCTGAGCACTTCCGTTGGCAGTATGCGCATCGGTAAGTTATCGGTCACTAACGGCAGAAGCCCCGTCGGGCGCAAGGTCAGTACCAGCGTGGAGATCAGAATGCTCGATGGTTCGAAGAAGCCGCGAATACGTTCCATGATGCTGGCGGACTCACCACAGGTGATGGAGGCTTCGTCACCGTTGGTCATATCGACCAGCACTTCGCGACGTTCGCCCGGCGCCAGCGAGATTTGCGTGGTGGAGACTGGCGCAGGCAGGAAGCCCTGATCGCTGGAAATCACGTGCAGCGCACGGCCATCGCTCATGCGCAGCGAGTAGCGGCGGGAGTTGGAGGCGTTCAGCAAGCGCAGGCGCACCCAGCCGCGCGACACTTCAACATACGGCCCCTGTACGCCGTTGACTAGCAACGTATCCCCAACAAAGCCGCCGCTGCCCGGCTCGTCGTATACCGGCGCGCCAAAGTTATCCAGACGCTTATCCTGGATGATGACCGGGAAGTCGTCGACGCCGTAGTGATTAGGGAATGGTAAGGACTTACTAACTTCATCTTCAATCAGCCACATCCCCGCCAGGCCGTTATACACCTGCTGCGCCATGTGGTTCGGCGTATTGGCCTGATACCACAGCGTTGACGCGTTCTGGCGAATAGGCAGCACCGGCGCCCAGTCGGCGTTTGGCGTCATCATGCGCGCCGCGCCGCCTATCAGCGGCCCCGGCACCTGCAAGCCACGCACGGTCATGGCGACGTTTTCCGTCAGACGGTTACTGTAGATGAGTTTAACATCATCACCCTTCCAGACGCGGATCGTCGGCCCAAGATAGCGGCCGTTGACGCCCCAGACGGACGCGCGCGTGCCCTGGGTAAACGACCAGTGCGTACGTTGCAGCGTTAAGAATAGCGGTTGCCCACGGCGAGACTCCAGCAGCGGAGGCACCGGCAATGCGGGTTGCTTCCCTGCAGCTTGAGCCCTCAGCGGCACGGTGCCCGCACAAAGCGCAACGCCCGAAGCCTGAATAAACTGACGCCGACTGAGTGACATATAAGCTCCATCAAAACTAACTAATCAAACGTGGGAAATCATTTTCCCGACAGTAAAACAGCGTGCGACGCGAGCGTTTACCCGCGCCATCAGCGGAGATTACTTTTTACCGGCAGACTCACGCTGGGCCACTTCCTGGTCCAGCTCGTCGATTTTAGCCTTCATCACTTCACGGCAGTGCTTCGCCAGGTCGCGAACCTGATCTTTACCCCATGCACTGGTGTCGATTGGCTCCAGCATTTCAACAATCACCAGACCGTTGTTCCAGCGGTTAAGCTTGATTTTATTGGAGGTATTTGACACGCAGACCGGAATAATCGGCACGCCAGCGGCGATGGCAGCGTGGAACGCACCGGTTTTAAACGGCAGCAGACCGCGACCACGGCTGCGAGTACCTTCCGGGAACATCCAGATGGAAATTCTGCGTTTTTTAAAGGCATCCGCCACTTCCGCAATGGTACTGTGCGCTTTCGCTTTGTTATTGCGGTCGATGAGCAGATTGCCGGTCAGCCAGTACAGCAGGCCAAAGAACGGGATCCACACCAGGCTCTTTTTACCGACCGTCACGGTTGGCGGCTGGACGATATTCGCCGCCGTCACCATATCGTAATTGTTCTGGTGGTTGGCGATATAAATCGCGTTGCCATAGCGCTCCGCGTCAGCCGGTTTGCGGGTTTCAACCTTTAAACCGAACACCGGCGCCATACGGCCAAACATATGGCCAAAGGTGGCGACGTGTTTTGGGTTACGCGGACTGAACAGGCAATAGATGCAGCCAAAGATGCATACCAGGATGCAATAAATGACGACAATAATGACACGTAAAATAAATAGCATAGCGTCCTCTGAACCCTGAACCACTTAGAATGTTACCGATCAGGCGGGTGCCGACAGGATATATACCGGACAGGGCTTTGTTACTTGCAGACCCCTGCAAAGGGGTATTGTTAATCGCAACGGCTGAATTAACAACGGTTTCACAGTAATTTTTCCCCCGCCTGACGACGGGGGAAAATAATTACTCTTCGCTGTCACCCGCCGAGGCGCGACGCGGCGAATCAATCTCAATGCGATCGATTTTTTGCAGGCCGCGCATCAGGGTGCCGCGACGACCGCGCTCACCCGTCACTTTTTGCAGCTCTTCCGGGCGCAGTTTGATCTTACGTTTGCCCACATGGAAGGTCAGCGTACTCTGCGGCGGCAGCACATACAGATGCGCCAGGCTATCAACGCCGCTGGCCGCTTCCGCCGACGGGATATTAATAATCTTGTTGCCCTTACCTTTTGACAGCTGCGGCAGGTCGCTCAGCGGGAACATCAGCATACGACCCGCCGAGGTGATAGCCAGCAGCATATCGCTCTCGTCTTCGATGACCACCGGCGGCATCACGCGGGCGTTATCCGGCAGTGAAATCAGCGCCTTACCGGCACGGTTACGCGCCACCAGGTCATTGAAGGTACACAGGAAACCGTAGCCCGCATCAGATGCCATCAGCAGCTTGGTATCGTCGCCTTCCATCAGCATATGCTCAACGGTCGCGCCCGGCGGCAGCGTTAGCTTGCCGGTTAACGGCTCGCCCTGACCACGTGCGGACGGCAGCGTAATCGGGTCGATGGCGTAGCTGCGACCCGTCGTGTCGACAAACACCACCGGTTGGTTGCTCTTGCCTTTCACCGACGATTTCCAGCTATCGCCGGACTTATAGTTCAGCCCCTGAGCATCGATGTCATGGCCTTTCGCACTGCGTACCCAGCCCATCTGCGACAGCACGATGGTGACAGGTTCAGACGGCAGCATGTCATGTTCGCTCATCGCTTTCGCTTCTTCGCGCTCATGCAGCGGCGAACGGCGGTCGTCACCGAAGGCTTCGGCATCGGCCTGCAGCTCTTTCTTCAGCAGGTTGCTCATTTTGCGTTCGGACGCCAGGATCGACTGCAGATGATCGCGCTCTTTGGCTAAATCATCCTGCTCGCCGCGGATCTTCATCTCTTCGAGCTTCGCCAGGTGGCGCAATTTCAGCTCAAGGATCGCTTCCGCCTGGGTTTCGCTGATGCCAAAGCGCGACATCAGCGCCGGTTTCGGCTCATCTTCGTGACGGATAATCTCGATCACTTCATCGATGTTGAGGAACGCCACCAGCAAACCTTCGAGGATATGCAGGCGTTTGAGCACTTTCTCGAGGCGGTAGTTCAGACGACGACGTACGGTGTCGCGGCGGAACGCCAGCCATTCGGTGAGGATCTCCAGCAGGTTTTTCACCGCCGGACGACCATCCAGCCCGATCATGTTCAGGTTGATGCGGTAGCTCTTTTCCAGATCGGTGGTGGCGAACAGGTGGTGCATCACCGGTTCCATGTCCACGCGGTTGGAACGCGGCACGATAACCAGACGAGTCGGGTTTTCGTGGTCGGATTCGTCGCGCAGGTCATCGACCATCGGCAGCTTTTTGTTACGCATCTGCGCCGCGATCTGTTCCAGCACCTTAGCGCCGGAAACCTGATGCGGCAGTGCGGTAATCACCACCGCGCCGTCTTCTTTATTCCACACCGCGCGCATACGCACGGAGCCACGGCCGTTCTGGTAAATTTTGCGGATTTCCGCGCGCGAGGTGATGATTTCCGCCTCGGTCGGGTAGTCCGGGCCCTGAACGATATCCAGCACCTCGTCGAGCGTGGTCTGCGGTTTTTCAATCAGGGTAATTGCGGCTTTCGCCACTTCGCGTAGGTTGTGCGGCGGAATATCCGTCGCCATCCCCACGGCAATACCGGTGGTGCCGTTCAGCAGGATGTTAGGCAGGCGCGCAGGCAGCATTTTCGGCTCCTGCATGGTGCCGTCAAAGTTCGGCACCCAATCGGCTGTGCCCTGCCCCAGCTCGCTTAACAGCAGCTCGGAATATTTCGACAGGCGGGATTCGGTATAACGCATCGCCGCGAACGATTTAGGATCGTCCGGTGCCCCCCAGTTCCCCTGGCCATCGACCAGCGGGTAACGGTAAGAGAACGGCTGCGCCATCAGCACCATCGCTTCGTAGCAGGCGCTATCGCCGTGCGGATGGTACTTACCCAGTACGTCACCGACGGTACGGGCGGATTTTTTAAATTTTGCGGTGGCGTTCAACCCCAGTTCCGACATTGCGTAAACAATGCGGCGCTGCACCGGTTTCAGGCCATCGCCAATAAACGGCAACGCACGATCCATGATGACGTACATGGAGTAGTTTAAGTAAGCGTTTTCCGTAAATTCATGTAGCGCAAGGCGCTCTGCCATATCGCTCATTAACAGTGGATCCTCAATCTGCATGCTGACCGTTCGGACGGCAATATTGCCGCAGATAATACCCTATCTCACGGTCTGAGTCACAAACCGTGAGAGAGGTTGGGAGCGGGTTAACGAAGCGGTAAATAAATATCCGTCAGCAGCGCATGTTCCGGCACCTCATGAACGAAATTGAGGTACTGGAAAAAGACCGGGAAGTCGCGCGGCGTCTCGCCGCTGCCGGGCAGCCATTCGCGGAACAAATACCAGACGCTGTCAGACAGCGAATCCAGCGCTCCCTGATGACGCACCACCGCGCAGCGCCCGCCGGGAATCACCGCGTTAACCACGCCGTACGCATTCTCCGGTATCGGTTTAGCGATGCTGCCGCAGATATCAAAACGAAACTGTTCCGGCGGCGTGGTCTGCGGGTCATGCCAGGCAATACCGTAGGTCTGACTGCTCGTCACCGGCGAATGCCCGGTGCGGCGTCGCCACTCAATAAAGGTTGCCGCGCTGTCGTTCACCCGATTCGGGTGCCCCTGATGGGTCAACATGGCAACGTTGGTTTGCGGAAATTCAACGATTTTCACGTCCATTACGTGCTGCTCCTGTAAAGCCAGTTTAGGAACGCGTTGGTGCCAGGCTGCCCAGTCCGGTTTTTGGCGGAACTGGCGCGGGTTTTGGCCAAACGCAGTTTTAAAGGCACGAGTGAACGACTCCGGGTTCTGAAACCCGGCATCCAGCGCAATATCGATAACCTTATCCTGCGGGTTAAACGCCAGCCGCCACGACGCGCGGCGCAGACGTAACCATTGGATATAGCGATACAGCGGCAGGCCGCTCCAGGCGGTAAATTGCCGATGGAAATGAAATGGCGAACTGTGCGCCATCCGGCTTAACGCCTCAAGCGAGAGAGGCTCATCCAGATGACGCTCAATGTGGTCGCAAACGCGCCGCAGGCGTTCGGAATAAGCCGCGCTTAATAAGTCACTCATCACTGCCTCCTTGCGGGATATTCTGCCCACCTGGCCGCAGTGAATCCTGACCGATCTTGCGCAGTCTTAGCAGATTACGGATTCACTTTGCGGATCTGTTTCACGTCGATTTCAACGGAGTTCCAGTCTTTATCCACTTCACCCTGGATTTCAACCACATCCTGCGGGGTGATGGTCTGACCGTTCCAGCGCTTGTGATCAATATCCACATTTACGGTGCCACTGGCATCTTTAAAAATATACAGATCGTCGGACACGCGCTCGATGATGTTCCCGCGCAGCGTAACCCAGGTGTCATCACGCATGGTTTTGGCGTTCGCCGCGTTGGTCACAGTGCCGTTAGGGCCAACGAAGCCGCCAGCCTGCGTCGTCGTGGTGCTGGACGGGCCGGAAAATCCGCCCTGAGTGGCGGCGAATGCCGGTGCAGAAGCCAGGGCCAGAATGGCAGCGATAGCAGCAAGTTTCTTCATGATTTGTTCTCCCTTTTGTGGTGTATGAGCACTATTACACCCGCCATTTCTTAACAACTTCTTAAGAGGAAAAAAGATTTATTTTTGCTGTACAGCAACCGCGCAGGCGCGGTTTACTTGGCATATAAAGCAGCGAGCAAGGAGCAGCAGATGCGCATTTTATTAGTGGAAGACGACAAGCTTATCGGCGACGGTATTAAAACCGGGCTCGGAAAAATGGGCTTCAGCATCGACTGGTTTACCCGCGGCGAAGAGGGGAAAATTGCGCTGTACAACGCCCCTTACGACGCGGCGATCCTGGATCTTACCCTGCCCGGCATTGACGGGCTGGATATTCTGCGTGAGTGGCGCGAAAAATCCCGCCGCGAACCGGTGCTCATTCTTACCGCCCGCGATGCGCTCAGCCAGCGCGTCGAGGGGCTGCGCTTAGGCGCTGACGACTACCTCTGTAAACCGTTCGCGCTGATTGAGGTCGCCGCCCGCCTGGAAGCACTTATCCGCCGCGCCCACGGCCAGCCGAGCAGCGTACTGCGCCACGGCGAGGTGGAGCTTGACCCGAATAGCCTGACCGCCACTTTTAAAAACGAGCCGTTGGCGCTAAAGCCAAAAGAGTTTGCCCTGCTGGAGCTGCTGCTGCGCAACGCCGGGCGGGTACTGCCGCGTAAGCTTATCGAAGAGAAGCTCTATAGCTGGGATGAAGAGGTCACCAGCAACGCCATCGAAGTGCACGTCCACCATCTGCGCCGCAAGCTCGGCAGCCCGTTTATTCGTACCGTCCACGGTATCGGCTACACGTTGGGTGACCAATGAATCTGTTCCGTCGTCTAAGCCTGCGCGTTCGTCTGACGCTGCTGTTTATGCTGCTCTCCGCCGTGGCCTGGTGTTTTGCCAGCGTCATCGCCTGGAAGCAAACCACCGACAAGCTGGACAAGCTGTTCGATACCCAGCAAATGCTGTTTGCCAAACGCATCAGCGCGATGGATTTCGCCGACCTGCCGACATCCCGCCAGTGGATTCGCGCGCCGAAAAAAATTAAACACGGCCATCTTGATGAAGACGCGCTGGCGTTCGCTATCTATACCGTCGACGGCAAAATGGTGCTGCACGACGGCGAGAACGGTCCGTACATCCCCTATCACTACCGCCGCGAAGGCTTTGACGACGGCCCGCTGAGCAACGATGACGATAGCTGGCGCTTCCTGTGGCTGACCACCGCCGATAAAAAGTACCGCATCGTGGTCGGCCAGGAGTGGGATTACCGCCAGGAGATGGCGCTGGATATCATCACCAGCCAGCTGACGCCGTGGCTGATTGCCCTGCCGGTCACTTTTTTGCTGTTGATTCTGCTGATTAGCCGCGAGCTGGCGCCACTCAAAAAATTAACCCGCACCCTGCGCCAGCGCCACCCGGACTCCGGCGAGCCGCTGGATACCCACGGCGTGCCAAACGAAGTCCGCCCGATGCTGGATGCGCTCAATCAGTTGTTCCGCAAAACTCACGATATCATGACCCGCGAGCGGCGCTTTACCTCCGATGCAGCCCATGAGCTGCGCAGCCCGCTCACCGCACTGCGGGTACAGGCCGAAGTGGCGCAACTGTCGCAGGACGATCCGGAAAGCCAGCAAAAGGCGCTGATGCAGCTACATGCCGGTATCGACCGCGCCACGCGCCTGGTCGAGCAACTGCTGACCCTTTCCCGCCTCGACTCGCTGGAACAACTCGCCGACGTGCAACCGGTAAATCTCGGCGAGCTGCTGCAATCCTCGGTGATGGACATCTACCACACCGCGCAAAAGGCGGGTATTGAGATTCGCCTGCACCTGAACGCCCAGCAGGTCACCCGCACCGCCCAGCCGCTGCTGATGAGCCTATTGGTGCGTAATCTGCTGGATAACGCCGTGCGCTACAGTCCGTCGGGTAGCGTCGTTGACGTTACCCTGGACAGCCACGGCTTCAGCGTCCGCGATAACGGACCGGGTATTCAGCCAGAAGCGCTGGCGCGTATCGGCGAACGTTTCTATCGCCCGCCGGGGCAGGATGAAACCGGCAGCGGACTGGGGCTGTCGATTGTGCAGCGGATTGCGACGCTGCATGGGATGACGGCGACGTTTGCTAACGCGCCCGGCGGCGGCTTTGAAGTGACGATTCGCGGGTAGCCGATTATTGCCAATCCAGCAAAAGACTTTGCACATTTTGCACATTTAATCGTTACAGCAAGGCGAGTATCATGCCCCTCAAAAGCCAACTTTTGAGGATTTATAATGAGCAACATCCTGATTATCAACGGTGCGAAAAAATTCGGCCATTCTAACGGCCAGTTGAACGACACCCTGACTGAAGTCGCGGAGACCTACCTGCGCGACCTCGGGCATGATGTTAAAGTGGTTCGCGCAGACGGCGAGTATGACGTAAAAGCCGAAGTACAAAACTTCCTGTGGGCCGACACCGTTATCTGGCAGATGCCAGGCTGGTGGATGGGCGCGCCGTGGACCGTGAAAAAATATATCGATGACGTGTTCACCGAAGGCCACGGCTCTCTGTACGCCAGCGATGGCCGTACCCGTTCCGACGCCAGCAAAAAATATGGCTCCGGCGGTCTGATTCAGGGCAAAACCTACATGCTGTCCCTGACCTGGAATGCGCCAATGGAAGCCTTTACCGATAAAGATCAGTTCTTCCACGGCGTGGGCGTTGACGGCGTTTACCTGCCGTTCCACAAAGCCAACCAGTTCCTGGGAATGGAAGCGCTGCCGACCTTTATCACCAACGATGTGATTAAAATGCCTGACGTTCCACGTTATGTTGCAGAATACCGCGAGCATCTTGCGAAGATTTTTGCTTAACTGTTAGCCTGGAATTAGAAGGAGTTAATCATGTTGACCATTATTGCTGAAATCCGTACTCGTCCAGGACAACATCACCGTCAGGCGGTGCTGGATCAGTTCACCAAAATTATCCCAACCGTACTGAAAGAAGACGGCTGCCACGGCTATGCGCCGATGGTGGATCACGCCGCAAACGTGAGCTTCCAGACCACGGCACCTGACTCTATCGTGATGGTTGAAGTGTGGGAAAGCGTGGCGCACCTTGAAGCGCACCTGCAAACTCCGCACATGAAAGCCTGGAGCGAAGCGGTGAAAGGCGACGTGCTGGATACGACGATTCGTATTCTGGAATCAGGCGTTTAAGTTTCGTTGCCGTGATGTGCCGGGTGGCGCTGCGCTTACCCGGCCTACAAAACCAACGTAGCCCGGCTTAAATGTAGGCCCGGTAAGCGCAGCGCCACCGGGCAATAGCCATTTACCAATACAGCTTCCAGCTCTGCGTCATGCGCACCAGCGCTTCCACATAGAAGTAATCCCCCCAGCTACAGCACTCATCCACGCCTTTATCGCTGGCGAAGTGATAGACCGAGTGTTTCAGCACGCCGGTACCCGGCTCGTCCACGCCCATCAGATAGTGTTTCGACAGCGACGACATAATCCCCATCGCCCACTGCTGATAGCGCTCGCGGTCCGGGTCGGTGGTTGGCAGATGTTTCACCAGCTCCAGCAGGCCGCACACCGCAATCGCCGCCGAGGATGAATCGCGCAGCGCGTCAGTGCCCACCAGCGCCAGATCCCAATGGCAAACCGCGTCTTCCGGCAGGCGATTAAGGAAATAGTTCGCCAGCTTTTTCGACAGGCTAATCAACTCTTTATCGCCGGTATACAGGAAGCTCAGCATAAAGCCGTAAATACCCCACGCCTGCCCGCGCGACCAGCAAGAATCATCGGCATAGCCCTGCTGCGTTTTGCCAAAGCGCGGCGCGCCGGTCTGCACGTCCATATAGTAGGTGTGGTAGGTCGAGGCATCGTCACGCACCAGATATTTCGCCGACTGGCGCACGTGGGCGCGCGCGGCATCGGCAAATCGCGGATCGCCGGTCTGCTCGGTCGCCCAGTAGAGCAGCGGCAGGTTCATGGTACAGTCGATAATCATGCGCCCGGCCTGCTCCGGGTCGGTCAGTACACCCCAGGCCTGGATGATTTCCGCTTTACGATGGAAACGCTCCAGCAGCGCTTCCGCCGCCTGCAAAGAGAAGCCGCGTGCATCGCGATTGCCGGTTAAGCGCCACGCTGACACGCAGGAAAGCGTGTACAGGAAGCCCAGGTCATGCGTGTTGGTATCGCAGCGGCCCGCGATACGCAGGCCGAACGAGCGTACGTGTTTTTCCGCCAACGCCCGGTATTTCTCCTCACCGGTCATCTCCCAGGCCAGCCATAGCTGCCCGGTCCAGAAGCTGGTCGTCCACTCAACGTTTTCGGTGAGTGGATAGTAGCCGTTCACGCAGGCTTCGCCCGGGAATTTATCACCGAAATCCGTTAAATGACGGCTAATCAGCTTAAGGACGTGGCTACGCGCCGAGCACAGCTCATCGTTAAACGTCTGAAGATTAACGGGTGCACCCGGAAATTCACGCAGGGTTTCCTCAACGATACGGTTTAACATATTCGGTTCCTTGATTCAGTAAGGCTTATTTAGAAATACCATTCTCAGCCACATCAAGTGCAGGCTGGCGATGATTCTGACGTTTACAGGCGGATAAAGTGAATGCAGAAATCAGCGTAAAGAACAGCGCAATTCCACCCATGATGATATAAGTCTTTTCAAATCCGATACGGTCGTATAATAAACCGGCCGGGGAAGAGACCACCACGTTGCCGATATATAACATTGCCTGATAACCCAATAGATACATGGTGGCGTTAACGCGTTTATCGAAATGCTCAGCAATATATTTAAAGACCGACACCAGCAGCAGACAAATTTCCAGACCGTACAGCGGCTTAATAACGGAAATCAGCAGATGTGAGTCACACAGGCCAGAAATCACCAGGCGCGCACCAACGAGCGCCCCGACAATGATCAGGCCACGTTTTGCGCCAATATAGTTAACGAACATCGGCATGAAGATGTACATCACGAACTCGGTGCCGGACTGCACGGTTCCCAGTAAACCAAAGATAGTGTTGCCTTCGTGCACATCGCTAAAGAAGGTGACAAAGTAGCGTGAGAACTGCTGCTCAGCCACAAACATCATCCACGCCACGCCGGCCACATACAGACAGAATGCCCAGAACTTGCCGCTTTTCAGCAGGTCGAACACGTCTTTCAGGACAATCTTGTCCTTAGAGATAACCGCGCTGGCGTTGCTGGTTTCAGTATCCACCTTCAGGCTGATTAACACCGCCAGCATGACCAGCGATGCCACGCTGCCGAGGATAAAGTTGTAGGCCGGAGAGATATTAAACAGCAGACCGGAGAACGACGACGCCACCGCCCAGCCGAGCGAGCCCCACATACGAATCTGGCCAAACTCCATGCTGTTCAGGCGACTGTAGCGATCGGCATACGATTCACAGGCCGCCACGCCGGCATACCACGCGAAGCTCAGATAAATGGCACCAACAATGATCCCCACGGTGGTGTAGGAGAGCAGCAGCGGTTGATAAACATAAATAAAGAACGGCGCCATCAGGGCCGACATCACTACTACAAAATAGAGCAGATATTTACTCATGCCTATTTTATCGAGAATGTAGCCGTAAATAGGTTTTAGGATAACGGAGAATATACCGTTGACGGCAAACACGGTACCAATTACCGCACCGCTGAGTTCTGCTTTTTGTCCAAGCCAAATAGCAAATAAACCAATACTGGCGGACCAGGTAAAGAAATATAAAAAGATAAATGAACTTATTTTGTAATATTCCAGCCTGTTTGTTGACGATAGTTTTTCCATACGGTCCTCGACAAGACGATGTAGGGGTACAAACTCTGCATCAAAAGGATGCAAAGTTTGTCAGGAGGTATTCCGGTTTATTGTTTTATCCGGATATTTAAAAATTCAGCGTCGTTATTTTCCCGCTGACGCTATCCGTCACGTTCAGCGTATTATTTTCGATATGCAGCGTTGGCAATGCTGGCAACATCATATTATGGTTACCACTTGCCACTACACCACAGCAAAGCCAATGTTCTCCTGGCGCTATCTCACCCGTTAACATCGGGATCGCCGCGCACTCGGCAAACATCACGCTGCTGTTCGGCGGGGTAATGACGCTATCGGCCACGCGTACGGCGTGAGGCGAGAGATCCACCACCGCGCTCACGCCGTTGGCGGCGTTCACCCGGCTCTGACGCACGGTCAGTTCCGCATCAGCTTTCATCACCGCAAAGCCCCCTTCCACCGTCTGCAGGCGACGCGCCGTATTCACACGGTGAACGCGCACGTGCCAGTCACCGCATGGGATAAGCCAGGTATCGACCTGCACGTCGCGCCACGGCAGCCAGCGTGAGTAGATAGCGCCGTCCAGCATCTCCACGCTTTCGCATTCGCGGCGGCCGCGCCAGTAGTTGTCGTTATCCGACAGCAGCAGCATCGAGTCACAGGCCGCGTGCTTAATGCCGTAGCGCCCGCGCTCGATGGTGAAGCCAAAGCGCGTGGAATAGGCAAATTTGGTGTACTTTGCCTCGGTGTTGACGTAGTTGTTCAGCTCGAGCTGGCCGGAGGTGAGCATCACCACATGCTGCGAGTTTTCGCTGTGCTGCAAAATTTGCTGGGCGGGCACAATCGCATGTACCGGCGCCAGGCTCGGCAGCGGCAGTTCTTCCGCCTGCCAGAAAGCGTGCGTTTCCGGCAGCGCCATAATCAGGAATACCTTCAGCGCCCAGTACGGCGAGCCCGGCGAGTTGTAGTCTTCGCACATCGCCAGGTTCGGGTAGGCAAAGCCGAGCGTCAGAATACCGTCACGATCGAAAATCGGCTGATCCAGCCACCAGCGCAGGTGGCGCAGGACAATACCTTTCACCACGCCCGGCGAGAATACATCGAGCCCGGCAAAGGCCACACCGCTCCAGAACGCCACCATCGCGAAGCGGTAGGTCAGGCTGCGGCCAAACGGCACCGACGCCCCGTCAGCGGCGGAAAGGTAGATAAAATCGTGGGCAAACAGACAGGCGCGTTCACGCAGCGTAGCCGCGCGCGTTGGGTCGTCGTCCGCGTTCAGCGTGGCGTAAATCAGGCCGTAAAAGTGGAACGCCATCGAGATGTAGTAATCTTTTGGGCGACCCGGACCATCGGAGTACCAGCCGCCGCCCAGATAGTAAGCTTCCATCATCGTGAAGCGACGGTCGATAGCTGCCTGGTCGTACGGCAGCCCGGCGCGTTTAAAGCCCAACTGTACGATAATCGCGAAGTAGTTCCAGTTGCTGTCCGGCATCTGGGCATCGGTAATTTGGTTCAGCCAGCGGTGCAGGTTTTCCAGTTCGGCAGCGTTGAAATGGCTGGTCAGCTTGTCCTGCAACAACGCAAGGCCAAGGCCGTAGGCCGCCATCTCAACCAGACGCTGGTCGTACGGCCCGGTTTCCCCCCAATAGGATGGGCTTTGCGGGTCAGTCCCGAGCTTAATCGCCGTAAGGTATTTATCGCTAAACGGTACCTCAGCCCCGCCCGCCAGCAGCGGGAACAGGCCCCAAAGCGCTCTCGATAAGCCCTCCATTTCCGCGATATCCGTGCTGTAGTGCGCGCAGGTGTTACCCAGCGAGAACTGCGCGACGTTTTCGGGAAACTGTTTATCGAGAGCGCTCAGCATCGCCGTCAGCGTCTGCGCTACGTCCTGTCGTGATGACAATATTTTTGATATTTCCGTCACTGTCCTGACCCCTAATTTACCCATTCTCGAAAGTGGCTAAAGCATAGAGAATCGGGGTGGCGTAGAAATGTTAACCCGGTCACAACTGATACTATTCAATGAACCGCTGCTTGATAAAATTTAAAACAGTGGTTTAGTAGTAAGATTAAACCGGCAAAAGTTTAAATTTATTGCACATGACTTCGTCCTGGAATACCGAACATCTGGAGCTGATCACGCTAAATGACGCCGTGGCGTCGTTCAGTCGTCTTTTTGCCAACACCGTGCGCTACCAGCACTGGCATCAGTGTCTGGAAATTCTCTATGTCGAAGAAGGGTTTGGCGTGGTAATCGTCGATAATCGCCAGTACACCATGCGCCCCGGCAGGCTCTTTTTCTTCCCGCCGTTCACGCTGCATAAAATCATGGTCGATGAGAAAGCGCAGAATAGTTACCGGCGGACAATTATCCATGTTGACCAGCACGCCATCGCAACGCTGCTACGTCACTTTCCAGAAAATCATCGCCGCTTACAGGCGCTTTCGGCTCGCGGCCGCCCGGCATTCGTGGCGGATTTAGCCGACCAGCACGCGCATATTGATCACCTGTTCAGCCTGTATGCCGCGATGTCCCACGCCTCCGGGCTCAGTACCGAGCAAATCACCTGCATGCTGATGACGCTGTTTAATATGTTACCGCCTGGGCAGGAAAAAATGCCGGAAGCCGGGCGCGGTATCGCCAGTTCAGTCATGTTCTGGATTGAAGAAAACTATCGGCAGAAGTTCAGCCTCGACGCGCTGGCGCAGGAACTGGGGAAATCACGCAGCTATCTGTCGCGCCGCTTTCACGCCGAGACGGGGGAGAATATTCACGATTATCTCAACACGATTCGGCTGCGACGCGCCTGCGAGCTGCTGCTGCACAGCGCGCTGCCGGTGAGCGAGATTGCCGCACAGGTAGGTTTTTCTGAGGTGACCTACTTTATTAGCTCATTTAAAAAGGGGATCGGTGAGACCCCCTTACGGTATCGCAAAAATCACGTGGTTCAGGCCTAATGGAGGCGCCCAGGTAGCCACAAAGAAATCATCGGAACATAGGTGATAATAATCAGCACCAGGAACAGCACGCAGTAGAACGGGATCATGGCCTTCACCACCGTCTCAATTTTCTGCCCGCTCACGGCGCTCGCCACGAACAGCACCGAACCCACCGGCGGCGTGATGAGGCCGATCCCCAGGTTCATCATCATGATGATCCCAAAGTGCACCGGGTCGATACCCAGCTCAACCACCACCGGCAGCAGAATCGGCGTCAGGATCAGAATCAGCGGCGCCATGTCCATCAGACAGCCCAAAAGCAGCAGCATAATGTTGATAATTAACAGAATGACGTACTTATTGTCCGACAGTGACAGCAGCGCGGCGGAGATCTCCTGCGGCAGTCCCACCAGCGTCATCACCGAGCCAAACGCGGCGGCGAAGGCAATTAAAACCATCACCATGGTGACGGTTTTGATGGTGCGGTGAATCAGCTTCGGGAAGTCCTTAAGCTTGTATTCGCGGTAGACAAAGAAGGTCACAAACATCGCCCACACGCAGGCAATGGCCCCAGACTCCGTCGGCGTGAAGAAGCCGGAGAGAATACCGCCAGAGATGATCACAATGGTGATCAGCCCCCAAATAGCGTCTGAGGCAATCTTTATCTTGCGCTTAAGTTCGACGCGTTCCTCTTTCGGATAGTTGTTTCTACGCGCGGCAATCAGGCACATGACGATAAGCGTCAGGCACAGCACCAGCGTTGGGATGATCCCAGCAAGGAACATCGCCGGAATAGTGACCGCCGCGGTGTTCGCCACGATAGCAAACAGCACCGAGTTATGGCTTGGCGGCACGAGGATCGCCTGCACCGAGGCGCTGGCGGTCAGCACCGCACCGAACGAGCGCGGGTAGCCTTTGCGCTCCATTTCCGGGATCAGCACCGATCCGATCGAGGCCGTATCGGCAACCGATGATCCGGAGATCGCCCCAAACAGCGTCGAGGCGAGGATGTTCACCAGCGACAGGCCGCCGCGGATCCAGCCGACAAACAGCCCGGCGAAATCCACCAGCCGTCGTGCCATTCCCCCTTCTGCCATAATCGCTCCGGCAAAAACGAAGAACGGAATGGTCAGCAGGTTAACGTTATCGGTACTGTGGAAAATGGTGATGATAAGGCCGTCGAGGGAGAAATCGGCGAAGGCGGTGACCACCACGGCGGTCAGGCCGACAGCGTAGGCCACTGGCATACCAATCGCCATCAGCGTCACGAAGGTGACGACAAAGATAATCAGCGTTAAGTCCATGGTATTCGCTCCTTAGTGGCCGACTTTCGGCGAGCCAAACTGCACCAGTTCGCGGTGCGTTTGCGGACCGCACAGCATTTTTTCAACCACAAACAGCAGCGTAAAGAACGAGCCCAGCGGGATCGGCAGATGGGTGATCCCCGAGGTCAGGAACGGCAGCGACGGCACCACATCCTCCCAGGCATCCATACAGCCAATGATCCCCCAGTGAATGATAAACAGGCAGGTGGCGAGCATCGCCAGATCGACAAACACCGCCAGCCCTTTTTTCATCACTGGATTGATATGATCGACCAACATGGTGATCGCAATATGACTGCCGGCACGATAGGCCGCCGCCGCCCCCACAAAGGAGAAGGTGATCATACAGATCTGAGATAAAGGCTCCGGCCAGCTGGTTGAGGCGTGCGGCAGAAAGTCCAGCCAGGCGGGAAGATCGGGTCGGAAACGGGCGTAGATCCCCACCAGATAGATAAACGTCATAAATAATAGGCTGATCCCTGACAGCCAGATACAGATCCGATACACAGCATCCATCGCCAGGACATAGTAATTTTTCATTGTTATCCCCAGATCAAAACGGGCAGGCCAGCCCACGCTGGCCCGCCGCTAAGTGGATTATTTGGTGTCCTGAATTTGCTGCATTAAATCGCTGAACTGCTTACCGTATTTCTCACGAACCGGTGCAGTGGCGTCGACAAACGGCTTTTTGTCGACCGGAAGGAATTTCACGCCCTGGCTTTGCAGGCGCTGTTTGGATTTCTCCACGTAATCGGCCCACAGTACGCGCTCTTCAGCCTGCGCTTCTTTCGCCAGCTTCATGATCAGCGCCTGATCGTCCGCCGAGAGCTTGCTCCATTTACGCTTCGAGAAGGCGAGCACTTCCGGGATCATAAAGTGTTCGGTGAGATCGAAATATTTGGTCCCGGCCACCACGTAGTTTTCGGTGTCAAAGGTCGGCTCGTTGTTTTCCGCCGCGTCGATCACCCCGGTTTGCAGGCTGGCGAAGACATCGCCTACCGGCAGGACTATCGGGTTCGCGCCCAGCGCTTTAAAGGTATCAAGGCCGATCGGGTTGTTTTGCAGACGGATCTTCACCCCTTTCAGATCGTCGAGGCTGGTGATCGGTTTTTTCGTTATCAGGCTGCGGGAGCCTGCGTCCATCCAGCCGAGGAAGACCAGGCCGAGATTGCTGTCGGAGATCTCTTTTGCCAGCGTGTTACCAATATCGCCATCCAGCACCTTGTGCTGATGATCGGTATCGCGGAACACAAACGGCATATTGAAGACGCTCACCTGAGGAAGGATGCCACCGACCGGAGCCATGGAAACGCGCAGGATATCAATGGCGCCCGCACGGGTTTTCTCAAGCGTGGTGCTCTCATCACCCATCTGCCCGCTTGGGAACATGCGGATGGACAGTCGCCCGTCGGTTTGTTGGCTGAGTTTTTCACCCATGTGAATCACCGCCGCCGTGGTCGGATAGTCAGCCGGATGTACATCTGAAGCGATGAACACCGTTTTTGCCATCGCCGCCGCAGACCCCATCAGTAACGAGAAAGATAAAACGCTTACTGCCAGTTTTCTTCTTAACATAGACGATTCTCTTTTGATTAAAGATAAAATTCACCATGCAAATCAATAGCCAGCACAGATTGACGTCCATGTTCAGAAGTATGTTTTATATCCAGCGACAGAATATGGTAGAAGTCATACAACTAAACTGTGACCTGTCATACCAAATTTTAAAATGGCATTTCAGATAGCGTAGAAATTAGAATTGAATCGATTAATTAAGCGGGGTGGCAATAAAAAAAGGAGACGCAAGCGTCTCCTTTAAAATCGTAGGCCGGGCAAGCGAAGCGCCCCCGGCAATTTATCAGGCTTCCAGCTCCGCCATGTCGCCTTTCTCCTGCAGCCAGTTACGGCGGTCTTCCGAACGCTTCTTGGCCAACAGCATGTCCATGGTGGCATCGGTATGCTGTTCATCTTCATCGGTGATGTACAGCTGCACCAGGCGGCGAGTGTTCGGATCAAGCGTGGTTTCGCGCAGCTGCATCGGGTTCATTTCACCCAGACCTTTAAAGCGCTGTACGTTCGGCTTGCCTTTCTTGCGCTTAAGCTGCTCCAGCACGCCCGCTTTTTCCTCTTCGGTCAGGGCGTAATACACCTCTTTGCCGAGATCGATACGGTACAACGGCGGCAGCGCCACGTAGACGTGGCCTTCTTTCACCAGCGCACGGAAGTGCTTCACAAACAGCGCGCACAGCAGCGTCGCGATGTGCAGACCATCGGAGTCCGCATCCGCGAGGATACAGATCTTGCCGTAGCGCAGCTGGCTGAGATCCGAACTGTCCGGATCGATACCGATCGCCACGGAAATATCGTGCACTTCCTGCGAGGCCAGCACTTCATCGGAAGAGACTTCCCAGGTGTTCAGGATCTTACCTTTGAGCGGCATGATCGCCTGATATTCACGATCGCGCGCCTGTTTAGCGGAACCGCCTGCGGAGTCACCTTCGACGAGGAACAGTTCGGTGCGAGCCAGATCCTGTGCGGTACAGTCGGCGAGTTTACCCGGCAGTGCCGGGCCGCTGGTAAGCTTTTTACGCACCACTTTTTTCGCCGCGCGCAGACGGCGCTGGGCGCTGGAGATAGCCATTTCGGCCAGCAGTTCAGCGGCCTGGACGTTCTGATTCAGCCACAGGCTGAAGGCATCTTTCACCACGCCGGAGACAAACGCCGCGCACTGACGGGAAGAGAGACGCTCTTTCGTCTGCCCGGCGAACTGTGGGTCCTGCATCTTCACCGACAACACGTAGGCGCAGCGATCCCAGATATCTTCCGCCGACAGCTTCACGCCGCGCGGCAGAATGTTGCGGTATTCGCAGAACTCGCGCATCGCATCGAGCAGGCCCTGACGCAGACCGTTAACGTGCGTACCGCCCTGCATGGTCGGGATCAGGTTGACGTAGCTTTCAGTCAGCAGTTCGCCACCTTCCGGCAGCCACAGCAGCGCCCAGTCTACCGCTTCAGTGTCGCCAGAGAAATTACCGACAAACGGTTTTTCCGGCAGCAGCGGCAGGCCGTTTACGGCTTCGCAAAGGTAGTCGTTCAGACCGTCGGCGTAGCACCAGGTCTGTTCGGTGTCGTTCACTTTGTCTTTAAAGACGATTTCAACGCCGGGGCAAAGTACCGCTTTCGCTTTCAGCAGGTGGCTTAAGCGGGAAACGGAAAAGCGCGGGCTGTCGAAGAAACTTTCGTCCGGCCAGAAGTGGACGCTGGTCCCGGTATTGCGTTTGCCGCAGGTACCGGTCACGTGTAGGTCTTCAACTTTGTCGCCGTTTTCAAAAGCAATGGTGTAGATC
The DNA here is from genome assembly GCF_044197065.1 of Kluyvera chengduensis. Taxonomy (NCBI): domain Bacteria; kingdom Pseudomonadati; phylum Pseudomonadota; class Gammaproteobacteria; order Enterobacterales; family Enterobacteriaceae; genus Kluyvera; species Kluyvera chengduensis. The sequence goes on from NZ_JBIQOI010000004.1 coordinate 94,405, forward strand.
TGACCATCGCGGCGAACGTTCACCTCAACGCGCTTCGACAGGGCGTTGACCACCGAGATCCCTACGCCGTGCAGGCCGCCGGAGAACTGGTAGTTTTTATTGGAGAACTTACCGCCCGCGTGCAGGCGGCAGAGGATCAGCTCAACCGCAGGTACGCCCTCTTCCGGGTGGATATCAACGGGCATGCCGCGACCATCGTCGATCACTTCCAGTGATTGATCGGCATGAAGGATCACCTCAACACGCTTCGCGTGCCCGGCAAGCGCTTCATCCACACTGTTATCAATCACTTCCTGACCAAGGTGGTTCGGACGTGTGGTATCTGTGTACATCCCCGGGCGGCGGCGAACCGGCTCAAGCCCGGTGAGTACCTCAATGGCATCAGCGTTATAAGAAGATTGCGTCATGATCTATTCGTAGGTAGTTGGCGCTGCTTAATGCAACCCCAGAAAATCGATAATCTGTGTGAAGTGATCTTCAAAGCCGGTAAATGCGTGATTACCGCCCTCCTCTACCGTTTGTCGGCAGGAGGCGAAATAGTCCACGGCCTGGCGGTAATCAAGCACTTCGTCGCCGGTCTGCTGAAGCAACCAGATAAGATCCGGCGCTTCCAGTGGGTCAATTTGCATGACTTTGAGATCGTAAATATGGCGTGACTCTAGCACATATTGCTGCCCGGTGTAGGGATTCTCGTTCGGGCCGAGGAAATTCACCAGCAGCTCGAACGGGCGTATCGCCGGGTTCACGACCACGGCTGGCAGCATGTAGCATTGGGACAGCCAGGTGGCGTAATAACCGCCCAACGATGACCCCACAATACCCAACGGCTCGCCGCCATATTCTAGCACCAACGCTTCAAGCATCTCCGCCGCTTCCGCCGGGTAAGCCGGTAGCTGGGGAATAACCATATTCACGTCGGGATAGTGCTCCGCCAGCCACTGCTTAAGCGCAGTAGCCTTGGCAGACCATGGGGAACTGTTGAATCCGTGCAGATAAAGAAGCGTCGCCATCAATAGCCTTCAGATGCGGTATCAGGATGGAATTCGCACCCGGCAAGGCGGCAAACTTCGGTGGTTAATGAACCATCGGCATGCAGCTCCAGCCAGCGCCATCCAGGGGAAACGGTATCCAGCGTGAAGTTGGCGCAGTGCGGCTTAAACTGCACGCAGGTCGATGGCGTCGCCATAATCCGACGGCCATTCCAGTCAACGTCAAGCTCCTGATGGATGTGCCCACAAAGCAGGTTTTTCACGCGCGGGTAGCGTACCAGTACGTTATCCAGCGAAGCGGCATTACGCAGGCTGTGCTGATCGAGCCAGCTGCAACCCGCCGGCAGCGGATGATGGTGCAGTAGCAGCAGCGTGTGTCGTTCCGGTGCTTCAGCGAGTCGTTTCTCCAGCCACTCGAGTTGGAACTCGCTTAGCTCGCCGTGAGGAACGCCAAAGACCTGACTGTCCAGCAGTAGGATCTGCCAGTGCTCGCCTACCATAACGCGCTTAGCCGGGGAGATCCCCGCGTCCTGAAGCGTGCTGTACATGGATGGCTGGAAGTCATGGTTACCCGGTAACCATACGCAGGGCGCAGAAAAGCTCGCGATGCCGTCAGCAAAGTGCTGATAGGCCGCGGATGAATGATCCTGTGCTAAATCGCCTGTCGCAACCACCAGGTCGGCGTCACGCGCCGAGGCATGAATGGCCTGCAAAACGGCGTGATAGCTCTCCCAGGTGTTCACGCCTAACAGCGTTTCATCTTTCTTAGCAAACAGGTGAGTATCAGTAATTTGCAGTACCCTGACACTGGCCCCACCAGCCAGAGGAAGGTTTAAAAGGCTTTCCAAATGGTGTCCTTAGGTTTCACGATGCAAACATACACATCATCCTTTCATGCTGCATCATCACTGGCAGCGTCTCAGAGGCAGCCTGAAAGATGCTATGTACAAACCGGAATCGCCATCGCTCCATGTGCTAAACAGTATCTTAGCCAATCAGCTAAAAACTGATTAATTTGATGCTTTTCGTCGCGTTGATGCAACTTTTTATTTGGATAATCATATCGCGCTTTGAAGCGAAAGATCTGCTGACTTGAACACACTTCAGCCACCATCGCATCGTGATACAGCCGTACGCTCATCGATGGCAGGCTCCAGTAGCTCACCGCCGGGTACGTCTGTTCAATGGTGACCAGCGTAGTGTAGCGAGTTGATTCCGTTATCGTTAACCGATATTGCGCATTGGCCACCTGATAGTTCACCGTTTCGCCGGCTTCATCAATGCGCGGCAGTAATCGACGTAATTGTGCGAAATTGGTTTCGCACAGGCGCATCATTTCAGGGAAGTCAGGTGTGTAACGCTTCATTTGATCCACTCTTTTCGTAAGTCCTGATAATGCAGCTGTAGCCATTGCAAAGCGATGACAGACGCTGCGTTGTCAATTTTTCCCTCTTCAACACATTGATAAGCGTACTCCCGGCTTACCACATGAACCCGGATATCTTCGTGTTCATCCGCCAGGCCATGAATACCTTTGGCCGTTGTTGCATCCACTTCACCGACCATAATGGTCAGGCGCTCGCTGGTGCCACCAGGGCTTGCCAGATAACTCAGACACTCTTTAACCCGCCCAAGTTCAAGCCCGGCTTCTTCCTGCGATTCGCGACGAGCCACGTCTTCCACGCTCTCGCCCTCTTCAATCATGCCAGCAACCATTTCCAGCAAATAGGGGGTCTCACTGGTGTCGTAAGCCGCAATGCGAATTTGTTCAATCAGCACCACTTCATCACGCACTGGGTCAAAGGGTAGCAAGACTGCCGCGTGACCGCGCTCAAAAATTTCGCGTCGAACTTCCCCGCTCATCTCACCGTTAAATAAACGATGGCGAAAACGGTACACATCTATTGAAAAAAAACCGCGATATACTGTTTCTCGTGCAATAATTTCTACATCGTTTTTCGAGAGGGTAACCACCGGGTTACGTGATTTTGTCATGGCCTTGCCTATGCTGTAATTGTGGTGAAAATGTGGATTTAAAGTCTGTTTATCTTAGGTTCCACACTCTCTGTGGTAGATTGGTGCAAATTAACGCCAGATGGCACATTACGACAACTTTTTAACGTGGCAGACTCTGGTACAATCGGCGAATATTTTTTCTGTGAATTAGATCAGCGCTAAGCTTCACAACAAGGAATGCAAATGCAAATGAAGAAATTGCTCCCCATCCTTATTGGTCTGAGCCTTACGGGTTTCAGTACAATGAGCCAGGCAGAGAACCTGTTACAGGTCTATCAGCAGGCACGTACCAGTAACCCAGATCTCCGTAAATCTGCAGCAGACCGCGATGCCGCATTCGAAAAGATCAACGAAGCGCGTAGCCCACTGTTACCGCAGTTAGGTTTGGGTGCCGATTATACCTATACCAATGGCTTCCGCGACAGCAACGGCGTGAACTCCAACGTGACCAGCGGCTCACTGCAGTTAACGCAGTCGCTGTTCGATATGTCCAAATGGCGTGCTCTGACCCTGCAGGAAAAAGCGGCAGGCATCCAGGATGTGACCTATCAAACCGATCAGCAAACGCTGATTCTGAATACCGCCACGGCGTACTTTAACGTGCTGAGCGCGATTGACTCGCTCTCCTACACCGAAGCGCAGAAACAGGCGATTTACCGCCAGTTGGATCAAACCACTCAGCGCTTTAACGTTGGCCTCGTGGCGATTACCGACGTGCAGAACGCCCGTTCACAGTACGATACCGTGCTGGCGAACGAAGTGACCGCGCGTAACAACCTCGACAACGCCGTTGAAGCGCTGCGTCAGGTCACCGGTAACTACTACCCAGAGCTGGCTTCTCTGAACGTCGACAGCTTTAAAACCGACAAGCCGCAGGGCGTTAACTCGCTGCTGAAAGAAGCGGAAAACCGCAACCTTTCACTGCTTCAGGCTCGTCTGAGCCAGGATCTGGCGCGTGAGCAGATTCGCCAGGCGCAGGACGGCCATCTGCCAACGCTGGATTTAACCGCCTCTACCGGGGTGTCTAACACCTCTTACAGCGGTTCTAAAACCAACGGCTCGCAGTACAACGACAACGACGCCGGCCAGAACAAAATCGGCCTGAGCTTCTCCCTGCCGCTGTACCAGGGCGGGATGGTTAACTCGCAGGTGAAACAGGCGCAGTACAACTTCGTCGGCGCTAGCGAGCAGCTGGAAAGCGCGCACCGTTCCGTCGTTCAGACCGTGCGTTCATCCTTCAACAACATCAACGCCTCTATCAGCAGCATCAACGCCTATAAACAGGCCGTTGTCTCTGCTCAGAGCTCTTTAGACGCGATGGAAGCGGGTTACTCCGTGGGTACGCGTACTATCGTTGACGTGTTGGATGCGACCACCACGCTGTACAACGCCAAGCAACAGCTCTCCAGCGCGCGTTATAACTACCTGATCAACCAGCTGAATATCAAAAATGCGCTGGGTACACTGAACGAGCAGGATCTGCTTGCGCTGAACAATACGCTGGGTAAAAACGTGGCGACGTCTACCGACAGCGTTGCGCCACAGAACCCGCAGCAGGACGCCTCGGCTGACGGCTACACCTCTCCGGCGACCAGCAAAGCGCGTCTGCGCTAAGGCTGCACGCCGCACCAAAAAGGGCTCGCTTTATGCGAGCCCTTTTTTCTTTCTCTTGCGCTAACGTAAGGCAACGTAAAGATCCGCCGCTTTACGCCCTTCTTCGCTTCATTTTCAACCACTCATCTACTATCCTGAGCGCTATTGCAATACCACTCTACTGGGTCCAGGAAGAATACAATGAAACGGACAAACAATATTCAACACGCCGCCTTTCGTAAAAGCTGGGGCGCGCGTCATCTCACTCCGGTCGCATTAGCCGTTACCGCGGTATTCATGCTGGCAGGCTGTGAGAAAACCGACGAAACGGTCACGCTGTACCAGAACGCGGACGACTGCTCCGCGGCAAACCCGGGCAAAAGCGCCGAGTGTAAAACCACCTTCGATAACGCGCTGAAAGAAGCCGAACGTACCGCGCCGAAATACGCCAGCCGCGAAGACTGCGTCGCTGAATTTGGCGAAGGCCAGTGCCAGCAGGCACCTGCTCAGGCTGGCATGGCGCCAGCCAGCGGTGAAAACCAGGCGCAGGCACAAAGCAGCGGCAGCTTCTGGATGCCGCTGATGGCCGGCTATATGATGGGTCGTATGATGAGCGGCGGCATGGGCGGCTACCAGCAGCAGCCGGTCTTCACCTCGAAGAATCCATCCAGCCCGGCTTATGGTAAATACACCGATGCCGGCGGTAAAAACTACGGTGCCGCGCAGCCGGGCCGTTCGATGAACGTACCGAAAACCGCGATGGCGCCAAAACCAGCGACCACCAGCACCGTGACTCGTGGCGGCTTTGGTGAGTCCGTTGCCAAGCAGTCCACCATGCAGCGTAGCGCATCAGGCACCACCACCCGTTCAATGGGCGGCTAATTAAGATGGAAAGAATCAGCATTACTGAACGCCCGGACTGGCGTGAAAAGGCGACGGAGTACGGCTTCAACTTTCACACCATGTATGGCGAACCGTACTGGAGCGAAGAAGCCTACTATAAGCTGACGCTGGCGCAGGTTGAAAAGCTGGAAGAGGTCACCGCTGAACTGCACCAGCTGTGCCTGAAAGTGGTTGAGCGCGTCATCGCCAGCGATGAACTGATGGCGAAGTTCCGCATTCCAAAGCACACCTGGACCTTCGTGCGCCAGTCATGGCAAACGCAGCAGCCGTCGCTCTACTCGCGCCTCGATCTGGCGTGGGACGGCACCGGCGAACCTAAACTGCTGGAGAATAACGCCGATACCCCAACCTCACTGTACGAAGCGGCGTTCTTCCAGTGGATCTGGCTTGAAGATCAGATCAACGCAGGCAACCTGCCGGAAGGCAGCGATCAGTTCAACAGCCTGCAGGAAAAGATCATCGAGCGCTTCAACGTGCTGCGCGAACAGCACGGCTTCCAGCTACTGCATCTGACCTGCTGTCAGGATACCGTGGAAGATCGCGGTACCGTGCAATACCTGCAAGACTGTGCCGCTGAAGCCGGTGTGGCAACCGAGTTTCTCTATATTGATGAGATCGGTCTGGGCGAGAAAGGTCAGTTTACCGATCTTCAGGATCAGGTTATCAGCAACCTGTTCAAGCTCTATCCATGGGAATACATGCTACGCGAGATGTTCTCCACCAAGCTCGAAGACGCTGGCGTACGCTGGCTGGAACCGGCGTGGAAGAGCATCATCTCTAACAAAGCGCTGCTGCCGCTGCTGTGGGAGATGTTCCCGGATCACCCAAACCTGCTGCCGGCCTACTTTGCCGAAGACAACCATCCAGAGATGGACAAATTCGTGGTGAAGCCAATCTTCTCCCGCGAAGGCGCCAACATTTCGATAGTCGAGAATGGCAAAACCATCGAGCAGGTGGAAGGACCGTACGGCGAAGAAGGGATGATTGTGCAGCAGTTCCATCCGCTGCCGAAGTTTGGTGATAGCTACATGTTGATTGGCAGTTGGCTGATTAACGACGAACCGGCTGGGATCGGTATTCGTGAGGACAGAGCGCTGATCACTCAGGATCTGTCACGCTTCTATCCCCACATTTTCGTTGAGTAATCGCTAGCCGATTAATACCGACAGCATACTCAGGGAGCCCATTTCGATACCGTCTACCGGGATCGTGATGGGCTCTTCTCCATCCCAGGCCCCCAGAACATAAAGCAGCGGCAGGAAGTGATCCGCCGTTGGGTTCGACAATGAACCGCCTTCATGCGCCAGATAGTTCACCAGCGGATGCTGTTCTACCGGTCCTTTCCAGTCCAGGTTTGCCTTCACATAGTCATTGAACGACGTGGCCCACGGGTATGGCGTTGAATCACCGTGCCATTTCGCGGTGCGCAGGTTGTGCACGACGTTGCCGCTCGCCACCAGCATAATGCCTTCATCGCGCAGGCTCGCCAGCTTACGACCCATTTCAAAGTGCCACGCCGCCGGTTTCGTGCTGTCGATACTCAGCTGCACCATCGGGATATCCGCATTCGGGTACATCTTGATCAGCACACCCCAGGAGCCGTGGTCAAAACCCCAGGCTTCTTTATCCAATGCCACCGGAACAGGAGCCAGAAGCTCTACCAGCTTCTGCGCCAGCGCCGGGGAGCCCGGAGCCGGATAATGGGTATCGTAAAGCGCCTGCGGAAAACCGCCGAAGTCGTGGATCGTTTTCGGGGTTTCCATCGCCGTCACGCCCGTGCCGCGGGTAAACCAGTGCGCGGACACCACCACGATCGCTTTCGGACGCGGTAAGGTTTCGCCCAGGTGCTGCCAGGTACGGGTATAGAGGTTATCTTCCAGTACGTTCATCGGGCTGCCGTGACCTAAAAACAGTGCTGGCATTCGGCTACGAGACATGATGTTATCCTTCCAGAGGGAATAATTGAATAACACCACATTAACCTGTTTTGAGTGAGGATAAACTCAGATAAGCGTGATGATGATCTTCAGAAAATTTGAATGTAAGGATGAAGTAAAGAATAGCGTCGCCTCTCGCCTTGAACGACGATTTTCAATATCATGAATGATAATCATTATCATAAGGAGTAAGCGATGTCGGTACCGCTGATTCTGACATTACTGGCAGGAGCTGCCACCTTCATTGGTGCAATACTTGGGGTTATCGGACAAAAACCGTCCAACCGGGTACTCGCCTTTTCACTCGGCTTTGCCGCCGGCATTATGCTGCTTATCTCCTTAATGGAGATGCTGCCCGCCGCGCTCGACGCCCCCGGAATGTCGCCAGTGTTGGGCTACGGGATGTTTGTCGTGGGCCTGATTGGCTATTTTGCCCTCGATCACGTGTTGCCGCATGCGCATCCGCAGGACCTGATGCAGAAAAACACCCAGCCGCTGCCGCGCAACATTCGCCGCACTGCCGTGCTGTTAACTCTCGGCATCAGTCTGCATAACTTCCCGGAAGGCATCGCCACCTTCGTCACCGCCAGCAACAACCTTGAGCTGGGCTTTGGCATTGCGCTTGCCGTGGCGCTGCACAATATTCCTGAAGGGCTGGCGGTTGCCGGGCCGGTCTATGCCGCCACGGGCTCAAAGCGTAAAGCGGTATTCTGGGCGGGGATTTCCGGCATGGCTGAAATACTCGGCGGCGTGCTGGCGTGGGCGATTCTCGGCAGCATGGTGTCACCGGTGCTGATGGCCTCGATTATGGCGGCGGTCGCCGGGATTATGGTCGCCCTTTCGGTGGATGAACTCATGCCGCTGGCCAAAGAGATAGACCCTAACAACAACCCGAGCTACGGCGTATTGTGCGGGATGTCGGTGATGGGAATGAGCCTGGTAATTCTGCAATCAATGGGCATTGGCTGACGACAGGCAATAAAAAAGCCCGGTGCGTCTCGCAAACCGGGCTTCATCACACAGGCCGCTAAAATTAGCTGGCTTTACGTTCGTGTTCACGACGGTAGGCCACCAGATCTTCGATGGTCACCAGCGCCATGTTATGTTTCTTCGCAAACTCGATGCACTCTGGCGCACGCGCCATCGTGCCGTCGTCGTTGGTCAGTTCACACAGTACGCCCGCCGGTTTGAAGCCTGCCAGCGTTACCAGATCGATAGTCGCTTCGGTATGACCGCCACGGGTCAGTACGCCACCCGCCTGCGCGCGCAGTGGGAAAACGTGGCCAGGACGGTTCAGATCGGAAGGTTTCGCGTTGTCGGCAATCGCCGCACGAACGGTGGTCAGACGGTCAGCGGCAGAAACGCCGGTGGTCACGCCGTGAGCCGCTTCGATAGTGACGGTAAAGCCGGTGCCGTAGGCGCTGGTGTTGTTTTCTACCATCATTGGCAGATCCAGCTGTTTACGACGTTCGTCGGTGAGACACAGACAAACGATGCCGCTACCGTGACGGATAGTCAGCGCCATTTGTTCAACGGTCATGTTTTCGGCGGCAAAGATCATGTCGCCTTCGTTCTCACGATCTTCGTCGTCCAGCACCATCGCACCGCGACCTTCGCGCAGAGCAATAAGCGCGTTTTCAACGCGTTCGAACGGAGTACCAAAAGAGGAAAGTAGCGTCTGATTCATGGTAAAAAAACCTCATTAATATTATGGTTACCAGAATCAGGGCAGTCTTAGGAGTGCCGATATGACGGCAAATGGATAACGCGAGCGGGTGCTTAACCCAACTGAATCGTTACTCTCTCCCATCCGGACTCTAACCGTCGGCCCCGGAATTACACCGGATCTGCTGACCTTCAGAAAACGTCTGAAGCGCTCGCGGGCTTTCAGCCGTAGCTGATTTACCGCCGGTGGGGAATTTCGCCCCGCCCTGAGAATAAGCGTACTTACTATAACGCCAATGATTATCTTCGGCAATGCATAAGCTTCGAACAATTCTGGTTTATCGCACCGGGATAAGACACTACAATAACGTTCATGCCGACAGAATCAGGGAACAAGAGATGATCGACCCGAAAAAAATTGAACAAATCGCCCGCCAGGTCCACGAATCCATGCCGAAAGGCCTGCGTGAGTTCGGGGATGATATTGAGAAGAAAGTTCGTCAGGTGATCCAGTCACAGCTGACGCGTCTTGATGTGGTGAGCCGCGAAGAGTTTGATGTGCAGACTCAAGTTCTGCTGCGTACGCGTGAGAAGCTGGCGCTGCTGGAACAGCGGATTAGCGAGCTGGAAAACCGCGCTGCGGCACCGGTAGTAGACGACAAAGAGTAATCGTTGTTGAGTGCCGGATGGCGCTACGCTTATCCGGCCTACAAATCGGATGCTCGAGAAGTTGTAGGCCGGATAAGCGTAGCGCCATCCGGCATCAATAGCGCGCTACTTCCCGCTATCTTTCTGAATTTTCTTGATAATATTGGTTGTAGAACAACCATCTTCAAAGTTCAGCACCAGCACTTCACCACCGTTCGCCCACACTTCTTCGCTACCGGCAATTTGCTCTGGCTTATAGTCGCCGCCTTTGACCAGACGATCCGGCAGGATCCCGGCAATCAGACGCTGCGGGGTATCTTCTTCAAACGACACCACCCAGTCGACGGACTCCAGCGCGCCCAGCACGATCATGCGCTGATCCAGCGGGTTAACCGGACGGGTTTCACCTTTCAGACGCTTGGTAGAAGCGTCGCTGTTAACCGCGACAATCAGACGATCGCCCAGCTTACGCGCGTTGGCCAGGTAGGAGACGTGCCCCGCGTGCAGAATATCGAACACGCCGTTGGTCATCACCACTTTCTCACCGCGACGGCGAGCAGCGGCAACCGCCTGCTTCAGCTCTTCTTCGCTCATCACGCCAAAACCGGTATCCGCACGACCGCGCACGGCGTTTTCCAGCTCGATAGGTGAAACGGTAGACGTCCCCAGTTTACCCACGACCACGCCTGCGGCCGCGTTAGCAAAGAAGCACGCCTCTTCCAGGGTTTTGCCGGAGGCCAGCGTCGCCGCCAGCACGCCGATCACGGTATCGCCCGCACCGGTCACATCGTACACTTCCTGCGCCTGGGTTGGCTGATGCAGTGGCGCTTTGCCCGGCTGCAGCAGCGTCATACCCTGCTCAGAACGCGTCACCAGCAGCGCAGCAAGATCGAAATCGGCAATCAGCTTCATGCCGCGCTCAACGAGCTCAGCTTCGTCTTTGCACTTGCCGACCACCGCTTCAAACTCAGAGAGGTTCGGCGTCAGCAACGTTGCGCCACGGTAGCGTTCGAAGTTGGTGCCTTTCGGGTCGATCAGCACAGGAACGTTCGCTTTGCGCGCCAGTTGAATCATCTGCTGCACGCTTTCCAGCGCCCCTTTGGCGTAGTCGGAAAGCACCAGCGCACCCACGCTCGGCAGGCCGCTTTGAATACGATCGTGCAGCGGCTGTGGATCTACGCCAGCAAAACCCTCTTCAAAGTCCAGACGGATCAGCTGCTGGTTGCGCGACAACACGCGCAGCTTGGTGATAGTTGGGTGCGTCGGTACGGAAACAAAGTCACACTTCACGTTGACGTCGGCCAGCGCTTTATTCAGCGCGCGCGCCGCATCATCAATACCGGTCAGACCAACCAAACGCGAACCCGCCCCCAGGGACGCAATGTTCATCGCCACGTTTGCCGCGCCGCCAGGACGTTCTTCGATAGTTTCCACCTTCACCACGGGAACCGGGGCTTCCGGGGAAATACGGCTGGTTGGGCCATACCAATAGCGATCCAGCATGACGTCGCCAACCACCATCACTCCTGCGCGTTCAAATTCCGGCAGCGTTACTTTCATTCTTGTCTCCTGGGAGAATCAAAATTTTGGCGCGATAATATCACATTTCACGGTTGAACCAGCCACTTCTGCCAGCTGGCGCTGACCAGTTCACGCTCCCGCACGAAGCTTGATAAGTCCACATTTCCCGGCAGTTCCTGAAGCGCCAGATGATGTAACGCATCGCGCAACGTGGTGTAGGCGCGGGTGAGCGCCTGTGCTTCGTGCTCGTCCATAATGTCGTTTTGCGCCAGCAGTTCGAGAATGCGCACGTTATCCGACCAGCGGGTCAGCTTCGGCTTCTCGTGGGCATAGCGCAGCACCAGATACTGGGTAATAAACTCAATATCGGTTATCCCACCCGCATCGGTTTTAATATCAAAACGATAACGTTGCTTGCCGCCCAGATGCGCGCGCATTTTTTCACGCATTTCGCGCACTTCGGTTTGCAGCGCCGCGCCCTCGCGCGGGGTAGTCAGAATACGTCGACGGATCTCGTCAAACTGCTGCTGCAACTGCGGGTCACCGTAGACCACGCGGGCGCGCACCAGCGCCTGATGCTCCCAGGTCCACGCTTCGTTTTGCTGATAGTCAGCAAACGATTCGGCGGTAGTTACCAGCATACCCGCCGCACCGGAGGGGCGTAGCCGCGCATCAACCTCATACAAAATACCGGATGAAGTACGGGTGCTGAACAGGTGCATAATGCGCTGCGCCAGACGCAGATAGAACTGACGGCCATCGATTTCTCGTTCGCCGTCAGTCATGGCGTCCATCGGGCAGTCGTGCAGGAAGACCAGATCCAAATCTGAGCTATAGCCCAGTTCCCATCCGCCGAGCTTACCGTAGCCAATCACTGCAAAACCGCGACCGTGGCGCTCCCGCAGATGCATTGGCTGGCCGTAGCGCGCCACCATCTGTACCCACGCCTGCTGGACAACGGCACCAATCATCGCCTCTGCCAGCCAGGTTAAGTGGTCGCTGACCTTCATCACCGGCAACGTCCCGGCAATATCGGCGGCGGCAATGTGCAGCAGCTGCGCCTGCTTAAACTGACGTAGGGCTTCCAGCTGCTGCTCTTCGTCCTCTTCCGGTACACGTAGCAGATACTGGCGTAGCTCATCACGATAGGCGTCGGTCGCCGTTGGCTGGTAGAGCGTGTTCGGGTCGAGCAGCTCATCCAACAGCAACGGGTAGCGTGCCAGCTGGCTTGCCACCATCGGCGATGCAGCACACAGACGGATTAGATGCTTTAAGGTGCCAGGATATTCGCTTAACAGCTCGAGGTAGGTGGTACGAGTAACGATGCCGCTCAGCAGCGGGGTAATGCGCGTGAGCAGCACCGTGGCGTCTTCGCGCGAGCACACTTCGCTCAGCAGATGCGGCATCAGCGAGTCCAGCACCTGACGCCCACGCGGGCCAATGGTGCGTTTATCCAGCTCTTTGCGGAAATCGGCAATTTGCGACAGCACGCGATGGCGGTCGTCATTGCTCAGATGCACCAGCCCCGACGGAGAATCATCTTCCTGCAGGGTGTCCTGCCACAGCTCGCGCCAGGACTCCGAAAGCTGCTCTTCCTGCGAAGGCTCTTCATCGTCACCGATAAGTTCGTTGAATACGCGGCGCACTTCCGCCATCAAGGCATCCAGCCGCTCGGTCAGCGAACTCCAATCGGAAAAATGCATTCCCCACGCCAGACGGGCGCGGTTGAGGTCATCACCAGGCAGGGTCTGCGTCTGTTCGTCGTTAATGCTTTGCAGCAGGTTTTCGAGGCGACGTAGGAACAGATATGCCTCACGCAGCGCCTGTGCGTCGGTTTCCGACAGCAGATTCAAGGTTTCAATGGCCTTGAGCGTCGGCAGCAGCGAGCGGCTTTGCAGCATCGGCTCGCGTCCGCCGCGGATCAGCTGAAAGACCTGAACGATAAACTCGATTTCACGAATGCCGCCCGCGCCAAGCTTGATGTTGTCCTTCAGGCCACGGCGGCGGACTTCGCGGGTGATCATCCCTTTCATATTACGCAGCGACTGGATCACGCTGAAGTCGATATAGCGACGGAAGACGAACGGCCGCAGCATCGCCCGCAGCTCGCTGGTGTACACGCCGTCGTCATCGCCCATGATCCGCGCTTTGACCATGGCATAGCGCTCCCAGTCGCGCCCTTGCTCCTGGTAATAATCTTCCAGCGCGGCAAAGCTCAGCACCAGCGGGCCACTGTCGCCAAACGGCCGTAGGCGCATATCAACGCGGTAGACGAAACCATCCTGCGTTGGCTGATCCAGCACCTTAATCAGGCGCTGGCCGAGGCGGGTAAAGAACTGGGCGTTATCCAGTTCGCGACGCCCGCCCTGGGTACTGCCATGTTCTGGCCAGGCAAAGATCAGGTCGATATCGGAGGAGAAGTTCAGCTCTCCGCCGCCCAGCTTGCCCATCCCGAGGATTAGCAGCGGCTGCGGCACGCCCTCTGCGCTGCACGGCGTGCCCCAATCGCGGCAGCAGGCCTCGTAGAGCCAGTTACGCGCGTTGACGATCAGCGTTTCCGCCAGATGACTCAGTTGCTGGAGCGTATCTTCTTCGGAGACCTGCGACAGCGCCTGCGCCCAGGCAATACGCACCATCACCCGGCGGCGAAATAGCCGCAGGGTGCGCATCAGCGCCGTTTCATCATAAACCTCAGCCAGCTCCGCCTGGAGCCAACCCGCATATTGCCGCCACTCATCCGCCTGCGGCGGGTCGCTTTCCAGCGACGCCAGCCACTCGGGGTGCGCCGTTACACTTTGCTGAACAAAATCACTAAAGGTGAAAACAGCCTGCGCTTCCACGCCAAGCGACTCGATAGGAAAATCATCCGGGGCTCGCTCAACGAGCGTTTGCCAGTGCTGCTGTAACTGCGAAGAAAGCGGCGTCATACGCGGGTTCCCTGAAGTTAATTAACGTTTTCCGCTGTGCAACCAGAACGGCTCGACCGACAGAGCCTCATTACGGAAATGTTCAATTTCAATGTGTTGGCGAGTTTCAATCGCGTGGCGCAAGCCCTGCCAGTTCGCCAGCCAGCGTTCAGCCTGGTCGGTATCGTAATAGCCCGCCAGCAGTTGAACGGTGTTGATATCGCGAATCAGGCGCGGTAACTGATCGCCGTAGGCATCACCCAACGGGTAAGCAAAAACGGTGCGCAGTTCAGCGGCCTGGCGAGAAAGATGAATATCAGCAAAGCGCTTAAATGAATCGGCCATTTTGGCTTCTGCTTTAGCGTCAAGGAACGCTTCCCAGCCGCGCTGTACCAACCACTCGGTGTAAGCAAGCTTGGTCAGCGCCGTCTCACGGCTGAATACCACCTCGTGCGCGGACGCATCGCTCGCCATCAGCGCATCAATCTGGGTCAGCCCATCGCGCAGCGCGGCGCTGGCCTTACGCGGCACAATGCCGCCAAACAGCGTCAGGATATGGCGAACCAGACCCAGCGCATTCAGCACTTCTACCTTCGCTTTTTTGTTGCCGCGCAGCCACAGCTCTTCGTGGTACTGCCAGTGGGCGAGCGCGTTTTCAAGCGCCGCTTCCAGCGCCTGGCCTACCGTCGCTTTCGGCGGCAGTGAAAGAATGGTCAGCGGTTTCATCACGCGAGCTTCATTGCCCTGCGCCAGATGGTATCCGCGAGCGGCTTTGCTCAGGCTGCCCTGACGCAGCAGGCCGGTTTCCGCCAGCTGTTTCGCCAGCGCCAGCACGTCGGTGGTTTCGCCGTTCAGCAGTTCGAGCTCCAGTTCGCAGATAGCTTCCTGATGCTCACCGGCTTTAACATCGCCCAGATCCAGCGCGACCTCAATGCGGCTTTTCCCCTGTGACACCACCCACTTCTCGCGCAGGAAATCGGTGCTGAACAGCGGTTGCACCTGCTCCGCCAGCCCTTCCGGCATCTCACCGTTCGGCCAGACTTCTGCCGGCAGCTTATCGAGCGCCAGCTCTGGAGTACTGATATCAATATTGTATTCCGGGCGCTGATGCAGCCCGCCTACGGTGCGCCCGGCGATTTTCATCGTCATCTCATAGCGACCGTTATCGCCGCGAATACGCAGCCCCATATCGTGGCGGCGCAGCCAGCTATCGGCGGTTTCGTAATAGATATTCAGTAACTGAGTTGCAGGCG
Source organism: Kluyvera chengduensis (assembly GCF_044197065.1). Lineage (NCBI taxonomy): Bacteria > Pseudomonadati > Pseudomonadota > Gammaproteobacteria > Enterobacterales > Enterobacteriaceae > Kluyvera > Kluyvera chengduensis. The sequence goes on from NZ_JBIQOI010000004.1 coordinate 109,836, forward strand.
TATGCTCTGCATCGAGGGTGCTAAGGTGGTTACGCAGCGTCTCAACGCCAGCGTTATCGACGATAAATTTTAATTCGATTTCTTGAGCCATGATTGAATTCTTGTGGTTTCGTTGCCCGGAAATACCTTTGTGGCGAACTTACAGGTATTCTTTTTGTCAGTAGATAGTATTTTGCGACAAATTGCCATGCAATGCGCAATTTGTCGGGCTAATCGCTGATGGCGTTTTTTCCTCCTGGAGGATTCTGATTGCCGCAGAATGCTTTGCGTCGTCAGACTGTTGCCACTACTATCGTTCCACTTTTATGACAAAAACGATGATCTGATGCCAAAATTACGCTTAATTGCCATTACTTTACTGACACTTACCGCTTCCACCATCGCGCACGCTGATGAAAAGCGCTACGTTTCCGACGAATTGAACACTTGGGTCCGTAGCGGCCCGGGTGATAACTACCGCCTGGCGGGCACCGTGAACGCGGGCGAAGAAGTGACCCTGCTGCAAACCAACGATGCGACCCAGTACGGTCAGGTTCGCGACAGCAACGGCCGCACCGCCTGGATCCCGCTGAAGGAACTGACCGCGACGCCTAGCCTGCGTACCCGTGTGCCGGATCTGGAAAATCAGGTCAAAACCCTGACCGACAAGCTCAATAATATCGACACCACCTGGAACCAGCGCACCTCTGAAATGCAGAAAAAGGTCGCCCAGAGTGATAGCGTGATTAATGGTTTAAAAAATGAAAACCAGAAGCTTAAGAATGAGCTTATTGTCGCGCAGAAAAAAGTGAACGCCGCCAATCTGCAGCTGGATGACAAGCAACGTACCATCATTATGCAGTGGTTTATGTACGGTGGCGGTGTGCTGGGTATGGGTCTGCTCCTGGGTCTGGTTCTGCCACACATCATCCCGAGCCGTAAGCGCAAAGATCGCTGGATGAACTAACCCCGATTCGCGTTCTCAGTGCTTCTTTCGTATTATCCAGAAAGGAATAATGTCGAGGAGAAGCGTGGCGTGAAGAGTTATCTGGTCGGTGGTGCAGTTCGGGACGGGTTGTTAGGGCTACCGGTCAAAGATAAAGATTGGGTGGTGGTCGGCGCCACGCCGCAACAAATGCTCGACGCGGGCTACCAGCAGGTAGGCCGCGACTTTCCCGTTTTCCTCCACCCTGAAAGCCACGAAGAGTACGCGCTTGCCCGCACCGAACGAAAATCGGGTTCGGGCTATACCGGCTTCACCTGCTATGCCGCGCCGGACGTCACGCTGGAGCAGGACCTGCTGCGCCGCGATTTAACCGTCAACGCGCTGGCTCAGGATGCCGACGGGACGATTATCGACCCTTACGGCGGCCGTAACGACCTTCAACAGCGCATTCTGCGTCACGTCTCCCCCGCTTTTGGCGAAGACCCGCTGCGCGTCCTGCGCGTGGCTCGCTTTGCCGCACGCTATGCCCACCTGAGTTTCCGGATTGCCGATGAAACCATGACGCTGATGCGCGAAATGACTGACGCAGGCGAGCTCGCCCATCTGACGGCAGAACGCGTCTGGAAAGAAACCGAAAATGCGCTCGGCACGCGTAACCCACAGGTCTTCTTCCAGACGCTTCGCGACTGCGGCGCGCTGAAGGTGTTATTCCCGGAAATTGATGCACTGTATGGCGTACCGGCACCGGAAAAATGGCACCCGGAAATTGATACCGGCGTGCATACATTGATGACCGTGACCATGGCGGCGATGCTGAGCCCGGACATTGATGTTCGCTTTGCCACGCTGTGCCACGATTTAGGCAAAGGCCTTACGCCAAAAGCGCTCTGGCCGCGTCACCACGGCCATGGTCCGGCAGGCGTGAAGCTGGTTGAACAGCTCTGCCAGCGCCTGAAGGTACCCAACGAGATGCGCGACCTGGCAAAGCTGGTTGCCGAGTTCCACGACCTCATCCATACCTTGCCCATTCTGCAGCCCAAAACGCTGGTGAAGCTTTTTGATACATTAGACGCCTGGCGCAAGCCGCAGCGCATTGAGCAGATTGCGCTGACCAGCGAGGCGGACGTGCGGGGCCGCACTCACTTTGAAGCCTGTGACTATCCGCAGGGACGCTTGCTCCGCGAAGCCTGGCAGGCAGCGAAAGCCGTGGGTAATAAAGAAGTTATCGACGATGGCTTTAAAGGGCCGGAGATTCGAGAAGAACTGACGCGCCGTCGAATTCAGGCGGTTGCGAACTGGAAGGAAAAGCGTTGCCCTCAGCCCAAAGACTGAGGGCTCTTCATCAGAAGAAGACCACGTAAACCGCGGCTGCCACAACGAAGCGATAGATAGCGAACGGAATAAACGAAATCCGTTTCACGAGCTGCAGGAAGGTTTTAATGGCCACCAACGCAACCAGGAACGCCATCACAAAGCCTACCGCGAACATCGGGATGTCGGCGGCGGTCAGGAAGTGCCAGCTCTTATAGAGATCCAGCACCGTCGCGCCCATCATCATCGGCACCGCCAGCAGGAACGAGAACTCTGAGGCCGCGTAGCGGCTTACGCCCATCAGCATCCCGCCAGAAATCGTCGCCCCGGAGCGAGAGAAGCCAGGCCACAGCGCCAGACACTGGAAGCAGCCAATCGCAAAGGCCTGACGATAGTTCATATCATCAATGCCCACCGCGCTTGGTTTTTTCGGTTTCAGCAGCTCAGCGGCGATTAACAGCAGGCCGCCCACAATCAGGGCGTACATCACGTTAACCGGGTTAAATAGCGATTTAATTTTATCGTGCAGCACCAGCCCCAGCACCACTGCGGGGATCATGCCAAGCAGAATATGAATCAGCGATAAACGCCCGGAGCCTTCACCTTCGTGAACCGGCGGACGCCCGAAGTTGATGCCAATCAGCCCAAACAGACGGCGCCAGAACATCACCACCACTGCCAGAATCGAACCGAGCTGGATAACCACTTCAAAGGTATCCGCGGTATCGCCTTCAAACCCCAGTAGATGACCTACGATTATCATATGTCCGGTACTGGATACGGGCAGAAACTCCGTCAGTCCTTCGACCACACCCAAAATTGCCGCGACCAGCAGCGAGTGTATATCGCTCATTAATAAACCCTTAAAAAGTAAACAATAAAATAAACCCGGCACTATGACCGGTATAAATCACTTTGGTTTAAATAATATTACTGCTGATACTTTTATTTCGGATTATGGCCACGCTCAATAATAACGCCGACGTTCGCCGCGCGGGCGACGGCACCTGGTTTGCTGACTTTGATACGCACCCACGGGGAGTTAAAGCGAGACATCAGCAGCTCGGCCAGCTCTTCTGCTACGCGTTCAACCAGCGCAAAACGGCTGCCTTCGACATGCCTGACTACCGCTTCGCTGATATCCGCATAGCTCAGGCAGTCATCCACGTTGTCGCTGGCGGCGGCTTTACGGTTATCCCAGCCTAATTCGATATCGAACACCAGCTTCTGTTCAATGGTCTGTTCCCAGTCATAAACACCAATAGTGGTGATTACCGAAAGTTGCTCTATAAATACAATATCCATCACGACCTGCTTGGTTTTAGGCTAAACCGGATACCACTTCCGGCGAATTATGCGTATTATCCACAGATGCAGAGAATACTTCGACATTTTCAAAATGGAACAGCGTTATGAGTGCAATCGAGCCTGGAATGATCATCCTCGCCTACCTTTGCGGCTCAATTTCCAGCGCCATTCTGGTCTGCCGCATCGCGGGGTTACCTGACCCTCGCGCCAGTGGTTCCGGTAATCCCGGGGCCACTAATGTGTTACGCATCGGCGGAAAAGGCGCAGCCGCAACCGTGCTGATTTTCGACATCCTGAAAGGGATGCTGCCCGTTTGGGGCGCGTATGCCCTTGGCCTTTCCCCATTCTGGCTAGGCCTGGTGGCGATTGCCGCCTGTCTGGGCCACATCTGGCCGGTATTTTTCCATTTTCAGGGCGGTAAAGGCGTTGCTACCGCTTTCGGCGCCATTGCGCCTATCGGCTGGGACCTCACCGGCGTGATGGCCGGGACCTGGCTGCTGACCATTCTGCTGAGCGGCTATTCTTCGCTTGGCGCCATCGTCAGCGCGCTGGTCGCGCCGTTTTACGTCTGGTGGTTTAAACCCCAATACACCTTCCCGGTGTCGATGCTCTCGTGTCTGATTCTTTTGCGTCATCATGACAATATTCAACGCCTATGGCGACGTCAGGAGACAAAAATCTGGGCGCGTTTGAAAAAGCGTAAACAGAAGAAAGAAGAAAAGTAGAAAGGGGCAATCCCGGGGTCGGCTAAACGCCTCGCCCGGGCTACAGACCGCGTAGGCCGGATAAGGCGTTTACGCCGCAGGAAGTTCAGCCAGCGGCCAGCGCGGACGAACGGTCACGCCCAGCGATTCATTCACGCCGGTTTTCAGACGTACCATCCCCGCATAGGCAATCATCGCGCCGTTATCGGTGCAGAACTCAGGACGTGCATAGAACACTTCGCCGCGACGTTTCTGCATCATTTCGGCCAGCTTCGCGCGCAGCGTACGGTTGGCGCTCACGCCGCCCGCCATCACCAGGCGCTTAAAACCGGTTTGATCCAGCGCGCGTTTGCACTTGATCATCAGCGTATCCACCACCGCATCTTCAAATGCACGGGCAATATCGGCGCGAGTTTGGTCGTCAGCCTCGTTATTACGGATGGTATTGGCCGCGAACGTTTTCAGGCCAGAGAAGCTGAAGTCCAGACCCGGACGGTCGGTCATTGGACGCGGGAAGACAAAGCGTCCTTCCGTGCCCTGCGAGGCCAGTTTTGACAGCATTGGGCCGCCAGGATAGTCCAGACCGAGCAGCTTCGCCGTTTTATCAAAGGCTTCGCCCGCCGCATCGTCAATCGACTCACCGAGCAGCGTGTATTCGCCGATGCCGGTCACGCTAATCAACTGCGTATGGCCACCGGAAACCAGCAGCGCTACAAACGGGTATTCAGGCGGATTATCTTCCAGCATTGGTGCCAGAAGGTGCCCTTCCATATGGTGTACAGGAATCGCCGGCACGTTCCAGGCAAACGCCAGAGAGCGACCAACGGTAGCACCAACCAGCAGCGCCCCGACCAGACCAGGGCCTGCGGTATAGGCCACAGCATCAATATCTTTCGCCGTCAGATTAGCCTCTTTCAAGGCCTCCTGGATCAGCGGCACCGTTTTACGCACGTGGTCGCGCGACGCCAGTTCAGGCACCACGCCGCCGTAGTCAGCGTGTAATTTCACCTGACTATACAGTTGGTTGGCTAACAGACCTTTTTCATCGTCATAAATTGCGATGCCGGTTTCATCGCAGGATGTTTCAATACCCAGTACACGCATGGCTATATTTACCTCGTTTCAATACCGCGCAGTTTAGGTTTTCTCTCCCGGCTTGTAAAACATTGTTCGCCCCAGGAAGCTGCCTCGTGTATACTCCTCACCCTTAAAAAGTTCATTTCAAAAAAGGCACCGGTGCTTTACAAAGCAGCAGTAGTTGCAGTAAAATTCCGCACCATTTTGAAATAAGCTGGCGCTGATGCCAGCAGCAAACCGAATTAATCAAAGGTGAGAGGCACATGCCGGTAATTAAAGTACGTGAAAACGAGCCGTTCGACGTAGCTCTGCGTCGCTTCAAGCGTTCCTGCGAAAAAGCAGGTGTTCTGGCGGAAGTTCGTCGTCGTGAGTTCTATGAAAAACCGACTACCGAACGTAAGCGCGCTAAAGCTTCTGCAGTGAAACGTCACGCGAAGAAACTGGCTCGCGAAAACGCACGCCGTACTCGTCTGTACTAATCTTTTGAGAGCATCGGCTCTCAATTGTCAGACCGAGTTGTAGTTGCAAGGCCGTGCTTCCGAAAGGAATGCGCGGCTTGTTTTCGTTTATACGTCTTCAAATAAACGGGGCCTATGGCTGGACGAATCCCACGCGTATTTATTAATGATCTGCTGGCGCGCACCGACATCATCGATCTGATCGATGCACGGGTGAAGCTGAAAAAGCAGGGCAAGAATTACCATGCGTGCTGTCCGTTCCATAACGAGAAAACCCCCTCTTTCACCGTGAACGGTGATAAGCAGTTTTACCACTGCTTCGGCTGCGGCGCGCACGGCAATGCCATCGACTTTTTAATGAACTATGACAAGCTCGAGTTCGTTGAAACCGTTGAAGAACTGGCGGCCATGCACAATCTTGAAGTGCCGTATGAAGCCGGAACAGGCCTGAGCCAGATAGAGCGTCATCAACGACAAAATCTCTATCAACTCATGGAAGGATTAAATGATTTTTATCAGCAATCCTTCACGCAACCCATCGCCGAGCCTGCACGCCAGTACCTGGAGCAACGCGGCCTAAGCGCCGAGATTGTCCAGCGTTTTGCTATTGGTTTTGCACCGCCAGGCTGGGACAACGCTTTAAAACGTTTCGGCGGTAATGTCGACAACAGAAAGCTGCTGCTCGATGCCGGAATGCTGGTCAACAACGACCAGGGAAGAACGTACGACCGTTTCCGCAATCGCGTGATGTTCCCGATTCGCGACAAACGAGGCCGGGTGATTGGATTTGGTGGTCGCGTATTAGGTAACGATACGCCGAAATACCTCAACTCCCCGGAAACCGATATTTTCCATAAAGGTCGCCAGCTTTATGGCCTTTATGAAGCCCAGCAGCACAGCGCGGAACCCCAGCGCCTGCTGGTTGTCGAAGGCTATATGGATGTCGTCGCCCTCGCGCAATACGGTATTAACTACGCGGTGGCTTCGCTGGGTACATCAACCACAGCCGACCACATGCATATGCTGTTCCGTGCGACGAATAACGTTATTTGCTGTTACGACGGCGACCGCGCCGGGCGCGACGCCGCATGGCGTGCGCTGGAAACGGCAATGCCTTACATGACCGACGGTCGTCAGCTACGCTTTATGTTCCTGCCCGACGGTGAAGACCCGGACACGCTGGTTCGTAAAGAAGGCAAAGAGGCTTTTGAAGCCCGGATGGAGCATGCACAACCGCTCTCCGTGTTCTTATTTAATAGCCTCCTGCCACAGGTTGACCTGAGTACACCAGACGGCAGCACGCAGCTCGCAGCCCTGGCGCTACCGTTAATCAGCCAGGTACCAGGCGACGCGCACCGCATTCAGTTGCGCCAGACGCTGGGTCTGAAGCTAGGCATCTTTGACGATGCACAACTTGATCGTTTAATGCCTAAACAGGCAGAAAGTGGGGTTGTTCGCCCGACTCAGCAGATAAAACAGACGCCTATGCGTATACTTATAGGGCTACTGGTGCAAAACCCAAATCTGGCACCACTTGTCCCGCCTATGCATGGGCTGGCGCAGACAAAGCTACCGGGTCTCAGCCTGTTCACCCAACTGGTGAACCTGTGCGTTGCGCAACCGGGCCTGACAACAGGCCAGCTTTTAGAGAACTATCGTGGAACAAGTGAGTACTCAACACTTGAAAAACTCTCAGCCTGGAACGATATAAAGGATGAGAACGTTGAAAAAATGTTCACCGATACGCTCAACCGAATTTTTGATTCAATGCTTGAACAGCGACAGGAAGAGTTGATAGCTCGCGATCGCACGCACGGTTTAAGCAGTGAAGAACGCAGGGAGTTCTGGGAAATCAGACAGGCCCTGGAAAAAAAATGAATTTAACGGCTTAACTGCCGAATACCGTTCGGGAAGCCCCCGACAGCCGCTCGAGGCGCAGCGGCACTAATATAAGTACGCCCTCGCTTTAAATGTCGGCGGTTCGTTCGCCGACCGACACCAATCAAATGAATTAAGTGTGGATACCGTCTTATGGAGCAAAACCCGCAGTCACAGCTCAAGCTTCTTGTCCAGCGTGGTAAGGAGCAAGGCTATCTGACCTATGCCGAGGTCAATGACCATCTGCCGGAAGATATCGTCGATTCAGATCAGATCGAAGACATCATCCAAATGATCAACGACATGGGCATTCAGGTGATGGAAGAAGCGCCGGATGCCGATGATCTGTTGCTGGCTGAAACCTCCAACAACACTGATGAAGACGCGGAAGAAGCGGCTGCACAGGTTCTGTCCAGCGTGGAATCCGAAATCGGGCGTACGACCGACCCGGTGCGCATGTACATGCGCGAAATGGGTACGGTAGAACTGCTGACCCGTGAAGGCGAAATCGACATCGCCAAACGCATCGAAGACGGGATCAACCAGGTTCAGTGCTCCGTTGCCGAATACCCAGAAGCCATTACCTACCTGCTGGAACAGTACGATCGCGTTGAAGCTGAAGAAGCGCGTCTGTCTGACCTGATCACCGGTTTCGTTGACCCGAACGCTGAAGAAGATATGGCGCCTACCGCCACTCACGTCGGTTCCGAACTGTCTCAGGAAGAGATGGATGACGACGATGAAGACGAAGACGACGACAGCGACGACAGCAGCGACGATGACAACAGCATCGACCCTGAGCTGGCACGTGAGAAATTTGGCGAGCTGCGTACCCAGTACGAAATCACTCGCGACACGATCAAAGCAAAAGGCCGTAGCCATGCCAGCGCTCAGGAAGAGATCCTGAAGCTGTCTGAAGTATTCAAGCAGTTCCGTCTGGTACCGAAGCAGTTCGACTACCTGGTTAACAGCATGCGTACCATGATGGACCGCGTGCGTACCCAGGAACGTATCATCATGAAGATGTGCGTTGAACAGTGCAAAATGCCGAAGAAAAACTTCATCACTCTGTTCACCGGCAACGAAACCAGCGAAACCTGGTTCAACGCGGCTATCGCGATGAACAAACCTTGGTCTGAAAAGCTGCATGACGTGAAAGAAGACGTTATGCGCAGCCTGCAGAAGCTGCAGCAGATTGAAGAAGAGACCGGCCTGACCATCGAGCAGGTTAAAGATATCAACCGTCGTATGTCCATCGGTGAAGCGAAAGCCCGCCGTGCGAAGAAAGAGATGGTTGAAGCAAACTTACGTCTGGTTATTTCTATCGCCAAGAAATACACCAACCGTGGTCTGCAGTTCCTTGACCTGATTCAGGAAGGCAACATCGGCCTGATGAAAGCGGTAGATAAGTTTGAATACCGTCGCGGCTACAAGTTCTCCACCTACGCAACCTGGTGGATCCGTCAGGCGATCACCCGTTCTATCGCAGACCAGGCGCGCACCATCCGTATTCCGGTGCATATGATTGAGACCATCAACAAGCTCAACCGTATCTCCCGCCAGATGCTGCAAGAGATGGGTCGTGAACCGACACCGGAAGAGCTGGCCGAGCGCATGCTGATGCCAGAAGACAAGATTCGTAAGGTGCTGAAAATCGCCAAAGAGCCGATCTCCATGGAAACGCCAATCGGCGACGATGAAGATTCGCATCTGGGTGACTTCATCGAGGATACTACCCTCGAGCTGCCGCTGGACTCCGCAACTACCGAGAGTCTGCGCGCTGCCACCCACGACGTTCTGGCTGGCCTGACCGCCCGTGAAGCGAAAGTCCTGCGTATGCGTTTCGGTATCGATATGAACACCGACCACACGCTGGAAGAAGTGGGTAAACAGTTCGACGTTACCCGCGAACGTATCCGTCAGATCGAAGCGAAGGCGCTGCGTAAACTGCGTCACCCAAGCCGCTCTGAAGTGCTGCGTAGCTTCCTGGACGATTAATCGCCCCGGTAAAAACGTAAAAAAGCTCCCATTAGGGAGCTTTTTTTTGTCTGCGATTCTGCGCTTTCCCGGCGGCGCTGCGCTTGGCCGGGCTACAGGCCGGAGTAGCCCCGTAGGCTGGATAAGGCGTTTACGCCGCCATCCGGCAATTTGCACATATACTGCCGGATGGCGCTGCGCTTATCCGGGCTACAGGCCGCGCGCCTTCAACGCCACGTCCAATTCCTGATATGCCTCCACCAGCTTATCCAACGTAATCCGACTCAGCCCGCTTGGGTTCGGCAACACCCACACCTCGGTATCACCAATCATGTAGGTCTGCTTACCCCACGTCGCCCCACGCTGCCCTAAACCGCGCTCAAAGGCCTGCTTGCCGAGCACCGCCAGAGCAGCTGGCTTATAACGCTCAACCTTCTCAATCAGCGCCTGCCCGCCGCTGCGCAGTTCCTGCAAGCTGACCTCGCTCGCCTGCACCGTCGGGCGTTCAACCAGCTTGGTGACGCCGCAGCGAAACGTCAGCATCTGCTCCGCCTCTTCCGGCTTCAACTGACGCTCGGTAAACCCCGCAAGATGCAGCACCTTCCAGAAGCGGTTTGCCGGATGGGCAAAGGGATAGCCCAGAGAAGAAGATGACAGCCCCGGGTTAATGCCGCAGAACAGCACGCGCAGCCCCGAATCAATAATGTCCTTAACCATAATATTCTCGACCAATACATCGTGGGATCAGTATAACGAATTGAAAATGCATTGTTTATAAAAACAGCATGTGCGCGCTTAGCGCTGGATTGGCGCTCGCTGTTACTTTATAATCGTCCGCTACCCGGCCCCTTAGCTCAGTGGTTAGAGCAGGCGACTCATAATCGCTTGGTCGTTGGTTCAAACCCAACAGGGGCCACCAGATAAAAAAGGGCTGACGAGAAATCGTCAGCCCTTTTACCTTGATAAACCCAACCCCATCATCCCACCTCAATCGCCTGGATCGTGCGTCGTAGCATTTTGCCGGGCGGCCAAAGTTGCCTATCCGACTATCTACCAGCGCCATGATCGCTTCTTTCTCCGAATGGGCGACGTTGGGATAGCTGGAAATACTCTCTTCTATCACCAGCATCCCCTTTTCATTTGCCGCACAAGGTTCACCGGTCACTTCGTTGAGCAACTGACGTTATAGCCATACATCGGCACGCTGGGGCTGACGAAATATCACCAGCCCTGCTCTATTTATAGTCGGTAAAACGCGCGCTATTTATTTACCGCATTCAGCTCATCATTGTAGCTTTCGCGTGTGACGCAAACGCACAGAATAGTGACCAGCGCCATGCAGGCGAGGAACAGCGAGATAGGCCACGACGCCCCGCCGGACCAGGCAATCAGAAGCGTCGCAATCATCGGCGTTAACCCCCCGACAATATTGGCCAGTTGGAAGCCCAGTGATACCCCGGTATAGCGAACGCTGGTATCAAACAGCTCAGAGAAGAAGGCGGGCTGAACGCTGAACATCATGCCGAGCCCAACGGAGTAGCAGAAGGTGGTGGCGAACATAAACATTTTCACCGAGCCGGAATCAATCATCCAGAACAGCGGAAACGCGAAAATAAGCGTGATCGCCGCCCCCGCAAGATACACCGGGCGACGACCAATTTTATCGGAAAGCCAGCCAAAGAACGGGAAGGTGAAGATACCGACAAAGCTCGCCAGCAGCAGCCCGTTCAGCGCGGTCTCGCGGGTAAAATTGAGCTCGCGAGTCACGTAGGACATGAAGAAGGCCACCGTTAACCACCCCAGCACAATCTCGCCCATGCGCATACCCATCGCCAGGAATACCGCTTTGCGATGGTGCTTTAGCACCGTTAGAATCGGGAATTTCTGCTCATTCGTTTGCGTCGTTTTCTGCTTTTTCTGGTTCTCTTTAAAAACCGGCGTCTCTTCAATGCGGGAGCGAATAAACATACCAACAAACAGCAGCGCAATACTCAGCAGGAACGGCACTCGCCAGCCCCATGACATCAGATCGTCTTCCGGCAGCATCACCACCAGCGCAAACACCCCGGTGGCAATAAACAGGCCCAGTACGTTACCCAACTGCACGAAGGTACCGAAGAAACCACGACGGTTGCGCGGCGCGTACTCGGTTATCAGCGTGGTGGCCCCGCCCCACTCTCCGCCGATGGCGAAGCCCTGGCACAGACGCAGGAAAATCAGGATCAACGGCGCGGCATTACCAATGGTGTTATAGCTCGGGATAAGCCCGATAAGGAAAGTCGAGATCCCCATGATCATCAGCGACAGCACCAGCGATTTCTTACGGCCAATTTTATCGCCGTAGTGACCGAATACGATGGCACCAATCGGGCGGCTCACAAAGGTTATCGACAGCGTCAGAAACGAAACCAGCAACCCCATCAGCGGCGACAGATTCGGGAAAAAGAGCGATGGGAAGACCAGCGCTGCCGCCGTCCCGTAAATGAAGAAGTCGTAAAATTCGATAGTCGTACCGGATAACCCAGAGCCAAGAACCGTAATCAGCTTCCTACGTTCTTGTTTTTGCAGCGATATCGGTTCGTTTTCTGCAGGGGTAATGGCTGGCGAGGTAAGCATAGTCATCATTAAATCCTCTGTCCTGAATAGTTATTGTCAGATTGGTCTGCGCCGGGTTAACCGCTTTGACAAGCAGTCGCGCTTAAAAGCTAACTCGAATTAGCTAATTATAACAACGAACAAATATTCACAACGGAAATACTAAAAGAGTGTGAGCCGGATCGGTTAAATTTTGACTGGTCAGCTCAGTGGCCAACGGCACGCCAGGACAAAAAAATTAACAAAATCATTAATATTCAAATGTATAAATAAAAATATATCGTGTATTAATTCACGAATGCCGTTTCGCTAACTTTCTCCCCTTAATTTCAGACGCGGTCCTCTCTGACTACCCTTTATTCGGTCACAAGAAAACCAGAATAAAATAATCCTTTAAAATCAATTTAATAAAAATGTCTGTTTGATAGCCATCACAGATCCTCGGTAAAGAAATTGTTCCTGCTTTTCTTTTGACCTAATTTGCTAATTCGAGTTAGCCAAGAGGATTAACCATGAAAGGACAGGCATACATCGGCGTTGACGTGGGTTCGGCCAGCGTCAGAGCAGGGATCTTCACCGGAAACGGCGAAAGACTGGCCTTTATCGTCAAACCAATAAGCCAATTCCATAGTACGGGCGATTGCGTAGAACAGTCTGCCACCGAAATATGGCAGGCCATCGGCGATGCCGTTGCAGAGTGCGTGAAAAGCGCGGCTATCGATCCGGCATTGATCCGCTCCATTGGCTTTGACGCGACCTGCTCGCTGGTCGTTGTGGCGCAAGACGGCAGCGGCATCCCCGTTTCACGCGACGGTCATCCCGAACGCGACATCATGATGTGGATGGATCATCGCGCGCAGCAGGAAACCCTCGACATCAATCAAACTCACGACGCAGCGCTACGCTACGTCGGCGGCGAGGTGAGCGTGGAGATGGAACTGCCCAAGATCCTCTGGCTGAAACGCCACTTTCCCGAACGCTACCGCCAGGCATGGCGCCTGTTCGATCTCGCCGACTATCTGGTCTGGCGAGCCAGCGGCGCTGATGTCGCCAGCGTCTGCACCCTGACCTGCAAATGGAACTATCTCGCTCACGAACAGCGGTTTAGCGCCACGCTGCTCGCCGCCGTCGGCCTTGAGGATGCGATCGAGAAGATCCCTGCCACCGTCTTGCCGTTGGGGGCGAAAGCAGGCTATCTCCAGCCAGACGTCGCCGCACGTTGGGGGTTAACCGAAGATGTGGTGGTGGCCAGTGGGATCATCGATGCTCACGCGGGGGGGCTCTCCCTCAGCGGCAGCCAGCCGGAGGGAAGCCTGGCGATAATCAGCGGTACCTCCAACTGCCATATGATTGTCAGCCCACAACCGATTGATATTCCTGGCGTATGGGGCCCTTACTACGGCGCGATGCTGCCCGGTCTCTGGCTGAATGAAGGCGGGCAAAGCGCCGCAGGGGCATTGGTCGAATGGACGCTACAGCAGCACGCTCACTGGCCTGCCGTTCGTCAGGAAGCCAGCGCGCTCGGCATCTCCACTTACCAACTGCTTAATCAATGGGTTGATGCCCTTGAGCGCCAGGAGCGCTGGCCCACCCGCCAACTGCACGTGTTGGGCGATCACCACGGCAACCGCTCTCCACGCGCTAACCCGCAGGCGCGCGGCGCTATCTACGGCCTGACGCTGGAAACCGGTGCTACGGGGCTTGCCCGTCTCTACCTTGCCACCCTACAAGCGATTGCCTACGGAACCCGTCACATCATTGAAGCCATGCGCGATGCCGGGCATCAGGTTTCCCGCATCATGATGTGCGGTGGCGCCACCAAAAATCCGCTGTGGCTGCGCGAATACGCAAACGCCACCGGCTGCGATATTCACCTGGCGGCGGAAGATGATGCCGTCACCCTTGGCGCCGCTCTGCTCGGCAGCGTGGCCTGCGGCGACTTCAGCGGCTTCCCCGATGCGGCCCGCACCATGAGTCACGCAGGCACAACCGTTCTGGCCGACCTGTCTCCCGACATTCAGGCTTTCCACCTCGCGAAGTATGAGGTCTACCTGATGATGTACGACGACCAGCAGCGCGCCCAACAACAGTTCCTTAAGTTCATGCCGGCCCCCTTACAAGACCAATAAATGACTGCCCCTACAGGAGAACGTCTTATGCTGAATTTATCTCTGCCCCATGAAGCCGACACCCTCACCACGCAGCCCGGTGAAGTGTTAATGGTCACCAACGCCGACCTGCGTGAACCGGCAAACGTCACCTGCTGGCCCACTCAGAAGCTATTTGAACAACGCCTCGCAACGGCGCTGGAAAAGCTCGGCTACAGTCTACGCCGTGCACATCCGGTCAATGAAAGCCGTGGTCACGGCTTTATCAGCAGCCAGAAAGAAGGCAGCGATCTTTTCGCCAGAATCGATCCTGACGCACCGGTTATCGTCCTGCTCACCGCCTGGCAGTATTCACACCACATTGCCCCTTCACTGGTTCACCATCGCGGCCCGATCCTGCTGCTGGCAAACTTCGATGGCACCTGGCCCGGTCTTGTCGGCATGCTTTGCATGGCAGGCTGCCTGACCAGCCTTGAGCGTCCCTACTCGCGCCTGTGGTCGGAAACCTTTAGCGACGACCGCTTTATGCTCGGCCTGGATACCTGGCTTCGCGACGGGCACCTCAGCCATAAGCTGGGCTATCTGCATCCGGTTGCCGCCAGCGCCCCTTTACTGGCAAGCGATGCCGGACAGATTGGCGTGAAGGTAGGGCAATCTCTCCTCAAGCACAAAGCGATTGTCGGTCTGTTCGATACCTTCTGCATGGGGATGATTAACGGCGTCTTCCCGCAGAAAGCGATGATTGATATCGGTATTCCGGTGGAGTCGCTGTCGCAATCGGCGCTGCTGGTTGAGATGGGTAAAGTGCCACAGGCGCTGCGGGAAGCCTGCCTCGAGTGGTATGAAAGCCGCGGGATGCAGTTCAAATTCGGCCAGGACAGCACCAAAGAGCTCACCCGTGAACAGGTGCTGGAACAGTGCGCGATGATGATTGCCATGGCGCGCTTCGTGCAACGCTTCGGGCTGTCAGCGGTAGGCGTGCAGTATCAGCAGGGGCTAAAAGACAGCTGCGCAGCCTCGGACTTTGCTGAAGGCGCTATCGGCAACGCGGAACGCTTCCCGATCCCGGATGAACAGGGCCGCACTATCTGCCCGGATGCGCCAATCACCTGTATCAACGAAGTAGACATGGGCAGCGCCGTTCCGCAAATCATGCTCGCCAAACTGCTCAGCGCTCTCGGCATGGAGAGCGAGACCACCCTGCATGACATCCGCTGGGGCAGCGACTACGAAGGCACCTTCTATTGGGACCTGGAAATCTCCGGCGCCGTACCCTTTGCCCATCTCAAAGGCGGTATTGCCGGCGCGACCGGCTACCGACAGCCGCCGATGTTCTTCCCATACGGAGGTTCCACGATTGCCGGTCAGGGCAAGGCGGGGCGCTTTATCTGGGCGCGCGCGCACTACGAAGGTTCGCAGGTCATTATGCATATCGGCACCGGTACGGCGGTTGAGCTGCCACACAATGAATTTGAGCGCCGTCGTAAGGCCACAAACTACGAATGGCCGCTGCTCAACGCCGTCCTGGACGGTATCTCACGCGATGACCTGATGGCGGGGCATCAAAGCAACCACCTTAGCCTGGCCTACGTCGATGAGCCGCTACTGCCGGAGGTGTTGACGGCGTTTGTCGCCCAGGCGCTGACGCAAAATATCACCGTCTTCCTCGCCGGCGAGGCGCATTCACTGGTGAAGTAAAAAACTGACTCGCTCTGTAGTTCTTACGTTGTTAGCGATCCTGGTCAACATCCGGTTAGTTCATCTCCTTGAATAGATTAAGGAATGAATCAGCACACGTTTATCCGAGCGGCAGGGTATCCCCTGTCGTCCGGGTAAGAGAGGATTATATGTATCAGCAGCAACACATTGAATTTATTATCCAGAAGGCCAAAAAAAGACTCGATCAGCAAGAAGCCCCGGGCTGTACCAAAGCGGGCTGGCTGATGATCACCGCACTGTTAATTGAGTCATGGGATATCTATTCCATGGCCTATATTTTATTCGCGCTGAAAGACATCTATGAGCCAAGCAGTTGGCTGCTCGGCTTTACCGCAGCGGGCACCCAGCTTGGCGCGGTTATCGGCGCCCTCCTCGGCGGCTGGCTGACCGATAAACTCGGCCGGCGCAAAATCTTCCTGTGGTCAATGATTCTGTTCGCCATCTTTGCCGTCCTGCAGGGGCTCGCCCCGAACATGTACTGGCTGGCGATTATTCGCTGCCTGGCCGGTATTCCCGTCGGCGCTGACGTAGCCAACGGCTTTACCTACATCATGGAAGTGATGCCGAAAGGCAAGCGTGAAGTAATGGCAAACCGCTGGCAGTTTATGTTCGCTCTCGGCATTATCGCCGCCATTCTCCTCGTCACCACGCTGGTCGTGCTGGGCATTCATCCGGATCTCATCTGGCGCATCGTGCTGGCCGTTCCGGCAATCCCGGCCTGCGTGCTGCTGTTCATGCGTCGCGAGCTGCCGGAAACGCCCGCCTGGTTCGTTGAGCGCGGACGCTTTATCGAAGCAAAACAGGCATCTCGCGATTACTACGGCGAGCAGGACGGTCGTCTGCTTGACGATATTCTGCCGGACACCAACGTCACTATTGCTGACCCTACTCTCAAAGAGACGCTGCACGATCTATTCCGCCGTCCATTTACCCGGCGCACCACCCTGTTTGGCTGGTTCTCCTGTGCCGTGCAGTCGTTTGAAAACTACGCCTTTTCGTTCTACCTGCCGTTGATTCTGGTCACCATCGGGATTTCCGGGCAGATACAGAACAACCTCGCGCTGCTGGCGGTCAACTGCGTGGCGGCGCTCTCCGCCTTCGTCGGGCCTCTGCTGCTGCCCAAGCTTGGGCATAAAGGGCTGAGCAAATATGGCTTCCTGCTGGTTACCATCGGCATCTCTATTTCGTCATGGGGCGTCTACAGCAGCAGCTTTACCTTTATCACCCTCGGTGCGGCACTGATGCTATGGGGTCACTACTGGGATTCAGAAAGTGGGATGACCGTTATCTCACTGGTCGCCAAACCACGCTACCGCGGGATGGCTTCCGGCATTGGCTACACCATCGTTAAGGTCACCGCGTTCGTCACTACGCTGGTGTTCCCGCCGCTGTTTGAGACGCTTGGCGTACCGCTGGCGTCACTGATTATCGCCATTGCGCCATTCTGCGCCTTCCTCGCCTCCATCTTCCTGCTGCCGGAAGTCTTTGGCCACTCGGTGGGCGATGAGCACGATATGGCCCCAGACGAGAGCCGCGAACGAAGCGTTCAGGGCCCCCAAACGTCAGTATCAACGTCTAAAAACTAAATTTTCACTCCGGTGGCGAGCTACATGACGGCCGCCACCCAACATGCATACAGGAAGGATTCATCATGAACACAACCAAAATGCCCGTTATTGAAAATATTGAACTGATGACCGCCCGAGTCCCTTTACCGGAAGGCCCGTGGGGTGATCAGATTCACCACGTGACCGATATTGAAGTCGCCATTGTCGACGTTTACGGTTCAAACGGCCACGTTGGCACCGGCTTCAGCCATACCTCCGGCTGGTGCGGCAAGACCATCTCCGCGCTGATTGCAGAAATTATTCCTGACGTCATCGGCCAGCCGCTTTCACCGCGCGGCCTGTGGCATCGGTCCTACAAACACGTGCACGATGTGGGCGGCGCAGGGGTCACGACGCATGCGCTAGCGGCGCTGGATATTGCCTATTGGGATCTGCTCGGTAAAACCCTGAACGCGCCGATCATCGACATCATTGGCCGCGTGCGCGACCGCGTACCGCTGTACGGCAGCGGTATCAACCTGCACCTGTCAATTGAAGAGGTTATCGACCAGGTAAAACGCTGGCAGCGCACCGGGTATCAGGCCGCCAAGGTCAAGGTGGGGAAACCTACGCTGGAAGAGGACGTAGAGCGTCTGCGCAAAATTCAGGAAGCCGTTCCGGGGTTCCCGCTGGCCGTCGATGCCAACCAGGGCTGGAACTTCCCGCAGGCGCTGCGCGCCTTCAAGCTGTTTGAGCCGCTCAACCTGCTGTGGATTGAGGAGCCGCTGCCTTCCGACGATATCACCGGCCACCTTAAGCTGCGGGAACGCAGCACGACGCCTATCGCTCTGGGCGAAAACGTCTATAACTTAAACCAGTTCACGCAGTACATCGAAAGCGGCTGCGCGGACTATATCCAGGCAGATTTAGGCCGCGTAGGCGGGATTACCGGCTATCTCGATATTGCCGCCGTTGCCCGCGCCCACAACCTGCCAATGACGCCGCACTTTGTCATGGAGCTCAGCGCCAGCCTGCTGGCCACCGTCCCGAACATCTCGTCCGCCGAGATGACCGACGGCGGACGCTGGAAAGATCTGCGCATTATTGCCGAAGCGGGTGAAGAGGTGGATGGCTACTACGTACCGAGTGAACGCCCGGGACACGGCATCATCCTCGACCGCGACTACCTTGCAACGCACAAAATCTAACAACCTACAAAAGGGATAGAACAATGGAAGACACGTTATTCTCGGTAAAAGACAAGGTCATCATTGTGACCGGTGGCTTGGGTCAGCTGGGGGCGCAGTACGTGAAGACCCTGCATGCGCGCGGCGCGAAGGTCGCCGCGCTAGCCACCCACCTGGACGACGCGCGTATTGACCGCGTGTTCGGCGAAATTAAAGACTCTCCGCGCCTCTTCTGCGCGGAGGTCAACATTACCGATAAAACCAACATCAACCGGGTACTGGACGCCATCGAAGCCAAATGGGGCGTGGCCGATGGGCTGGTCAATAATGCCGGTGTCGATACCCAGCCGAGCGCGCCGCCGGAGGTTTCCGGGCCATTTGAAGAGTTTCCTGAAGAGGTATTCCGCGATGTCGTGGAAGTGAACCTGGTCGGCACATTCCTGATGACCCAGCAGGTGGGCAAAAGAATGCGCCAGGCAGGCAAAGGCGGCTCCATCGTCAACGTCGGCTCCATCTACGGCGTGGTGTCGCCAGTGCAGGATATCTACAGCTTCAAAAAAGAGGACACCGGCATTCCGTTCATCAAGCCCGTCGCCTATTCAGCGGCGAAGTCCGGTCTGTATAACTTCACCCGCTACTGCGCCACCTATTGGGGGCGCGATGGGATCCGCGTGAATACCCTGACGCTGTCCGGCGTCGAGCGCAGCGACCAGGACCCGCGTTTCCAAAAAAACTACACCAACCGTATCCCCATTGGCCGGATGGCAAAACCGCACGAATACAACGGCGCGGTGGTCTTTTTGCTGTCTGATGCCTCGGTCTATATGACCGGTTCAAACGTGGTGGTCGATGGAGGATGGACGGCATGGTAAACGACAAATGGCAGGCCTTTCGCGGCATTATCTCCGCCATAGTGACGCCGATGCACGCCGACGAATCCGTCAACTATTCAGCACTGGAGAAACTCGCTGAGGCGCAGTTGGCGCGCGGTGTCGAGGGATTTTACTGCTGCGGTTCCTCCGGAGAGGGGCCCCTTCTGCGCTTTGACGAGCGCCGGGAGGTGCTGGCCGCGCTGGTCAAGGCGGCCAAAGGAAAGGTTCCGGTAATTTCACACGTTGGCACGCCGCGCACTCAGGATGCGGTCGCGCTGGCAAAAAGCGCCGAGCAGGATGGCGCCAGCGCGGTCTCGCTGGTGCCGCCCTACTACTACAAGTACAGTCGGGACGAAATTATCGCCTACTATCGCCGGGTGCTGGATGCGGTTTCGATTCCGGTAATTTTGTATAATATTCCGCAATTTACCAGCGTAGAGCTGGATGCGCAGACGGCGGAGGCGTTGCTCGGTGACGAGCAAGTGCTTGGCGTTAAACACACCTCGCACAACCTTTACTCGCTGGAACGGATGATTGCCCGCTATCCCGATAAGGTCTTCTTCAACGGCTTTGATGAAATTTTCCTCTCGAGCCTGGCAGCGGGAGCCACCGCAACCGTCGGCACCACGGTCAACCTACAGCCGGAGCTGTTCCTCGCGCTGCGCCACGCCTTTAAGCAGGGTGATATTCCGCGCGCCCAGCGGCTGCAGCAGCAAATTAACGAGGTGGTTGAAGCGTTGGTCGCCCGTGGCGTTTTCCAGTCAGCGAAATACCTGGCGGGTAAAGGCGTTGTTGATACCGGGCCAACCCGCGAGCCGTTTGTCTCCCTGACGGCCACCCAGCGCGCCGAGCTGGATGCGCTGCACCAGCGCCTGCAGGGGTATATCGCCGATGCCGGACAATAATCATTTGCTTAAGCTTTACCGTCTGAACGACAGCGAAATTTGCCTGCGGGTTGCCCAATTTTTACAGGACACAGAGGCACATCCGCAGAGCAACGGGTTAGCGCTCGCGGTCGTGGGCACCGACGGCGAGCTTATCGCCTTTGGCGCCCATGCCCGTTGCCCACCGCTACCCCGTCAGCTCGCCCAGCGTAAAGCCTGGAGCGCCCTGCGCTTTCGGCGCGCGACGGCTCGGCTCGAAAGTGAGGTTGAGGCGGGTACGCTGCGGCTCGACGCTTTTCACGACCCGCTGCTGTTGGCGATGCCGGGAGGTGCGCCAGTGCTGGTAGAGGGAATGGCTATTGCCGGTGTGGGAGTGAGCGGGCTGCCGCCTGCGGCGGATGCGGAGATGGTGGAGCGGTTTATTGCGACGTTGTTTTAACGTATTTCCCCCTCTCCCCTTTGGGGAGAGGGAGGCGACACCAATAATCCTTAACGCTGCCGCTTCTCCACCGACAGCGGACGGTGAATCATCGTCATCGGCACGGTAATCTTCACATCCGCATTCTCCCCCTGCAGCTTTTGCTGCATAAGGTGGAAAGCGTGCTGCGCCCACGTATCTTCATCCTGACGCATCGACCAGACTTCATTCGGCAAAAAGCCCAGCATCTGATGCTCATCGAAGGTGCCAATCGAAATATCCGACGGAATAAAACCGTAGGTTTCCCGCAGCGCGCTCAGCGTCCCTTCCAGAATCGGCAGCGACGAGGCAATAAAGGCTTTTGGTGGCTGCTGATGCTGCTTTAAGAAGTCGAGCATCAGCTGACGCCCCTCTTCCTGACGGTTGTGGCTGGCGGATAAGATCCACTCATTACCCTGCGGTAATTCGCTCAGGTAGCCCTGCAAACGTCGCTGAATAGACGGCTGCTGCGTGTCGCCCGCGATAAAGAAAATGGGGGAAACCTCTGTGGCCTGCGTCATCGCCTGCACCAGCTTTTTACTCCCGTTATAGTTATCACTCACCACCAGCGACACATCGCTTTCGCCGAAATCACGGTCGAGCAAAACCAGCGGCCTTTTCCGCGCCAGCTTCTGATGGTGGAGCTGGCTTTCCCGCGTTGATGGCACCACGAAAAGGCCGTCCACATTACGCGCCAAAAGCCCTTCCACCAGGCTATTTTCATGATCGCTGTCGCTGTAGGTGCTCGCGATCATCAGCTGATAGCCCGCCTGACGGCAGCAGGATTCCAGCTTTTCCGCCAGCGTGGAAAAAAACAGGTTCGAGAGCCGGGGGATAACCAACCCCAGCGTTTCGGTTTTGTTCAGCTTCAGGCTACGTGCTATCTGGTTTACCACCAGCCCGTTTTCAGCAACATAATCGTTAATACGCTGCTGCGTTTTAACGCTGATGCGATACTGTTCAGCTTTGCCTCCCAATACCAGCCTGACGGTGGTAATTGAAATATCCAGCGCTCTGGCAACTTGCTCAACTGTTTTGGCCATAAAATAGGATTTTCCATAACGAACAGAACACGTTAATCATAAACTAATTCGAGTTAGCAATACATTAGCAGGCTTTTTATTTTTATCAGCACTGATTTTTCAGCACGCGAGACATGGCCGTTTTAGGGGGCGATGATGGTGGTAGAAGGGAGAGAAGGAAAGAGGATGCTTTCAACACAGGGCGAAAGCATCCGGGATAGGCTATTGGGATTTAAACAGGGTTAACTCACACCAGTGAACGGAGCTCTTCACGCATGTAGGAAGAGAAGAATTCAGGGTTCTTAATCACCATATGCTCGCCGGATTCGACCTTTTCGGCCCATCCCGCCACTTTATCTGTAAACCCTTCGCTCCAGCCGTCCTGATGACCACGTTCAGCCACCGCCGCAGAGCTTGCAGGAACACCTAACTCTTTTAAATATTTCAGAATTCCCTTCGCTGTACTCTCATCCATGGACTGTGGTACTGGCTCAGACGTGTTCATACCACCAATGAAATCCAAAGCTTTATCAATGACTGCTGGCATATGCTTGTCCTTAAAATAAACCACGTAGTAAACAAGTCTATACTATGGACCGGAATCCGGCGCAATTTCAAAGGAACCGCTCACGTTATTGCATTTATTCTCGATCAAAAATCACGTTTTATACCCGTTTTGCGCAAGAAATGGTGCGCGCTGCGCAAAAAAAAACCGATACAGAATGTACCGGCTTAGGGGATTGCCTGATGGCGCTTCGCTTATCAGGCCTACGAAGGGTTCTGTAGGCCGGGTAAGGCGTAGCCGCCACCCGGCGCTTTTACGCGTTGCTGACCGGCTTTTGTTCCGCGCTAGATTTGGCGTTTTCCAGCATCCGGCGAACCGGCACAATCAGAACGCACAGCACCGCAGCACAGATCAGCAGTGCAATGGAGCAACGCGCGAACAGGTCCGGCAGCATATCCAACTGATCGGCCTTCACGTGACCACCGATCAGACCCGCCGCCAGGTTGCCCAGCGCGCTGGCGCAGAACCACAGCCCCATCATCTGACCGCGCATTCTTTCCGGCGCCAGCAGCGTCATGGTCGCCAAACCAATCGGGCTCAGGCACAGCTCGCCGAGCGTCAGCATCAGGATACTGCCCACCAGCCACATCGGTGATACACCCGCGCCACCGTTGCTCAGCACGTTCTGCGCTGCCAGCATCATCAGACCGAAGCCCGCTGCCGCACACAGAATACCGATAACGAACTTGGTGATACTGCCCGGACGGACGTTTTTACGCGCCAGTGCAGGCCAGGCCCAGCTAAAGACCGGCGCCAGCAGGATGATGAACAGGGCGTTAATTGACTGGAACCATACCGCCGGGATCTCAAAATCACCAATCATGCGGTTGGTGTAGTCATTGGCAAACAGGTTGAACGACGTTGGTTTCTGCTCGAAGGCCGACCAGAAGAATGCCGCGGAGACCAGCAGAATAAAGCACACCAGCAGGCGCGCGCGTTCTTTACGGCTCAGGCCCGCAAAGACGAACAGGTAGATGAAGTACAGCGCAACGGAGGCTGCAATCACGTACACCAGCACGCTGGCGACGGCCACCGGGTTAATCACAATCACACCCTGGGCAATCAGAGTGATAATCACCGCCACACCGACCGCTAACGCCAGCAGCCATGCGCCAACGCCGTTTTTCTTCGCTACCGGGCTGTTCCAGGTAGAGTCGAGGCCCACTTCGCTGTCGTAGCGCTTCATTGCCGGAACGGCGAACACGCGGAAGATAACCAGCGCCACCAGCATCCCGATACCGCCGATGCCAAAGCCCCAGTGCCAACCGTGGGATTTAATCAGCCAGCCGGAAATCAGCGGCGCGATAAATGACCCCATGTTGATGCCCATATAAAACAGCGAGAATCCGCCGTCGCGACGGGCATCGCCCTTTTTATACAGCGTACCGACCATCACTGAGATACAGGTTTTAAACAGACCGGAGCCCAGTACGATAAACATCAGGCCGATAAAGAACAGGTTGTCGCCCATAAAGGCCGACAGCGCGATCGATAAGTGGCCAAGCGCAATCAGGATAGAGCCGTACCACACCGCCTTTTGCTGGCCGAGCCAGTTATCAGCCAGCCAGCCGCCCGGCAGCGCCGCCAGGTACATCGTCCCCGCGAAGATACCCACAATCGCCGAGGCGTTTTCACGCGCTAAGCCCATGCCGCCGTCATAGACGGTTGCCGCCATAAACAGAATCAGTAACGGGCGGATACCGTAAAACGAGAATCGCTCCCACATTTCGGTAAAGAACAGCGAACCCAACGGGTACGGATGACCGAAAAAGGTCCGGCTTTCGTTTTTATTAACAGAGGAATGCATAGTTTCTCCAGAGAAGGTGCGTCGTAACGCAGGTAAGTCGTGTATGCGGGCTAACCATTTTTTAATTTTGTCGATGATTAACATCTGACACGGTGTTTTTTAACCATTTGATAACCATTACATGGTCGTGTCTAGCCCTGGACCCGGTATTTTTAGACGAAAAGTCGACAAAGTTCTAGTTTTACAGATTTTGTATTGGAAACATGAATGTAGTGATTGACATCACATAACCACGTCTTTACGCATTAATAATTCATTAAAAACAATTAATTAGTCAATAGATAATCGTCAAATACAGCCCTAAATACAGGGCAAAATAATCGTATAAAAAGTGTGGAAAACAGGATGTTCATCATAATGATGAGGGGAGATCTGGATAAATCATGAGGAGAGAAATGGCAGGAACAGGGTCGCGCTATCGCATCATCGTATAGCGCAACCAGAATGCAGTTATTTCGCGTGCCAGTAGGCGCTTGAACGCACCAGCTGCGGGTCGATAGCGTCGGTCACAAAACCGTCGGTCAGATTTTTTACCACCTTCCCTTCGCCGGTTAGCCAGATAAAATAATCAGACGCCGGCACCGTGAGCTGTGCCAGACGCGCGGCGACGGTGGCGGCATCGTAGCCAGCGATCCACTCAATATTGAAACCATCGAACCCGGCCAGATAGGCTTTGTCCGCGTCCTCTTTAACCATCACCAGCGCCGTCACCTGCGGACGCTCCGCTAATGTCTGCAGCGCTTCCAGGCGGCGACGCAGCGCTGGCATTCCGGTTTCATCACAGACATACAGCTGCCAGGCATAATCTTCCGGCACCACCAGCGAACCGCGCGGGCCGCCGATAAGCAGCGTATCGCCCGCTTTTGCTGCCATTGCCCACTGGCTGGCAACACCGCCATCGTGGATAAAGAAATCGTAGGCCAGTTCGTGGCGCTCGGCGTTATAGAGCGGCGTATAGTCGCGAGCCTGCGGGCGTACGCCGTCTGCCCATACAATGCCCTCATCGGTCATCGTCGGCGGCGTCAGGGTGCCACCGGTCTGCGGGAAAAACAGCTTGGTGTGATCGTCAAAGCCGCGCGAACTAAAACCTTCCAGCGCCTCGCCGCCCAGCACCACGCGCTGGAAGGCTTCACCCATGCGCTCGACGCGCAGGACGGTCAGTTCACGAAAACGAAGTTCATTGCGCACGCGCTGCGGGTATTTGTTCTCTTTCATTGGGCGTCTCTCTCACAAATAGATATATCTAAATCTTTTGCAAATGATAATGATTGCCAACTAAACAGAAAGCAAGCTATTTTTAAGATATATGAACGGCGGTGCACGAAAAATTCATCATTAAAATTAAAATCATTACTAATCAATTAATTAATAAATATCCATCTTTCGATATTGCTAAAGATACAATTTTAGATATAAATTAGATATATCTAAACAACGTAAGGATAAACATTATGAGACCTTTCTCTGATTCTGAACATCGCGGCCGTGGTGGTCGTGGACATCGCGGCGAACGCGGTGAGTGTGAACATCGTGGCGGGCGTGGCGAAGGTCACGGCGGCGGTGGCGGACGTCGCCAGCGCTTCTTCGGCCACGGCGAGCTGCGTCTGGTTGTCCTCAGCATCCTGAAAGATAACGCCAGCCACGGCTATGAACTGATTAAAGCGATTGAAGCGCTGACCCAGGGCAATTACAGCCCAAGTCCTGGCGTTATCTACCCGACGCTCGACCTGCTCCAGGACCAGGGGCTGATTACGGTGCATGAAGAGGACGGCGGGCGTAAAAAAATCGCCATTACCGCTGAAGGCACCCAAGCGCTGGAAGAAAACCAGGAACATCTGGAGCACATTCAGGCGCGCCTGAAGTCCCGCATGGTAGGGCATGAGCTGCGCAAAAACCCGCAGATGAAGCGGGCACTGGATAACTTTAAGGCCGTACTGGACCTGAAGGTCAATCAGGGCGAGACAAGCGACGCGCAGTTGAAGCAGATTGTCGGCATTATCGACCGCGCGGCGCTCGAGATCTCGCAGCTCGATTAATGCAGGACGGTAACCGCATCCTGTAAACGGCTGGCCCGGTGTTTCACCATCGCCGATACATTGGCGCTTTCCGCCACCAGCCCGGCGTTTTTCTGGGTGATCTCATCCAGCTTCGCCACGGCTCGCGTTAAATCAGACAGCCCCGTGGCCTGTTCAGACGTAGATTGACTAATCTGCGCAATCAGTTGGGTGACATTCTGTACCTGCGAGACAATGTCATCCATCGTGCGCCCGGCAGCGTGAACCTGCTCGGAGCCCGACTGCACCTTGCTGGCGCTGGCCTCAATCAGTTGACGAATTTCGTTTGCCGCCGTCGCGCTGCGGCTCGCCAGATGGCGAACTTCCCCGGCGACCACGGCAAACCCTCTCCCCTGCTCGCCCGCCCGCGCCGCTTCGACGGCGGCGTTCAACGCCAGAATATTGGTCTGGAACGCGATATCGTTAATCAACGTGGTGATGGAGCCAATGCGCTGCGTGCTGTCAGCAATATCTTCCATGGTCTGCACCACCCGGTGCATCGCCTGACCGCCCTGCGCCGCCGCGCCGCTGGCCGCCAGCGAGAGCTTATCGGCTTCGGCTGCCGTCTGGGAGTTATTCTGTACCGACGCCGCCATCTGGCTCATCGTCGCCACGGTTTGCTGTACGTTAACGACCGTTTCCTGAGTACGCTGATTCAGATCTTCATTGCCGCGCGCCAGCACATCGCTGCCGTCGCTCACGCTATTTACCTGCGTCGAGACATCGTTAATCAGCCAGCGGCACATCAGCCCAAGCTGGCCGACCGCGCGCAGCGTCAGCCCCAGCTCGTCGCTGCGCGGTAGCGGATCAACGCTGTTCCGCTCGCCGGTCGCCACGCTGAGCGCCTGTCGTGCCACGTTTTCTACTGGGCGAACAATTTGCCACTCAAACACCAGCGTGGTCAGCAGCAGAATCAGCGCCGACGCCAGCACCGCCATAACCGGCGCGCTCAGGGCCAGAAGGCTGGCAGCCAGCAGCAGGTAGAACCCCGACATAATGCTTCTGACCCGCCAACGGAGCGGGATCGCAGCGAGCTTACCCCACCAGCGTTTACTGATAACGCGTCCCTTATAAAGACGCTTATTGCTGCGCTCTTCGCGCAGCGCCTGATACAGCGGCTCCACCGCCGCAATCTCTTCCTCGCTGGCTTTGGTGCGAATCGACATATAGCCAATCGTTTTACCATTACGCACCTGGGGGATGGCGTTCGCGCGCACCCAGTAATGGCCGCCGTGTTTCGGGCGATTTTTGACGATACCGCTCCACGGCTCGCCCTGCTTCAGGGTTCGCCACATATCGGCAAAGGCCGCTTTTGGCATATCGGAATGGCGCACCATATTGTGCGGCTGGCTGAGCATCTCGTGGCGGCTATAGCCACTCACCTTCACGAAGGCATCGTTGACGTGGGTGATATAGCTGTTGAGATCGGTGGTGGACATCAACGTGGTGTGGTCGTCCATCAGCGATTCGGACGAGTTTTGGTCGGGCAGGGTCGACATACGGACATCCTTTTCAGGTGCTAAGAGAAATGTATTACAATTGTTATATCGGAGGATATTAAATTAACCTTAATTGTTAATTTTGCGTTAGATCGCAAAATCGACAAAAGCCCTACATTCCTCACGTCATTCTTTGCTGCTCATCCGTGGCGCAAAACCTGCCCTTTTGTAGGGCAATACGCCCGACAACCACGCACTGCCTCGTGACCGCTTTCACACTCTCACGCTTCGCTGGACGATTAAATATTGTACAAACGCGATTTCCCCTGGCGTTTATCCCGATTTTCACCACCAACGCTGAGATGGCGTAATCCCTGCAATACTTAAATCAGTATCGTGTGATACGTGATCCCCAGGAGCTTATTTTGAACAGGTTACCTTCCAGCGCATCGGCTCTGGCCTGCAGCGCACACGCACTGAATCTCATTGAAAAGCGAACGCTTGACCATGAGGAGATGAAAGCGCTTAACCAGGAGGTCCGTGAATACTTTAAAGAGCATGTGAATCCGGGGTTTTTAGAGTACCGAAAATCTGTAACAGCCGGTGGGGATTACGGAGCCGTAGAGTGGCAGGCGGGAGGGTTAAATACGCTTGTCGACACCCAGGGTCAGGAGTTTCTCGATTGCCTGGGCGGTTTTGGTATTTTCAACGTGGGGCACCGTAATCCAGTGGTGGTTTCCGCCGTACAGAATCAACTCGCTAAACAACCGCTTCACAGCCAGGAACTGCTCGACCCGCTACGGGCGATGCTCGCCAAAACGTTGGCAGCGCTGGCTCCGGGCAAACTGAAGTACAGCTTCTTTAGCAACAGCGGTACCGAATCCGTAGAGGCGGCGCTGAAGCTGGCAAAAGCGTACCAGTCGCCGCGCGGCAAGTTCACCTTTATCGCCACCAGCGGCGCGTTCCACGGGAAATCGCTCGGGGCGCTGTCGGCCACCGCCAAGTCAACGTTCCGCAAGCCGTTTATGCCGCTACTGCCGGGCTTCCACCACGTGCCGTTCGGTAATCTCGACGCCATGCGCACGATGCTCAGCGAATGCCAGAAAACCGGCGACGACGTGGCGGCGGTGATCCTCGAGCCCATCCAGGGTGAAGGTGGCGTTATTCTGCCACCGCAGGGCTACCTGCCCGCCGTACGTAAGCTGTGCGATGAGTTTGGCGCGCTGCTTATCTTCGACGAAGTGCAAACCGGCATGGGGCGCACCGGCAAGATGTTCGCCTGCGAGCATGAGAACGTTCAGCCGGACATTCTGTGCCTGGCGAAGGCCCTCGGCGGCGGCGTGATGCCGATTGGTGCGACCATCGCTACCGAAGAGGTGTTCTCGGTGCTGTTCGATAACCCGTTCCTGCACACCACCACCTTTGGCGGTAACCCGCTGGCCTGTGCGGCCGCGCTGGCGACCATCAACGTGCTGCTGACCGAAAACCTGCCTGCTCAGGCGGAACAGAAAGGCGATGTTCTGCTGGATGGTTTCCGCAGCATGGCGCGCGAATATCCGGATCTGGTCCGTGAAGCGCGTGGTAGAGGCATGCTGATGGCCATTGAGTTTGTCGATAACGAAATCGGCTATCACTTTGCCAGCGAGATGTTCCGCCAGCGCGTGCTGGTTGCCGGAACGCTCAACAACGCCAAGACCATCCGCATCGAGCCACCGTTGACCTTAACGATGGAACAGTGCGACCAGGTGCTTAAGGCGGCGCGTAACGCGCTGGCGGCCCTGCGCGTCAGCCAGAGTCAGGTTGCCACCGAGCAGTAAACTCACGCCCCCTACCGTTTGGTGGGGGGGCGTTCTTTGAATCCCATCACAATCATCGCATTCCCCTTTTCCCTTTTTCCCGCCGACGGCTAAATTAGTAACTCATCCGACCACATAACAATAATTTCACATACTGGACATCCTTATGAGCTATCCGTCGCTATTCGCCCCGCTCGATCTTGGTTTTACCCAGCTGAAAAATCGCGTGCTGATGGGCTCTATGCATACCGGGCTGGAAGAGTATCCCGATGGCGCGGAGCGTCTGGCGGCGTTCTATGCCGAGCGCGCGCGTCACGGCGTGGCGCTTATCGTCAGCGGCGGCATCGCTCCGGATGCGACCGGCGTAGGGATGGCGGGCGGCGCGATGCTGAACGATGTGAGTCAATTGCCGCACCACCGGACCATTACCGACGCCGTCCATCAGGAGGGCGGCAAAATTGCGCTGCAAATCCTGCATACTGGCCGCTACAGCTATCAGCCCAATCTGGTTGCCCCATCCCCGCTTCAGGCGCCGATCAACCGCTTTACGCCGCGCGAACTCACGCACGAAGGTATTCTGGGGCTTATCGACGACTTCGCCCACTGCGCCCAATTGGCGCGGGAAGCAGGCTACGACGGCGTAGAGGTAATGGGCTCGGAAGGCTACCTGATTAACGAATTTCTCGCCGCACGCACCAACCAGCGCGACGATCAATGGGGCGGCAGCTACGACAACCGCATGCGCTTCGCGGTAGAAGTGGTGCGCGCCGTACGCCAGCGCGTTGGGAAAGACTTTATTATTATCTACCGCCTGTCGATGCTCGACCTGGTGGACAACGGCGGTACTTTTGATGAAACCGTACGTCTCGCCCAGGCTGTCGAAGCCGCGGGGGCGACGATCATCAATACCGGGATCGGCTGGCACGAAGCGCGGATCCCGACCATCGCGACGCCAGTGCCGCGCGGGGCGTTTAGCTGGGTGACGCGCAAATTAAAAGGTTTGGTCACCGTCCCGCTGATTACCACCAACCGCATTAACGATCCGCAGGTGGCGGACGATATTCTGGCGCGCGGCGATGCCGATATGGTATCGATGGCGCGCCCGTTCCTCGCTGACGCCGAACTGCTGTCAAAAGCCCAATCGGGACGCAGCGATGAGATCAACACCTGCATTGGCTGTAACCAGGCCTGCCTGGATCAGATCTTTGTCGGCAAGGTGACCTCATGCCTGGTCAACCCGCGCGCCTGCCACGAAACCAAAATGCCGATCCTCCCGGCCACCACGCGCAAAAACCTGGCGGTTGTCGGCGCGGGCCCGGCAGGGCTGGCCTTTGCTATCAACGCTGCCGCACGAGGCCATCAGGTGACGCTGTTCGATGCCAGCGCGGAAATTGGCGGGCAGTTTAATATCGCCAAGCAGATCCCCGGCAAAGAAGAGTTTTACGAAACGCTGCGCTACTACCGCCGGATGATCGACGTCACCGGGGTGACTTTAAAGCTCAACCAGCGTGTCAACGCCGACGATCTCCTCGACTTTGATGACGTGATCCTCTCGACCGGGATCGCACCACGCACGCCGCCGATCGAGGGGATCGACCATTCTAAAGTGCTGACCTATCTGGACGTCCTGCGCGATAAAGCGCCGGTTGGACAGCGGGTGGCGATTATCGGCTGCGGCGGCATCGGCTTTGATACGGCGATGTACTTAAGCCAGCCGGGCGACCCCACCAGCCAGAATATCGCCGAGTTTTGCGTGGAATGGGGTATCGATACCAGCCTGCTGCAGTCGGGCGGCCTGCGCCCGGAAGGGCCACACCTGGCACGCAGCCCGCGGCAGATTGTGATGCTGCAACGTAAAGCTAGCAAGCCGGGTGAAGGCTTAGGCAAAACCACCGGCTGGATCCACCGCACCACCCTGCTTTCACGCGGCGTGAAGATGATCCCGGCGGTCAGCTACCAGAAGATAGACGATGAGGGGCTGCACGTTGAAATAGGCGGCGAAGCGCAGGTGTTGGCGGTAGATAACGTGATTATCTGTGCCGGTCAGGAGCCAAACCGTACGTTGCAGGAACCGCTGCTGGCGGCGGGCAAGACGGTGCATCTTATCGGTGGCTGCGATGTGGCCAGTGAGCTGGATGCAAGGCGGGCGATTGCGCAGGGGACAAAGCTGGCGCTTGGGATATAGGCTGGATAAGGCGGTTACGCCGCCATCCAGCACTCTGCTCCACTTTGCCTGATGGCGCTACGCTTATCAGGCCTACAGGAGCGTGCAAAATGCCTTTTGTAGGCCGGATAAGGCGGTTACGCCGCCATCCGGCAATGTGAAACCGTGCGACGTTAATTAACGACGGCGACCCAACTTCACCGCTTTGAGGATCACAAACTTGTTGTTGGTGGCGATAGTTTCGCAGTTACCAAAAATCTTCTTCAGCTTGTGGAAGTAGTCCAGATGACGGTTCGCCACAATATACAGCTCGCCGTTAATTTTCAGGCAGCGACGGGCGTGGTGGAACATCTCCCACGCGATGTTATCGGTCAGCGCATGCTTCTGGTGGAACGGCGGGTTGCAGAACACCGCGTTGAAGCGGAACGGTTCTACGCCGGAGAGCGCGTTGTTGATCATAAACTCGCTGCGATCCAGCGCATCCGGTAGGTTGGTTTCCACGTTCAGACGGCTGGAAGCAACCGCCATCGGCGATTCATCAACAAACACCACGCTGGCTTCCGGGTTTTTCGCCAGCAGCGTCATGCCCAGCACGCCGTTACCGCAGCCGAGATCGACAATCTCGCCTTCCAGGTTTTCCGGCAGATGCTCCATAAAGAAGCGCGCGCCGATATCCAGCCCGGTACGGGAGAAAACGTTCGCGTGGTTGTGGATGGTCCAGTCGGTGCCTTCCAGCTTCCAGCTCAGGGTCTGGGCGGTTTCAGCCAGCGCCGGTTTGGTAAAGGTGCCGTTGATCAGGCGCGCCTTTTTCCATGCCAGCGTGGTGGTGGTTGGGCCCAGCACTTTTTCAAACAGCTCAAGCGTAGAGGTATGGATATCACGCGCTTTCGCACCGGCGATAATGCGCGTTTCTGGCGTCACCACTTCACGCAGCGCACGCAGCTGCTGCTCCAGCAGCGCCATGGTTTTTGGGATCTTAATCAGCACGACGCCCGGCGCCTGCGGGTATTCCGCGGTGCTGTCGAGAAACTTCACGCTCGATTCGGCAATGTCGTTGTGGCGCAGGTTTTCACGCGTCGCCAGCTCGCTTAAGTAAGAGTCGCCGATGCTGTACGGCGTATGCTCCGCGAGCGCGCAGGCCAGCGCACCGAAGGTATCATTCAGGATAAGCACCGGGCCGCGAATCTCAGTATCGTCCAGCTGTTGCAGTAGATATTCATCGGCTGCTTCCCACGCCAGCAGTGGGTTAACGTCGTCCGTCTCCGGGAAACGTTTAAGTGTCAGTGAACGGAAACCGTTGTCTGTGTGGCTCATCGGCCCTCCTGAATGGTAAAATTTCGGCGTATCCCTGAAAAGGGTGCGTGAGTATACACTTTTTATGATTGGCATGGGCAAAGATGAACCAACTAACTTACCTCCAGGGCTATCCGGAACATTTGCTTTCTCAAGTGAGAACCTTGATTGCTGAACAGCGTCTGGGGGCGGTGCTGGAAAAACGCTATCCGGGTACCCACGATTTCGCCACCGATAAAGCCCTCTGGCAGTATACCCAGGATCTGAAAAGCCAGTTCCTGCGTAATGCGCCGCCGATCAATAAAGTCATGTACGACAATAAGATCCACGTGCTGAAGAACGCGCTCGGGCTGCACACGGCGATATCCCGCGTGCAGGGCGGCAAGCTTAAGGCAAAAGCCGAGATCCGCGTGGCCACCGTGTTCCGTAACGCGCCGGAAGCCTTTTTGAAAATGATCGTGGTGCATGAGCTGGCGCATCTGAAAGAAAAAGAGCACGACAAAGCGTTCTATCAGCTGTGCTGCTATATGGAGCCGCAGTATCACCAGCTAGAGTTTGATACCCGTCTGTGGCTGACGCACCTTTCGTTAAAGGAATCTGCGTAGTCGCCCACTGGCAATGTCATAAAGGCGTGTTACATTGACGAAAGAATCCCTTTATGGAGCCAGAAGGCGTTTATGATACGTTTCGCAGTGATTGGGACAAACTGGATCACCCGCCAGTTTGTCGATGCCGCGCATGAGACCGGCAAGTACAAGTTGACCGCCGTCTATTCCCGCAGCCTTGAGCAGGCACAGACCTTCGCCAACGATTATCCCGTCGAACATCTGTTTACGTCGCTGGATGCCATGGCGCAAAGCGAAGATATTGACGCGGTTTATATCGCCAGCCCGAATTCACTCCACTTCCCGCAGACCAAACTGTTTTTGCAGCATAAAAAGCATGTGATTTGCGAGAAGCCGCTGGCCTCCAACCTGCATGAAGTCGAGCAGGCTATCGCCCTCGCGCAGGAAAATCAGGTGGTGCTGTTCGAAGCGTTCAAAACCGCCAGCCTGCCTAACTTCCAGATTTTGCAGCAGTCGCTGGAGAAAGTCGGCCCGGTTCGTAAGGCGTTTATCAACTACTGCCAGTACTCTTCACGTTACCAGCGCTACCTGGACGGCGAAAACCCAAATACCTTTAACCCGGCCTTCTCGAACGGCTCGATTATGGATATCGGTTTCTACTGCCTGGCCTCCGCGGTAGCCCTGTGGGGCGAGCCGAAGCAGGTACAAGCCTCTGCCAGCCTGCTCGATAGCGGCGTTGATGCGCACGGTATCGCGGTGCTCGACTATGGCGATTTCAGCGTGACGTTGCAGCACTCTAAGGTCAGCGACTCTACCCTGCCGAGTGAAATTCAGGGTGAAGCGGGCGCGCTGGTGGTTGAGAAAATTTCCGAGTGCCAAAAAGTCTGCTTTATCCCGCGCGGCAGTAAGGCGCAGGATCTCAGCCAGCCTCAGCATATTAATACTATGCTGTATGAAGCCGAGGAGTTTGCGCGCCTGGTCGAAAACAATGAAGTGGACCACCCTGCTCTTGAAGTTAGCCGTATCACCGCGAAGGTTCAGACGGAAATTCGTCGCCAGACCGGCGTTGTCTTCCCGGCGGATACGCCCGCCGCGTAAAACAACGTAAAGCACATGTTACGGACCATTGACGAAATCAATGGTCTGTCATATTTTGTTACGTGCAAAGGGGAGTAACTTCCTTGTCGGTGGATCGTCATTACGATACGTGTAAAACCGTATCCGGTCGCCGAGCAACGGAAAACGAATGCGCCACCGCATTCGTTTTTAGTTGTAAGTGAGACCTTGCCGGAAGGCGAGGTCTATGCATAAAAAAGCAGCGGCTATCGTCTTCTGACGTTAGCCGTTTTTTTATGCGTAAGGAAAATTCTATGAATACAGTCGGCACACCGTTGCTGTGGGGCGGATTCGCTGTCGTCGTGGTGATTATGCTTGCTATCGACCTGTTCCTGCAGGGCCGTCGCGGCGCACATACCATGTCCATGAAGCAGGCGGCAGCCTGGTCGCTGGTGTGGGTCACCCTCTCATTACTGTTTAACGCTGCTTTCTGGTGGTATCTGGCACAAACTCAGGGCCGCGCGGTCGCTGACCCGCAGGCGCTGGCCTTCCTCACCGGCTACCTGATTGAGAAATCGCTGGCGGTGGACAACGTCTTCGTCTGGTTGATGCTGTTTAGCTACTTCTCCGTACCGGCTGCATTGCAGCGACGCGTGCTGGTCTACGGCGTACTGGGCGCGATTGTGCTGCGTACTATCATGATCTTCGCAGGAAGCTGGCTTATCTCCCAGTTTGAATGGTTGCTCTATGTCTTCGGCGCGTTCCTGCTGTTCACCGGGATTAAGATGGCGCTGGCGAAAGAAGATGAAGGCGGGATTGGCGATAAACCGCTGGTACGCTGGCTGCGCGGGCATCTGCGGATGACCGATAAAATCGAGAACGAGCACTTCTTTACCCGTAAGAACGGGGTGCTGTTTGCAACGCCGTTGCTGCTGGTGTTGATTCTGGTGGAGTTGAGCGACGTTATCTTCGCGGTCGACAGCATTCCGGCTATCTTTGCGGTTACTACCGATCCGTTTATCGTGCTGACCTCTAACCTGTTCGCCATCCTCGGTTTACGTGCGATGTACTTCCTGCTGGCGGGCGTGGCAGAGCGCTTCTCGATGCTGAAGTACGGGTTGTCGGTTATCCTGGTGTTTATCGGTATTAAGATGCTGATCGTTGATTTCTACCATATCCCGATCTCGGTATCGCTGGGCGTGGTCGGCGGGATCCTGGCATTCACCCTGCTCCTCAACGCCTGGGTTAACCACCGTAACGACCTGAAAAAGCAGAAAATGTAACCCGTATCCCGGCCGAGCGCAGCGACGCCGGGAGCGGCACCGAGCCTCCCCGGGTCGGCGTGAACGCCTCGCCCGGGCTACATTCATACTTTAATCTGCGTCACACATTGTAAATCATTGGTTAAAAAATATGATGTGCGGCGTAAATTCCAGCATTTTGTACTTCCCCAAACGACGACTTTCCTTATACTCGATCGAGCAAACATTTTTTTACATCCAGACATAAACGTAACAAATAATACGTCGCTGGAAAGACACAACTCATCACGTTAAGGAATGCAATGATGACACAACAACCCGCATCATCCGGCTTTATGCGTCTTCTGACTCGGGGTAGTCTGGTTAAACAGATCCTGGTTGGTCTTATTCTCGGTATCCTTCTGGCGCTGGTTTCTAAACCTGCCGCTATTGCCACTGGCCTGCTCGGCACGCTGTTCGTCGGCGCGCTGAAAGCCGTTGCGCCAGTGCTGGTATTAACGCTGGTGATGGCATCAATTGCCAACCACCAGCAGGGCCAGAAAACCAATATTCGCCCCATTTTATGGCTCTATTTGTTCGGCACCTTTGCCGCGGCGCTGACCGCCGTGGTGGTGAGCTTTATCTTCCCTTCCACGTTACAACTCACTACCGGTGCGACGGATATCACGCCGCCAACCGGCATTGTAGAAGTTATGCATGGGCTGCTGATGAGCATCGTCGCTAACCCAATCCACGCGCTGATTAATGCCAACTACATCGGCATTCTGGTGTGGGCGGTCGGTCTGGGCTTCGCACTGCGCCACGGTAATGAAACCACCAAAAATCTGGTCAATGACCTGTCGAACGCGGTCACCTTTATCGTGAAGGTCGTTATCCGTTTTGCCCCTGTCGGTATTTTCGGCCTGGTCTCTTCGACGCTTGCCACTACGGGCTTCTCCGCGCTGTGGGGCTATGCGCAGATTCTGCTGGTACTGATTGGCTGTATGGCTGTGGTTGCGCTGGTGATTAACCCGCTGCTGGTCTATTTACAGATCCGCCGCAATCCGTATCCGCTGGTGCTAATGTGCCTGCGCGAAAGCGGCGTGACTGCCTTCTTTACCCGCAGCTCGGCGGCGAATATTCCGGTCAACATGTCGCTGTGCGAGAAGCTGAATCTGGATCGCGATACCTACTCGGTTTCCATTCCGCTGGGGGCCACGGTCAATATGGCGGGGGCGGCGATTACCATCACCGTGCTGACGCTGGCAGCCGTACATACGCTGGGCATTGCTATCGACCTGCCAACCGCGCTGCTGCTGAGCGTCGTGGCATCGCTCTGCGCCTGTGGCGCATCGGGGGTAGCGGGTGGTTCACTGTTGCTGATCCCACTGGCCTGTAACATGTTTGGTATTCCGAACGAGATTGCCATGCAGGTAGTAGCGGTCGGCTTTATTATCGGCGTGCTGCAGGACTCCTGCGAAACGGCTATCAACTCCTCCACCGACGTGATGTTCACCGCCGCCGTGTGTCAGGCTGAGGATGCGCGTCTGGCAAAGAACGCTCTGCGTAGCTAATGCTCTGACCCCTTCGCCATCAGGCGGAGGGGTTCTCTTCCTGCACTTTCTTCTCGACCTTAAACGGATCAATCCCCTTACGCTGCATCCGCCAGAAACGAATGATGTTCAAGCCGTTCATCACCAGGAAGCTGCCTTCAATCATCGTGCCGCCAATCGAGCCGAGCCAGAAGTTATGGATAACCCAGCAAAGCGTGGAGCACCACATGACGCAGCGTACCGTCAGCCCTTTACAGCGGAATAGCGCCCAGGTACTGGCCACCGTCCCGGCTATCGGCAGCAATTCCATGGCATGGTGCAGTTTGCTCAGTCCGAGGATTAGCGTCAGCGCGATAAAGACAAACATCACCCAGATACGGCGCGTATAGACCGAAATGATCGTTCGAATGACGTTTAGCTCCGCGCTCATCCCGGCGGGGATCGCGCCCATCAGGAAGAAATGCACGCCAATGGTGGCGCTGTAGAGCGAAAGTTGAAACTTAAAGCGCCGTTCATCGCGGTTGATGAAGGTGGTGATGCCGATGATAAATGCCAGAACGCCTACGCCCTGGGCCAGCCAATACGCCGTCATTAGAGGTCCTTGTTAAACAGCATAAAAAAACGGCGTTTCAGACAATGAAACGCCGTTTTATCGTATCAGATCACATTTTTATTACAACGTGACGCCGCTCTTAAAGATAGCCAGCTCGCGGAAATCATTGCGCTCGTTGCAGGTCTGCTTGCCGTTGGCGAAGTCGACGATAACGTCCACGAACTCTTCCAGCAGCTGAGGCATCGCTTTACCGTGAATCAGCTGACCAGCATTGAAGTCGATCCAGTGTTTCTTCTTCTCAGCCAGTTCGCTGTTGGTGGCAATTTTCACCGTCGGCACGAAACCACCGTAAGGGGTACCGCGACCGGTACTGAACAGCACCATGTGACAGCCCGCACCCGCCAGAGCGCTGGTGGCGACCGCATCGTTACCCGGTGCGCTCAGCAGGTTCAGACCGTGCGTTTTCAGGCGTTCGCCATAGCGCAGCACGTCAACCACTTTACTGGAGCCCGCTTTCTGCGTGCAGCCCAGTGATTTGTCTTCCAGCGTCGTAATGCCGCCCGCTTTGTTGCCCGGCGATGGATTCTCGTAGATAGGCTGGTCATGAGCAATGAAGTACTGCTTAAAGTCATTGACCATGGTCACCAGCTTGCCGAAGGTCTCTTCGTCACGGCAATGGCTCATCAGCAGCTGCTCAGCGCCGAACATTTCCGGCACTTCGGTCAGCACGGTGGTGCCACCGTTGGCAATCACGTAGTCGGAGAAACGACCCAGCATCGGGTTGGCGGTAATACCGGACAGGCCGTCAGACCCACCGCACTCCAGACCAAACTTCAGCTCGCTCAGTTTACCCGGCTCGCGTTTGTCATTGCGCATTACGTTGTACAGCTGATGGAGATGTTCGATCCCGGCTTCCACTTCGTCTTCCTGGTGTTGGCAGACCATAAAGTGAACGCGATCAGGATCGAACTCGCCAAGGGTTTCGCGGAAGGCGTCAACCTGGTTGTTTTCACAACCCAGGCCGACCACCAGCACCGCGCCCGCATTCGGGTGACGTACCATGTTTTGCAGCATGGTACGGGTGTTGATGTGATCGTCACCGAGCTGTGAGCAACCGTAGGTATGGCTGAAGAGGTGAACCCCATCGATACCTTCGGCATCGTGGGTCTCTTTCAGGAAACGGTTCTGCATCTGGCGAGCCATGGCGTTCACGCAGCCCACGGTCGGCAGGATCCAGAGTTCGTTACGCACGCCCACATCGCCGTTCGCACGGCGATAAATCTGCACGTCACGATCGACGGGCTGAGCAACCTCTGCCTGGAAATCGGGTTGGTAGCTATACGTGTCCAGATCGCTGAGATTGGTGCGCGTGTTGTGAGCATGAATATGCTCGCCCGCTGCCACATCCACCAGCGTATGGCCAATAGGTAAACCGTATTTAATGACGTTTTCACCCTTCGCGATGTCGCGTAAGGCGAATTTGTGGCCACGCGTTACCGCCTGACGCAGGGTAATGACCTGCCCATCAACGGTGACTTCGGTTCCTTCGGCCAAATCAGCGAGCGCTACCGCGACGTTATCCAGCGCATGGATCTTGATGTATTGCATACCAACCCCAGACTTTAGTTCAGTTCAATGGCGAAGTAGTCACGCGCATTGTTAAAGCAAATGTTTTTCACCATCTCACCCAGCAGCTGGATGTCTGCAGGCGCTTCGCCCGCGGCAACCCAACGGCCAATCATCTGGCAAAGAATACGACGGAAGTATTCGTGACGGGTGTAAGACAGGAAGCTACGGCTATCGGTCAGCATGCCGACGAAGCGGCTCAGCAGGCCCAGCTGTGCCAGCTGAGTCATCTGACGTTCCATGCCGTCTTTCTGATCGTTGAACCACCAGCCGGAACCAAACTGCATTTTGCCCGGCATACCTTCACCCTGGAAGTTACCGATCATGGTGCCCAGCACTTCGTTATCGCGTGGGTTCAGGCAGTACAGAATGGTTTTGGGCAGCAGGTTCTGTTCGTTCTGCTTGCTCAGGAGCTTAGACAGCTCTTCAGCCATTGGGCGGTCGTTGATGGAGTCAAAGCCGACGTCCGCACCCAGCAGTTTGAACTGGCGCAGGTTGTTATTACGCAGCGCGCCGATATGGTACTGCTGTACCCATTCGCGACGTGCGTATTCAGCACCGAGGAAGACCAGAACGGCGGTTTTGAACTGGGCCACTTCGTGCTCGCTCAGCGTTTCACCGGCCAGGCGACGTGCCAGGATGCTATCCAGTTCCGCTTCATTAGATTCCGCGAATAGCACAACGTCCAGCGCGTGGTCGGACACTTTACAGCCATGAGCGGCGAAGTGATCCAGACGCTTAGTCAGCGCGGTCTGCAGGTCAGCGAAACGACGGATATCGGTGTCAGACACTTCACCCAGTTTTGCCATGTAATCGTTGAAGGTGGCCAGCTCGATGTTGAAAGCTTTATCCGGGCGCCAGCTTGGCAGCACTTTCACGTCAAATGAACCGTCTTTGGCGACGGCCGCGTGGTGCTCCAGAGAATCGATCGGGTCATCGGTGGTGCCGACCATTTTCACATTCATTTGCTTCATGATGCCGCGCGCGGAGAATTTGTCCTGCGCCAGCAGTTCGTTGCACTCATCCCAGATTTCGCCAGCGGTAGACGGCGACAGCAGTTTACCGGTGATGCCGAATGGGCGACGCAGCTCCAGATGGGTCCAGTGGTATAACGGGTTGCCGATGGTGTGCGGTACGGTGGCAGCCCACGCGTCAAACTTCTCGCGGTCAGACGCATCGCCGGTACACAGGCGTTCAGCTACGCCGTTGGTACGCATTGCGCGCCACTTGTAGTGGTCGCCTTTCAGCCAGATGTCATACAGGTTTTTAAAACGGTAGTCTTCAGCAACCTGCTGCGGCGGAAGGTGGCAGTGATAGTCGAAAATCGGCTGGTCTTTTGCGTAGTCGTGGTACAGACGGCGGGCAAATTCGGTGTCTAACAGAAAATCTTCAGTCATGAACGGGGTCATTATCGTCTTCCTCTCAGCGAGTGGGTCAGATGTTTATCTGTAATGTCGTCAAAGTTATCACACCAATTTCATTCAACCGAAGATTTTTTCGTGAGTTAGATCAATAAACCTTGACAAAAAATGACAGAAAAAATGACAAAACGCCCCTGCAAGCCGCGCCGCGCCTGGCCTGGCATATCTACCCCTTAAACCGTACGGAAAATACCTCTTTTGTGACGGTATTCACCTTTTAAAGTTGTATGACAAGTTATCTTGCACCCCGTCGAAACACATTGAACGACGGAATGTAGTAGCCGTGGTCGATACAGACACCTGATTGAGCGGTACGGATACCGAATTCAGCACGCGTACTTACTGGCAAGTTCGGGCCGTACCGGGAAGCATTACACCGGTAAGCCCCTTCGAGAATGACATCTTCCGGCAACACGGGAGGATGGCTGCAGGACTCGCAGTTATAACAACACGATGAGGTTTACATGCGTAAAATTAAAGGGTTACGTTGGTACATGATCGCACTGGTGACAATGGGCACCGTGCTGGGCTACCTGACACGTAATACCGTGGCGGCAGCCGCGCCAACTCTGATGGCTGAGCTGCACATTTCCACACAGCAATACTCTTACATCATCGCTGCTTATTCTGCAGCTTACACCGTGATGCAGCCGGTTGCCGGCTACGTTCTGGACATTCTGGGTACCAAAATCGGTTACGCCTTCTTCGCCGTTGCCTGGGCTGTTTTCTGCGGCGCGACTGCGCTGGCAGGCAGCTGGGGCGGTCTTGCCATCGCACGTGGTGCGGTAGGTGCTGCTGAAGCCGCCATGATCCCTGCGGGTCTGAAAGCGAGCTCCGAGTGGTTCCCGGCTAAAGAGCGTTCTATCGCAGTAGGTTACTTTAACGTCGGTTCTTCTATCGGCGGCATGATTGCGCCACCGCTGGTTGTCTGGGCTATCGTGATGCACAGCTGGCAGATGGCGTTCATTATCTCCGGTGCGCTGAGCTTCATCTGGGCAATGTCCTGGCTTATCTTCTACAAACACCCACGCGATCAGAAAAAATTAACTGACGAAGAACGTGATTACATCATTGGTGGTCAGGAAGCACAGCACCAGACCAACAATGCGAAGAAAATGTCTCCATGGCAGATCATTCAGACCCGTCGCTTCTGGGGTATCGCCCTGCCGCGCTTCCTGGCTGAACCAGCCTGGGGTACCTTCAACGCCTGGATCCCACTGTTCATGTTCAAAGTCTACGGCTTCGACCTGAAAGAAATCGCGATGTTTGCGTGGATGCCAATGCTGTTCGCTGACGTAGGCTGCGTACTGGGTGGTTACCTGCCGCCGCTGTTCCAGCGCTGGTTCGGCGTGAACCTGATTGTTTCCCGTAAAATGGTGGTCACCATGGGCGCACTGTTGATGATTGGCCCAGGGATGATCGGTCTGTTCACCAGCCCATACATTGCAATCGCTCTGCTGTGCCTCGGTGGCTTCGCTCACCAGTCCCTGTCCGGCGCGCTGATTACGCTCTCTTCTGACGTCTTCGGTCGTAACGAAGTCGCAACCGCGAACGGTCTGACCGGGATGGCGGCGTGGATGGCGAGCACCCTGTTTGCTCTGGTCGTCGGTGCGCTGGCAGATACCATCGGCTTCAGCCCACTGTTTGCAGTCCTGGCTATCTTCGACCTGTTAGGTGCGCTGGTTATCTGGACCGTCCTGCAGAACAAGCAGGCTGACGACGGTGAGTCTGACGCCAATCGCCCGACTCAACAGGCGACACAAAACTAAACTGTAACCAATGTCTGTTTTCGCAAAAGCCGCCTTGTTTCAGGCGGCTTTTTTCATGTCATAATGTGGTTAGCTGCTCGTAAAAGTGGTATAACAAATTTAATCTGCCGTACCCTGCCTGGAGAGCATATGGAAATCGCCGACGCACGTCGCTTGTATCAGCAACTGGCCGCTGAGCTAAAAGAACGCATTGAGCAAGGCGTCTACCTTGTGGGCGATAAACTGCCTGCGGAGCGCTTTATTGCCGATGAAAAGAGCGTCAGCCGTACCGTGGTTCGCGAAGCCATCATCATGCTGGAAGTGGAAGGGTATGTTGAAGTCCGCAAAGGCTCCGGCATTCACGTCATTTCTAACCAGGCAAAATACCACCAGACCCCAGACGAGTCGCAAGAGTTTGCCAACTACGGCCCGTTTGAGCTGCTGCAGGCACGTCAGCTGATTGAGAGTAACATCGCGGAGTTTGCCGCCACCCAGGTCACCAAGCAGGACATCATGAAGCTGATGGAGATCCAGGAAAAGGCGCGCCAGGAAAAATGCTTCCGTGATTCAGAGTGGGATCTCCAGTTCCACGTGCAGGTTGCTCTGGCAACGCAGAACACCGCCCTTGCCGCCATTGTCGAAAAAATGTGGACCCAGCGCGTGCACAACCCGTACTGGAAAAAACTCCACGACCATATTGACGCCCGCACCGTCGACAACTGGTGTGACGATCACGACCAGATTCTGAAAGCGCTGATTCGCAAAGATCCGCACGCTGCGAAAATTGCCATGTGGCAGCATCTGGAAAACACCAAGCTGATGCTGTTCAACGAAACCAGCGATGATTTCGAATTCAACGCCGACCGCTACCTGTTTGCGGAAAACCCGGTCGTTCACCTCGATACGGTCGCTATCGGCGGTAAATAATCACGCCGTTTTCTTTCCAGGGCTTACCTGACATTTCGCGTGGGTAAGCCTTTGTAAATCCCCTAGCCACTCCCCGCACGAAAACGCAAAATCGAACTGCAACAAATTGCAATTTCTATGACGTAAAACCACGTCATTTGTTACAATTGCGTGCAATTTGCCTTTTTGTTGTTCAGCTATAGATAATTTTGCCAAAACAGGGACTGTTCAGCGCGTATTTATCGCGATGCTATTAAAATAGAAACAAGAGAAAACCGTCGCAGCGCGTTCAGGCATTACGTTAATCGATGTACCAGGAATCGTGAATGGAACTATTAACCCAACTCTTAAATGCCTTGTGGAGCCAGGATTTCGAAACCCTCGCTAATCCGTCCATGATTGGCATGCTCTATTTTGTCTTATTTATGATTCTGTTCCTTGAGAACGGTTTGCTGCCGGCCGCGTTTTTACCGGGCGATAGCCTGCTGGTGCTGGTCGGCGTACTCATTGCCAAAGGCGCGATGGGATTCCCGCAAACGGTCCTTCTGCTCACCGTTGCCGCGAGCCTTGGCTGCTGGCTTAGCTATATTCAGGGCAAGTGGCTGGGCAATACGCGTATCGTCCAGAACTGGCTCTCGCACCTTCCCGCCCATTACCACCAGCGCGCGCACCATCTGTTCCATAAACACGGGCTTTCCGCGCTGCTGATTGGCCGCTTTATCGCCTTTGTGCGTACCCTGCTGCCCACCATTGCCGGGATTTCCGGTCTGAACAACGCGCGTTTCCAGTTCTTCAACTGGATGAGCGGCCTGCTGTGGGTGCTGATTCTGACCACCCTTGGCTATCTGCTGGGTAAAACGCCGGTATTCCAGAAATACGAAGACGCGCTGATGTCCTGCCTGATGC
Source organism: Kluyvera chengduensis (assembly GCF_044197065.1). Taxonomy (NCBI): domain Bacteria; kingdom Pseudomonadati; phylum Pseudomonadota; class Gammaproteobacteria; order Enterobacterales; family Enterobacteriaceae; genus Kluyvera; species Kluyvera chengduensis. The sequence continues at coordinate 154,559 of NZ_JBIQOI010000004.1, forward strand.
TGCTGCCAGTGGTACTGTTGGTTGTTGGCCTGATAGGCTCGCTGGCCGTCGTGTGGAAGAAAAAATACGGTAATCGAGGGTAACAATGGTGCCAAACCGTATTCTGCTACGTCGATTTACACTTAGCCTGAGCATGGTGCTGATGCTTTGCATCCTGCTCTGGCTGTGGGCCGCGCTTCAGCGTGAAGAGTCTACGCTTGCCATTCGCCCGATCAACCCGGCGAGCATGCCGGATGGCTTTGCTATCTCCCACCATCTGGATGCTAACGGCATTCGTTTTAAGAGCATCACCCCGAAGGATGATGCGCTGCTGGTGACCTTTGAATCCAGCGAACAGAGCGCCGCTGCAAAGCGCGTACTGGATAACACCCTGCCGCATGTTTATGTGATAGCGCTGCAGGATGAGGATAACAACCCGGCAAGCTGGCTGTCTCTTCTTCGTGATACCTCGCATCGATTTGGCTAGCCACTTCCAGGAATCCGAATAATTTCACCGACTTTGGTGATTTTGTATTTTAGTTACTATGCTTAGTGTTGTGGGTAACGTCACGGCGTCTCCCGCACATCGGAATAAGTACATGTCAGGTGTACTATGCACAATGGAAGGTTTATACATGAAATACCGCATCGTTCTTGCCCTTGCTCTCGCGTCCCTTAGTGCGAGCGCAGCAGCAACATCACTCTGTCAGGAAAAAGAGCAGGATATTCAGCGCGAGATTGGCTATGCCGAAAAGCATAACAATCAGAACCGTATTGACGGTTTAAAAAAAGCGCTGAGCGAAGTCCAGGCACACTGTACTGACAGCAAGCTTCGCGCCGATCATCAGGAAAAAATTGCTGAACAAAAGGATGAAGTTCGCGAGCGCGAGCAGGATCTGAAGGAAGCAAAACAGAAAGGCGATGCGGATAAAGTGGCCAAACGCGAGCATAAGCTGCAGGAAGCCAAAAAAGAACTTAATACGCTGGAATCCCGCGCATATTGAGTGGAAATTCTTACAGGAGAGATACGATGGCTAAAGATACGACATCAGATCAATTACGCGCAGAGCTGAAAGCCCTGTCCGATACTCTGGAAGAGGTCCTGAATGCTTCCACCGACAAATCCAAAGAAGAGATGAGCAAGCTGCGTAGTAAAGCGGAAAGCGCGCTGAAAGAGAGCCGTGACCGCCTGGGCGAAGCCGGTGAAGTCTTATCAAAGCAAACGCGCGAAGCGGCCGCCAAAGCCGATGGCTACGTGCGTGAAAACCCATGGACCGGCGTCGGTATTGGTGCAGCCGTCGGGCTGGTGCTGGGCGTTCTGCTGACGCGTCGTTAAGCATGAGCGATTCTCACCAGGCGCAGGGGCCGGGAAAGAACATTCTCGGCATCGGCCAGCGCATTGTTACCCTCGTGGTTCAGATGGTCGAAACGCGGTTGCGCTTAGCCGTAGTAGAACTGGAAGAGGAAAAAGCTAACCTCTTCCAGCTCCTGTTAATGGCAGGGCTTACCCTGCTGTTTACCGCTTTCGGCCTGATGAGCCTGCTGGTACTGATAATGTGGGCCGTTGACCCGCAGTATCGTCTCATCGTTATGGTAGCCACCACCGCGACGCTGTTGCTCCTCGCTATCGTTGGCGGAATATGGACGCTGCGCAAAGCGCGTCGTTCAACGCTGCTACGCCATACTCGTCACGAGTTGGCTAACGATCGTACCCTGCTGGAGGATAATGAACCATGAGTCCACGACAGGAACGAGAAGCTCGCAAAACGCATCTACTGCGGCAAATTCAGCAGCAGCGGCTGGACCTTAGCGCCAGCCGTCGCGACTGGCTGGATGCCACCCAACCCTACGATCGCGGCTGGAGCAAGCTTGTCAGCCTGCGTTCGTGGTTCATGGTCGCCAGTAGCGCAATGGCGGTCGTTTCACTGCGTCATCCGCGTTTCCTGGTGCGCTGGGCCCGTCGCGGCGTGGGTATCTGGAGCACCTGGCGAATGGTCAGGAATATCGCGCGTAAGTCCCTGTAACCGTCTCCCGTTCCCCACTGCCATACATCATTGCTCAGATTCTTTGAAGAACTTCAACAGTTTTCCTTGCTAACAATTGTTATACGTCACAGTTATATTTCTCTCCATCGACAGCAGCTACGCGCTATCAGCGTGTAAACGCTCAATAAAACGGTTTAACTGCCCGCAGGGTTCTCTGGAGAGAAAGATGAAAAAATTAGAAGATATTGGTTTCCTGGTCGCACGTATTCTGATGCCGATTCTGTTTATCACCGCAGGCTGGGGCAAAATCACCGGGTATGCGGGTACGCAGCAGTATATGGAAGCAATGGGTGTCCCAGGTTTCCTGCTGCCACTGACCATTCTGCTTGAGTTTGGCGGCGGTCTGGCGATTCTGTTCGGTTTCCTGACCCGCACCACCGCGCTGTTCACCGCAGGCTTCACCCTGCTGACCGCCTTCATCTTCCACAGCAACTTTGCTGAAGGCATGAACTCGCTGATGTTTATGAAAAACCTGACCATCGCTGGCGGCTACCTGCTGCTGGGCATCACCGGTCCAGGCGCATTCAGCATCGACCGCGTGCTGAATAAAAAGTGGTAAGCGCACTATACTGAATGAATAAAAAAAGCGAGGAGATATCTCCTCGCTTTTGCTATCTGGAGGAGCACATCATGGGACAATTAATCGATGGCGTCTGGCAAGACGTCTGGTATGACACCAAATCCACCGGTGGACGTTTCCAGCGTTCAGTTTCCGCCTTTCGCAACTGGCTGACCGCCGACGGCGAGCCAGGCCCTACCGGCAACGGCGGTTTTGCCGCTGAGAAAGATCGCTATCATCTGTACGTCTCGCTTGCCTGTCCGTGGGCGCACCGCACGCTTATCCTGCGTAAGCTCAAAGGGCTGGAGCCGTTCATCTCCGTATCCGTCGTCAACCCGCTGATGCTGGAAAACGGCTGGACCTTCGATGCCGATTTCCCGGCCGCCACGGGCGATACGCTTTACCAGCATCAGTTCCTGTATCAGCTTTATCAGCACGCCGATTCCACCTACTCTGGGCGCGTAACTGTGCCGGTATTGTGGGATAAAAAGAACCAGACCATCGTCAGCAATGAATCTGCGGAAATCATCCGTATGTTCAATACCGCCTTTGATGCGCTGGGCGCCAAAGCGGGCGATTACTATCCGTCCGCGCTGCGCGAACAAATTGATGGGCTGAATAGCTGGATCTACGACACGGTGAACAACGGTGTCTACAAAGCCGGTTTCGCCACCAGCCAGGCGGCCTATGACGAAGCCGTCGACAACGTCTTTAGTTCGCTGGATCGTCTGGAAAAGATCCTCGGCCAGCATCGCTATCTGACCGGTAATCAGCTGACCGAAGCCGATATTCGCCTGTGGACGACGCTTATCCGCTTCGATCCGGTCTATGTGACCCACTTCAAGTGCGATAAGCATCGCATCAGCGACTATCTGAATCTGCACGGCTTCCTGCGCGATATCTACCAGATGCCGGGCATTGCAGAGACTGTCGACTTCGCCCATATTCGTACTCACTACTTCCGTAGCCACAAAACCATCAACCCGACCGGGATTATCTCCATTGGGCCATGGCAGGATCTGGACGAACCGCACGGCCGCGACGAGCGTTTCCGTTAAGCACACCGGGCATCGGTCCTCGATGCCCAATTAATTCACGTGATCAATATTTACCACTATTTCATTCACGACTATCCTTAGCTTGATCGCTTTAAAAACAAGTGATTAATGATCAACTGAGGCATAAAAATGGATTGGTATCTCAACGTTCTACGTAATTACATTGGATTTGGTGGCCGTGCCCGTCGCAAAGAGTACTGGATGTTTATTCTGGTGAACGTCATTTTGACGGCGGTGCTAGGCGTGGTGGATAAGATGCTGGGCTGGCAGCGCGCTGGCGGCGAGGGGATCCTCACGACCATTTACGGCATTCTGGTCTTTATTCCATGGTGGGCAGTCCAGTTCCGCCGACTGCACGACACCGATCGTTCGGCATGGTGGCTACTGCTGCTGATCATTCCGGTGATTGGCTGGCTGGTGATTATCATCTTTAACTGCCAGAACGGAACGCCTGGCGACAACCGTTTTGGGCCGGATCCGAAGCGTCTTTCCTGATCCCGGTCAGGCTAAAATGCGAGTATTGTAGGCCTGATAAGCGTAGCGCCATCCGGCAATGCGGTGCTGATTGCCGGATGGCGACGTAAACGCCTTATCCGGCCTACAACTCTACTTCGCGGTTAACAGCTTCTGAATCTCACGCAAGCACCATGACTTCGCTTCGCCCATGCTATCGCGACGCCAGGCCATAATGATATCAATCTCGCTGGTGTATTCCGGGCTCACCACGCGCAGGCGCCCCTGTGCGATATCCTCTTCGACCATCGGATACGGCATGGTCGCCACGCCCAGTCCAGCCAGCAGCGCCTGGCGTTTTTCTTCCATCGACGTCACCGTCAAACGCGGCTGCTTATCCAGCAACTGTACCGTCAGTACCGGGCGCTCGCGGGCGGTGTCGGCAATCGCTACGCCGCGGTACTTCACGCGCGTGACTTCCGACAGCGGCTCGGCTTCCTGGTGAATCGGGTGATCCGGCGCGGCCACGTAGACGTTCATCACCGAATACAGTTTACGGGAGTTAATTTCAGTCGATGAGCGGAAATGCATGTCCGGCGCAATCACAATATCCGCACGCCCCTGCTCCAACCGCTCCCAGGCCCCCGCCAGCACTTCGGTAATGATCGACAGCTGAGTGTTAGATTTGGTCGCCAGCTTTTCCACCAGCGGGAACAGCGTCGAGGTTGGGATCAGCGCCTCTGCCACGATGGTGAGATGGGTTTCCCAGCCTCGGGCCAACGCTTCCGCATCGGTGGTCAGCTTATCGGCGGCTTCCAGCAGGACGCGGCCGCGTTCCAGCAGCATGCGCCCCACGTTAGTGAATTTTGTTCGATGACCCGAACGGTCAAACAGCACCACGTCCAGCTCTTCTTCCAGCTTTTGCATGGTGTAGCTCAATGCCGAAGGCACGCGTCCAAGCTCATCAGCCGCGGCGGCAAAGCTTCCGCGTCTATCGATGGCGTCCATTACTCGTAGTGCTTCTAGCGTCAGTGCTCTCTCTTTGGCCATAGCGCGCTCATTCAGTAAATTTGAACATACCGGGCAGAATATCTGGCTAACAATGCAGCGTCCATACCTTTACCATTGATTTAGTGTAAAGGAGGGTCAAGAAGATGATTACCACAAGAACAGCGAAACAGTGCGGACAGGCAGACTTCGGTTGGCTGCAGGCTCGCTATACCTTCTCTTTTGGACACTACTTTGATCCGAAGCTGCTGGGCTACGCCTCACTGCGCGTGTTGAATCAGGAAGTGCTCGCACCGGGTGCCGCCTTCCAGCCACGCACTTATCCAAAAGTCGATATCCTGAATATTATCCTGGAAGGTGAAGCGGAGTACCGCGACAGCGAAGGCCATCATATTCGTGCCAAAGCCGGGGAAGCACTGCTGATTGCCACTCAGCAAGGCGTGAGCTACAGCGAGCATAATCTGAGTAAAGACAAGCCGTTAACCCGGATGCAAATCTGGCTCGACGCCTGCCCTGAACGCGAAAATTCGCGCGTGCAGAAGATCAAACTGAAAGAGACGAACCACCAACTGTTAGCTTCGCCGGACGGCAGCCAGCATAGTTTACAGCTGCGTCAGCAGGTATGGTTGCACCATATTGAACTGGCGAAAGGTGAGCAGGTCAGCCTGCAGCTGCACGGGCCGCGCGCCTATCTGCAGTCTATTCATGGTACGGTTCATGCGCTGGCGCACGAGGCCGAAAAGCAGTCTCTGACCTGCGGCGATGGGGCATTTATCCGCGATGAGAACAATATCACACTCGTGGCTGATACCCCGCTGCGCGCTTTGCTGATAGATTTACCGGTGTAACGATTTTCAGGGACACCGAAGACATTATGAGTAAGCGAAACAACAAGAAGCAGCACAAGGCCGTCGTCGTTAACGCCCCACAGCCGGTCACCGCGCCTAAAACGTTTGGTTTTGAAGAGATGCTGAACGAGCTCGAAGCGATCGTTTGTGAAGCAGAGCGTCATCAGGCGGAAGAACAAGCCGCCTGAGAAGATGCCCCGGCCAGACACCGGGGCTTTTTTATTGTAGGCCGGATAAGCAAAGCGCCATCCGGCAACACCTGTACAGATTGCCGGATGGCGGCGTAAACGCCTTATCCAGCCGACATTCCCTATTTTTTAGCCAAGCTTGCTCGCCATAATTTGAATCACCTGTTTGTCCGTCTGCTGCATGGAGTGACAGGCCAGCGAGCAGAGGTTGCTAATCGACTGCTCGACATCGTTCGCCACAATCCCCTCATTTCCGGTCACCGCCGTTTCATCCAATGCCATCAGCACCGCTTTCCACGCCGACGATACGCTGGTCGACACTTTCATCGCGCAGCTGTTGGACGCGCCATCGCAGATAATGCCGCTCACATCGCCAATCATGCTGCTGATAGCCATTGAGATACTGCGATAGCTGCCGTCGATGAGCCAGCAGATACCGGCCGCCGCCCCCATCGAGGCCGTGGTGGCCGCGCAGAGCGCCGAGAGCATGGGCAGTTGGTGATGAATATAGATAGCCGTCAGGTGCGAAAGAATCAGCCCACGGGCCATTTTCTCCTGGGAACAGCCCAGATGTTCCGCGACCACCACCACCGGCATAGTGGCGGCAATCCCCTGATTACCCGAGCCGGAGTTGCTCATTGCGGGCAGACAAGCGCCCCCCATGCGCGCATCCGAGGCCGCCGAGGTACGAATAATAATGTCGCTCAGCAGATCTTTTGCCAGCAGCCCGCGCTCACGCTGGCGTTGCAGGGTCGCGCCAATATGCAGACCGTACGGCGCGCGTAGCCCTTCGTGGGAGAGCGCGCTGTTTAGCAACGCGGCATCAAGAATAAAGCTAATTTTCTCAAAAGGCGCCTGCTCGGCAAACTCAACAACCTGCTCCAGCGTGACGCGCTCAAGCGAGGCCGTCTGCTCCTCTTCTGCACCCTCGCAATTGCTAGCATCCAGCAGCGTCACGCCATTTTTCACCACGCGAATGACGCGCGTATGGCCACCAGCAATGGTCACCGTAGCCGACTCGTCGAGGGTATAAACCGTTGCGCTGGCGTACAACACGTCATCGCACGGCTCTTCCATGGTCACCGACACCTTACCGCTGGCCAGCAGAAGCTTGGCCGCCGTAATATCCTCCACCGACGCGCCCTTCAGGACCTCTAACCCGGCCTGCGCATCGCCGCCCAGCGCACCGAGCGCGGCGGCAATCGGCAAGCCAACCATCCCGGTACTCGGTACGGTAACGCCCATGCCGTTTTTCATCAGGTTTGGCGATACCTTAGCCTCGATATGGCTGATACGTCCCGCCAGGTGAGAAGCCGCAATCGCGCTTGCCAGCGCCAGCGATACCGGCTCGGTGCAGCCCATTGCAGGCTTCACATTCTGTTTTACCGCCAGAATCATATCGTCCCACAGCGGATTCATTGTTACTTCAACCATATTCATTACCACGCGTAAATCAGGAGAATGCCAGGAATGGAGAGACGCAGAGCAGCAGGCCGGTAATGATGATAATCACCAGCGAGACGCCTTTGTATTTATGTAGCGCCGGAACCTTGTAGACCAGCCAGGCCGGAATCAGGCAGCCCACCATGCCGAAAATAGGGCTACAGATAGAGGTGAAGCTCAGCACCGGCGCATTGAGCACAATGGCGCTCCAGGCCAGCAGGATGGCGAAGATCATGATCCCGCGCTGCACCAGCTTCTGATTGATTTTTTCTTCCGGCATTTTGCGGCGCAGCAGGTTGATAACAATCCCCTGTGTCGCTTCGCGGAAGCCCAGGTAAACCCCAAAGAAGGCGGTCATCACGGCAAAGATATTGAGGATCACGCTCACCACGGTGACCCATGCACCTGCGCTGCCGTTAATAAACTGGGCGGCAATCGCCAGCGCCGAGATGTTCTGCTCATAGGCTTTCACCGCTTCATCGTGGCCCATCGCCAGCGTAAAGGAAACGGCGTAGAAGAAGACCACCACGAACAGAATACCGAAGGCAATATTCATCGCTCGCAGCGCTTTGTGGCGCGCCACTTCGCGGGATTTCTCCTTAGAGCGGTAAGAGATGACCATCGGGCTTAAGGTCTGAATAAACAGGATAGAGGTCAGGGTAAATGGCAGCGTAATAATGGCGTTTTTAACCAGTAACCCCATCGGCGGCAGCGTGCCAGCGTTGTACAGATGCCACATCCCCACCATCGAAACACCCAGCGCCGCGACCACCAGCAGCTTCGTCAGCACCATAAAGCTGGAGACTTTAAACAGCAGCTTTTCACCGCGCGATGAAATGGCGACCAGCACGCAAATCAGCACCAGACCATAGAATGGATTCTCCGAGAGCAGCCCATCGGTGACGCCGAAAGTATGCAGATAAGAGGCGCTGTCGTTGGTAATAGCCGTGGAGTAGACGAACATCCAGATAACTAACATGATGAAGTAGAGCGCGCCGAGTAAGATCCCCCAGTTTTTGCCGAGGTAGCCGCTGATAACGCTCGGATAGTCTTTACACTCTGGTGATTCAGCAAGCGTATTAATAAACAGACGCTGGAACAGGTACATCGCCGGGTAGCCGACGATGGAGGAGAGCAGGAAGACCCACAGCCCCATCAGGCCAACCTGAACGGGTAAGAACACGATCCCCGCCCCGATAGCCATCCCGATACTCATGATCACCCAGCCGACGTCGGTACTGTCGAATTTTATTGCTTCCTGCCATTCACTTTCTGACATGCCCGCTCGCGCGGCCGCAGACGACGTCTGTGCGGGTGCAACTGAGATTGTTTCCATAACAAATTCTCACTCTTAGTATGTAGGGGTTTATTGTTTTAATGCAGTTTGATGTTCCACAAAGTACAAATACCACAGGCTTATTCACTGCCTTTTTTAGATTGATAAAATGATATCGCGGGTTAAGGAGAAAAAACTTGCAACTATTTGCGCAGTAAAGCGCCGAAAATAGAAAATATTCCTATCGTTAGCGCAAAATTAACCAATGTATTTCTCTTTTACTAAAAAAATAGAGATTTCGGTGGTTTTCATTCTTTAGCGATCAATTATAACTAATTGTTTTTTAATGAATTTTAATAGGGTGTTGATTTATACAACGTTGAACGCCTCGAGGATTTTGTGAGATAGCGCAATGCGCTGTGTTAATAAGATGTGAATTTAAAGAAAGGCAAAAAATGATGGCTATCACACCAGCGCCTCGATTTAGTGAATAACTCCATTGTTTGTATGGATATGGTAAACAATCAGAATATTACGCTACAGCGTGGGACGTGCTTTGCCAGATGCTGAAAAGCAAAAACCCCGCCGAGGCGGGGTTTTCTTTAAAGAGTGAAACTGACCGATAAGCCGGGTTCTGTCGTTGGACAGTCATTCATCTAGGCCAGCAATCGCTCACTGGCTCAAGCAGCCTACCCGGGTTCAGTACGGGCCGTACCTTATGAACCCCTATTTGGCCTTGCTCCGGGTGGAGTTTACCGTGCCACGGACTGTTACCAGCCGCGCGGTGCGCTCTTACCGCACCCTTTCACCCTTACCTGATCCCGCTTACGCGGGCCATCGGCGGTTTGCTCTCTGTTGCACTGGTCGTGGGCTGTTACACCCCCCAGGCGTTACCTGGCACCTTGCCCTATGGAGCCCGGACTTTCCTCCCCTCCGCCCGTCTCCCCCGAAGAGGACGACGACGAAGCGGCGACTGTCTGGTCAGCTTCGGCGCGAAGTATAGAGGGTTTGCGCGTCGATGTCACCCTTCGATCCGCATCCCCACCTGAATTGTGGCGGCGATGTTCCGGGAAGTGTGGTAAATATTCTCCGCCGCGTCGCGGAAGGCTTCTTCCAGCGAGCCAATGCGGTTCAGCACGCTGAATACCGAATCAATCCCGTACTGATGCACCACGCCCACATCGCGCGTCAGGCTACCGGCAATGCCGATAACCGGCTTATGGTACTTCTTCGCCACGCTGGCCACGCCGACCGGCACTTTGCCGTGAATGCTCTGGCTGTCGAGGCGGCCTTCACCGGTCACCACCAGCGTGCAGTCATGAATATGTTCTTCGAGATTCAGCGCCTGGGTCACAATCTCAATGCCGCTACGCAGCTCCGCGCCGAGGAACGCCATCAGCGCCGCGCCCATCCCACCAGCCGCGCCGGAACCCGGCACCTCTTTGACGTCAATGCGCAGCGATTTCTTAATCGCATCCGCGTAGTGCGCCAGATTACGGTCCAGTTCGGCGATCATCGCCTCCGTCGCCCCTTTCTGCGGGCCAAAGATACAGGACGCGCCAAAGGGCCCCGTCAGCGGGTTCGTCACATCGCAGGCCACGCGAATCGCGCAGTCTTTCAGACGCGCATCAAGACCGGAAATATCAATATGGTTGAGGCTCATCAGGCTACCGCCGCCAAAACCGATTTCCGTGCCGCTAGCATCACACAGCTTCGCGCCCAGCGCCTGTACCATACCGGCACCACCGTCATTGGTCGCGCTGCCGCCAATGCCGATAATAATGTTTTTCACCCCGCTCTCCAGCGCCTGGAGGATCAGCTCCCCGGTGCCGTAAGAGGTGGTAATCAGCGGGTTACGCAGCTCCGGTGGAACTAATGCCAGACCGCTTGCCGCCGCCATTTCAATAAAGGCGGTATTCCCGTCGCCGGAGATCCCCCACTGTGCTTCTACGGCATCGCCAAGCGGGCCGGTGACCGTTGACGTCACTGAACGACCCTGCGTTGCCGCAATCATCGCCTCAACCGTTCCTTCTCCACCGTCGGCGACCGGCACTGACACGAATTGCGCTTCCGGAAAGATTTCCCGAAATCCTTTTTCTATTGCCTGAGCTACCTCGGTGGCAGAAAGGCTTTCTTTATAAGAGTCTGGGGCGATTACGATTTTCATATCTGAGCCTATTAGCGCACGACGCCGGAGCGCGTTTCACAGTTCCGGCCTACCCTGTAAGCCCGGCACGCAATGCGCCACCGGGCACAACGTCCTTAGCGAGTGACTTCCACTTTCGCCAGTTTTTCGTAATAGCACGCCAGAGCGCTATGGTCGGCGGTTCCAAGACCATCAGCACGCAGCGCCTGCATCATCTCCATCACCGCGGCGGTCAGCGGCAGCTGCGCGCCCACGCCATGTGAGGTATCCAGCGCATTCGCCAGATCTTTAATGTGCAGGTCGATACGGAAGCCCGGCTTGAAGTTACGATCCATCACCATCGGTGCTTTGGCATCCAGCACGGTACTGCCCGCCAGGCCGCCGCGAATCGCCTGATAAACCAGATCCGGGTTAACGCCCGCTTTGGTTGCCAGCGTCAGCGCTTCAGACATCGCCGCAATGTTCAGCGCGACGATCACCTGGTTTGCCAGCTTGGTCACGTTGCCCGCGCCGATTTCACCGGTATGCACCACGGAGCCCGCCATCGCTTTCATCAGGTCGTAGTATTTATCGAAGATAGCTTTATCACCGCCGACCATCACCGACAGGGTGCCGTCGATAGCTTTTGGTTCGCCGCCGCTGACTGGCGCATCGAGCATATCAATGCCCTTCGCCTTCAGCGCGTCGCTGATTTCACGGCTAGCCAGCGGTGCAATCGAGCTCATGTCGATAAGCACGGTGCCCGGCTTCGCGCCTTCGATAATACCGTTTTCACCTAGCGCGACGTCTTTCACATGCGGAGAGTTTGGCAGCATGGTGATGATCACATCACACTGTTCAGCAATGGCTTTTGCCGTGGTTGCCGTTTCGGCACCGGCGGCAATCACTTCAGCAATCGTTTCAGGATTACGGTCACAAACCACCAGCGAGTAACCTGCTTTCAGCAGATTTTTACTCATCGGTTTACCCATGATACCCAGGCCAATAAAACCAACTTTCATCGTCATTTCCTCAAATATGTGTGTATTCGGTGGTGGTTACTTCTTGAAGGCGTCAGCCAGCTTCTGCGTACTGGCGCGGAACACGCCGAGATCGCTGCCTACCGCCACAAAGGTTGCGCCCCACTCCAGATAGCGGCGCGCATCGGCTTCTACCGGCGCCAGGATGCCGCTTGGCTTACCGTGCGCTTTGGCACGGGCGAAAATATGTTGAATCGCCTGCTGCACTTCCGGGTGAGAAGCGTTGCCCAGATGGCCTAACGCGGCGGCCAGGTCGCTTGGGCCGACGAAGATGCCATCTACGCCTTCAGTGGCGGCAATGGCATCAACGTTGTCGACGCCCAGCTGGCTTTCTATCTGCACCAGGATGGTGATGTTTTTATTGGACTGCGCGAAGTAATCCGGCACGGTGCCAAACATGTTGCCACGATGAGAAACGGACACGCCGCGAATGCCTTCTGGCGGATAGCGGGTCGAAGAGACCGCCTGTGCGGCTTCTTCTTCGGTTTCCACAAACGGAATCAGGAAGTTGTAGAAACCGATATCCAGCATGCGCTTGATAATCACCGGCTCGTTGGTTGGGATACGAACCACCGGTGCGCTGGCGCTGCCTTTTAAGGCCATCAGTTGCGGGATGAGCGTCGTCACGTCGTTCGGCGCATGTTCACCGTCCAGTACCAGCCAGTCGAAACCGGCCAGTCCTAACACTTCAGTGCTGATTGGGCTGGAAAGTGCGGACCAGCAGCCAATCTGTACCTGTTTTGCCGCCAGCGCAGCTTTGAATTTGTTAGGGAAAATCGCGTTATCCATTTTCATTACCTTAAGTTAGTCGTGGCTTACTTACGCAGTTCCAGACGTTTGATGTCGCCCACCACGAACAGGTAGCAAACCATCATCATCAGGGCGGAGCAGCCTACAAAAATCAGTGCGCCATTAAAGGAGTGCAGCTCACTCACGATATAGCCAATCACCAGCGGTGTGACGATAGACGCCACGTTACCGAAGACGTTAAACAGCCCGCCGCACAGCCCTACAATCTCTTTTGGCGCCACGTCGGAGATAACCGGCCAACCGAGTGCACCAAAGCCTTTACCGAAGAATGCCAACGCCATCAGGGTAACGACCAGCGCGGTGTTGTCGGTGTAGTTACACAGAATAATCGTCGATGCCAACAGCATGCCCAATACGATAGGCAGCTTACGGGCAAAGGTCAGCGTACAGCCACGACGAATCAGGTAGTCGGAGAACAGCCCACCCAACACGCCACCGGCGAAACCGCACAGCGCAGGAATAGACGCCACCAGCCCTACTTTCAGAATCGACATACCTTTGTCCTGCACCAGGTAAATCGGGAACCAGGTGAGGAAGAACCACGTAATGGTGTTCAGGAAGTACTGGCCGAAGAAGATCCCTAACATCATACGGCTGCTCAGCAACTGTTTGATGTACTCCAGCTTCGGACCTTTTGCCGCATCGCTACCCGGCTTTTTATGGTCCATATCGACCACAGCGCCGTTATCCGCAATAAACTTCAGCTCCTCTTTGGACATGCGCGGATGGTCGGTTGGGTTATGGACGAACTTCACCCACATGCCGGTCAACACGAAGCCAATCACACCCATCACGGTAAAGACGTGCTCCCAGCCCCAGGCGAAGGTTAACCAGCCCAACAGTGGCGAAAACAGCGCTAAAGAGAAGTACTGCGCGGAGTTAAAGATAGCGGACGCCGTGCCGCGTTCTTTGGTCGGGAACCAGGCTGCCACGATACGGGCGTTAGCCGGGAAGGAAGGCGCTTCGGAGAAGCCCAGCATAAAGCGCATGAAGAACATTGAGACGCCCGCCCACGCTAATGGGAAGAAGCCGACAAAGCCCTGCAGGAAAGTAAACAGCGACCAGAAGAACAGACTATAGGTATAGACTTTCTTCGAACCAAATTTATCCAGTAACCAACCACCGGGGATCTGCATGAGCAAATATGCCCAACCGAACGCAGAGAAGATGTACCCCATTTCGACCGCACTCAGTCCCAGCTCTTTTGCCACCGACGTACCGGCGATTGAGAGCGTGGCGCGGTCCGCATAGTTAACGGCCGTAACAATGAAAATAACTAAAAGAATTAAATAACGGGTATGCATTCCTTTCGTTGATCCAGAAACATCAGCTGTATCATGTATCATTTTATTATCCTCGGGCACAGAGAACCTTAATTATTTTTTTATTATTAAGGTCTATTTCGCTGATTATTTATTGATAACTGGCAATCTTTATAAATCGATAAGACACCATGAAATCGTGATTCAGTATAATCAGGAAACGATAGCCATACATTGTGCAAAGACACAATTAAAGCACCTTACAAAATCTTTTAGTTATACATATGCACATAACACTGGGCGCTGATGCACAATTTCAATTTTTGATACCCTTGCGCCACAAGGCATGACGATAATAAGTGATCTTTATCACATTTTTAGATTCCAACACCTGACATGCTTTATTCCATAATCAAAGTGTTCTTATTTTCCACATTGAAAAACCTGACACTTATAACATTTATTATTTTACCCACTGGCTGGAGAATGCTGGACAATGGCTAACATCGAAATCAGACAAGAATCGCCAACTGCCTTTTATATTAAAGTGCACGAAACAGACAATGTGGCGATTATTGTTAACGATAATGGATTAAAAGCAGGAACCCGTTTTCCTGACGGACTGGAATTAATTGAACATATTCCTCAAGGACATAAAGTGGCCCTGGTGGATATTCCTCATAATGGCGAAATTATCCGCTACGGCGAGGTCATCGGCTACGCCGTACGCGACATCGTCAAAGGGAGCTGGATAGATGAGTCCACGGTCATTCTGCCAAAAGCGCCGCCGCTGAATACCTTACCGCTGGCAACCAAAGTACCGGAGCCGCTACCACCGCTGGAGGGTTACACCTTCGAAGGCTACCGCAATGCCGATGGCAGCGTGGGGACCAAAAACCTGCTGGGTATTTCAACCAGCGTACACTGCGTCGCGGGCGTGGTGGATTACGTAGTCAAAATTATTGAACGCGATCTGCTGCCAAAATACCCCAACGTCGACGGCGTGGTGGGCCTCAATCACCTGTACGGCTGCGGCGTGGCGATCAACGCCCCAGCGGCCATCGTACCTATTCGCACCATCCACAATATCGCCCTGAACCCTAACTTTGGCGGCGAAGTGATGGTGGTTGGCCTCGGCTGTGAAAAGTTACAGCCAGAACGTCTGCTTCAGGGTACCGAAGATGTCCAGAGCATCCCGGTCGACAGTGCCAGCATCGTGCGCCTGCAGGATGAACAGCATGTCGGTTTTCGCTCGATGGTTGACGACATTCTGCAGGTGGCCGAACGCCATCTGGAAAAACTCAACAAGCGCCAGCGTGAAACCTGCCCAGCCTCGGAGTTGGTGGTTGGGATGCAGTGCGGCGGCAGCGATGCGTTCTCCGGCGTGACGGCAAACCCGGCGGTAGGCTACGCCTCTGACCTGCTGGTGCGCTGCGGCGCAACCGTGATGTTCTCGGAAGTGACCGAAGTGCGTGACGCCATCCACCTGCTCACCCCGCGCGCCATCAATGAAGAAGTAGGCAAACGCCTGCTGGAAGAGATGGCCTGGTACGATAATTACCTCGATATGGGTCAGACTGACCGCAGCGCCAACCCGTCCCCGGGCAACAAAAAAGGTGGACTGGCAAACGTGGTGGAAAAAGCGCTGGGCTCTATCGCTAAATCCGGCAAGAGCGCCATTGTAGAAGTGCTTTCGCCGGGCCAACGCCCAACCAAGCGCGGCCTGATTTATGCTGCCACCCCGGCCAGCGATTTTGTCTGCGGTACCCAGCAAGTCGCTTCCGGCATTACCGTGCAGGTCTTTACCACCGGCCGTGGCACGCCGTACGGTCTGATGGCCGTACCGGTCATTAAGATGGCTACCCGCACCGAACTGGCGAACCGCTGGTATGACTTAATGGATATCAACGCCGGGACCATTGCCACGGGCGAAGAGACGATTGAGGATGTTGGCACGAAGCTGTTTGAGTTCATTCTGGACGTGGCGAGCGGGCGTAAGAAAACCTTCTCGGATCAGTGGGGTCTGCATAACCAACTGGCGGTGTTTAACCCGGCTCCGGTGACTTGATTACGCGATATTGAATAAAAAACGCAATCGGGAGGCAACCCTGCCTCCCGATTTTTTTATGCTCTCACTAAAATCACGTCAATGCCCTGCCGACGTAACCCTTCCAGGCTTTCATTCGGTACGCCCTCATCAACAATAATCACATCAATACGCTGTGTATCGATGATCTTATGCAGGCTGGAGCGGTTAAATTTCGTGGAGTCCGTGACAACGACAATACGCTCTGCCACTTCACACATCCGGCGGTTAAGCCGCGCTTCATCTTCATTATGCGTGCTAATGCCGCGCTCGAGATCAATGGCATCAACGCCAAGGAACAGAATATCGAAGTGGTAATTCTGTAACGATTGCTCCGCCTGGTCGCCGTAAAACGACTGCGACTGACGGCGCAGGTGGCCACCGGTCATCAGCAGTTCAACGCCTTCCGACTCCAGCAACGCATTTGCGACGTTCATGCCGTTAGTCATGGCAATCACGTCCGTATGCTGGCGCATCAACCGGGCAATTTCATAGGTGGTGGTCCCGGAGTCAAGAATTACGCGATGACCGGGTTTAATCAGCTCCACGGCAGCTTTCGCGATGCTACGCTTTACCGCCGTATTCAGAGAGCTTTTGTCTTCGACAGAGGGTTCGGTCGCTGGCGTATTGCTATCGCAGATGAGTGCGCCGCCGTATGCGCGCACCGCAATGCCCTGCTTCTCCAGAAAGGCCAGATCGTTACGGATCGTCACCGTCGATACGCCGAACCATTCAGAAAGATCGTTTACCTGCACGCTACCCTGCTGCCGCAACCGCTGGATAATCTGCTCGCGTCTTTCACTGGTTCCCGTCACACGCTTATCGGCAGAAGAGTCGGTGTTGCTCATAGAGATTCCTTTGATTGATTCTTTCGTTTCATTTCTTTTTGCTTATTAACACCTTTCTTTTGTCGGAATGCAAGCCTTAAAAGGCCCCCACACGGCGACAAAGCCTGACAACAAAGCTTTCATTATGTTTCTTTTGTGAAACAGATCCGAAAATGGAAATCTTTCATTTTATTTTTAAACCCTCGTAACGCAGTATTAAATGAAACAAAACGAAAGATAAACATCATTACAATCTGAGTTGGAGAGGAAAGTGAAATATCTTACAACTATGGTGGAGCAGCACAAACGGGGGAAAACAAACGGAATTTATGCCGTTTGTTCCGCGCATCCACTGGTACTTGAATCCGCTATTCGTTATGCCCAGGCAGAACAGACGCCGCTGCTCATTGAAGCAACGTCGAATCAGGTCGATCAGTTCGGTGGCTATACCGGTATGACCCCGGCTGATTTTCGCCACTTTGTCTGCGCGTTGGCTGATTCACTGAACTTCCCGCAGGATCGCCTGATTCTGGGGGGCGATCATCTTGGCCCTAACCGCTGGCAAAACCTGCCAGCCGAACAAGCGATGAATAACGCCGACGATCTGATCAAAAGCTATGTGGCGGCTGGTTTTAAAAAGATCCACCTCGATTGCAGTATGTCCTGCGAGGGCGATCCCGTTCCATTAACTGATGCGATCGTTGCCGAGCGCGCAGCTCGCCTGGCTAAAATTGCCGAGCAGACCTGCGTTGAACACTTTGGCGAATCGGATCTTGTTTACGTTATTGGCACAGAAGTCCCCGTCCCTGGCGGTGCCCACGAAGCATTGACTGAACTCGCCGTCACGACGCCTGATGCTGCTCGTGCCACGTTGGAAGCGCACCATCATGCGTTTGAAAAGCAAGGGCTGGATGCCATCTGGCCACGCATCATCGCACTGGTTGTCCAGCCGGGCGTTGAGTTTGACCATACCCACATTATTGATTACCAGCCGCAGAAAGCGGTCGCGCTGAGCAAAATGGTGGAAGCCTATGACACGCTGGTCTTCGAAGCCCACTCCACGGATTATCAGACACCGCAGTCGCTGCGTCAGTTGGTGAAAGATCATTTCGCGATTCTGAAAGTTGGCCCAGGGCTGACCTTCGCCCTGCGCGAAGCGCTGTTCTCACTGGCGGCGATTGAAGAGGAACTGCTTCCTGCCAAAGCCGGCTCTGGCCTGCGCCATGTTCTTGAAACCGTAATGCTCGACCGCCCGGAATACTGGCAAAGCCACTACCACGGCGATGGCAACGCCCGCCGTCTGGCCCGTGGTTATAGCTACTCTGACCGCGTTCGCTACTACTGGCCAGACAGCCAAATTGATGAAGCCTTTGAAAGGCTGGTACGCAATCTGGCGGATGAACCCATTCCCTTACCGCTCATCAGCCAGTACCTCCCTTTACAGTACGTAAAAGTACGCGAGGGAGATCTCAACGCTACACCGCGTGAACTCATCATTAATCATATTCAGGACATACTTCAGCAGTACCACGCCGCCTGTCAGGGCGTTCCGTCTCATAACGAATAACAACAAAGAGGAAAGCGCTATGCCAAATATCGTACTCAGCCGCATCGATGAAAGACTGATTCATGGTCAGGTCGGCGTGCAGTGGGTCGGGTTTGCGGGGGCAAATCTGGTATTGGTCGCCAATGACGAAGTCGCGGAAGACACCGTGCAGCAGAACCTGATGGAAATGGTACTGGCTGAAGGGATAGCCGTGCGTTTCTGGTCGCTACAGAAAGTTATCGACAATATTCACCGCGCTGCTGACCGACAAAAAATTTTGCTGGTGTGCAGAACGCCGGCTGATTTTCTCAAGCTGGTTGAAGGCGGCGTTCCCGTCACCCGCATCAACGTAGGAAACATGCACTACGCCGAAGGTAAACAACAAATTGCCAAAACCGTTTCTGTCGACGCCAATGATATCAGCGCGTTCAACGGCCTGAAGGCCGCCGGAGTGGAATGCTTCGTTCAGGGCGTTCCGACAGAACCTGCTTTGGATCTCTTTAAACTACTTTGAGGGATTCACAATGGAAATTAGTCTGTTACAGGCTTTTGCACTAGGCATTCTCGCCTTTATTGCAGGCCTGGATATGTTCAACGGGTTAACGCATATGCACCGTCCGGTGGTGCTGGGGCCGCTGGTTGGTCTGATTCTGGGCGATCTGCACACCGGCATTCTTACCGGCGGTACGCTGGAACTGGTGTGGATGGGTCTGGCACCGTTGGCCGGTGCCCAACCGCCTAACGTCATTATCGGTACTATTGTCGGTACGACGTTTGCCATTACCACCGGCGTGAAGCCTGATGTTGCCGTCGGGGTCGCCGTACCGTTTGCCGTCGCCGTGCAAATGGGCATTACTTTCCTGTTCTCCGTAATGTCCGGCGTCATGTCCCGCTGCGACCGTATGGCGGCAAATGCCGATACCGCAGGTATTGAACGCGTTAACTATCTGGCGCTACTGGCGTTAGGCATTTTCTACTTCCTCTGCGCTTTCCTGCCGATTTACTTCGGCGCGGAACATGCAAAAACCGCTATTGATGTCCTGCCTGAACGTCTGATTGATGGGCTGGGTGTCGCGGGCGGCATCATGCCAGCGATCGGTTTTGCCGTACTGCTGAAAATCATGATGAAAAACGTCTACATCCCTTATTTCATCATTGGTTTCGTTGCCGCAGCCTGGCTCAAGCTTCCGGTCCTGGCCATTGCCGCCGCCGCGCTGGCCATGGCGCTCATCGACCTGCTACGTAAATCTCCTGAACCGACTCAACCTGCGGCACAGAAAGAGGAATTCGAAGATGGCATCTAATCAACAGACCCTGCCGAGTGTTTCCGACAATGAAGAGACGCTACTGACCGGGGTTAACGAAAACGTCTATGAAGATCAAAACATTGGCGCAGACCTGACTAAAAAGGATATTAACCGCGTGGCCTGGCGTTCCATGCTGCTGCAGGCCTCTTTTAACTATGAACGTATGCAGGCTTCCGGCTGGCTTTATGGCCTGCTGCCCGCGCTGAAAAAGATCCACACCAACAAACGCGACCTCGCACGAGCGATGAAAGGCCACATGGGTTTCTTCAACACCCACCCGTTCCTGGTGACCTTTGTGATTGGCATTATTCTGGCGATGGAGCGTTCGAAGCAGGACGTGAACAGCATTCAAAGCACCAAGATTGCCGTAGGCGCACCGCTCGGCGGCATTGGCGATGCCATGTTCTGGCTGACGCTGTTGCCAATCTGCGGCGGCATTGGTGCGAGCCTGGCGCTACAGGGCTCCATCCTCGGTGCGATTGTCTTCATTGTGATGTTCAACGTGGTGCATCTCGGCCTGCGCTTTGGTCTGGCCCACTATGCTTATCGTATGGGCGTCGCGGCGATTCCGCTTATCAAAGCCAACACCAAAAAGGTGGGGCATGCCGCATCAATCGTCGGTATGACCGTTATCGGTGCGCTGGTTGCCACCTACGTTCGTCTGAATACCACGCTTGAAATTAAAGCGGGTGATGCCGTCGTCAAACTGCAGACTGATGTTATCGACAAGCTGATGCCTGCCTTTTTACCGCTGGTATATACCCTGACCATGTATTGGCTGGTTCGTCGTGGCTGGAGCCCGCTGCGCCTTATCGGCATCACCGTTGTGCTGGGTGTTGTCGGTAAATTCTGCCACTTCCTGTAAAACAAAAGAGGTCTGAGATGTTGGGAATTATTTTGACCGGGCATGGCGGATTTGCCAGCGGAATGGAAAAAGCGATGAAGCAAATCCTGGGCGAACAAACGCAGTTTATCGCCATCGATTTTCCAGAAACCTCCACCACCGCGTTGCTCACTTCGCAGCTTGAACACGCGGTGAACACGCTGGATAGCGAGGACGATCTGGTATTTCTGACCGACCTCCTTGGCGGCACGCCATTCCGCGTGGCCTCAACGCTGGCGATGCAAAAGCCCGGCCGAGAGGTGATTACCGGCACTAACCTGCAGCTCCTGCTGGAAATGGTGCTGGAGCGTGAAGGCCTGAGCAGCGAAGCCTTTCGCCTACAGGCGCTGGAGTGCGGGCACCGCGGCCTGACAAGCCTGGTTGATGAGATGGGGCGCTGTCGTGAAGAGGTTCCAGCAGAGGAAGGGATATGACGCAGATCCTTCGCGCCAGACGTCTGCTGACGGAGCAGGGCTGGCTTGACGATCATCAGATACACATTGATAGCGGTATCATTACCGCCATCGCCCCCATACCTTCAGGCACCACGCAGCGCGATGCTGAGCTGCTTTGTCCAGCCTATATCGATACTCACGTCCACGGCGGTGCGGGTGTCGATGTCATGGATGATGCACCGGACACGCTCGACACACTGGCAATGCATAAAGCGCGTGAAGGGGTGGGGAGCTGGCTTCCCACCACCGTTACCGCGCCGATGGAGCAGATCTACCACGCGCTGGAGCGCATTGCCCAACGCTGCCATTCCGGCGGCCCTGGCGCTCAGGTTTTGGGGAGCTATCTTGAGGGCCCTTACTTCACACCACAGAATAAGGGCGCTCATCCTCCTGAACTGTTCCGGGACCTGGACATCCACGAGCTGGATAAGCTAATCGCCCTCTCGCAAAGCACGCTGAGGGTCGTCGCCCTCGCGCCGGAAAAACCAGGCGCGATACGGGCTATTCAACATCTTAAGCGACAAGGCGTGCGGGTCATGCTGGGACATAGCGCGGCAACCTGGGCGCAAACCAGCGCCGCTTTCGATTCTGGGGCAGACGGTCTCGTGCATTGCTATAACGGCATGACCGGCTTACATCATCGGGAGCCTGGCATGGTCGGCGCGGGGTTAACCGACCCGCGGGCTTGGCTCGAACTGATTGCCGACGGGTACCACGTTCACCCGGCCGCTATGAAACTCTGCTGCTGTTGTGCGAAAGATCGGGTCGTATTGATTACCGATGCGATGCAGGCTGCCGGTATGCCTGACGGCTCCTACACGCTGTGCGGCGAAAAGGTCGAGATGCGCGGCAGTATTGTACGAACCGCTTCCGGCGGTCTGGCGGGGAGCACGCTCTCGGTAGATGCCGCCGTGCGTAATATGGTCGAACTTGCGGGGATTTCTCCTGAAGAGGCAATCCGTATGGCCTCGCTGCACCCTGCCCGCCTTCTGGGGGTAGACCAACAGCTTGGTTCGCTACAGGCAGGTAAACGCGCCAGTATTATCGCCCTCGACGGCGGCCTGCATGTTCAGCGCGTCTGGATTCAAGGTCAGCATCTTTCCCTTTAACTCCCTTTACGACGCAATGCGGATAAGGGACATCACGTGTAGGCCGGATAAGCGAAGCGCCATCCGGCACCACACATCACCGTTGCCGGATGGCGCTTCGCTTATCCGGCCTACAGCGCTATTTTCCCTTCACTTATCGAACGACATTCTTTCTTTTCCTTTCTTTTAATCAAACCACTAATCCGTCAGTGTTTTTATCTATGCATTACAAATCAATAGGATAGAAAAAACAGCGTTTCATCGATCACAGTTTTCGTTTTATTTCATTTTGCATCATTGAACTTTCGATTTCTTTTATATAGATTTTAATTAACTGATACGCGAAAAAGTGAAACGAAACGAAAGACAACGACATTTTGCCCGCGTCGGATGTGGACTTCACAAGACTAAGGACTGAGTTATGCCAGAAATCTATACCCCCGCGCCCGCTGCAACCGGTACCTGGACCGAAGAAGAGATCCGCCAGCAACCTAACAGCTGGATCCGCTCGCTGAATAATATCGCCAGCATCCGAGCCGATATTGACGGGTTTCTTGAACCATTACTGTATAAGCACGATCTGCGGATCGTACTGACCGGAGCCGGTACCTCTGCATTTATCGGCGAGATAGTCGCCCCTTGGCTCGCAAGCCATACCGGCAAGAACATCAGCGCAGTACCGACTACCGATCTTGTCACCAACCCAATGGATTATCTGAACCCGGCGCATCCGCTGCTGCTGGTCTCTTTTGCTCGCTCCGGCAACAGCCCGGAGAGCGTCGCCGCCGTTGAGTTGGCAAATCAATTCGTGCCGGAGTGCTACCACCTGTCGATTACCTGTAACGAAGCTGGCAGCCTGTATAAAAACGCGGTCAATTGCGATAACGCCTTCGCCCTGCTGATGCCAGCAGAAACCCACGATCGCGGCTTTGCCATGACCAGCAGCATCACCACGATGATGGCAAGCTGTTTGGCCGTGTTTGCGCCGCAGGTCATCAATAGCGAAACCTTCCGCGATGTCGCCGATCGCTGCCAGGCTATCCTGACCTCACTGGGTAACTTCAGCCACGGTGTTTTCGGCCACGAAGCCTGGAAACGGATCGTCTATCTCGGCAGCGGTGGATTGCAGGGCGTTGCGCGTGAATCAGCTCTGAAGGTGCTCGAGCTCACGGCAGGTAAACTGGCTGCATTCTATGACTCACCAACCGGTTTCCGCCACGGGCCAAAATCACTGGTCGATAGCGAAACGCTTATCGTGGTGTACATATCCAGCCACCCTTACACGCGCCAATACGATCTGGATCTACTGGCGGAGCTTCGCCGCGATCGCCAGGCAATGCGCGTGATCGCGATTGCGGCAGAAACGGATGCCATTATCGAAGCTGGCCCGCATATTCTGCTACCGCCAGCACGCCATTTTATCGATATGGAACTGGCATTCTGCTTCCTGACCTACGCCCAGATCTTTGCCCTGACGCAGTCAATCCATGTTGGTAATACGCCAGATACCCCATCCGCCAACGGCACGGTTAACCGTGTAGTACAAGGCGTTGTTATTCACCCCTGGTTGGCTTAAGAGGAATACATCATGAGCATTATTTCTACCAAATATCTTCTGCAAGACGCCCAGGCGAAAGGCTACGCGGTGCCAGCCTTCAACATTCATAACGCGGAAACTATCCAGGCGATCCTCGAAGTTTGCAGCGAAATGCAGTCGCCGGTGATCCTCGCCGGAACGCCTGGCACGTTTAAACATATTGCGCTGGAAGAGATCTATGCGCTGTGCCGCGCCTACTCCAATACCTACGATATGCCGCTGGCGCTGCATCTTGATCACCATGAATCCCTGGAAGATATCCGCCACAAAGTGAACGCGGGCGTACGTAGCGCCATGATTGATGGCAGCCACTCCCCGTTTGAAGAGAACGTGAAGCTCGTGAAATCGGTAGTGGATTTCTGTCATGCCCATGATTGCAGCGTAGAGGCGGAACTCGGACGTTTGGGCGGCGTGGAAGACGACATGAGCGTCGACGCAGAAAGTGCTTTCCTGACCGACCCTATGGAAGCAAAACGCTTTGTTGAACGTACTGGCGTAGATAGCCTTGCCGTCGCCATTGGTACTGCGCATGGCCTCTATACCAAAAAACCAAAGATCGATTTCCAGCGCCTGGCGGAGATTCGTGAAGTGGTTGATATTCCGCTGGTGCTGCATGGCGCAAGTGATGTGCCAGATGAATATGTGCGCCGCACCATCGAGCTTGGGGTGTGTAAGGTCAACGTTGCGACCGAATTGAAAATCGCCTTTGCTGACGCCGTCAAAGCGTGGTTTGTTGAAAATCCACAAGGGAACGATCCACGTTATTACATGCGCGTCGGCATGGACGCGATGAAAGAAGTGGTGCGCAGTAAAATCAATGTATGCGGTTCATCTCAACGATTGTTGCCTACGCTGCATGATTAATATTCGTTAACAGATTCGCTCATAAAATATATTAATAACAACTTACCTCTCATTTTGAAAAGGTCATGATTAATTTCTCATGACCTTCATATTATACTAATGGAAATAATGGAGTACTCTACATGACACAGGAAAATTCCATAAAGTCACGAGTATGGGAATTTTTTCAAAGCCTCGGCAAAACATTTATGTTCCCCGTCTCTTTATTGGCGTTCATGGGGTTATTATTAGGGGTAGGCAGTTCAATTACCAGCCCTTCAACCATTAAAAGCTTCCCCTTTTTAGGTGGTGAGCTTACACAATTAACCTTTGGATTTATTGCTACCGTCGGCGGCTTTGCCTTCACCTATTTACCGGTCATGTTCGCTATCGCAATTCCATTCGGCATGGCGAAAAGAAATAAAGCTGTAGGGGCTTACTCAGGATTTGTCGGCTATATGCTGATGAATATGAGCATTAACTTTTATCTGACCGCTACCCACCAGCTTGCCGATGCCGCCACCATGAAACAGGTAGGACAGTCGGTCGTACTGGGCGTGCAGACGTTAGAAATGGGGGTGTTAGGCGGTATCATTGCCGGGGTCATCACCTATTTTCTGCACGAGCGCTTTCAGGATACCGTATTGCATGATGCCTTCGCCTTCTTTGGCGGCATTCGCTTCGTCCCTATCATTACCTCACTGACGCTCTCCATTGTCGGTCTGATACTCCCTATTCTCTGGACTTACGTGGCCATGGGCATTGCTGGTATTGGCCATATCATTCAAAGCACCAGCGTATTCGGCCCGTTCCTATACGGTGTAGGGGTGCTACTGCTCAAGCCTTTTGGACTCCACCATATTCTGCTCGCCATGGTGCGTTTCACCCCTGCAGGCGGTATTGAAATGGTCAACGGGCACGAAGTGGCTGGCGCGTTAAATATTTTCTACGCTGAGCTTAAAGTCGGCCTGCCGTTCAGCCCACATGTGACCGCATTTTTATCACAAGGTTTTATGCCAACCTTTATTTTTGGTTTGCCTGCCGTGGCCTATGCTATTTATCGGACGGCGAAACCAGAAAACAGACCGATTATTAAAGGACTGTTACTTTCCGGCGTATTAGTTTCCGTTATTACCGGTATTTCCGAACCCATTGAATTCTTATTCCTATTTATTGCGCCTACGCTATATGTATTCCATATTATTATGTCAGGTCTGGCATTAATGGTAATGGCAATTCTTGGCGTCACCATTGGTAATACCGATGGCGGGATTCTGGATCTGTTAATTTTTGGCGTGATGCAAGGAACCTCGACCAAATGGTACTTACTGTTCCCGGTCGGCGTGGTCTGGTTTGCCGTCTACTTCCTGGTATTCCGCTGGTACATCTTAAAACACGACATTAAAACACCGGGCCGTGAAGATTCATCTGATGGTGCTGCGCAGGCTGTCGCGGCAAACACCAAAGCGCGTGGTAAATCGAAATACGACCACGGCGTGATTTTGAATGCGCTCGGCGGCAAAGAAAATATCAGTTCCCTGGATAACTGTATCACCCGACTGCGTCTGGTCGTGAAGGACATGACAAAGGTCGATCAGCAGACCTTAAAAAATGCTGGCGCACTTTCCGTGGTCGTTCTCGATGCGCATAGCGTGCAGGTAATCATCGGCCCTCAGGTACAGAGCGTAAAAACCGGCATTGAAGCCTTAATTTAATCAGGAGTTAGCCATGTTCGATTTCGATAAAATCATCGAGCGTAAAAGCGATAAGTGTCGTAAATGGGATCATCAATTTGTCTGCTCTCGCTTCGGTGAAGTTCCGCAGGACTTTATTCCGCTGTGGATTGCCGACATGGATTTCACGTCACCTCCTGCGGTTATCGAAGGCTTCCAGCGTATTGTTGAACACGGGACCTTTGGTTACACCTACAGTTTTGATGAATTTTACGATGCCGTGATCGGATTTCAGCGCGGCCGTCATCATGTCAACGTCGAACGAGACTGGATAACGCTCAGCTATGGCACCGTCTCGACGTTGCACTATCTGGTGCAGGCCTTTTGCCAGACGGGCGATTGCGTCATGATGAATACGCCGGTTTACGATCCTTTCGCCATGGCAACGCAGCGCCAGGGCGTTCAGGTTCTGGCGAATCCGCTGAAGATTGAAGATAACCGCTATCACCTGGATTTTACGCTTATCGAAACCCAGCTTAAGCAGCATAAGCCTAAACTGTGGTTTCTGTGCTCGCCGCATAATCCTTCCGGGCGTATCTGGACGCTGGGTGAAATTCGTCAGGCATCTGATTTATGCCAGCGCTATGGCGTTATTCTGGTGGTTGATGAGGTCCACGCTGAGCACCTTCTGGAAGGTGAGTTTACCAGCTGTCTGGCCCCCGGTGCCGCCGCGCAGGATAATCTTATCCTGCTGACCTCACCGAATAAGGCGTTTAACCTGGGGGGGCTAAAGACCTCTTATTCCATCATTCCGGACAAGCATCTGAGAGCGCGCTTCCGCCAGCGACTGGAACAAAACTCCATAACCTCTCCGAATATTTTTGGCGTATGGGGGATTACGCTTGCCTACCAGCATGGGCTGCCGTGGCTTGATGCGCTCAATGGCTATTTACGCAGCAACGCCCACTATCTTGCCGACGCCATTCAAACGCATTTTCCGACATGGAAAATGATGACGCCGGAGTCATCTTATCTGGCGTGGATTGATGTCAGCGGCAGCGGGTGCACCGCAAGCGAAGTGGTGAATCACTATGCTCGCCACGCGGGGGTGATCATTGAAGACGGTAGTCATTATGTTCAGGATGGGGAACGCTTTATTCGCATTAACTTCGGTACGCAGCGGTACTGGCTGGAGCGGGCGATAGAGAGAATGCAAAAGTAGTATTCAGTGAAAACCACACCCTGAGGGTGTGGTTTTCACAAAAACTAACATACCCGCCATATGCCGCCTTTAGTGGCACCAATACGCTGTAGAGCCCCTTTTTGCTGTAATACCTTAAGGTATCGCTCAATCGTTCTCGCTGAAACACCGCACTCCTGGGCCATATTCTTTGCCGAGCTCGCAGGTCGGGCGGATAAAATCTGTAAAATCTGTTTTTCTATTGCCGTGAGATCGCTGATACTTTCTTCCGACATTTCTTCCGACATTTCTTCCGACATTATCGTCGATTTTTCCAAACCTTCTTTCAAAGCAGCAGCGATGTTATCCAGCATAAACGCAATAAACAGCGTGCAATCACTCTGTCGATCGCACTGCCCCAGCACTTGATAATAACGATCTTGTTGGTAATGAATCAGCGTCTCGACAGGCAACCATCCAAGTTCACTTCGCCACTCGCTAAGAATTAGGGTCTGCCACAGGCGCCCCATCCGTCCGTTACCATCGGCAAAAGGGTGAATAAATTCGAACTCGTAGTGGAACACTGCGCTTGCAATTAGCGGATGAATATCAGTTGTTTTCAGCCACTGCAGCAGTTCATCTATCAGGCGTGCAATTTGCGAGGCAGGGGGTGCCATATGGACCAGCTTCTGACCACGATAGACACCGACATCACCTGCACGTGGCTGACCAGGGGCATCAACCAGCCCCGTCATTAAGATCCGATGCGCTTTGAGTAAATCCGATAAACGATGGCTTTTCCATTCCGGCATATGGTCATAAGCCAGAAGGGCATTTCTGACTTCCTGGATATCTTTCGCCGGTGCCAGCACTCGCTTTCCCTCCATCAACGCAGTGACCTGCCCGGCGGTGAGGGAGTTGTGCTCAATGGCCCATTAACTCACCAATCTCAACAACCTGGCTGAGTATTCCTGGACTAATAACAAACGGTGGTTGGTAGGCGCTCACCCTTACTCCCCCTGCTGCTCCAGCGCATACTTATACAGCGCATTCTTCTTCACGCCGTGGATTTCCGCCGCCAGCGCCGCCGCTTTCTTCAGCGGCAGTTCAGCCTGCAACAGCGCCAGAGTGCGCAGCGCATCCGCAGGTAGCTCGTCTTCCTGCGCCTTGTGTCCTTCGACAATCAGCACCATCTCGCCTTTACGGCGGTTTTCATCCTCTTTCACCCACGCCAGCAGTTCACCCACCGGCGCGCCGTGAATGGTTTCCCAGGTTTTGGTCAGCTCACGCGCCAGCACCACGTAGCGGGACTCACCCCAGACGGCGACCATATCTTCCAGGCTGTCGAGCAAACGGTGGGTGGATTCGTAGTAAATCAGCGTGCGCGGCTCGGCTTCGATAGCCTTCAGCGTATCGCGGCGGCCTTTAGATTTGGCTGGCAGGAAGCCTTCGTAGCAGAAACGGTCAGACGGCAGACCAGCGGCGCTCAGGGCGGCGATCGCCGCACACGGGCCCGGCAGCGGCACCACGCGGATACCGGCTTCGCGGCAGGTGCGCACCAGATGGTAGCCAGGGTCGTTGATAAGCGGCGTACCGGCATCGGAAACCAGCGCGATGTTCTGCCCTTCCTTCAGTTTCGCCACCAGCGTTTCGGCTTTTTGTTGCTCATTGTGATCGTGTAAGGCAAACAAACGGGCGTTAATGGCGAAGTGTTGCAGCAATAAACCTGTATGACGGGTGTCTTCAGCCGCAATTAAATCAACAGCTTGCAATACTTCGAGCGCTCGTTGGGTAATATCAGCCAAATTTCCGATAGGAGTAGGTACAATAAAGAGTTGGCCTTGAGAATTATCCGCCGATTCGTGTTGTTTCATTGTTTCGTCCGTATTGCCGATTTAATATTGAGCATTGCGTAAAAAATATTACTGGATACAGAATGGTACCCTCAACATTTTCTCGTATGAAAGCCGCGCGCTGTCTGCCGGTACTCCTGGCAGCGCTGCTGTTTGCAGGCTGTGGCACCCAGGCCCCCGATCAGAGTGCAGCCCAACTTCAGGGCGCGACGCAGGCTGACTCCGGCTTCTATCTGCAGCAGATGCAGCAAAGCTCGAATGATAGCAAGACCAACTGGCAATTACTCGCCATTCGTTCATTACTGAAGGAAGGTAAGAGCCAGCAGGCGCTGGAGCTGTTCAATCAGCTTCCTCAGCAGTTGAACGCTGCCCAGCGTCAGGAACAAGCGCTGCTAGCGGTCGAACTGAAACTGGCGCAGAAAGACTACGCCGGGGCTCAGGCGCTGCTGCAAAAGCTGAAGGCCGATGATTTCGACAATGCGCTGCAGGCGCGCTTCTGGCAGGACACCATCAGCGCCGAGCAGGGTAAACCGTCCCTGACGCTGCTGCGCGCCCTGATTGCCCAGATGCCGCTGCTCACCACTCAGCCGGAAAAACAGCAAAATAGCGATGCCACCTGGCAGGCGCTTTCCTCCATGACCCAGGAACAGGCCAACGCGCTGGTGATCAACGCCGATGAAAATGTGCTGCAAGGCTGGCTCGATCTGCAACGCGTCTGGTTCGATAACCGTAACGATCCCGATATGCTGAAAGCCGGTATTAAAGACTGGCAGACCCGCTATCCGCAGAACCCAGGCGCGAAAGTGCTGCCGTCGCAGTTGGCGAACGTGCAGAACTTTAAGCCCGCGTCGGTCAACAAAATCGCGCTGCTGCTGCCGTTAAACGGCCAGGCCGCGGTATTTGGCCGTACCATCCAACAGGGCTTTGAAGCGGCGAAAAACGGCACTATGCCGGTGAGCGGCAGCGCGGTACCAGAACAGGTCGCGCAGGCTGCCACTACGGCAGTGGTCAGCCCGTCTCAGGCGGAAGTGACCGATCTGACCACGCCACAAAGTCAGGCACCGGTTCAGGCACCAGAAGCTGCACCGGTTCAGGCCGCACAGACCAATAGTGCAGCCGCACCAGCGACTGAGGCACCTGCGGCCGATGCGGCACCAGCTCAAACACCGGCAGTACAGCCCGTCGCGAGCGTGGCGGCAACCCCATCGGCAGAGCTGAAAATCTACGACACCTCTTCCCAGCCGCTGAACCAGATCCTGGCGCAGGCGCAGCAGGATGGCGCCAGCCTGGTGGTTGGCCCGCTGCTGAAAAACAACGTTGAAGAGCTGATGAAGAGCAACACCACGCTTAACGTGCTGGCGCTAAACCAGCCGGAAGCGGTGAGTAACCGCGCGAACATCTGCTACTTCGCGCTGTCGCCGGAAGATGAAGCCCGCGATGCGGCGCGTCATATTCACGATCAGGGCAAACAGTCTCCACTGGTGCTGGTGCCGCGCAACGCCCTCGGCGATCGCGTCACCCAGGCCTTCGCCGACGAGTGGCACAAAATCGGCGGCGGTACGGTCTTACAGCAGAAGTTTGGTTCACTGTCCGAGCTGAAAGGCGGCGTGAACGGCGGTTCCGGTATCTCGCTGTCCGGCACGCCGGTTATCTCCGCGCAGTCCCAGCCGCAGGGCGTCACCATCGGTAATCTGACCATTCCAGCCGCACCGACCGACGCGCAAATCACCGGCAGCAACAAAGTCGACGCCGCCTATATTCTGGCAACGCCTGAAGAGATCGCCTTCATCAAGCCGATGATTGTGATGCGTAATGGCAGCCAGAGCGGTTCTATGCTGTATGCCAGCTCCCGCAGCGCACAAGGCACCGCCGGCCCAGATTTCCGTCTGGAAATGGAAGGCCTGCAGTACAGCGAAATCCCAATGCTTGCCGGCAGCAACCCGGCGCTGATGCAGCAGGCGCTGCGCGCAGTGAACAACGACTATTCACTGGCTCGTTTGTATGCCATGGGCGCGGATGCCTGGGCGCTGGCGAACCACTTTGCGCAGATGCGCGGCGTGCCTGGCTTCGAGCTGAACGGCAACACCGGCGATCTGAGCGCGACACCAGACTGCGTGATTAACAGGAAGTTATCATGGCTCAAATACCAGCAAGGGCAGATAGTCCCCGCCAGTTAACGACAAAACAGGTTGGCGACGCCGCGGAACAGCGTGCGCGTCGCTGGCTTGAAGGCCAGGGACTCGGCTTTATCGCCGCCAACGTGCGTGAGCGTAGCGGCGAGATTGATTTGATTATGCGAGAAGGAACGGTCACGGTTTTCGTGGAAGTTCGTTACCGCGCCTCGGGCGCATTCGGCGGTGCTGCCGCCAGTGTGACCCGGAGCAAACAAAACAAACTGTTACAGACTGCCCGCTTGTGGCTTGCCCGCCATAATGGGAGTTTTGATACTGTGGATTGCCGTTTCGATGTGATAGCCTTCACCGGCAATGAAATCGAATGGTTTTCAAACGCTTTTAGCTCATAGAATGTAAAGGGATATCGTGCTCGAAAGAATCAAAGTGTGCTTCACCGAAAGCATTCAAACCCAAATCGCCGCGGCAGAGGCGCTCCCGGACGCTATCTCCCGAGCTGCGATGACCCTGGTACAGTCGCTGCTGAACGGCAACAAAATTCTCTGTTGTGGTAACGGTTCATCCGCCGCCAACGCACAGCATTTTGCTGCCTGCATGATTAATCGTTATGAAACAGAGCGTCCCGGTTTACCTGCGATTGCACTTAATTCCGATAATGTGGTCTTAACGGCAATAGCGAACGATCGCCTGCATGATGAAATCTATGCCAAGCAGGTGCGCGCGCTGGGCCACGCTGGTGATGTTTTGCTGGCTATTTCAACCCGTGGTAACAGTCGCGACATCGTGAAAGCGGTAGAAGCGGCTGTCACACGTGACATGACCATCGTCGCCCTGACCGGCTATGACGGCGGCGAACTGGCGGGCCTGCTTGGGCAACAGGATGTGGAGATCCGCATTCCGTCGCACCGCAGTGCGCGTATCCAGGAGATGCACATGCTCACGGTAAACTGTCTGTGTGATTTGATTGATAACACCCTTTTCCCACACCAGGACGACTAAGGAGAACAAATGAAGGTAATTTCGACCCTCGCGGTCCTTATTTCCGCACTGCTGCTCCAGGGATGCATTGCAGCCGCCGTTGTTGGCACGGCTGCAGTCGGTACCAAAGCCGCAACTGACCCGCGCACGGTGGGAACTCAGGTGGATGATGGCACGCTGGAAGTTCGCGTAAACAACGCCCTGTCTAAAGATGCACAAATTAAGAAAGACGCACGGATTAACGTCACGGCCTATCAGGGCAAAGTGCTGCTGACCGGTCAGACGCCGGATCTGAGCCTCGCCACTCGGGCGAAACAGATTGCCGTGGGCGTTGATGGAGCAACCGAAGTGTATAACGAAATCCGCCAGGGGCAGCCGATTAGCCTCGGGACGTCGTCTTCGGATACCTGGATTACCACCAAAGTCCGCTCCCAACTGCTGGCGAGCGATCAGGTTAAATCCTCCAACGTGAAGGCAACGACCGAAAACGGTGAAGTGTTCCTGATGGGTCTGGTCACCGACCGTGAAGGTAAAGCCGCGGCCGATATTGCCAGCCGCGTCAGCGGCGTTAAGCGCGTAACCACCGCGTTCACCTTTATTCAGTAAGTCCTTACTACCCGCCCGGCAGGCTCACTGCCGGGCTATTTCCCTGAGCTTACGCGACGACAGCACCGCGACCGGTGCCGTATCAGGGTGTCTGGCCTCTCTCAGTATGGCTTTCGCCACATCCAGTGATTCAATCGCCTTCCAGTTTCCCGGCAGCAGGCTAAACAGCGGTGCCAGCAGGCGCTCGTTCAGGCGCGGCGTACCGCGCTGACCAAGAAGCATTGAAGGCCGCGCGATAACCAGACGCGGCCAGCCCTGGTCTATCAGCGCCGCTTCCATTTCGCCTTTCACGCGATTGTAGAAAAAAGGTGAGCTGGGATTGGCCCCCATTGCGCTGACCACCAGCAACTGCTGAGCGCCTAAGCGCAGGCCGGTCCGGGCGGTTTCCAACACCAGATCGTAGTCGACGTGGCTAAAAGCCGCCTTCGAGCCCGCGTCGCGTATTGTGGTGCCAAGACAGCAGAAAACGGTATCGACAGGCGACGTGACCTTCGCCAACGCCGCGCTAAGGTCGGGGTCGTGTGGGTTGGCGATACCGAAGGCGTGCTCCAGCGGATGGCGGGTAGGCGCGACGATGGATTCCACCTGCGGCTCCCGGCGAAGCAAGTTAAGTAAGTGCCCACCAACAAGGCCGGTGGCACCGGTAATAAGGACGTGGTGCATGAGGGTCTCCGTATTATGGTTCACCGCTTGTCGTTTGTAGGCCTGATAAGCGCAGCGCCATCAGGCAATACGGCGCACATTGCCGGATGGCGGCGTAACCGCCTTATCCGGCCTACAAACTACGCCTGTGCCGATACAACCATATCAATTTATAGGCCGCCGGAATGATAAACAACGACAGCAGCGGCGCGGTGATCATGCCACCAATCATCGGCGCAGCAATGCGGCTCATCACTTCGGAACCAGCCCCGGTTCCCCATAGTATGGGCAATAGCCCGGCAATAATCACGGCCACCGTCATCGCTTTGGGCCGCACGCGCAGCACCGCCCCGTGATATAGCGCTTCGTCCAGCGCCTGTGGGCTAAAGGTATCGGCGTTTTTCAGCCGCGGTTCGGCTTCAATGGCATGACGCAGATACATCAGCATCACCACGCCAAACTCGGCTGCCACCCCCGCCAGAGCGATAAACCCGGTGCCCGTCGCTACCGACATATGGAACCCCTGCCAGTAGAGGAACCAGATGCCGCCGACCAGCGCAAACGGCAGGCTCATCAGGATCAGCAGCGCTTCATCCACCCGACGGAAGGCCAGATAGAGCAGGATGAAGATAATCATCACCGTCATCGGCACCATCAGCTTGAGCTTCTTATTGGCATGCTCCAGCAGTTCAAACTGCCCGGAAAACGCCACGCTGGTGCCCGGCTTCAGCGTTACGCTGCGGCTAATCGCCGTTTGCAGGTCATGCACAACGGAGACCATATCGCGGTCGCGGGCATCGATGTAAATCCAGCTCGCCGGGCGCGCGTTCTCGGTTTTCAGCATCGTCGGGCCAGAAACCACCTTCACCTCCGCGACGTCGCCAAGGGTGATTTGCTGCTTCCCTGGCGTGAGGATCGGCAACTGACGCAGCGCCGTCGGGCCATCGCGGAAGCCCTGCGGATAGCGAATATTGATAGGGTAGCGTGCCACGCCCTCTACCGTTTCCCCCACCGTCGCGCCACCAATAGCCGACGAGACAAACAGCTGCACATCGCCCACCGTCATGCCGTAACGCGCGGCTTTCTCGCGGTTGATATCAACGTCGATATAACGCCCGCCTTCCAGCCGCTCGGCCAGCGCGGAGACCACGCCTGGCACAGTTTTGGCCACCGTTTCAATACGCTGGGCGGCGTCATCAATATCCGCCAGCGACGTACCGGAGACCTTGATACCAATCGGGCTCTTAATCCCGGTGGAGAGCATATCAATACGGTTACGGATCGGCGGCACCCATAGGTTCGCCAGCCCCGGAAGCCGCACGGTGGCGTCCAGCTCGTCGATAATTTTGTCGAGCGTCATTCCCGGCCGCCACTGATCCTGCGGCCTGAGCTGAATAGTGGTTTCAATCATCTCCAGCGGCGCAGAGTCAGTGGCGGTTTCCGCTTTCCCCGATTTTCCGAACACCGACGCCACTTCCGGCACCGTCTTAATCAGCTTATCGGTCTGCTGGAGCAGCACCGCCGCCTGCCCTGGTGAAATCCCCGGCAACGTCGACGGCATATACAGCAGGTCGCCTTCGTTAATTTTCGGCAGAAACTCGCCGCCGACTTTACTGAGCGGCCACACGACGGTGAAGATAGACAGCAGCGCCACCAGCAAGGTGAGCTTCGGCCATTTCAGCACCTTAAGCAGCAGCGGGTGGTAAATCGCCATCAGGAAGCGGTTCAACGGGTTGCGCGATTCCGCCGGGATCTTACCTTTGATCCAAAAGCCCATCAGGATAGGGATCACCACGATTGCCAGCGCCGCCGCCCCGGCCATGGCATAGGTTTTGGTGAACGCCAGCGGGCCAAACAGACGCCCTTCCTGGCCTTCAAGGGTGAAGATCGGGATAAACGACAGCGTGATAATCAGCAGGCTGATAAACAGCGCGGGCCCCACTTCAACCGCCGCGTCGGTAATCTCTTTCCAGCGAGTGGCGTTATCCATCGGCTCGTCAGGATGTGCCTCCTGCCAGTGCTCCAGCCGCTTGTGGGCGTTTTCGATCATCACGATCGCCGCGTCCACCATTGCGCCGACGGCAATCGCAATCCCGCCCAGCGACATGATGTTGGCGTTCAGCCCCTGGAAATGCATCACGATAAAAGCAATGCACAGCCCCAGCGGCAGCGAAACGATCGCCACCAGCGCCGAGCGCACGTGCCAGAGGAACAGCGCGCAGACCACCGCCACCACGATAAACTCTTCAATCAGCTTGGAGCGCAGGTTGTCGATGGCCCGGTCAATCAGCTGGCTGCGGTCGTAGGTGGTCACCACCTCAACCCCTTCCGGCAGGCTTTTTTGCAGCGAGGCGAGCTTCTCTTTCACCGCCGAAATCACTTCACGGGCGTTCTTGCCGGAACGCAGCAGCACCACGCCGCCCGCCACTTCGCCCTCGCCGTTCAGTTCAGCGATGCCGCGGCGCATTTCCGGGCCCACCTGCACCCGCGCCACGTCCTTCAGATAGACCGGCACGCCGTTCGCTTCTGCTTTCAGGACGATATGGTTAAAGTCCTCCAGGCTTTTCAAATAGCCAGTGGCGCGTACCATATATTCCGCTTCGGCCATCTCCACCGATGAACCACCCGCCTCCTGATTCGAGGTGGTCAGCGCCTGCTTCACGTCGCTAAGACTGATGCCGTACTGGGTGAGCTTCATCGGGTCGACCTGCACCTGATACTGCTTCACCACGCCGCCGACGGAAGCCACTTCCGCCACGTTGGGGATGGTTTTCAGCTCATATTTCAGGAACCAGTCCTGGAGTGAGCGCAGTTCGGCAAGGTCGTGCTTGCCGCTTTTGTCCACCAGCGCATATTCAAAGATCCAGCCCACGCCGGTAGCGTCCGGGCCAATCTCGGAGCTCACGCCCTGCGGCAGCTTGCCCTGCACCTGGTTGAGGTACTCCAGCACGCGCGAGCGCGCCCAGTAGAGGTCGGTTCCGTCCTCAAAAATCACGTATACATAGGAGTCACCAAACTGCGAGAAGCCGCGCACCGTTTTCGCGCCCGGCACCGACAGCATGGTGGTGGTGAGCGGATAGGTCACCTGATTCTCGACAATCTGCGGCGCCTGTCCCGGGTAGCTGGTTTTGACGATCACCTGTACGTCAGAGAGGTCCGGCAGGGCATCCACCGGCGTATTGACGATGGTCCAGCCGCCCCAGAGGCTCAAGAACAGCACGCCCATCATCACCAGAAAACGGTTGGCGACCGAGCGCCGGATAATCCATTCAATCATCACCGTCTCCTTAATGCCCGGCGTGGGCGTCAGCGGTATGCCGCATTCTGTCCAGCGCGCCGCTGATATTGGCTTCCGAATCAATCAGGAACAGGCCGTTCAGCACCACCGATTCTCCCTCCGACAGCCCCGCGCCAATGCCGGTCTGATGCTGAGATTCATGCAGCACCTGGATTTTTTTCGGCACGAACTCGCCGTTGCTCGCCACCGTAATCACCCGCTGCTCATCGCCGGTATCAATCACCGCCTGGGACGGAATCAACAGCATCTCCTCGCTTTGCGCGTTCAGCTTCAGGTAGGCATTCATCCCCGGCTTCAGGAGCTCATCCGGGTTGTTGACCTGCAGGCGCACCTGCAACGTGCGCGTGGTCTGATCGACGCTCGGCAAAATAGACCATTTCTGGATCGGGAAGGTTTTATCCGGGTAAGCCGGGATAGACACCGTAAACTGCGTGGTGTCTTTGAGTAGCCAGGCGATCGACTCCGGCACGGCGGCGGTGATCCACACCGGGTCCATGCCCTGAATCTGCGCCACCACGCTGTCCTTGGCGATGTTCATACCGCTTTTCAGGCTAAACGCCGTCAGCACGCCGTCGATAGGCGCGGTGAGGATAAAGCGCGTCTGTACGCGGCGCGTGCTGCGCATCCGTTGGATATCCGCCTCCGGCATACCCGCCAGACGCAGACGTTCCAGCACGCCATCTAACTGGCTTGCCGTGCCGCCTGAGTTCGCCAGCAGCAGGTATTCACTCTGCGCTTCCACCCACGAAGGAATGGTCACCTCAACCAGCGGCGCACCTTTACGCACTTTATCGCCCACCGTCAGCGGAGAGACCTTTTCGATAAACCCTTCGGCGCGCGCCTGAACAATCACAAACTGGTACTCGTTGTAGCTGACGTTCGCGGGAAGGGTCTGGCCGTAGTTAAGGCGGCCCTTGCTGACTTTCTCCGTACGCAGCCCCAGGTTGTGCACCTGAGTCGGGTCGATACGGACGCCGCTCGACTGCGCATCCCCGCCCTCGTCGGCGTATTTCGCCACCAGGTCCATATCCATAAACGGCGATTTACCCGGTTTATCGAAGCGCACGTCGGGCTTCATCGGATCGTACCAGTACAGCACCTTACGCTCGGCCGTTTGAGATTCAGCCTGGGCGCTCGGTGCAATAAAGCGGCTTATGGTGGCCGTCGCCAACCCGCCGATAATCAGGCTACAGGCAATAACGGCGGTATATTTTAAGGTAGCCATCAGATTGACTTAATATCCTGAAGCAGCGAGAGGTTCCCCTGCTGAATGAAGGAGAAATTCACGTGGCTGCCCTCTTTCAACTGATTAATAGCGTCGGTGGGTGCGCTGTAGGTAAAGCGCATGGTCATTGCCGGCCAGCCAATGGCGGGAATTGCCTCATGGGCGATAGTGATTTTTTTCGCCGCTTTATCCACGGACTGCACCACGCCGGTTCCCTGAATAACCGCCTGCTCGGCGTTCATCTCCATCATCTGTCCATGTCCGTCATGCTGCATTTCGGCGGCCTGAACGCTCAACGTCATCGCCATCAACATTCCGCCAACCAGCATCGTTACATTACGCATATCGAGAATCTCCTGAATAAAGGGTTACGCTTTCCAGCCGCCACCCAGTGCGGTGAATAAATTAATTTCGTTAACCTGTTGGGAATAAAGTAAGTCGAGGATCGCCTGCTGCGTGGTGAAGATAGAGCGCTCGGCGTCGAGCACTTCGATATAGCTCACCGCGCCGCTGGCATATAATCCGCGGGCGCGCTGGAGGGTAATTTGCAGCGAGGTTAAATAACGCTGCTGCGCCACCAGTTGGTCTGCAATGCTTTCGCGCAGCGACAACGCATCCGCCACCGCTTTAAAGGCGGCCTGAATTTTTTGCTCGTAGTTCACCACCGCCTGACGCTGCTTGACGTTGGCGAGCGCCAGGTTGGCCTCGTTACGCCCGGCGTTAAAGATAGGCAGCTCCACCTTTGGCACGAAGTTCCACATGCCGCTGGCCGCGTTGAACAGGCTGGAGAGCGATGAACTGCTGCTCGAGATGCCGCTGGTTAACGTTATCGATGGGAAGAAGGCCGCGCGGGCCACGCCGATATTGGCATCCGCGGCGCGTAGCTGATGCTCGGCCTCCATGATATCCGGGCGCTGTAGCAGAATGGTCGACGGCAGGTTGGCCGGTAGCGGCACGGGTTTAACCGCTGCGATATTCTGCGCCCCGTTGTCGAGCGATGTGTTGTAGGTTCCCAGCAGCTGTTGCAACGCATGATTGGCCTGCGCCAGTTCACCTTCCCGCTGGGCGATATCGGCGCGGGTGCTTTCAATCACCCCACGCGCCTGCTCCAGCGCCAGTACGTTGGTGCTGCCGGTGACCAGCTGTTGCTCCACAAACGCATAGGACTGCTGGTAGTTGCTTAGCGTCTCTTTGGCGATCGCCAGTTGTGCGGCTAGCCGCTGCTGGTTGAAGTATCCCTGCGAGACGTTGGTCACCACCACAATCTGTGCCGCACGCTGAGCGGCCTGGCTGGCGAAGAAGTTCTGCCTGTCCGCCTCGCTCATGTTTTTCAGCTTGCCAAAAAAGTCGAGTTCAAAGCTCAGATTCAGGCCCGCGTTATAACTTTTGGTGGTGCCGTTTTTTCCCTGTAGGTCGCCTTCAAAGCTGCCGCCCATCGAACCATCAAGCTGCGGGTAGCGCCCGGCATCGGTCACGTTGAACTGCGCACGCGCGGCTTCAACGTTCAGTACCGCCATGCGCAGGTCACGGTTATTGTGCAGGGCGACGTCAATCAGACGCTTCGCCTGAGGATCAACAAAGAAGGTTTGCCAGCCGGTCTCCTGCCACTGGCCGCCGGTTGGCACCAGCGTACCCTTCGCGAGTGAAAACTGCTGCGGCACCACGTTTTCCGGCGGCTGATAGTCCGGCGCCAGCGAGGTGCATCCAGCCAGAATGAACGCCATCACCAGCGTCAGTTGTTTTACTTTAAACATGTCACGTCCTGTTCAGCCGAATCAAAAGAGGCTGGCTATGCGGTTACTTTACGGAGGTGACTCTGTTTGCAACGTGACGGGTTAATGACAAAGCTGTCATTTAAGCGCGGCGGCGCGTGATCGGTATGGCAAAAAATGAGCCGCAATAGCGCAGAAAAATGATAATGAGTGAAAAAGGGGCTAATTTTTACTGCGATATTCTTCAGCGATCACGCTTTCGTGGAAAAAGCGTTAGCGCGGTCACAGGTTTATTCTTCTGCCAGCGTCCACATCTATTTAGCGAAATACACCAACGGTAATATTTTCATGCAGTTATATTATTTCGAATAAACATCGGCTTATTTTCCTTGTGAACCCAACCACATAATTATCTGATATTTCAGGAATCACATTTTCAAAATATTGTTTCATCCAGGCCCCACTCCTATCATCATTTTCGTTCCTTTTTTCACCAATCCTTACCTCTGTTCAGGGATGGCAAATATCTACCGTAAAAACCGGAGTCAATATATGCAATTCAAAACCAAAGCGCTGGGTTTGGCCCTGTTAATTAGCCTTTCAC
The DNA here is from genome assembly GCF_044197065.1 of Kluyvera chengduensis. Taxonomy (NCBI): domain Bacteria; kingdom Pseudomonadati; phylum Pseudomonadota; class Gammaproteobacteria; order Enterobacterales; family Enterobacteriaceae; genus Kluyvera; species Kluyvera chengduensis. Next base: position 195,188 of record NZ_JBIQOI010000004.1, read on the forward strand.
ATAATGCCTTTAGCGAAGAACTGGATGTCTGGATACGCGCCAGCAACGATTCAAAAGTGATTTACCAAAAGCTAGCGGACCAGTTTAAAAAAGAGACCGGGATATCGATTAAATACTTCAATGCGGTGACCGATTTCGACCAGCGTCTGGCGCGGGCAGCCACCGGCAACGCACTGCCGGACGTCGTGTTTAACGATGCGATTATCGTCGGCCAGATGGTGCAGCTCGGTATCGTAGATGAAATTAAGCCGGGAGAGTTAAAGGGCGGTGGCGATGTCTATGAGGCGGCGTGGAAATCTACCCAGTTGCCGGACGGTAAATATTACGGCGTACCGACCTCTGCGCACACCTACGCGCTGTTTATCCGCCAGGACTGGCTGAATAAGCTCAACCTGAAAGCGCCTACCACATGGGAGGAGCTGAAAAACGTGGCGAAGGCGTTTACCCGTGACGACCCGGACGGCAACGGTAAAAACGACACCTATGGCTTTACCATGCCGTTAGCCACCACCCGTGGCTACGCCAGCTCGTTTTCGTCGTCCTACCTGTGGCAGGCGGGCGCTAACTACCTGGTCGCGACTCAGCCGGGGAAATTTAAAGCGGCGCTGGACAGCAAAGAGATGGTGACGGCGATGACGTTTATGCGTGGAATGGTGTGCGAAGGGCTGGCGCAGCCGGGGGCAATTAACCACACCACCGCCGATGCCAACACCTCGTTCCGTTCGGGGCAGACCGGGATGTACTCTTCCGGCCCTTATCACATCGCGCTGTTCGATAAAGATCCCGGCAAAGAGACCTACACCGTTGTGCCACCGCCGGCTGGCCCCGGCGGTGCCATCTCCATGGCGGAAGGCACCACGGCATTCCTGATGAAAACCAGCCAGCGTAAAGCCGCAGCGAAGCGGTTCCTCGAGTTTTTGATCTCGCCAGAGGGGCAGAAGATCGGCATGGCGACCGACAGCGCCTCAATGCCGATCGTCCGTCTGCCGATTAACAAAACGCTGAACATCAAGGATTACCATGACGATCCGCGCTGGGAAGTGTTCGCGGAAACCTATGCCAAAGAGGGGCGCTACATGCCGCAGATCCCAAATTGGATCCCGGTGCGGCAAATCACCGCCGACGGCTTTAATAAGATCTACGCCAACTGCGACGGCGAGATTCCCGCCGTGTTGAAGGAGATCAACGGCAAGGTGAACGAGGAGTTGAAGCGCCAGCATGCGTGGGCAGAGTAGCCCGGACGATTTGACCTTAAATGACAATGCTGTCATTTAAGGTCTCGGTCGTTGCCAACAACGTTCGCTCTATTAGAATGGCTCCATCACGCAGTAGCGACGGAGGGCGAATGAAAATTCTGGTGGTGGAAGACGAGGTCAAAACAGGCGAGTACCTGGCAAAGGGGCTGACGGAGGCGGGCTTTGTGGTGGATCACACCGACAACGGCCTTAACGGTTATCACCTGGCGATGACCGCCGATTACGACCTGATTGTGCTGGATATTATGCTGCCAGACGTCAACGGCTGGGATATCGTTCGCATGCTTCGTGCCGCCAACAAAGGCATGCCAATTCTGTTGCTCACTGCGCTCGGCACCATTGAACACCGGGTAAAAGGGCTTGAGCTGGGCGCCGATGATTATCTGGTGAAACCCTTCGCCTTCGCCGAGCTGCTGGCGCGCGTTCGGACGCTGCTGCGCCGCGGAGCCGCGGTGATCGTGGAAAGTCAGCTACAGGTTGCCGATCTGACCCTCGACCGCGTCTCCCGCAAAGTCACCCGCGGCGACACCCGCATCACACTGACCAGCAAAGAGTTTACGCTGCTGGAGTTCTTTCTGCGCCATCAGGGCGAGGTGCTGCCGCGTTCGCTGATTGCCTCCCAGGTTTGGGACATGAATTTCGATAGCGACACCAACGCCATCGACGTTGCCATCAAGCGCCTGCGCGCCAAAATGGATAACGACTTTACGCCAAAGCTGATTCAAACCGTACGCGGTGTGGGCTACGTGCTTGAGGTTCGCGATGAAGGCTAACCCGCGCCGCCGCCCATTTTCGCTGGCTACCCGCCTGACCTTTTTTATCAGCCTGGCGACCATTATCGCGTTTGCCGCCTTCACCGGGATGATGCTGTATTCGGTAGAAAAACACTTCGCCGAGCAGGATGTGAATGACCTGAAGCAGGTGAACGCGACGCTTAACGCGCAGCTCACCGCGCCAGATACGCCGGAAGCCGAGAAGCTAGCCAACGTCCAGAGCGCACTGGCGGGGTATCGCAATATTGTCGTGCTGCTGAGAAGTGAGGATAACCCGCAGCTTTACCGTTCACCGGCCGGGCCCGATCTTTCGCCGATCTTTGCCTCCCCGCAGTTTTCGCAGGCGCTGAAATCTCAGCGCATGTTCCGCTGGGTTGGCAGCAGTATGCCTGCGATGGCAGGCCATGAAGCCAGCGCCATGCCGACGACGACCTACCGGGTTATCGCCTCAACAATTCAGAGCGATACCCATCGCTACACGCTGCTGACCGCACTGTCGATAGACTTCCATCTGCACTATCTCAAAGAGCTCAAACGCAACCTGATGATGATCGCCGCCGTCATCAGCCTGCTTATCGTGGTGATCGTGCTTTTCGCCGTGCGCAAAGGCCACCAGCCGCTGCGCGACGTCAGCCTGGAGATCAAAAACATCACCTCGGAAAATCTCGACGTGCGGTTGGATCCCACGCGAGTGCCGATCGAACTGGAGCAACTGGTTATCTCGTTTAACCAGATGATCGGCCGGATCGAAGACGTGTTCCGCCGTCAGGCCAACTTCTCCGCGGATATCGCCCATGAAATTCGCACGCCCATCACCAACCTGGTGACCCAGACTGAAATCGCCTTAAGCCATCCGCGCACGGTGAAAGAGCTGGAGGACGTGCTCTATTCCAGCCTCGAAGAGTACAACCGAATGGCAAAAATGGTCAGCGACATGCTGTTTCTGGCGCAGGCGGATGAAAACCTGCTGGTACCGGAGAGCGTACCGCTGGATCTACAAACCGAAACCATAAAGGTGTTTGAGTTCTTCGAAGCCTGGGCGGAAGAGCGCGACGTGGCGCTCCGCTTTGTCGGGCAACCGTCGCTGATTGCCGGCGACCCGCTGATGATCCGCCGGGTGATCAACAACCTGCTCTCCAACGCTATTCGCTACACCCCGCGCGGCATGTCGGTGACCGTGCAGGTCAGCTCGCAGGACGATAAGATTATCTACAGCGTGGAAAATCCGGGGACGCCGATTTCTGAGGAGCATCTGCCGCGCCTGTTCGATCGCTTCTACCGGGTTGATCCTTCCCGGCAGCGCAAAGGGGAGAACAGCGGGATTGGGCTGGCCATTGTGAAATCGATTATCCGCGCCCATCACGGGAAGATTAGCGTGACGTCCGATACCGTCGCCACGCGCTTTATCATTGAATTGCCAACGCTTAAGGCTTAGTCGCGCAGCCAGTGCAGCTTCTTACCGAAGCCGAGGGTGTTATCGGTGAACTTCAGTTCGTCGAGGCGTAGTTCCCAGACCGGCGCATGCAGCATGCGGGCCACGGGAAAGCGTTTGACGTAGAGCGCGCGTTTTTCTTCGGCTTCTTCACCGCTCAGCAGACGAATTTCGCCTTTGAACTGCACGCCGCGAATCAACGCGACGGTCTTTGGCTGGCCGTTGATTGTGCCAGCCACCGGTGCCTGTTGGCCCGTCATCTGGCCGTGGCGGGTGGTCTCTTCGCTTAGCAGGTAAAACGCAACGCGCTGGGGGTCATACACGTAAAACGCATTCGCGCACCACAGCTCGCCTTCCTTCGCCACGCACCAGCTGACAACGTGCTGTTTTGCCAGCCAGCGGCTAATGGCAGTGAGGGTTTCCATCTGTTCTCTCCATTATGCTATGGTGCGTTCACACACATAGACAGGTTGCCGCACGTGCGTTGGTTTCTGTATCTCGTCCGTACCGAGGACGACAAATTGTATACCGGTATCACTACCGACGTTGAACGACGGTTCCACCAGCATCAAAGCGGTAAAGGGGCGAAAGCGCTGCGCGGTAAAGGCGAGCTACGGCTGGCGTTTTCCGGTGAGGTCGGCGAGCACTCGCTGGCGCTGCGCCTCGAGTATCGCATTAAGCAGCTAACGAAGCGCCAGAAAGAGCGCCTCGTTGCTGGTGACGGTTCATTCGAAACGTTACTGAGCAGCCTTAAACACGATTGAAGTGGTCAGAATACTCCACCAACCCGTGCACGCCGTTCAGTGCATCGTCCGCCAGACGATGTACCATAAATGCCTCTTCGGTGCCCGGCCAACGGCAGCGCAGATCGTACTGTGCCGCACGCTCAAAGCCGAATCGACCGTAGAGTTCAGGTTCACCCAGCGTGACCACCGCCGCGTAGCCAAATTCGTTCAGTGAATCCAGCCCTTCATAGACCAGCTGACGCGCCAGCCCCTGGCCGCGGTATTCTTCGTCAACCGCCAGCGGAGCCAGACCCACCCACTGCAGCTCTTCGCCTTCAATGCTGACCGGGCTAAAGGCCACATAGCCCACGACATGACCTTCGTCATCCGTCGCCACCAGCCCGAGGGTGATCAAGCCATCTTCGCGCAGCTCGCGCACCAGGTTGGCTTCACCGTCACGCTTGAAGGTTCGACGCAGCAGCGCGTCGATGCCCGGCGCATCAATTCCAATTTCTACTCGAATCAACATGGCTCACCTACCGATGTATGTTTAGTTTCTGATGGTGATTTTAGGCCAGCCTCAACGAAATCGGCCAGCTGCATCAGCATCATGCGCAGCGCTTTTGGCATCTGCTCAAGCTCAATGGCATCCATCAGGTTTTTGACATAGAGACCCAGCTCCGTGTCCCCTTCAATCACCAGTCGACGCTGGAAGAAGAGCGTATCCGGGTCCTGTTTGCGCGCGGCGATCATTAACAGATCGCTGGCATCCGCGCTAAAGCTCACGTCCGCCTGAGCGGCGTCGCTGACGATTAAGCGCCCGTTCTCAACGGAGGTAAACCAGGTGAGGCCAATATCACGCACCTCAATACTCAGCCAGCGGCCATCGAGAAAATCCAGTTCACCGTCATCCAGCGCCTGGCGGAACTGCCAGCTTAGCACCTGCTGAAGGACCTGCCGTTTAAGCGCGAACGGCGTGAATTTCACCGGAACGCTCATCAGAGTCGGTGCGACATGGACCAGACGTGAACGCAGTTTATCCAACACAAGCTTTACTCCCTGAATGCAATAGTTCCGTTATTTTGCCATATCAGTTAAACGACATAGCGGCGTAAATCAACAATTATGTCGTGAGGCTGAGGGATTATTGGCGTCATCAATACGCTTTTGTCTGCCTCAAATCAAAAATGATTAGCGATAGGTTAACTAAAATCTCCATTCATTAACAATAATGCGCCCCAGCCGGGCCGCAAACTCAGGAAGAATTATGGAGTTGCTCTGCCCTGCCGGAAACCTTCCGGCGCTTAAGGCGGCTATCGAAAACGGTGCCGACGCGGTGTATATCGGGCTGAAAGATGATACTAACGCCCGCCATTTCGCCGGTCTTAACTTCACCGAGAAAAAGCTGCAGGAAGCGGTGAACTTCGTACACCAGCATAAACGTAAGCTGCACATCGCGATTAATACCTTTGCGCACCCGGACGGCTACGTCCGCTGGCAGCGTGCCGTGGATATGGCCGCACAGCTGGGTGCTGACGCCCTCATCCTCGCCGACCTCGCCATGCTTGAGTATGCCGCAGAGCGCTACCCGCATATTGAGCGCCATGTCTCCGTTCAGGCATCAGCCACCAATGAAGAGGCGATTAATTTCTATCATCGCAACTTTGACGTGGCCCGCGTGGTACTGCCGCGCGTACTGTCTATTCACCAGGTGAAGCAGTTGGCCCGCGTTACGCCGGTGCCGCTGGAGGTGTTCGCCTTTGGTAGCCTGTGCATCATGGCCGAAGGCCGCTGCTACCTCTCCTCGTATCTGACCGGTGAGTCGCCAAATACCGTCGGCGCCTGCTCGCCTGCGCGCTACGTTCGTTGGCAGCAAACCCCGCATGGGCTGGAGTCTCGCCTTAACGAAGTGCTGATCGACCGTTATCAGGACGGCGAGAACGCGGGTTATCCAACGCTGTGCAAAGGCCGCTATCTGGTCGACGGCGAGCGATACCATGCGCTGGAAGAGCCCACCAGCCTCAACACACTGGAACTGCTGCCGGAATTACTGGCCGCCAATATCGCTTCGGTGAAAATCGAGGGTCGTCAGCGTAGCCCGGCGTACGTCAGCCAGGTGGCAAAAGTGTGGCGTCAGGCAATCGATCGCTGCATGGCAGACCCGCAGAACTTTGCCCCGCAGGCGGCGTGGATGGAGACGCTCGGCTCAATGTCGGAAGGCACCCAGACCACGCTTGGCGCATATCACCGTAAATGGCAGTAGGAAACGCAATGAAATATTCATTAGGACCAGTGCTTTACTACTGGTCAAAAGAGACGCTGGAAGACTTTTACCAGCAGGCCGCCGCGAGCCACGCCGATACCATTTATCTCGGTGAAGCGGTATGCAGCAAGCGTCGCGCCACCAAAGTGGGCGACTGGCTGGATATGGCTAAATCCCTCGCGGACAGCGGCAAGCAGGTGGTGATCTCTACGCTGGCGCTGGTGCAGGCATCCTCCGAGCTGGGCGAGCTGAAGCGCTACGTCGACAACGGCGAGTTTCTGCTGGAAGCGAGCGACCTTGGGGTAGTGAACCTCTGCGCCGAACGCAAACTGCCGTTTGTCGCCGGTCACGCGCTGAACTGCTACAACGCCGTTACCCTGAAGATATTGCAAAAACAGGGGATGGTGCGCTGGTGTATGCCGGTGGAGCTTTCTCGCGACTGGCTGGTGAATCTGCTGAATCAGTGCGAAGAGCTAGGAATCCGCGATAAGTTTGAGGTGGAAGTGCTGAGCTACGGCCATCTGCCGCTGGCCTACTCCGCGCGCTGCTTTACTGCTCGTTCGGAAGATAAGCCAAAGGATGAGTGCGAGACCTGCTGTATCAAGTACCCGAACGGGCGCAGCATGCTGTCGCAGGAGAATCAGCAGGTGTTCGTGCTGAACGGTATTCAGACCATGAGCGGCTACGTTTACAACCTGGGTAATGAGCTGACGTCGATGCACGGGCTGGTTGATATGGTGCGCCTGTCGCCGATGGGCAATGAGACCTTCGCCATGCTCGACGCCTTCCGCGCCAACGAAAATGGCCATGCTCCGCTGCCGCTGACGGCCAATAGCGACTGTAATGGTTACTGGAAGCGTCTGGCCGGGCTAGAGCTGCAGGCCTAAACATCCCCGGCGTCGCTGCGCTCGGCCGGGCTACAGTTCGTCTGTAGGCCTGATAAGCGCAGCGCCATCAGGCATTTTCTGACCAGCACCCGTCGTATAAAGCTCACTTTGTTAACAACATTCACTATTCTTTAATGCAGTATGAATAGATTAGCAGCTAGCAAAGTGAGCCTTTATGACTGACAAAACCGTTGCCTTCTCGGTGCTCGATCTCGCACCGATCCCTCAGGGTTCCTCCGCGCGAGAAGCCTTCTCCCATTCGCTCGATCTGGCACAGCTCGCTGAAAAGCGCGGCTACCACCGCTATTGGCTGGCGGAACACCACAACATGGTGGGCATCGCCAGTGCGGCAACCTCGGTGCTGATCGGCCATCTCGCCGCCCACACCACCACGCTGCGTCTGGGTTCCGGCGGCGTGATGTTGCCTAACCACTCACCGCTGGTGATTGCCGAGCAGTTCGGCACGCTCAATACGCTCTATCCTGGCCGAATCGATCTTGGGCTTGGCCGTGCGCCGGGCAGCGATCAGCCGACGATGCGTGCGCTGCGCCGTCATATGAGTGGCGATATCGATAACTTCCCGCGCGACGTCGCGGAACTGGTGGACTGGTTTGATGCGGCCGACCCAGACCCGCAGGTGCGCCCGGTACCGGGCTACGGCGAGAAGATCCCCGTGTGGCTGCTCGGTTCCAGCCTGTACGGCGCGCAGCTTGCCGCACAGCTTGGTCTGCCGTTTGCCTTCGCTTCACACTTCGCGCCGGATATGCTGTTCCAGGCGCTGCATCTCTACCGCACCAACTTCAAGCCGTCGGCGCGGCTGGAGAAACCATACGCGATGGTGTGCATCAATATCATCGCTGCCGACAGCAACCGTGATGCTGAATTCCTCTTCACCTCGATGCAGCAGGCGTTCACGAAACTGCGCCGCGGAGAGACCGGGCAGTTGCCACCACCGATTCAACAGATGGAGCACTTCTGGATCCCGTCGGAGAAATACGGCGTTGACCAGGCGCTGCGGATGTCGCTGGTGGGTGATAAGGCGAAGGTGCGCCATGGTCTGGAGTCGATTCTGCGGGAAACGCAGGCGGATGAAATTATGGTTAACGGCCAGATTTTCGATCATCAGGCGCGACTGCATTCGTTTGGGTTGGCGATGGATGTGAAGCAGGAATTGTTGGGGTAGTGTGTTTTTTGCCGGATGGCGGCTATGCCTTATCCGGCCTACATCAGAATGTAAGCCCGGTAAGCGTAGCGCCACCGGGCAAATGCCTTACTGATAAACCGGCAGCAGATTAAAGCTCGACAGCACGTGCACCAGCGCGTTACCCACGCCAAACACCAGAATCAGCGCAATCATCGGCTTACCACCCCAGACGCGGAATTTCGGGCTACCGAAGCGCTTGCGGGATTTACGTGCCAGCAGCGCCGGTACAATCGCCGCCCAGATGGTTGCCGCCAGCCCTGCATAGCCGATAGCGTACAGGAAACCGTTCGGCCACAGCAGGCCACCGATAATCGGTGGCAGGAAGGTCAGCAGCGCGGTTTTGAAACGGCCCATCGCAGAGTCATCAAATTTGAACAGATCCGCCAGATAGTCGAACAGACCCAGCGTCACCCCGAGGAACGAACTCGCCACCGCAAAGTTTGAGAACACTACCAGCAGCAGGTCCAGACTGCGGCTATTGAGCACACCGCTCAGCGCCTGCACCAGCACATCAATGTTACCGCCCTTCTGAGCAATACCGATAAATTCTGGACGTGGGATGTTACCCATCGTCGCCAGCAGCCACACCGTGTAGAGCACCAGCGCCAACAGCGTACCGTAGACCAGGCACTTCACGATGGTCTTAGGATCTTTGCCGTAGTACTTCATCAGGCTCGGGACATTACCGTGATAGCCAAATGAGGCCAGACAGAACGGCAGCGTCATTAACAGGTAAGGCGTATAGCTGGCGTGCGTCTCCGCAACGTTAAACAGCGTGGTGGGCGTGACGTGGCCCATCAGACTACCGAAGGTCAGGAAGAAGGTAATGACCTTGGCGCCCAGCACGATGGCCGTCATGCGGCTTACCGCTTTGGTGCTCAACCACACTACAAACGCCACCAGCAGCGCAAAACCAAAGCCCGCCGCGCGCGCGGGAACGTTCAGCGACATTTCACCGAAGGTGTGATGCAGAATCGAGCCGCTCGCCGAGATGTAGGCGTAGGTCAGAATGTAGAGCACGAAGGCAATGGAGATACCGTTCACCACGTTCCAGCCTTTGCCCAGCAGATCTTTGGTGATGGTGTCGAAGCTCGAACCAATACGGTAGTTGAGGTTCGCTTCGAGGATCATCAGCCCAGAGTGCAGCATGCAGAACCAGGTAAACACCAGCGCCGCCATCGACCAGAAGAACCACGCACCGGACATGACCACCGGCAGAGAGAACATCCCCGCACCAATGATTGTGCCGCCGATGATCACCACGCCGCCAAGCAGCGAAGGTGACGTTTGGGTGGTGGTTAGTGTCGCCATACAGCCTTTTCTCCAGTGTATTATTTTGCTACTGCATTTTAATGTGTCGCACTGTACCAGTACACGAGTACAAATGGAATAAAAAAAGCCCCAATCATGACGATCGGGGCTGTATATATTACTTTACGCTTTTAAACCGTGAGGCTTATGCGTCACCACCGAAACGACGACGGCCTGCAGAGTCATCACGACGTGGAGCAGCGCCTGAATCATCACGGCGCGGCGCACGGTTACCACCGTCACGACGTTCACCGCTGAAACGACGACCATCACCACGACCGCCTTCACGACGCTCGCCGCCGAAACCGCGACCTTCGCCACGACCGCCTTCGCGACGTTCGCCACCGAAGCTACGACCGCCTTCACGACGTTCGCCGCCGAAGCTACGACCGCTACGCTCTGGACGAGGCTGTGCGTCGCCGATCAGCTGCATGTTCATCGGTTTGTTCAGGATACGGGTACGAGTAAAGTGCTGCAGTACTTCGCCCGGCATGCCTTTTGGCAGTTCGATAGTAGAGTGGGTACCGAACAGCTTGATGTTACCGATATAACGGCTGCTGATGTCGCCTTCGTTCGCGATAGCACCAACAATGTGACGAACTTCAACGCCGTCATCACGACCCACTTCAATGCGGTACAGTTCCATATCGCCGACGTCACGACGTTCGCGTTTAGGACGATCTTCGCCACCACGGTCATTACGATCGCGTGGACCACGGTCATTGCGGTCACGACGTTCGAAACGATCGTCACGGTCACGGAACTCACGCTTAGGACGCATTGGCGCATCTGGTGGAACGATCAGAGAACGTTCGCCCTGTGCCATTTTCAGCAGCGCAGCGGCCAGCGTTTCAACGTCCAGCTCTTCGCCTTCCGCGGTCGGCTGGATTTGCGCCAGCAGTGCACGGTACTGATCCAGATCGCTGCTTTCCAGCTGCTGCTGTACTTTCGCGGCGAATTTTTCCAGGCGGCGTTTGCCCAGCAGATCTGCGTTTGGCAGTTCTACTTCTGGAATGGTCAGCTTCATAGTACGTTCGATGTTGCGCAGCAGACGACGCTCGCGGTTCTCAACGAACAGCAGCGCACGGCCAGCACGACCTGCACGACCGGTACGGCCGATACGGTGAACGTAAGACTCGGAGTCCATTGGGATGTCGTAGTTAACAACCAGGCTGATACGCTCAACGTCCAGACCACGTGCCGCCACGTCGGTTGCGATCAGGATATCCAGACGACCGTCTTTCAGACGATCCAGAGTCTGCTCACGCAGGGACTGGTTCATGTCGCCGTTCAGCGCGGCGCTGTTGTAGCCGCTACGTTCCAGGGCTTCAGCCACTTCCAGGGTCGCGTTTTTGGTACGAACGAAGATAATCGCCGCATCAAAATCTTCCGCTTCCAGGAAACGTACCAGCGCTTCGTTTTTGCGCATGCCGTACACAGACCAGTAGCTCTGGCTGATGTCCGGGCGAGTGGTTACGCTGGACTGAATACGTACTTCCTGTGGCTCTTTCATGAAGCGACGGGTAATACGACGGATAGCTTCCGGCATGGTTGCAGAGAACAGAGCGGTCTGGTGACCTTCTGGAATCTGAGCCATGATGGTTTCGACGTCTTCGATAAAGCCCATGCGCAGCATTTCATCTGCTTCGTCCAGCACCAGGCCGCTCAGTTTGGAGAGGTCCAGGGTGCCGCGTTTCAGGTGGTCCAGCAGACGACCTGGGGTACCGACGACAATCTGTGGCCCTTGACGCAGGGCGCGTAACTGCACGTCATAACGCTGGCCGCCGTACAGGGCTACCACGTTTACGCCGCGCATATGTTTAGAGAAATCCGTCATTGCTTCAGCTACCTGAACCGCCAGTTCGCGGGTCGGTGCCAGCACCAGAATCTGTGGTGCTTTCAGCTCAGGATCGATGTTGTTCAGCAGTGGCAGGGAAAACGCTGCGGTTTTACCACTACCTGTCTGGGCCATACCCAGAACGTCACGACCGCCCAGCAGGTGCGGAATGCACTCAGCCTGGATCGGAGATGGTTTTTCGTAACCCAGATCGGTAAGGGCTTCAAGGATAGGAGCCTTCAGGCCCAGATCTGCAAAAGTGGTTTCGAATTCAGCCATGTAGTACAAGTGCCTCGATATTAATGGCGGCCAGTCTACATAACTCATCATGAAATTGATCTGCAATTTTCATTGAAAAGTGTGAACCGGCTCAAAGTAGGTGTATTAACGAACAACAACGCCCTCACCCGCGAAGGTGATGGCAATCAAAAAAGATTACGGGCTGATGTAGTCGTCAGCTATTGCTGGTCCGATTCTGCCAGGTCATCTTGGTCCTGGCCCAGGAGCGATAATTCCAACAATGCGTATCGGTGCTCAACGTAGTTGTGTACGTTGTTGGCAACCGCCAGTTTGAACAGTGCCGTAGCGCTGTTCTTGTCCCCAAGACTTAGGTAATACTTACCTAAATAGAAGTTGGTTTCACTGAGATGCTCAGCGAGCGAGGTGTTATCCGTTGCGTCCGCCTTCAGGCGCTCCATTAACGTTTTTTCGTCAATGTTGCCTAAGTAGAACTCGACAATGTTCCATCCCCACTGTTCTTTATCCGATTTGTCGAAGCGTTGCTTCAACGCATCTTTCGCCTGCTTCTCATCGAGCTTCTGCTCAGCGAGATAAAGCCACAGACTGCGGAAAGGATCATTGGGATCGTCTTGATAAAACGCCAGCAGATCATCTTGCGCTAACTTCGCACGGCCACCGTAATAAAGCGCGATGCCGCGGTTCAAGTGCGCATAATTGTAAGTTGGATCAAGCTCAAGTACAGAATCAAACGCTTCATAGGCAGCATCAAAATTGCCTGCCTGCGTTAAATAAATGCCTAAGTAATTGAATACTTCAGGCATATCAGGTCGGATTGCCAGCGCTTGCGAAAAATCGTTACGCGCTAATGCCCTCAGACCGAGACTATCATACAACACTCCGCGCTCATATAAAAGCTGTGCGCGTTCGTCATCGGTTAAAGCCCGACTGGCAAGTATTTGTTCCATGCGTGCCAGGATCACTTCCTGCTGTAACGTCGGTTGCAATGGCACTGCGAGGACTTCACTCTTACGCCAGGCAGAGTTGCTGCATCCTGCCAGCGTGAGTGCTGTCGCAACGAAACACCAGCGCAAAAAAGGCTTCATTTCCCACTCCCGAAGACAACAATTGGATGAACGTCCTGTCCCCCGCCTGCAAACAAGGCATCCTGCCAGCTAAATGTGCCCTCCGCAAACGCGGAGGGCAAAAGGCAAACCTTACTCGCCCTGTTCCGCTGCCGGAGCTTCCGGTGCGGCGGCAGGCTGAGACTGCTCGGTTGCTTCTTTAATGCTAAGACGGATACGGCCCTGACGGTCAACTTCCAGAACCTTAACCGGTACTTCCTGGTTCATCTGCAGGTAGTCGGTCACTTTCTCAACGCGCTTGTCAGCGATCTGAGAGATGTGTACCAGACCTTCTTTACCGCCACCGATGGCAACGAACGCGCCAAAGTCAACGATACGGGTCACTTTACCGTTGTAGATACGACCTACTTCGATTTCTGCAGTGATCTCTTCGATACGACGGATAGCGAATTTCGCTTTCTCACCGTCGGTCGCTGCGATCTTCACGGTACCGTCATCTTCGATTTCGATGGTGGTGCCGGTTTCTTCGGTCAGAGCACGGATAACAGAACCGCCTTTACCGATAACGTCTTTGATCTTGTCTGGATTGATCTTGATGGTGTGGATACGTGGAGCGAACTGAGAAATGTCGCCACGTGGCGCGTTAATCGCCTGTTCCATCACGCCCAGGATGTGCAGACGCGCACCTTTAGCCTGGTTCAGAGCAACCTGCATGATCTCTTTGGTGATACCTTCAATTTTGATATCCATCTGCAGCGCAGAGATACCGTCGCGGGAACCCGCCACTTTGAAGTCCATATCGCCCAGGTGGTCTTCGTCGCCCAGGATGTCAGACAGAACAACAAAGTTGTCGCCTTCTTTCACCAGACCCATCGCGATACCCGCAACGGCCGCTTTGATTGGCACGCCTGCGTCCATCAGCGCCAGGGAAGCACCACATACGGAAGCCATGGAAGAAGAACCGTTAGATTCGGTGATTTCAGAAACCACACGAACGGTGTACGGGAATTTGTCCAGCTCTGGCATCACTGCCAGCACGCCGCGTTTCGCCAGGCGACCGTGACCAATTTCACGACGCTTAGGAGAACCGACCATACCGGTTTCGCCTACGCAGTACGGAGGGAAGTTGTAGTGGAACAGGAAGTTGTCAGTACGCTCGCCCATCAGCTCGTCGAGGTTCTGTGCATCACGGGTGGTGCCCAGGGTCGCAGTCACCAGCGCCTGAGTTTCGCCACGGGTGAACAGCGCGGAGCCGTGAGTACGTGGCAGAACGCCAGTACGTACGTCCAGACCACGGATCATGTCTTTTTCGCGGCCATCGATACGCGGCTCGCCTGCCAGTACGCGGCTACGAACAACGTTTTTCTCGATAGCGTGCAGGATTTCACCCAGTTCGTTAGCGTCCAGGGTTTCGTCTTCTGCAACCAGCTGAGCGATGGTTTCAGATTTGATCACGTCAACCTGAGCATAACGCTCTTGTTTGTCGGTGATGCGGTAAGCGTCGCTCAGGCGAGATTCTGCCAGAGCTGCAACGCGCGCGTTCAGCGCTTCGTTGACGGCTTCTGGCTGCCAATCCCAACGTGGTTTGCCTGCAACTTTTACCAGCTCGTTAATCTCTTTGATAACAACCTGCTGCTGTTCGTGACCGAATACAACGGCACCCAGCATCTGGTCTTCGCTCAGCAGTTCTGCTTCGGATTCAACCATCAGTACGGCAGCTTCGGTACCGGCAACAACCAGGTCCAGCTTGCTTTCTTTCAGTTCGTCCTGAGTCGGGTTCAGTACGTACTGGTCGTTGATGTAACCAACACGAGCAGAACCGATTGGGCCGTTGAACGGCAGGCCGGACAGGGACAGGGCAGCGGATGCGCCGATCATGGCAACGATGTCAGGGTTAACCTGTGGGTTAACGGAAACCACGGTTGCGATAACCTGAACTTCGTTAATGAAGCCTTCCGGGAACAGCGGACGAACCGGGCGGTCAATCAGACGCGCGATCAGGGTTTCGCCTTCGCTTGGACGGCCTTCACGACGGAAGAAGCTACCTGGGATACGGCCAGCAGCGTAGGTACGCTCCTGATAGTTAACGGTCAGCGGGAAGAAGTCCTGGCCTGGTTTGGTTTTTTTCTGGCCGACAACGGTAACGAATACCGCGGTGTCATCCATGCTAACCATCACAGCGGCAGTCGCCTGACGCGCCATCATGCCGGTTTCCAGCGTGACGGTGTGTTGGCCGTACTGGAACTTACGAACGATCGGATTAAGCAAAATTCTATCCTTTCTTATTAAATGGTGGCACACCCTCTGGCGTACCAACCGATGAAACCGATCTTCTTTGCATCCTCGCGACTAATGACAACCCTAACCCGATGCGGGTAAAGCCTCTCATTAGCCGCGCGAACCTCTGCAACGAAGAATATGCACAACAACAATACATTATACCCGTTATCTTTCAAAATACTGCTGTGTCGGTAATTTCAGCTCAATTTTGTCTAAACAAGACGTAGACAGGGAGGATTACCGGGGCACAAACAGCGTTTCTACGGGCACTCTGTTCTTTTAAATTGGCGTTGTCTGGTGGAAAAAAGGGGCCATAAAGGCCCCTCTTTCTGAAACTCGCTAGAATTAGCGACGCAGACCCAGACGCTCGATCAGCGCGGTGTAGCGTGCAACATCTTTACGTTTCAGGTAGTCGAGCAGTTTACGACGCTGAGAAACCATGCGCAGCAGACCACGACGGCTGTGGTGATCTTTTTTGTGCTCTGCAAAGTGACCCTGCAGGTGGTTGATCTGTGCAGTCAGCAGTGCAACCTGAACTTCGGTAGAACCACTGTCGTTCGCGCCACGACCGAACTCAGAAACGATTTGTGCTTTAGCTTCAACGCTTAGAGACATTTTGAACTCCAAATTTAAAAGAAAGAAAGGGTGCCGATCTCTAATTCAGCAGCCCCTGATATAACGCTTGCCAATTGTTAAACAATTAAGCAGGCGTTAAGCCGCGATATTCTACTCGCAGCGCTCTGTTATCGCAAGCCACACAATCTGACTTACTCGGTGTATTCGACCACCAGGCGACGTGGTGCCACGCGGCCTTCATCGTCGATTTCACCCATGCCGAGGAATTTGCCTTCTTCCCCTTCGGTCACGCGCACCAGACCTTCAAGAGGCGCACCTGACGTCCGCACCGGATTACCATTTTTGAAATAAACCGATGAGGTTAAAGGAAGATTGACTATCGGATAGTCTGAAGCAGGACTGTCCATTGGCATTAATAGCGGGTCGAGCAGACTCGCGGCCGGAACGCCCTGCTGTTCGGCCTGTTCGACCAGCGCATGCAGTTGTTCCAGCGTGACCATACGGTCGACCGGGTATTTGCTGACCGCCAGACGGCGCAGGAAAATCACGTGCGCACCGCAGCCGAGCTTCTCACCCAGATCGTCGATAATGGTACGAATATAAGTACCTTTTGAGCAGTGAATCTCCAGCTCCAGTTCGTTACCTTCATGGCGGATAAACAGCAGCTCATAGACGGTAATCGGGCGGGCTTCACGCGGTACGTCGATGCCCTGACGCGCATATTCGTACAGCTTTTTGCCCTGGTACTTCAGCGCCGAGTACATGGATGGCACCTGTTGGGTGTCTCCACGGAAGCTCTCCAGCGCTTCAGCCAGCTGCGCATCGCTGAAGGTCACCGGACGTTCTTCCACGATCTGGCCATCGGCATCCGAGGTATCGGTGCGCTGGCCCAGGCGAGCAATCACACGATAACGCTTGTCGGAGTCCAGCAGATACTGAGAAAACTTGGTGGCTTCACCGAGGCAAATCGGCAGCATGCCGGTAGCCAGCGGGTCCAGCGCGCCGGTATGCCCGGCGCGGTTGGCGTTATAAATACGCTTGACCTTCTGCAGCACATCATTGCTGGACGCGCCTTGCGGTTTGTCCAGCAATAATACGCCGTGAATATCACGGCCGCGACGACGAGGACGACTCATCAGTCCTCCTTGCTGTCGTCCGCTGGGTTCACACGACGTTCGTCGTCATGCTTCACCACGCTGGTCACCAGGTTAGACATGCGCATACCTTCAACCAGCGAGTTGTCGTAGAAGAAGGTCAGTTCCGGCACGATACGCAGGCGCATCGCTTTCCCCAGCAGAGAACGGATAAAGCCAGAGGCTTCCTGCAGCGCTTTGATGCCAGCTTTAATCGCCGCTTCATCTTTATCGTTCAGGAAGGTGACAAACACTTTGGCATAGGCCAGGTCACGAGACATTTCGACACCGGAAACGGTGGTCATCATGCCCAGACGAGGATCTTTAATTTCGCGCTGCAGGATGATTGCGATCTCTTTTTGCATCTCCTGGGCCACGCGCTGCGGGCGACCAAATTCTTTCGCCATAATAAATTCTCCAGACAAAAAAGGGGCTATCAGCCCCTTTTTAAAATTAATACGGTATTCAGGCTGTAGGCCTGATAAGCGCTGGCGCCATCAGGCATAACATTGCTGGATGACGGCGTAAACGCCGCCATCCGGCCTACACCCAACCAACCTTAAGCGATGGTACGTTGGATCTCGATAATTTCGAACACTTCGATCATATCGCCAACGCGAACGTCGTTGTAGTTCTTAACGCCGATACCACATTCCATACCGTTACGGACTTCGTTAACGTCATCTTTGAAGCGGCGCAGGGATTCCAGCTCGCCTTCATAGATAACCACGTTGTCGCGCAGAACGCGGATTGGGTTGTGACGCTTGATGGTACCTTCGGTAACCATACAGCCCGCGATCGCACCGAATTTCGGTGATTTGAACACGTCACGTACTTCAGCCAGACCAATGATCTGCTGTTTCAGTTCCGGAGACAGCATGCCGCTCATTGCTGCTTTCACTTCGTCGATCAGGTTATAGATGACGGAGTAGTAGCGCAGATCCAGGCTTTCTGACTCGATAACTTTACGTGCAGAGGCATCGGCACGTACGTTGAAGCCAACCAGGATAGCGTTAGATGCTGCAGCCAGGGTTGCGTCGGTTTCGGTGATACCACCTACGCCAGAACCGATGATCTTCACTTTCACTTCGTCGGTAGACAGTTTCAGCAAGGAGTCGGAGATCGCTTCCACAGAACCCTGTACGTCGGCCTTCAGTACGACGTTCACTTCGTGAACTTCGCCTTCGGTCATGTTGGCGAACATGTTCTCGAGTTTAGATTTCTGCTGACGAGCCAGTTTAACTTCACGGAATTTACCCTGACGGTACAGAGCAACTTCACGCGCTTTCTTCTCGTCACGAACGACGGTCACTTCGTCACCGGCAGCCGGAACACCGGACAGACCCAGGATTTCCACTGGAATGGATGGACCCGCTTCCAGCACTTCCTGACCCAGTTCGTTACGCATCGCACGAACGCGACCGTATTCGAAGCCACACAGTACGATATCGCCCTTGTTCAGGGTACCTTCGCGAACCAGGACGGTAGCGACTGGGCCACGACCTTTGTCCAGGAAGGATTCGATTACCGCGCCGCTCGCCATACCTTTACGAACCGCTTTCAGCTCCAGAACTTCAGCTTGCAGCAGGATAGCGTTCAGCAGGTCGTCGATACCGGTACCCGCTTTTGCAGATACAGGGATGAACTGCGATTCGCCGCCCCATTCTTCCGGCATAACGCCGTACTGAGACAGTTCGTTCTTAACGCGGTCCATATCGGCTTCTGGCTTATCGATTTTGTTCACAGCAACAACCAAAGGCACCTGCGCCGCTTTCGCGTGCTGGATTGCTTCGATGGTCTGCGGCATCACGCCGTCGTCTGCCGCAACAACCAGAACAACGATATCCGTTGCCTGAGCACCACGAGCACGCATGGAGGTAAACGCGGCGTGGCCTGGGGTATCCAGGAAGGTGATCATCCCGTTTTCAGTTTCAACGTGATAAGCACCGATGTGCTGAGTAATGCCGCCCGCTTCGCCAGAGGCCACTTTCGTAGAACGAATGTAGTCCAGCAGAGAGGTTTTACCGTGGTCAACGTGACCCATAATAGTCACAACTGGTGCGCGCGGTTCAGCCGCAGCACCGGTGTCACGGTCGCTCATTACCGCTTCTTCCAGCTCGTTTTCACGACGCAGGATAACTTTGTGGCCCATCTCTTCGGCAACCAGCTGTGCGGTTTCCTGGTCGATGACCTGGTTGATGGTGGCCATTGCGCCCAGCTTCATCATCGCTTTGATGACCTGAGAGCCTTTCACAGCCATCTTGTTAGCCAGATCGCCAACGGTAATGGTTTCACCAATCACAACATCACGGTTAACGGCCTGAGCTGGCTTCTGGAAGCCCTGCTGCAGCGCGGAACCTTTACGCTGTTTGCCGCCTTTACCACCGCGAACCGCTGCACGCGCTTCTTCACGGTCAGCTTTAGATTCAGCGTGTTTGTTGCCTTTCTTCTGAGGACGCGCTGCTTTAGATGCAGTACGCGCACGGCCACGGCCACCTTCAACTTCGCGGTCGTTTTCGTCTTCAGCCTGGCGAGCATGGGTAGAAGTCGTGACGTGATAATCGCTAGCATCTTCAATAGGTTCAGCGTTATTCACACCATTCTTCTCATTTTCTTCTGCCATACGGCGAGCTTCTTCCGCTACGCGGCGCGCTTCTTCTTCAAGCTTGCGACGTGCTTCTTCTTCCGCTTTACGCTTCAGCTCGGCAGCTTCATTTTCACGGCGGGCTTTATCAGCCTGGGCAGTTTTGGTCATATCGTCGGTCTGTTGATTGCTCACTTTGTCTTTTTCCGCAGCTTCACGTTTCGCTTTGTCAGCGGCTTCACGATTAGCTTTTTCTGCGGCCTCACGTTCAGCTTTTTGTTGCGCCTCGCGTTTAGCTGCTTCTTCAGCTTCACGACGGGCTTGCTCTTCCGCTTCACGCTGCGCCTGCTCTTCCGCGGCCAGGCGTTCAGCCTCTTGCGGATCGCGTTTTACAAAGGTGCGTGTCTTGCGGACTTCGATTTGTACCGATTTGCTTTTTCCACCGGTACCTGGAATGTTGAGAGTACTGCGCGTTTTGCGCTGCAAAGTCAACTTATCTGGGGCAGAACCATTTTCACGGTTCAGATGCGCCAGTAAGGTTTGCTTCTCTTGCGCGGACACAGAATCATCAGCACCTTTCGGGATGCCCGCATCAGCAAATTGCTGTACCAGGCGATCCACGGAGGTCTGTATTTCTGCAGCCAGCGTTTTTACGGTTACATCTGTCATACTGTTCCTTCCTGCTACAGTTTATTACGCTTCGTCGCCGAACCAGCAGATATTACGGGCAGCCATAATCAGCTCACCGGCTTTCTCGTCGGTTAACCCTTCGATATCCACCAGATCATCAATACCCTGTTCGGCGAGATCTTCCAGCGTACAAACACCACGGGCAGCCAGTTTGAAGGCCATCTCACGATCTAATCCTTCCAGATTCAGCAGATCGTCAGCCGGTTTATTATCACCGAGGCTTTCTTCCTGGGCCAGTGCCAGAGTGGTCAGTGCGTTTTTAGCACGCTCGCGCAGTGCTTCAACGGTGTCTTCATCCAGGCCATCAATAGCCAGCAGCTCTTTCATTGGCACATAGGCCAGTTCTTCCAGCGTGGAGAAGCCTTCTTCAACCAGCACGGTAGCGAAATCTTCATCAATATCGAGATATTTAGTGAAGGTATCGATAGCCGCGTGTGCTTCAGCCTGGTGCTTCGCCTGCAGGTCATCAACGGTCATAACGTTGAGTTCCCAGCCGCTCAGTTGAGAAGCCAGACGGACGTTCTGACCGTTACGGCCAATCGCCTGCGCCAGGTTGCCCGCTTCAACCGCGATATCCATGGTGTGCTTGTCTTCGTCAACCACAATAGATGCCACGTCAGCCGGAGCCATCGCGTTGATCACGAACTGCGCTGGGTTGTCGTCCCACAGCACGATATCGATACGTTCGCCGCCCAGCTCGGTAGAGACCGCCTGAACACGCGCACCGCGCATACCAACACAAGCACCGACTGGGTCGATACGTTTGTCGTTGGTCTTAACAGCGATTTTGGCACGAGAACCCGGATCGCGAGCAGCAGCTTTGATTTCGATAACTTCTTCACCGATTTCTGGCACTTCAATGCGGAACAGTTCGATCAGCATTTCAGGCTTAGAACGGGTGACGAAGAGCTGCGCACCGCGCGCTTCCGGACGTACGGAGTACAGAACACCGCGGATACGGTCGCCTGGACGGAAGTTTTCACGCGGCAGCATGTCTTCACGCAGGATAACCGCTTCAGCGTTGTTGCCAAGGTCCAGAGAGATGTTGTCGCGGTTAACTTTCTTAACCACGCCGGTGATGATCTCACCTTCATGCTCACGGAACTGGTCTACAACCATTGCGCGTTCAGCTTCACGTACTTTCTGTACGATAACCTGTTTTGCAGTCTGGGTCGTAATACGGTCGAAGGTCACAGATTCGATCTGATCTTCAACGTATTCGCCCACGTTCAGGCTTTCGTCTTCGAAGCGTGCCGCTTCGAGGGTGATTTCTTTAGTCGGCTGGGTCACTTCTTCGACAATAACCCAACGACGGAAGGTGTCGAAATCACCGCTACGACGGTCAATTTCAACGCGAACGTCGATTTCTTGTTCGTATTTTTTCTTCGTTGCTGTAGCCAGCGCACTTTCCAGCGCTTCAAAAATTTTCTCGCGTGGCAGTGATTTTTCGTTGGAAACGGCTTCAACAACGGCCAAAATTTCTTTGTTCATCGCGGGCTTTTCACCTCAATCCAGACTGTTAAAAGTGGGGAACCAGGTTCGCCTTCTGGATGTTACTCAGCGCGAACACTTCATCTTTACCGTCGACTGTCACGGTGATCATCTCACCGTCTACCGCTTTAATAATGCCCTGCCACTTACGACGGTTCTGAACCGCCATACGCAGGACCAGCGTAACCTCTTCACCCATGAAACGCACATAGTGTTCAGCAGTGAACATAGGACGGTCGAGGCCCGGAGAGGAAACTTCCAGGTTGTAAGCCACCGTAATAGGATCTTCAACATCCATCACCGCGCTTACCTGGTGGCTCACATCAGCACAATCATCAACATTGATGCCATCTTCACTATCAATATAGATGCGCAGTGTCGATGTGCGACCGCGAATAAATTCGATGCCGACCAGTTCGTAGCCTAAGGCTTCAACCGGCGCTGTAATCATCTCTGTTAATTTTTGCTCTAATGTGGACAAACCCACCCCCAAGACATAAAAAAAGGGCCTAAAGCCCAGTTATTCTGTAGTCAGATAACAAAAAACCCCGATAAATCGGGGCTTTAGATAACTGAACCCTATAGCCGCAACTGCGGCCTGGAGAACCTTCCGAAAGAATTTTTTTTCAAATCCAGCTACGAAGGCCTAAGTCTTCACAGTATATTTGAAAATGAACTCTAAGGGAAAGTGGTTGCGGGGGCCGGATTTGAACCGACGACCTTCGGGTTATGAGCCCGACGAGCTACCAGGCTGCTCCACCCCGCGCCTGAAACGTGGCAAATTTTACTCGTTTTGAGTAAAAAGTGCAAATAATGCTGGGATTTGGTACCGAGGACGGGACGTAAAATCTGCTTCTAGTATAGTGACCTCGATCACAGCTTGTCAACCTCACATTCTATGCAGAAGAAATGCGTAAGCCGTCGCGGTATGGTAATGCTGGTTATCAGCGCTGACGGCGCGGATTTTTTGAATAAAAATGCACGAATCCCTTCCGATGCCAGTCAAAACATGATTAAATGAAAACTCATTTATTTTGCATAAAAATTCACTGACAGCGAAAGCGATTTATCCTTCAGTCAATCAAGCAGGGTTTTACTTTATGACGACGATTCTCAAGCATCTTCCAGCAGGTCAACGTATTGGTATCGCCTTCTCTGGCGGTCTTGACACCAGCGCAGCGCTGCTGTGGATGCGACAAAAAGGAGCGGTCCCTTATGCATATACTGCAAACCTGGGCCAGCCTGACGAAGAAGATTATGATGCGATCCCTCGTCGTGCTATGGAATATGGCGCAGAGAATGCTCGCCTGATCGACTGCCGTAAACAACTGGTTGCTGAAGGTATCGCCGCGATTCAGTGTGGTGCCTTCCACAACACTACCGGTGGTCTGACCTACTTTAACACCACCCCGCTGGGCCGTGCCGTGACCGGTACCATGCTGGTTGCCGCCATGAAAGAAGATGGCGTAAACATCTGGGGCGACGGCAGCACCTATAAAGGCAACGATATCGAACGCTTCTATCGTTACGGCCTGCTGACCAACGCTGAACTGCAAATTTACAAACCGTGGCTCGATACCGACTTTATCGACGAGCTCGGCGGTCGTCATGAAATGTCTGAATTCATGATCGCCTGCGGCTTCGACTACAAAATGTCCGTCGAGAAAGCCTACTCCACCGACTCCAACATGCTGGGCGCAACGCACGAAGCAAAAGACCTTGAGTTCCTGAACTCCAGCGTGAAGATCGTTAACCCCATCATGGGCGTGAAATTCTGGGACGAAAACGTGAAGATCCCAGCGGAAGAAGTCACTGTGCGCTTTGAGCAGGGCCATCCGGTCGCGCTGAACGGTAAAACTTTCAGCGACGACGTTGAGATGATGCTGGAAGCGAACCGCATCGGCGGCCGTCACGGTCTGGGCATGAGCGACCAGATTGAAAACCGTATCATTGAAGCGAAGAGCCGTGGCATCTACGAAGCTCCGGGGATGGCACTGCTGCATATTGCCTACGAGCGTCTGCTGACCGGTATCCACAACGAAGATACCATCGAGCAGTATCATTCCCATGGCCGTCAGTTGGGCAAACTGCTGTATCAGGGCCGCTGGTTCGACTCGCAGGCGTTGATGTTACGTGACGGCCTGCAGCGTTGGGTGGCCAGCCAGATTACCGGTGAAGTGACACTGGAGCTGCGTCGTGGCAACGACTACTCCATTCTCAATACTGTGTCTGACAACCTGACCTACAAGGCCGAGCGTCTGACCATGGAGAAAGGTGAGTCTGTGTTCTCGCCAGACGATCGTATTGGCCAACTGACCATGCGTAACCTCGACATCACCGATACCCGTGAAAAGCTGTTCGGCTATGCGAAAGCGGGTCTGCTGACCGCCTCTTCTGCCACCGGTCTGCCGCAGGTTGAGAACCTGGAAAACAAAGGCAAATAAGCCTGCGTCGAGAATGTAAAAGGCCGCTTATGCGGCCTTTTTTACGCCTGGGGATTGTTTGGGCTCGGAGAGTTGCACTATCTGCGCCGCCATTCTCCCGGTGTCAGGCCGTAGTACTTTTTGAAGGTCTTTGAGAACGATGCCAGCGACTGGAACCCACTGCGTTCGGCAATCACGTCGAGCCGGGCCTGTCTGTCCTGATGCAACAATCTCGCCGCCATCGCCATGCGTAGTTGCGTCAGCCAGGCCTGTGGCGTCAGGTGATAAGCTCGGGCAAAGTGACGGGCAAACGTCGCACGCGATAAAAAGGCGCGTGCCGCCATACTTTCCATCGTCCAGGGCTGTTCAGGCGTGGCAAGAACGGCCAGCACCGCGGGCATCAGCCGTTCATCCCCCATCAGGCGCAACAATCCCTCCGGTGGCTCCTCTGCACCCAGTAGCGTGCGAAACAGAAGCACCAACAGCGTATCACCCAGGCTTCGGACAATGGCGCTACCGCCGGGATGTTCCGCCAGACTCTCGCGCACCAGTACGTTGAGCAGAATCTCAAGTTCCGGGCAATCCTCCCGCTCATCGGTATGCAGATGGATAAGCTCCGACTCCCTGGCGAAAAGCCAGCTAACGTGCGGGCCAAAATAAAACTCACCGCACAGCATCTCCAGCGCATCACTTTCGCTGCCGGTGCGCATTTCGGTCAGCGTGCCGTTAAAGCGATGAGCGACAGGCAGCACCTGCCCCCACTCGACCAGGCTCTCCATCAGATGCGGCGAACCGTACGGCAACAAAATGGCATCTCCCGCTCGCATATGCCGGGTTTGGTTGCCCACGGTAAGACGCCCCTCCCCCCGTAATACAAAATGCCAGGGCACAATGCCGGAACGCATCTGCTCGTGCCCTGCCTGCCAACGACCGCCAAAACGGCAGTGCAGATTCACTTCGCAGCGCGGGGCCAGCAGCGTCAAGAGATGGCTGAGACTGTCCATATCACTCCTGAGACGATAAGACAAAAAGATGAGACGAAGAGTGCCAGTCTAGCACGCTCAGTGTGACTAAGATGACGTCATTGCCACTACAAACCCTCTAGTAACAGGAGTATGACATGAGCCGTTTAGCTGAAATTCGTGAACAAGACGCAACAGGGAAAGCCGCAGAGATTTTTGGCGGTATCAAAAAAGCGATGGGGAAAGTGCCGAATGCCTATCTGACCATCGGCGGGCACTCACCGGAGTCACTGCAACAGGCGCTGGCGCATAATGCGATGCTGCACAAAGGCAGCCTGAATGCGAAAGAGTTGGAAACCATCAACCTTGCCGTCAGCGAAGCCACCGGGTGTGACTACTGCCTGGCCGCACACAGTATGATGGCGAAAAAGGCCGGCTTCAGCAGCGAACAGATTCGTGAACTGCGCCGCGGGCAGTACGCAGAAGATGCACATCTCGACACGCTGGCAAAATTCGCACAAACGCTGGTGACCACCACGGGCACGTTGCCGGAAGCGGATGTGACAGTATTGCGTGACGCCGGGTTCAGCGACCGTCAGGTGATTGAAGCCATCAGCGCTATCAGCGCCATTTTGTTCACCAATATGGTGAACCGCGTGAACGATACCGTGGTCGACTTCCCTAAGGCTGACTAAGCCGCAGAGTGCCGGATGGCGGCGTTGCCTTATCCGGCCTACGAATTCACGGTGATTTTATACAGACGAAAAAAAAGACGCTTTTCAGCGTCTTTCTTTCGGAATATTGGTACCGAGGATGGGACTCGAACCCACAAGCCCGTTAGGGCACTACCACCTCAAGGTAGCGTGTCTACCAATTCCACCACCTCGGTACAGATACTGCTATTAGTGCGGGATATCGCTGGTCGGCTGGGCCGGTGCCGCTGGCTGAGTCGTTTGCTCAGTCTTAGGCGCAGTCAGATTTTCCCACTCGCTTCCTTTATTGATCTTGTTACTGTTGATGTTGCCCAGTACCAGACTGATAATGAAGAACAGCGTCGCAAACACGGCGGTCATACGGGTCATGAAGTTACCAGAACCGCTTGAACCAAACAATGTGCCGGAAGCGCCTGCTCCAAAGGAGGCTCCCATATCAGCGCCTTTACCTTGCTGCAGCATAACGAGGACCACAAGGCCAATTGCTACAATAAGGAAAACTACTAAAAGAGCTTCGTACATAATCAACCTGTTCCTTGCGGGGACACCGCGTACCAAGTGCTTCAACCAATAAAGCGGGATGTTTATGTTTCCCACTGAAGCGGGTGTGAATACTAACCAAAGCGAATGACCTTCGCAAGGGCAATTTTGACACATTGTATCAACTGCGGAAAAAAACAGCAAAACAACGCGTAATCAACAATAAAAAGGCGGCAAGCGCCGCCTTTTGAGTAACTTAGATAACCATTATACCGCTTTTACTGCATCGGCAATACGGTGAGCAAACGCGGTCACCTGCGCTTCTTCTTCACCTTCAACCATGACGCGAATCAGCGGCTCAGTGCCCGATTTACGCAACAGTACGCGACCACGGTTACCCAACGCGGCTTCCACTTCTGCCGCAGCCGCTTTAACCGCATCATTTTCCAGCGGGTTAGATTTTCCATCGGTATAGCGCACGTTGACCAGCACCTGCGGGAACATCTTCATACCGCTGCACAGATCGTGCAGGCTCATGTGATTACGCACCATTGCCGCAACCACCTGCAGACCAGCAACAATGCCGTCGCCGGTGGTGGTTTTATCCAGCAGGATCACGTGACCGGAGTTTTCCGCCCCGATACGCCAGCCTTTCTCCTGCATTTTCTCCAGCACATAGCGGTCGCCCACTTTTGCGCGGGTAAACGGAATACCCAGCTGCTTCAGCGCCACTTCCAGACCCATGTTGCTCATCAGCGTACCCACGGCACCACCGCGCAGTTGACCCTGGCGCAGTGCTTCACGAGCAATGATGTACATGATCTGGTCGCCATCGACCTTGTTGCCTTCGTGGTCAACCATAATGACGCGGTCGCCATCACCGTCCAGCGCAATACCGACATCGGCTTTTTCCGCCAGCACGCGCGCCTGTAGCGCACGCACATCGGTTGCCCCAACTTCTTCGTTGATGTTCACGCCGTTCGGTTCACAGCCAATGGCGATAACAGTCGCACCCAGCTCACGCAGCACGTTTGGGGCGATATGATAGGTTGCGCCGTTGGCACAATCGACCACGACTTTTAAACCGTTAAGGCTGAGGTCGTTAGGGAATGTACCTTTGCAGAACTCAATATAACGGCCAGCGGCGTCAACGATACGGCTCGCCTTGCCCAGCTCAGCAGAGTCTACGCAGGTGATCTCTTTTTCCATTTCGGCTTCAATCGCCTCTTCAACTTCATCCGGCAGCTTGGTGCCATTAATGGAGAAGAACTTGATGCCATTGTCGTAGAACGGGTTATGTGATGCCGAGATAACAATACCGGCTTCCGCACGGAAAGTGCGGGTCAGGTAGGCGACTGCGGGGGTTGGCATGGGACCGGTGAAGGAGGCAGACAGCCCCGCCGCCGCCAGACCGGCTTCCAGCGCTGACTCCAGCATATAGCCGGAGATACGGGTATCTTTCCCGATGATGATCTTACGTGAGCCGTGGCTTGCCAGCACCTTACCCGCCGCCCAACCGAGCTTCAGCACAAAGTCAGGTGTAATTGGCGCATCACCTACGCGACCGCGAATCCCATCGGTACCAAAATACTTGCGATTACTCATAACGTTTTTTTCCCTTCGCAGACAGCGTGGCTTCAACCACACGCATCGCCTCAACAGTTTCTTTGACATCGTGGACGCGAACGATATGCGCGCCCTGCATAGCTGCAATCACCGCGCACGCCAGACTGCCGCTGAGGCGCTCTGATGGCCCCACGTTCAGCAGTTGGCCAATCATCGACTTCCGCGACATGCCGACAAACAGCGGCAAACCGAAGTGGTGGAATTCTGACAGGCGAGCGAGTAATGCGTAATTATGAGAGAGATTTTTACCGAAACCGAACCCCGGGTCGAGCAACAATTTATCTTTTGCGATCCCGGCACGCTCACAGCGCGCGATCTGATCGACAAAATACTGATTCACCTCGGCAAAAACATCGTCGTACTTCGGCGCTTCCTGCATGGTTTTTGGATTACCCTGCATGTGCATCAACGACACCGGCAGTCCGGTCTCTGCCGCCGCTTCCAGCGCGCCCGGTTCGCTCAGAGAGCGAATATCATTGATGATATGGGCCCCGACGCGAGCGGATTCACGAATAACCTCCGGTTTTGACGTATCGACAGAAATCCATACTTCAAAGCGCTGGGCAATTGCCTCCACCACCGGGATCACGCGTTCCAGCTCTTCTTCAACGCTGACATCCAGCGCACCGGGACGCGTAGACTCGCCGCCCACATCGATAATCGTCGCGCCAGCATTAATCATCAGGTTTGCATGCTTCACCGCCTCAACCAACGTATTGTGCGTGCCGCCGTCAGAGAACGAGTCCGGCGTTACGTTGAGGATCCCCATCACGTGCGGATGGGAAAGATCCAGGATGGAGCCCTGGGCGGTGAGTTTCATAGCGATTCCTTCTGATTTGTTATTCGTGACATAAAAAAACCCTGGAGCAAGCCCCAGGGTTTCAGGTGAAGCACAGTCATCAACGATGGGATAACTTATTTGTCGCCCAGTTGCTCTGACATAGTGCCAGAGTCCGGAGCACGCGGTTCATCAACCGGACGTGGCGCACTTGGTTTACCCGTGTTGCCAGAGTTGTTGGATGAACCTGGTTCTTCCCAGCCTGCTGGCGGACGCACGTCGCGGCGAGCCATCAGGTCGTCAATCTGCGGTGCATCGATGGTCTCATATTTCATGAGCGCATCTTTCATTGCATGCAGAATATCCATGTTGTCGTTCAGGAGCTGGCGAGCACGAGCGTAGTTACGTTCGATAAGCGCTTTCACTTCCTGGTCGATGATACGCGCGGTTTCATCGGACATGTGTTTCGCTTTGGCGACAGAGCGGCCCAGGAATACTTCGCCCTCTTCTTCCGCGTACAGCAGCGGACCGAGTTTGTCGGAGAAGCCCCACTGGGTAACCATGTTACGTGCCAGGTTAGTCGCGACTTTAATGTCGTTCGACGCACCGGTAGAAACATGTTCTACGCCATAAATAATTTCTTCTGCCAGACGACCGCCGTACAGGGTGGAGATCTGACTTTCCAGTTTCTGACGGCTGGCGCTGATCGCGTCGCCTTCAGGCAGGAAGAAGGTCACACCCAGCGCGCGACCGCGTGGGATAATCGTCACTTTGTGCACCGGATCGTGTTCCGGTACCAGGCGGCCGATAATCGCGTGGCCTGCTTCGTGGTAAGCGGTAGATTCTTTCTGCGCTTCCGTCATCACCATGGAGCGACGTTCCGCACCCATCATGATTTTGTCTTTCGCTTTTTCGAACTCAACCATCGATACCACGCGCTTGTTGCCGCGCGCTGCAAACAGTGCCGCTTCGTTCACCAGGTTTGCCAGGTCTGCACCGGAGAAGCCAGGCGTACCACGAGCAATGATTGCGGCATCAATATCAGGTGCCAGCGGCACGCGACGCATATGCACTTTCAGAATCTGTTCACGACCGCGAACGTCTGGCAGACCGACCACAACCTGACGGTCGAAACGGCCTGGACGCAGCAGCGCTGGGTCAAGAACGTCTGGACGGTTAGTTGCCGCGATAACGATGATACCTTCGTTACCTTCGAAGCCATCCATCTCAACCAGCATCTGGTTCAGCGTTTGCTCACGTTCATCGTGACCACCGCCCAGACCTGCGCCACGCTGGCGGCCTACGGCGTCGATTTCATCGATGAAGATGATGCATGGTGCCGCTTTCTTAGCCTGTTCGAACATGTCACGCACACGCGATGCACCAACACCGACGAACATTTCTACGAAATCAGAACCGGAAATGGTAAAGAACGGTACTTTCGCTTCGCCAGCAATCGCTTTTGCCAGCAACGTTTTACCGGTACCCGGAGGGCCAACCATCAGCACGCCTTTCGGGATTTTACCGCCCAGCTTCTGGAAGCGGCTCGGTTCACGCAGGTACTCAACCAGCTCACCCACCTCTTCTTTCGCTTCGTCGCAGCCTGCAACGTCGGCAAAGGTGGTTTTGATCTGGTCTTCCGTCAGCATGCGCGCCTTGCTCTTACCGAACGACATGGCACCTTTGCCACCACCGCCCTGCATTTGACGCATGAAGAAGATCCAGACGCCAATCAGCAGCAGCATCGGGAACCAGGAAATGAAGATAGAAGCCAGCAGGCTTGGTTCTTCAGGCGGCTCACCAACCACTTTGACGTTTTTCGTCAGCAGGTTGTCAAGCAGCTTCGGATCGTTAACCGGAATGTAAGTCGTGTAACGGTTACTATCTTTCTTGGTAACGTTGATCTCACGTCCGTTGATACGCGCTTCGCGAACCTGGTCGTTATTGACCTCTTGCAGGAAGGTAGAATAGTCCACCTTGTGGCCATTCGATTCGCTGGGCCCAAAGCTCTGGAATACTGACATCAGCACGACGGCAATGACCAGCCAGAGTATTAGGTTTTTCGCCATGTCACTCAAGGGATTAACCTCATATTACAACTGTGTTAAAAACAGCGTCAGGATACTCTATATCCAGTTTCTTTCAAACTTTCGTTTGAAAAACCACCGTCTATCACTTTCGCCCGGTCGCTACAATGTACACTTCACGTGAACGCGCACGCGAAGAGTCCGGCTTACGAACTTTAACCTTCGTAAACAGGGAGCGAATTTCCCTTAGGTACTCATCGAAGCCTTCGCCCTGGAACACTTTCACTACAAAATTTCCGCCCGGCGCCAACACATCACGAGCCATTTCAAGCGCCAGTTCTACCAGATACATGGCCCGGGGGATGTCAACCGCCGGCGTTCCGCTCATGTTTGGTGCCATATCTGACATGACAACTTGTACTTTACTGTCACCCACGCGTTCCAGTAATGCCTTCATCACGAGTTCATCACGAAAATCGCCCTGAAGGAAGTCCACACCAACGATTGGATCCATAGGTAAAAGATCGCAAGCGATGATACGGCCTTTGCCGCCAATCTGCGTGACCACATACTGTGACCAGCCTCCTGGAGCAGCACCGAGGTCGACTACCGTCATCCCCGGTTTAAAAAGTTTGTCACTTTGCTGTATTTCATCAAGTTTAAACCAGGCACGGGAACGTAACCCCTTTTTCTGTGCCTCTTGAACATATTTATCGCTAAAGTGTTCCTGAAGCCAGCGGCTTGAACTGGCAGAACGCTTTTTACCTGTCATTTAACATTCCCATCGGGGCAGTTCATCGTAGCCTTTCGGCGTAAATTTCTACGCATCGTTTGCCGATATATGGGAGATGGCGGTAGAATGACCCGTTTTCAATCCCAACGTAAGCAAAAATATACGATGAATCTGAGTACTAAACAAAAACAGCACCTGAAAGGTCTCGCACATTCGCTCAAGCCTGTAGTTATGCTTGGCAACAATGGTTTGACCGAAGGGGTACTGGCCGAGATTGAACTAGCGTTAGAGCACCATGAACTTATCAAGGTGAAAGTCGCCTCGGAAGACAGAGAGACCAAAACTTTGATTGTGGACGCTATCGTTCGCGAAACCGGCGCCTGTAATGTACAGGTCATCGGTAAGATACTGGTGCTTTATCGCCCTGGTAAAGAACGCAAAATCTCGTTGCCACGTTAAGAATATCCTAATTTCTGACACAACATTGTGTTAAATGAGGGATTTTCTCTACGAGGGCTAGCAACATGCCACGCTCTTATGCTTGATAAAAGGCCGCTATGCGGCCTTTTTCTTATCTTTACACTCGCTCAACAATTCAGTGTTGAACCGATCTTACAGATAATCCACGTGGATGATTTCGAATTCAACTTCACCACCTGGGGTACGGATAGTAACCACGTCATCCTGCTCTTTGCCAATCAACCCACGGGCGATCGGTGAGTTAACGGAGATCAGGTTCTGTTTGAAATCAGCTTCGTCATCGCCCACGATGCGGTAAGTCTGCTCTTCGTCGTTATCCAGGTTCAGCACCTTCACGGTGGCACCGAAAATCACGCGACCATTGTTTGGGATCTTGGTGATGTCGATAACCTGCGCGTTAGACAGTTTCGCTTCGATATCTTTGATACGCCCTTCACAGAAGCCCTGCTGCTCACGGGCAGCATGGTACTCCGCGTTCTCTTTCAGGTCGCCGTGCTCGCGCGCTTCGGCGATGGACGCAATGATTTCTGGGCGGCGTACGGACTTCAGAAAGTCCAGTTCTTCACGCAGTTTTTCTGCACCACGAAGGGTCATCGGAATAGCTTGCATTGTTATACCTCTTAAACATTCCTGTTGGGAGCGGTTCGCCCCGCTCCGGCTGCTAAGCCCGCCTGAGTCGCTATCAACACCAGGCCAGAAGCAAAAGAAAACCGACCCGGGTACGAAGCCCCAGGTCAGCAGCAATTTTTAATTTGATACGCATTTTACCCCGAAGTTCACTACGGGTCATCGTTTACTTTACAGGGCGTTGCGCCGTAGTATGACGGCTTGTTTCCAGGTTGTTAGCGCGAGATTATGCGATTTTCCAGATTTATCATCGGATTGACTACCAGTATAGCGTTTAGCGTTCAGGCCGCGAATGTTGATGAATATATCAATCAGCTGCCCGACGGGGCCAACCTCGCACTTCTGGTACAGAAAGTGGGCGCACCCGCGCCGCTGATTGATTATCACGGCCAGCAGATGGCGCTTCCGGCCAGTACCCAAAAGGTGCTCACCGCGCTAGCAGCCCTGCTTCAGCTTGGCCCGGATTTCCGCTTTACCACCACGCTTGAGAGTAAAGGCAGCGTGGATAACGGTACATTAAAAGGCGACTTAATTGCTCGATTTGGCGGCGATCCTACGCTAAAACGCCAGGATATTCGCAATATGGTTGCCACCTTAAAAAAATCTGGTGTGCAGAATATCGATGGCAATATTTTGATCGATACCTCCATCTTTGCCAGTCATGATAAAGCACCAGGCTGGCCATGGAACGATATGACGCAGTGCTTCAGCGCACCGCCTGCTGCCGCAATTATCGACCGTAACTGCTTCTCTATTTCACTTTATAGCGCCCAGAAGGCTAACGATCTGGCGTTCATCCGCATTGCCTCTTACTACCCGGTGACCATGTTCAGCCAGGTGCGTACGCTCGCAAAAGGTTCGCCAGAAGCCCAATACTGCGAGCTGGATGTGGTGCCTGGCGACCTGAATCGCTACACGCTCACTGGCTGTCTGCCACAGCGTGCAGACCCGCTGCCGCTGGCGTTCGCCATTCAGGATGGCGCCAGCTATGCCGGGGCGATTATCAAAGATGAACTCAAGCAGGCCGGTATCACCTACACCGGTACGCTGCTGCGCCAGACGCTGGTGAATGAGCCTGGCACCGTTATCGCAAGTAAGCAGTCAGCGCCGCTGCACGACCTGCTGAAGATCATGCTGAAAAAATCGGACAACATGATCGCCGACACCGTGTTTCGTATGATTGGCCATTCGCGCTTTGGCGTGCCCGGCACCTGGCGAGCGGGCTCCGATGCAGTTCGCCAGATCCTGCGTCAGCAGGCGGGCATCGATTTGGGCAATACAATCATTGCCGACGGCTCCGGCCTGTCGCGACATAACCTGCTCGCGCCAGCCACCATGATGCAGGCACTGCAATATATTGCCCAGCACGATAGCGAGCTGGACTTCATCTCCATGCTGCCGCTTGCCGGCCACGACGGTTCGCTACAGTACCGCGCAGGCCTGCATCAGGCGGGTGTGGATGGTAAAGTTTCAGCGAAGACCGGTTCACTACAGGGTGTATACAACCTGGCGGGCTTTATCACCACCGCCAGCGGACAGCGTATGGCGTTTGTTCAGTATCTGTCAGGGTACGCGGTGCCGCCTGCGGATCAGCGTAATCGACGTATTCCGCTGGTACGCTTTGAGAGCCGGTTGTACAAGGATATTTACCAGAACAACTGAGAGTAATGCTGCCGGATGGCGCTTGCGCTTATTCGGCCTACCTCGCATATAAACAAAACGGGCCGCATTTGCGGCCCGTTGAATATTCCAGGCCGGAGAAGACGCGTTAGCGTCGCCATCCGGCACGAGGATTAACGTTTGTAGATGAACTCAACGCCTTCTTCGTCGTCTTCATCCCAATCGTCATCCCACTCTTCGTCTTCCGCTTCTGCGGCGACTTCATCAAGCTGCTGACGATGGTAGTCATCCCACATGAACTCAACTTTCTCTGGCTGCGCAGCTTCTTCAGCCTGAGTAATTGGGTTCTCGATGATGAAGTTCATCACGTCCCAGCACAGGTCTTTCACGCCAACCTGGCTTGCTGCGGAGATCAGGTAGTACTTATCTTCCCAACCCATCGCTTCGGCAATCGCTTTGGCTTTCGCTTCAGCTTCCGCTTTATCCATGGTGTCTATCTTGTTGAACAGCAGCCAGCGTGGCTTATTCGCCAGCTTCTCGCTGTATTTCTCAAGTTCACCAATGATGATTTTGGCGTTTTCAGCCGGATCGGAGCCATCGATTGGATCGATATCGATGATGTGCAGCAACACGCGGCAGCGCTCAAGGTGCTTCAGGAAGCGGATACCGAGGCCAGCGCCTTCAGATGCGCCTTCAATCAGACCCGGGATGTCGGCGACCACGAAGCTCTTCTCGTTATCGACACGTACCACGCCAAGGCTTGGTACCAGGGTGGTAAACGGATAGTCCGCCACTTTTGGCTTCGCCGCAGACACAGCGCGGATAAAGGTGGATTTACCGGCGTTCGGCATACCCAGCATACCCACGTCCGCCAGCAGCATCAGTTCGAGCTGCAGGTCACGTTTGTCACCCGGCGTACCCATGGTCTTTTGACGTGGCGTACGGTTCACGGAAGATTTGAAACGGGTGTTACCCAGACCGTGCCAACCGCCCTTAGCAACCATCAGGCGTTGACCATGCTTGGTCATATCGCCCATGGTTTCACCGGTGCCCTGATCGATAACGCGGGTACCCACCGGCACCTTAATGGTAACGTCTTTACCACGCTTACCGGTACAGTCGCGGCTTGCACCGTTCTGGCCACGTTCAGCGCGGAAGGATTTTTCGAAACGGTAGTCAATCAGGGTGTTCAGGTTCTCGTCGGCTTCCATCCAGACGTCACCGCCGTCACCGCCGTCACCGCCGTCAGGACCACCACGAGGAATATATTTTTCACGGCGGAAGCTTACGCAACCATTACCGCCATCACCTGCTACGACCAGGATCGTTGCTTCATCAACAAACTTCATTTTACTCTCCGTAAATCATTCGCCTGCGCGGGGTAACGGAACAACCGCTTCACGCTTACGCCACCGCCCCCATAGACGATGACCAATGGCGGAATACATCGCGCCCGCAACCACGACAAACGCACCGAGGTAACCAATAAGGTTCAACATCGGTCTGGCGAAGAAATCGGGCCAGGCCATTGATAATAAATCTGAAAATAACAGGGTAAACAGAGGAGTCAGCGTGATTAACGCGCTCACCTGTGCCGCCTGCCAGCGCGCCATCGCTTCCGCTAGCGCCCCATAACCGACCAGTGTGTTCAGACCACAGAAGATCAGACAGGCTAGCTGCCAGTCGCTCAGCAGCCCAATAACCTCAGGCTTCGCTAATGGCAGCAGTGCAATTGTACATAAAGTGTACAATAAAAAGAGGATCTGCTGTGATGCCAGCCGTCGCAATAACACCTTTTGCGCGACGCCGTAGCTCACCCAGACCATCGCCGCGCTAACCCCAAAAATCACACCCCAGGTGTAATCGGTCAGGCGGGTAAAAATTTCAATCAGGCTGGTATTAAAGAACATCACCAGCCCGCAGATAAGCATGATTGCGCCCACTACCTGCGTACCGCGCATCTTCTCCTTGAGGATAAAGACGCTGGCGACCATCATCCCAACGGGTGAGAGTTGGCCGATAACCTGGGACGCTGTAGGGCTCACGTACTGCAGCGATGAGCTAAACAGCACGAAGTTACCAAACAGCCCGCCGGTTGCGATAAGCAACAGAACTAGCCAGCGCGGGTTGCGAAACAGCCGCAAAGAGGGCAGCTTGCGCTTCCAGGACAAAATGAGGCCAAGGCCACAGCTTGCCATCAGAAAGCGGTAGAAGACGATGGTGGGCGGTTCCATGACTTCCAGAACCTGTTTCATGGCAATGGGCAGAGCTCCCCAGCAAATCGCTGTGGTAAGCGCCAACATGATACCGATGCCCGCCTGCTGCTTCATTCCGGATTCCCTGCCCTGAAACGGTGGTACAAGCCATCATTTTCCTGGCGTCGAATGTAAAAAGCCCCGCAACACGTTGCGGGGCTTTCATCCGTTACCGGGACGCGAAAAACTTATTCAGCAACGATGCTGATATAACGACGGTTTTTCGGGCCTTTCACTTCGAATTTCACTTTACCGTCTGCTTTAGCAAACAGAGTGTGGTCTTTGCCGCAGCCTACGTTAGAACCAGCGTGGAACTGAGTACCACGTTGACGAACGATGATGCTACCAGCCAGAACGGATTCGCCGCCGAAGC
Source organism: Kluyvera chengduensis (assembly GCF_044197065.1). Lineage (NCBI taxonomy): Bacteria > Pseudomonadati > Pseudomonadota > Gammaproteobacteria > Enterobacterales > Enterobacteriaceae > Kluyvera > Kluyvera chengduensis. The sequence goes on from NZ_JBIQOI010000004.1 coordinate 232,049, forward strand.
GTTTTACGCCCAGACGTTTAGCTTCTGAGTCGCGACCGTTACGAGTCGAGCCACCAGCCTTTTTATGTGCCATTTAATCTGCTCCCCTTAACTTAAGCGCTGATGCCAGTAATTTTCACATCAGTGAACCACTGACGATGGCCCTGCTGCTTACGGTAGTGTTTACGACGACGAAACTTAACGATTTTAACTTTCTCGCCACGACCGTGAGCAACAACTTCAGCTTTGATAACGCCGCCATCAACGAAAGGAACGCCGATTTTGACTTCTTCACCGTTTGCGATCATCAGAACTTCAGCGAATTCAACAGATTCGCCAGTTGCGATGTCCAGCTTTTCCAGGCGAACGGTCTGACCTTCGCTTACTCGGTGTTGTTTACCACCACTTTGGAAAACCGCGTACATATAAACTCCGCTTCCGCGCACCTCTTCGTGTGATTCAGAGTGCGCTATAAATATTCACAATAGGGCGCGAATATTACGCAAAACGCGAGCCTTTGACAAGTGCTACCATCAATAGATGCAGAAAAAAAATACAACCTGCACAGTAGCGTTTATCTGAGCCGTTTTTTCAGTACAATCGTATCTACAACTCTAACGTAAAACCTTCGTTATCCCGTATGGATAAGTGGTAAACAGGACATTAAGCCCGGCTTTTGCGATGAATTTACAAAAAATCAATGAGTTAACCGCGCAGGATATGGCGGGTGTCAATGCGACGATTCTTGAGCAGCTCAACTCGGACGTCCAATTGATCAACCAGCTTGGCTATTATATCGTCAGCGGCGGCGGAAAACGGATTCGTCCAATGATCGCCGTCCTGGCCGCCCGCGCCGTTGGCTATCAGGGAAACGCCCACGTCACTATCGCCGCGCTAATCGAATTTATTCATACCGCGACGTTGCTGCATGACGATGTTGTCGATGAGTCAGATATGCGCCGCGGTAAGGCAACGGCCAATGCGGCCTTTGGTAACGCGGCCAGCGTACTGGTTGGCGACTTTATCTATACGCGTGCATTCCAGATGATGACCAGCCTCGGTTCGCTGAAGGTGCTGGAAGTGATGTCAGAAGCCGTGAACGTCATTGCAGAAGGCGAAGTCCTTCAACTGATGAACGTCAACGATCCGGACATCACCGAAGAGAACTATATGCGCGTTATCTACAGCAAGACAGCACGTCTGTTTGAAGCGGCTGCGCAATGTTCTGGTTTGCTTGCGGGTTGTACGTCAGAGCAAGAGAAAGGGCTACAGGACTATGGCCGCTATCTCGGCACCGCCTTCCAGTTGATTGATGACCTGCTCGACTACAGCGCCGATGGAGAGACGCTGGGTAAAAACGTAGGTGACGATCTCAACGAAGGTAAGCCAACCCTACCGCTGCTGCATGCCATGCGTAACGGCACACCAGAACAGGCTCAGCTCATTCGCGGCGCTATCGAGCAGGGTAACGGTCGCCATCTCCTGGAGCCCGTACTGGATGCCATGGCTGCCTGTGGTTCTCTGGAATGGACGCGTCAGCGTGCCGAAGAAGAAGCCGATAAAGCAATTGCTTCTCTGGCCTCACTGCCGGATACACCGTGGCGCGATGCGCTTATCGGCCTTGCCCATATAGCCGTTCAACGCGACCGATAATCCAAGAACGCCCTTCCCTGCGTCCTGTGTGGGTACATTCCTGAAAGCGCCTGAAGGCGCTTTTTTTTACCAAAAAATTGATGTTTTCCTAATTTAATAAAACTTACACGAACTGTTTATGAACTTATAGAAAACAGGGATACAGTATATTCCTCGCTCAGCGTAACGAGTTAACGACCGTTTTCAGGGAGGAAGTATGGAGAGGTTTAGCGACTGGCATCCCGCAGACATTATCGCGGGGTTACGTAAGAAAGGCACATCCATGGCTGCAGAGTCACGCAAAAACGGACTCAGTTCATCGACGTTAGCCAACGTCCTTTCTCGTCCATGGCCGAAAGGTGAGAAAATCGTAGCAAAGGCTCTGGGGACGGACCCTTGGGTGATTTGGCCTTCACGTTATCACGATCCGATAACCCATGCTTTTATCGACAGAACACAGGCTATTCGCCGCGATAAGCAGGAAAAATAGCAGAGGAAGAGAAGCGCCCACTATCAACAGCGGGCGCTTTATTCGCGGCAGCGATTACTCGCCCTTAATACGCTCGATATTCGCGCCTAAACCACGCAGCTTATCTTCAATGCGCTCATAGCCACGATCGATGTGGTAGATACGGTCAACGATCGTCGTACCCTGAGCAATACAGCCTGCCAGGACAAGGCTTGCAGAAGCACGCAGGTCGGTCGCCATCACCTGAGCACCGGAAAGCTGTTCAACGCCGTGGCAAATTGCGGTGTTGCTTTCGATTTCCGCACGCGCGCCCATACGAATAAGTTCAGGAATATGCATGAAACGGTTTTCAAAGACCGTCTCAGTGATAACCCCTGTACCTTCCGCTACCATGTTCAGCAGCGTGAACTGTGCCTGCATGTCCGTCGGGAACGCTGGGTGTGGTGCAGTACGCACGTTTACCGCTTTCGGGCGCTTGCCGTGCATGTCGAGGCTAATCCAGTCTTCGCCCACTTCAACGTCAGCACCGGCTTCACGCAGCTTAGCCAGTACCGCATCCAGCGTATCAGGCTGTGCGTTGCGGCAGACAATTTTGCCGCCGGAGATAGCTGCCGCTACCAGGAAGGTGCCGGTTTCAATACGGTCTGGCAGAACGCGGTAAACACCGCCGCCCAGACGCTTCACGCCTTCGATGGTAATACGGTCGGTACCCTGACCCGTGACCTTCGCGCCCATCGCGTTGAGGAAGTTCGCCGTATCGACGATTTCCGGCTCACGCGCGGCGTTTTCGATAATGGTGGTGCCTTCCGCCAGCGTCGCTGCCGTCATGATGGTGACGGTCGCGCCAACGCTGACCATGTCCATGACGATATGCGCGCCTTTCAAACGACCGTTAACGGACGCTTTGACGTAACCTTCTTCCAGCTTAATTTCTGCACCCAGTTGCTCAAGGCCAGAGATGTGCAGATCGACCGGGCGCGCACCAATGGTGCATCCACCCGGCAGAGAAACCTGCCCCTGACCAAAGCGTGCCACCAGCGGCCCCAGCGCCCAGATAGAGGCGCGCATGGTTTTCACCAGCTCGTACGGCGCACAGAAAACATTGACCGGGCCAGCATCAATCCAGACCGAGCCGTTGCGTTCAACTTTTGCACCCAGCTGCGTCAGCAGCTTCATGGAAGTATCAACGTCTTTCAGCTTCGGTACGTTCTGGATCTCTACCGGGTCTTCTGCCAGCAGCGCGGCAAAAAGAATCGGCAGGGCAGCGTTTTTTGCACCGCTAATGGTGACCTCGCCCTGAAGGCGGGTTGGCCCCTGCACACGAAATTTATCCATCAAATCTAATCTCTGTTAAGTATTCACGTTCGCCACCGGAAAAGTGCGCACACTTTTCCCCTGGCTCAAAAACCGTTGAGTTTGCGATCGCGTGCCCACTCTTGTGGGGTATACGCCTTGATCGACAGGGCATGAATGCGGTTGTCCGCAAGGTACTCCATCAGCGGGCCATAGATAGTCTGCTGCTTCTTGACCCGGCTCATGCCATCAAACATCTCACCCACGGCAATGACCTGGAAGTGACTGCCATCGCCAGAAACGAGAACTTCTTGAAGGGAGAGTGCGTTCATCAGCACGGTCTGAATTTCATTATTTTCCATAGGTTCGCATTTCATTTGAGAGTGAAAACAAGCCCCACATCTTAGAGGAAAGTGGCGCGGTCTTAAACAAGCAAAAAGCCCCATCGTTGAGATTGATGGGGCTTTATTAGAAACCACAACAGTAACGTGCTGAAACTGTTAGGGGATCATGCCTTCTGGCAGGTTGTACAAGCTTTTCAGGGTCGCCACTTTTTCGCTGACCCCTTCCAGGCTCGGCGTACGACCCTGCGTGCGGATAAGCTCAACCAGATGCACCAACAGCGCCAGTCCAGCCGTATCGACGCGGCTCAGGCCGCTGAGGTCGATAATGGATACCCCCTGCGTGGCCTCGGTTCTGGCGTCCCACAGGGACACCAGAAAATCCTGATCCAGTTCACCGTGCAGCGCCAGGCGTTCGCCATCACGCTTCCAGCTTAGCGGTTCGGCCATTATTTTTTCTGTTCCAGGGTGATTGGCTGCGCAGAAATAGATTTCAGCTGAGCGGTCAGGCCGTCGATGCCTTTAGTGCGCAGCAGGTCGCTCCATTCGTTCTGCTTGGTGGTGATCATGCTCACCCCTTCCGCAATCATGTCATAGGCCTGCCAGTTACCCGTCTGGGTATTTTTACGCCACTGGAAGTCAAGACGCACCGGAGGACGGCCGTTCGGGTCGATGATGGTCACGCGGATAGGCACGATGGTCGCATCGCCCAGCGGCTGTTCTGGCGCAATCTGGTAGGTCTGGCCATGGTACATCGCCAGCGCCTGACCGTACGCCTGCTTCAGGTATTCGCGGAAGGCAGTGAAGTAAGCTTCACGCTGAGCGGGCGTCGCGTCTTTGTAGTAACGGCCCAGCACCAGCGCACCGGCATATTTTACCTGTACATACGGCAGCAGTTCCTGATCGACCACGTCACGCAGGTAGTTCGGATTAGAACGAATCTTCGGTTGTTCATTCTTCAGGCGATCGAACGTCTTCTGCGCCGCTTCATTCATCAGCTTATAGGGATTGGTTTGGTCTGCTGCAGTGGCTGCCGTCAGCGGCGCAATCACCAGCATGGCGACCATCAGTAAACGTTTAAACATGTCGAGTATCTCCTGAGATTAATTCGTCGCGCCAGTCGCAGGCGTCGCCGTACCAGTATGTCCATCTGTAGAACCCTGCGCATCGCCAGAATTCTGATTGTCGCTACCTTTGCTGTTGTAAAGGAACTGGCCAATCAGGTCTTCCAGTACCATTGCCGATTTGGTGTCCTGAATGGTACCGCCATCTTTAAGGATAGACGTTCCCAGGTCAGGGTCTTCAAAACCGACGTTCAACGCTAGATACTGTTCACCAAGCAGGCCAGAGGTACGAATGGCCAGCGAACTGGTATCAGGGATATGGTTATAGCGATCTTCGATGTCGATTGCGACGCGCGGTAAGTACGTTTTCGGATCCAGTTCAATATCCGCAACGCGACCAATCACTACGCCGCCAATTCGCACCGGTGAACGGTTTTTCAGGCCGCCGATGTTATCGAAGGTGGCGTAAATGCGGTAGGTTGGTTCTGATTTCATTGACGAAACGTCCGCCGCCTTCAGGCAGATAAACAGCGCCGCCAGCAGGGCAACCAACAGAAAAATACCGACCCAGATTTCACTCTTTTTCGTTTGCATTCACTCAATTCCCAAACATCAGTGCCGTCAGCACAAAGTCCAGCCCAAGAACCGCCAGCGAGGAGTGCACCACGGTGCGCGTCGTCGCCCGGCTAATTCCGGCAGAAGTGGGGATCGCATCGTAACCGTTAAATAACGCAATCCATGTCACCGTAATGGCGAAAACAACGCTCTTGATCAGGCAGTTCACCAGATCCAAACGCCAGTCCACCGCATTTTGCATCGCCGACCAGAAGAACCCGGAATCAATACCTTTCCAGCTTACGCCGACCAGCGAACCGCCCCAGATGCCGACCGCCACAAAGATAATGGTCAGCAGCGGCAGCGAAATGACGCCAGCCCAGAAGCGAGGAGAGATAACGCGACGTAGCGGATCCACCGCCATCATCTCCATGCTGGAGAGCTGCTCGGTCGCGCGCATCAGGCCGATTTCCGCAGTCAGTGCCGAGCCTGCGCGTCCCGCAAACAGCAGCGCGGCAACGACCGGCCCCAGTTCGCGCAGTAGCGACAGCGCCACCAGCATGCCGAGACTAGTCTCAGCGCTGTAGGTGGTCAGCACGAGGTAACCCTGCAGCCCCAGCACCATGCCGATAAATACGCCCGACACGATGATGATAACCAGAGAGAGCACGCCGACGTTGTACAGCTGACGCACCAGCAACGGCGCGTGTTTGCGGAACTCCGGCTTGCCGACAACGGCATTGAATAACATTAACCCAGCACGCCCAAACGTCGCGACGGTCTTGATCCCGCGATGTCCAAGCGCTGCCAGTGCATTTAACAGCATAAGTCGATTAACTCCCTGTGCCGATGAGATCGCGGCGATAGTCGCCCGCAGGATAACGGAACGGCACCGGGCCGTCGGCAATACCGTCGAGGAACTGACGCACTCGAGGATCGCTGTTTTCCTGCAATGATGAGGCGCTGCCGTGCGCGACAATTTTCTGGTCCGCCACGATATAAGCGTAATCCGCAATGCTCAGTACTTCCGGCACATCGTGAGAAACCACAATACAGGTGACACCCAGCGCACTGTTGAGTTCAGAAATCAGCTTCACCAGCACCCCCATGGTAATCGGGTCCTGGCCGACGAAAGGTTCGTCGAACATGATGAGGTCGGGCTCCAGCGCAATTGCACGCGCCAGCGCAGCGCGGCGGGCCATACCGCCAGAGAGTTCCGATGGCATCAGCGTTGCTGCACCGCGCAGGCCAACGGCCTCTAGCTTCATCATTACCGTGCTTTTCAGCAGCGGCGCCGGTAAGCGGGTATGCTCACGAATGGGATACGCCACGTTATCAAACACGTTCATGTCGGTGAACAGCGCGCCGGACTGAAACAGCATGCTCATACGTTTGCGTACGGTATACAGGCGAGAGCGTGACATTTTCGGTACGTTCTCACCGTCAAAGAGGATCTCTCCGCTATCCGGGGGGATCTGCCCGCCAATCAGGCGTAACAGCGTGGTCTTGCCAATCCCCGACGGCCCCATAATCGCGGTAATTTTGCCGCGCGGTACCGACAGCGAGATATTGTCGAAGATGACCCGATTGCCACGGGAAAACGTGACATCTCGCACCTCGACCAGATTCTCGGTATTTTGGCTCATAGGCTTACCTTTCCAGGTCCTTAAGTAGGGCAAACTCCTGCTTGCCCCCGCATTCTTACAGAATCCTAACCGCTCTGGTTAACGAAATCTGGCATTTGTTTTACTTTTCCTGCGCATAAAGTCAAAATTAGGAATTCGTTACGTCCAGACGTGCGGACCGACGATTATACCCGAATAAAGGACTTTTGATGCTCTTAGCCACGGCTCTGTTAATTATTGGTTTACTTCTGGTGGTCTACAGCGCCGACCGCCTCGTGTATTCCGCCTCCATTCTGTGCCGTGCTTTAGGTGTCCCTCCCCTGATTATAGGTATAACCGTTGTCAGCATCGGAACCTCACTGCCGGAAATCATCGTCTCTGCTGCCGCCTCGCTGCACGGGCAGGTCGATCTGGCCATCGGTACCGCCGTCGGCTCTAATATCGTCAACATTCTGCTGATTCTTGGGCTCACCGCCCTGTTCCACCCATTTACCGTGCATTCTGATATTCTGCGCCGCGAATTACCGTTAATGTTGGTAGTAAGCCTGGTCGCCGGGTATGTCCTGTATGATGGAGAACTGTCCTGGTTTGACGGTGTTTTTTTATTTATTCTGGCCGGATTGTGGCTGTTGTTTATCATTAAAATAGCCCGCCTCGCCGAACGTCAGGGTAACGACAAATTTACCCAGGAGCAGTTATCCGAACTGCCCCGCGACGGTTCTCTGCCCGTCGCCTGTTTATGGCTTGGCGTCGCGCTGATTATCATGCCGATGGCAACCAGAATGGTCATCGATAACGCTACCGTGCTGGCGAACTACTTCGCCATGAGCGAACTGACCATCGGCCTGACGGTTATCGCGTTGGGCACCAGTCTGCCGGAGTTGGCAACCGCTATCGCTGGCGTGCGCAAAGGTGAAAACGATATTGCCGTCGGCAACATTATCGGCTCAAACTTCTTTAATATAGCTATCGTACTGGGGATCCCCGCCCTCATCGCACCGGGGACGTTTAACCCCCTCGCGTTTACCCGCGACTATGGCGTAATGATGCTGGTCAGCGTGGTCTTCGCTCTGCTTTGCTGGCGTCGACGCCAGGTAGGCCGCGTCGCCGGTTTACTGTTAATCAGCGGGTTTGTGGTATGGCTGGCGCTGCTTTACTGGGGCACGCCGCTTTTCATCGATTGAACTGGGATAACACTATGTCGCAAATAGATTTGCCGTCAGATTTCGACTTCCAGCAGGCAGGGAGAGACGTTCTGGCGATTGAACGGGAAGGGCTGGAACAGCTTGATCAATACATTAATCAGGACTTTAGCGAAGCCTGCGAGAAGATCTTCTACTGCACTGGCAAAGTTGTCGTCATGGGAATGGGCAAATCCGGGCATATTGGCCGCAAGATGGCAGCCACCTTCGCCAGCACCGGTACTTCTGCGTTTTTTGTTCACCCTGGTGAGGCAGCGCACGGCGATTTAGGCATGGTAACGCCCCAGGATGTGGTGATTGCCCTGTCCAACTCCGGCGAGTCTAATGAAATTCTGGCGCTGATCCCGGTTTTAAAACGTCTGCGCGTCCCGCTTATCTGTATGACCAGCCGACCAGACAGCAGCATGGGCCGCGCGGCGGATATTCATTTATGCGTCAAAGTCCCGCGTGAAGCCTGCCCGTTAGGGCTCGCCCCAACGTCAAGCACCACCGCAGCGCTGGTAATGGGAGATGCGCTGGCCGTTGCGTTGCTGAAAGCACGCGGCTTTACCGCCGAAGATTTTGCGCTCTCCCACCCCGGTGGCGCATTAGGTCGCAAGCTTCTGCTACGCGTTAACGATATTATGCATACTGGCGATGAGATACCGCACGTCAGCGTTGATGCCTCACTGCGCGATGCCCTGCTGGAAATTACCCGAAAAAATCTGGGTATGACGGCCATCTGCGATGACAACATGCAGATCAAAGGTATTTTCACCGACGGCGACCTGCGACGCATCTTTGATACCGGTGCCGATGTGCGCAGCCTCGGCATTGCCGACGTCATGACGCCGGGCGGCATTCGTATTCGCCCCGGCATGCTGGCGGTCGATGCGCTGAACCTGATGCAATCCCGTCATATCACCTGCGTGCTGGTTGCCGATGGCGACCATCTGCTAGGTGTGATACATATGCACGACCTACTGCGCGCAGGCGTAGTGTAATCAAGGATATAAAGAATGAGTAATGCTGTCGCATCGGTCGCCACCTGTTATGGCCCGGTGAGTCCACAATTTATGGCGAAGGCGGAGAAAATCCGCCTGCTTATCCTCGACGTCGACGGGGTGCTTTCTGACGGCCTGATTTACATGGGCAACAGCGGTGAAGAACTCAAAGCGTTTAACGTCCGCGACGGCTATGGCGTTCGCTGTGCGCTTACTTCGGATATCGAAGTAGCGATAATTACCGGGCGAAAAGCTAAACTGTTAGAAGACCGCTGTGCGACGCTTGGCATCACCCATCTTTACCAGGGGCAGTCCGATAAACTGATTGCCTATCGTGAGCTACTCGCTACGCTGAACCTTCAGCCAGAAGAGGTCGCCTACGTCGGCGATGATCTGATTGACTGGCCGGTGATGGCGGAAATTGGCCTCAGCGTTGCGGTGGCGGATGCACACCCGCTGCTGTTGCCTCGCGCCGATTATGTGACGCGTATTGCAGGCGGCCGCGGTGCCGTTCGTGAAGTCTGTGACCTGCTGCTGATGGCGCAAGGGAAGCTGGAAGAAGCCAAAGGGCAATCGATATGAGTAAAACCAGACGTTGGGTTATTATTGTGCTATCGCTGGTTGCGCTTGTCCTGATCGGCCTGAACCTTGCCGATAACGACGACAGCAGCCAGGTGGTGATTAACGCAAACGATCCAACCTATCAAAGCGAACATACCGACACCGTGGTGTACAGTCCCGAAGGCGCACTGAGCTACCGGTTAACCGCCGAGCATGTGGAGTATTTTTCCGATCAGGCAATATCGTGGTTTACCCACCCATTCCTGACCACCTTTGACGCGAATAAAGTACCAACCTGGTCGATTAAAGCCGATAAAGCCAAGCTGACTAACGACCGCATGCTCTATCTCTACGGGCACGTTGAAATCAACGCGCTGACAGAAGACGCACAACTGCGTAAGATTACGACGGATAATGCCCAGGTGAACCTGACGACTCAGGATGTTTCCTCTGACGATCTGGTGACGTTATACGGAACAACATTTAATTCCAGCGGCCTGAAAATGCGCGGCAATTTACGCAGCAAGAACGCCGAGTTGATTGAAAAGGTTAGAACCTCTTATGAAATTCAGAACAAACAAACTCAGCCTTAAGCTGGCACTTGCCGGTTCTTTGCTGGCCGCCAGCCTGCCGGCCATGGCGCTTACCGGCGATACCAATCAGCCGATTCATATTGAATCCGATCAGCAGTCGCTGGATATGCAGGGCAACATCGTCACCTTCACCGGTAACGTCGTCGTGACCCAGGGCAGTATCAAAATTAACGCCGATAAGGTTGTCGTGACCCGTCCGGCAGACCAGAAAGGCAAAGAAGTCATCGATGGTTACGGTAACCCCGCGACCTTCTACCAGATGCAGGACAACGGCAAGCCGGTAAAAGGCCGCGCCTCGAAAATGCATTACGAACTGGCTAACGACTTCGTGGTGCTGACCGGCAACGCTTACCTTGAGCAGTTGGATAGCAATATCAAAGGCGACAAGATCACCTATCTGGTCAAAGAGCAAAAAATGCAGGCGTTTAGTGATAAAGGCCGACGCGTGACCACCGTTCTGGTTCCGTCGCAGCTACAGGACAAATCCAAAGACCAGGCTCCGGCACAGAAAAAGAGTAACTAATTCGTTATGGCGACATTAACTGCAAAAAATCTGGCAAAAGCCTACAAAGGCCGCCGCGTCGTGGAAGATGTCAGTCTGACCGTGAACTCCGGTGAGATTGTGGGCCTGCTTGGGCCAAACGGCGCGGGTAAAACCACCACCTTCTACATGGTAGTAGGGATAGTTCCGCGCGATGCCGGCAACATCATCATCGACGATGAAGACATCAGCCTGCTGCCGCTGCACGCCCGCGCGCGTCGCGGCATTGGCTATCTGCCGCAGGAAGCCTCGATCTTCCGCCGTCTGAGCGTCTATGACAACCTGATGGCGGTGCTGCAGATCCGTGACGATCTGAGCAACGAGCAGCGCGAAGACCGCGCCAAAGAGCTGATGGAAGAGTTCCACATCGAGCATCTGCGCGACAGCCTGGGCCAGGCGCTTTCCGGCGGTGAACGTCGCCGCGTTGAAATCGCCCGTGCGCTGGCGGCAAACCCGAAATTTATCCTGCTGGATGAACCGTTTGCCGGCGTTGACCCGATCTCCGTTATCGATATCAAACGCATCATCGAACACCTTCGCGACAGCGGCCTTGGCGTGCTTATCACCGACCACAACGTACGTGAAACGCTGGCCGTATGTGAACGAGCCTATATCGTCAGCCAGGGGCACCTGATTGCCCACGGCACCCCGCAGGAGATCCTACAAGACGAACATGTTAAACGCGTGTATCTTGGGGAAGACTTCAGACTCTGATAGGGTAGTGGTTTACGACGTTAGCGGGAGATATTCGTTCTGAACATGAAGCAAGGTTTGCAATTAAGGCTCAGCCAACAGCTTGCCATGACGCCACAACTGCAGCAGGCAATCCGTCTGTTGCAATTGTCTACGCTGGAACTTCAGCAGGAACTCCAGCAAGCGCTGGAGAGCAACCCCCTGCTTGAGCAAACCGATCTTCACGAAGAAGTAGAGACCCAGGAAACCGTCGATAACGAAACGCTGGACAGCGTCGATGCGCTGGAAAAGCCCGATATGCCCGAAGAGCTGCCGCTCGACGCCAGCTGGGATGAAATCTACACCGCCGGTACCCCTTCCGGAACCGGGGCGGATTATCAGGACGATGAACTGCCGGTGTATCAGGGTGAAACCACCCAGTCACTGCAAGATTATCTGATGTGGCAAGTTGAGCTCACGCCGTTTACCGATACCGACCGGGCAATTGCGACATCGATTGTCGACGCGGTAGACGATACCGGCTATCTCACCGTCACGGTGGAAGACATTCATGAAGGCATTGGCGATGACGAGATTGGTCTCGATGAAGTGGAAGCCGTGCTTAAGCGGATCCAGCGATTCGATCCGGTCGGCGTCGCCGCTAAAGATCTCCGCGATTGCCTGCTGATCCAGCTTTCTCAGTTCTCTCCTACTACGCCACGCATTGACGAAGCCCGCCTGATTATCAGCGATCATCTCGATCTGCTCGCTAATCATGACTTCCGCTCGCTGATGCGCGTCACTCGTCTGAAAGAAGACGTGTTGAAAGAGGCGGTGGATCTGATCCAATCATTGGATCCGCGCCCGGGCCAATCGATCCAGACCGGCGAGCCGGAATACGTGATCCCTGACGTGCTGGTGCGCAAAGTGAATGGCCGCTGGGCCGTTGAATTGAACGCCGACAGCATCCCGCGCCTGCAAATCAACCAGCACTATGCGGCAATGTGTAACAACGCCCGTAATGACGCCGACAGTCAGTTTATCCGCAGCAACCTGCAGGATGCGAAGTGGCTGATTAAGAGTCTTGAGAGCCGCAACGATACGCTGCTGCGGGTAAGCCGCTGCATCGTAGAGCAACAACAGGCCTTTTTCGATCTCGGCGAAGAGTATATGAAACCGATGGTGCTGGCGGACATCGCCCAGACCGTCGAAATGCACGAGTCCACGATTTCGCGTGTTACCACGCAAAAGTATTTGCATAGCCCACGAGGCATTTTCGAGCTTAAGTATTTCTTTTCCAGTCACGTCAGCACCGAGGGCGGCGGCGAAGCCTCGTCCACGGCGATTCGCGCACTGGTTAAGAAATTAATTGCCGCTGAGAACCCGGCAAAACCACTGAGCGACAGTAAACTGACCACCATGCTCTCTGAACAGGGTATCATGGTGGCACGGCGTACCGTTGCAAAGTACCGAGAGTCTTTATCCATCCCGCCGTCTAACCAGCGTAAACAACTGGTCTGACACAACTGATAAGGAAGACACTATGCAGCTCAACATCACTGGACACAACGTCGAAATTACCGATGCGATGCGCGAATTTGTGAATGCGAAATTCGCTAAGCTCGAACAGTATTTCGAGAGGATCAATCAGGTCTACATTGTGTTAAAGGTGGAGAAATTGACGCACATCTCGGACGCCACATTGCACGTTAACGGGGGCGAACTTCATGCCAGCGCGGAAGGGCAGGATATGTACGCCGCCATCGACAGTTTGATTGATAAACTGGCGAGACAGTTAAACAAGCATAAAGATAAACTAAAACAACATTGATTGTCCGAGCAGTCGCCCGATATGCCCGCATACCGGGCGATGCTTAGGTGAAATTATGACAAATAACGATTCGGCTCTTCAACTGAGCAATGTCCTTAACCAGGAATGTACCCGCAGTGCTGTGCACTGTCAGAGTAAAAAACGCGCGCTGGAAATCATCAGCGAGCTGGCGGCAAAACAGCTGAGCCTGCCTCCGCAGGTGGTCTTTGAGGCGATTTTGACCCGCGAGAAGATGGGCAGTACCGGTATTGGTAACGGTATCGCTATTCCTCACGGCAAGCTGGAAGAAGATACGCTGCGCGCGGTTGGTGTATTTGTGCAGCTGGAAACCCCGATCGCCTTTGATGCTATCGACAATCAGCCTGTCGATTTACTCTTTGCGCTCCTGGTGCCGGCAGACCAGACCAAAACCCACCTGCATACGCTTTCTCTGGTGGCAAAACGTCTGGCGGATAAAACCATTTGCCGTCGTCTGCGTGCCGCACAGAGCGACGAAGAGCTGTATCAAATCATCACCGATACGGAAACCCACGATGATGCGTAATGGACATCACGTCGTACTGAGGAGAAACGGTACATGGTACTGATGATCGTCAGCGGCCGCTCAGGCTCCGGAAAATCGGTCGCCCTGCGCGCGCTGGAAGATATGGGCTTTTACTGCGTCGATAACCTGCCGGTCGTGCTGCTGCCAGAGCTGGCAAAAACGCTTGCCGACCGCGAAATATCCGCCGCCGTCAGCATTGACGTGCGTAACATGCCTGAATCGCCGGAAATCTTTGAGCGGGCAATGGAAAACCTGCCGGATAACTTCTCCCCGCAGCTGTTATTCCTTGATGCCGATCGCAACACCCTGATTCGCCGCTACAGCGATACCCGCCGCCTGCACCCACTCTCCAGTAAGAATCTGTCGCTGGAAAGCGCCATTGATGAAGAGAGTAACCTGCTGGAACCGCTGCGCTCTCGCGCCGACCTTATCGTCGACACCTCCGAAATGTCAGTTCATGAACTGGCAGAGATGCTGCGTACTCGCCTGCTGGGTAAACGCGAGCGCGAGCTGACAATGGTGTTTGAGTCCTTTGGCTTCAAGCACGGCATCCCGATCGATGCCGATTACGTGTTCGACGTACGCTTCCTGCCAAACCCGCACTGGGACCCTAAGCTGCGCCCGATGACCGGCCTCGATAAACCGGTAGCCGCGTTCCTCGACCGGCACACGGAAGTTCACAATTTTATCTATCAAACGCGCAGCTATCTTGAGCTATGGTTACCTATGCTGGAAACCAACAACCGTAGCTATCTGACGGTTGCTATCGGTTGTACTGGCGGTAAACACCGTTCGGTCTACGTTGCCGAACAGTTGGCTGACTACTTCCGCTCACGCGGTAAGAACGTGCAGTCTCGTCACCGGACGCTGGAAAAACGCAAATCATGACCGTAAAGCAGACCGTTGAGATAACCAACAAGCTGGGCATGCACGCTCGCCCGGCGATGAAGTTGTTTGAGCTGATGCAACATTTCGACGCAGAAGTTCTGCTGCGTAACGATGAAGGGACCGAAGCGGAGGCAAATAGCGTGATTGCGCTGCTGATGCTGGACTCCGCCAAAGGTCGCCAGATTGAGGTCGAAGCCACCGGGCCGCAGGAAGAAGAAGCGCTGGCCGCGGTGATTGCCCTGTTTAACGCCGGGTTCGACGAAGACTAGTCTCGTAGGCCGGATAAGGTGTTTACGCCGCCATCCGGCAATACAGCGGTACCGCACAATGCCTGATGGCGCTACGCTTATCAGGCCTACAAAATTCACCACAACCTGCAGTTAATACAGCTTATTCTCCCGCATAAACCCTTCCCCGCCCAGCTGACGCATCTGGCGTAAAATCCATGCCTGACGAGTGCGTACATACCCTGACGGCGCGTTGGCCTTAAAACGGATTGGGTTCGGCAACACGGCGGCCAGCAGCGCGGCTTCGGCCATCGTCAACCTGCTCGCGGGTTTGTGAAAATAGCGCTGAGACGCGGCTTCGACGCCAAAAATACCGTCACCAAATTCGGCAATATTCAGGTAGACGGTCAGAATGCGCTTCTTACTCCACACCGTCTCCATGCCCAGCGTCAGGCCCGCTTCCAATCCTTTACGCACCCAGCTACGCCCATCCCACAAAAACAGGTTCTTCGCCGTTTGCTGCGACAGCGTGGAAGCACCGCGGATACGGTTTTCATTGCGCTCGTTATGCGCCAGCGCTTTCTCTATCGCCGAGACGTCAAAACCCCAATGGTCCGGGAATTTTTGGTCTTCAGCGGCGATCACCGCCAACCCCATATACGGCGATATAGCATCCATGCTGACCCAATCAGAGTGCGCCACATAGCCAAAATCGCCCGTCATCCAGGCGCCAAGCTGACGCTCAATCATCACCGCGGAGAATGGAACCGGCAAAAAACTGAACACCGCAATGCCGCCGCCCCAGAAAAGCGCCAGCAGCAGCAGCAGTCGCCAGAACAGCTGTTTTAGCCTCGCGACTTTCCTAAAAGCTATTTTCTTCACGCTAACTCTCTGACGCTGATTAATATTTCTGATTAAGTCGTTATGCTTCACACATTTTACTGATTCACGTAACAAACATTTTAAGTTTTGCTATCTTATTGAGCGTGCAATCGTATTTCAGGTTGTGTCATCAATAAAAAAACAAGCTAATCATCTGACGCAGCCACCAGTTCCCTGGTGTTGGCGCAGTATTCGCGCACCCCGGTCTAGCCGGGGTCATTTTTTATCAGCGTTCGCCACCCAGGCTTTTAATACCGCAACATCCTGCTGCCACTCGGATTTCATTTCCTCAACCCATTCACCAACGTTATCCCACCAGGCCGGAAGATCGGGAGACTGGATCTGCTGCCCCAGCTGTTGCAGGTGACGCAGGCCGACGGAACCCGCCGCGCCTTTAATCTTATGACCTTCTTCAACGATGCCTTTCTGGTCGCGGGCGGTCAGGTTAGATTCCAGTACCGCAAGGTAGCCCGGCATCATCTTCTCGAAGACCGCCAGACCGTCGGTAATCAGCTTCGGCCCAACCAGCTCGATGTACTGTTCCAGCATTGGAATATCCAGTAACTGCTGCGATTTGCTGCTTTCTACAGGGGTCACGGCACTCTCCTCTTCGTCTTCAACGGTATCCCAGAACTTCTTGATCATCGCGGTCAGGGCCGGTACTGAGAGCGGTTTGCTCAGCACATCGTCCATACCGGCTTCCAGATACTCTTTCTTATCTTTCAGCACGTTTGCCGTCAGCGCCACCAGCGGCGGCAGGTCATCGGCGTGGTATTTACGCGTCAGTTCGCGGGAGATATCCAGCCCGGTCATATCCGGCAGTTGGATATCCAGCAGCACCAGGTCATATTCGCCCGGCGTAAACATTTCCAGCGCATCTTTGCCGGTCATGGCGACATCCACGCTGTTGCCCAGCTTCTCCAGCACCGAACGTGCGACAATCACGTTCAGTTCAATGTCTTCCACCAGCAGGACGTGCAGCGCTGGCAGCGGCATTTCATCGTCTTCAAAGGCGTCTTCAACTTCTTCCGCCACGGCTGGCGCATGGACCGTCAATGTGAAGATGGCGCCATGCCCGGCCTGGCTTGAGACTTCAATATCGCCGCCCATGCTTTTCGCCAGACGGCGGGAAACCGCCAGGCCAATACCGGTTCCGGTGGCGGGCTTACCGCCCTGGCTATCTTTAACCTGGTAATACATGGCGAAGATTTTATCCTGCTCTTCCTGCGGGATCCCGATACCGGAGTCTTCGACTTCAAAGTGGAGCATATCGCCAGCGTCATAGCGTACGCGCACCGTCACGCTGCCCTGCTGGGTAAACTTCACGGCGTTGCTGATAAGGTTCCACAGAATCTGGCGCAGACGGGTACCGTCGGTAATCACCTTATGCGGCAGCGGCAGCGCGGGCTCCATCACGAAGCGTAGACCCTTTTGCTGCGCCTGTAGTCCTGAGAGGTTTTCCAGGTCGGCCAGGAAGCCCGTGAAATCGACCGGCTGGTTATCCAACTGGACTTTACGACGTTCCATTTTGTCCATGTCAATAATATCGTTGAAGATATTACCCAGCGTGACCGCCGAGACATGAATGGTTTTCAGATATTTTTCCTGTTCAGCCGTCAGGTTGGTGTCGAGCAAAATACGACTCAAGCCGACGATGCCATTCAGCGGCGTACGCAGCTCATGGCTGATGGTAGAAATAAAGGTAGTCTTGTCGCGGCTGGCGCGCTCAAGCGCATCCTGATAGCGCTTACGCTCGGTAATATCGCGGCCAAAGCCCATCAGGCCGTGGCGTTTACCCACGCGGTCGTAATACGGCACTTTACGAATCTCGAAGCAGGCTTTGCGCCCATCGGGATAGTCAAGCCACTGCTCGTAGGTGAGCGACACGTTGTGGCGGAAGACTTTTTCATCGGTTTCAATGACTTTAGCGGCCGCCTCCGGGCTATAAACCTCTTCAGGGTGCAGGTGAATCAGCTGCTTCTCGCTTTTGCCGGTCAGCAGTTCCATCGCCCGGTTACAGCCGGAGAACTCTTTATCTTCATTGCGGTAGAAAACCAAATCCGGTGAGGCATCGAGGAAAGAGCGCAGGAAGGAGGACTGTTGCTCGAGGCGGATCTGCGTTTCTTCACGCTCCTGTACCTCAATACGCAACTGCTCTAGCGTCGCAAGGCGCTCGGCCTCGGCTTTTTCGCGATCGCTAATTTCCTGGTTGAGCTGCGAAATATTGTCTTTGAGCTGGACGTTCAGCTTGAGGTCGCGCTCGCGCATCTCTTCAAGCTTCTCCACCAGTCGGGAGAGACGTTGTCGGGATTCTTCCAGCTGTTCAACCACCACCGAAAGGAAGTAGACCGCCCAGGGCGTAATCAGCAAACCGAAAAAGATAGAACGGATAACATCAATGCTTTCAACCTGGCCGTGCAGCACCATGGTTACCGCCATTTGTACCACAATGGCCAACACCACCAGCGCCAGCGCCAACAGCATGGAGAAACGTACCAGACCCAGCTTCATCATCAGGTCGACGTAATACTGCGCCAGCATACGGATTTGCTTCATAAGGGATTCCTTAACGACAACGTCGTTCAATAATACCCAATTCTGAGCGTGGCGCGGTAGGTTGTGCGAAAAATGCGGGGATTATCTGCTAATTGGAGCACTGAGCCATTCCCGGCGGCGCTTCGCTTGGCCGGGCTACACTGCTGTGGTAGGCCGGATAGAGCGGAGCCGCCATCCGGCAGATGCCTACGGCTGCACCCACGGAGTGCCCAGCGCCGAGCCCTGCACACCGTGCTCGTTCAGGTATTTATCCAGCTCGACCATCCCGGTCCAGCGGTTCTCACACCACAGTGGAGCCAGCAGCGTCGGTCGGCGGGCGCTGGCGGAAATGCGATGATAAATCACCTCCGGCGGCGTATGGCGAATCATCTCGCCCGCGGTGACCGTATAGTCGTCCAGCGCAATCCCGTTCAGGCGTCCGGCTTCCCAGGCTTTCGCCATGATGCTGCCGGTGACGATATGCAGCGGGTGCAGCTTAATCCCATCAACGCCCGTTTCAACTACCTGCTGCAGCGTCTCCAGGCATTCGCTCTGCCCTTCGCCAGGCAGACCGACAATCAGGTGGCTGCATACCTTCAGCCCGCGCTCACGCGCCAGACGAGTGGTGTTCTGGTAACAGGCAAAATCATGACCACGGTTAATACGATGCAGCGTTTTATCGTGCGCCGTTTGCAGACCAAGCTCCAGCCACACTTCATAGCCCTGCTCGTGGTACTCACTCAACAGGTCGAGCACCGCCTCCGGCACGCAATCCGGACGCGTCCCCACGCATAGCCCAACGATATTGGCCTGGCTGATAGCCTGCTGGTACATCGAACGCAGCACCTGCACTTCGGCAAAGGTGCTGGTATAGGCCTGGAAATAGGCCAGATAGCGTTTGGCGCGGTTCACCAGGTGCGCCTGATGCGCTAACTGCTCGGCAATCGACTTATGTTGCTGCTCTTCATCAGCAAACGAGGCCACGTTACAGAACGTGCAGCCGCCGCGGCCGATGGTGCCATCGCGGTTTGGGCAGCTAAATCCACCATGCAGCGTCAGTTTATGAACCTTTTCGCCATAACGACGCGTAAGATCCCCACCAAACATATTGACTAATTTTTGTAACTGCATAATCTGATAGACCGGCCTGAAGAAAGGGGCCAAGCCTGCCACTTTTAGTCTCGATCGGCGATGACCTGGATCAATCGCCATGTAGACCTTTTATCTCATTGCATAACCAATCAAAATAACTGCAATTTCATTCACACCCATATAGATTATATTTACTTATGTTCAGCGGCTAATTTGCAATAATCTATCTGCCGTTGAAAAACAGAGTGATCCTATACCCCCACACTCCATGCCAGCATTAAATGCTACTTATTGCAGAATAAACAGTGCATGACGATTAAAACAGCGCTTTCAGATAGTGAGACAGATCACACTCGCTAATCCCTTTCAGCACGGTTAACGCAAGTCTAAAATGTCATATTTTTCTTATATATCATTGCGTTAATTGCTCTATAGCACATTTCTGTATAAATAAGATTGCCATTTGACCTATGTATCGATTCCCGATAAGTTGGGAATCCGCTGGAAGCTTTCTGGATGAGCAGTCTGCTCATCATATTTATGCAGTAATTGAGATTCCCTCTTAAGCAAGTCCTCAAACTTGTGCGACCTACGCGAAAAGGATAAAAGAGGGCGAATGCGAGGTTAGGCAGATGATTGCCATACCCCGTCGCCATGCTCTTGCTGTGCCTTGCGCGCAATCGATTAAGGGGGCGTCCCGTAGAGCCTGGGGAGGTTCACTGATATGTTGTACGATAAATCCCTTGAGAGGGATAACTGTGGTTTCGGCCTGATCGCCCACATAGAAGGCGAACCTAGCCACAAGGTAGTGCGTACCGCGATACACGCACTGGCCCGAATGCAGCACCGCGGCGCGATTCTCGCCGACGGTAAAACCGGTGACGGTTGTGGCCTGCTGCTGCAAAAACCTGACCGTTTCTTTCGCATCGTCGCCGAAGAGCGCGGCTGGCGCTTAGCGAAAAACTATGCCGTTGGGATGCTGTTTCTGAATAAGGATCCTGAACTGGCTGCGGCGTCTCGCCGTGTTGTAGAAGAAGAACTGCAGCGTGAAACCCTGTCTATCGTCGGCTGGCGCGATGTGCCAACCAATGAAGGCGTGCTGGGTGAGATCGCCCTCTCCTCTCTGCCTCGCATCGAACAAATTTTCGTTAACGCCCCTGCGGGCTGGCGCCCACGCGATATGGAACGCCGTCTGTTTATCGCCCGTCGCCGTATCGAAAAACGCCTCCAGGAAGATAAAGACTTCTACGTTTGTAGCCTGTCGAACCTGGTCAACATCTATAAAGGTCTGTGTATGCCGGCGGATTTGCCGCGCTTCTACCTGGACCTCGCGGACCTGCGCCTGGAATCAGCCATCTGCCTGTTCCACCAGCGCTTCTCCACCAACACCGTACCACGCTGGCCGCTGGCTCAGCCGTTCCGCTATCTGGCGCACAACGGCGAAATCAACACCATCACCGGTAACCGCCAGTGGGCGCGTGCGCGTACCTATAAGTTCCAGACCCCGCTGATCCCGGATCTGCACGACGCCGCGCCATTCGTCAACGAAACCGGCTCCGACTCCAGCTCCATGGATAACATGCTTGAGCTGCTGCTGGCGGGCGGGATGGACATCATCCGTGCCATGCGTCTGCTGGTACCACCGGCCTGGCAGAACAACCCGGATATGGACCCGGATCTGCGTTCGTTCTTCGACTTTAACTCCATGCACATGGAGCCGTGGGACGGCCCGGCGGGCATCGTCATGTCTGACGGTCGCTACGCTGCCTGTAACCTTGACCGTAACGGCCTGCGTCCGGCGCGCTACGTCATCACTAAAGACAAGCTCATCACCTGCGCCTCTGAAGTCGGCATCTGGGATTACCAGCCTGACGAAGTGGTTGAAAAAGGCCGCGTAGGCCCAGGCGAGCTGATGGTTATCGACACCCGCAGTGGCCGCATTCTGCACTCTGCTGAAACCGACAACGATCTGAAAAGCCGCCACCCGTACAAAGAGTGGATGGAGAAAAACGTTCGCCGCCTGGTGCCGTTCGAAGATCTGGCCGACGATCGCGTTGGCAGCCGTGAGCTGGACGACGATACCCTCGCCAGCTACCAGAAACAGTTTAACTACAGCGCCGAAGAGCTGGATTCCGTTATCCGCGTACTCGGTGAAAACGGCCAGGAAGCGGTCGGCTCAATGGGTGATGACACACCATTCGCCGTGCTCTCCAGCCAGCCGCGTATTATATACGACTACTTCCGTCAGCAGTTTGCGCAGGTGACTAACCCGCCAATCGACCCGCTGCGTGAAGCGCACGTGATGTCACTGGCGACCAGCATCGGCCGCGAGATGAACGTCTTCTGCGAAGCGGAAGGCCAGGCACACCGCCTGAGCTTCAAATCGCCGATTCTGCTGTACTCCGATTTCAATCAGCTCACCACGATGAAAGAGGAGCACTACCGCGCCGACACGCTTGATATCACCTTCGATGTGACAGAAACCAACCTCGAAGAGACGGTTAAAGCGCTGTGCGACAAAGCCGAAGAGATGGTGCGTAACGGTACCGTGCTGCTGGTGCTCTCTGACCGTAACATCGCCAAAAATCGTCTGCCGGTACCGGCACCGATGGCGGTAGGCGCCATTCAGGCCCGTCTGGTTGATAAGAGCCTGCGCTGCGATGCCAACATCATTGTTGAAACCGCCAGCGCCCGCGACCCGCACCACTTTGCGGTACTACTCGGCTTTGGCGCCACGGCTATCTATCCGTACCTGGCTTATGAAACCCTGGGCCGTCTGATTGATACTCACGCTATTGAGAAAGACTACCGCACGGTGATGCTGAACTACCGTAACGGCATCAACAAAGGCCTGTACAAGATCATGTCCAAAATGGGCATCTCGACCATCGCATCCTATCGCTGCTCCAAACTGTTTGAAGCGGTTGGCCTGCACGACGATGTGGTCAACAACTGCTTCCAGGGCGTGGTTAGCCGCATCGGTGGCGCGTCGTTCGACGACTTCCAGCAGGATCTGCTGAACCTGTCGAAACGTGCCTGGCTGGCGCGTAAACCACTAGATCAGGGCGGCCTGCTCAAATACGTTCACGGCGGCGAATACCACGCTTACAACCCGGACGTGGTGCGCACTCTGCAACAGGCAGTACAGAGTGGCGAGTACAGCGATTATAAAGAATACGCAGAGCTGGTGAACAACCGTCCTGCAGCAACGCTGCGTGACCTGCTGGCGATTACCCCGAACGGGGAAACCGTCAACCTGGCCGACGTTGAGCCAGCAAGCGACCTGTTCAAGCGTTTCGACACCGCCGCAATGTCTATCGGCGCGCTGAGCCCGGAAGCACACGAAGCGTTGGCGGAAGCGATGAACAGCATCGGCGGCAACTCAAACTCCGGCGAAGGCGGCGAAGACCCGGCGCGTTACGGCACCAACAAAGTCTCGCGCATCAAGCAGGTGGCCTCCGGTCGCTTTGGCGTGACGCCTGCGTACCTGGTTAACGCCGACGTGATTCAGATTAAAGTTGCCCAGGGCGCGAAGCCAGGCGAAGGCGGTCAGTTACCGGGTGATAAAGTCACGCCGTACATCGCCAAGCTGCGCTACTCCGTACCGGGCGTGACGCTGATTTCGCCACCGCCGCACCACGATATTTACTCTATCGAGGATCTGGCGCAGCTGATTTTCGACCTGAAACAGGTCAACCCGAAAGCGATGATATCCGTGAAGCTGGTTTCCGAACCCGGCGTAGGCACCATCGCCACCGGCGTAGCAAAAGCTTATGCCGACCTTATCACCATCGCCGGCTACGACGGCGGTACCGGTGCAAGCCCACTGTCCTCCGTGAAATATGCGGGCTGCCCGTGGGAGCTGGGTCTGGTCGAAACACAGCAAGCGCTGGTTGCTAATGGCCTGCGTCACAAGATTCGTCTGCAGGTGGACGGCGGCCTGAAAACCGGCGTCGACATCATTAAAGCAGCGATCCTCGGCGCGGAAAGCTTCGGCTTCGGTACCGGGCCAATGGTGGCGCTGGGCTGTAAATATCTGCGTATTTGCCACCTGAACAACTGCGCAACCGGTGTTGCAACTCAGGATGACAAACTGCGTAAGAACCACTATCACGGCCTGCCGTTCAAAGTGACCAACTACTTTGAATTCATCGCCCGTGAAGTGCGCGAGCTGATGGCTGAACTGGGCGTAACCCGCCTCGTGGACCTGATTGGCCGCACCGACCTGCTCAAAGAGCTGGATGGCTTCACCGCCAAACAGCAGAAGCTGGAGCTGTCTCGTCTGCTGGAAACCGCTGAGCCACATCCTGGCAAAGCGCTGTACTGCACCGAGAACAACCCGCCGTTTGATAACGGCGTGCTGAACGCGCAGCTGCTGCAGCAGGCAAAACCGTTTGTTGATGACCGCCAGAGCAAAACCTTCTGGTTCGACATCCGCAACACCGATCGTTCCGTAGGCGCGTCGCTGTCTGGCTATATTGCCCAGACGCACGGCGACCAGGGACTGGCATCGGATCCGATTAAAGCGCACTTCAGCGGCACCGCAGGTCAGAGCTTCGGCGTGTGGAACGCAGGCGGCGTTGAGCTGTACCTGACTGGCGATGCCAACGACTACGTCGGTAAAGGCATGGCGGGCGGTCTGCTGGCGATTCGTCCTCCGGTGGGTTCATCCTTCCGCAGCCACGAAGCGAGCATCATCGGCAACACCTGCCTGTACGGCGCGACCGGCGGTCGTCTGTACGCCGCAGGCCGTGCGGGTGAACGTTTCGGCGTGCGTAACTCCGGGGCGATTACGGTAGTTGAAGGGATTGGCGACAACGGCTGTGAATACATGACCGGCGGCATCGTCTGCGTGTTGGGCAAAACGGGCGTTAACTTCGGTGCCGGTATGACAGGCGGCTTCGCCTACGTACTGGATGAAGATGGTGATTTCCGCAAACGCGTGAACCCGGAACTGGTGGAAGTGCTGGATGTTGACTCACTGGCGATTCACGAAGAGCACCTACGCGGTCTGATTACCGAACACGTGCAGTTAACCGGTTCTTCCCGCGGCGAAGAGATCCTGGCGCACTGGCCGTCTTACTCCGCGAAGTTCGCGCTGGTTAAGCCGAAGTCCAGTGATGTGAAAGCCCTGTTGGGTCACCGTAGTCGTAGCGCAGCTGAGCTGCGTGTGCAGGCGCAGTAAGAGGTCATCATGAGTCAGAACGTTTATCAATTTATCGACCTGCAGCGCGTTGATCCGCCAAAGAAACCGCTGAAGATCCGCAAGATCGAGTTTATTGAGATCTACGAGCCGTTTTCCG
The DNA here is from genome assembly GCF_044197065.1 of Kluyvera chengduensis. Taxonomy (NCBI): domain Bacteria; kingdom Pseudomonadati; phylum Pseudomonadota; class Gammaproteobacteria; order Enterobacterales; family Enterobacteriaceae; genus Kluyvera; species Kluyvera chengduensis. Next base: position 256,861 of record NZ_JBIQOI010000004.1, read on the forward strand.
AAGGCCAGGCCAAAGCACAGGCAGACCGCTGCCTGTCCTGCGGCAACCCGTACTGCGAGTGGAAATGTCCGGTACATAACTACATCCCGAACTGGCTGAAGCTCGCCAACGAAGGGCGTATTTTTGAGGCAGCCGAGCTGTCGCACCAGACCAACACCCTGCCAGAAGTCTGCGGGCGCGTTTGCCCACAGGATCGTCTGTGCGAAGGTTCCTGTACGCTGAACGACGAGTTCGGCGCGGTGACCATCGGCAACATCGAGCGCTATATCAACGATAAAGCGTTCGAGATGGGCTGGCGTCCAGACCTGACCGGCGTGAAGCAAACCGGTAAGAAAGTCGCCATCATCGGTGCAGGCCCAGCGGGCCTGGCATGCGCAGACGTGCTGACCCGTAACGGTGTGAAGGCGGTGGTCTTTGACCGTCATCCTGAAATCGGCGGTCTGCTGACCTTCGGTATCCCGGCCTTCAAGCTGGAAAAAGAGGTGATGACCCGCCGCCGTGAAATCTTCACCGGTATGGGTATTGAGTTCAAACTCAACGTCGAAGTGGGCCGTGATGTTCAGTTAGACGACCTGCTGAAGGATTACGATGCGGTCTTCCTGGGCGTGGGTACCTATCAGTCCATGCGCGGCGGCCTGGAGAACGAAGACGCGTCCGGCGTATTCGACGCTCTGCCGTTCCTGATTGCCAATACCAAGCAGATTATGGGCTTCGGCGAAACTACCGAAGAACCGTATGTCAGCATGGAAGGCAAGCGCGTGGTGGTATTGGGCGGCGGTGATACCGCGATGGACTGCGTGCGCACTTCCATTCGCCAGAACGCCTCTCACGTTATCTGTGCCTATCGTCGTGACGAAGAGAACATGCCGGGTTCAAAACGCGAAGTGAAGAACGCGCGTGAAGAAGGTGTGGAATTCCAGTTCAACATCCAGCCGCTGGGCATTGAAGTAAACGCGAATGGCAAAGTGAGCGGCGTGAAGATGGCGCGCACCGAAATGGGCCAACCGGATGCGAAAGGCCGCCGTCGTGCGGAGATCGTCGCCGGTTCCGAGCACGTAATTCCCGCAGATGCCGTAGTCATGGCATTTGGCTTCCGCCCACACAGCATGGAATGGCTGGCGAAACACAGCGTTGAGCTGGACTCTCAGGGCCGTATCATCGCCCCTGAAGGCAGCGATAACGCCTTCCAGACCAGCAACCCGAAAATCTTCGCCGGTGGTGACATCGTGCGTGGTTCGGATCTGGTGGTAACGGCAATCGCCGAAGGCCGTAAAGCGGCTGACGGGATCATGAACTACCTGGAAGTGTAAAAACCTCTCCAGGCCCCCTGTATCAATTCACATTGATTCAGGGGGCCTGTTTCTTATTCACACATTCGCACCAGTCCTGGAAAGCGATTCACAAATACTGATGCAAGTTCATGTAATGCCATCGGCATGGATTGACGGCATTAGACCCCGAGCGTATTGATAGCGATATATTTTCATTTCGCAACTATCACGCCAGGGAAGACATGATCACTCTCACCTCGACACACCATGCTGAGGATTATCAGCAAGTCCATGATGGTATTATTCATTTATTAGATAGCGCCCGGACAGAAACGGTCCGCAGCATCAACGCCATTATGACGGCAACCTACTGGGAGATTGGCCGTCGAATTGTCGAATTTGAGCAAGGTGGTGAAGCGCGAGCGGCTTACGGAACTCAACTGATTGAACGTCTATCCGTCGATTTAAACCAGCGATACAAGCGTGGGTTTTCCACGGGAAATCTACGACAAATACGAGCTTTTTATATTTATTTTCAACACATTGAAATTCAGCAGACAGTGTCTGGTGAATCCTCTCGCCTTACCCAGCTAGCCAAAATTTTCCCGCTTCCCTGGTCAGCCTATGTCCGCCTTCTATCGGTTAAAAATCCCGAGGCCCGCACCTTTTACGAGAAGGAAACATTACGTAACGGCTGGTCAGTACGGCAGCTAGATAGGCAAATCGCCACCCAATTTTACGAACGAACATTATTGTCCCACGACAAACATGCCATGTTGCAGCAGGCCGCCCCCACCGTCGCTGAGGTTACGCCAGAACAAACAATACGCGATCCGTTCATTCTTGAATTCCTCGATCTGAAGGACGAGTATTCTGAATCTGACCTTGAAGAAGCACTCATAAACCATCTAATGGATTTTATGCTGGAACTCGGTGATGACTTTGCCTTTGTGAGTCGTCAGCGTCGGTTACGCATTGACGATAGCTGGTTTCGAATTGATCTGTTGTTCTTCCACCGCCGCTTACGCTGCCTGCTCATCGTTGACCTCAAGGTTGGCAAATTCAACTACGCCGATGCCGGACAAATGAACATGTACCTGAATTACGCCCAGGAGCATTGGACAATGCCAGGAGAGAATCCGCCCGTAGGATTAATCCTGTGCGCGGAAAAAGGTGCCGGCGAAGCTCACTATGCTCTAACCGGTTTACCTCATAAAGTCCTTACCAGCGAGTACAAAATGCAGTTACCTGATGAGAAATTACTGGCGGATGAACTCGTCCGTTCACAAATGACACTGGCTGCGCAGAAAGTCGAATCAGATGAATAATAAATCTGCTTTTGTACATCAGGGAAGCACAGCATTGAGCTTGATTCTCAAGGCCTTGGGTATGATTCAGCCTGAAGGCAGCGATAACGCCTTCCAGACCAGCAACCCGAAAATCTTTGCCGGTGGTGATATCGTGTGTGGTTCGGATCTGGTGGTAACGGCAATCGCCGAAGGCCGTAAAGCGGCTGACGCGATCATGAACTAGCTGGAAGTGCAAAACCATTCAGGCTCCCCGCAACCACCGGGGAGCCTCTATGCTCTTCTATAGCTGATCCAACACATACTGGAAGCTACAGGTCGCTTTCACCGTTCCCGTGCCGATGTTTTTGGTATTCACCGACACGTTGATATCATGTAAAGCGACATTATCCAACGCGTAAGGCGACGCGACCGTGGTCACATTCGCATTATCACACCCCCGCACGCTCAGCGTGACGCCCGAGCCGACAAACCGACAGTAGGCTCCCCGTTCGTCAAACTTGCTTTTATCGCACAGGGAACCGCTTTTCATCAGGTAGGTTTTCAGCGTTGAGGAAACCGTTCCACCCGTTGAGGTAATTGACAGCACCGTATCATGCTTCACCACGTTGGGGTCCCAGGAAATATCATAGGTATCAACCGGCACGGTAGGACAAATGGTGCTACGCACATTCGGTGATTGCCACGTCGCTTTTGACAATGCATCGGTAGAGACGGAGTACAAACTGGCGACCCATGGGCAACCAAAGTCGTCGCTTTGCAGGGTAATGCTCAACGTATACGAACCACAATTTTTCCAGTCAGAAGGCAAATTCGGACAGTTGGAACGGTCCGCTTTATTATCAAAACTTTTAATCTTGATAGTGGGTGCAGTACCCGGCGTCCCAGTCCATGACTCCAGAGGTAATGTTGACCCTGCGTATCCCCTTAATGTCCAGACACCGTAAGAAATCCCTTTTGGGGTCGCCACCGCTACATTTAACTTAACATTACTCATACCACTCTGGCCGATCGCGTAATAGAGCGTCACGCTTTCAAACGTCGCCTTTACCGTCGTTTTTGCGAAGACCTGGCTGCAACCCACCACCATCAGCATTAAAAACAGAATCAGCGCTTTTCTCATTATAAGTACTCGAAAGCGACGTTCGCCGTCGCGCTAAAGGTTCCTGGCGTAATCACATCGCCATCCAGCGCCTGAATCCAGGCATTAAAACTCAGCGTGTTTAGCCCGTTGTTTAAGGTAAGCTTGGCCCCTGTAGCACTATTAACCTCCACCTGTGTACCCGCTGCGGTTTCAATGCCAATAGCAATACCGCCAGCATTTGAGGCGGCGTCCAGTGCCAGAAACCCGTTCATACCGCTTGCCGTGGTGCCGGAAAATTTGACCTTCACGCCATCGCTTAACGTCGTTTTGCAATCTTTCAGTTGCAGCGTAAAAGGGATATGGGCAGACTGCCGGCGAACGGTCAGATCCGCCGCGCTTACCGGCGAAAAAACCACTTCCGCCAGCGTGTTGCCATTCACCACTAGCTGACAAACATCGGCGACCAGTTGGCCGGTAAAATGGATGTTATTATCCGCCGCGGCGGTAGACATCATCCCGAGCCACAGCATCACCGCACAACGCGTTCTCCTTGCCATCATTATTGAATCTCCATCAGCAACGTGGCCCAGGCTTCAAATGGGCCTTCCTGCAAGGCCGCACCGCTTTTCTTGACCGGGACGGCCTGGAGTAACGGCAACGCTAATACGCTCACCTCTAACCCTTCACCGATCCGCAACGGCTGACCGTTCTGGCGGATCTCGATCCCCAGACCATCAACGTCGGTCGCAATGCCCGCGGGGTTAAAATCGCTTACCGCCCCGCTCATCGTTATTTTCATGGTGGGAACACTATCCCGAGGACCGACGCGACAAGAGATATTGCAGAGGATCGGCTGAATAAAGTTGTTGCCGTCGATCTTGTCGATCGCAACCTTCGCAAAATCAATTTCGATGACCTCGTCGTTGTTGATGATGCAGGGCGACGATTCAATTAACGTGCCGGTGAACTGGAGGTTTTCCGCGGCATACAGCGAGAAGCAGCTAAACCACAAACTCAGAATCATTTTGTTCATTGATAATCCACCACCAGCGTTGCCGCCGCGCTGAAATCCTGCGCCTGGAGCGTCGTTCCGCTTGCTTTCACCAGTGCCGCCTCAAGCGGTACGCCGGAGGTGGAGCTATAGGTAAAACCGAGCCAGTTGTTAGTACCGATCGGTACCAGCGTTTGGTCGCTGGCCTGCTGAATGCGAATCCCCAACCCATCGGCACTGGTCTTTAACACCGATTCACCGTTTACCGTCATTGCGGTACCCTGAATTTGCAGTTTCAGATAATCGATGGCCCGCCCGCTACAGTTCAGCGAATAGTTCACGGGTTTGACGTTGTTCACACCGTCGACTTCGCTCACCAGTACATCGCCAAACGCCACCGTACCGCCGGTTACCGTACAGGGCGGTGCACCGTTCACCAGCACAATCAACTTCATATTGACCGTTTTACTCACGCCGTGTGCGCTACCAAGAAACAGCGCCAGCGCAGCGGCACAGCAGCATCGCAGAGTGTTTCCGCCGCCAAAAATGCTCACGATTTTCTACTCTTCTCGGCGTTGACCGCGCATTCGCTGGCATTGCAGTCAAAGACCAACGGCAGACGCGCGCCGTAATCGTTCACGTAGGTCAGCACCGGGTTTGCACCCAGATCCGTCGCCGCAGACTTCATCAGTTGATGACTCAACGGCGGGATGACCATCGGTTCAAACCCCTTCGCCGCTATGCCGTCTTTGTGGCTGCTGGCGTTGCTCAAAATGACGTAGTAGCCGGTAGGATTGTTGACCTGATACCGGCCGCCGACTTTCTCCAGCGTTACGCGGTGCTGCCACGGATTCTGCGGGTCGACGTTAGCCAATGATGTTGGGCGGTAAAACAGCTTAATGCGCGTCTGTAAGGCGATTTGCAGCGTGTTGGGCTTTTCGTTTTTTGGCGGGATCTCACGCACGTTGTAGAAGAATAGGCTCTCTTTGTCCTGAGGCAGCGCGCTTAATCCCGGCATGCCCTGGATTTTGACCTGCCCGATGCCGTTAGCCTCTATGCGCTGGACGGGAGGAACCACCACCAGCGGCGAGGTGATACGCTCGCCCTTTTCATCTTCTATCCATGACTGGGCCAGGTACGGCAGCTTTTCGCTGGCATTTTTTAAGTCCACGCTAATGGCGCGATCGTCACCTTTAAACACCAGACGGGTGCGATCCGGCGCGACGGCAGCCTGAGTCGCGTAGCTGGCCAGCATCAGGCTGCTGATAAGCAATAACCGATAATTCCCTTTCATCTTCAATTCCTTGTATTAATTCACTCTGCGCGCACCGGGCTGGTGTACATCCTGACAAGGGAGCAACAGCCCACCGTACAGATCTTTTGGCAGCACCTGCGGTAGCGTAATGTCGCACTGCGGTTTCTCGTCCCACAGCACCTGCAAGATTTGCCCCGGATTCACGCCTATCAGATAGACGCTGCCATCGCCATCCACCATCCCGACCTGCTGCTGCTGTTCGTTACGTACTTCGGCCCCAAACGGAGGATATCCACCGCCTGGCATTCTGATCACCGCCATCGCTTTTTCGCCGCTGATCACTTCCATATGGCGATATCCAATGGCCCCTTCCGTTAGCGTGGCTTGTGTGACAGAGTGAATGGCCTCCGCGTTTTCTGGCAGCCTGGTAAGGTCGATACGCACCTGATTACGGTAGTAATCGTTAATATCGGTCAGTACCGCTTTACCGAAGACGTTGGTATAGGCAGGGGTGTCGTAGCCGCCGACCGGAATATCGGCTTCATCGCCGACATCCACCAGTAGACGCGTGCCGCCGGTAATCCCCGAACGGTGCAACGCCCCGCCCTGAGCCGTGAGCGTCGCACCGCCCTGCAACGACAGGCCGCCTGAGACATACTCGCCTTCCTGGTAGTTCATGCTGGCATCAATATCCGCAAAATTGGCGGTGTGGCGGTAATAGCCGTCCATCGTGGCACCATCGTTACCATGCCCGACGTTAATCTGATAGTTATTGCTGTCGTCGAGGCGTTCGTAATAGCCCACCTGATGAGTGTTGTCGTCGCCGCTGAATGAACCGTTGTAGCTCAGCGTCCGGTCATTCCCCCACGGCACGCTCAGAGACACAAAGACGCCGTCATCCGTTTCGTGGTCATATTCATTGCGATAGCCATTAACCGACAGACTGATATTGCGTACATCGCCAAGATTGAAAAAATGGGAAATCGTCAGGTTGTAGCTGTCCTCATCCGACCGATTCCAGTATGTGCGATGCGTAAAATTCACGTATGCGTTGATGTTCGCATCCGTAAAATTCTGACTGTAGGTCAGGGTATACATCTCCTTGTCATGACCGCTGCGTACCCGGTCATTGTCGCGGCTCTGCGCATCGAGATATTCATCCATGGTCATATAGTTCTCTTCCGAGAACCGGTAGCCTGCAAAGGTCAGGCGGCTATCCATACCGTCAAAATCTTTCGCATAGCTGGCACGAAAAGAGTTGCCTTGAATACTGCCATCACCATATTCACTGCTTTCCGGCAGCACGGCGCGTGAGTGGGTAAGATCGAACGACAGCGCCCCCAGCACCGCCATATCGCGGCCAATACCCAGCGCCAACGCCTGATAGTCGCTTTCGCCGATCCCGCCGCCGTACAGCGACCAGCCGTTGGTGATACCCCAGGAGGCTTCACCGCTGGCAAATACCGAGCCTTGCACATGGTGATCCCAATCTTGCGGGCGGCCGAGAGCCATTTTGTAGCGCACCTGACCCGGGCGTGTCAGATAGGGAATAGAGGCGGTGCTGACGTCATACTCCTGCACCTGCCCGTTTTGTTCTTCAATGCGAACATGCAGGTCGCCGGAGACGGCTTCGTTGAGATCCTGAATACGGAATGGCCCCGCAGGCACCTGCGCTTCATGGAGCACTCGTCCCTGCTGGGTAATCGTCACTTTAGCGTTGGTGCGCGCCACCCCCGAAATATCCGGCGCGTATCCGCGGAGATTTGGGGGCAGCATCTGATCGTCGGTGACCAGGCTGCCACCTACGTAGTTAAAGCTATCGAAAATATCCGACGTCAGGGCATCTTCGCCAAATTTCAGCTGCGCTCCCAGCGCCGGGATAGCGCGATAAGCGTAATAGCGGCTCCAGTCCCAGTCGCGTTCGGTTTGCGATGAAGCGTATCGGGAGGTGCTATCCTCGTTCTGGTGACGATAGCTTGCCTGCCAGTCAGCGCGAAAACGCCATGCCCCGAGATTCGCCCCCAGGGTGCCGTTGCCGCTGACATCGTATTGATCGCCGTCGTGATGCGCGGAGTGTCGCCATTGGTTATTGACGTTATAGTCAAATAACAGGCCGGAAATACCGTCATCCCAGCGAGAAGGTGGATCCCAGTCTTTGTCGGTATATTCCAGATAAGCCTGAGGGATCACCACCGTTAGCGTCGATTTACCTAATTCAGTCTGTGTTTCAAAACCTTCAAGCGGGTGTGATTGCAGACATGCGCCGTCATTTACCCATTGTAGTTTTTCAACGATATCGGCTCGTAAACCAAACTTAGCGACCAACTCCGGTGATAAGCACGGGATATTATTATCGTCATCATTTTTTTCTGGTGCATAGGTGATAAGGCTATCCTGGGATATCTGACTCTGGTTAACCATAACCTGAAGTGCATATTTCCCTGCCATTACATACCCCTTGCGCGAGAACCGGCTAAGATCGAGTTTCGCCCCTTCTTTTAGATCAAGAAACTGGGTATTAAACTGAATGGCATCTTCCGCATAGCTATCATAATGTGCGAAGAATAATGCCAAGCCGATAAATAGCGGCAGTGCATCTAAACGAAAAGATGAAGAGTGGTTCATCCGATATCTGTCCCTGATATTCTGGCATGGCAGAAAGCACTGTGAATCCATAGAAAAAGAATGGATCAAGCAATTATTATTATTTTTGAATACTCTTTCCTGCGGCATCATGCCGCAGGAAAGTACAGCCCTTACAGGTAGCTAATTGCGAAATTCACCACGCTGCTGAATTCGCCAGTATCAATTGTCGTTGCGCCAGCATCGCCTTTAACCCAGGCTTTAAAGTTCAGGGTTTGTTCTGCCAGACCAACGCTTTTGGCATCTAAAGTCAGCGCCTGACTGTCAGCGTCACCCAGTTTGATCTGTGCGCCTTTGTAGGTTGCCAGAACAATGCTGGAGCCTGCCATTTCGCCATTTGTGCCCATCAGAGCGATATTGCCAGCATTAGCGGTTGATTCATTACCGGTTGCAGAGAACACCGTAGACATGGTGGTTTCCGTGGTAAAAGTACAATTTTCCAGGCCAATTTTAAAATCAACCGCAGAAGACTGACCACCGTTCAGAAGAGAGGCAGTACCAATGTGGCCCAGATTGACGGTCTGATGCTCATCACCGACAACAATTGAGCACGGGGAATCTTCAATAGTACCGGTAAAGGTTACCGTACCGGTATTAGTCCCAGCAGCATTTGCAGATACAGCAATCCCCATGGCAAGTGATGCCGCTACCGCTGTTTTTACTACAGTTTTCATTTTTCATCCTTAAAAGCAACATTATTATATAAGCATGTTAATAACCGTTGTATTAACGGAGGGATACATGCTCAAACCCCAATCGGCAATTAATTATTCTATTAACGACTTCACTTTATAAGAGAGTGACGGATAATACTATTTCATTATCACAAGATCCCTATTTACTGACATCAGGAATATAACTTGTGCAAATTAATATTATTTGGAGATCATTACTTCCGAATAAGTATAGGACTATATCCTTGGCTAGAAACCACTAATTACTTAACCATTAATTAAGAATAAATAATGCCAACCGGTTTCATCCACACAGGAAATAAAAAGCATTAACTTTCATACAAAAAATACATTTTCATACGAAAAAACACCCAACTGCATAGACTATGAAAATGCTTAGCCACAACCTGTTTTCAAAAACATTTTAAATATTTCCAATAAATTGGCACTCTTCTTTTGAAGAACTGTATTTTTTACATTACGATTTATATATATTTATTTGAGGAAAAACTGCGTTTATAAAATAGACTGTGGAAAATAGATTCTGTGGGTTTATTTTATTGGGGATAATATATAATCTGGAATGAACATAGCTTGAGGGTATGAGAAGGGTATTAAATAAAAAAGCGATATCCTTTCTATGAAAAGATATCGCCAGGATGAGGTATTACTTGACGACGCGAAGTGCCGGACGCCCACCGCGCGGCGGCGGCGGCGTATCGTCTGGATCGTTGTCATCACTGATATCGGGCTTATCGCCATCAATCACCGACATCACCGTTTCGCTTCCACCGTTATCCACGGCTTCATCATCGTTGAAGCTGTCCGCATTCTCGTCGTACGCGGCTTCAGGTTCGAACATGGTTCCAGCGCCGTTTTCGCGGGCATAGATAGCCAGCACGGCGGCCAGCGGAACGTTAACCTGACGCGGTACGCCGCCAAAGCGCGCGTTAAAACGCACTTCATCGTTGGCCAGTTCAAGATTGCCCACCGCACGTGGCGCGATGTTCAACACGATCTGTCCGTCACGCGCGTACTCCATAGGTACGTTCACGCCTGGCATCATCACATCGACCACCAGATGCGGCGTCAGCTGGTTATCCAGCAGCCACTCGTAAAACGCACGCAGCAGGTACGGGCGGCGTGGAGAAAGCTGTGAAACTTCCATTCAATTAACCCCGGCCAAGGCGCATTTCGCGCTCGGCTTCCGTTAAAGAGGCGAGGAAAGAATCACGTTCGAAGACGCGAGTCATATAGCCTTTCAGCTCTTTCGCACCGGCGCCAACCAGCTCGATGCCCATCACAGGCAAACGCCACAGCAGTGGAGCCAGGTAGCAATCAACGATACTGAACTCGTCGCTCAGGAAGAACGGCTTCTGAGTGAAGACCGGCGCAATCGCCAGCAGCTCTTCACGCAGTTGCTTACGCGCAGCATCAGCCTGAGCAGCGGAACCGTTCATCACGGTGTTCATCAGTGAGTACCAGTCTTTCTCAATGCGGTGCATGTACAGGCGGCTTTCACCGCGTGCGACCGGGTACACAGGCATCAGCGGCGGATGAGGGAAACGCTCATCCAGGTATTCCATAATGATGCGTGACTCCCACAGAGTCAGTTCACGATCCACCAGTGTCGGTACGCTTTGATTCGGGTTGAGGTCAATCAGATCCTGCGGTGGATTGTCCTTTTCCACGTGCTCTATCTCAAAGCTGACGCCTTTCTCAGCCAGCACGATGCGGACCTGATGGCTATAGATGTCAGTAGGACCAGAAAACAGCGTCATTACCGAACGTTTGTTGGCAGCGACAGCCATGAAAACCTCCAGGTATATTCAGAATTTTTACTGCTACCAGCCGCAACGGCGGCCAGCCAGATGATTAGCCTTATCTGCACGCTGTACGACATTCCTCGTTAACGAATTAAACAAAAAATGAACAATCGCGCGCATTTGGGCAGAAAATTGGATGATAGTCTACCAGATTTTGAACGGCTTGTGGTGAGGGGATTCCGGAAAAGCGGAAAAAGAGCCCAACGGCTTTCGGTTTACAGGCATAAAAAAACCCGCCGGAGCGGGTTTTTTTCGCCAATTGTTGTCTGCCGAAGCAGAAACAAATTAACGTTTGGAGAACTGAGGACGACGACGTGCTTTACGCAGGCCGACTTTCTTACGTTCAACCTGACGAGCATCACGAGTAACGAAGCCAGCTTTACGCAGTTCGCCACGCAGGGACTCATCGTACTCCATCAGAGCGCGGGTGATACCGTGACGGATCGCACCAGCCTGACCAGAGATACCACCACCTTTAACAGTGATGTACAGATCCAGTTTCTCAACCATGTCGACCAGTTCCAGCGGCTGACGAACTACCATGCGGGCAGTTTCACGACCGAAGTACTGTTCCAGAGAACGTTGGTTGATAACGATTTTGCCGTTGCCCGGTTTGATGAAAACGCGAGCTGCGGAACTTTTGCGGCGACCAGTGCCGTAGTATTGATTTTCAGCCATTGCCTATAATCCCGATTAGATGTCAAGAACTTGCGGTTGCTGTGCCGCGTGGTTGTGCTCGTTACCTGCGTAAACTTTCAGTTTACGGAACATTGCACGACCCAGCGGGCCTTTTGGCAGCATGCCTTTAACCGCGATTTCAATCACACGCTCAGGATGGCGAGCAATCATCTCTTCAAAGGTCGCTTCTTTGATACCACCGACGTAGCCGGTGTGGCGATAGTACACTTTGTCAGTACGCTTGTTGCCGGTTACAGCAACTTTATCAGCGTTCAGAACGATGAGGTAATCACCAGTATCCACGTGCGGAGTGTATTCCGCTTTGTGCTTGCCGCGCAGGCGCAGAGCCAGTTCGGAAGCCAGACGGCCCAGAGTTTTACCGGTCGCGTCAACAACATACCAGTCGCGTTTTACGGTTTCTGGTTTAGCTGTAAAAGTTTTCATTAAAAGCTTACCCAAATAAATTAGTTACACGTTGGTGAACACCCAAACGTTTTGTCAGTTGAGGTTCACACGACATTGTCCAGCAAACCTACCCCTTCGAATAGCCTATGCCGGCGCAGAGAAAGTTTTGGGAAAAAAACTCTCTTGTAACGTGGGGTCGCAAGATTATAGAGAAGTCGGGGTCAAAGATCGACCCCTTTATGTGATTTGCCGCGGGTTTTTCGGGGTTTGGGGATGTGCGGCCTGATGCCTTCGCCCCCAGCCCCTCTCCCACAGGGAGAGGGTGGAATTTATGGCATGTGCGGGCGCTTCAGGTACTCTTCGCTCTGCATCTCCTGCAAACGCGACAGGCAGCGCTGGAACTCAAACTTCAGCCGCTCCCCCTGGTAAATGTTGTAAAGCTCAACCTCGGCGCTCACCACCAGCTTCACGTGGCGTTCATAGAACTCATCCACCAGCGCGATAAAGCGGCGGGCTTCGCTCTCCAGCAGCGGCGTCATCACCGGCACGTCATACAGCATCACAGTGTGGAACAGGCGTGAGAGCGCAATATAGTCGTGCTGGCTACGCGCATCGACGCACAGCGTGGTAAACGATACCGCCAGCGTCTGGTTCTCAACGCCGAGCGTTGGCAGTTGACGGTGATTTATCTCAAGCGTCGTCTGGTTTTGCTGCGGCGTTCCCGCCAGCGCCAGCCACAGTTTGTTCATCTGCTGGCGAGTATCATTATTCAGCGGGGAAAGCCACAGATGCGCCTGCGTTAACGTACGTAGTCGGTAGTCGATACCCGCGTCCACGTTCATGATGTCGCAGTGCTCTTTAATGGCTTCAATTGCCGCCAGGAAGCGCGCGCGCTGCAAACCGTTTCGGTAGAGCTCATCCGGTGGAATATTGGATGTCGCCACCAGCGTAATACCGCGGGCAAACAGCGCCTTCATCAGCCCCCCCAGCAGCATCGCATCGGTGATATCGGAAACAAAAAACTCATCGAAGCAGAGCACGTCCGTTTCAGCCTTAAAACGCTCCGCCACGATTTCCAGTGGGTCGCTATGCCCCTGTAATTCACCCAGTTCTTCATGCACCCGCAGCATAAAACGGTGGAAGTGCAGACGCTGCTTACGCGTGCCGGGCAGACTCTGATAGAACATGTCCATCAGCCAGGTTTTACCGCGCCCTACGCCGCCCCACATATAAAGGCCGCGAACGGAATGCGGTGCGTCAGACGCTTTCTTACCCAGCAGTTTGCCAAAGCGCGCACGCAGGCCACCACCGCCGGAGACGGGAGCGGGCGTTTTGTTTTGCAGTTCCTGGTAAATGGTGTCGAGGCGGTTGACCGCCTCGCGCTGAACGTCATCAGGTTGATGACTGCCCTCTTCGAGAGCCTGAAGATAGCGCGATGTGGGGGACTGGCTTTGCATGATCTAATTGTTATTCCTTTGAAAACCGGTATGTCTTACTTCACGATTGACTAAAAAAAGTCCGTTCTACACTACGCGATGATGCGTCAGGATTCCACTTCTACGGGATTAGCGGTTATAGTGGCACTATCGGGCGCTGGCATGGAGTTGCCGAAGCCGCCAATACCCTATGGAACTATAAAACAACGGGAGATGTTCATGACCTGGGAATACGCGCTAATTGGGTTAGTTGTCGGTATCATCATTGGTGCCGTGGCCATGCGTTTTGGTAATAGCAAATTACGTCAACAGCAGGCGCTGCAGTACGAGCTGGAGAAAAACAAAGCCGAGCTGGAAGAGTACCGCGAAGAGCTGGTCAGCCATTTTGCGCGCAGCGCAGAACTGCTCGATAACATGGCGGACGACTATCGTCAGATTTATCAGCACATGGCGAAAAGCTCCAGCAACCTGCTGCCGGGCATGTCTCCGGACGCCAACCCGTTCCGTAACCGTCTGGCCGAATCCGAAGCGGGTAACGACCAGGCGCCGGTTCAGATGCCGCGCGACTATTCTGACGGCGCATCCGGCCTGCTGCGCGGTAGCGCAAAACGCGATTAATCTGCATTCCAGAAATATTTCACGGGCGCATCACTTGCGCCCGTCCTCTTCTGCTCACGCCGACTATATTTACTTCAATAACATCAGTCTTTTCGGGAAGTATTGTCCTTGAATCCAGGGTCATGAGGGCCAGCATCAATGAAGAAATCGACTTTACTGTTAAGTGCATTGGCATTAAGCATTGGATTTTCGCTTGCCGTACCGGCTCCGGTACTGGCCTCGCTGCCAACGCAGGTGCCGGGTCAGGGATCACTGCCAAGTCTTGCGCCAATGCTGGAGAAAGTACTGCCTGCCGTGGTGAGCGTGAAGGTTGAAGGTACTGCTCCGGTTAATCAGCAGGTTCCGGAGGAACTGAAGAAATTCTTTGGCGATGACGGCAGTAACCCGGCAAATGAGCCAACACAGCAGTTTGAAGGGCTGGGTTCCGGCGTCATCATCGACGCCATCAAGGGCTATGTGCTGACCAACAATCATGTGGTGAGCGACGCGCAGAAAATCAGCGTGCAGCTCAACGATGGCCGCGAATTTGAGGCCAAACTTATCGGCAGCGATGATCAAAGCGATATCGCTCTGCTGCAAATCCAGAAAGCCAGCCATCTGACGCAAATCGCTATCGCCGACTCCGATAAGCTGCGCGTAGGCGATTTCGCCGTCGCCGTCGGCAACCCGTTCGGCCTCGGTCAGACCGTAACGTCCGGGATTGTTTCAGCGCTGGGTCGCAGCGGGCTGAACCTCGAAGGGCTGGAAAACTTTATTCAGACCGATGCCGCCATTAACCGCGGTAACTCCGGCGGTGCGCTGCTTAACCTGAACGGCGAATTGATTGGCATCAACACCGCCATTCTGGCTCCCGGCGGCGGCAGCATCGGTATCGGCTTCGCTATCCCGAGCAATATGGCGCAAACCCTGGCGCAGCAGTTGATTCAGTTTGGTGAAATCAAACGTGGTCTACTCGGCATTCGCGGCATGGAGATGACGGCCGATATCGCGAAAGCGTTCAACCTTGATGTCCAGCGCGGCGCGTTCGTCAGTGAAGTGCTGCCAAACTCGGGCTCAGCCAAAGCCGGGATTAAGTCCGGCGATGTCATAACCAGCCTGAACGGTAAACCGCTGAACAGCTTTGCTGAACTGCGTTCCCGTATTGCCACCACGGAACCGGGCTCGAAGGTCAAACTGGGCCTGCTTCGCGAGGGCAAACCGCTCGAAGTGGAAGTGACGCTGGATAAAAGTACGTCATCCACCGCCAGCGCGCAGCTCATTATCCCGGCGCTGGAAGGGGCAACGCTGAGCGACGGCCAGGCGAAAAGCGGCACCAAAGGCGTGGTTATCTCCAACGTTGAGAAAGGCAGCCCAGCGGCTCAGGTTGGCCTGCATAAAGATGATGTCATCATCGGCATCAACCGCCAGCAGACCGCGTCAATTGCTGAACTGCGCAAGGTGCTGGAAACCAAACCGGCGGTAATTGCTTTGAACGTCATGCGTGGCAACGAGAGCATCTACCTGCTGATGCGTTAATCCTTAATCATGCTGTAGGCCGGATACCGGCAGTCGGTAGAAGATTACCGGATGGCGGCGTAAACGCCTTATCCGCCTACGGCTCAGCCCCTCGGAAACCAGACATAGCATATGTCTGGTTAACTCGTGGTATGCTTCGCTCAGTTTCCTTATCAACGATGCCTGTATCATGCTTCTAAAGCTCTTACGTTCTGTCGCACTAGGCTTACTGGTTGGCGGCATATTGATTGTTACCGTCCCGTCTTTGCGCCAGTGGAACCCGTTAGCCACTCCGCGCTTTAACAGCACGGACGAAACGCCTGCCAGCTACAACTCGGCGGTGCGCCGTGCCGCACCTGCGGTGGTTAACGTCTATAACCGCAGTCTGAACAGCAACACGAACAGCCAGCTCGAGATCAAAACGCTCGGTTCCGGCGTGATTATGGATCAACGCGGATACATCGTTACCAATAAGCACGTCATTAACGATGCGGACCAGATTATCGTCGCACTACAGGACGGTCGCGTGTTCGAAGCGCTGCTCGTCGGCTCCGATAGCCTGACTGACCTTGCGGTGCTCAAGATTAACGCCACCGGCGGTCTGCCGGTCATTCCGATTAATCCAACCCGCGTGCCACACATTGGCGACGTGGTACTGGCTATCGGCAACCCATATAACCTCGGCCAGACCATCACCCAGGGGATCATCAGCGCCACCGGTCGTATCGGCCTGAACCCAAGCGGTCGACAGAACTTCCTGCAAACCGATGCCTCCATCAACCACGGTAACTCCGGCGGCGCGCTGGTGAACTCGCTGGGCGAACTGATGGGCATCAATACCCTTTCGTTTGATAAGAGCAACGACGGCGAAACGCCAGAAGGGCTAAGCTTTGCCATCCCGTTCCAGCTGGCGACCAAGATTATGGATAAGCTTATCCGTGATGGACGCGTAATCCGCGGCTTTATCGGTATCAGCGGTCGTGAAATCGCACCGCTGCGCACACAGGGCGGCGGTATCGATCAGATTCAGGGGATTGTAGTTAACGAAATTGCGCCAGACGGCCCCGCCGCGCAGGCCGGTATTCAGAACAACGACGTGATTATCTCAGTGAACGGTAAACCGGCGGTTTCCGCGCTGGAGACCATGGACCAGGTGGCGGAGATCCGCCCAGGTTCAGTGATTCCCGTCGTGGTCATGCGTGACGATAAGAAGTTAACGATGCAGGTAACGATTCAGGAATACCCGGCATCAAACTAATATGCCGTAGCCCGGACGAGGCGCAAAGCGCCGACTCCGGGGAAAGCCCGCCATCGACGCCAGCATCACGGCGCTTAATCAACAAAAACCGGCCCCGCTGGAAAATGCGCCAGAAAATCGGTGAAGATCAGCAGTGCAGGCAAACGCTCTTCCTCCACCGGATATTCCCGCAGTTCCTTATCCAGAACCATCAGATTTAGCTCCCCTTCTTCCCCCAACACGCCGCCTAGCCAAAGCAGCCGCTGAGCCTGCTGTCTGGCATACTGCGAGCTGCTGCGCCAGGCCACCAGATGCAGCAGCGTTTGTAGCAGAATGACGTGCGGGGTATGACCATCGCGGTGCAACCGCCGGAAAACGGGTAAAGCGACGCTGCGCACTGTGGCAAACCCACTCAGAGGTTCATCATCCCAATGGGGAAAATCCACCGCGAATTTTTTAACGCCGTCGCACAAGCGGTTATGCGTCAGCGGCTGCTCCTGCCCACTCATATTGCCCGCAGCCAAACATAATAGCCCAATGCCTTGCACCCAAGCGGCTTCTGCCTGAATCAGCGCCTGCGGAATAGCGCTCTTCGCCAGCAGCGTAGTCTGGTTTGCTGCACGAAGCCCAGCGTCATAGCATTGCGCAAACAGCACCTGGCTATCCGGGTTGTTATCACCGGACCAGGGCAGCAAATGTAATGACGGTTCCAGGGTGGTGATATGACCGAGGGCTTCTGCAATATAGCGCATCACGGTCTCTTTTGACGGCATTGAAATAGCCTGACGAACAGCAATCATCTCACTCATTATCGATCCCTCACTGTTTGCAGGAGCGGGAAACCCCGCTCCTGAGAATGACGAATTACATCGCCAGCACGTACTTCAGCATCACGCCTGCGGCAATCGCCGAGCCAATCACCCCGGCAACGTTCGGCCCCATCGCGTGCATCAGCAGGAAGTTCTGCGGGTCTGATTCCAGGCCTACCTTGTTCGATACACGCGCCGCCATCGGCACCGCCGAGACCCCCGCTGAGCCGATAAGCGGGTTGATTTTGTTTTTACTGAACATATTCATCAGTTTCGCCATCAGCACGCCAGCCGCCGTGCCAATCCCGAACGCAACCACCCCCAGCAGCAAAATGCCCAGCGTCTGCGGCTGCAAAAATTTATCCGCCACCAGCTTGGCCCCCACCGACAGCCCGAGGAATATCGTCACGATATTAATCAGCCCGTTCTGCACCGTATCGCTCAGACGCTCGACTACGCCGCTTTCGCGCATCAGGTTACCGAAGCAGAACATGCCCAGCAGCGGCGCGGCGTCCGGCAGCAGCAGCGCCACCAGCAGCAACAGCACCACCGGGAAGAGGATTTTTTCCCGCTTACTGATGGTACGCAGCTGCACCATGCGGATTTTGCGCTCCTTTTCGGTGGTCAGCAGCTTCATAATCGGCGGCTGAATCAGCGGCACCAGCGCCATATATGAGTAGGCCGCCACCGCAATCGCCCCCAGCAGTTCCGGGGCCAGCTTGCTGGAGAGGTAAATCGCCGTCGGGCCGTCCGCGCCGCCAATGATGCCGATTGCCGCCGCCTGCGCCAGCGTAAAGTGGATTACACCGAAGTAGTTCAGCGTCAGCGCCCCCAGCACGGTGGCGAAGATACCAAACTGTGCCGCCGCGCCCAGCAACAGGGTGCGCGGGTTGGCCAGCAGCGGGCCGAAGTCGGTCATCGCGCCGACGCCCATAAAGATAACCAGCGGCGCGACGCCGGAGCCAATCGCCACTTTATAGAACAGCGCCAGCACCCCCGGTGTGTAGCCCATGTCCACCGCCAGATTTTCCATCTGGCCCTGCACCGACGGCAGCGCCAGCGCTAACGCCTCCTTGATGGCGTGCACGTCAGGCGCACAGTTAAGCTTCGCGGCAATCACCGCCAGCTGCCCGGCGTCGTGGTGCGCCAGCAGGCTCTCCAGCGCGGTCAGCGCCATGCCGGCTTCCGGGATGTTGGAGAGCAGGCCGCCGAAGCCAATCGGCAGCAGCAGCAGCGGCTCAAACTTCTTCGCAATCGCCAGCCACAGCAGCAGCAGGCTGACCAGCAGCATGATGGCCTGGCCTGCGCCAAGGTGCATCAGCCCCATGCCCTGGAACAGGGCGTTCAGACTTTCCATTGGTGCTCTCCGTTACGCCAGCGTCATCAGGGTATCGCCCACTGCCACCGCATCCCCGGCTTTTACCGCGATGCCGCGCACCGTCCCGGCCTGCGCGGCGCGGATGTCGGTTTCCATCTTCATCGCTTCCAGAATCAGCAGCACGTCGCCTTCTGCCACGACCTGGCCTTCACTGGCGACAACTTTCCAGATGTTGCCCGCCAGCGGCGCAGCAACCGGGGTACCTGTGCCTGCCGGGGCCACTGCAACCGGAGCTGCCGCGGCGGTGGTCACCTGGCTGATATCGCCACCGTCGCTGACCTTCACCACAAAGGCTTTGCCCTCCACTTCCACGGTGTAGATGCCTGAGGTGGCCGGTTTTGCCGCCGTCGGGGCCGGTTTCGCGCTTTCCACCTGCGGCAACGGCTCAAACGCCGCCGGATTGTTGCGGTTTTCCAGGAACTTCATGCCCGGCTGCGGGAACAGCGCCACGGTCAGTACGTCATCGATGGCGTTATCCGCCAGGCGGATACCCTTCTCCTGCGCCTGACGCGTGATGTCGGCTTCCAGCGCCGCCAGCTCCGGCTTCAGCAGGTCCGCCGGGCGGCAGGTGATAGCCTGCGCACCGTCAAGCACCTTCGCCTGCAGCGCCGCGTTCACCGGGGCCGGGGAGCGGCCGTATTCGCCTTTCAGAATGCCCGCCGTTTCTTTGGCAATGCTTTTGTAGCGTTCGCCCGTCAGCACGTTGAGTACCGCCTGGGTGCCGACAATCTGCGAGGTCGGCGTCACCAGCGGAATAAAGCCGAGGTCCTCGCGCACGCGCGGAATTTCTGCCAGTACCTCGTCGAGACGATGGGCGGCATTCTGCTGCTTCAGCTGGCTTTCCAGGTTGGTGAGCATACCGCCCGGCACCTGCGCCACCAGAATACGGCTGTCATAGCCTTTCAGCTGGCCTTCAAAGGTGTGGTATTTCTTGCGCACTTCGCGGAAATACGCCGCAATGCTCTCCAGCTTGTTGATGTTGAGCCCGGTGTCATGCTCAGTACCGGCAAGCGTGGCGACCAGCGCTTCGGTGGCCGGGTGGCCGTAGGTAGCACTCATCGAGGAGACAGCGGTATCCACGCCGTCAATGCCCGCTTCAATGGCTTTCAGCAGCGCCATCTCCGCCATGCCGGTGGTGGCATGAGCATGCAGGTGCAGGCGCACGCTGTAGCGTTTTTTGATTTCACTGACCAGCTCATACGCCGCCATCGGGGTCAGGATGCCGGACATATCTTTGATGGCGATGGAGTCGACGCCGGTTTCCAGCAACTGTTCGGTTAAGTCCAGCCAGGTCTGCAGGGTGTGTACCGGGCTGGTGGTGTAGGAGAGCGTACCCTGGGCGTGCGCGCCGTGGCTGCGCACCGCCTGCAGGGCGGCCTTCATATTGCGCGGGTCGTTCATGGCATCGAAGACGCGGAACACGTCCATGCCGTTTTTGACGGCGCGTTCAACGAAGCGCTCCACCACGTCATCGGCGTAATGGCGATAGCCGAGCAGGTTCTGCCCGCGCAGCAGCATCTGCAGCGGGGTTTTGGGCATGGCTTTTTTGAGCTCGCGCAGGCGCAGCCACGGGTCTTCGCCGAGGAAGCGGATACAGGCGTCAAAGGTGGCGCCACCCCAGCACTCCAGCGAGCCGTAGCCCACATCATCGAGCGCGGCGGCAATCGGCAGCATGTCATCAAGGCGCAGACGGGTGGCAAACAGAGACTGGTGGGCGTCGCGCAGGACGACATCGGTAATGGCAAGAGTCATGGTTCCCTCCGGAACTTAAGCGTTAAGACGGTGATGGTGAATGGCGGCGGCAATCACCGGCTTTAAGCGGGTGAAATCGTCCACGGCGGGTACGGCCCGCGGCGCAGGCACGACAATGGGTTCAGGGAAGAAACGCGCGATAAGAGCGGACATGCCCTGAATGGCCAGGATCAGCAGGAAGAGAAATACCAGCACAAATCCCATCCCCAGGAACATCAGCGTGAGGCCTTCGCCAAATAGCGTTGCATCTGTCATAAAATCGCCTTCAAAAGAAGGCACAATAATGGCGCGGCCCTGATGATGAATAAGTAAGAGTGGATTTCCCCGGACCGCCCCCGATCAGAAGCCTCAAACATTCACCGCCAGAACGGCAGCCATTACCGTGCAATTAGCTTATTTAATAAAACTTACGTGTTGGCAAATTTCATCTGCGACGATCTCTTTGCGCTGATTGAAAATAACTTTGTTTTGTTCGAACAGGTTATTACCGTGCGTATCAATAGAGACAATTAACGGACCAAACTCTTTAACCCGGCAGACCCACAGCGTTTCCGGCATACCAAGGTCACGCCACTGCGCATCCTCAATTTCTTCAACGCAAACCGCAGCCACCACCGCACAACCAGCAGGGAAGACGCAGTGCAGCGCCTTATGTTCTGCACAGCCCTCTTCGGTGCCTTTACCCATACCGCCTTTACCAACAATTAATTTCACGCCGGTTTTGGCAATAAACTCTTTTTCAAACTTCTCCATTCGCATACTGGTGGTTGGTCCAACGGAAACCATCTCAAATTTATCGTCAGAATCTTTAATTGGACGAACGATTGGACCGGCATGCAAAATCGCGCCGCCGTCAATATTCACCGGCAGCTCACGGCCGCCTTCAATTAAGCGGCGGTGTGCCACATCGCGACAGGTAACAATATGACCGTTGAGATAAATAATATCGCCAGCCTTAATATCGGCTAAGTCTTCATCTTTAATTGGCGTAGTCAGAATTTTTTTAGTCATCAGAAAGTCACTCCGGTGTGAGAGGTGATGGTGTAATTCAGATCTTTATCGAAAACGATATGCCCTTTGCGGTGCGACCAGCAGCCGACGTTAACCGCCACGCCGATGGTGGAAGGATGGCGTGCGGTATTTTCAATATTGACACCCATGACCGAAGTGTTGCCGGACATGCCCTGTGGGCCAAGGCCAATCTTATTGATGCCGTCTTCCAGCATTTTCTCCAGCGATGCCGCGCGTTCATTGTCATTGTGCGAGCCGACCGGGCGCATCAGCGCTTTTTTCGACAACAACGCCGCCGTTTCAACGGATGTCGCCACACCAACCCCAACCAGCAGTGGTGGACAGGCGTTAAGGCCATAGGTGGTCATTACATCGAGGACAAAACGCGTCACGCCTTCATAACCAGCCCCCGGCATCAGTACCATCGCCTTCCCTGGTAGAGAACAGCCGCCGCCCGCCATATAGGTGTAAATGCTGCACTGGTCGGAATCAGGCACAATCTCCCAGAACACTGTCGGGGTTCCTTTACCGACGTTTTTGCCGGTGTTGTATTCGTCAAAGGTTTCCACGCTGTTGTGGCGCAACGGGGAGTCAACCGTCGCCTGAATGACCGCTTCACGCAGCAGGGCTTCCAGCTCGCCAATCAGCGGAAATTTCGTACCGCACTCCACCAGAAACTGGATGACGCCCGTATCCTGGCAGGAAGGACGATCTAACTCTTTGGCCAGGCGCTGGTTATCAAACATGGTGGTAAAGATGACATTCGCCAGCTGGCTGGTCTCTTTTTTCTGTAATTCTTCCAGTTTGGCGGTGACGTCATCAGGTAAGACTTTGCCGGTATATCCCACAAATTTGGCCATAACATCGGTCATATGGGATATCTGCTCACTTTTGCTCATAAAGACTCCTTAGTCAGAACAGCTTCCGTAAATTACGGGTGAAAAGGGAAAAGGATTGGCAGCAGAATCAAGCTGACAATGGTGGAAACGATAATGAGAGGGATACCGGCTTTGGCGTAATCAACAAACTTATAGCCACCGGCCGAGAGCACCATCATGTTGGCGGGCATCCCGATAGGCGTCGCGTAAGCGCAGGAACTGCCGATGACCGTTGCCATCAGCACGGCGCGCGGGTCGGCCCCCATGCCTGCGGCAATGGAGAGGCTCACCGGCACCAGCAGCGCCACGGTCGCGGTATTGGACATAAAATTGGTCATGATGACCGACAGGGCAAACACAACGACCAGCAGCATGAACGGCGAGGAACTGTTCCCCAGCATGCCAATCACGTAGTCCGCCACCAGCTTCCCTGCCCCGGTCATTTCCAGCGCTTTTGCCAGCGCCAAAGTGCCGCCGAAGATGAAAATAGTTTGCGAATCAATCGCCTTATAGGCCTGCTTTTCATTCAGTACGCCGGTCACGACCAGCACAAGCGCACCGATGCAGCCGGCGACCGCAAGGCTAATTCCGGTCTGTTTTTCGAAAATCATGCCGAGGATTGTGGCAATCAGCACCACCAGCGACAGGATCTGCTTCCAGCGCGGCACATGACTGTAATCACGCTGCTCGCCAACGCTGCCAACATCACCGCTGTTGGGATGATTTGGTAGGAACTTATAGCCAATCGTCAGGAAGTAGATGATGCCGCAGAGCAACATCGGCAGACCCACTTTGGCATATTCGAAGAAACTGAAACCACTGCCGATATTCTGCAGCGCCGACTGTGCAATCAGGTTGCCCGGCGCACCAATCAACGACAGGTTGCCGCCGAGCGCCGCCGCGAAGACCAGCGGCATCAGCAGACGTGAGCGCGTAAAGCCCGATTTAGCCGCCACGCCGATAACCACCGGGATCAGCACTGCCGCAGTACCGGTGTTTGAGAGAAAACCGGACATAACGCCAACCACCACCATAATGGTGAAAATCAGCTGCTTTTCAGTTTTCGCGAAAAGGGTAATCACGCCGCCAACTTTGTTTGCCATGCCGGTTTCAAACAGCGCGCCGCCGACAATGAACATCGCCACAAAGAGGATAACGTTGGTATCGATGAAGCCGGAAAACGCCTGCTTCAGATCGAGAACACCAGTGAGAACAAGCGCCACGCAGACGATCATTGAGGTGACCGCAAGCGGCACCTTCTCCCAAACGAACATCGCAATGGCAAACACCAGCAAGCATAGGGTGATGGTAATAGGTTCCATGTTTATAATTATCCTATCAATGATATATGATATTGTATCCAATATTGACGGGGAGAAAATTATGCCCTTACAAAAACTAAGTCAATGCGTTTTTCAGGAAAGGTTCAGGATTGGGATCTGCGTCAAAACGATCTAAAAATAGTCACGCTAAGTAATTAATTGATATGAGTAATAGGCAGGGAAAGCCGCGCCTGCGGGCTTCGCGCAGGCGTCGGGATCAAGCGGATGGATCCGCAACATAGCGCGTCAGCATATTTTCCATCGAGCGAATGATATGCGCGCGCATGCGCTGGCGGGCAAGCGTTTCATCATGCAATTCAAGTGCCTGAAGAATGCTTTTATGCTCCTGGATGGAGATACCGGCATACTCTTCTTCAGTAACTTTATGGCCCATCGACAGGCCATTCCACATGTTACAGAGCAACACTTTCATCTTCTCATTACCTGCGGCATTCCAGATTTCCATGTGAAATGCCTGGTTCAGGTCTGAGTATTCAGCGGAGTTATTGGCGGCCAGCGCCCTTTCCGCCGCGTAGTGAACCTGTGCAATATGTGAAATATCGGTTCCGGGCCGAGAGGCTTTGGCAACAGCCTCGCTTTCAAGCAGGGCGCGAATCTCGTAGTGTTCGCGAATGGTCTGCTCGTTAATCCCTAACACCACTGCGCCTTTATTCGGACGAACTTTGATTAACCCATCCGCCGCCAGGATCTGAAACGCCTCGCGTACCGGCATGCTGGATACGCCCACCATTCTGGCGATCCCGTCCAGGGTGATCTCCTGACCTTCGACTAAATCCCGTGACAATATTGCTTTACGCAAAACCGCAGCGACCTGTTCTTTCGCTGAAAGAAGCTTAATTTTCCCTAATTTAGGCTTCGGCACTTTCCCAATCCTTCATATGTTGACGCATTATTTCCGCCAGAGAGAGGAAATAACGCTGCGTAGCCTGCACAATCTCGCCGTGTTGCCCCCGTCCTATCGCCGCACTGAGTTCCATCAGCAGCAGTGCAGATTCCTGATACTCTTCTTTCAAATGTAAAATCACATACGAGACATAGCCGTCCAGGAACTGCTGATAGGCTTTCTCAAGATAGCGATTATTAACATAAGCAATCAGCGTCTGGTGAAACTCAAGCTCAAGGGTTTTATCTTGCGAACTCGCCAGCGCCTGTGCACGTGCACTCAGCACCTCAGACACCGTCGCCGGAATAAGCGAAAACAACTCTGCCGCCGTCGCCGCAATGACGCGAAAAATATGGCTGACGTGGTCAGGCTCCTGGTGCGCAACCTGCATATGCCGATTGGGCAGACGAATCAAAAACCCTTCCTGCTCAAGCGACTGCAGCGCCTCGCGAACTGGCATGCGCGAAAGCCCCAGCTGTTCAGCAATACTTTCCTGCGCCAGTTCTTCTCCCGCACGAATATTGCCGGAGAGAATCTCGTAGCGCAGCATTTGGGTAATGTGATCGCGAGTTTGCTTTCTTTGGATCTTTTTCACGACGTTCTCGTTAATAACCGATAAGACGCGGGGAGTTTAGCAGATTTAACGCTTGATCGAGTAACCTGTTTACAAGCAGGCAACCCGTAAGAAGCCGGAACGAACGTTCCGGCATCGCACTCTATTTATTGATAAAATCTTCGCCAAGCTGAATGTCTTTTCTCAACGTATCCAGCATCCCTTCCAGCGCCTGCTGTTCGTAAGCGCTCAGTTTGCCGATAGACTGACGTTCTTCAATTCCATTTTTACCCAGCAGCAGCGGCTGTGAGAAGAAGCGGGCATATTCGCCATCGCCTTCAACATAGGCACATTCAACCACCCCTTTCTCGCCCTGCAGAGCGCGAACCAGGGACAAGCCAAAGCGTGCAGCAGCCTGGCCCATGGACAGGGTTGCTGAGCCGCCACCGGCTTTTGCTTCAACCACTTCGGTACCCGCATTCTGGATACGCTTGGTCAGGTCATTGACTTCTTGTTCAGAGAAGCTGACCCCTGGGATTTGCGACAATAAAGGAAGAATCGTTACGCCGGAGTGACCGCCGATGACCGGGACCTCGACGTCACCGCATTTTTTACCTTTCAGCTCAGCCACAAAGGTATTGGAGCGGATGATGTCCAGCGTTGTAACACCAAACAGTTTGTTTTTGTCGTATACGCCCGCTTTCTTCAGCACTTCGGCGGCAATGGCCACGGTGGTGTTGACCGGGTTGGTAATAATGCCAATACAGGCTTTAGGCGCGGTTTTTGCAATTTGCTGCACCAGGTTTTTGACAATCCCGGCGTTAACGTTAAACAGATCGGAGCGATCCATACCGGGCTTACGTGCCACCCCAGCAGAGATCAGGACAACATCCGCCCCTACCAGCGCAGGCGTCGCATCTTCTCCGGAGAATCCTTTGATGTTGACATCAGTAGGAATATGGCTGAGATCGACAGCCACGCCAGGCGTGACGGGGGCAATATCATAGAGGGAGAGTTCTGAACCAGAAGGCAGTTGGGTCTTTAGTAGTAGGGCAAGCGCCTGGCCAATACCGCCGGCGGCACCAAGGACTGCGACTTTCATCCTAAACTCCTTATTATGGTTAATGACATTCAGGTAATAACCTGTCGTGGACCGCATAACCGACGCAAGAGATACCTGTTGTTACTCCGTTGCGGCGACCTTAATTCACAAGGTAAATAATTACAATATAATTGCTTACAGAATGCGGGTATGACAGCAGCATTGCTGGCGTTACCGCACTACTCCCAGAAAAAGGTCTATCTACGAAACCAAACTTTCATCAACTATCGATTACAATATACTCAGCATGTTGCGTAAAACAACAGCAATTTAATAACAATTCATTTACTTTTAACTTATTTGTATCCCGTGATATAGGCATGTTTCTTAGGCCTAATTTTTGCTAAAATCCGGCCTTTCTCTATTTGGCCTAGCCTCTTGGGATAAATTGTTTTGCATAAAAATTCACCTATATGCATAATAATGTTAATTTCACCACCATACTCGGGTGACTTATGCGAAGTTCAACTAAACAAGAAGAATTAGTTAAAGCCTTTAAAGCGTTACTGAAGGAAGAAAAATTTAGCTCTCAGGGCGAAATTGTTCAGGCCCTACAGGAAGAAGGCTTCGATAATATCAACCAATCCAAAGTCTCTCGTATGCTGACAAAGTTTGGCGCAGTGCGTACCCGCAACGCCAAAATGGAAATGGTTTACTGCCTGCCAGCAGAACTGGGTGTACCGACTACCACCAGCCCATTGAAGAATCTGGTCCTGGACATTGACTACAACGACGCTGTCGTTGTGATTCATACCAGCCCAGGCGCTGCGCAGCTTATCGCGCGCCTTCTGGACTCTTTAGGCAAGGCTGAAGGTATTCTCGGCAGCATTGCCGGTGATGACACTATCTTCACCACACCCGCTCGAGGCTTCACTGTTAAAGATCTCTACGAGGCCATTCAGGTTCTGTTTGAACAGGAGCTGTAATCCCTCGTGATACTCCTCTGGTCCCTCCGGAGGAGTCCGCTTTCCCACCAGCTTATCCACCGTTTCTACTGCCGCTTCGTTAGCATTTAGTGCGATTTTTCGTCCAAAATCATAATTCCAGTGAATATATCTCAACTTAACCGCACAAAACATCAAATTATCCTATCCGTTTGATTTTACGCATTATTGACGATTAACTTTGCCAAAATATGCGCTTTTTTATACCTATATCTTCTAAAAATGACGATTCCTGACAACTAATTACACCGGAAACAATTAGCGTGGTATTAATATTTTACGTGATTAGTGTATACTTAATTTCGTGATGAGGGTCACAAAACAAAGACCCTCCAAAAAAATACGACGAGGTGAGTATCATGAAAATCAAAACAACCGTTGCCGCTCTGAGCATCCTATCTGTTATCTCGTTTGGCGCTTTCGCCGCTGACTCTATCAACAGCGAACAGGCACAAACGCGTCAGGCAC
This sequence comes from Kluyvera chengduensis, assembly GCF_044197065.1. Taxonomy (NCBI): domain Bacteria; kingdom Pseudomonadati; phylum Pseudomonadota; class Gammaproteobacteria; order Enterobacterales; family Enterobacteriaceae; genus Kluyvera; species Kluyvera chengduensis. Next base: position 284,901 of record NZ_JBIQOI010000004.1, read on the forward strand.
TCGGCACCGTTTCTGTCGGCTCTGTCGGTTCAAACCCGATGGACATGCATGAAATGCTGAACAAAAAAGCGGAAGAGCAAGGTGCATCTTCTTACCGCATCATTGAAGCGCGTACCGGTGACCATTGGCACGCAACGGCTGAACTGTACAAATAAGTCAGTGTGAAGCAATACGTCGGCATTCAGTAAAAATTTCCACAGCGGTCCCAGGAATCAGCAACAACATCCTCTCACCGCTGCAAAATAAGGTGAGGAGTAAGAATATGAAAAGCGCAATTATCATCGCATCCCTTGGTCTGGCATCTGTACTTTCTTTCGGCGCAAGCGCCGCAGCACATCAGGTAAGTCAGGACCAGGCGCAGAACCTGCAATCAATGGGCACCATCTCTGTTTCACAGATTGGTAGCGACCCGATGGATATGCGTAGTGAGCTAGCCGCAAAAGCAGAGAAAGAAGGTGCTAGCAGCTATCGTATTATCGAAGCACGTACCGGTGACCATTGGCACGCTACAGCTGAGCTGTACAAATAAACCCTCGTCGTCTTGACCGACGACTTGCCCTCGCTTTTTGGCGAGGGCTTTTTTTTTATCCGCGCTGAACGTTAAAACGCAGCATCCCTTCCAGCTCTTCTTCTGCTTCATCAAAGAGCAGAATAAGCGCACCGTAACGTCGGCGCTGCTTTTCGTCCAGATGAAGGAATTCAATCTCCACGGGTAACGGAATTTCTTTGCTGGTCACCACATCCCACAACGTGTCCAGATCGCGGATCTTCTCGCGATCGAGGGCAAAGAGACGGGCGAACTCCCGGTAAAAATCGCCCTGATCCTCTATCTCGTCAAAATCAAAAGTATAGATTTTCATCTTACGCCCTCATCCCATTCAACAGACTAAAGCCCCCCAATGTGCAACGTCTTCACTTCGAGGTACTCTTCTAACCCCAGCACCGAACCTTCTCGACCCAGCCCAGACTCTTTCACACCGCCAAACGGCCCCAGCTCGGTGGAAACCGCGCATTCGTTAATGCCGATCATCCCACTTTCCAACGCCTGTGAGACGCGGAAGACACGGGACAGGTTTTGGGTATAGAAATAGGCCGCCAGCCCGTACGGTGTATTATTCGCGCGATGAATAACATCCTCTTCGTCGCTAAAGCGGAAACAGGCCGCCAGCGGGCCAAAGGTTTCTTCCTGCGCCAGCTGCATTGTCTCCTGACAATCCCCCAACACCGTTGGCTGCCAGAAGTTTCCCCCCAGCGCATGCGGCTGGCCTCCCGCCAGGACTTTCGCCCCTTTTGATACTGCATCTTCAACGTGTTCACGCACTTTTTTCACCGCCGCGGCCTCAATCAACGGCCCAACAACCACGCCGTCATCCAACCCGTTCCCCACTTTTAACGCTTTTACTGCGGCAGCAAGCTGGCTGACAAAGCGCTCATACACACTGTCGTGGATATAAAAACGGTTCACGCTCACGCATACCTGCCCGGCATTGCGGAACTTGTTGGCTATCGCCCCCTTCACCGCGGCATCGATATCGGCATCCTCAAAAACGATATACGGCGCATTCCCCCCTAGCTCCATGGAGACTTTTTTCATGGTTTCTGCCGCGTTACGTACCAGCGTCTTCCCGACCGATGTCGAGCCGGTAAAGGAAATTTTGCGCACATCATGGCTCGCCATAATGGCGTCGCTTATTTCTGACGTATTCCCCGCTACCGCATTCAGTACACCATCCGGGATCCCCGCTTTCTTCGCCAGCGCCAGCAATGCAAATGCGCAGAGCGGCGTGTTATTCGCAGGTTTGATCACACCGGTACAGCCAGCGGCCAGCGCAGGCCCCAACTTGCGGGTGAGCATTGCCATCGGGAAGTTCCACGGTGTGATAGCCGCAACAACGCCGATTGGCTCGCGCATTGCCAGAATGCGTGAACCCGGCTTGGCCGGCGGAATAATCTCGCCGTTCGCTCTTTTGCCCTGTTCGGCAAACCACTGAATAAAGCTCGCCGCGTAGTCCACCTCGCCTTCGGCCTCTTTCAACGGCTTGCCCTGCTCGATGGTCATCAGCTTCGCCAGCCAGCTTTTATGTTCGATGATGAGCTGATACCAGCGATACAGTAGTTCTGAACGCGCCTTCGCCGTTTTTGCCCGCCACAGCGGGAAAGCACGCGCAGCAGCGGCAATGGCCTGCTCCGTCTCTTTTTTTCCTGCCTTCGCAACTTTGGCGACAATCTCGCCCGTCGCAGGGTTAAGCACATCAAAGGTGGTGTCGAGCTGATGCCATTCGCCGTTCACCAGGTAGCCCGTCTGGAAAAGATCGTTGTCCTGCCATGCTTGCGTGGTCATTACACCCTCCTGAATAGTGTTTCCATTTAAGTATAGCTATCGCTTTTGGCGTAATAGTTGTCAGAATAACGAAAGTCTTATTAACGCTAAGGAACCTGCGGTGAAGCGCGATAATCCTGTATTCAATAAGCTGTGTCATGACCTTGGTATGACGCATTTAGCCGTTGAGAGGGTGACATTCACCCACAACACGCCGGTCTATCCCACCCCCTTTGCCATTGGTGAAGCCGCCGCCTCGGTACTGGCGCTACAGGGTATGATGCTGGATGTCCTTCGCGGCAAGCAGCAGCCCATTACCGTTGATTGCCATAGTGCCGCCGCCTCAACCCATGCGGTAACCTTCCAGCAGCAGAACGGCTTTAACTGGCAGTACAACGATCCGGATTACCCCACGACCGATTTCTATCTTACCGCCGACAACCGCTGGATATTCCTGCACGGCGGCTACCCGCGTTTACGCGATGGGATCCTCGATATCCTCGATGTGCCAAATAGCCGTCATCGGGTAGCGCAGGCTGTCGCACTGTGGGAAGCGCAAAAACTGGAAGAGACTATCGCCGAAGCGGGGCTATGCGCCGCTATCGCACGTAGCCATAAAGAGTGGCTGGCGCATCCTCAGGGGCTTGCGGTCAGCCAGGAGCCGCTCATTCGTCTGACACGGTTAACCGATAGCGCGCCAAAAGCCCGTCGTTACGATACGCCACGGGTACTGAAGCCGCTGCGCGTTCTCGACTTCACTCATGTTATTGCCGGGCCAACGGCAACCCGCGGGCTGGCGCAGATGGGAGCCGATGTGCTGCACCTGTCTTCGCCTTATCGCCCACGTATTCTGCCGTTTGACGTGGATACCAACCACGGCAAGCGTAACGCTTACCTTGAACTCTCCACCGCAGAAGGCCGCGAAACGGCAGCACGGCTGGTGCGTGAGGGTGATGTTTTTGTCCAAAGCTACCGTCCCGGCGCCCTCGCCCGCTATGGGCTGAGCGATGAAGAGATGGCGCAGATTAACTCGCAAATCATTACGGTTAATCTTAACTGTTACGGCCACCGCGGGCCGTGGAAAGACCGGCCAGGCTTTGAGCAGCTCGCTCAGACCGTCACCGGTATGGCGATTGCGCAGGGCGGCACCGGGCAGCCGGTACTGGGGCCGACTTACCCCAATGATTATCTCAGCGGCTATCTCGCCACGCTGGGCGTGCTGATGGCGCTGGAGCGTCAGCGTAATGAAGGCGGAGCATGGCGGGTAGACGTGTCATTGTGCCGGACGGCAACGTGGCTGCAGCAGTTGGGGAGTATTGCGGATTATCAGACGATTGCCCCACCAGACGAGGCGGCGGTCGCGCGTTGTATGGTAAGCGAACAGGGGCCGTTCGGCGAATTGCGCTATTTCAACAGCGCGCTGGAGCTTGCACAAACGCCGATGGCGTTTGCGATGCCTGCCATGCCGTTAGGGGCGCACCGCGCGGAATGGTGGTAAGGCTTCCGGAGTCGCAGTGCTCGTCCGGGCTATCGGTGGATTGTAGCCCGGACGAGCGCAGTGACTTCGGGAACAACGTTTAGCTACTGGTCAACGCGCCCTGATATTTATGCAGCATCGTCACCAGCCGCTCTACCGGCTGCGTAACCTGCTCAGGTGCTTCCCAGATGCGCAGTTTTTCCTGATAAACCCCGAGTTCTTCCAGCAAACGCGTGAAGTAATAATGGCGTTTGTCGTCGCTGGTTGCAGAAATCACCCGGTCAGCGGTGCGGCGCAGTTGACGGTGGAACGCCGACAGATCGTCATTCACCGGAATAGGCGCATCGCGCAGGCGCTGATGCGCGATAATAAGCGTCAACGCCAGGCGGAATTTCGCAATATCCCCCGGGAATTTGTTCAGCAGTAAAAACAGCTGCTGGTAGAGCCCCGGCAGATGGTTCTCTTTACGACGGGCCATATTGGTGGTCATCGCCGACACCGCCGCAAACACAAACTGGTTCAGCAGCACGCGCCCGGTACGCAGACGGGAGTTATCACGGATAAGCAGAATGACGATAAACGCCATAAAGCAGCCGACAATCTGCCCTAATGCACTGTCGAGGAACTGGCTGAAATGGAAGGTCATCGGGTTATCCAGCACCAGAATGTTGATGGTACTGGCCAGTGCCCCCATCGATCCCAACCGCCGCTTTTGCACCTCAATGCCAATAAAGAAGCACATCACCGCCAGGCTGATACACAACAGCAGCATACTTTGCTGCGTCGCGGGGATGATAATCAGGAAATAGAGCGCCCCCAGCGGCAGCGCCGCAATGGTCCCGTAGATAAAGTCTATCGCCACCATGCGCGGATTCGGCAAACGCATGGCCAGCGAGGTGACCACGGCAATCATCACCATCGCCCCGCTGCCCGATGTCCAGCCGGTCCACAGCCAGAAAAGAATGCCCAGCGCGCAGGAGAGCGTGGTACGCCAGAAGTTGATCATCGCGTGGTGACGTTCGGCTGACTCCGGTCGCACAACCACTTCGCTTTGCAGAATTTCTTCTTCGCGGGCGCTGATTTTCGCGTTGCCAATCACGCCGCGTTTGAGCAGCAGATAGCGCGTGGCTGCCCCCACCCAGCTGTAAATCGTTACCGGCGTATCATGCTCACCGGTCCACACCAGCACGCGGCGCATCCGTTTAAGCTGACGGTGAACGTCCTGCACCGTTTCAACCGGCTCTTCGAACAGCTCACGATAAGCGTCGGTCACCAGCTCAGGCCGCGAGTTTTGCATGATGAAGGTTTCACAGGCCTGGGTCACCATGGTCAGCGAAACGGTGTTCAGCGCCTTTAAGCGACGGTTGGCCCATGCCCAGCGTGAGGACTCCATATTCAGGTTGCCGCGCATCCCTTCCAGCGCCGCCGTACGACGCAGCAGCGCCAGCCAGGCTTTGTCCATCTCATCGCTGTCGCCATGCTTGATGCACAGCTGCATCAGACGATATTGATCGATAAGGATGGCATCGAGTTCGTTATCGATCTCTTTTTTGATCGATCGCGGTGAAAACAGGAGATCGGCGACGATCGCGCAGATAATCCCCAGCACTATCTCGCTACAACGCTCCACGGCAAACTGCGGCGTCAGCAGCGGTTCGGCCTGAATCGTGATAACGATAATCAGCGCCGTATAGCCGGAAAGCCCCCAGGCGTAGGAGTTCTCAACGCGAACCAGCGAAGAGACCCAGGTACAGAAACCGGCCCAGATGCTGCACACGAGGAGCATCAGCAGCGGCGCGCGGATCATAGTGATGATAATCACCAGCGCGGCGATACAGCCGATAAAGGTCCCGACAATACGCAGCATCCCGCGATAGCGGATTGCCCCCGCGTAAGGTTCCCCACCCGCAGCGAAGGCCGGACCGGCCGCCACAATGGCGGCAGTCAGCACCGCCCAGCGCGGCGTTTCAAGCTGAAAGTGGAAGCCGACAAACAGGGCCAGCACCACCGCACAGGCCAGTTTGACGGCAAAGCGGATGTGCTGGTTGGCAATACTAAAAATGCCCATGACAGTTAACCGAATTCACGCAGACGCAGCGCCAGCTTCTGGAAGAAGCTCATGCGGCTGGCATCGCGGTCTTTCTCACCGGTAATAACCACCGTGGCGGTCGTGCCCGCAGGCCACAGGTTGCCCGTCTCTTCATCCAGTCGGATACGCACCGGTACACGCTGAGCCAGACGAACCCACTCAAGGTTGGAGTCGATGGTCGCCATCCCTTTGCTGTCGACGCTGCTACTGGCGTTGGTGACGCCCGCTGCGACGCTATCAACGGTCCCTTTAATCACATGGTTGCTGCCGAGCGGGGTAATTTCAGCACGGTAGCCCGGACGCACGCTTGAGAGCTTGGTCTCTTCGAGGTAGGCCATCACGTAGAAGGAGTGCTGTTTTACCAACGCGACCGCCGTAGAACCACGGGTAATAAACTCACCGGCGTAGACGTTCAGGTTAGTCACCCAGCCATCCGCAGGGGCGCGAATCACCGTACGATCCAGATCCAGACGCGCCAGATCGCGCGTCGCCTGCGCTTTAGCTAACTGGTGCAGCACGGTTTGCAGCACGTTATTTGATTGGTCTATTTCTTCGCGGGACATGGCAATCACGCCCAGCTTGTTACGGCGCCCGGCTTCACGGCTTTTTTCATCCGCCAGCGCTTTGTAGTAGGCGACATCAGCATTCGCTTCTTCAAGCGCCTTCTGGTAGCGCGGCTGGTCAATCACAAACAGCACCTGATTTTTGCTAACCAGTTGGTTATCCTTGACCTGAACATCGGTAATCAGGCCGGATACGTCAGGAGCAATGGCGACGACGTCCGCGCTAAAGCGCGCATCGCGCGTCCACGGAGACTCGGTGTAATAGACCCAGGCACGAAAAATAGCGATGAATGCCAGGATGACCAGTATCACCGTAATAGCGGTACGGGAGATATTTCTTGTTAGTGTTTTCACATCTACCTCAGACGAACAAACGTGATATTAGATAAAACAGGCAGCAATACAGTGCGGTGTTGAACAACGCGGGATGCCAGACAAAATCATAGATCCCGGTTGGCGTCAGCACGCGACGCACCAACCAAAAAATGGCGAGCGATAAGAGCAGCTCAAAGAAGATCGGCGGGAATGAGAGACCGAAAATCACGATGACAGGAAACAGGCTCATGTTGACCTTACTAGACTAGCGTGCAGGTGAGATTGGAACTTTAATTATTCAGCTAACAGTATTTTAACGTAACTGTTATTGCCTTATCTACATAGTGTGATGCAAATCACTTTTAAGCCAGAGTGAACAATGGAACGACTAAAACGGATGTCGGTGTTTGCCAAAGTTGTCGAGCAAGGCTCCTTTACTGCCGCGGCACGCCAGCTACAGATGAGCGTTTCTTCCATCAGCCAGACTGTCTCTAAACTGGAAGATGAGCTGCAGGTCAAACTGCTTAACCGTAGCACCCGCAGCATCGGCTTAACCGAAGCCGGCAAAATTTACTACCAAGGCTGCCGTCGAATGCTGTTCGAAGTGAAAGATGTACACGAACAGCTTTATGCCTTTAACAACACGCCGATTGGTACGCTGCGCATCGGCTGTTCTTCAACTATGGCACAAAATGTCCTCGCTGCCATGACGGCGGAGATGCTTAAAGAGTATCCAGGATTAACCGTGAATCTGGTGACGGGCATTCCAGCGCCGGATCTCATTGCCGATGGTCTGGATGTGGTTATCCGCGTTGGGGCGCTGCAAGATTCCAGCCTCTTCTCTCGCCGTCTGGGCAGCATGCCAATGGTCGTCTGTGCGTCGAAGAAATACCTCGCGCAGTTTGGCGTGCCCGAAAAACCGGCGGATCTCAGTAACCATTCGTGGCTGGAATATAGCGTTCGTCCGGATAACGAGTTTGAGCTAATTGCTCCGGAAGGAATTTCAACCAAACTGCTGCCAGAGGGGCGATTTGTCACTAACGACCCAATGACCATCTCTCGCTGGCTGGTTGCCGGTGCCGGTATTGCCTACGTTCCGCTGATGTGGGTGATCAATGAGATCAACAGCGGTGAGCTTGAGATCTTATTCCCACGCTATCAGTCCGACCCGCGCCCGGTGTACGCCCTGTATACCGAAAAAGACAAGTTGCCGCTCAAAGTACAGGTCTGTATTAACTATCTGACAGACTATTTTGTCGAAGTCGCGGGGCTGTTTCAGGGGATGCGTGGAAGAAGGAAAGAATAAGCAAAGACATATTCATTCCGAAATTAAACAGTCCCATTAAGAGTATTTGGCATGAATATTTCCTGAGTTACAGTCGCTGTAATTCAGGAATAAATCATCTGAACTATTAAGTTTGGCTAATTGACACTCTGCCCATCTGACTATTATCTTGTATTATGTCTGATACCCAGACGGTTGCATTTAATTAAAAATCTAAAAACAGAATGCATTGAGCAGGATCATTTTAACCAAGGACTCAGTATGAATTTATTCGAACAAACACCGCCTTCACGCAGGCGTTATGGGCTTGCCGCATTCATAGGGTTAATCGCAGGGATCGTCTCCGCGTTTGTGAAATGGGGTGCCGAAGTGCCTCTTCCTCCGCGCAGTCCTACCGATTTATTCACCGGTGCATGCGGGCCCGAGCAGTTAATAAGAGCCGCAAGTCAAATCGATTGTTCCCGTAATTTCCTTAACCCTCCGTATGTATTTCTTCGCGACTGGCTGGGCGTCGCAGACCCCAATGCCGTCGTTTACACCTTTGCAGGACATATATTTAACTGGGTCGGCGTAACACATATCATTTTTTCCATCGTCTTCGCCGTAGGTTATTGCGTGGTTGCTGAAGTCTTCCCGAAAATTAAACTCTGGCAAGGTTTACTCGCCGGTGCTTTAGCTCAGCTTTTTGTCCACATGATCTCCTTCCCGCTGATGGGACTGACACCACCGCTGTTCGAACTTCCATGGTATGAACATGTATCAGAGATCGTAGGCCACCTGATTTGGTTCTGGTCGATTGAAATTATCCGTCGCGATTTACGTAACCGCATCACTCACGAACCTGACCCTGAAATACCGCTGACGCATTTGCGATAAAAAAACGCACCTCAATGAGGTGCGTTTTTTCGATGATGGCTTATTCAGGTCAAGCCGTACCGCCCACCGTCAAATTGTCCACCTTCAGCGTCGGCTGGCCCACGCCAACCGGCAGGCTCTGGCCTTCTTTACCACAGACGCCAACGCCGTTATCCAGCTTCAGATCGTTACCGACCATCGACACCTGCTGCATGGTTTCAATACCGGAGCCAATCAGCGTGGCCCCTTTCACCGGCTTGGTCACTTTACCGTTTTCGATCAGATACGCTTCCGAGGTAGAGAAGACAAACTTACCAGAAGTGATATCCACCTGACCGCCGCCGAAGTTTGGCGCGTAGAGGCCATATTCCACGGACTCAATGATTTCCTGCGGCGTGGATTTCCCGGCCAGCATATAGGTATTGGTCATACGCGGCATTGGCAGGTGGGCATAGGATTCACGACGGCCGTTGCCGGTCGGAGCAACGCCCATCAGGCGGGCGTTGAGTTTATCCTGCATATAGCCTTTGAGGATCCCGTTTTCGATCAGTACGTTGTACTGACCCGGCGTCCCTTCATCATCGATGGCCACGGAGCCACGGCGATCGCTCATGGTACCGTCATCCACAATGGTACACAGTTCGGAAGCCACCAGCTGGCCCATCTGTCCGCTGAAGACCGACGTGCCGCGGCGGTTAAAATCACCTTCCAGACCGTGACCCACCGCTTCGTGCAGCAGAACGCCAGGCCAGCCCGCGCCCAGCACCACCGGCAGCGTACCCGCCGGAGCGGCGACCGCAGAAAGGTTAACTAACGCCATGCGCACGGCTTCTTTCGCCCAGGCATCGGCGCGAACTTCACCGTCGAGGTCGGCGAGGAAGTAGTCGTAGCCAAATCGGCCACCGCCGCCGCTGGCGCCGCGTTCACGTTTGCCATCTTCTTCCACCTGCACGCTCACCGACAGACGCACCAGCGGGCGCACATCGGCCGCCAGCGTGCCGTCAGTCGCGGCAACCAGAATCAGTTCATAGACGCCGGTCAGGCTCGCCGTCACTTCCTGCACGCGGCTGTCTGCGGCACGCGCCACGCTGTCCACGCGGCGCAGGATATCCAGCTTCTCTTCGCGGGTCATGCTCTGCAGTGGGTCCAGCGAGGTATAGAGCGCAGAATGCTCTACCGCGCCCAGCGTCTGCACTTTGCCGTTACCCGCTTCACGCACAATGGTGCGCGCGGCCTGTGCGCTCTGTTCCAGCGCCAGCAGGCTGATCTGGTCGGCATAGGCAAAACCGGTTTTCTCACCGCTTACCGCACGAACCCCCACGCCCTGGTCGATGTTGTAAGAACCATCTTTAATGATGCGATCTTCTAAAACCCAGGATTCGTGGTAGCTGGACTGAAAATAGAGATCGCCATAGTCCAGACGACGCTCCGTGAGTTGACCAAGAATGGCGAACAGATCCTGATGATTCAGGCCGTTCGCTGCCAGCAATTGTTCACTTACCAGGTTTAGACTCATTATTTCGCTACTCGTTAATGGCCCGCGCGCTTCACGCATTTCGAGCCGGTATTCCGGGTGTTTGTCTTATGAGATTGAGGCAATTCAAGGCTTGCGTCAAATCATGGCTTTTTGTCGCTGCGCGCCTGGCGCAGCACTTCGTTAATTTGTGGCTTATCAATCGGGCCGGTGATGCGATAACGCAGTATAGAGACTTTGTTCCACAGCGGGCCCAGTACTTTGGTCGCAGCAAACACCGCCGCGCCAATTATCGGGTTCACCGCGAAAGCCGTCGCCACGCCGACCGTCGCCGAAATTTCCGGCGCGACGATGGCTTCCATATCCAGCTCACGGCGCACCAGGTTGACCGACCCTTTCATGGCGATATCGGCTTCCAGACCATCAACCAGCGTATCATCGGTATTCAGCACACCGTCTTTGATCCACGCGGTACTGCGAATGGAATCAAAGTAGAAGCCTTCGCTGAAGGTGTCGCTAAAGTCAAAGCGCAGCTTACGCAGCAGTGCATCGACGCTCAGTAAACGCAGCAGCTGTCCGGCATGGCCCGTGGAAAGATCGGTAAACTGCCCTTTGCCAACGTGCGATTTCAAAATACCGTTCAGCGACGCCACGTCAGGCTGCCACGGCTTATCGCGCCAATGTAAATCGTAGTCTACATCGACGGAAGAATCGCGAATCGGCGTTGAAACCCCGAAGAAAGCCGTAGCCTCATCAATCTTGTTACCGTGAATTTTCCCCTTCAGCGAGGTGCGCTGCCCTGACGGTGAGTTCACCCACACGCCATCGGCGGTTAAGCGACCAAAGCCCGTATCCACCAGCCCGTTCGCCAGCGTCAGGGTATCGCCCTTCACGTTGAAGTCCCCATCGATACGGCCATATTTCTGCCCCCACAGCCAGCATTCGGCGCAGCGAAGCTGAAGATCAGGCCAGTTGTGGAAATCTATCGCGCTGCTGCTCGCGGCGCTGCTCAACGGGCCAGTTGCAGCGGTCTGCGCCAGCGGATTAGCCGACGGATTGTAGTAGAGGTAACGAACGACAGCCTGCCACGGCGAGTTATTTTTCATCGTCAGGCTGGCGTTAATCTCACGTCCCTGGGCTTCCATCCGCGTGCCATCCGCCGTTGGCTGGGACACCACGCTCAGGTTATTCCACTGCTGGCCTGCAAAGGTCAGCGACGGCGTACGCAGCGTCACGTTCTGCGGGAAGGCGGCTGCAGAGCTTACGCCGTCGGCCGCGCCGTGCTGGAACAGCGCCAGCCACTGTGCGCCGTCCATCGGCGGCATATTCAACTCCACGCCCGACGTTTGCGGCAGTGGCGGAATTGTACGACTGTCCGAGGCCCAGATAGCGCTCTCAAGCGTGAGCTTTTTCCCCAGCAGCCAGCGGCTATTGAGATGATTATCCGGCCCCACGTTGCCGGTCAGATCAAAGCTGTGCAGATTCCCATCGACGTTGAGCTTAACCGGCAGTGATTTCCCCGCCGCTTTATCCGCCGGAGACGGTAAGCTACTGCTCATGTTTTGCAGATCGCTGGTGATTCCAACCTTGTAGGTTGCGCTGCCTTGATAAGGAAGCTCGATGGCGACGTTCCCTTTCCACGGTACGCTGCCCTTGAGCGCATCGTTAAGCTGTTTTGGCAGCACGCCCGTTTTCGCTGGCTGCCAGTCCGCCTGCATGTTGACGCCCACCTGATAGGACTTGTCGCCCTCTTTGGTGGTGAAATCGACGTTCAGCGGTTGATTAAACCAGGTGGCGGTCAGCGGCTCGCTCGTCAGGTTGCCGTTATCAAAGCTGAAGCGGCCTTTGAGGTTATGCAGCGTACTGTCGAGCGGTTTGATAAACAGACTGTTATTGTTCAGCGCGACGTTGCCCGTGGCCTTCACCAGCTCGCCGTCCAGCGGGATATCAAGATGTAAGCGAGCGCTCACATCGCCATCAAGCTGGAGCTCTTCAAGGGTCGCGCCAAGGGATTTATCGAGCGGCGTCTGCTGGAAATACGGACCAACTTCTTTACCTGGACCGTTAATATCGGCATCAATCAGCAGCTTCTCTTTGGCGTAGTCTGGAATCGACGCATCCAGGTTACTGGCGGTCACGCCGCCGAGCGCCGCTTTATCCGCCTTCATCCACAGGCCCGCATTGATAAAGTTAAGCTCGATATTCAGGTTGGTCAGCGCCGGCCAGTCCGGCTGGAAGGCAAAGGTCGCGTCGTGCAGCGGCACATAGACCTGGAACTGCCCTTCGTTATGCTCGTACGGGAACAGGTGCGGGTCGCCCCCGTAAACCAGAGTGGCGTTCTCCGCTTTACCCGCTTTGATGGCACCGCTCAGGTAGTCGACAAGCGCTTTCCCCATCAGGTTTTCAGGAAAGTAGCGCCACGCCTGCCCACCATCGTCGGTGCTGATTCCGGCCAGAATCCCCAGCCACGGCTGGTCGTCCTTCGGCTGCAGATAGCGGAAACCACCCGCGGCACGAACGCCCGTCGCCGTGACATCGATATCACGGCCATCGAGCATGAAGCCTCTGTCGTCATTGACCCAGTTCAGCGTCGCCACGCCGTTGGCAATCTCCAGCGGTGCGCGGAAGACGTGTTCGTACGGCATCTTCGCGTCTTTCATCGCGACGTGCAGTGAACCATTTTCTACGCTACCGGCAATGTACCCGGAGACATGTTCCGCGCCGGGCAGCAGTTTCCACTGCTTCCAGCCGAGGTTATTCCAGCTCGCGTTAAAGCGGGTTTTGCCGGTGTCCTGAAGCGGAATATCAATCGCCAGCGTATCAACCATGCCAGCAGGCTGAGCGGTACGCCAGATGTCGGCGACGTCGGGGGAGAGTTTTTCAGCGATCGGCAGCAAGCCGTTTAAGCCAGCCGGTGAGAGATGACTGGCGCGAATGCGCAGTTCGTCACTGCGTTTATTGTTCGGGCCACCGACCTCTTGCGCCGGGATCCACGCCAGCGCCAGCGCACCGCGAGGCCACGGTATATCGTCAATCGTGATACGGGTATCGGGAATGCGGAACTCCCAGCCCTCTTTCTCACGCGACAGGTGCGCGGTGAGATTATCCACTGCCAGATGGTGCTCCTGCTGGTCGCCCTGCCAGCTGGCGCCGCCCTGTTTCAGCCAGATATCGCCATTGGCGATTTCGCCTTTATCCAGCGAGGCCCAGCCTTCAAGGCTAAAGCGAGCGCTGGTCAGCGCGATGTTATCCTGCATCCACTGGCCGAGCCACGGCTTCACGTCGATGTCATCGGCCTGGAGCCATAAACGTCCTTTGTTCAGCAGACCATTTTCATCACGCAGGTCCATACGAACTTTCATCACCCCGTGCTGCCCGGTGAGGCTGGAGAGGCTAAGCTCTCCTTCGGCGCGGTGACGGTTGTCATTGTTGACCCAGGTGAGCTGCGGAATGGCAAGTTCAGCACGCTGGCCAGAGAGCGTCAGGAAGCTGAGATGGCTGTCGCGTAGGGTGAAGTGGTCAAACTGGCGCAGGAACAGATCGCCGACGCGATCGCCCTTCAGGCCGTCGCCGCTGTCGTTACTCTGTAGTGGCGTATTGGTATGAATTTGCAGTTGCCAGAAGGTCAGCTCGCGAAACTGCCAGCGCATGTGCAGCAGGCTTTGCCAGACATCCAGTGCCATGGAAGCACGTTTGATAGACAGTTTACCGCCGTCGTGCATCGCAACGTGGATATCGCGTACGTCCAGCGTCGGGCCGAAGTTTTGCCAACTGGCGTGTATCTGCGAGGCGGAAACCGGCAGCCCGGTAACCGCTTCGATTCTGTTCAGCAGTTCAGGGCGCCATTTATCCAGATGTGGCAAGGCGAGACGCAGGCCGCTCACCAGCAGCGCGACAACGACAATCAGTGTGGCAACGGTGAGCAGTAAAATCCCCGGCAATCGCCTCACGCATCTCTCCTTGGGTCGCAGCAGGCTGCGTAATTACATCATAACCACATCAAACTGCTCCGGGTTATAGAGCGGTTCAATCTGGACTTTTACCTGCTTGCCGACAAAAATTTCCACTTCTGCCAGTGCGTGAGACTCTTCGCCTTTCAGCGTTTCTGCCACGGATGGAGACGCGTACACCAGGAAGCGATCGGAGTCATAAGCGTGATGCACGCGCACGATTTCACGCATAATCTCATAGCATACCGTCTCAACGGTTTTCACCGTACCACGCCCGTGGCAGGTCGGGCACTCGGTGCAGAGCACGTGCTCGACGCTCTCACGCGTACGCTTACGGGTCATCTCCACCAGCCCCAGCGGCGAGAAGCCGTTCACGCTGGTTTTCACGCGGTCTTTACTCAGCGCCTGTTCCAGCGAGTGCAGAACCCGACGACGGTGGTCTTCATTATTCATATCGATAAAATCGATGATGATAATGCCGCCAAGGTTACGCAAACGCAGCTGGCGCGCAATCGCCTGAGTCGCTTCAATATTGGTGTTGAAAATGGTGTCATCAAGATTACGGTGCCCCACAAAAGCCCCGGTGTTGATGTCAACGGTGGTCATTGCTTCGGTCTGGTCGATAACCAGATAACCGCCTGACTTGAGCTCAACTTTACGCTCCAGCGCGCGCTGGATTTCATTCTCAACGTCGAACAGATCAAAGATAGGCTGGCGGCCGCTGTAATGCTCAAGCTTATTGGTCATTTCAGGCATATATTCTGCCGTGAATTCCATTAACGCTTCGTAGGTCAAACGGGAATCAACGCGAATTTTATCCAGTTGAGCGTCAGCAAAGTCGCGCAGAACACGCTGCGCCAGCGCCAGTTCACCGTACATCTGATAGCGGGTCTGCGGGCGCTTCTTACGCTCCATGACTTTGGTCCAGACGCGCTTGAGATAGGCGGCGTCAGAAGCTAAATCCTCTTCACACACCCCTTCGGCTGCGGTACGAATGATAAAGCCGCCCTGCTCATCACAATAATCCGCGACGACTTTCTTTAAGCGATCGCGTTCGGCTTCACTTTCGATGCGCTGCGACACGCCGACGTGCGAAGCGCCGGGCATAAAGACGAGATAACGGGAAGGTAACGTGATGTCGGTGGTCAGACGCGCGCCTTTGGTCCCCAGGGGATCTTTCACCACCTGTACCATCAGGTCCTGGCCCTGACGCACCAGTTCAGAAATATCGCGGACGGTGAACTGCTTTTGCTCTTCACCCGCCACGCATTCGGTATGCGGCATGATATCGGAAGCGTGGAGGAACGCGGCCTTGTCGAGACCAATATCTACAAAAGCCGCCTGCATACCTGGTAAGACACGACTAACACGACCTTTGTAGATATTGCCTACGATTCCGCGTCGCGCTTCACGCTCAATATGAATTTCCTGCAAAATGCCGCCATCGATATACGCCACTCGCGTCTCCGATGGCGTCACGTTTACTAATAGTTCAGCCGTCATGTGTATCCCTTTTTTCACGTAGCGAGTTAAAGTTACTCAGCAACTCATACGTTTCCACCAGCGGTAAGCCGACTACGGCGTGATAGCTGCCATTTATCTTCCTGACGAAACAGCCACCCAGCCCTTGAATACCGTATGCACCTGCTTTATCTAAAGGTTCGCCGCTCGCAACATAGTCTGCAATGTCTTTCTCGGAAAGCATCCGGAAGGTCACTTCCGTTACGACCAGACAGTCGAGCGTGTGCTGGCTATCTGCCAGCGCAACGGCGGTCATCACCTGATGGGTATTCCCTGATAGCTTACGCAGCATCGCGGCTGCATGCGCTTCATCGCGAGGCTTCTCCAGCACTTCACCGTTAAGCACCACTATCGTATCGGCACCCAGAACAGGGAGATCGTGGCGGGTTAACGCAACGCCCGCCTGCGCTTTCTCTCGCGCCAGGCGCGCCACATATTGCTGCGCCGGCTCCTGTGGGCGACGCAGCTCTTCGATACCGGGAACCACTTTCTCAAACGTCATGCCTAGCTGAGTGAGAAGTTCCTGGCGACGCGGGGAACCTGAAGCAAGATAGAGAGATACCATAACGACCTTATTGAACGGCAAATTGCTGGCGAACTTTACGCATCAGAAGAAATATCCACGGCCAGAGCACGCCGTTTACTACACTACTCCAGAACACTTCAGGTCGGAAAGAGACGTTGATCACTAAAAACTCTGCCCAGAAAACAATAATATCCGTCGCGAGTGAGAGCAGCATAACCACCAGCGCCTGTTGCCAGAGCGCCAGGTTGCGGAACAATTGATATTTCAGCGCCACCAGATACGCCACAATGCTCAACGACAGCGCGCGCACGCCAAGCGTTGATCCACTAATGAGATCAAGTATGGCACCCATCACCAGACCCGTACCAACATTCACGCGGTGCGGCAGCGCCAGTGACCAGTAGAGCAGAATGAGCAGCACCCAGTTTGGCCGGAAGACGATAAGGTCGTCCGGCCAGGGCATAACCTGTAGCAGCAGTGCGATAAGAAACGAGAGCCAGATTACCCAGCGTCCCTGGCTACGGTAGCTTGCCACTATTGCCCTCCTGCAGAGGGTTGTGGTGGCGGCGTCCCCGCAGGCGGCGTGGCTAACCCGGTTGCCGGCGCGGGAAGCTGCGGCCCCATAGTCTCAGGAGACGGCAGTACCTGAGGCATCATCTGCATCAGACGTTCGTTGGCGACGCGATGCACCTCTTCCGGCGTCATCGGGTTGGTGCCGTTACGATCTGCGCCCCACAGCAGCAGCAGATAGCGCAAACGCTGCAGACCCGCCGTTGGACGCGCCTGAATCACCGTATACGCGCGCTGCGTGTCCAGCTTAACGGACGATACCACGCCAACCGGATAACCTTCCGGGAAACGACCACCCAGACCGGATGTCACCAGCACATCGCCGACGCGAATGTCGGTATTGGCTGGCAGATGCTCCAGTTGGAGATCGTCAGTACAGCCGTTACCGGCGGCAATCACACGAATATCGTTACGCAGAACCTGAATAGGCAGTGCGTGGGTGGCATCGCAAATCAGCAGCACGCGGCTGGTGAGCTTGGCGACGGCCACAACCTGACCGACAACGCCTTTATCGCTGATCACCGGCTGGCCTTCGTAAACACCGTTCACGCTGCCTTTGTCGATAACCACCTGGTCGCTGTAGGGATCGTTAACCGTTGAGATCACCTGCGTCACCATTTTTTGTTCGTCCTGGCGCAGCGGTGAACCTAACAGCTCACGTAAACGGGCATTTTCTTGTTTGTACTGACCGAGCATCAGCAGGTCACTGTTTTTCAGCAGCAGTTCCTGACGCAGCGCACGGTTTTCGAGTTCAAGCTGATCGCGTGAAGCCAGCGTTTGCGAAACGCTATCAAGCAGTTCACGAGGACCATTGGAAACAAAGTAGAAAGGACTGACGGCAGTATCCATGTACGTTCGGATTTGACTGAACATACCGAGACGGCTATCGGCGATAATGACACCCAGCGCCACCAGCACCGCCAGAATAAGGCGAATCTGCAGCGACGGGCCACGGCTAAAAATGGGCTTCATAGGCTATGCGTATTCTCGTGTCAGTGAAATTGAGGGTAGCCTTCTGGCTACCCTGAACCTCATGCTGACTACTCTTCGCTAAACAAGTCGCCGCCGTGCATGTCGATCATTTCCAGCGCCTTGCCGCCGCCACGCGCTACGCAGGTCAGCGGATCTTCAGCAACGACAACTGGAATACCGGTTTCTTCCATTAACAGGCGGTCAAGGTTGCGCAGCAGCGCGCCACCACCGGTCAGAACCATACCGCGCTCGGAGATGTCGGAAGCCAGTTCTGGCGGGCACTGTTCCAGTGCAACCATCACTGCGCTCACGATGCCCGTCAGAGGCTCCTGCAGCGCTTCGAGAATTTCGTTAGAGTTCAGCGTAAAGCCACGCGGAACACCTTCTGCCAGGTTACGGCCACGCACTTCGATTTCACGCACTTCGTCGCCCGGGTAAGCGGAGCCGATTTCGTGCTTGATACGTTCTGCGGTTGCTTCACCAATCAGAGAACCGTAGTTACGGCGAACATAATTGATAATCGCTTCATCGAAGCGGTCGCCGCCGATACGTACGGAAGAGGAGTAAACCACACCGTTCAGGGAGATAACGGCCACTTCAGTGGTACCACCGCCGATATCCACAACCATGGAGCCTGTTGCTTCAGAAACCGGCAGGCCGGCGCCAATTGCAGCAGCCATTGGCTCTTCAATCAGGAACACTTCACGGGCGCCAGCGCCCTGAGCAGATTCACGGATCGCACGGCGTTCAACCTGAGTTGCGCCAACCGGTACACACACCAGTACGCGCGGGCTTGGGCGCATAAAGCTGTTGCTGTGAACCTGTTTGATGAAGTGCTGGAGCATTTTTTCGGTGACGAAGAAGTCAGCGATTACGCCATCTTTCATCGGGCGAATCGCCGCGATGTTACCTGGCGTACGGCCCAGCATCTGTTTTGCGTCATGACCTACAGCGGCCACACTTTTCGGTGAACCGGCACGATCCTGACGAATGGCGACCACGGAAGGCTCATTCAATACGATGCCTTGTCCTTTTACGTAAATCAGGGTATTCGCGGTACCCAGGTCAATGGACAGGTCATTGGAAAACATGCCACGAAATTTTTTCAACATACTAAGGGATAATCCTGAAAGCTGGGGCGGAAAAATAAAATCCGCTTACTTTACCAACCACACGCAGCAGCGACAAGGCGCAAAAATCATCTGCAACGGTGAAAATTAGTGCAGTTCGTTACCTCTGTTACAAATCCAACCTGAGTCCTTCAGTGCAGGAATACTCACTGCCGCTCCATCCTGGATTTGTCCCTGTCAAAGGTCGACACATGCATGTGTGCGTCTTTTTTCCCGGCGAGCAGACATGCACACTCCCGAAAAAAACCGCGCGCGTTATTCTACGTGATAAACACGTTAAACAGCAGGTCAAACCGAATATCTTTGCGAATATTTTTTCACATTTGAGTCAAGTGGCTGGGAAGCAGCAAAAAAATCACCCTGACCGCCGAAAACTCCGCATTTGGTCAACTCTTGCCACTCGCCCCGGCTGCGGACTCCGGCGGCGAAAACCTGAATCGACGTACCCTTACAGGCTTCAACCAGACTTTGCACCAACAGCTGATTCTGACTGCGTTTTTCAATATTGCGCACCAGTACCGGATCGAGCTTAATCAGCTCAACCTCAAGCTGCTTAATCCAGGTGGTACTGACTAAGGCTAAACCTGCCTGCGTTACCGCAACCCGAACGCCTAATGCATGAATTAAACGAACGACTGGCTGTAAACGCGTCATATGTTGACAGACATCTACCTCTGCAAGTTCAAAAATAATCCGTCGACGTTGAGATTTTTCGCACTGCATCAATGTATCACGCAGCCAGCGCTGGAATCGCGGGCGAATAAGCGACTCAACCGTCACCTGAATCGCCAGGTTTTCCTCTGGCCAGAAACCAAGGAATGGGATCAGGCGAGTAATCTGCTGGCGGTCATATTCTTCGCCAAGGCCAAACTCCAGCACCATCGGCATATATTCCGCGGCGATAACCTCTTCTTTACCGTCAAAAATACGGCACATCAGTTCACGGTGATGAACGCTGCCGTCGAGGTTGACCGCCGGTTTTTGGTAAAGGCGCGGGCCGCCGCGGCTGAGCATCTGCTCAATCAGGGTGCGCCAGCGGACGTTCCCGCGCCCTTTCTCCGGCAGCGAGTCATCGTAAATCGCCCAACTGTTACTGCCCTGTAGCACCGCATTGCGTACCGCCGCCTCAGCGTGCTCCATGACCTGCTCGGTGGTCTGCCCGCCGCGCCAGGCGCAAATGCCGATGTGCATCATGTCATCACGGTCGAGGATTTTCGCCAGCGGGAGTCCATCAATGGCTTTGAGCAGTTGCCCGGCGATGCTGTCGGCTTCTTTTAAGGTGCGATGCGGTAGCAGGACGGTAAAGTCGCTGCGGCGATAGCGCGCCAGCAACGCTCCGGGGTAACGCATAATAAAGGTGGAAAGCAGATTGATGAGCGTAAAGACATGTTCTTCCGCCGCGGCCCGGCCCCAGTTGTCGCGCAGGAAGTCAAAGTCCGGCAGGCGGATCATCATCACAATGCCGTGCGACCCCACGTTTTCCTGATCGTCGAGCAGCGTCGCAAGCTGGTTATCAAAGAACAGTCGGTTACTCAGCCCGGTTTTCGAGTCCTGAGCCGCGTAGGAGCGAATCAGCGTATCCAGTCGGCTACGCTGTTCTCCGGCAAACTGGATCTCAGAGAGCAACATATCCAGCGCCGAACTGGTGCGGGCGGGCCATTCATGGATATTACCTTTGGCTTTCGGCCCGCGCTCGCCGTTAAGAATACGAATAGAGCGCAGCTCCAGCAGTTCTTCCCCCGCCAGCTGTCGACGCAGCCAGCGCACGGCGATAAACACCACCAGCACCATAAAGGCAATGGTAATGGTCAGCGGCGCGGTGGTCATCAACGAGCGGAAATAGTTAGCCATCGGGTCCTGATAGACCAGATGAATCTTCATGCCGGGATGTTTCAGTGACGAGACTTCCATCTCGCGGTACTGATAGTGGCTACCTACCGGCAGATAGCTGCTGGTACGGCTATGCTGGAGCAGCGTTTTTCCATTCTGCGTGAAATCGATACGGACGATATCAAGCGGCACCATGATTTCATCAAGCTGATCGTCGAGCTTGTCGAACGGCGTGTTAACCAGGCGGTTATCCAATACCGTTGCCACGGCCTGCACACGACTGGCTATCTTGTACTGTATGCCGTTATAAAAACTCAGTGAGGAGCCAATTAACGTCACAAAGATGGTAAGCCCGGTTAAGAGCGTAAAAAAGGCTGAGAACTTCGTCGTTAATCGCATCCCTGTGTTAACTCCGTGGGTTAATCATCCCCGACAGAGAGCCGGGCGCCTGTGTCCGTACATTACTATCAGAAGTAAGCACTAACATATCAAACCAGGTCGGCATACTACCAAACCTGGCGGATCTGGCAATTTATTGCGCCAAATCGCCAACAAATAATGATAAACGAGTATAGTCCCCGGTAAATTTTTTCACTATCAGTCCATGTAAGGAAGGGTTATGCAGGCACTCATCTTAGAACAGCAGGATGGTAAAACTATCGCCGCAGTGAAGACCGTTGACGACAGTCTGCTGCCGCCAGGTAACGTCACTGTCGATATCCAGTGGTCCAGCCTGAACTATAAAGACGCACTCGCTATCACCGGAAAAGGGAAAATCATCCGTAACTTCCCGATGGTGCCAGGCATCGACTTTGCCGGGACGGTTCACGCCAGCGATGACGCGCGCTTTGCACCGGGCCAGCAGGTGCTGCTGACCGGCTGGGGCGTGGGCGAAAACCATTGGGGCGGCCTGTCCGAGCGCGCGCGCGTCAACGGCGACTGGCTGGTACCGCTGCCCGCAGGCCTGGATGGACGCAAAGCGATGATCATCGGCACCGCGGGCTTCACCGCGATGCTGTGCGTGATGGCATTGGAAGATGCGGGCGTGCGCCCTGAAGAGGGTGAAATCGTGGTGACGGGCGCCAGCGGCGGCGTCGGCAGTACCGCTATCGCCCTGCTGCATAAGCTGGGCTATCAGGTAGCGGCGGTGTCCGGTCGCGAAAGCACCCATAGCTACCTTCGCGCGCTGGGGGCAAACCGTATTCTGGGTCGCGATGAGTTCGCGGAAACCCGTCCGCTGGAAAAACAGATCTGGGCCGGTGCGGTCGATACCGTTGGCGATAAAGTGCTGGCCAAAGTGCTGGCGCAGATGAACTACGGCGGTTGTGTCGCGGCCTGTGGCCTGGCCGGTGGCTTTGCGCTGCCTACCACCGTGATGCCGTTCATCCTGCGTAACGTTCGTCTACAAGGCGTGGATTCAGTGATGACACCAGCGGCACGCCGCGCACAAGCATGGAAACGTCTGGTTACCGATTTACCAGAATCCTTCTTCGCGCAGAGCGCAACGGAGATAAACCTTTCTCAAGCGCCTGAATTTGCAGATAAAATTATCAGTAATCAGATTCAGGGTCGCACCCTGGTGAAAATCGACTAAGCACTTATTTTTCAAGGCGCACTCGCGTTAATTTGACTCCTCCGCCATGCTTAACAAAAGCCTGCCGGAGGAAGTCATGAAATCCCGTAAATTAACTGAAGCAGACGTCACCGCCGAGTCTGTTTTTATGCTTCAGCGCCGCCAGGTGCTGAAGATGCTTGGTATCAGCACCGCTGCCGCCTCACTTCCACTGCACGCCTCCAGTCTGACGGACTGGTTCAAAGGTAACGACCGCCCGCCAGCCCCGGCAGGAAAACCGCTGACGTTCAGCAAGCCAGATGAATGGCAGAGCACACTGACGCTGACACCAGAAAATAAAGTCACCGGCTATAACAACTTCTATGAATTCGGCCTCGATAAAGCCGACCCCGCCGCTAACGCCGGGAGCCTCCCCATAGATCCATGGAAGCTCACCATTGGCGGTGAAGTCGCAAAACCGCTAACGCTCGATCATGACGATTTAACCAAACGCTTCCCGCTGGAACAGCGTATCTATCGTATGCGCTGCGTTGAGGCCTGGTCGATGGTGGTGCCGTGGATTGGTTTCCCACTGCATAAACTGCTGGCCGCCGTTGAGCCCACCAGCAACGCGAAGTATGTAGCATTTAAAACGCTCTACTCCCCTGAGCACATGCCTGGGCAGAAAGACCGGTTTATCGGCGGTGGTCTTGCTTATCCTTATATAGAAGGATTGCGCCTGGACGAAGCCATGAATCCGCTCACGCTACTCACCGTCGGCGTTTATGGTAAAGCGTTACCGCCGCAAAACGGCGCGCCGATCCGCCTGACGGTGCCGTGGAAATACGGCTTTAAGGGGATAAAATCCATCGTCAGCATTATGCTGACCCGCGAGCGCCCGGACTCCACATGGAACCTGGCCGCACCGGACGAATATGGTTTTTTTGCCAACGTGAACCCGCATGTCGATCATCCGCGCTGGTCTCAGGCGACGGAGCGTTTTATCGGTTCCGGCGGTATTCTCGACGTGCAGCGCCAACCGACGCTGCTGTTTAACGGCTATGCCAATGAAGTGGCTTCGCTTTATCGTGGAATGAATTTGCGGGAGAATTTTTAATGCGTTTAACGGCTAAACAGGTCACCTGGCTGAAGGTTTTCCTGCATCTTGCGGCCTTTTTGCCGTTTGTCTGGCTGTTCTGGGCCGTTTCTCAGGGGCTACTCAGCGCCGACCCGGTGAAGGATATTCAACATTTTACCGGTAGGATGGCTCTGAAATTACTGCTGGCGACCTTGTTGGTCGCCCCGCTGGCGCGCTACGCTAAACAACCGCTGCTGATTCGCACCCGTCGCCTGCTGGGATTATGGTGCTTTGCATGGGCCACCATCCATCTCACCAGCTACAGCGTTCTGGAGCTGGGTATCCGGAATTTGTCGCTATTAGGGCAGGAGATCGCCACACGTCCTTATCTTCTGCTGGGATTTGCCTGCTGGCTGATTTTATTGGCCCTGGCGGTGACATCTACCCAGGCAATGCAGCGAAAATTGGGCCGACGCTGGCAGCTTTTGCATAACTTCGTCTATCTTGTCGCGATCCTCGCACCGATACATTTCCTGTGGTCGGTAAAGATTATCTCACCACAACCGGTTATCTACGCAGCCATCGCGATCGTGCTTTTAGCCTGCCGTTATAAGAAGTTTCGCCAGTGGTGGCGCTAGTTTCGTGAGATGTGCGGTTTACCGCAATTCTCTTATAGTCAGACGTTCTTTACACGATAGCAGTTGATAATCTTCCCTGATAAGACCAGTATTTAGCTGCCAAATGCTACGAAATAGTTATAATGTGCGACCTTGGTTTTCCCGACCGGGTTTTTACCCCCCCGAAAGGGTGACAATCGCGCATCGAAGGTATATTTTGTTTTTTACCCGAGAATTGCAGGAGATAGCAGCACAATGACTGACAAGTTTCGCATTTTGCTTTTGAACGGTCCGAACCTGAATATGTTAGGCACCCGTGAGCCAGAGAAGTACGGCACGCTGACGCTTTCCCAGATCGTAAGCCGCTTAACCGCGGAAGCTGAAACCCTGAACGTCACGCTCGACAGCCTGCAATCCAACGCCGAGTACGTCCTCATCGACCGTATTCATCAGGCTAAAGACAATATTGACTATATCCTGATTAATCCGGCCGCGTTCACGCACACGAGCGTTGCCCTTCGCGATGCGTTGCTGGCGGTGAGTATCCCGTTTATCGAGATCCACCTGAGCAACGTCCATGCGCGCGAACCATTCCGCCATCACTCGTATCTGTCTGATATCGCTTCTGGCGTTATCTGCGGACTCGGGGCTGACGGCTATTCATACGCTTTACAGACGGCGGTAAAACGCCTGTCACAATCAAACTAAACAAAGAGTACGGAACCCACTCATGGATATTCGTAAGATTAAAAAACTGATCGAGCTGGTCGAAGAGTCTGGCATCAACGAACTGGAAATTTCTGAAGGTGAAGAGTCAGTGCGCATCAGCCGCTCTGCTCCGAACACCGGTATGCCAGTGATGCAACAGGCCTACGCAGCGCCTGTCATGCAAGCGCAAGCACCTGTTGCAGCAGCCGCACCAGCTGCAGTTGAAGCTCCGGCTAAAGCTGAAATCAGTGGTCACATCGTACGTTCCCCGATGGTTGGTACTTTCTATCGCACCCCAGGCCCGGACGCGAAAGCATTCGTGGAAGTTGGTCAGAAAGTAAACGTAGGCGATACCCTGTGCATCGTTGAAGCGATGAAAATGATGAACCAGATCGAAGCTGACAAAGCAGGGACTGTGAAAGCAATCCTGGTAGAAAGCGGTCAGCCAGTTGAATTTGACGAGCCTCTGGTCGTCATCGAGTAACGAGGCGAAGATGCTGGATAAAATTGTCATCGCCAACCGCGGCGAGATTGCACTGCGTATTCTTCGTGCCTGTAAAGAACTGGGCATCAAGACCGTGGCTGTGCACTCCACTGCGGACCGCGATTTAAAACACGTACTGCTGGCGGATGAAACGGTCTGTATTGGCCCGGCTCAGTCCGTAAAAAGCTATCTGAACATCCCGGCTATTATCAGCGCTGCTGAGATCACCGGGGCTGTTGCGATTCACCCAGGCTATGGCTTCCTCTCTGAGAACGCCAACTTTGCCGAGCAGGTTGAACGTTCCGGCTTTATCTTCATCGGCCCGAAAGCCGACACCATTCGCCTGATGGGCGACAAAGTGTCCGCGATCACCGCCATGAAGAAAGCGGGCGTACCAACCGTTCCTGGCTCTGACGGCCCGCTGGGCGAAGATATGGACGTTAACCGCGCGCATGCTAAACGCATCGGCTACCCGGTTATCATCAAAGCCTCCGGCGGCGGCGGCGGTCGCGGTATGCGCGTTGTGCGCAACGACGCAGACCTGGCGCAGTCTATTGCCATGACCAAAGCGGAAGCCAAAGCGGCTTTCAGCAACGACATGGTTTACATGGAAAAATACCTGGAAAATCCTCGCCACGTCGAGATTCAGGTACTGGCTGACGGTCAGGGCAACGCTATCTATCTGGCTGAACGTGACTGCTCCATGCAGCGTCGTCACCAGAAAGTTGTCGAAGAAGCACCAGCGCCGGGTATTACCCCGGAACTTCGTCGCTACATCGGCGAACGCTGCGCGAAAGCGTGCGTGGATATCGGCTACCGTGGCGCAGGTACTTTCGAGTTCCTGTTCGAAAACGGCGAGTTCTATTTCATCGAAATGAACACCCGTATCCAGGTAGAGCACCCGGTTACCGAGATGATCACCGGCGTTGACCTTATCAAAGAGCAGCTGCGTATCGCTGCCGGTCAGCCGCTGTCCATCAAGCAAGAAGAAGTCCATGTCCGTGGCCATGCGGTAGAATGCCGTATCAACGCCGAAGACCCAGACACCTTCCTGCCAAGCCCGGGTAAAATTACCCGCTTCCACGCGCCGGGCGGCTTTGGCGTTCGTTGGGAATCTCATATTTACGCTGGCTACACCGTACCACCGTACTATGACTCAATGATCGGCAAACTCATCTGTTACGGTGAGACCCGTGACGTGGCAATTGCTCGCATGAAGAACGCGCTGCAGGAACTGATCATCGACGGTATCAAAACCAACGTTGATCTGCAGATGCGTATCATGGCCGACGAGAACTTCCAGCATGGTGGTACCAACATCCACTACCTGGAGAAAAAACTCGGATTACAGGAAAAATAATCCTGTTATCGCAGCAAAAGGCCGGATTTCCCGGCCTTTTTTCTTTTTCTCTCCCCTCATCTTTTCCTTGCGGTACAATCCCCGCTTTCTTCATCCACAAGGGACAAAAAATGGACAGGCGTTTTGTTCAGGCCCATAAAGAGGCGCGCTGGGCGCTTTGGCTAACCCTTCTCTATCTTGCTGCGTGGTTAGCGTGTGCTTACTTACCTGACTCCACGCAGGGTATCACAGGTCTACCGCACTGGTTTGAAATGGCCTGCCTGCTGATGCCGCTGATTTTTATTTTGCTGTGCTGGCTGATGGTCCGCTTTGTCTTCCGCGACATCCCGCTGGAGGATAAAGATGCAAACTGAGATTATCGTCGTTCTCGTGCTTTACCTGTTCGTGGTGTTCGGCCTGTCGCTGTATGCCATGCGTAAACGCAGCACCGGCTCCTTCCTCAGCGAATATTTCCTCGGCAGCCGTTCGATGGGCGGTTTTGTGCTGGCGATGACGTTGACCACCACCTATATCAGCGCCAGCTCGTTTATCGGCGGGCCGGGTGCCGCCTATAAATACGGGCTGGGCTGGGTGCTGCTGGCGCTGATCCAGGTGCCGACTATCTGGCTGTCGCTGGGGGTACTCGGTAAAAAGTTCGCCATTCTGGCGCGACGCTATAACGCCATTACTCTCAACGACATGCTGCAGGCGCGCTACCAGAACCGCGCAGTAGTGTGGATTGCCAGTATCAGCCTGTTGGTTGCTTTCGTCGGCGCGATTGCGGTGCAGTTTATCGGCGGCGCACGCCTGCTGGAGACGGCGGCGGGCATTAAGTATGAAAACGGCCTGCTGATTTTCGGCATCACGATTGCGCTGTACACCGCCTTTGGCGGCTTCCGCGCCAGCGTGCTTAACGACACTATGCAGGGCATGGTGATGCTGATTGGCACCATTGTGCTGCTGGTCGGCGTGGTGCACGCCGCAGGTGGGCTACACAATGCCGTCGATACGCTGGAGCAGATTAACCCGCAGCTGGTCTCGCCGCACGGTGCGGACGATATCCTGACGCCAACCTTTATGACCTCCTTCTGGGTGCTGGTCTGTTTCGGGGTGATTGGCCTGCCGCATACCGCCGTTCGCTGCATCTCTTATAAAGACAGCAAGGCGGTGCATCGCGGGATTATCATCGGCACCATCGTAGTAGCGATACTGATGCTAGGGATGCACCTGGCGGGTGCGCTGGGCCGCGCCGTGCTGCCGCACCTGACCGTACCAGATCTGGTTATTCCGACGCTGATGGTGCAGGTATTACCGCCGTGGGCAGCCGGTCTGTTCCTTGCCGCGCCGATGGCCGCTATTATGTCGAACGTGAACGCCCACCTGCTGCAAGCGTCGGCGACCATCATTAAAGATCTGTGGCTCAGCGCGAGCCCGACTAAAATTCGTAATGAGCACCGCATTAAGCGCATCTCCACATGGACGACGCTGGTGCTCGGTATTCTGATGATGCTCGCCGCCTGGCGTCCGCCGGAGATGATTATCTGGCTAAATCTGCTCGCCTTTGGCGGGCTGGAAGCGGTGTTCCTGTGGCCATTAGTGCTCGGTCTGTACTGGGAGCGGGCGAACGCTGCCGGGGCGCTGAGTGCGATGATTGTCGGCGGCGTACTGTATGCCGTGCTGGCCACGTTTAATATTCAGTATCTGGGCTTCCATCCGATTGTGCCCTCGTTACTGCTAAGTTTGCTGGCGTTTATGGTTGGGAACCGTTTTGGTCAACCCGTCCCACAAGCTGCCGTAATTTCTTCTGATAAATAAAGAGTTTTGCCATGCCGTGGATCCAACTAAAACTGAACACAACCGGCGCCAATGCCGAAGATCTTAGCGATGCGCTGATGGAAGCCGGCTCGGTCTCCATCACCTTCCAGGATACGCATGACACGCCGGTCTTTGAGCCGCTGCCGGGTGAAACGCGTCTGTGGGGCGATACCGACGTTATCGGCCTGTTCGATGCAGAAACCGACATGAAAGAGGTGGTTGCCATCCTGGAACAGCATCCGCTGTTGGGTGAAGGCTTCGCCCACAAAATTGAACAGTTAGAAGATAAAGACTGGGAACGCGAGTGGATGGATAACTTCCATCCAATGCGCTTTGGCGAGCGCCTATGGATCTGCCCAAGCTGGCGCGATGTGCCGGACGTTAACGCCGTTAACGTGATGCTCGATCCAGGCCTGGCCTTCGGCACCGGTACGCACCCAACTACCTCCCTGTGTTTGCAGTGGCTGGACGGGCTGGATTTAGCCGGCAAAACGGTCATCGACTTTGGTTGTGGTTCCGGGATCCTCGCGATCGCCGCGCTGAAGTTAGGTGCCGCAAAAGCGATCGGGATCGACATCGATCCGCAGGCTATTCAGGCTAGCCGCGATAACGCCCAGCGTAACGGCGTCTCTGAGCGTCTGGAATTGTACCTACCGCAGGATCAGCCAGAAGCCATGAAAGCCGATGTCGTGGTCGCAAACATCCTGGCTGGCCCATTACGCGAGCTGGCACCGTTAATCAGCGTGCTGCCGGTTACAGGCGGTCTGCTGGGGCTTTCCGGTATCCTGGCAAGCCAGGCGGAAAGTATCTGTGAAGCCTATGCCGATCTCTTTGACCTCGACGCCGTCGTGGAGAAAGAAGAGTGGTGCCGCATTACCGGCCGCAAAAAATAGTCCCTTCTTGTGGCCTCTCTGGAGGCCACCTTGCTCTCAGAGGTTGACCTGGATTGTCCTTAAGCACCCAATGACCCTTTCAGAAACGCTGCTGAAAAAATTCACCCACACGATGCACCATGACAACAACCGACCAGCACAGCCGCTCAATGGCCGTGTTGTTGTCGAATAAGCCGCAGAATAGTGTCGGGATCATGTCCTGAAATGGGAGCATTGTCACACTATGTCACAATAATCTGCTGATTAAATCAGCAGATTATCTTGCCAGATCTCCCTCAGTCGAAGAAAAAGTGAGAAGTTACTCAAAAATATAGATGTAGATAAAATCGCCATAATTTTCTAATTAGATGATTTATATAATTAATTCTTTAGTAGCGATCGCGCTTACTGCGATTCTTTGATCCACCTCAGAGGATTGGTTAAAGTTTGGCCTTTCATCTCGTGCAAAAAATGCGTAATATACGCCGCCTTGCAGTCACAGTATGGTCATTTCTTAACTCATGCGTATCGGACAACACCAGCTCAGAAATCGACTGATCGCAGCACCTATGGCAGGTATTACCGACCGGCCGTTCAGGACGCTGTGCTATGAGATGGGAGCAGGTTTAACCGTTTCCGAGATGATGTCGTCTAACCCGCAGGTCTGGGAAAGCGATAAGTCCCGCCTTCGGATGGTGCACATTGATGAACCAGGTATTCGTACCGTGCAAATTGCCGGAAGCGTGCCTGAAGAGATGGCAGATGCCGCGCGTATCAACGTGGAAAGTGGCGCCCAAATTATTGATATCAATATGGGTTGCCCGGCCAAAAAAGTGAATCGCAAGCTTGCAGGTTCAGCCCTTCTGCAATACCCCGACCAGGTGAAGTCAATCCTGACGGCGGTTGTCAGCGCAGTGGACGTTCCTGTTACGTTAAAGATTCGCACGGGTTGGTCGCCGGAACACCGTAACTGTGTAGAGATTGCCCAACTGGCCGAAGACTGTGGCATTCAGGCCCTGACCATTCATGGACGCACACGCGCCTGTTTGTTCAATGGTGAAGCTGAATACGACAGCATTCGGGCAGTTAAGCAGAAAGTTTCCATTCCGGTTATCGCGAATGGTGACATTACTGACCCGCTTAAAGCCAGAGCTGTACTCGACTATACGGGGGCTGATGCCCTGATGATAGGACGTGCCGCTCAGGGAAGACCCTGGATCTTTCGGGAAATCCAGCATTATCTGGACACTGGGGAGTTGCTTGCTCCACTGCCACTGGCAGAGATTAAGCGCTTGCTTTGTGCGCACGTTCGGGAACTGCATGACTTTTATGGTCAGGCAAAAGGGTACCGAATCGCGCGTAAACACGTATCCTGGTATCTCCAGGAACACGCTCCAAATGACCAGTTTCGGCGCACATTCAACGCCATAGAGGATGCCAGCGTACAGCTGGAGGCGTTGGAGGCATACTTCGAAAATCTTGCGTAATGAAATAAAGAGCTGACAGAACTATGTTCGAACAACGCGTAAATTCTGACGTACTGACCGTTTCTACCGTTAACTCTCAGGATCAGGTAACTCAAAAACCCCTGCGTGACTCGGTTAAACAGGCACTGAAGAACTATTTTGCTCAACTGAACGGTCAGGATGTTAATGACCTGTATGAGCTGGTACTGGCTGAAGTAGAACAGCCCCTGTTGGACATGGTGATGCAATACACCCGTGGTAACCAGACCCGCGCAGCCCTGATGATGGGCATCAACCGTGGTACTCTGCGTAAGAAACTGAAAAAATACGGCATGAACTGATACTAATCAGTTAATTGCTTGATTTTGAAGGCGCTACTCGGCATGGGGAAGCGCCTTTTTTATTGCCTGTTTTACGCCTCAGCGTAGACGATGCGATAGCCCTGATCTTCAGGAATAACCCGCGCAAAGCCCGACCCACCAAAGTGCATCCCCGCCACCAGCAGCTTTTCTGCAACCGCCTGCGCCAGAATACGCTTACGCGATGCTTCCGCCTGTTCGCTATCGATATCAAAAGCGATGCTCACCCCAGGGTGTGCGGTCTGAATATGGGGAAAGTGAACGATGTCACCCCAGATAATCAGGCTAGCTTCCGGAGTATCAATTCTGAACCCCGTATGCCCCGGCGTGTGCCCAGGCAGAGGGACGGGATGAATGCCCTCGGCAATCGGCGCTTCGCTGAGCAAGTGAACGCGCTCGCCGTAGGTGGCTAGCGTCTGGCGCGCGCGGATAAAATTACGCCGCTGACGTTCGTTAGCCTGCGCAAACCGCGCATCGTCCAGCCAGAACGCCTTCTCAAGCGGATGCAGATAGAGCTCGGCATTTGGGTAAACCGCCATGCCTTCCTCATCCAGCAAGCCCCCCAGATGGTCAGGATGAGCGTGAGTCAGC
Source organism: Kluyvera chengduensis (assembly GCF_044197065.1). Classification (NCBI taxonomy): domain Bacteria; kingdom Pseudomonadati; phylum Pseudomonadota; class Gammaproteobacteria; order Enterobacterales; family Enterobacteriaceae; genus Kluyvera; species Kluyvera chengduensis. The sequence continues at coordinate 316,659 of NZ_JBIQOI010000004.1, forward strand.
AATACCGTATCCACCGCTTCAGGCTGGACACCAGCCCCCTGTAAATTGGCTTTCAGCTGCCCGCCTACGTTATTGACGCCGCCTGTTCCTGAGTCCACCAGAATCGTTCGCCCGCGCCCACGGATAAGATAACCATAGATATGCAGATTTCCAGGCTCGGTAATCCCTGCCTGCTTCTGGATCTCCCCGGCCTCTGTCGTGCTAATACCGGACAGGAGTTCGAGACTCGCTGCCATATTACCGTCGCTGAGCGGCGTCACCAGAAAGTCGCCAATCTGACGGGAAATCGCGTTCATAAACACCTCGTTACGGGGATGATGAGTAGAAGAATAAGATGACAGAAGCCGAAAGCAGAGGACAGCAGAAGCAGAGTCAGATGAATAATCTTCAGGCTTCCCTGCCTGATAGGATCAGCAGTTACTGGTTAACAACCAGTGTAGGCCGGGTAGCCCACAGACGTTGAGCACAAACGGTCGCCATAATATTGTCGACAAGCAGCGGAGCCTGTTGATAGAGATCGAACTGCAGTGGGTCCATCAGCCAATTTTTGATAATACCGCTAAATGCGCTATGTAATACAATCAATATAATCTCAATGTTTGTATCATCAGGTAATATTCTGTTACGCACGCAAGCCTGCAATATATCCCGCATGGAATCATAGCTGAAGCCTATTTTCTTTCTGATTTCATACTCCGGCATCATATCGCTACTAAATTCACACTTATGATACAGAATCTGCATCAGTGCACGCTGCCGCGGCGTTTCAGCGATATATTGCAAACCAACGACAAATTTATTTCTTAAGTTTAATAGTGGATTCGCGCTGTCTATTTGTATCAATTTATGATGAATTAAATCACGTAGCGGCAGTTGTTCTTCCCACATCGCGTTAAATAATTCACTTTTGCTGGAAAAATGCCAGTAAACCGCACCGCGGGTTACCCCTGCAGCATCAGCAATGTCGGTCAGCGTGGTGTTACTCACGCCCCGCTGCGCAAACTGCTCAATGGCTGAGTCAAGCAGCAACTGGCGCGTCTTGAGCGCCTCTTCTTTCGTTTTTCTGGCCATAGCCTGCGTCACTTACCGCAAAATATGCGGTGAATAGAAAATCAATTTAATTCAATTTACCATTGAGACTAACCGCAATATTTAGCAAAAAGTATGATGAGTACTGAAAATCAATAAATCCATTGAATATATATTTCACTAACTAACATTCATATTATGAATGCATTCATTTCATTACCCTCTCCATAAATTCTCTAATCCTGCTATTTTTGCGTTTCCGTGCCTTTGGTGATTGTCCAAAAATAACTATCTCTTACATCCACCGATGTTTATTTGTAGGATAACGAACTGCATTTTTTATTCACCCTTTCTTTCACAGATTTTTAGTCAAACCTGGCTATCAATCTATAAGGAACAGCAATGACGAGTCACGCCAGGGTTACACTTTTATCCAGCTTAATTATCTCTGCGGCATTACTTAGCGGCTGTGATAATTCTGGAAGCCAACAAGCGCATGCGCCAATGCCTCAGGTTACCGTTCACACCGTGAACAACGCGCCATTGTCCATCACTACCGAATTACCAGGCCGTACCTCTGCGTTTCGCGTCGCTGAAGTTCGTCCACAGGTCAGCGGCATTATTCTGAAACGCAACTTTGTGGAAGGTAGTGATGTTGAGGCCGGTCAGTCTCTTTATCAGATAGACCCAGCCACCTACCGGGCGGCCTATGACAGCGCGAAAGGCGATCAGACGAAAGCCGAAGCCGCAGCGGTCATCGCTCACTTGACCGTGAAGCGCTATGTCCCTCTGCTAGGCACCAAATACATCAGCCAACAAGACTATGACCAGGCGGTAGCGACAGCACGTCAGGCCGATGCTGACGTCATGGCTGCGAAAGCTGCCGTTGAGACAGCGCGTATTAACCTCGCCTACACCAAAGTGACCTCACCAATCACCGGCCGCATTGGTAAATCTAGCGTGACTGAAGGTGCCCTGGTGACCAACGGGCAGTCAGATGCATTGGCAACGGTACAGCAGTTGGATCCCATCTACGTCGATGTCACCCAGTCCAGCAGTGATTTTATGCGCCTCAAGCAAGAAAGCTTGCAGCAAGGTGGCGACGCCAAAAGCGTTCAGTTGTTGATGGAAAACGGTCAGCCTTACGCGCTGAAAGGTTCGCTGCAGTTCTCAGACGTTACCGTGGATGAAAGCACCGGCTCTATCACCCTTCGCGCTATTTTCCCTAACCCGCAGCATGTACTGCTGCCAGGGATGTTCGTTCGCGCTCGCATTGATGAAGGCGTAAATCCAAACGCTATGCTGGTTCCGCAGCAGGGTGTGACTCGTACCCCACGCGGCGATGCAACGGTTCTGCTGGTGAACGATAAGAATCAGGTGGAAACGCGCAACGTGGTTGCGGCTCAGGCCGTTGGCGACCAGTGGCTGATTACCAGTGGCCTGAAAGCGGGCGATAAGGTGATTGTCAGCGGGCTGCAGAAAGTACGCCCAGGCGCAACCGTGAAGGCTGAAGAGGATACCGCAGCACCTGCTGCGAAATAAGGTACCGACCACATGTCTAAGTTTTTTATCCATCGACCGGTGTTTGCCTGGGTTCTGGCCATCATCATGATGATTGCAGGTGGCCTGGCCATCCTGCAGTTGCCAATCGCTCAGTACCCAACGATTGCTCCACCTGCAGTGGCGGTTTCAGCAACCTATCCAGGTGCTGATGCGCAAACCGTGCAGGATACCGTCACCCAGGTTATCGAACAGAATATGAATGGTATCGATAACCTGATGTACATGTCCTCAACCAGTGACTCCGCGGGTTCCGTGACCATCACCCTGACCTTTAAGTCAGGTACCGATCCGGATATCGCCCAGGTTCAGGTTCAGAACAAGCTCTCTCTGGCAACGCCTCTGTTGCCACAGGAAGTACAGCAGCAGGGTATCAGCGTAGAGAAGTCGAGCAGCAGCTTCCTGATGGTAGCGGGGTTTATCTCTGATAACCCAACGACCGTACAGGACGATATTTCTGACTACATCGCCTCTAACGTTAAAGACCCTATCAGCCGTCTGAACGGCGTGGGTGACGTCCAGCTCTTTGGTGCGCAGTATGCGATGCGTATCTGGCTTGACGGCAACCTGCTGAACAAATACAGCCTGACACCGGTTGATGTTATTAACCAGTTAAAGGTGCAGAACGACCAGATTGCGGCAGGCCAGTTGGGCGGTACGCCAGCGGTGAAAGGCCAGCAGTTGAACGCCTCGATTATTGCGCAGACGCGTCTGAAAGATCCGGTTGAGTTCGGTAAAGTGACCCTCCGCGTGAACGCCGATGGTTCGGTGGTGCATCTGAGCGACGTCGCGCGTATTGAACTCGGCGGTGAGAACTACAACGTTGTAGCACGTATTAACGGTAAACCGGCATCGGGGCTTGGGATCAAGCTGGCGACCGGCGCGAACGCGCTGGATACCGCCAACGCCATCAAAGCTAAGCTCGCGGAGCTGCAGCCATTCTTCCCTCAGGGGATGAAGGTGGTCTATCCGTATGACACCACGCCGTTCGTGACCATCTCGATTCACGAAGTCATTAAGACGCTGTTTGAGGCGATTATCCTCGTCTTCCTCGTCATGTACCTGTTCTTGCAGAATATCCGTGCGACGCTTATCCCAACTATCGCCGTGCCGGTGGTGCTGCTCGGGACCTTCGCCGTACTATCGATGTTTGGCTACTCGATAAACACCCTAACCATGTTCGGGATGGTGCTCGCGATAGGCCTGCTCGTCGATGACGCCATCGTGGTGGTGGAAAACGTCGAGCGAGTGATGGTTGAGGAGAAACTCTCGCCCGTCGAGGCCACCGAGAAGTCGATGGAGCAGATTCAGGGTGCGCTGGTCGGGATCGCGATGGTACTGTCGGCGGTATTCGTACCGATGGCCTTCTTTGGCGGCTCAACCGGGGCTATCTATCGCCAGTTCTCGATAACCATTGTTTCCGCAATGGCGCTATCAGTTCTGGTAGCCCTGATCCTGACCCCAGCGCTATGCGCCACGCTGCTGAAACCTGCTTCTGCAGATCACTACGAGAAGAAAGGGTTCTTCGGCTGGTTTAACAATAAGTTTGACCAGAGCGTTAACCACTATACCAATAGCGTCAGCGGTATCTTGCGTTCCACCGGGCGTTACCTGCTTATCTATGTGCTGATTGTTGTCGGGATGGCGGTGCTGTTTGTACGCCTGCCAACATCCTTCCTGCCGGATGAGGACCAGGGGGTATTCCTGACCATGGTTCAGCTTCCTGCTGGCGCGACGCAGGAGCGTACGCAGAAAGTATTGGATACCGTCACGCATTACTACCTTAATAACGAGAAGGCAAACGTTGAGAGCGTCTTTACCGTTAACGGCTTCAGCTTTAGCGGCCAGGGTCAGAACTCCGGTATGGCGTTTGTGAGCCTGAAACCGTGGGATGAGCGTAGCGGGGAAGAAAATAGCGCTGAATCCGTCATCAAGCGTGCCACCATGGCCTTCAGCCAGATTAAAGATGCGATGGTGTTCCCGTTCAACATGCCGGCGATTATCGAGCTCGGTACAGCGACCGGTTTCGACTTCGAGCTGATTGACCAGGGTAACCTCGGTCATACGGCATTGACCCAAGCCCGTAATCAGCTTCTTGGCATGGTGCAGCAGCATCCCGATCAGCTGGTTCGCGTGCGTCCAAACGGCCTGGAAGATACTGCGCAGTTCAAACTCGATGTCGATCAGGAAAAAGCACAGGCATTAGGCGTTTCACTGTCCGATATCAATGAGACCATTTCTGCAGCGCTGGGCGGCTACTACGTCAACGACTTTATTGACCACGGTCGCGTGAAGAAGGTTTACGTTCAGGCTGACGCTAAGTTCCGCATGTTGCCAAGCGATGTCAACAACATGTACGTACGCAGTTCAAACGGTGAGATGGTGCCATTCTCCGCCTTCGTGACTTCACGTTGGGTATACGGCTCTCCACGTCTGGAACGTTATAATGGCCTGCCATCCATGGAGATCCTCGGTGAAGCAGCTCCGGGTAAGAGTACCGGTGAGGCGATGACCCTGATGGAACAACTGGCCAGCAAGCTGCCTTCAGGTATTGGCTTTGACTGGACGGGAATGTCCTATCAGGAACGCTTGTCCGGCAACCAGGCACCTGCACTGTACGCAATCTCATTGATTGTCGTCTTCCTGTGTCTGGCAGCACTCTACGAGAGCTGGTCTATTCCGTTCTCCGTTATGTTAGTGGTGCCATTAGGTGTTGTGGGGGCGCTTCTGGCCGCCTCATTACGAGGCCTGAATAACGACGTGTACTTCCAGGTAGGTCTGCTAACAACCATTGGTCTATCGGCGAAGAACGCCATTCTGATCGTTGAGTTTGCTAAAGATCTTATGGATAAAGAAGGTAAAGGGATCATTGAAGCAACGCTCGAGGCATCACGCATGCGTCTGCGCCCTATTCTGATGACCTCTTTGGCCTTCATCCTCGGCGTTATGCCACTGGTTATCAGTCGCGGCGCAGGTAGTGGTGCGCAGAACGCAGTCGGTACCGGCGTCATGGGTGGGATGCTGACCGCGACGCTGCTGGCTATCTTCTTCGTACCGGTATTCTTCGTTGTCGTGAGACGTCGCTTTACCAAACACTCCGAGTGACGCTATCACTCATGATAGAAGGCGCCTGCGGGCGCCTTTCTTTTTGTCCAATAGTCAGGAAGATTAGTGGAGCAAGCTCAATACGTTAGGCTATGCCACCATCAGTTACGCTTCATAGCGCACCATTTCGTTATTTTCTTCTTCATTATTTCTACATAATCCCACCGTTTTCGGACTCCCTTCTCCACGATATTTACGAACCACATAAATTGAGATTATTTCCCCTACCAATGGGCTATAGCGCAGGTGATAAAATAAGCCATTCCGTAATACGACATATTTCTGGCGTAATGAAACGGATTATTTAGAGGCTACATCATGAAAAAATTTATTCTGGTGACGCTGCTGGCAACGCTGCTTGCTGGCTGCGCGCATGACTCACCTTGTGTACCCGTTTATGACGATCAGGGCCGTCTGGTTCACACCAACACCTGCATGAAAGGGACCACACAGGACAACTGGGAAACCGCAGGCGCTATCGCCGGTGGTGCTGCTGCCCTGGCAGGCCTGACGCTGGGTATCGTTGCACTGACCAAATAACACAACGGCCAGAATGCGCATGCTTTCTGGCCTTATCCCGCGCTTGTTGTCATCGTCAGAATGACATCACCATTAATTTTATTATCAATAAACTACCCTCTACGCCTTTTTATTCTTATTCCCGTCGGTGATCCAGGTAGCGCATCATAATAAAGAGATAGCGAGCGCAGTCTTATTTTCAGCACTGTGTTTGCTTAGAATGGAATATATTGTTGAGACAGGTGATGGCTCGTCGTTGTAGATCGGATAAGGCGTTAACACCGCCATCTGGCGGCGTACACCATCCCAGAGTCGGCGTAAAACGCCTCGTCCGGGCGACCAGCGCAGTCTGTAGCCCGGGCGAACACAGTGACCCCGGGAAAATTCACCGCACTTTCATTTGGTACAGACGTAAAAAAGCCCATCCTGACGGATAGGCTTTTTTACTTAATTGATGTCTGGCAGTTCCCTACTCTCGCATGGGGAGACCCCACACTACCATCGGCGCTACGGCGTTTCACTTCTGAGTTCGGCATGGGGTCAGGTGGGACCA
>NZ_JBIQOI010000005.1:0-295298 GCF_044197065.1 Kluyvera chengduensis
ATCGCCGACTACTGGTTCAAATACGTGGGCCTGAACGGTGCTATCGTTGGCATGACCACCTTCGGTGAGTCTGCGCCAGCGGATCTGCTGTTCAAAGAGTTTGGCTTCACCGTAGAAAACGTGCTCGCGAAAGCGAAATCCCTGCTGTAATCTGCGTTTTCTCTGAAATGAAAGGGTCGCCTCGGCGGCCCTTTTTATTATCCACTGGAATTTCTTTGCACATTATTCCAATCAAAATGTGATGCATGTCAGATATTAGGCGTCTCTGTCTGGACAATCATTCCTTTTATTCCTGGTTTCGCTTATTCTAGCTGAAGCGTTTCAGTCGATAAATCGTTCGACATTTAACCAATCAGTCACTGTTTGTGGCGGGTGAGGTTTCCCAAAGCGTTTGGCTGCATTACTCTGTTGCCACTTTGCATCGGGACAACCTTGCAGGAGACCTATGACCGTACGCGTAGCGATTAATGGCTTCGGTCGCATTGGACGTAACGTGGTTCGTGCTTTGTATGAATCCGGACGCCGTGCGGAAATCACCGTGGTGGCAATCAACGAACTGGCAGATGCTGCGGGCATCGCGCACTTGTTGAAATATGACACCAGCCACGGGCGCTTTGCCTGGGATGTTCGCCAGGAGCGTGAACAGCTTTTCGTCGGCGATGACGCCATCCGTCTTCTGCATGAGCGCTCTATTGAGGCGCTGCCCTGGAAAGAGCTATCGGTTGATGTCGTGCTAGACTGTACCGGCGTATACGGCAGTCGTCATGACGGCGAAGCCCATATTGCCGCTGGCGCGAAGAAGGTGCTCTTTTCACATCCTGGCAGCAACGATCTCGACGCTACCGTTGTGTTTGGCGTTAACGAACATGAACTGTGCGCCGAACACCGTATCGTGTCCAACGCCTCCTGTACCACGAATTGCATAATCCCCGTCATCAAATTGTTGGATGATGCCTATGGCATTGAATCGGGCACGGTCACGACCATCCACTCCGCGATGCATGACCAGCAGGTGATTGACGCCTACCATCCTGATTTACGCCGTACGCGCGCCGCAAGCCAGTCGATTATTCCGGTAGATACTAAACTTGCGGCGGGCATTGCCCGTATTTTTCCGCAGTTTGGCGACCGTTTCGAGGCGATTGCGGTGCGAGTACCGACCATTAACGTGACGGCAATTGACCTGAGCGTGACGGTGAAAAAGCCAGTAAAAGCAAATGAAGTCAACCAGTTGCTGCAAAAATCAGCACAGGGTGCATTTCATGGTATAGTTGACTATACGGAATTACCGTTGGTCTCAACTGATTTTAACCACGATCCGCACAGCGCCATTGTCGATGGCACGCAGACGCGGGTGAGTGGAGCACATCTGATCAAAACGCTGGTCTGGTGTGATAACGAATGGGGCTTTGCTAACCGAATGCTCGACACCACGTTAGCAATGGCCGCTATTGGTTTCAGGCTCGACGCTTGAGCGTCGACAAAACTTTAAGTATCAACGAGAGGATTCACCATGTCTGTAATTAAGATGACCGATCTGGATCTGGCTGGTAAACGCGTTTTCATCCGTGCGGACCTGAACGTACCAGTTAAAGAAGGGAAAGTAACCAGCGACGCGCGTATCCGTGCTTCACTGCCAACTATCGAGCTGGCGCTGAAACAGGGTGCGAAAGTGATGGTGACTTCTCACCTGGGTCGTCCGACCGAAGGCGAGTACAACGAAGAATTCTCTCTGCTGCCGGTTGTTAATTACCTGAAAGACAAACTGTCTGCTCCGGTTCGTCTGGTTAAAGATTACCTGGACGGCGTTGAAGTTGCTGCCGGTGAGCTGGTTGTTCTGGAAAACGTTCGCTTCAACAAAGGCGAGAAGAAAGACGACGAAGCGCTGTCCAAAAAATACGCTGCGCTGTGCGACGTATTCGTGATGGACGCATTCGGTACTGCACACCGTGCACAGGCTTCCACCCACGGTATCGGCAAATTTGCTGACGTTGCGTGCGCAGGCCCACTGCTGGCAGCAGAACTGGACGCGCTGGGTAAAGCACTGAAAGAACCAGCTCGCCCAATGGTGGCTATCGTTGGTGGTTCTAAAGTTTCTACCAAACTGACCGTTCTGGACTCCCTGTCTAAAATCGCTGACCAGCTGATCGTTGGTGGTGGTATCGCGAACACCTTCGTTGCCGCTCAAGGCCACAACGTCGGTAAATCACTGTATGAAGCTGACCTGGTTGATGAAGCTAAACGTCTGCTGACCACCTGCGATATCCCAGTCCCAACTGACGTGCGCGTAGCAACCGAGTTCTCTGAAACGGCGACTGCTACCCTGAAATCTGTAAACGACATCAAAGATGAAGAGCAGATTCTGGACCTGGGCGACGTTTCTGCTGAGAAACTGGCAGGCATCCTGAAAAACGCAAAAACCATCCTGTGGAACGGCCCAGTTGGCGTGTTCGAATTCCCGAACTTCCGCAAAGGTACTGAAATTGTTGCTAACGCTATCGCAGACAGCGACGCGTTCTCCATCGCAGGCGGCGGCGACACTCTGGCAGCTATCGACCTGTTCGGTATTTCCGACAAAATTTCCTACATCTCCACTGGTGGCGGCGCATTCCTCGAATTCGTGGAAGGCAAAGTACTGCCAGCAGTAGCAATGCTCGAAGAGCGCGCTAAGAAGTAAGCCATTCAAGGGCAGGGAAACCTGCCCAATTTTCAGCGCGCTTTATAGAGCTCGCACCTTTTCTAACGGCCGAAGATACAGGACTACGTAACATGTCTAAAATTTTTGATTTCGTAAAACCAGGTGTTATCACCGGTGATGACGTACAGAAAGTTTTCCAGGTAGCAAAAGAAAACAATTTCGCTCTGCCAGCAGTTAACTGCGTTGGTACTGACTCCATCAACGCCGTTCTGGAAACCGCTGCAAAAGTTAAAGCACCGGTTATCGTTCAGTTCTCCAACGGTGGCGCTGCGTTCATCGCAGGTAAAGGCGTGAAAACTGACGTTCCTCAGGGCGCTGCAATCCTGGGTGCTATCTCTGGTGCGCATCACGTACACCAGATGGCTGAACACTACGGTGTTCCAGTCATCCTGCACACTGACCACTGCGCTAAGAAACTGCTGCCGTGGATCGACGGTCTGCTGGACGCGGGTGAAAAACACTTCGCTGCTACCGGTAAACCACTGTTCTCTTCCCACATGATCGACCTGTCCGAAGAGTCTCTGCACGAAAACATCGAAATCTGCTCCAAATATCTGGCGCGTATGTCCAAAATGGGCATGACTCTGGAAATCGAACTGGGTTGCACCGGCGGTGAAGAAGACGGCGTGGACAACAGCCACATGGACGCTTCTGCACTGTACACTCAGCCAGAAGACGTTGATTACGCGTACACCGAACTGAGCAAAATCAGCCCACGTTTCACCATCGCAGCTTCCTTCGGTAACGTACACGGCGTGTACAAACCAGGTAACGTGGTTCTGACCCCAACCATCCTGCGTGATTCTCAGGAATACGTTTCTAAGAAACACAACCTGCCGCACAACAGCCTGAACTTCGTCTTCCACGGCGGTTCCGGTTCTTCTGCTCAGGAAATCAAAGATTCCGTAAGCTACGGCGTAGTGAAAATGAACATCGATACCGACACCCAATGGGCAACCTGGGACGGTATCCTGCAGTACTACAAAACCAACGAAGCTTACCTGCAGGGCCAGCTGGGCAACCCGAAAGGCGAAGACCAGCCGAACAAGAAATACTACGATCCACGCGTATGGCTGCGTGCAGCTCAGGCGTCCATGATCGCACGTCTGGAACAGGCTTTCGCTGAACTGAACGCGAAAGACGTTCTGTAAGAAAAAACCTGATTTTGACCAAAAGCCCGCTGTATAGCGGGCTTTTTTATTGCCTTTTCAATATGATGGACCGGTATAAAACTGTGATCTATTTGGCAAAAAGCTGATTTTTTGCTTACCCTTTATATCTGCCTGTGCTTTTGCAGGCCGTTTTTAGTTTCCCATCCGGGCATCCATAAGGAATATTGAATGGAAGATTTAAACGTTGTCGATAGCATAAACGACGCTGGCTCCTGGCTGGTGCGCAACCAGGAACTCCTGCTGAGCTACGCCGTCAATATCGTGGCGGCGATTGCCATCCTCATCGTCGGGATGATTGTGGCGAGAATTGTATCGGGTACCGTCAACCGCCTGATGCTGGCGCGTAAAATTGATGCCACCGTAGCGGACTTTCTCTCCGCGCTGGTGCGTTACGCGATTATTGCCTTTACGCTGATTGCCGCACTGGGCCGCGTTGGCGTGCAGACCGCCTCGGTGATTGCCGTACTCGGTGCCGCCGGTTTAGCCGTGGGTCTGGCGTTACAGGGCTCTCTCTCCAACCTGGCAGCGGGCGTACTGCTGGTGATGTTCCGTCCGTTCCGTGCGGGCGAATACGTTGATCTCGGCGGCGTCGCCGGTACCGTGCTGAACGTGCAGATTTTCTCGACTACCATGCGTACCGTTGATGGCAAAATTATCGTTATTCCAAACGGTAAAATTATTGCGGGTAATATTATCAACTTCTCCCGCGAACCTGCGCGTCGTAATGAATTCATTATTGGCGTCTCTTACGATGCAGATATTGATAAGGTTAAGCAGATCCTGACCCGCATTCTTGAAGCGGATAACCGTATCCTCAAAGACCGCGATATGACTGTGCGTTTAAATGAACTGGCGCCGTCTTCAGTGAATTTTGTCGTGCGTGCCTGGAGTCTCAGCGGCGACCTGCAAAACGTCTACTGGGACGTGCTGGAGCAAATTAAGCGCGAGTTCGATGCTAACGGCATCAGCTTTCCTTACCCGCAGCTAGACGTGCATATGCAGCCGGGCGCTTCTGCCCAGCAGTAACCGCTTCTAAGTAGTAATAAGGCCGGGCTGATGCCCGGTTTTTTTATGGGCGACCAAGCACGGTGGGCCTGATAAGCGTAGCGCCATCAGGTTCTGACTGAGCCCAGGGATGCCGGATGGCGACGTAAACGCCTTATCCGGCCTGCACCGATGCGCGTATTGTTAATTTATAATTAGCTAAACTTATTACTGATTAAAAATATCAATTTCCGCTAATGATTTTATCGCGTTATAGTCAGCGCCATTCCTGAACTACCTGAAGAAAACTAACGTGATATCTTACTACTTTCAAGGGCTTATGCTTGGTGCGGCGATGATCCTACCGCTGGGGCCGCAAAATGCCTTCGTGATGAACCAGGGGATCCGTCGTCAATATCACCTGATGATCGCCTTACTCTGCGCGATTAGCGATCTGCTGCTGATTTGTGCGGGCATCTTTGGCGGCAGCGCTTTGTTGAATGCCTCGCCGTGGCTGCTGGCGCTGGTCACCTGGGGCGGTGTGGCGTTCCTGCTGTGGTATGGCTTTGGTGCGTTGAAAACTGCTATGGGTAGCAACATAGAACTGGCGAATGCGGAAGTGATGAAGCAGGGGCGCTGGAAAATTATTGCGACCATGCTGGCGGTGACCTGGCTTAACCCACACGTTTATCTGGATACCTTTGTGGTGCTGGGCAGTCTCGGCGGCCAGTTGGCGGATGAGCCAAAACGCTGGTTTGCGCTGGGTACCGTCAGCGCTTCCTTCCTGTGGTTCTTCGCGCTGGCGTTGCTGGCAGCCTGGCTCGCTCCTCGTTTACGAACGGCTAAAGCGCAGCGTATTATTAACCTCGTTGTTGGCGTAGTGATGTGGTTTATTGCATTTCAGCTGGCAAAAGAGGGCGTTGAACACCTGCACGCGTTGCTGAACTAGGTCTCATCTGATGGACTTTCCCCTGGCAACGGCTAAGCTTGCAGGCAAGACCCCGTTGTCGGGTGATAACCAAGGAGATACAACAGTGAAGTTTAAAGTGATGGCTCTGGCTGCAGTAGTTGGGTTTAGCGCAATGGCGGTGCAGGCAAATGAATTGCCGGATAGCCCGCATATCGTGACATCGGGTACGGCGAGCGTGGATGCGGTTCCGGATATCGCGACGCTTGCCATTGAAGTCAACATTGCCGCCAAGGATGCCGCAAGCGCGAAAAAACAGGCCGACCAGCGTGTTGCGCAATATCTCTCCTTCCTTGAGCAGAACGGCGTAGCAAAAAAAGATATCAGCTCCGCGAACCTGCGTACTCAGCCGGATTACGACTATCAGAACGGGAAAAGCGTGCTGAAAGGCTATCGCGCGGTGCGCACCGTGGAGGTGACGTTGCGCCAATTGGATAAACTGAACTCGCTGCTGGATGGCGCGCTGAAAGCCGGATTGAACGAAATCCGTTCCGTGTCGCTGGGCGTGGCGCAGCCGGATGCCTACAAAGACAAGGCGCGTAAAGCGGCGATTGAAGATGCGATTCATCAGGCGCAGTCGTTAGCGGCGGGCTTCCATAGCAAGCTGGGGCCGGTATATAGCGTGCGCTATCATGTTTCTAACTATCAGCCGAGCCCGATGGTGCGGATGATGAAGGCGGATGCGGCACCGGTTTCGGCGCAGGAAACTTACGAGCAGGCGACTATTCAGTTTGACGATCAGGTGGATGTGGTGTTCCAGCTTCAGCCTGAGCAGGCAGCAGCTCCTGCTGCTTCAGAGGCAACTCCGGCACCCGCGGCGAAATAAGCGGTTAAAGGGGGCGGCGGCGATTAGCCGCCCCTTGCTCACTCTCTGTGTTAGCACGGGTTAATCCTGACGCAACACCTTGTGCCCATAAGCCAACAACGCATCCGTCACCTTGCGCATCATCCGGCTCTCTGGCGCAAACCGGTGCCAGTACAGCATCCGGCGCTGGAACAGGCCCGGCGTCAAGTCAATCAGCTCACCGCTCGCTAACTCTTTCTCAATTTGCAGATGCGGGATCATACAGCAGGTCGTCCCCTGACGAGCCAACTGCACAAACGCCTCCGATGAGTTAACGATATGGCACGGCACGCTGCCCGGCGGTAGATCGAAGTTCTGCTGCAAAAAAGCCTGGTGCATATCGTCCAGGTGATCGAAGGCCACCGCTGGCGCTTTTAACAGCGCAGAGCGAGTGACTCCGTTAGGGAAATAGCGCTCAGCAAACGCTTTTGAGCCGACAAACAGATAGTCGAGCGCACCAAGCTGATCGACCAGGCAGCTCGGCAGCGCCTGAGGCTGAATACTCACTGCCCCAACCACTTCGCCACGACGCAGTCGCTCCTGGGTGCGAGTTTCATCTTCGACCTGCAAATTCAAACGGATAGGCGAGTTGGCCAGCACGTCGGCTAGCGCCGGCAGCAGCCAAGTTGCCAGACTGTCGGCGTTGACCGCCAGCGACAGCAGCAGCGGCGTAGAACCGGTTTGCTCATCGCCCAGCCACTCCTCTTCCAGCAGTTCAACCTGACGCAGCAGCGCCAGCAGCTTCTGTCCCTGTTCCGTTGGGCGCGGCGGCACGGTACGCACCAGCAGCGGCTGGCCGAACATGTTTTCCAGCTGTTTAATTCGCTGGGAAACGGCGGACTGAGTAATACACAGTTTCTGCGCGGCGCGTTCAAATCCACGTTCTCTGATAACGGCATCCAGCGCCTGTAGTGTTCTGTAGTCCGGACGTTTCATTGCTCTGAGGTACTCCCCTGTAGGTGTTATCTGCACTATGACATAAATTTACCGGAGATACAGACGAAAATGGTTTGCAGTTTACTGTGATGGCGCTCACGAGTTGAGTGCCTGCTTCATCGCACTCAGCCTGAGGTTTCCCGGCGGCTCGAATTATTCCAGCGTTATGTTCTATAATGCGCGGCAGTTGATGACACCACAGGCGAAACGATCATGACGCAGGATGAACTGAAAAAAGCAGTAGGCTGGGCGGCACTTCAATACGTACAGCCGGGTACGATTGTGGGTGTAGGCACGGGTTCTACCGCAGCGCACTTTATTGACGCGCTGGGCACGATGAAAGGACAAATCGAAGGGGCGGTCTCAAGCTCTGATGCCTCTACCGAGAAGCTGAAAAGCCTCGGCATCACCGTTTTCGACCTGAATGAAGTCGACCGTTTAGGCATCTACGTGGACGGCGCGGATGAAATTAACGGCCACATGCAGATGATCAAGGGCGGCGGCGCTGCGCTGACCCGCGAAAAAATCATCGCCTCCGTCGCGGATAAATTTATCTGTATCGCCGATTCGTCCAAGCAGGTTGATATTCTAGGCAACTTCCCGCTGCCGGTTGAAGTTATCCCAATGGCCCGTAGCGCTGTCGCGCGTGAGCTGGTGAAACTGGGTGGTCGTCCGGAATACCGTCAGGGCGTAGTGACCGATAACGGCAACGTTATCCTCGACGTTCATGGCCTGGAAATTCTCGACGCCATCGCGCTGGAAAACGCCATTAACGGCATTCCGGGCGTGGTGACCGTAGGGCTTTTCGCTAATCGTGGCGCGGATGTGGCGCTGATCGGTACTGCCGACGGCGTGAAAACCATCGTGAAATGATCTGACGGGGGAAATTGAAATTTCCCCCATTTTTTTTATGTGGGCTAAATTTGGTGACTTGTGTCACATTTCAACCTCACGCCTTATTAACATCCCATCTTTATCTTCTCACTCAGCATTTTATGCTGGCATTTCTCGCTGCATGACGCTTCCTCATATCCCCGACGCAAACGTTCATATTGCCGCAATAATTTTTTTTGATATGTTGCTTAGATGAACTTTCGTTCATCACAACATCAGTAAAACAAAGACAGGACGGGGAAATGGCTAAGGTATCACTGGAAAAAGAGAAAATTAAATTTCTGCTGGTTGAAGGCGTGCACCAGAAGGCGGTGGATAGTCTGCGTGCAGCAGGTTACACCAATATCGAGTTTCACAAGGGTGCGCTGGACACTGAACAGCTGAAAGAGTCGATCCGTGATGCGCATTTCATCGGCCTGCGATCCCGTACTCACCTGACGGAAGACGTTTTTGCTGCCGCGGAGAAGCTGGTGGCGGTGGGCTGTTTCTGTATCGGGACTAACCAGGTTGATCTGGTGGCGGCGGCTAAACGCGGCGTGCCGGTATTTAACGCCCCGTTCTCTAACACCCGTTCCGTCGCGGAGCTGGTGATCGGCGAGCTGCTATTGCTGCTACGCGGCATTCCGGAAGCGAACGCCAAAGCACACCGCGGCGTATGGAACAAACTGGCTGCGGGCTCTTATGAAGCGCGCGGCAAAAAGTTGGGCATCATTGGTTATGGCCACATTGGTACTCAGCTTGGCATTCTGGCGGAATCGCTGGGTATGCATGTCTTCTTCTACGATATCGAAAGCAAGCTGCCGCTCGGTAACGCCACGCAGGTACAGCATCTTTCTGACCTGCTGAACATGAGCGACGTGGTCAGCCTGCACGTGCCGGAGAACGCCTCTACCAAAAATATGATGGGTGCGGAAGAGCTGGCGCTGATGAAGCCGGGCGCGCTGTTGATTAACGCCTCACGCGGTACGGTCGTTGAAATTCCTGCGCTGTGCGATGCGCTGGCACGTAAACATCTGGCGGGGGCGGCTATTGACGTGTTCCCAACCGAGCCTGCGACCAACAGCGAGCCGTTCACCTCGCCGCTGTGCGAGTTCGACAACGTTATCCTGACCCCGCACATCGGTGGTTCTACTCAGGAAGCGCAGGAGAACATCGGCCTGGAAGTGGCGGGCAAACTGATTAAGTACTCCGACAACGGTTCTACGCTCTCTGCGGTTAACTTCCCGGAAGTGTCTCTGCCGCTGCACGGCGGCCGTCGTCTGTTGCACATCCACGAAAACCGTCCTGGCGTACTGACTGCGCTCAACCAAATCTTTGCCGAGCAGGGCGTGAACATTGCCGCGCAGTACCTGCAAACGACGCCACAGATGGGCTATGTGGTTATCGATATTGAAGCGGAAGAGGATGTCGCGGAGAAAGCGCTGCTGAGCATGAAGGCGATTCCGGGTACCGTCCGCGCGCGTCTGCTGTACTAATCTTTATCTTTTCTAGCCAAACGGGCGGGCCATTGGTCTGCCCGTTCTTCGTTTTGCTACGCGCTTACCACTGCCACACTTTCGATGGCGTGATCACGGCGGGTAGGGGGATATCCCACTCTTCAATCGGCAGGACGTCAACGCGCTGACAATCGTGCGCGTAGCCGACGGGCTGAATGCCGTACTGCTGCCAGTTCTGCAACGTGCGGTCGTAAAAGCCACCGCCCATGCCCAGCCGTTGACCCTGTTCATCAAACGCAACCAGCGGGGTTATCAGCACGTCGAGTTTCGCCAGCGGCAGAACGTCACGGACATCAAGCTTCGGTTCGCGGATTTTGAGGCGGTTCATTATCAGTTCGCTGCGCGGGTGATAATGCAGAAACAGCAGATTGCCCGGACTAAACGGATGCAGTACCGGCAGGTAAACGCGCTTACCGGCTCGCCAGAGCTGTTCAATCAAGGGTTGGGTATCGAGTTCGCCGTCAAAGGATAAAAACAGCGCGACGGTTTTTGCCATCATCACGGGGGGCCAGGCCATCATGCGGTCTGCGGCTTGTGCACCGTAGAGCGTTTGCTGTTGGGGCGTCAGCGCACGACGACGTTGCCGGATTAGCTGGCGAATGTGCTGTCGGGAGTTTGGTTGCTCAGATGGATGCGTCATAAGACCGGTAGGTAGAAGGGGAATCTCCGAGATGCCGCCGCAGGCTGTAACCCTTGAACCCTTGGTTCAAGGTGAATGCGTCGTCACAGTTTTAAGGCTTCTCGGACGGACCGAGCATGCTCACCAACCATGGAGCGCCACATTCTTGTGGTATGAAATATCGGCTCAGGGGACTGGCCCGCTTGCGAACATCTCAGAGAAATTTTGTCTTCACAGTCACTCTACCATAGTAAACTGCAAAGTGTTATTCAAACTTTGGGGCTGTTTTATCGGATATGCGACCCTGGTCAAGCAATGCCTGTTCAATGGTCTGTTGTAGCATCCGAATACGCTGTTCCATGCTGGAAGCATAGTCGCGCGTCTTTGCCCTTTCCTGAGTTAACTCATAGCTGATGTTCAACGCGGCGATGAAAACCAGCTGCTCAGTATTTGTGACTCTAGTGCGTTCTTTCAGATCTTGCAACCGCTGATTCAGATCGTCCGCTGCCTGATTCAAAGCATCTCTTTGTTCAGGCGGGCAATTCACTCGCAGTGAACGGCCAAAAATTTGGATATCGACGGGTTGTGCAGACATGCCACCTTCCTGCTGATTGACTGCGCGTCCTTCACTCTCAGGATGTGAAGGGGCGACACTATAGCTACCCTGGTATGAAGATACAAGCCCTTTTCTGGTATCTCCAGGGTCCAAAGTGGTAGCATACCATGAATTCCACCCAACAATGACGAATGCGCATGTCTATACAGAACGAAATGCCGGTTTACACCGTGATGAACCAACTGTTGAACCAACAAGGGGTAGGCCTGACGCCTGCAGAAATGCACGGTCTGCTGAGTGGTTTGCTCTGCGGCGGAAACAAGGACAGCTCCTGGCAGCCGCTGGTTCACGACCTGACCAACGAAGGTCTGGCCTTTGGTCACGAGCTTGCCGAGTCGCTGCGTTCCATGCATGCAGCAACCAGCGATGCGCTGGAAGACGACGGCTTCCTTTTTCAGCTTTATCTGCCTGAAGGCGACGACGTCAGCGTGTTCGATCGCGCCGATGCACTCTCCGGCTGGGTAAACCATTTCCTACTTGGACTGGGTATGGTTCAGCCAAAGCTGGATAAAGTGAAAGATGAAACCGGCGAAGCCATTGACGATCTTCGAAATATTGCGCAACTTGGCTATGAAGAAGATGAAGATCAGGAAGAGCTGGAAATGTCGCTGGAAGAAATTATCGAATACGTTCGCGTAGCGGCGCTGCTGTGCCACGATACTTTCACCCACCCGCAGCCGACCGCGCCTGAAGTGCAAAAGCCAACATTACACTAATCACAACGCCCGCTCCGCTTGCTGCGCAAGGCTGGCGAACGGAGCGCTAAGGGATTGAAAGGAGATGTCATGACACAGCAAGCGTTTCTCCGCCGCCGCCAGGCATTACTGGCGCAAATGAAGCCAGGCAGTGCGGCACTGATTTTTGCCGCACCAGAGGTGACGCGCAGCGCGGATTCTGAGTATCCCTATCGCCAGAACAGCGATTTCTGGTACTTCACCGGCTTTAACGAGCCTGAAGCCTTGCTGGTGCTGATTAAAAGCGATGACACTCACAATCACAGCGTGCTGTTCAACCGCGTTCGCGACCTGACGGCAGAAATCTGGTTTGGCCGCCGTCTGGGCCAGGATGCCGCGCCGGAAAAACTGGGCGTTGACCGTGCGTTGGCGTTCAGCGAAATCAATCAGCAGCTGTTCCAGTTGCTGAACGGTCTGGACGTGATTTACCACGCGCAGGGCGAATATGCCTTTGCTGATGACATCGTCTTCACCGCGCTGGATAAACTGCGTAAAGGTTCGCGTCAGAACCTGACCGCGCCGGATGCGATGATCGACTGGCGGCCGATGGTGCATGAAATGCGCCTGTTCAAAGACAGCGAAGAGATTGAAATCCTGCGTCGTGCGGGTGAAATTTCCGCGCTGGCCCATACTCGCGCGATGGAAAAATGCCAGCCGGGGATGTTTGAATACCAGTTGGAAGGGGAAATCCTCCACGAATTCTCTCGCCACGGCGCGCGCTACCCGTCCTATAACACCATCGTGGGCGGCGGCGAAAACGGCTGTATTCTGCATTACACCGAAAATGAGTCCGAGCTGCGCGATGGCGAGCTGGTGCTAATTGACGCGGGCTGTGAGTACAAAGGCTACGCGGGCGATATCACCCGTACTTTCCCGGTGAACGGCAAATTTACCCCGGCACAGCGCGCTATCTACGATATCGTGCTCGCCTCGCTGTACAAATCCCTTGAGCTGTATCGCCCTGGTACCTCCATTCAGGAAGTGACCGGCGAAGTGGTGCGCATTATGGTGACTGGCCTGCATGGTCTGGGGATCCTCAAAGGGGAAATTGATCAGTTAATTGCTGATAATGCCCATCGTCCATACTTTATGCATGGCCTGAGCCACTGGTTGGGGCTGGATGTACATGACGTTGGCGTCTACGGCGCAGACCGCTCCCGCGTACTTGAACCGGGTATGGTACTGACCGTTGAACCGGGCCTGTACATCGCGCCAGACGCGGACGTACCGGCGGAATATCGCGGTATCGGTATTCGCATTGAAGACGATATTCTCATTACCGAAGACGGTAACGAGAACCTCACCGCGAGCGTGGTGAAGGATGCGGATGCCATTGAAGCATTGATGGCAGCGGCGCGTCAGCGATGAGCGTGATTATTGTCGGCGGCGGCATGACCGGCGCCACATTGGCATTGGCTATCTCGCAGTTAACGGCGGGTCGCCTGCCAGTGCACCTGATTGAAGCGGCGGATATTCACGCCGCCGAACACCCGGGCTTTGATGGTCGTGCAATTGCGCTGGCGGCTGGTACCTGCCAGCAGTTGGCGAAGGTCAACCTCTGGCAGGCGATTGCCGACTGTGCCACGCCGATTACCACCGTTCACGTCAGCGACCGCGGTCACGCGGGTTTTGTCACCCTTGATGCACAAGATTATCGCCTGTCTGCGCTTGGCAACGTGGTTGAGCTGCACGACGTGGGCCAGCGGCTGTTCGGCCTACTGCGCCATGCGCGCGGTGTCACGCTGCATTGCCCATCACGTGTGGCTCAGGTTGAGCGCCAGGCTGATGGTGTGAGCGTGACGTTGGATAACGGCGAAACGCTGCACGGCAAACTGCTGGTTGCTGCCGATGGCTCGCGCTCCACGCTCGGCGAGCAGTGCGGTATTGCCTGGCAGCAGGAGCCGTATAATCAGGTGGCGGTGATTGCTAACGTCTCCACCGCCGTGCCGCATCAGGGACGGGCGTTTGAACGCTTTACCGAGCATGGCCCTATCGCCATGCTGCCGATGTCGCAGAATCGCTGCTCGCTGGTGTGGTGCCATCCGCTGGCGCGCCATGACGATGTACTCAATTGGTCAGACGCTGAGTTTTGCCAGGCGCTACAGAACGCGTTCGGCTGGCGTTTAGGCCGAATTACCCACGCTGGCGCGCGCAGCGTTTACCCACTGTCGCTGACCACCGCAACCCGAACGGTATCGCACCGCCTGGCGCTAGTGGGCAACGCGGCGCAGACGTTACATCCCATTGCCGGACAAGGTTTTAACCTCGGCATGCGTGACGTGATGACGCTGGCGGAACATCTGGCGAGCGCGTACGAGGCCAATCAGGATATCGGCGACTACTCGCTGCTGTGTCATTATCAGCGTCAGCGTGCACAAGACAAAGCGGCCACGATTGGCGTCACCGACGGGCTGGTGCATCTGTTCGCCAACCGCTGGGCGCCACTGGTGGCCGGGCGCAACGTGGGCCTGATGACAATGGAATTATTTACCCCTGCACGCGATGTGCTGGCGCAGCGGACGCTGGGCTGGGTCGCCCGCTAATCAGCAGTTAAGGAGTTAATGTGCAAAGTGTTGATGTTGCCATCGTAGGCGGTGGAATGGTTGGGCTGGCGGTGGCCTGCGGTTTACAGGGCAGCGGCCTGCGGGTTGCCGTGCTGGAACAGTCGCTTCCGCAGGCGCTTGCCGCCGATGCGCCGCCTGCGCTGCGCGTCTCCGCCATCAATGCGGGCAGCGAAAAGCTGCTCACCAAACTGGACGTCTGGTCGGCCATCGTGGCCCAGCGCGCCAGCTGCTATCACGGCATGGAAGTGTGGGATAAAGACAGCTTTGGCCGCATTGCGTTTGATGACCGCAGCATGGGCTACAGTCATCTCGGCCATATCGTTGAAAACGCGGTGATTCACCACGCGCTGTGGCAGAAAGCCGAGCGCAGTAGTGACATCACGCTGATGGCTCCTGCAGAACTTCAACAGGTGGTCTGGGGCGAGAACGAAGCGTTCCTGACGCTGAAAGACGGCAATATGCTGACTGCGCGTCTGGTGGTCGGCGCAGACGGCGCGAACTCCTGGCTGCGCAGTAAAGCGGATATTCCGCTGACCTTCTGGGACTATCGTCACCACGCGCTGGTGGCAACCGTTCGCACCGAAGAGCCGCACGACGCCGTTGCGCGTCAGAGCTTCCACGGCGACGGCATTCTGGCCTTCCTGCCGCTCTCCGACCCACATCTTTGTTCGATAGTCTGGTCGCTGTCGCCGCAGGAAGCAGAACGGATGCAGCAGGCCGATGACGCTGAATTTAACCAGAAGCTGAATATCGCCTTTGATAACCGCCTGGGGCTGTGCAAGGTAGAGAGCGAACGTCAGGTATACCCGTTGACCGGTCGCTATGCGCGTCAGTTTGCCGCTCACCGCCTGGCGCTGGTTGGCGATGCGGCGCACACCATCCACCCTTTGGCTGGGCAGGGCGTAAACCTGGGCTTTATGGACGCCGCCGAGCTGATTGAAGAGCTGCGTCGTCTGCATACGCAGGGCAAAGATATCGGTCAGCATTTCTATCTGCGTCGCTACGAGCGTAGCCGTAAGCACAGCGCCGCGCTGATGCTGGCGGGCATGCAGGGTTTCCGCGAGCTGTTTGCCGGCGAAAACCCGGCGAAAAAACTGCTGCGCGATCTCGGTCTTGCGCTGGCCGATACGCTACCCGGCGTGAAGCCGCAGCTGATTCGTCAGGCGATGGGGCTGAACGACCTCCCTGAGTGGCTTCGTTAAGTCGCTCACACTTTTACTCCCGGTGGTTCTACCGGGAGTCTCCTTCCTCATTTGAAAAATTCTAATTTCACGCCATTTTTCGCATTAGTTTTATTAATCCATGCGTTTTCATGTTACGGAAAATTCGCCCTGTTTTACGCATAAAATATTATCTTATGCTGAATCATTAACCGTTGTTGTTAATTAAATGTGGCGTATTTCGCTTTTTTGCAGTTGATTCCTCTGTATTATTTTTCGCGACTTTTGGTCATAAGCTAATGTGATGTCCCCTTTTTCAGGATGGTTTACCACGATGTTCGGTGGTAAGTTCAGGGAAAAGAGAACGTTTGCGTCGGTGCCCGAATGGGCGTCGGCGTTTGGTTTTGTGGTGCGATATATTCAACGAGGACATGATGGCTCAACAAACGCCTTTGTATGACCAGCACGTGTTATGTGGCGCGCGTATGGTGGATTTTCACGGCTGGATGATGCCGCTGCACTATGGCTCACAGATTGATGAGCACCACGCGGTGCGTACCGATGCCGGAATGTTTGATGTGTCGCACATGACCATCGTTGACCTGCACGGGCCGCGGACCAGAGAGTTTCTACGCTACCTGCTGGCAAATGACGTTGCCAAGCTCACCAAGCCCGGCAAGGCGCTCTACAGCGGTATGCTGAATGCATCGGGCGGCGTGATTGATGACCTCATCGTCTACTACCTCACCGAAGATTATTTCCGCCTCGTCGTAAACTCCGCCACCCGCGAAAAAGACCTCTCCTGGATTACCCAACACGCTGAACCTTATGCCATCGATATCACCGTCCGTGATGACCTGTCGCTGATTGCCGTACAGGGGCCGAACGCGCAGGCGAAAGCGGGCACGCTCTTCACCGATGAGCAGCGTCACGCCGTGGAAGGCATGAAGCCGTTCTTTGGCGTGCAGGCGGGTGACTTCTTTATTGCGACCACTGGCTATACCGGTGAAGCGGGTTATGAAATCGCCCTGCCAAAAGCGCAGGCCGCTGATTTCTGGCAGAAGCTGGTGCAGGCGGGCGTGAAGCCTTGCGGCCTGGGCGCGCGCGATACGCTGCGTCTGGAAGCCGGGATGAACCTGTACGGTCAGGAAATGG
Source organism: Kluyvera chengduensis (assembly GCF_044197065.1). Classification (NCBI taxonomy): domain Bacteria; kingdom Pseudomonadati; phylum Pseudomonadota; class Gammaproteobacteria; order Enterobacterales; family Enterobacteriaceae; genus Kluyvera; species Kluyvera chengduensis. The sequence goes on from NZ_JBIQOI010000005.1 coordinate 16,840, forward strand.
ACGAAAGCGTTTCTCCGCTGGCGGCCAACATGGGCTGGACCATCGCCTGGGAACCGGCAGACCGCAACTTTATTGGTCGCGACGTGCTGGAACTGGAACGTGAAAAAGGCACCGAACAATTGGTCGGTCTGGTGATGACCGAAAAAGGCGTGCTGCGCGGTGAACTGCCGGTGCGCTTTACCGATGCACATGGCAACGCCTGCGAAGGTGTGATCACCAGCGGGACTTTCTCGCCAACCTTAGGCCATAGTATTGCGCTGGCTCGCGTCCCGGCTGGGATTGGCGAGACGGCGATCGTGCAGATCCGCAACCGCGAAATGCCGGTCAAAGTCACGAAACCTATTTTTGTGCGTAACGGCAAGGCCGTCGCGTAAGCCTTTTTTATTCTGGAGATTTTTTGATGAGCAACGTACCAGCAGAACTGAAATACAGTAAAGAACACGAATGGCTGCGCAAAGAAGCTGACGGCAGTTACGCCGTTGGCATCACCGAACACGCACAGGAATTACTGGGCGATATGGTCTTCGTTGACCTGCCGGAAGTCGGCGCGACCGTTAGCGCGGGCGACGACTGCGCCGTGGCGGAATCCGTTAAAGCGGCATCCGATATCTATGCACCAATCAGCGGTGAGATCGTTGCCGTAAACGAAGAGCTGGGTGACTCGCCGGAGCTGGTGAACAGCGAACCGTACGCGGGTGGCTGGATCTTCAAGATCAAAGCCAGCGACGAAGCGGAAGTTGCCGCGCTGCTGGATGCGACCGCATACGAAGCATTATTAGAAGACGAGTAAGGTTGTGCCGGATGGCACGGCGTTTATCCGGCCTACATCCCGTAGGCCCGGTAAGCGAAGCGCCACCGGGCAGGTCAGTTAGACAATCACGATTCACCGCACGTTTCAGGAACCATCGCTCATGACACAGACTTTAAGCCAGCTTGAAAACCGTGGCGCGTTTATTGAACGTCACATCGGGCCGGATGCCCAGCAGCAGCAAGAGATGCTCAAAACAGTTGGCGCGGATTCATTAAACGCACTGATTGCGCAGATCGTGCCGAAAGATATCCAGCTTGCTACGCCGCCGCAGGTAGGTGAGGCCACCACAGAATTCGCCGCACTGGCGGAGCTGAAGGCCATTGCCGGTCGCAACAAGCGCTTTAAGTCATACATTGGCATGGGCTACACCCCGGTACAGTTACCGCCGGTTATCCAGCGCAACATGCTGGAAAACCCGGGCTGGTACACCGCGTACACTCCGTATCAGCCAGAAGTCTCTCAGGGTCGCCTGGAAGCGCTGCTCAACTTCCAGCAGGTCACGCTGGATCTGACCGGCCTCGATATGGCTTCCGCTTCTCTGCTGGACGAAGCCACCGCGGCGGCTGAAGCAATGGCGATGGCGAAGCGCGTGAGCAAACTGAAGAACGCCAACCGCTTCTTCGTGGCAGCCGACGTGCATCCGCAGACTCTGGACGTGGTCCGTACCCGTGCGGAAACCTTCGGCTTTGACGTGATTGTCGACGACGCTGACAAAGCGCTGGAGCATCAGGACGTCTTCGGCGTGCTGCTCCAGCAGGTTGGGACCACCGGTGAAGTTCACGACTACAGCACGCTGATTGCTGAGCTGAAATCCCGCAAAGTGGTGGTTAGCGTTGCCGGTGATTTCATGGCGCTGGTGTTGTTAACCGCACCGGGCAAACAGGGCGCGGACATTGTCTTCGGCTCTGCGCAGCGTTTCGGCGTACCGATGGGCTACGGCGGCCCGCACGCGGCATTCTTTGCTGCTAAAGATGAATTCAAACGCGCCATGCCTGGCCGTATTATCGGCGTATCGAAAGATGCCGCTGGTAATACCGCGCTGCGCATGGCGATGCAGACCCGCGAGCAGCACATTCGCCGCGAGAAAGCGAACTCCAACATTTGTACCTCGCAGGTACTGCTGGCTAACATCGCCAGCCTGTACGCGGTCTTCCATGGCCCGGTTGGCCTGAAGCGTATCGCGAACCGCATTCACCGTCTGACCGATATTCTGGCAGCCGGTTTGCAGCAGAAAGGGCAGAAGCTGCGCCATGCGCACTACTTCGACACCCTGTGCGTGGAAGTGGCGGATAAAGCCGCCGTACTGGCGCGCGCTCAGGCTGCGGAAATCAACCTGCGCAGCGATATCCTCAACGCCGTCGGCGTGACCCTGAACGAAACCACCACCCGTGAAGACGTGCTGGCGCTGTTTAGCGTGATTCTGGGTGATAACCACGGTCTGGACATCGACGCGCTGGATAAAGACGTGGCGCTCGACAGCCGCGCTATCCCACAGGCAATGCTGCGCGACGACGCGATCCTGAGCCATCCGGTGTTTAACCGCTACCACAGCGAAACCGAGATGATGCGCTACATGCACTCGCTGGAGCGTAAAGATCTGGCGCTGAATCAGGCGATGATCCCGCTGGGCTCCTGCACCATGAAGCTCAATGCCGCGGCAGAGATGATCCCTATCACCTGGCCGGAATTTGCTGAACTGCACCCGTTCTGCCCGGTTGACCAGGCGGAAGGCTACCATCAGATGATCGGTCAGCTCTCCGAATGGCTGGTGAAACTGACCGGCTATGACGCGCTCTGTATGCAGCCGAACTCTGGCGCACAGGGTGAATACGCGGGCCTGCTGGCGATTCGTCACTACCACGAAAGCCGCAACGACGGTCATCGTGATATCTGTCTGATCCCAAGCTCTGCGCACGGTACCAACCCGGCTTCCGCACAGATGGCGGGGATGCAAGTGGTTGTGGTGGCCTGCGATAAGAACGGTAACATCGATCTGGCGGATCTGCGCGCGAAAGCGGAGCAGCATGCGGATAACCTGTCCTGCATCATGGTGACTTACCCATCCACCCACGGCGTGTACGAAGAGACCATCCGTGAAGTGTGCGAAATCGTCCACCAGTTTGGCGGCCAGGTTTACCTCGACGGCGCGAACATGAACGCTCAGGTCGGCATTACTTCCCCAGGCTTTATCGGCGCGGATGTGTCGCACCTCAACCTGCATAAAACCTTCTGCATTCCACACGGCGGCGGCGGCCCAGGCATGGGGCCTATCGGCGTGAAATCACACCTGGCACCGTTTGTTCCGGGCCATAGCGTGGTGCACATTGAAGGCATGCTGACCCGTCAGGGCGCGGTTTCCGCAGCACCGTTCGGCAGCGCTTCTATTCTGCCAATCAGCTGGATGTACATCCGCATGATGGGTGCAGAAGGCCTGAAGCAGGCAAGCCAGGTGGCGATCCTCAACGCTAACTACATTGCGACTCGCCTGAAAGATGCCTATCCGGTGCTCTACACCGGCCGTGACGGTCACGTGGCGCACGAATGTATTCTGGATATTCGTCCGCTGAAAGAAGAGACCGGCATCAGCGAGCTGGATATTGCTAAGCGCCTGATTGACTACGGTTTCCACGCGCCAACCATGTCCTTCCCGGTAGCAGGTACGCTGATGGTTGAGCCAACAGAATCCGAAGGTAAAGCCGAACTGGACCGCTTTATTGACGCGATGCTGGCAATCCGCAGCGAAATCGACCGCGTGAAAGCGGGCGAATGGACGCTCGAAGATAACCCGCTGGTTAACTCCCCGCACACTCAGAACGAGCTGGTGGCGGAATGGAACCACGGTTATACCCGCGAAATTGCCGTCTTCCCGGCAGGCATGGCGAACAAGTACTGGCCGACGGTGAAACGCCTCGACGACGTTTACGGCGACCGCAACCTGTTCTGCTCCTGCGTACCGATGAGCGAATATCAGTAATCATCTGATTAGGCTATCTTTTAAAGGCGCTTCGGCGCCTTTATTTTTTGGGAGACGCGAATGGCAATAGCATTAGTGACCGGCGCAAGTCGGGGAATTGGTCGGGCGACGGCGTTACAGCTGGCGCAGGAAGGCTATACGGTGGCGGTGAACTATCATCGAAACGAAGCCGCTGCCAACGAGGTGGTAAACGCAATTATCGCAAAGGGCGGCAAGGCCTTTGCCGTTCAGGCAGATATTGGTGATGAAGCGCAGGTGGAAGGGATGTTTACCCGTCTCGACCAGCAGGGCGAACCGCTAACGGCGCTGGTCAACAACGCAGGCGTGCTGTTTACCCAAAGCCGTGTAGAGGCGTTAACCGCCGAGCGCATCAACCGGGTGCTGACCACTAATGTGACCGGATATTTTCTCTGCTGCCGGGAAGCCGTAAAGCGGATGGCAATACCGCACGGCGGGCAGGGCGGGGCGATTGTTAACGTCTCCTCGGCGGCGGCGCGGCTGGGCTCGTCGGGTGAATACGTGGACTATGCGGCTTCGAAAGGGGCGATAGATACGCTGACCACTGGGTTGTCGCTGGAAGTGGCAGCGCAGGGCATTCGGGTGAATGGCGTGAGGCCTGGGTTTATCTATACCGAGATGCATGCTGATGGTGGGGAGCCGGAGCGAGTCGACCGGGTGAAGTCCGTGCTACCGATGCAGCGTGGTGGCCAGCCGGAAGAGGTAGCGCAGGCGATTGTCTGGCTGCTGAGCGAGAAGGCGTCGTATGTGACGGGGAGTTTTATTGAGTTGGCGGGTGGAAAGTAGCGTTTTGATTGCCGGATGGCGGCGTAAACGCCTTATCCGGCCTACAGGTTAAGTTCCCGTAGGCCGGATAAGCGCAGCGCCATCCGGCAAAAAATTACAGGTTCTCGCCGTTGCTAGCAATCACCGCTTTATACCACTCAAAACTCTTCTTCCGTGAACGCGACATATCGCCCGTACCATCGTCGTGCTTGTTTACATAGATAAAGCCATAGCGTTTGCTGTACTGCCCGGTGGTGAACGACACGCAGTCGATGCAGCCCCACGGCGTATAGCCCATCAGGTCCACGCCGTCATAGGTGACCGCTTTCATCATCTCTTCGACGTGCGCGCGCAGATAATCAATGCGGTAGTCGTCGTTGATGCTGCCGTCGGCTTCGACTTTGTCGTACGCGCCAAAGCCGTTTTCCACGATAAACAGCGGTTTCTGGTAGCGTTCATACAGTTCGCACAGCGAATAGCGCAGGCCAACCGGGTCAATCTGCCAGCCCCAGTCGGACGCTTTCACGTGCGGGTTCGGGACGCTGCCTTCAAAACCGGAGATCGCGTCGCCGCTGCCGCCTTCCGCCTTCACGGCGTTGGTCATGTAGTAGCTAAAGCCGAGGTAATCGCAGGTGCCTTCGCGCAGAATCGCCTCGTCGCCCGCTTCCATCTTGATGTTAAAGCCACGGCGTTCCCACTCGTTCAGCACGTAGCTTGGGTAGTAGCCGCGTAGCTGTACGTCGGTAAAGACGTAGCGTTCACGCATCGATTCCTGAGCAAACATCACGTCTTCTGGTTTACAGGAGAACGGATAGAGCGCCACCATCGCCAGCATGCAGCCGACTTTCATTTCTGGGTTGATACGACGAGCCGCTTTCACCGCCAGGGCGCTGGCCACAAACTGGTGGTGCAGCACCTGGTACATGGTCTCTTCCGGGTTTTCATGCTCGGTGTAAACCACGCCGGAGCAGCAGTAGCCGAACAGCGGCGCACGCCAGTTACGCTGGTTGTTGATTTCGTTGAAGGTCATCCAGTATTTGACCTTGTTCTTGTAGCGTTCAAACACCACTTCGGAGAAGTGAACGAAGAAATCAACGACTTTGCGGTTGGTCCAGCCGCCATACTGCTGCACCAGGTGCAGCGGCATTTCGAAGTGGGAGAGGGTAATGACCGGCTCGATGTTGTACTTCAGCAGTTCATCGAACATGTCATCATAGAATTTCAGCCCTTCTTCATTTGGCTGCGTTTCGTCACCGTTCGGGAAAATGCGCGTCCAGGCGATGGAGGTGCGGAAGCATTTGAAGCCCATCTCGGCGAACAGCTTGATGTCTTCTTTGTAGTGGCCGTGGAAGTCGATGGCTTCGTGGTTCGGGTAGTATTTCCCCGGCTCGACCTGCTGGGTAATTTCGCGCGGAACGCCGTGGGCGCCGCCGGTTAGCACGTCACAGATGCTGGGGCCTTTGCCGCCTTTATTCCAGCCGCCTTCAACCTGGTGCGCAGCAACCGCGCCACCCCATAAAAAGTCTTTCGGTAAGGTCAGTTTTTTCATCTTTGCTATGCTCAGTTATTGGGCTTAATAAATCTGAGTCTAACAAAGAGGCAATAAATGTCACGATATAACAAATTCCACCACAGGGAATATGTTACATCGAAAAAACACCCTGTATTTTTATGCTAATTTCTTCGCCAGCTTACGGCCTAATGATTCCAGAATATAGATAACCGGGATCTGCGTTGTAATATCGTATACCCCGCCGATGCGCGTTTGCGGTACATGCCAGGAGAGGTTGAAGTCGGCAAGCTTTGCCAGCCGTGAGTGTTCATGGCTAGTGATGGACATCACTTTGCAGCGATGCAGGCTGAACTGTCCGGCAAAACGCAGGATCTCTTCGGTTTCGCCTGAGACCGAAAGCACGATCGCCAGCGCATTTTTCGCCATATCGTTGGTGACGGGAAAATAAGGATCGTCGATATGGTTGCTGAATTTTCCTATATTTGAGAAAAAGCGTGCGCCATATTTTGCCAGCGAGCCAGACGTGCCTGCACCGACAAATATAATACGTTCTGATGCGAGAATAATATCAACCGCATCATTCAGTAACTTATCAAATTCGTCATTATTAACGCCTTTGAAAAAGCTGATGATTTCGCTAGCGCCAAAATTAGCCTGTTGCGGTTCATCCTGCTCTAAATACAATTTGAAGCGTACCCGAAACTCCGAGTAACCTTCGCAGTTGAGCTTTTTACAAAAGCGCATCACCGTAGTGGTAGAGACGCCCGCTGCGTCAGCCAGTTCACGGATGGTCATGTACATCACCGTGTCACGATTTTTAATGACGTAGTGATAGACCATCATCTCTAGATTATTGAGGCTGGCAACGGCGGCGTGGGAGAACATGCTCACGGTGATGGATACTCGTAAAAATAGATGACCTGAGGGAATGATAACATGCAGCCAAACGACATTACTTTTTTTCAGCGCTTTCAGGACGACATTCTCGCCGGGCGTAAAACCATTACGCTGCGCGACGCGGCTGAGTCGCACTTTAAGGTTGGGGATGTGTTGCGCGTCGGGCGCTATGAAGATGATGGCTATTTCTGCACGATTCGTGTGGTGGCGACCTCAACCGTTACGATGGATACGGTGAGCGAACGCCATGCGGAGCAGGAAAATATGAGCCTGCCGGAGCTGAAAAAAGTGATTGCCGATATCTATCCGGGTGAGAATCTATTCTATGTGATTGAATTTGAACGCGTTGAGTGAAAGTGCGTACATGTGTTAGCTGAATGGTTTTGTTAACTTGTTGATTATTATGAGTTTACAAATATTCATCTTTTTATTTTAGCTTACATGTGTTCACTGGAACTATTCTCAGTTACGCTAGGGTGTTTGCTTTATTTGTCGTTCGCCCGGAGCGCGTAATGGATAAGAAACCACTCATTAAGCAGGGATATTCTCTGGCAGAGGAAATTGCCAATAGCATCAGCCACGGCGTTGGCTTTGTCCTGGGAATTGTCGGGCTGGTTTTGCTGCTGGTTCAGGCGGTTGACGCCAATGCCAGCGCGACGGCTATCACCAGCTATAGCCTGTACGGCGGCAGTATGATCCTGCTGTTTTTGGCCTCCACGCTGTATCACGCGATCCCTTCGCAGCGCGCCAAGGTATGGCTGAAAAAATTCGACCACTGCGCTATCTATCTGCTGATCGCCGGAACCTATACGCCGTTCCTGCTGGTGGGGCTGGACTCACCGCTGGCGAAAGGGCTGATGATGGTTATCTGGAGCCTGGCGCTGCTGGGGATCCTGTTTAAGCTGACCATTGCGCATCGCTTTAAAATCTTGTCGCTGGTGACTTATCTCACGATGGGCTGGCTGTCGCTGATTGTGGTCTATCAGTTGGCGGTGAAGCTCGACATCGGCGGCGTCACGCTGCTGGCGGTGGGCGGGATAGTGTATTCGCTGGGGGTAATTTTCTACGTCTGCAAGCGCATTCCTTACAACCATGCTATCTGGCATGCGTTTGTGCTGGGCGGTAGCGCCTGTCATTTTCTGGCGATTTATCTGTACGTGGGACAACACGCATAGATTCGCTGTAACCCCGGGGTCGGCGTAAACGCCTCGCCCGAGCTACGTTTTGTAGGCCGGATAAGGCAACGCCGCCATCCGGCAGCCTGCACCGAACTGCCTGATGGCGCCACGCTTATCAGGCCTACAAATTACTCTTCGTCTAACGAATACGGCAGCGGCTTGATGCTCAACGTGTTGGCATCGTCGCGCACGCGGAACACGCTGTCGGCTTCCATATCGTTGTTCATCACCACCTGCACCAGTACCTGACCATCTTCCAGCTGTACGGCGGCCAGCACGGTGCCGGTACGTCGCCAGTTGTCACCCATCTTGAGTTCAAGGTCTTCACCGGCTTCCGGTACGCGAGCGGCTTTGCCTGCCAGCGTCCACAGTGCGCGTTTGTTAGCCCCGCGGAACTTCGCGCGAGCCACCATCTCCTGCCCGGTATAGCACCCTTTTTTGAAGCTGATGCCGCCCAGCGCCTGCAGGTTGGTGGCCTGCGGAATAAACTGCGCGCTGTTCGCTTCATCAATCACCGGCAGACCAGCTTCGATATCCAGCGCCAGCCACTGCTGGCTGTTGTTGAGCTGTGCTTCCCCGCGCAGCGCTTCGGTAACGCGTTCTGCGGTCGCGGTATCGGTCACCAGCAGGAAACGTTCTTCCGGATGGGCAAACCATAGCAGGGAAGTTTCACCTTCTTGCAGGCAAGGTTTCTCGGCGTTTGGCAGCGCAGAGAACAGGTTGGCCAGCGCAGCGCGAGCCTGGAAACCAGCGACGCCGAGCAGGACAACATCATCGTTTGGCGCAATCACCACCTTCGAGAAGACCGCGTATTTTTTCAGCTGGGTCAGCTGCGCTTCGCGCACGCTGCGACGTTCAATAAAAGCGAAACCGTCCTGACGGTGGAACAAACGCAGGTTGCTCCACATTTTGCCTTTGGCATCGCAGTGGGCGACCAGCAGATGCTGATCTTCGCTCAGCTGCGCCACATCTGCCGTGACCTGGCCCTGCAGGTATTTCTCACTGTCGGCACCGGTAACGGTCGCCAGCGCCCAATCATCAAGCGTCATCAGCGTCAGCGGCAAACGGGCTGCAACGCCGGGCTGACGTGGAGGAAACGGAGTAAAAGCCATATTGATGTCCTGAATAGAGTTGCGAACGCACTTATTCACTCATGGTAAAAGAGATGCTTACCATTGCAAGCGGTTTTGCAGGGCGTTTTGTGCCCTCTGTGCGTTCTGCGAAGCGGATCGAAAGAAAAATAATCCCATTCATTTTTAAGGGGTTTTATCGGAATTTGACGCGCATAATGTGATATTCCGGTAAGGTAACGGCAAAAAACACGTTAAACTAGACACAACGTAATGCTGGAAGGAAATTATGGACATCAATAATAAAGCCCGTATCCACTGGGCATGCCGCCGCGGTATGCGCGAACTCGATATCTCCATCATGCCGTTCTTTGAGCACGAGTACGACACACTCAGCGATGAAGACAAAGCCATTTTTATTCGTCTGCTTGAATGCGACGATCCTGACCTTTTCAACTGGCTGATGAACCACGGTAAACCTGCCGACGCTAACCTTGAGCGCATGGTACAACTTATTCAAACACGGAATCGGGAACGTGGTCCTGTGGCAATCTGATTTACGCGTCTCCTGGCGCTCACAGTGGCTTTCATTGTTGCTCCACGGTCTGGTGGCGGCTTTCGTGCTGCTGATGCCCTGGCCGTTGAGCTACACTCCGCTCTGGTTGCTTTTGCTCTCGCTGGTGGTCTTTGACTGCGTTCGCAGCCAGCGACGCATTCATTCGCACCAGGGGGAAATTAAGCTGCTGATGGACTCAAGGCTGCGCTGGCGCAATCAGGATTACGAACTGCTTGGCGCGCCGTGGATGCTGAATTCGGGGATGATGCTACGGATTCGTCGCCTGGAAGGAGGCCGTCGTCAGCACCTGTGGCTGGCGGCAGATAGCATGAATCCTGAAGAGTGGCGTGACCTGCGGCGGTTACTCCTGCAGCAGCCCACGCCAACTAAGCACTAGGAGAACTGCTCGGCCATCTCGCCGAGGATCTGTTCACACCAGTTCTGAATGCGTTCATCGCTAAGATCGTACTGGTTGGTTTCATCCAGCGCGAGACCGACAAAAAGCTGACCATCAGCAATAACCGGTTTCGGGCTGGTGAACTCGTAGCCTTCGGTCGGCCAGTAGCCGACAAACTTCACGCCTTTGGTCGCCAGCTTATCGTGCAGCATGCCAAGCGCATCCAGGAACCACTCGCCGTAGCCGAGCTGGTCGCCCATGCCGTACAGCGCGATGATTTTACCTTCCAGATTGAGCGTATCGAGCAGTTCCCATACCGCTTCCCAATCTTCCTGAATCTCACCGAAATCCCAGGTCGGAATACCCAGAATGAGCACATCGTATTGCTCCATCAGGGTGGGGGAGTCATCTTTCAGGTTATGTAATGTGATCAGTTCCGGGCCGATAATGTCGCGAATTTTTTCCGCTGCCATCTCGGTGTAGCAGGTGCTGGAACCGTAAAAAAGGCCGATATTCATGACGTACTGCTCTCGATTCTTGCGATGATGATGCACCCAGTGTACCAGAAAGGGGGCTAATTCAGGCATAATGGTGCTGATTTAACACGCAGAGGGGCCGAGGTGGATAAGGATCTTGCACGAATCGAACAGTTTCTCGATGCGCTGTGGCTGGAGCGCAATCTGGCTGAAAATACCCTCAGCGCGTACCGCCGTGACTTGACCATGGTGGTCGAGTGGCTGGCGCATCGCGAGCTCTCGCTGGAAACGGCTCAGAGCGACGACCTGCAAAATTTGCTCGCCGAGCGTCAGCAGGGGGGCTATAAAGCAACCAGCACAGCACGGCTGCTGAGCGCCATGCGCCGCTTCTTCCAGCATTTGTACCGCGAAAAATTCCGCCCGGACGATCCCAGCGCGCAGCTGGCGTCACCGAAGCTGCCCCAACGGTTGCCAAAAGATCTTAGCGAAGCGCAGGTCGAACGACTGCTGCAGGCACCGCTGACCGATCAGCCGCTGGAGCTGCGGGATAAGGCTATGCTTGAAGTGCTGTATGCTACCGGCCTGCGCGTTTCCGAACTGGTGGGGTTGACGATGAGCGATATCAGCCTGCGTCAGGGCGTGGTTCGGGTGATTGGTAAAGGGAATAAAGAGCGTCTGGTGCCGCTTGGCGAAGAGGCCGTTTATTGGGTGGAAAACTGGCTCGAACATGGCCGTCCGTGGATGCTTAACGGCGTGGCGATTGATGTGCTGTTTCCCAGCCAGCGCGCCCAGCAGATGACTCGCCAGACCTTCTGGCACCGCATTAAGCACTATGCCCAACTGGCGGGCATCGACAGCGAAAAGTTGTCACCACACGTGTTACGCCACGCCTTCGCAACGCATTTATTGAACCACGGCGCGGACCTGCGTGTCGTACAAATGCTGCTGGGCCATAGCGATTTGTCGACCACACAAATTTATACGCACGTCGCGACAGAGCGGCTGCGACAACTTCATCAACAGCACCATCCACGAGCATGATGCTGATTTAAAAGGACAGTTTATGAAACAAGGCTTAATGATGTTCACCCTGCTGGCGACGGCATTTTCCGGCCTGGCGCACGCTGACGATGCGGCTATCAAGCAGTCACTGGCGAAACTGGGCGTGCAGAGCACCGATATTCAGCCGGCACCGGTAGCCGGGATGAAGACCGTCCTGACCAACAGCGGCGTGCTGTACGTCACCGATGACGGTAAACACATTATTCAGGGGCCAATGTATGACGTGAGCGGCGCACAGCCGGTGAACGTCACTAACGCGCTGCTGGTGACCCACCTGAACGCGCTGGAAAAAGAGATGATTGTCTACAAAGCGCCGCAGGAAAAACACGTCATCACCGTTTTCACCGACATCACCTGCGGCTATTGCCACAAGCTGCATGAAGAGATGAAAGACTACAACGCGCTGGGCATTACCGTGCGTTATCTGGCCTTCCCGCGTCAGGGTATTCAGAGCCAGGCTGAGCAGGATATGAAATCTATCTGGTGCGCCAAAGACCGCAACAAAGCATTTGACGATGCGATGAACGGCAAAGGCGTGCAGGCAGCAACTTGTGATATCGACATTGCTAACCACTACGCGCTTGGCGTGCAGTTTGGTGTGAACGGTACACCGGCTATCGTGCTCAACGACGGCTACGTGGTACCGGGTTATCAGGGGCCGAAAGAGATGAAAGCTTTCCTCGACGAACACCAGAAACAGACCAGCGGTAAATAATTCGCGTGAAACCACAGACTCAACTTCGCCGCCGTGAGGTGGATGACTCAATCGCGCTGCCTGATGAACTGTCGCCGCTGCTGCGACGTCTGTACGCCAGCCGCGGCGTGAAAACACCGGATGATCTGGAGCGTGGCCTGAAAGGCATGCTGCATTGGCGTTTGCTGACGGGCGTGGAAAAAGCCGTCGAGATGCTGCATGACGCGTTTGAAAAAGAGCTGCGCATCATGGTGGTGGGTGATTTTGATGCCGACGGCGCCACCAGTACCGCGCTGAGCGTGCTCTCCCTGCGGGCGATGGGCTGTCATAACGTCGAATATCTGGTGCCGAACCGTTTTGAAGACGGCTACGGGTTAAGCCCGGAAGTGGTCGATCAGGCGCACGCTCGCGGCGCGCAGATGATCATGACGGTGGACAACGGGATCTCTTCCCATACCGGGGTCGATCATGCGCATGACCTCGGGATCAGCGTACTGGTGACGGATCACCACCTGCCGGGCGAAACGCTGCCCAATGCGGATGCGATGGTGAACCCGAACCTCGTCGACTGTCCGTTCCCATCGAAATCGCTGGCGGGTGTTGGCGTGGCCTTTTATCTGATGCTGGTGCTGTGTAACCATCTCAAAGAGAAAGGCTGGTTCGAAAAACGTGGGATCCCTGCGCCGAAGATCGTCGAGTTTCTCGATCTGGTGGCGCTAGGCACGGTTGCCGACGTGGTGCCGCTGGATGCCAACAACCGCATCCTCACCTGGCAGGGGCTGAGCCGCATCCGCGCCGGTTACTGCCGCCCGGGAATTAAAGCGCTGTTGGAGATTGCCAACCGCGACGCGGCGAAGCTTGTGGCAAGCGATCTTGGCTTTGCGCTGGGCCCACGCCTGAATGCCGCCGGCCGTCTGGACGATATGTCGGTCGGCGTGGCGCTGCTGCTGTGCGACAACCTCGGTGAAGCCCGCGTGCTGGCAAACGAGCTGGATGCGTTAAACCAGACGCGTAAAGAAATTGAACAAGGGATGCAGGCCGAAGCGCTGACCCTGTGCGAACAGCTTGAGCGCAGCCGCGCTGAACTGCCCGGCGGGCTGGCGATGTATCACCCCGAGTGGCATCAGGGTGTGGTCGGCATTCTGGCCTCTCGCATTAAAGAGCGCTTCCATCGCCCGGTGATCGCCTTTGCGCCTGCGGGTAACGGTCAATTGAAAGGCTCGGGTCGCTCTATTCAGGGGCTGCATATGCGCGATGCGCTGGAGCGTCTGGATACGCTGCACCCCGGCTTGATGCTGAAGTTCGGTGGTCACGCGATGGCGGCGGGGCTCTCTTTGGAAGAAGAGCGCTTTGAAGAGTTCCAACGTTGCTTTGGCGAACTGGTCACCGAATGGCTGGACCCCGCGCTGTTGCAGGGGGAAATTCTTTCCGACGGCGAACTGAGCCCGCAGGAGATGACGCTGGAGATGGCGCAGATGCTGCGCGAAGCCGGGCCGTGGGGGCAGATGTTCCCGGAGCCGCTGTTTGACGGGCGTTTTCGCCTGTTGCAGCAGCGTCTGGTGGGCGAGCGTCACCTGAAGGTGATGGTGGAACCGGTCGGCGGTGGCCCGCTGCTGGACGGCATTGCGTTTAACGTCGATACCGCCGTCTGGCCGGATAACGGCGTGCGTGAAGTGACGCTGGCTTACCGCCTGGATATCAATGAATACCGTGGCAACCGAAGTTTGCAGCTTATCATCGATCATCTCTGGCCGATTTAGCATCTCTTATACTGTAATTAAGGGCGGGAATCCGCTAAGATTCCGCTCTTATAACCGCATTTTTCTCGTCCATTAAAAGAAAATAGACCATGTTTGAAATAAACCCGGTAAATAATCGCATTCAGGACCTCACGGAGCGCTCCGACGTTCTTAGGGGGTATCTTTGACTATGACGCCAAGAAAGAGCGTCTGGAAGAAGTAAACGCCGAGCTGGAACAGCCGGATGTCTGGAACGAACCCGAACGCGCGCAGGCGCTGGGCAAAGAGCGTTCCTCGCTTGAAGCGATTGTCGACACCCTCGATCAAATGTCTCAGGGTCTGGAAGATGTTTCCGGCCTGTTGGAACTGGCTGTAGAAGCCGAAGACGAAGAGACCTTCAACGAAGCCGTTGCAGAACTCAATACCCTGGAAGAGAAGCTGGCACAGCTGGAATTCCGTCGTATGTTCTCCGGCGAGTATGACAGCGCCGATTGCTATCTCGATATCCAGGCAGGTTCTGGCGGTACTGAAGCGCAGGACTGGGCAAGCATGCTCGAACGTATGTATCTGCGTTGGGCAGAAGCGCGTGGCTTTAAAACTGAAATTATTGAAGAGTCCGAAGGGGACGTGGCAGGGATTAAATCCGTGACCATTAAAATCTCCGGCGATTACGCGTACGGCTGGCTGCGTACGGAAACCGGCGTTCACCGTCTGGTCCGTAAGAGCCCGTTCGACTCCGGCGGCCGTCGCCATACCTCGTTCAGCTCTGCATTCGTTTACCCAGAAGTTGACGACGATATCGATATCGAAATCAACCCAGCGGATCTGCGTATTGACGTATACCGCGCTTCCGGTGCGGGCGGTCAGCACGTTAACCGTACGGAATCGGCGGTGCGTATCACCCACATCCCAACCGGGATTGTGACGCAGTGCCAGAACGACCGTTCACAGCACAAGAACAAAGACCAGGCCATGAAGCAGATGAAAGCGAAGCTTTATGAACTGGAAATGCAGAAAAAGAATGCCGAAAAACAGGCGATGGAAGACACCAAGTCTGATATCGGCTGGGGTAGCCAGATTCGTTCCTATGTCCTGGACGATTCCCGCATTAAAGACCTGCGCACCGGGGTTGAAACCCGCAATACGCAGGCGGTACTGGACGGAAGTCTGGATCAATTTATCGAAGCAAGTCTGAAAGCAGGGTTATGAGGAACCAACATGTCTGAACAAAACGCACAAGGCGCTGACGAGGTAGTCGATCTTAATAACGAAATGAAGGCACGCCGCGAGAAGCTGGCTGCACTGCGTGAGCAGGGCATCCCGTTCCCGAACGATTTCCGTCGTGACCGTACCTCTGATCAACTGCACGCTGAATTCGATAGCAAGGACAGTGAAGAGCTGGAAGCGCTGAATATCGAAGTTTCCGTTGCCGGTCGTATGATGACTCGCCGTATTATGGGTAAAGCCTCTTTCGTGACTTTACAGGATGTTGGCGGCCGTATTCAGCTGTACGTCGCGCGTGACGATCTGCCGGAAGGCGTTTACAACGAGCAGTTCAAGAAATGGGACCTCGGCGACATCCTGGGCGCGAAGGGTAAACTGTTCAAAACCAAAACCGGTGAACTGTCTATCCATTGCACCGAGCTGCGTCTGCTGACCAAAGCACTGCGCCCGCTGCCGGACAAATTCCACGGCCTGCAGGATCAGGAAGCGCGCTATCGTCAGCGTTACCTCGACCTGATCTCCAACGATACTTCCCGCAATACTTTCAAAGTGCGTTCTCAGATCCTGGCGGGTATTCGTCAGTTCATGGTTGGCCGCAACTTTATGGAAGTGGAAACCCCAATGATGCAGGTGATCCCTGGCGGCGCGTCTGCCCGTCCGTTCATCACCCATCATAATGCGCTGGATATGGACATGTACCTGCGTATCGCGCCGGAACTGTACCTGAAGCGTCTGGTGGTTGGCGGCTTCGAACGCGTGTTCGAAATCAACCGTAACTTCCGTAACGAAGGTATCTCCGTTCGCCATAACCCAGAGTTCACCATGATGGAACTCTATATGGCGTACGCGGACTACAAAGATCTGATCGAGCTGACCGAATCTCTGTTCCGTACACTGGCGCAGGATATTCTGGGCAACACCGAAGTGCCTTACGGCGACCAGACTTTCGATTTCGGTAAGCCGTTCGAAAAACTGACCATGCGTGAAGCTATCAAGAAATATCGTCCGGAAACTGACATGGCGGATCTGGATAACTTCGACTCTGCGAAAGCCATTGCTGAAAGCATCGGCGTTCACGTTGAGAAGAGCTGGGGTCTGGGCCGCATCGTGACTGAGATCTTCGAAGAAGTGGCTGAAGCGCACCTGATTCAGCCAACCTTCATCACCGAATATCCGGCAGAAGTTTCTCCGCTGGCTCGTCGTAATGACGTGAACCCGGAAATCACTGACCGCTTTGAATTCTTCATCGGCGGCCGCGAAATCGGTAACGGTTTCAGCGAGCTGAACGACGCAGAAGACCAGGCGCAGCGCTTCCAGGATCAGGTTAACGCCAAAGAAGCGGGCGATGACGAAGCGATGTTCTACGACGAAGACTACGTTACCGCGCTGGAACATGGCCTGCCACCGACCGCGGGTCTGGGTATCGGTATCGACCGTATGGTGATGCTGTTTACCAACAGCCACACCATCCGTGACGTGATTCTGTTCCCGGCAATGCGCCCGGTGAAATAATCGCGACAGCGAGATGCAAAAAACCCGGCGATGCCGGGTTTTTTTATGCCTGATGGCGGCTGCGCCTTATCAGGTCTCCGCGAATGAGTGTAGCCCGGCCGAGCGCAGCGACGCCGGGAAGCTTCAGCGACGGGCGAAGGCAATAAACGCCTGACGCGCCTCTTCGTCGGCCGCTTCCATCACCATCCACGGGCTAAACGCCCACGGCGTTAACGTCAGCGCCTGTAAAATATCGTCAAGCTCGCACCACTGATACTCAATCACCTCATCGTGGTTGGCCTTCACGTCGCTGGTTACGCGCGCGGCATAGACCGGGCAAACCTCGTTTT
Source organism: Kluyvera chengduensis (assembly GCF_044197065.1). Lineage (NCBI taxonomy): Bacteria > Pseudomonadati > Pseudomonadota > Gammaproteobacteria > Enterobacterales > Enterobacteriaceae > Kluyvera > Kluyvera chengduensis. The sequence continues at coordinate 34,055 of NZ_JBIQOI010000005.1, forward strand.
CCACAATGCCGTTTGGCGCCACGGCGCGGTAGCGAAATTCGGTGGCGATCGGGGTGATATCGGCAATCTCAACGCCAAGCTCAAAGCGGCAGCGGCGGATAATCGCTTGTTCGAAGGTTTCGCCCTGCTGCGGGTGACCGCACACCGAGTTGGTCCACACGCCGGGCCAGGCTACCTTGCTTAAGGAGCGGCGCGTCGCCAGAAACTGGCCGCGTTCGTTGAATAACCAGCAAGAGAAAGCGAGATGCAGAGGGGTGGAGAGGGTGTGAGCGGCGTACTTCTCCAGAATACCTGAAGGTTTATCGTGCTCATCGAGCAAAATGACGTGTTCGCCTGCCATGACAACTCCTGAAAATGAATGATGACCCGGCATAAACCCGCCGGGTCATATACTCAGGCAACCAGCGTAGCCCATAAATGGGAAAAAGGCATTACCAAAACAAGCCCCGGCAACATGTTGGCAACCGGGAAAAGTTTAATGTTACAGATACGCAACCCGGTCGCGACCATCAGCAGCCCGCCGGCGCATGAGAAATCGGCCATCATGGATGGGCTGATCATCGGCATCAGGAATACCGCCAGCATCGCCAGCGCCAGCTGAATCACCAGTTGCGGAATGGCGATAGTCATCACAGCAAAGCCCAGCAGAGTGGCGAAAATCCCGGCAGTGAACAGGTCGAGAATCGTTTTGATGTACAGAATTGATGGGTCGCCGCTCATCCCTTCGGTCATCGCCCCAAATACGCCCGTACCGCTGGCGCAGAACAGCACCAGGATCGCCACAAACTTCTCGGTGAACTCTTCGTGGCTTAGCCCCTGTACCGGTGGGAAGACCTTGTTGATAAGGCCACGGGTAGAGCCTGCCGCTTTACCAATACCCCTTTCCAGATGCAGCAGTTCGCCAATCAGCGCGCCGACGATCATCGCCAGCACCACCGCAGGCATATATTTCACCTTCAGCACCAGCGTAATACCCAGACCTACCGAGCACAGCCCAAAGGTCATCGGCAGCGCCGTTTTCACGCGGTCAGGGAGTTTTCCCCCGGCAATCGCGCCGACCAGCCCGCCGATAATCACGGCGGACCCGTTTACATAAGGACCGATCAACATAAAGTGTTTCCTTTATCGCACTAGTCGTCGTGGCGCAGTGACCCTTCGCCCCAGCGTGGAATGTTGTCCACGTTGATGTCGAACAGATCCAGCGCGCGATTGACGCTGTGCGTAATAATGTCATCCGCGGTTTGCGGACGCTGATAGAGAGCCGGAACCGGCGGGAAGATAATCCCGCCCATTTCCGTCACGGCGGCCATATTGCGAATATGGCCGAGGTTGAGCGGCGTTTCACGCGCCAGCAGCACCAGACGGCGGCGCTCTTTGAGCACCACGTCTGCCGCTCGGGTGAGCAGGTTATCGGTAAGACAATGTGCAATCGCGCCCAGCGTTCTCATCGAGCAAGGGGCAACCAGCATCCCCAGCGTTTTAAACGAACCGCTGGAGATGGCGGCACCCAGATTGCCAATCGGGTGGACAACGTCGGCCATCGCCATCACCTCATCCAGACGGAAATCCGTTTCCAGTTCACAGGTTTTTTCTGCGCCTTTTGAGACGACCAGATGAACCTCTAGCGGAAGAGGCTGCAGGAGTTCCAGCGCCTTAACGCCATACTGAAAGCCGGATGCGCCACTGATGCCGATGATGATGCGTGGTTTCATTGTCTATTCCTCTTACTCGAAGTCCGGCAGGAAGCGTTTCACGTCCACTTCTTTGAATTTAGAACGCTCAAAGTGGTGTTTCAGGTGGAACGGTACGGTGCAGTCAAAGATGGTTTTGCACGACATACCCTGCTGCAGAATGCTTGGGCTGTACTCCGGCACCTGAGACGGGTCCAGCGGATGGCAGCGCACGCCGGGGATGGTGATGGTATCCACGTCGCCCTGGTAGCGGGTCTGCATTGCCCACAGCACGTCATCGCTATCGAAGATATCCACGTCTTCATCCACCAGAATCACATGCTTCAGTTCCGGGAAGGCGGAGAACGCCAGCAGCGCCGCCTGACGTTGGCGACCTTCGTCCGCCGGAGAGAATTTTTTGAACTGCATGACCGCCAGCAGCTTACCGCCGCCCGCGGAGTGCGCGAAGACGTTCAACAGTTTGCCCGGCATCGCGCGGCCAACCATATCCAGAATGCTCGCCTCAGTCGGGATACCCGCCATGTTGACGTGTTCCTCGCCTGGCCCTACGGTGGTGCGCCAGATTGGGTTATGGCGGTGGGTCACGGCTTTCACTTTAATCACCGGCAGCGCATCTTTGGATTCGCCGGTATAGCCAGGGAACTCCGGCATCGCACGGCCGGTATTGGTGTTCTGGTCTTCACGAACGCGCACGTTTGGCAGCAGCTCACCTTCGATGATGATCTCTGCGTGGGCAATCGCTTTTTCGTTGATGGTCAGGCATTTCACCATTTCCACGGCTTGGCCGCGCAGAGAACCGGCGATGCTCAGTTCATCAAAACCGAGCGGAGTAGTCGGTGGCTCGAAGCAGGCGGCAATTTCAATCGCCGGGTCAACGCCAATACTGATAGAAATGGGCAGCGGCTGGCCAAGCTCTTCCGCCTTCATGCGGAAAGCATCAATGTGACGGCCTGGGGTCAGCCACATTGAGAGCTCATCGCGGCTCTGTACGCACAGGCGATGAATGGTGATATCAGATTCGTGGGTTTCCGGGTCGGAGGCGTAGCACAGCCCCATAGTGATGTACGGGCCCGCATCTTCTTCGGTATTGGTTGGTGCTGGCAGCAGTTTGCGCAAGTCAAAATCGGCGTCGGTGGCCAGATGAACCACTTCCTGAGCGACGGCTTTCTCAGTGGTCAGAACCGGTGGAATCGGGCTTTGTACGGAGTCTTTCAGCAGGTGCCCCAGTTTTTCTGGCGGGCAATCGAGGAAGTGGCTGACGCGTTTGCGGGAACCGTTGATGCCGATAGCCACGCTGATGTCGTTAAAGCCTTTAATCTTGTTGAACATCATCACCGGGCCGTTTTTACGCGTTGGGCGCTGGCAGGTGCCGCCAGCGCCGACGTAACGGTATACGCCGGACAGCTCCGCATGCGGGTCCACTTCGGTATCGGTTTCAACGTATTCACCCGGCAGCGTTTTCAGCAACGCTAACGCAGAGCGCAGGTCGCGAACGGTTGTTGTATTTTTCACGGTTTGTTCCTGTTGATAATCGGAAAGAATGTCTGCGCTAACCCTATTCCTTACACAATTAAGGGGCAAATACCGTTTAGCTTGGTCAGGGAAGATCAAAAAGATGTGGCTACAACAACAAAGGCTTCGTGCGTAAACTATAGCAAAGCGGATAGGGAGCAGAGACGGCATGGATTTAAAACGATTACGGTATTTCTGTCGGGTGGTTGAGCAGGGCTCGATAAGTCAGGCAGCAAAGGTGCTGAACATGGCGCAGCCGCCGCTGAGTAAGCGGATCCAGGAGCTGGAAGACGAGCTCAAAACACCGCTGTTTTTGCGTCACGGGAACCGTATTGAGCCAACCGAAGCCGGGTTTTTCCTTTACCGTAAAGCCTGCGAAATTCTGCGCCAGGTGGAAGATACCGCGCGCGAAACGATGGAAATCGCCCAAAAAGACCGGCTGCAGTTCCGTTTTGGGATGAGCCATCTGTTCCAGTCTTACTTTAAGCCATTGCTGTTGGCGCTCTACCAGCGCTATCCAGAAATTGAAGTGAATATCTCGGTAACGGATTCCAGCCACCTGGAGATGCTGCTTAATGAAGGCGCTATCGACCTCGCTTTTATCCAGCGGCCTTATCGCAGCGAAGGGTTCGACTATGTGTCGTTCGATCCGGTGAAGCTGGTGGCGGTTATCAACAAAAAATGCCTGCCACAGCCGCCTGCTAACCCGTTTGATTACAACGCGCTGGGCGCACTGCCGCTGGTGTTGCTTCACCGCGCGAAAGATTCCGGCACCTACGAGATGCTTATCGATCTGTTCCGTAAAGCGGGCGTAAACCCAAAGGTGATTATGCACATCACTCAGCCGGGGGTGATTATCGACTGGCTGGAGTCGGGGCTTGCCGCCGCGACGTTGCTGCCATCGTCTGAGGTCTGCGCCGAAAAGCTTAAGGAGTGCTATGTCGTGGATGTCTTCCCTTCTCCGCAGATTTTCTACCCGGCAATGGTGAAAATACCGGCGGTAAACTGGTGCTCGCAGGTGATGGAGCTGGTGGCTGAAGGCTACCCGTTTCCAGGCAACTCGCCGCGTTGATGGTTTGGTATCCCGCGTGAGCCTGCTATCATAGTTCAACCGAACGTTTATGACCTGAGGATTCGTTTTGCGAGCAGGACGCCAAATCTCTTCCCCACTACGCCTGTTAATGTGCCTGATTATCGGACTTATGCTGTCTGGCTGTGCTGGAAATTCATCCAAATCAGAAGGCAGCTATAGCGGCTCGGTCTATACCGTGAAGCGGGGCGATACGCTTTCGCGCATCTCGCGGATGACGGGCACAAGCGTGGGGGAACTGGCGCGCCTTAACGGCATCTCGCCGCCGTATAACATCAACGTCGGCCAGAAGCTGCGGGTGAATGGTTCGGCGAAATCCTCCGGCAGTAAGAAATCCAGCGCAACGCAAACCGCGAAGGTCACGCCGTCCTCCGCTGTTCCGCAGTCCTCATGGCCGCCAGTCGGTCAACGCTGCTGGCGCTGGCCAGCCACCGGCAAGGTGGTGATGCGTTACTCCACATCGGAAGGCGGCAATAAGGGCATTGATATCGCGGGCAGCCGTGGTCAGCCGGTCTATGCGGCGGCGGCGGGGAAAGTGGTCTACGTGGGTAACCAGCTGCGCGGCTACGGCAACCTGGTCATGATTAAGCATAATGAAGATTACATTACCGCCTATGCGCATAACGATAAGCTGATGGTGAATAACGGGCAAAACGTGAAGATTGGCCAGCAGATTGCCACCATGGGCAACTCGGATGCGGACTCGGTAAGGCTGCACTTCCAGATTCGCTATCGCGCCACGGCCATCGACCCGCTGCGCTATTTGCCGCCACAGGGCAGCAAACCGAAGTGCTAAGCGGTTATTTTATCGTCACTTAGCGGCCTAAAGACTTGCCAGGCGAGGCGTAACGTTTATAATGCTCCTCGCACACCTTAGCGGGCGTAGTTCAATGGTAGAACGAGAGCTTCCCAAGCTCTATACGAGGGTTCGATTCCCTTCGCCCGCTCCAAAATCTCATTCCTCAAAATTTTCTAATTCTTACGTGATGGCGTAAGGCGTCCATGTCGCCATAGTGACTATTGCTACAGTCTTGCCCAAGGTGAGCTAAATGATCACATGTTTTTCCGGCAAATTATGAATTACAAAGTGTCTCGTTTTTAGTACTGGTTAATTCGTTCTCCAGCACTTTGTCACCGGAAATTGCGTGTTGTGCCCAAGCTGAATTAAAAACAGTTTCTGTGTCGCAATCAGCAAAGCTATCATCGGGGTTAGCGTATGTATTCGTTTTGATGAGTAGCCCGGTAAGGCCGTTTTGTAGCCTTGTTTCAGTGGCGTTTCACTTCAGCAAAGGAGAGCGAATTTGAAAAATAATCATTTAATATCAGATGGTTTACTAACCTCACTGAGCGTTCTTGAATTACTGACGCTCCATTCCGGAATTTTAACTGAATTGCGTTCAAGAGGTGTTATACGAACCAAAAATAATCCTGTAGGTGACTATGCTGAATGGTTGGTTTCTAAAGCGCTAGGTATGACTCTTCTGAGCAATTCGTCGGCGGGCGCTGATGCCATCGATACTGATGGTATGAAAGTGCAGATCAAAGCGAGGATAGTTACACCAGATAATCCTTCCCGCCAGCTTAGTGCCTTACGTAACTATGATTCTGCCGACTTTGATTATTTAATCGCGGTTATTTTCGATGAAACTTACAACGTTCTTGATGGTTACAAAATTCCACATGAAGTCATACGGGGTTATACGCGGCATAATGATCACGTTAACGCACGAATCATTAACCTCAAGGGCGCGATTCTTGCTGATCCTCAGGTCACTTCCATCAAAGAAAGCTTGACTGTCTGCAACCCAGTTTCAATAAACGGAGTATCTATCCAAACCGCTCAGTTTGAAGCTGTGGGGAAAGCTTTGGAGCAGCAAGAGAGGATAACAGGCCACGCTGCGCTGGTTGAGCACCTCAATGCTATCGGAATGGCGTGTTTCGTAAACCACTACCATCATTTTGCCGATTCAAATTTATCAAGCGCTGACATCATTGAGCAAATGCACTTATACGAGGGATATACAGAGAAGAGCTGTCGGACCCGTCTCAGTAAAGCGCGAAAAGTGATCAGGGATGGTTTAAGTATTGAAGCGCTCACGTTGATCGCTGACTCAGGGCGAATACAAGATGCTGTCAAAAAAAACGCACTTAAACTTATCAGCGATCTCAAGTAATACGTGTTGTTGTTTTTCTTACATCATAAATATTTTTTAATAAAATCATGTTGTTATTAGGTTTTAAGGGGTGAAGTGATTTCCCTTCGCTCACTCCATGTTTATATTTTCTCTGTTATTATTGTCTAAGAGCTTATCCTGAATACTGGTTTACCCAACGTCCTTACGCCACAGGTGTAACCCAATATTAACTCGCTGTTTCTGTGAAATTCCTCGATCCTCCTCCTGATGATAAACCCGCAGTCACCATGCACGATTTTTAAGGTTTACCACCTTTTTCAGTCAAATTACACGTTTTATGAGGTTTTATCATTAATGATTTGCATGATTTTTCTTGTTTGTGCATGATTTTGCATGTTAGGTTGTCTGCCATCACTCACTATTAAAAACAACAACCCATCTGGAGCACTGACATGAAAAGTATGATCGTACTGATCGCCGGCCCCGTTCGTAGTGGAACCAACGGTGATGAACGGCTGATGCATGAAAACCTGGCGAGAATGGAAAAAGCGGCGCTGGCGGTGTATCAGAAAGGGCATATCCCGGTGATTGGGGAGTGGCTGGCCTTCCCACTGGCGACGGCTGCGGGTTCGCAAAAAGTCGGTGACCCCATCAGCGAAGCGTATCTCTACCCGGTAGCCCATCGACTGCTGACGCGATGCGATGCGGTATTACGTCTGGAGGGCGAGTCGAAGGGGGCTGATAATGATGTTCGCATTGCTAATGAACTGGGGCTCGCGGTTTATCAACGCCTGGATGACATGCCAATAATCGCCTGATGAAAAAAGCGCTCGGTGTCATATCGCGAGCGCTTTAGCCAGATTCAGCTGCTTTCTGTATGGATACCCATGCCTGAACATCAGGCGTTGCAACCGGCCATCACGCCACCGTCAACTTTTCAGTACTAATTTTGCGGTTTCAAAGCCCATACCGTTCGTACCGCCAACCACTAACAACTTTTTCCGGTAAACAATGCGCTCATTGCGGACCTCATCTGTCGTGTACGTTTCAACGGCTTCGTGTCGTTTGCGATGGGTGATGGCAGTGAGTACCCGGGGAGACGAACCAGAAGATTTAGCTAAGCGATAAAGAAAAACTATCTCGTGATACGCGAATGATGGTGTCTGGTGGGGTAAGGGCGACGTAAGATATTACCTGATAGGGAATACTGTCTTAGTGGCTATGAGTAAAGAGGGAAAAATTAGCTACTAAAAATGGTTGTTTTTATATTTCAAATCATTAATGGGCAGGCTTGATTTCTGCTTTTTCTCTAGGCTAATTCTTTATGATCATATTATTCGGCATTGTAATTATTAATGGTAAATAAGTAACCGTCGAAACTAAATTTATTTAAGCAATTGATTTGTATTGATAAATATCATTTATAAAGATATGTAAGTTTAGTGTAAATTAACCTTTTGTGTGATCTGGAGCGTTATTTTCGATAAGTCAATCGTGCATTTCTTGAACTCTATCACGTCTCTTAACCCCACGTGTTCATGAAATAAATCTTTACGATCTCGATCACTAAAATATCTTTCTTAAAAAAATAAAATGCAATTCCATAAAAATGAAACATAATTCCAATTGAGGGTTATTGCATGTTTAAGAAATCTATGGTCATGATTGCTTTATGTGGCGCATCCTTCGCAGCATCCGCAGTGACAGTCGATCTCCGTCATGAATTTATTGATGGTGGCAAGACAGATAAAACTAACGCAGACCGTGTTTCAGTTTCTCACCGCTTCGCGAATGGGTTTGGCTTCTCGGTAGAAGCCAAATGGAAATCAGGTGGGGATAATACCGATCAACCGTTCTCCGACTTTATCGGTAATGGTCATGAAGAATCGATTAGCTACCAATATAAGTTCAATAAAAACTTCTCTATTCAGCCTGGCTTTAATATCGAAAGTAATGACAGCCGTTCTATTTATAAGCCGAATCTGCGCGTACAATACAGCTTCGACAGCGGCTTCTACGTCGCTGCACGTTACCGCTATGACTACACCCGCTACCCGTCAAATGCTAACAAAGACGATGATAAGGTGAACCGTGGCGACGCATGGGCCGGTTATGTGTTCGGTGACTGGCGTACCGAGCTGAACTACGTTTATGCACGTAGCACAGAAGGTAATGCACGTAACAATAACAAACCGTACTCCCAGGAATATAACGTCAAAGTGGCGTACAAAATCGATAAAAATTGGGCGCCATATGGCGAAGTGGGCAACGTGGGCGTAAACGACCGTGATGACCGCCAGACTCGTTTCCGTGTCGGTGTGGCATACTCTTTCTAATATATCCCGCTTTAGCGATAGCCCCGGCATAATTGTCGGGGCTGCACCCTTTACTTTTCCATGTTGGCAGATATGAAAATACGTATTCTCTATTATTTTACTGCCACTACCGCTATTTTTAATTCTGTGACATCGTATTAATACCCGTAATCCTCCACGTATAAAACCTTTCTCGCTGTGGTTTTTCGCGATAGGTGATGATTCTTCCCCCTAGACAGGTCTATGCTTAGTCTCGAACCTATATAAAAAAATAGAGGCAATGTCATGGATAAGGAACTACTGGACGCAGGTTATCGTGTCTATACCGGGGAGAAGATTGACGTCTACTTCAATACGGCGATTTGCCAGCACTCAGGGAACTGCGTGCGCGGAAGCAGCAAGCTGTTCAACCTGAAGCGCAAACCGTGGATCATCCCGGATGAAGTCGACGCGCAAACGGTAGTACGCGTTATCGACACCTGCCCAAGTGGGGCGCTGAAATACCGTCATCATGATTAAGTGAGAGAAACATGGAAATTCTGGAAGGGCATAACAAGTTTTACGTTAACGACGGCGACGGTAACCAGGTGGCGGAAATCGTCTTTGTTCCCACCGGTGAGCACCTGAGCATTATTGAACATACCGACGTTGATGAGAGCCTGAAGGGGCAGGGCGTGGGTAAACAACTGGTGGCGAAAGTGGTTGAGAAAATGCGTCAGGAACAGCGCAAAATTATTCCACTGTGCCCGTTTGCCAAGCATGAGTTTGATAACACCCGTGAGTATGACGACATTCGCGCCTGAAACGTGGCGCCAGCTTAGGCTGGCGCACCTTTATTAGCGAAGCTGTTCAACTAATAGCGCAACCGCGATAAGCACCATCAACCCGCCTGAAATACGGCTGACAACCCGCGCCGCCTGGGGACGACTTGCCAGCAGCGCGCGTGAACCATAACCCACCAGTAAATAGATAATCGTGCAGGTAATGAGGTGCATTATCCCTAACGCCGACATCTGCATGGCTACCGACCATTGCCCATGCGGGTCGGTAAACTGCGGCAGCAGCGCCAGGAACAGTAAAAACACTTTTGGGTTCAGGCCGCTGATGCACAGACCCTTTAGCGCCCACTGGTTCCAGCCGCCGCGCTGCTGTGAAGCACTGGCGACCGTAGCCGGATGGCGCAGCAGCGATATGCCGAGCCACAGCAGATAGCACGCGCCTAAAAGCGTAATGGCCGACAGCGCCAGCGGATGTCCGGCAATCAGTACGCCTACGCCCGCCACCACAATAACGGTTGCCAGCAAATGTCCGGACATCAGCCCTGCCACAGCCGGAACGATGCTGCGCCCGTGGATCCCGGCGCTGATGGTGTAGGCCCAATCGGCCCCCGGCGTCATGATGAGCAAAAACGAAACCAGCCAGAACCCCGCAACCAAACTCATCTCCATGCCCGACACACTCCGTTCTTACCCATGACGTTAGCCCTTAAATACCGTACTGAATGTCAGGAAAGAATATCGTTATTGCCGCGCAATGAGCTTTCAATGTTATGCTGAAAACCCGGTTGGAATGAGAGAATCTTCTAAATGGATAGCATAGATCGAAAAATTCTTGCTGAACTACAGGCCGATGGCCGTTTATCTATCACCGAGCTCGCAGAACGGGTGAATCTGAGTTTATCGCCGTGCCACCGACGTCTGCGGGTGCTGGAGCAGGAAGGGGTGATTACCGGCTATCGCGCTAACCTCGATCCTGGAAAAATGGGCTTTAACTTTGTAGCGCTGGTATTTGCGACGCTGAAAGAGGGGGATAGAAAGGCGGTCAGCGCGTTTGAAGAGGCGGTGGAAGAGATCCCGCAGATCGTGATGGCCCAGCGGCTGTTTGGCGATCCGGACTATCTGATGCAGGTGGTGACGCGCGATCTCTCTTCGTTTCAGAAGCTCTACGATCAAAAGCTATCAGCGATGCCGGGCGTGCAGCACCTGCGCTCAACGCTGGTGATGAAAACGGTGGTGCAGGACCGGCCTTTCCCGCTGGAGACGCTGAAATAACGCAGCCACAAAGTATTTGGCTGAAACGATTCGTGTGCTAATATTTATTCATAGGGGATGGCATTCCCCCTTGAACCGCCGTGTGGCTGATGATGCCTGTTTGTATTCCTGGACCGGGAATGAACAGGCACACCTCTATCGCGTCCAGGATGATTAATTCATCTGAGGATGCGTCAATGCTCTCTGAACACTTCGCTCGTAAAAATTCGCTTTTCTTCTTAATACAGTGGCTCTTGCTGGCTATCGTTATCGCCGTGCTCGTCGGCTCGGCGTCCGCTTTATTCCTCTTCTCGCTTGATTGGGCGACGGCCACGCGCCTTCAGCATCACTGGCTTATCCTGCTGCTGCCGTTTGCTGGTTTTGCGGTGGGCTGGATGTATCTGCGCCTTGGCCGCTCCGTAGAGGCGGGTAACAATCTGATTCTGGAAGAGGTGCATAGCCCGGCTAACACCATTCCACTGCGGATGGCGCCGCTGGTGTTTATTGGCACGGTCGTTTCTCATCTGTTCGGCGCGTCGGTCGGCCGTGAAGGGACGGCGGTACAAATGGGCGCCTCGATTGCCGATCGGTTTACGCCGCTGCTCGGGCTTGATAACGATGCGCGCCGCATGGTGCTGATGGCGGGCGTCAGCGCAGGCTTTTCCTCCGTATTCGGTACCCCGCTCGCCGGGGCGATTTTTGGCCTTGAGGTCATGGCGCTTGGCCGCATGCACTACACCGCTATCTTTCCCTGCCTGGTAGCCGCGGTGGTGGCAGACCAGGTCGGCCTGATGTGGGGCGTGCACCATACGCACTACATGATGTCATCTATCCCCGCGGTATCAGCCTGGACACTGGCGGCGGTGATTGTTGCTGGCTGCTGCTTTGGTCTGGCTGCGCGCGTTTTTGCCGACGCGACTCATCTGGTCGGGGGCATGATGAAAAAATGGATTGCCTACGCACCGCTGCGCCCGTTTATCGGCGGGGTCGTGGTTGCGGCGGCGGTCTACTCGCTGCACGCCGATCGTTACATTGGTCTGGGCATACCCGTGATTGTTGATGCTTTTCAGCATCCGCTGGCACCGTGGGACTTTCTCGGTAAGCTTATCTTCACCGTGGCCTCGCTTGGCAGCGGATTTAAAGGCGGGGAGGTGACGCCGCTCTTTTATGTGGGCGCGACGCTGGGTAACGCGCTCGCCCCGCTGCTGCATCTGCCGTTTGCGTTCCTGGCCGGACTGGGGTTTGTCGCGGTCTTTGCCGGGGCGGCGAATACGCCTATCGCCTCGACGCTGATGGCGATTGAGCTGTTTGGTGCGGATATCGGCGTTTACGCGGCGATGGCCTGCGTGGTGGCCTATCTGGTTTCGGGTTACACCAGTATTTATCGCTCGCAGCGGGTGGCCTGCCTGAAGCACAGCATTGTACCGGAAGGGATAAAGCTGGCGGAGCTTCCTGCCTGGCAGCGTGAAAATCACTGCGCGGAAACTGTCGTTGCTGAAGTTAAAGAGGATAACTGACGCGTAGGCCGGATAAGCGCAGCGCCATCCGGCACTCTGCCAACCGCTGCGCTTATCCGGCCTACAGGCCTTCACTGGCTTTATTGCAAAAATGTAAATAACTAACTCAATATTTGTTATTTCAGAATGGCTGCGCATTCTGGCTATCTTGGTTTCAGCCCACTTTCGGCATCGAATCAGGAGAAAGCAGAATGAGCAGACAGATCAAATTAGGGGCTTTCCTGCCCGGCGGCGGTCAGCATATTGCGGCGTGGCGTCACCCCGACTCCCCGGCTGATGGCGCAACCAGCTTCGAATTTCATAAACAGCTTGCCCAGACCGCTGAACGTGGCCTGTTTGATGCCTACTTCCTGGCCGATGGCCTGGCAATCCCCGCTTCCGGCGTTACCGACGGCGGCACCGCTAAAGTCGCAGGTTTTGAGCCCGTCACCCTGTTTTCCGCGCTAGCGCCGCTGACGCAGAACATTGGTTTTATTGCCACCGCCTCCACCACCTATGAAGAGCCCTACAACCTGGCGCGCAAGTTTGCTTCGCTGGACCTGATTTCGGGCGGCCGTGTGGGTTGGAACGTGGTGACCACCGCCACCGAAGCCGCGGCGCACAACTTTAATCTGGACACCCAACACCCGCATGAATACCGCTACCAGCGGGCGAAAGAGCACGTTGAGGTGGTGAAAAAGCTGTGGGACAGCTTTGAGGACGACGCGTTTTTGCGCGATAAAGCTTCGGGCCAGTTCTTCGACCGCAGTAAGGTGCACAACACCGATCACGTCGGCAAATTCTTTAAGGTGCGCGGGCCGCTGAACGTGCCGCGCTCGGCTCAGGGCCAGCCGGTTATCGTACAGGCGGGGCAGTCTGAAAGCGGCCGTGCGTTGGCTGCCGCCACCGCCGAAGTTATCTTTACGTCTCACCAACATCTCAATACGTCGCAGGACTTCTACCGCGATATTAAATCGCGCGCTCGCGCCGTGGGTCGCAACCCGAACCACGTACTGATTATGCCAGGCGTTGCGCCGTTTGTTGGCCGCACCGAGGAAGAAGCGAAAGAGAAGTACCACAAGCTGACTTCGCTGATTGTTGAAGCTGACGGCATCGCGCTGCTGAATGGGCTGGCCGGCGGCGGTATCGATCTTGGTAAATTCGACCCTGACGGCCCGCTGCCGCCGCTGCCGGTCACTGAGGGCATGAAATCGCGTCCCGAGCTGATTCGCCAGATTGCCGATGAAAACAACTTCACCATTCGCCAGCTCTACCAGTGGGTGGCGACCGCGCGCGGTCACTTCACCGTGGTGGGCAGCGCCGAGCAGGTAGCGGATACGCTGCAGGAGTGGTTTGAAAACGAAGCTGCGGATGGCTTCAACGTACTACCGCCGTGGCTTCCGGGCGGACTGGACGACTTTATTGAGCTGGTGGTGCCGATTTTACAAAAACGCGGGCTGTTCCGTACTCAGTACGAGGGCAAAACGCTGCGTGAAAATCTGGGGCTGCCGTTTGCCAGCAATCGCTATAGCGCCGTGCGCGACAGCAAAGTGGCTTAAGGAGGCGCTATGTTCTACTCCACGACCCGCATTCGTCTGAAGGCGCGCGTACAGGCTAAGCCTGCGTATCTGCTGTGGTACCAGCGTAGCCTATCGCTGATTGCGCGCTACGGCCTGCTGGTGCTGTTCTTTGCCGGTTGGCAAATCGCCAGCACCGCTGGCTGGCTGAACGCGGCGATTATCCCGCCGCTGGATAAAATCTTTGTTGCGCTGTGGAACGGCATAACGCAAGGCGCATTGCTGGGTGATATCACTATCAGCCTCCAGCGCGCCGGGCTGGCTTTCGCTGCCGCCATTGTCGTGGGCATCCCACTGGGGCTGTTTATGGGCCAGATTCGCCCGCTGGAGCAGGCGTTGGATCCTATCTTGCAGTTGTTCCGCCAAACCTCGGCGCTGGCGCTGTATCCGATCTTTATTCTGCTGCTCGGGCTCGGAGAAACGTCCAAGGTATTCGTGATTTTCTGGGCGGCGCTGTTCCCGATTCTGCTGTCGACTATCAGCGGCGTCAAAGAGGTGGATACCAAACTGCTGGAAATGGCGCGTACCTTTGGTGCCGGGCGCTTGACGCTGTTCTACCGGGTGATTGTTCCCGCCTCGGTTCCTTCCATTTTTATCGGCCTGCGCCTGTCGGCTACCACGGCGTTACTGCTGTTGATTGCCGCCGAAATGATCGGTGCGAACCAGGGGATCGGTTTTAGGGTGATGAATGCGCAATATAACTTCCAAATACCCATGATGTTTGCCGCGATATTTCTGCTGGCGTTTGCCGGGTTATTAGCTAACGCGATTCTGGTTGTACTGCAACGTCGCTTGTGTCGATGGAATATCCGTAGCCGTTAATTTTGCACGTTATTTTGCGTTTTTACTTATCGCCATAAAGGAATTTTTATAATGAAAAAACAGTTCTATTCTGCGTGGGTTGGGGTGCTTTTCTTATTAGGTGTTAGTGCATCGGTTCGCGCTCAGGATGAGGTGACGATGCGTTATATGGCGAGCTACGGCGGTATTTCCGCTCATGAACTAGCGGAAGCGCTGGGATATTTTAAAGGCACCGGCGTGTCGATTAAAAACGCCGGTTATGCCAGCGGTGGCCCGGAGTCTTTATTTGCGCTGGCTTCCGGCAGCATTGATATCGGCTCGGCGGCCACGCCAGCGGTCATCAACGCTATCGCCAACGGTAACGACTTTGTGGCGGCTTATCCAACCAACGGTATCAACGAGACCACCAAATCCATCTTCTACGTGAAGGAGGATAGCCCGATTAAGTCCATCAAAGATTTAGTCGGAAAAAGCGTAGCGGTAAATACCCTGGGCGCGCATCTGGACTACACCCTGCGTGAAGCGCTGCACCAGGCGAATTTGCCAGAAAACGCCGCCAGACCGGTAGCGGTTCCGGGCCCGCAGCTTGAACAAACCCTACGTTCAGGGCAGGTTGACGCTGCGGCCTTTGGCTACTGGCAGACAACGTTTGAAGGCGTGGCGCGCAGCCACGGCGGCCTGCGTCCAATCTTCAACGACGCCGACGTGCTGGGGCCGATAGCTGGTGGCTTTACGGTGCTGCGTTCAGACTTCGTGAAGCAGCATCCGGATGCGGCGCGTATCTTCGTTGTGGAGTCGGCGCGCGCGCTGGACTATGCGCGTGAGAACCCGGCGCAGGTGCGTGAGATCATGGCGAAGATCCTCAAAGAACGCGGTGAAAACCCGGACGTGGCGCAGTACTTTACCGGCTACGGCGTGCGTAAAGGCGGGCTCTCAGAGCCTCATGACGTGCAGTTCTGGCTGGATATTCTTGAGCGCGACGGCGTGCTGAAAAAAGGCCAGCTCAAAGCGTCAAATATTTTGCTGAAAACGGAAGGTGCATAATGACATCAACCACGCAGACCGCCCGCGGCGATATCTCGATTCGCCGCTTACGCAAGACCTTCTCCCTTGAAGGGAAACCGTTTGATGTCTTCCGCGACCTCAATTTACAGATTGAAAGCGGGCAGAGTATTGCCATCGTCGGGCCCAGCGGCTGTGGGAAAACCACGCTGCTGCGAATTCTCGCGGGGCTTGAAACGCCGGACGCGGGCGACGTGGTGATTGACGGCCAGGAGGTGCATGGAATGAGCCGCGAGCGGGCGGTGATTTTCCAGGAGCCGCGCCTGCTGCCGTGGCTGACGGTGCTGGAAAACGTCAGCTTCAGCCTGGATGTCCAGGGCGTACCGCGCAAGCAGGCCAGGGCGCGGGCGAAAGAGGCGATTGAACTGGTGGGGCTCAGCCACTGCGAACAGGCGCTGCCCAACCAGCTTTCCGGCGGCATGGCCCAGCGTGTCGGCATTGCCAGAGCGCTGACCATTCAGCCGGAGATCCTGCTGCTGGATGAGCCGTTGGGGGCGCTGGATGCGATGACCAAAATCACCATGCAGGAAGAGCTGGCACGCATTCGCGATGTGGAAAAGATGACGATGGTGCTGGTCACGCACGATCTGGAAGAGGCGATTTATCTTGCCGATCGGGTGATCATTTTACCGAAAATTAAGGGCGATCCGATTCGTATCATTGAGGTGACGTTACCGCAGCCGCGGGAACGTAGCAGCACGGATTTTGTCCTGCTACGCCAGCAGCTTATGGCGGAATTCGGTCTGCATTAATAACTGGAATTAAACTGAAATTATTTAAATTTTATTTCCACGCAAACAATACGGATGCTTTTTTTAATTTAAAAAAGCAATGGTGGTAATTTGTTAATAACTCTAAGTGGAAAGTGAGTGGTATTTTAAAATAATGTAAAAGTGCGCTATTATTGGCGCACACATTACATTTAGCTATGCGAATATCATCATTATGCCTGCTATTAATAAAAAACTATTTTCTCTGGCGACCATCGCGCTGCTGGTCAATTCAGCGGCTTACGCAAATACCGATACCACCGAAAAAACCGACGTTCTGCTGATTGGTGGCGGAATTATGAGTGCCTCTCTGGGCACCTGGCTGCAGGAATTGCAGCCTGACTGGAAACAGGTGATGGTGGAGAAGCTCGACAATGTCGCGCTGGAATCCTCTAACGGCTGGAATAACGCCGGTACCGGTCACTCCGCCAATATGGAACTGAACTACACGCCGGAGCGCCCGGACGGCACCATCGACGTGACCAAGGCGCTGGAAATTAACGAACAGTTTATGATTTCCCGTCAGTTCTGGTCCTCACAGGTCAAACGCGGCATTCTGAATAACCCGCATAGCTTTATTAACTCCACGCCGCACATGAGCTTCGTCTGGGGCGACAAAAACGTTGATTACCTCGGTAAACGTTACGATGCGTTGCAGAAAACCACCCTGTTCCAGGGCATGAAATTCTCCACCGATCATCAGCAAATTGCCCAGTGGGCGCCGCTGGTGATGGCCGGTCGTGATCCGCAACAAAAAGTGGCTGCCACCTGGACACCTGTGGGCACCGACGTTAACTACGGCGAAATTACCCGTCAGCTGATCGGCAGCCTGAAAAAGAACAACCACTTCACGCTGCAAACCTCTTCTGAAGTGACCGAGTTTAAACGCAACGGCGATAACTCCTGGCATGTGACCATTGAAGACGTGAACAGCGGCAAGCAGCACGCCATTGACGCGAAATACGTCTTTATCGGGGCGGGTGGCGGTGCGCTCAAACTGCTGCAAAAAACCGGTATTCCAGAAGCGGATAACTACGCAGGCTTCCCGGTGGGCGGCTCCTTCCTGATGACGGAAAACCCAGACGTCACGCGTCAGCATATGGAAAAAGTGTACGGTCAGGCTTCCGTAGGGGCGCCACCGATGTCCGTACCGCATATCGATGCGCGCTTTATTGATGGGAAACGCGTGGTGCTGTTCGGGCCGTTCGCGACCTTCTCCACCAAGTTCCTCAAACAAGGTTCGTTCTTCGACCTGTTGAGCACCACCACGACCAGCAACGTGATGCCGATGACCCACGTGGGTCTGGATAACTTTGACCTGGTGAAATACCTGGTGAGCCAGGTGATGCTGAGCGACGATGACCGCTTTGCTGCGCTGAAAGAGTACTACCCAGAAGCGCGTAAAGAAGACTGGAAACTGATCCAGGCCGGCCAGCGCGTGCAGATTATCAAGAAAGATGCCGACAAAGGCGGCGTGCTGAAGCTGGGTACCGAAGTGGTGGTTGACCAACAACGCACCATCTCCGCGCTGCTGGGGGCATCTCCAGGCGCTTCTACCGCTGCGCCAATCACCCTGAACGTGATTAAGAAGCTGTTCCCGGAGCAGTTCAACTCACCGGAATGGCAGAGCAAAATTCGCGGTATCGTACCGAGCTTTGGCCAGAACCTGAACGGCAACGTCGTGCTGACTCAACAGGTTTGGGATGACACCGCTGCTACGCTGGAGCTGACCAAACCGCCGGTTATTCAGATGCCAGCCGCGCCGGTTGCTCAGGCAAAACCGGCAGAGCAGCCAGCGAGCGCGTCACCGCAGCACGACATGGCGCTGTAATCGCATCGTGATTGCCGGATGGCGGCTTCGCCTTATCCGGCCTACAAAAAAGCCTGCCAGGGTAACCTGGCAGGCTTTTTTACATCCGTAATAATTAAACCGTAGCCCGTTCAGGCGAAGCGCCGCCGGGAACAGCCATTGCCTTACCCGAAGAACATCACCGACACGCACAGCAGACCAACAATCAGCGTAATCAGGCTACCAATGGAGCGGTAAGGCTTGAGCGACGGAATCAGGTAGGTCGACAGCGTCGGCATGATAAACAGAATCATGGCAATCAACGGACCGCTGATGGCGTAGATCATCGAGATGGCGTTCGGGTTAATGCAGCACACAATAAAGGTCACCGCCGACACCAGCAGGATAGAGAGCCCGCGGTTAAAGGAACGGCTCTTACGCACGCCCACCAGGTTCAGCGACGATTTTACCAAATCGCTCGCCCCTTCAATCACCCCAAAATAGGTGCCGAGGAACGATTTCGACATCGCCACTACCGCGACCACAATCCCGGAAATCGACAGCCAGCTCGGAGAGTTTGGCATCATCGACAGCGCGGAAAGAATGGTTACGCCTTCCGCTTTCGCGGTATTGATATAGGACGGCGGAATCGACATCAGGCAACTGAACACGAAGAACAGCACGCTCAGGCAGATGATGAGATACGCCACCTTCATGATTTTTTTGCATTTACCCATGGCTTGCTCGCCATATTTCTCCCGCCGGTCGATAGCGAAGGTGGAGATAATCGGCGTATGGCTAAAAGCGAAAACCATCACGGGAATGGATAACCACACCTGGTGCAACGTATGCGTGCTGACTTCCATCTGCGTGGTCAGCAGCGATGGCTGCCAGCTTCCGATCAGGTAGATAGACAAGAACAGGAAGTAGGCAATCAGCGGGAAGACCAGCATGCCCATCACTTTGATGGTCGTCTGACGACCCGTCAGGAAGATCAGGTTCAGCAACAGTACGACGCCAAGACTGACCAACGCTCGCGTGGTGAGATCAACCGGCATATGGTGGCCAATTTGCTCGGTGAGTGAGTTGGTAATGGCGACGGCGTAAATCAATACCACCACGAAGAAGGCAACAAAGTAGAGCGTGGTAATCAGGTTGCCGATCTTCTTGCCGTAATAGTGGCTGACGGCGCCGGTAATACCAACGCTTGCCGGGGTGTTAGCAGACAGGATGAACTGACATAAGGCGCGATGCGGCCAGTAGGTCAGGGGCCAGGCGACGAGGGCGGTAATAAACAGCACCACGGCACCGGCGGCGCCAAGCTGGATGGGCAGGAAAAGGGTCCCCGCGCCGACGGCTGTGCCATACAGGGCAAAGCTCCATAGCGTCTCTTCTTTAGACCAAATTTTAGACATTATCTGAATATATCAACCATAAAACCAAAAAAATGGCGGATAATTTACCATAATTAGCTTTTCGTGTGGCTGAACATTTTCAGACCGATTGTTATCGGCCTGAAAAGCAGATTAATTTTGCGCGTAAAGGTTCTGTTGGCGGCGCTTGATAATGCGCTCGCGCAGCATGTCGTACACCCAGTTGTAGAGCATGGTGTAGGGCAGGAAGAACAGGAAGAAACCAATCTCCAGCGTGAGGGCCTGCAGCAGCGTCACGCCCAGCA
Organism: Kluyvera chengduensis; assembly: GCF_044197065.1. Lineage (NCBI taxonomy): Bacteria > Pseudomonadati > Pseudomonadota > Gammaproteobacteria > Enterobacterales > Enterobacteriaceae > Kluyvera > Kluyvera chengduensis. The sequence continues at coordinate 54,001 of NZ_JBIQOI010000005.1, forward strand.
CCAACGACACGATACTCACCCCGATAACGATAAACCCGCACTCAAAGCCAAGCGCGTGCAGCGCACGAACCTTAGCGGTACGGATAACGCGGGTCACCGGCCAGAAGCGGTCGAATCCGGCGTTATAGATGATGTTCCAGATCATCGCGGTGGTGGCAAGAATCACCGTTAGCCCGCCCATTTCAAGCACGGAGCGCTGCATCAGGTAAGCCGCTGTAGGGGCGAGGATCGCGGTGGCGATCCCCTCGAAGCACACGGCATGGAAGATACGCTCCGGGAGTTTTCTGCGATGTAATGAATCGTTTTGCATGTTGTGACCTTTGATTTTTGGCAGGCAATAGTGCGCATTTTATGGATAAATGTGATAAGTAAAAGATAGAAACCATCGATAAAGTAGATACATCATGCGCTATTCTCCCGAAGCACTGACGGCGTTTGTCGAAACCGTCTCCTGTGGTTCTTTCTCTGCGGCGGCGCGTCGTCTGCGAAAGAGTCAGTCGACCGTCAGCACAGCCATTGCGCATCTGGAGGCGGATCTCGGCGTGACGCTGTTTGATCGCTCCACGCGCCAGCCGCTGCTCACCGCCGAAGGCCAGCGGGTGCTGAGCTACGTGCAGGCCATTCTCAGCGCCAGTGAACGGCTGGACGAGCTGGCGGTGTCGCTGAGCGGCGAGACCGAGGCGCGGCTCACCTTCGTGCTCTCCGATACGCTGCATCCAGATGTGCTGGAAGATCTGCTGGCCCAGTTTGACCGCCGCTTCCCGCACACGGAGTTTGAGTGCCTGGTCGGGGAAGACGACGACGTTGTCGACCTCCTGCAAAAAGGGCGTGCGCAGGTGGGGCTGATTGAAGCGCGGGATAGCTATCCTACCGATATCGGCCATACCCGCTTGCCGATGCAGACGCGTATGGCGATTTACGTCTCGCCGACCCATCCGTTGGCTGCGGAGCGAGGGCTGGAGTGGGAACAGTTGAGCACCTGGCGCGAGCTGCGCCTGAATACCTATCTGGAAAATCACACCACCCCCGCGCGCGGGCCGGTATGGTCTGCGCCAAACTATCTGATGCTGCTGAGCATGGCGGCGCAGGGGCTAGGCTGGTGCGCGTTGCCCTGTGCGCTGGTGGATGAATTTGCGCGCTCGGCAGAGCTGACTATGCTGGATATTGTGGGCTGGCCCATTTCGGTTTCAACCGATCTCCTTTGGCATAAAGCCTCACCGTTGGGTGCGGCGGGAAGCTGGCTACGGCAGTATCTACAGCAGGTTTCCGCCTAGCGAATTTGATATGAATTTCCTTTGTGATAAAACTCACTTTTTTTAAACAATTACGAAAATAGTTGATAACAATCATCTACTATACGCGGATAATTTTGCGCTGAGGTCGAGATGAAAGACGTCGTTATCGTAGGTGCAGTGCGCACGCCCATAGGCTGTTTTCAAGGGGCGCTTGCCCGTCATTCTGCCGTGGAGTTGGGAAGCCTGGTGATTAATGCTCTGGTCGAGCGTAGCGGCATTTCTGCCGCGGCCATTGACGAGGTGATCATTGGTCAGGTGCTGACCGCGGGAACCGGACAAAACCCGGCGCGACAATCTGCGATTAAAGGTGGTCTACCGAATACCGTTTCGGCTATCACCATCAATGACGTTTGCGGCTCCGGATTGAAGGCGTTGCACCTGGCGACACAGGCGATTCAGTGCGGTGAAGCCGACGTGGTGATTGCTGGCGGGCAAGAAAACATGAGCCGTGCGCCGCACGTGCTGACCGACAGCCGCACCGGCGCGCAGCTTGGCAACAGCCAGCTTATCGACAGCCTGGTGCACGACGGCCTGTGGGATGCTTTCAACGACTACCATATGGGCGTTACGGCGGAGAATCTGGCGCGGGAGTACGGCATCAGCCGCGAACAGCAGGATGCCTGGGCGCTCAGCTCCCAGCATAAAGCCCGCAGGGCTATCGACTCCGGACGTTTCCGCGATGAAATTGTTCCGGTGGTGAATCCGCAGCCGGGTGGCCCGCGAATTGTCGACACTGACGAGCAGCCGCAAACCGATGCCAGCGCCGAAGCGTTGGCCCGCCTGGTTCCCTCTTTTGATCATGCGGGTTCCGTCACCGCGGGCAATGCATCGTCGATTAATGACGGCGCGGCGGCGGTGCTGATGATGAGTGAAAGCAAAGCGCTGGAGCTTGGGCTGCCGATCCTGGCGCGGATCCGCGCGTTTGCCAGCGTCGGTGTCGATCCTGCATTGATGGGGATTGCCCCGGTTTATGCCACTCGCCGCTGCCTTGAGCGCGCTGGCTGGCAGTTGAGCGATGTGGATTTGATTGAAGCCAATGAAGCCTTTGCGGCGCAAGCCATTTCGGTGGGTAAAATGCTGGAGTGGAACGAACAGAAGGTGAACGTGAACGGCGGGGCGATTGCATTGGGGCATCCTATCGGTGCTTCAGGCTGCCGTATCCTGGTTTCACTGGTCCACGAAATGGTGAAACGCGATGCTCGCAAAGGGCTTGCCACGTTGTGCATTGGTGGTGGTCAGGGCGTTGCGCTGGCCGTGGAGCGAGATATTCAGTAATAACGCTTTAGTTTCCTCGTAATTACCCCATCCCAGAAAGGCCTCAATAGAGGCTTTTTTTGTTTATCTGCACTGAGTTACGTGATTATCGTTGTGATTTTGTCTAGTTCATTCCTTTATGAATTTATGTTTATTTGTGTCGATTGCAAATTTTACGCATGAGTAGATGCTTAGCTGAATTATTAATTAAACATAAATTATTACTATTGCTAAGAATAACGTCAGTTATTTTTGGTGGTATAAGGTATTGAAAATGTTGTTTTTTATTTTTATCAAAATAAGGATGTGTGATCCATGTTCTATTTTTTGAGACCAGTTTCTATTTTTTGTTGAGCTTTATCACGTCCTTATTGTGCCACTTTTTATGAAACAAATAATTACGATCCTGATCACTAAAATGCATATCCGGAAAAAATAAAATCAAATTTCATAAAAAAGAAACATAATTTCAATTGAGGGATGGCAAATGTTTAAGAAAACTCTGGCCCTGGCCGTATTAACTGGCATGTCGTTCGCTGCTTCGGCGGTTACCGTTGACCTGCGTCATGAATATATTGACAGCGGCTCCAACGCAGACCGTGTTGCGGTGTCCCATCGCTTTGATAATGGTCTCGGTTTTGGCGTGGAAGCAAAATGGAAGACGGGCGGTGATACTGATAAGCAGGATCGTCCGTTTAACGAAATGGTGGGTAATGGTCATGAAGAATCCATTAACTGGCGCTGGAAGGCGACGGATAATTTTGCCCTGAACCCAGGTTTTAACATTGAAAGTAAAGACAGTTTCTCAATCTACAAGCCTTATTTACACGCGCAGTACAGCTTTGATAATGGTTTCTACGTAGCAGCGCGTTACCGCTATGAATATACCCGTGTACCGGCAACCTCCAGCAATGGCGGCGGCGTTGATGATAAAGTCAATAAAGTGGATACCTGGGTGGGTTGGGTAATGGGCGACTGGCGCGCTGAGTTGAACTATGTTTATGCGCGCAGTACGGTTGCCGACGATGAGCATAAGAGCCTGTATCGTAATAACAACAAACCGTACAGCACCGAATATAACGCTAAGCTGGCCTACAAATGGGATAAGAACTGGTCCCCGTACTTTGAAGTGGGCAACGTGGGCGTGAAATCTACCGATGAACGTCAGACCCGTTTACGTGTTGGTGTTGCTTACTCCTTCTAAATAAATTCGGACCCTCATCCGTTTTCCCCCCGGAGCATTTAGCCGGGGGTTTTTGTTTTTGTGGCTGTGTACGGTTTTCCCCCTCACCCTAACCCTCTCCCCAAAGGGGCGAGGGGACATTACTGCCCGCACCCAACGGTTCCCTCTCCCTTTTTAAGGGAGAGGGCTAGGGTGAGGGTTCCCGCACCGCCCCAAAAAACGGTCAAAAAAAAGCCCTCCAGAGGAGGGCAAGGCCAGTTACAGAAACACAAAACTCAGAATTATTATGCCTTCACTAACGCACGTTCAGAGGGCAGCTTAGCGATGTACAGCGCCGGCTTGCCGTCCTTGTCAGAGCTAAACAGCACCGCGCTGTCGTCCGGGGTAAAGGACGGATGCGGGTGGGTTACCTGACGGCTGTTTTGTACCGTTGCCCACGAGGTATCGTGACGAGCAACGCGGAAGTAGGCCTGTTTCGCCACGTCAAAGGCGTACAGGTACGGATCGTTATCAATGGTGTAGCCGCTGGTGTCTTTCACATCAACCGGCGTGCCGGAACCGTCGCCGACCAGCATGGTGCCGTCGAAGTTACTCATCAGGTGTGAGCAGGCTGGCATCTGCATCAGCGCTTCGTTAACGTTGGTATCCGGGTTGAAGCGGTAGATGGTGCGACCCTGTTGTCCTTTCAGGTAAGAGACGTACACCAGCGCAGAGCCGTTTGGCACCCAGAATTCGTGCGTGCAGCTTTCGCCTTCCGCGTGTTCTTTGACTTTGCGAACGTTGCTGCCGTCTTCGTTGACCAGCCACATGCGCGCGTCGACCAGGTCATGCGGACCCTCGTGACAGAAGGCGACGGTGCTGTCATCAAACGGACGGTAGATTGGGTGACCGAGCCAGATTTTTTCTTCGTGGATCACCGCGCTTTCGCCGGTTTTCAGGTCAACGCGCAGCAAACGGCAGTGCGGACCTTTATGGAAGAAATCGTGGAACAGCTGCCAGTCGTTCAGCGGCGTCCAGTCGCTTTTCGCAATCTCAATACCCACCAGCTTGGTGCAGTCGCTGTTAGAAACCCAGGTGCCGTAGCCAACCCACTCCTCCGGCACGCGGTATACTTCACGCTCGGCCAGGGTTTTCAGGTTCACTTCCAGCAGCGTGCGGTCGTTCTTCACATAGTAGAGCGATTTATCATCAGGGGAGAGGAAACCACCAAAGGTATTGTCGCCCGCGCCTTCGGTAAGCTGTACCGCTTCGGCATTAGCCACATCCAGCAAATAGTAGTTCCAATGGCCATCGAACTCGCCGGCAAATAACAGATGACTGCCATCATTAAAGAAACACTTCTGATAGAAGTAGTTACGATGACAAGTTACCTCCGGTGGCGTTAAGCGGGTGACCTCCGCGCCGGTATCTGGGTCGCGGCTGACCTCATAGTTCAATTTAACCCGCATGCCTTTAGCCATGATGCTCTCCTTTTACTCAAGCGGTCTCGGGGTGCTATCTCCCTCACAGGCCGATTTGGATGTTATTTTAAAAACTGAGTGTTAATTTATCAAAACAGCGTTTCATTGTTTGTGATGTCAGACTCACTTTATACGAAAAATCATCATTTCTGCTACTTTTTTGAGAAGCCACTCAGCGCATTGTCAAGCCCACCTTTGTTTTTACGTCGTCCTTTCCACCAAAGTGGTAATTTTTCAAAGAAAGCTGTAACCGAATGAATAACATTGTTTTTTATTTTTTCGCAACGCGTCTGAAGCGCGTATTCGTGATCGGATTTGCATTTTTGACAATATTATCCAGGAAAAATGAAACGATGTTTTATTTGCAATTGAAAACCCATTTCATCAGGGATAAGATACAAGCATTAAACAAATCGGAACGCAGTTTCGTTTCAATAAATAGAACATAAGACCACATTATCCTGGAGGTTCAGGTGGAAGTACGACAGAGCATTCATAGCGCTCACGCTAAAACGCTGGATACGCAGGGTCTTCGCGATGAGTTTTTAGTTGAGCAGGTTTTCAAGGCTGATGAATACACCATGGTGTATAGCCATATCGACCGCATTATCGTTGGCGGCATTATGCCGGTTGCAAAAACGGTCTCCGTCGGCGGTGAAGTCGGTAAACAGCTTGGCGTCAGCTATTTCCTGGAGCGTCGCGAGCTTGGCGTTATCAACATTGGCGGCGCGGGCACGATTACCGTTGACGGCCAGTGCTACGAAATTGGCCATCGCGATGCCCTGTACGTGGGTAAAGGCGCGAAAGAGGTGGTGTTCGCCAGCGTCGATGCGGCGAAACCAGCGAAGTTTTACTACAACTGCGCACCGGCCCATACGACTTACCCGACTAAAAAAGTCACGCCTGCGGACGTTGCGCCGGTCACGCTTGGGGATAACCTCACCAGCAACCGCCGCACCATCAATAAATACTTTGTTCCCGATGTGCTGGAAACCTGCCAGCTCAGCATGGGCCTGACCGAACTGGCGCCAGGCAACCTGTGGAACACCATGCCGTGCCATACCCACGAGCGCCGCATGGAGGTGTACTTCTACTTCAACATGGATGAAGACAGCTGCGTGTTCCATATGATGGGGCAGCCGCAAGAGACGCGTCATATCGTTATGCACAATGAACAGGCGGTGATTTCACCGAGCTGGTCAATCCATTCCGGCGTCGGTACGAAGGCTTACACCTTCATCTGGGGAATGGTGGGTGAGAACCAGGTCTTTGATGACATGGATCATGTAGCAGTTAGGGATCTGCGCTAGTCGCGGACAGCATTAGATTAACAATGCCTGTCCGGTACAGGCGCAAAACGACAAGGAATAAAAAATGATTTTGGATTCATTCTCTCTGCAGGGCAAAGTTGCCGTGGTTACTGGTTGCGATACCGGTCTGGGTCAAGGTATGGCGTTAGGTCTGGCGGAAGCGGGCTGCGATATCGTCGGTATCAACATCGTTGAGCCAACCGAAACCATCGAACGCGTTACCGCACTGGGCCGCCGCTTCCTGAGCCTGACCGCTGACCTGCGTAAAATCGATGGCATCCCAGAACTGCTGGAGCGTGCGGTGGCGGAATTCGGCCATATCGATATCCTGGTGAACAACGCGGGCCTGATTCGTCGTGAAGACGCTATCGACTTCAGCGAAAAAGACTGGGATGACGTGATGAACCTGAACATCAAGAGCGTGTTCTTCATGTCTCAGGCTGCGGCTAAGCACTTCATCGCACAGGGTAACGGCGGCAAAATCATCAACATCGCGTCCATGCTCTCCTTCCAGGGCGGTATCCGCGTACCGTCTTACACCGCGTCCAAAAGCGGCGTCATGGGCGTTACCCGCCTGATGGCGAACGAGTGGGCGAAACACGGTATCAACGTGAACGCGATTGCACCGGGCTACATGGCGACCAACAACACCCAGCAGCTGCGTGCTGACGAAGAGCGTAGCGCAGCTATCCTCGACCGTATCCCGGCGGGTCGTTGGGGTCTGCCAAGCGACCTGATGGGGCCAATCGTCTTCCTGGCTTCCCCGGCATCCGACTATATCAACGGCTATACCGTTGCGGTTGATGGCGGCTGGCTGGCGCGCTAAGTTCGCGTTGAGATGATAAAAAAACCTGCTTCGGCAGGTTTTTTTATGTCTGTAGGATTCCCGACGTCGCTTCGCTCGGACGGGCTACGCCAATGCCATCTATAGACTCAAATGTAGGCCGGATAAGCGCAGCGCCATCCGGCGGTCGGGTTGCCTGATGGCACTGCGCTTATCAGGCCTACACATCCCGCATCCTCGCCCGACCGAATGCCGCAGCGCCGGGGTCATTAATCATCCATATCCATATATTCATATAGTCCATGCTATTCATCCCATCATGAAATAGTAACGCATGTGTAATAGGGTTTTTTGCCGATGTGTAACAGGATTTCCTTCCATGCGAAAGTCGAATGTCCATCACAAAACGGACCTGTGCAGCAATATAGTCCATATTAATAACGTTTCTCGCCTGACGTCCTGACGTGGCTATCTCGTATTTTCATCTCATGTTTTATTTTGTCAGGCAGGAAAAAAATGACTTCAATCAGTAACGATTCAACGCTAGTACCGGGCGCGCAACGCGATACCCGACGTATGAATATGTTTGTTTCCTTTGCTGCTGCGGTGGCGGGTCTGCTTTTTGGTCTGGATATCGGGGTCATTGCCGGGGCGCTGCCCTTTATCACCGATCACTTTGTGTTAACCAACCGCCTGCAGGAGTGGGTGGTGAGCAGCATGATGCTGGGCGCGGCGATTGGCGCGCTGTTTAACGGCTGGCTGTCGTTCCGCCTGGGGCGCAAATACAGCCTGATGGTTGGCGCCGTGCTGTTTGTGGCGGGTTCTCTTGGCTCCGGGTTTGCCGTCAACGTTGAAATGCTGCTGGTCGCCAGGGTTATCCTCGGCGTGGCCGTGGGCATCGCCTCGTATACTGCACCGCTGTATCTGTCTGAAATGGCTAGCGAAAATGTGCGTGGCAAAATGATCAGTATGTACCAGTTGATGGTCACGCTGGGCATCGTGATGGCGTTTCTCTCCGACACCGCGTTTAGCTACAGCGGCAACTGGCGTGCGATGCTCGCCGTGCTGGCGCTGCCTGCCGTGATTCTGATTGTGCTGGTGGTATTCCTGCCGAACAGCCCGCGCTGGCTGGCGGAAAAAGGCCGTCATATTGAAGCGGAAGAGGTGCTGCGCATGCTGCGTGACACCTCTGAAAAAGCGCGCGACGAGCTGAATGAAATTCGCGAAAGCCTCAAGCTGAAGCAGGGCGGCTGGGCGCTGTTCAAGGTGAACCGCAACGTACGCCGCGCGGTGTTCCTCGGCATGCTGTTACAGGCGATGCAGCAGTTTACCGGCATGAACATCATCATGTACTACGCGCCGCGCATCTTTAAAATGGCGGGCTTCACCACCACCGAGCAGCAGATGATTGCGACCCTGGTGGTCGGCTTAACCTTTATGTTCGCCACCTTTATTGCGGTGTTTACCGTCGATAAAGCCGGACGTAAACCGGCGCTGAAAATTGGTTTTACGGTGATGGCTATCGGCACGCTGGTGCTGGGCTACTGCCTGATGCAGTTTGATAACGGCACCGCGACCAGCGGGCTCTCCTGGCTTTCCGTCGGCATGACCATGATGTGCATTGCGGGCTATGCGATGAGCGCCGCGCCGGTAGTGTGGATCCTGTGCTCTGAAATTCAGCCGCTGAAATGCCGCGACTTCGGTATCACCTGTTCGACCACCACCAACTGGGTGTCGAACATGATTATCGGTGCGACCTTCCTGACGCTGCTGGATTCCATCGGCGCGGCGGGGACGTTCTGGCTGTATACCGTGCTGAACGTGGCCTTTATCGGCGTGACTTTCTGGCTGATCCCGGAAACCAAAGGGGTTACGCTGGAGCATATTGAACGTAAGCTGATGAAAGGCGAGAAATTGCGGGATATCGGCGTCTAATCAGGAACCCGGCGGCGCTGCGCTTGGCCGGGCTACAGAATTAAAACGTAGCCCGGCCAAGCGCAGCGCCGCCGGGAAAGCTCAGTTCTACACCTTCGCTAAATACAATGCCGGCATTCCCTCAGCGTCCGAGGTATACAGCACCCACTCGCCGTCCGGTGAAAATGACGGATGCGGATGCGTCACCTGACGGTCACCGTCCAGCACCTTCCAACTGCTGTTGTGCTGGCAAATCGCTTTTTTCTCACCCGTTTTTAAATCAAACACCCAAATAAACGGATCGTTCAGGCTGATATCGCCGGTATTATGCGGCGCGCCATCGCCGACTACCTTTGAGCCGTCGTGGTTGCTCATCAGGTGAGAGCAGGGCGGGATCGCCATCAACTGGCGGTTTTCCAGCGTTGTCGGGTTGGCGCTGTAGAGATAACGGTGCGGGCTGTTCTCCTGATGCGCCACGTAGTAAAGCGCGGAGCCGTCCGGCACCCAGAATTCGTGGGTAAAGCTTTCGCCTTTTTGGTGCTGGCGTACACAGCGCATGTCGCTACCATCTTCATTAATCAGCCACATACGCGCATCGATAGCGTCACGCGGGCCCTCGTGGCAAAACGCCACCGTCTTATCGTCAAACGGGCGGTAGATAGGGTGCCCAAGCCAGCGTTTTTCTTGCAGAATGGTTCGCTGTTCCCCGGTTCTCAGGTCGATGTTAATCAGGCGGCATTCCGGGTTGGTAAAGTAGTAGGCGCGGAATTTCGACCAGTCGGTTAGCGGCTGCCAGTCGCTTTTTTTAATTTCGATGCCGACGAGCTTCGTACAGTCTGAGTTCGCCACCCATGTGCCGTAAGCGACCCACTCATCGTCCACTTCGTAAACCACGTATTCTTCCAGCGTGGAGAGATCCAGGCGTCTCAGCTGGCGCGTGTCTTTGACGTACCATAAGGATTTATCGTCGTCGGACAGGAAGCCGCCGAAGGTGTTATCCCCCGCGCCATCGGTAAGCTGGGTCGCCTGTTGGGCGGCAATATCCAGTAAATAGTAGTTCCAGTGCCCCTCGAATGCGCCGCCAAAAATCAGCTTGCCGCCGTCGCGGGTGAAGCATTTTTGGTAGAAGTAGTTTCGGTGGCAAATAATGTGCGGTGGCGTCATCCGGATCACCTCGTGACCGGTTTCGCTGTCTTTCTGCGTGCGGAAATTCAGCGGGATGATTTTGCCTTTCATGTGCTTTCTCCTTGAATAAAAAAATACCCCGCAACCGGAAGTTGCAGGGTATTGATAGCTAAATCGCGATTAGCGCATGGCGCGTTTCAGAATACGCTCGCCCTGACGCTGGAAGTCAGTTGCCGCTTCTTCTACGGATTTCTGGCCGTAGTCGATGTACTGCAGCGTGGTACCGAACTGGGCAACGATCTGCGGGTCATCAAAGTAAGGAGAGACGCTCAGCTTCGCTGGCAGAGACTGCGCCAGACGCAGGCCCGCAACAGAAGGATCGCTCTCTTTCAGGATGCCGTCTTCGGTCAGGTATTTCACCGCCACTTTGCTCAGCGGCACGCCGCGCTCCAGACCTAACGTATCGACCCCTTCTTTGCTGTTCAGCAGGAAGTTAATCACTTTCGCCGCGGCTTCTGGGTTCTTGGTTGATTTGCCGATAGAGAGCATCTGCGCTGGTTTGAAGAACAGACCCGCATCGGTGGCGCCCGGCAGCATTGGATAGCTACCCAGCTCCAGTTTTGCAGGTGGCTTCAGGTTATCGGAGTACTTGTTAATGGTGGAGTTCCACATGTAAGTACCGCCCCATTCGCCCTGAATCCACGGCTTCATTTCATACATGTTGCTCTTACCGAAGGACGCGTAGTACTTGGTATCCGGCATCACGTGGCTGTCGACCAGCTTTTTATACATCTGGAAGAACTCAACCCACTGCTCTTTGCTGTAGGAGAATTTCTTGGTTTCCGGGTTGATGGCCGGAATGTTGTACTTCTGGGTCATGTAGGAGTTCAGCAGCGCCAGGGTATCCTGGTGCTCCAGTACCACCGGGTAGTACTGTTTGCCCAGCTTGCTTTCGAAGGTTTTACCCGCCGCCAGCAGTTCGTCCCAGGTTTTCGGGTATTCAACGCCAGCCTGTTTCCAGGTTTCGTCGTTGAAGTAGAACACGCGCGCTGTCACGGAGATTGGAATACCGTTCAGCTTGCCGTTGACGGTGGTGGACTGCAGCTCTTTGGCATCGAACTGGCTTAAGTCGATCACGTCCTTCATTTTGTTCAGATCGTAGAAGCCGTCGCCGTTTTTGGAGAAGATCGGCAGCCAGTTCCAGTTAGTCTGCATCACGTCTGGCTCGGTGCCACCGGCAATCTGGGTGGTCAGACGGGATAAGTGGCCGTCCCAACCGGTGTATTCTGCTTTAACGTTAATATCAGGGTTCTGCTTATGGAACTCTTCCAGCGCCTTCAGGGTAACCTGGTGACGACCGTTACCTCCCCACCAGGACATACGAAGATCGACATCCTTTGCCATAGAAGGTAGGGCCGTGAGGCCCAGGGTGGCGGAGATTGCTGCGCTTAAAAGCACTTTTTTCATTTTAATACTCCAGATTAAAGGGAGAGGTTCTGTTCAGTTTTAGCATCAAAAATATGGCATTTATTCATATCAAACTTGAAGTACACCTTACGATGAAGCCCCTTATCAATCATCGGCTTAGCTTCATCTGAAGGGATTCGTGCCGTCAGCTCGTAGTTCGCGACTTTCAGGTAAACGAAGAACTCGTGGCCCATGTTTTCCACGCGAACCATCTCGCCGCTGCAGCCGCCTTCGGCAAACGGCTCGTCGGACAGCGAGACAAATTCAGGGCGAATACCGTAGAACACCTCTTCGTTGTCGTGACCGGCGAGTTTCTGGTTCAGCCCTTCGCTGAGCGCCATGAACTCATCGCCAATCGCCAGGTTTAAGGTGCCGTCTTTGTTCACCAGCTTGCAGGCGCGGATGTTCATTTCCGGCGCGCCGATAAAGCCCGCCACGAACATGTTCTTCGGCTTGTGGTACAGGTTGTCCGGGGTATCTACCTGCATGATATGACCCAACTTCATCACGCAGATACGGTCGCCCATGGTCATCGCTTCGGTCTGATCGTGGGTCACGTAGACGGTGGTTGCTGGCTTGCCGGATTTCTTGAGCTGCTTGTGCAGGTCGGAAATACGGATACGCATTGACGCACGCAGCTTGGCATCGAGGTTCGACAGTGGTTCATCGAACAGGAACACGTCTGGCTTTTTCACAATCGCACGACCTACGGCCACACGTTGTGCCTGGCCGCCGGAGAGCTGACGCGGCAGACGGTCCAGCAGCTCTTCCAGTTCGAGGATTTTCGCCGCTTCGTTAACCTGTGCGTCAATCTGCGCTTTCGGCAGCTTGCTCAGCTTCAGGCCGAACGCCAGGTTTTCACGCACGGTCATGTGCGGATAGAGCGCATAGTTCTGGAACACCATCGCAATCCCACGCTCTTTTGGCGCGAGGTTGTTGACGATTTTCTCACCGATACGCACTTCGCCGCCGCTGATGGTTTCAAGTCCTGCCAGCATACGCAGGGTGGTGGACTTGGCGCAGCCGGACGGGCCGACAATCACCATGAACTCACCTTCAGCGATTTTCAGGTCGATACCATGTACCGCTTTGAAGCCGTTGGAGTACACTTTTTCCAGTTTGTTGAAAATAACTTCAGCCATGATATATCCCTCTTAACCTTTAATTCCGCTGCTGGTAACGCCCTGTACGAAGTAGCGCTGCGCCAGGAAGAACACAATGATAGATGGCAGAATGGAGATGCTCGCCATTGCCAGAATTTCGTTCCACGGCGCGCCTTCGGTCACGTCGATGGACATTTTCAGTGCCAGTGCAATCGGATACTTATCAACGCTATAGACGTAGATCAGCGGGCCGATAAAGTCGTTCATGGACCACATGAACTGGAACAGTGCGACGGAGATAATCGCTGGCTTCAGAATCGGTACCACCACGTACCACAGCACCTGGATGGAGTTACAGCCGTCAATCTGCGCCGCTTCTTCCATGTCACGCGGCACGCCACGCAGGAACTGAATCAACATGAAGACGAAGAACCCTTGCGTGGCGAAGGCCAGCGGCAGGTACAGCGGCATGTAGCTGTTCAGCATGCCCATTTCGCGGAACATCAGGTACTGAGGAATCAGCAGTACGGTGCTCGGCAGCAGCATGGTGGTGATGAGCGTCGCGAACCAGAATTTCTTCCATGGGATCTCGAAGCGGGCAAAGCCGTACGCCACGATGGTGGAAGAGATAATGGTCAGGATGACCTTAGGAATCACATACTTGAAGGTGTTCAGCATGTAATGCCCGAAGGTGTACTCGGTACCGGTTTTCCAGCCGTTAATGAAACCGTCCCAGGTAGCATGTGCTGGCCACAGGCTCAGGGTAGTGAAGATCTCGTGGTTCGGTTTGAACGACGCCGAGAACATCCACGCCAGCGGGTAAAGCATTAACAGACCGACGATCAGCAGGATGGTGTAGCGAATCCAGGCGTTGATCTTCTCGCGACGCAGGGTGCGGGCAACCTCACGCTCGGCGATGGTTCTTGCGTCGGAGATTTGTTGGATATCAGCCATTTTTGCCTCCCTTATCGGCGGAGTAGAACACCCAGTATTTTGAAGACTTAAAGGCGATGCCTGCGAAGACAGCAACCACCAGGAACAGAACCCATGCCAGCGCTGCGCCGTAACCCATGTCGAAGTACTTGAACGCCGTGTCGTAGATGTACAGCGAGAACAGGTACGTTGAGTAGGTTGGGCCGCCGCCGGTAATCACGTACGGGCCGGTAAACTCCTGGAATGCCTGAGTGGTCTGCATGATGAAGTTGAAGAAGATAACCGGCGTAATCAGCGGCACGGTCACTTTCATAAACATCTGCCATTTAGACGCGCCATCGATCATGGCGGCTTCGTACTGAGACTGTGGAACGTTTTGCAGCGCCGCCAGGAAGATAACCATCGCGGAGCCGAACTGCCAGACGCGCAGCAGGGTAACGGACATCAGCGCCAGAGACGGTTCACCCAGCCAGTTGACCGGATCAAAACCAAGCACGCCGATAAAGCTATTCAGCAGGCCGTCGATGGCGAACAGCGCACGCCACAGAACGGCGATAGCCACGGAGCTACCGAGGATTGACGGAATATAATAAGCAGTACGGAAGAAGCCGATACCGCGTAATTTAAAGTTAAGAACAAACGCAATCCCTAACGCAAAAGCGAGTTTTAAAGGGATGGTCAAAAATACGTAGGCGAACGTTACGCCCATGGATTTCCAGAAGAGCGTGTCTTCTGTAAACATGTAGCGATAATTTTCAATGCCGTTAAATACCGGTGGACTCATCAAGTCATACTCAGTAAAACTGAGGAAGAAAGATGAAACGAACGGGAAGGCCGTGAAGATTATCAACCCAATGATATAGGGTGAAATCCAGGCCAATCCCAACATTCTGTTTTCATTCATACATACCTACCTGGCGAACAAGTGTGTCAAACGGATTGGGTGTCTGTTACATCCCCTGCGCCTGTTGGCGCCTGGGCGTTAAAGTCTTAGCTTGTTATTGGTCATGCAGCCTTTCCCTGTAAGTAGATGTAATTCAAATTCTTTTGTGGCTATCCATCGTCTGGTTAGTTGGTGTTTTAAATTCTTGCCCTTTGCGAGGGCTTTTTTATAAAACGCCGTTTTAAATTTATTTTATTGCGATTTGTTTCTGCGTCATTCGATTAATCATGAAAGTGTGATCGAAGTCGAAACGATGTTTCATTATAGTGATGGCGATTGTGTTTTTGCCGATGGTACGGCGCTTTCAGGGGGATCTGGTATGGAAGTTGATGGCTCCGTAAAAAACGATATAGTTGATCGTTCTAATGATTAACCCACTAATTCTTAGCGTTGCAGGAAATATTTAGTTGTAGCAACAAATACTGCGCTGGACGGTGGCGTAAATTCATTCTGGCGGTATGCGGATTATGATTAGGCGTGATAGGTTTTGTCGGAAAAAACGAATATTTAATGCGTAAGAGAGTAGCGCTAAGACGAATGTATAAATAAAAAAGCCGGGGTCGTGAAACGACCCCGGCTTTTTTATACGATGTCAGGCTTTAAGAAAGTCCTGACGCATTGGCGTAAAGGTATCCAGTAGCGTACCGGCTTTCAGGCAAACGCAGCCGTGCATAATGTTCGGCTGTTTATACAGCGTATCGCCCGAGCCAACCACGTGCTTTTCGTCACCGATGGTGAATTCGAATTCGCCCGACAGCACATAGGTCAGTTGTTCGTGCGGGTGGTTGTGCATCGGGCCGATAGCGCCCTGTTCGAAGTTCACCTCAACGGCCATCATTTTGCCATCGTGCGCGAGAATGCGGCGGGTTACGCCATTGCCCAGATCTTCAAGGGTGGTTTCTTTATGAAAAATAAACATCAGGCGATCCTGTTTGTATGTTGAAACGTTGTTTCATTAAATTTATCTCAGAAACGATCAAAAAGAAATCTATCGCCGCAGATGTGGAAAGTTGATCACAACTTTGGTTCACTGAGAGCACGACGCAAAACAAGGTGAACGACATGAAAACGATTGGGCTTCTGGGCGGAATGAGCTGGGAATCGACGATTCCCTACTATCGCTTGATTAACGAAGGGATAAAACAGCGGTTGGGCGGCCTGCATTCAGCACAAATTTTGCTGCACAGTGTAGATTTCCATGAGATTGAGCTTTGTCAGTCGCAGGGGGATTGGCAGAAGGCAGGAGATATTCTGGCGCAGGCGGCTGTGGGTCTTCAGCAGGCTGGCGCAGAGGGTATCGTGCTCTGTACCAACACCATGCACAAAGTCGCTGAAGCTATCGAAACTGCCTGCGATGTACCGTTTCTGCATATCGCTGATGCCACCGGCCGCGCTATCAGTCAGCAGAAAATGACCAACGTCGCGCTGCTCGGTACGCGCTACACCATGGAGCAGGATTTTTATCGCGGGCGCTTGCAGCAGGAATTTGGCATTAACACGCTGATTCCAGAGCAGGATGAACGTCAGAAGATTAACCAGATTATTTTTGATGAACTGTGTCTGGGGGAGTTCAGCGAGGCTTCACGTGATTATTATCTGAGCGTGATTGAAACCCTGGCGCGTCAGGGGGCGGAAGGGGTGATTTTCGGCTGTACCGAGATTGGCCTGTTGGTGCCTACTGCGATGAGTCCGCTGCCGGTGTTTGATACCGCGGCGATCCATGCGGAAGATGCGGTGGCGTTTATGCTGTCGTGATATTGGTTGCCGGATGGCGCTGGCGCTTATCCGGCTTACGGGCACGCGTTGGGTAGGCCGGATAAGATGCTTTGCGTCGCCATCCGGCAAGAACTGCTGAAATCCCTATTTCGCTCTGGTCAATAATTGCCAGGTGATATCCGTCTCCAGTTGCGTTTCATCGTTATTGCCGCTGAATGCGGCATCGTTTAATACCGGGAACAGCGTTACGGTCATACTCATCTGTTTGCCCGTCGGCACGCTATTATTCTCCACCGCTACGATCGTATCGTTGTTGCGAATGTACATGCTGGCGGCGGAGCCGCTCTCTGGTGTCAGGTTGATTTGATCGGTGGTTTTACCGACGTTGTATTCTTTACCATCCACCATAACGTGGCTGACTTTAAAGGCGACACCGCCTTTTTGCCCAAACTGGAAGCGCCCTTTTTCTCCTGCTGCGCCCTGCGCCTGAATGCCCATCTGCATTTTTTCCGGGCAAGATGCACTCATCGTCACTTCCCGCTCGGCCATTTTGTGCCAGCGTTGTTGTGT
This sequence comes from Kluyvera chengduensis, assembly GCF_044197065.1. Lineage (NCBI taxonomy): Bacteria > Pseudomonadati > Pseudomonadota > Gammaproteobacteria > Enterobacterales > Enterobacteriaceae > Kluyvera > Kluyvera chengduensis. The sequence goes on from NZ_JBIQOI010000005.1 coordinate 71,058, forward strand.
AGTGACAATGTCATCGCGTTTAAGCTTTGAGTAGTTAACTTCCGCCTGCGAAACGCTGAGCTGGCAATCATCATTATCTGCGTGAGCAAAGGTGGATAGCACTAACCCCGTGCCGATTAGAAGGCATTTCACACTATTTTTCATCGGCACTCTCCGTTTGCTTCTTCGTAAAATGCTTCTTCATCCCGATTGTCTCTGAGGGTATAAGCGATTTTACAAATCCGGTTGTTATTGTTGTCCATGGCGTACAGCGCCGCTAATTGATCCGCGTCATTCAGGAATACATGGCCGTCATCGACGCTGGTCACGACGTAATTCCCTTTGCCATCAACGATAGATAGGCCCTTGGCTAACGCGCTGCCATCGGCGCGTTTAACTCGCAACATCACGCGGCGGCTGTTGAGGACCTTAAAGCTGACTTCACTGACAGAAGCGTGTGCGGCGGCAACATACTTGGTGCCGTTGGCTAGCGTCATGCTTTGTGGCAGCTTGTTGGCATCAATTTCGATACGTGAGTTACGCCATTCATTGAGCGCAGGAATCACCGCCTGGCCCCATTTGTCCGTCCAGACGGTGCCCTGAGGCGTTGTGATCTCCACGCCCGCCTTTTGTTCGTTCAGCTTTGCAATCGCAAAGGTGTCGCGGATGGAATATGGGGTGAAGGTGACACCACTTTTATGCATGGCCACACCGCCAGATAGCGTAGCGTTATAGTTGCGCTGATGATTCCCGCTGCTGCCGCCACCAATACCTAGCTGGGTGTAGTGAAGGTTGCTGGTGACGTTGCCGTTAAAGCTGTTTTCGTTGCTTTCGTTATCGCGGTCGGCCGAGATGTAATAATGGGTATGCGGTGACAGGTTTCCTGAGTTTTGCACACCGTAACTGGTGCGGTTACCCTGATTACGCATATAGGCGCTGATACTCTGTGAGCCTCCGAGTGGAATACTCAGGTTCACGTAGAGCATGTCGTCATCTTGCGAATCGTCGTTGTTACCTACCGAACTTTGCCAGTTCACGGAAACTGAAGCGTATTTGAAGGATTTCCCCCACGATGCCAGCACATAGCGTGAATCTTCACCGTTGCCGCTGGCCTGGTTATAGTTAAAGCCGACGCTAAACGCCCCTGCAATGCCTGTTGCCCAGCTCAGGTTGGCAGACCAACTGTTGTCATAAGGCTGGAAATCATCGTCCATGGCATCTGCCAGTTCGCGATAGCCGCCGCTGTAATGCGATGCGCTGGTCGAAAGGCTAATCTGGTCACTTAATGACAGGTTGTTTTGCAGCTCCGTTTTCAGACCGCTATTTTCATCACCGAACTGTTCACGGCTTCCCGCTACGGTGGCTGAGATGTTCCAGATATCGGTCAATAACACTTCCGCACGAGTACCGACGGCCTGGTAATCCTGCGCGGCAGCGCCAGAGGTCAGGACATTCAGGCGAGGCAATACCCGCCAGCCGTCGGAAATATTCATTACCCATGGATCGTCGTAATCGCTATCGATATTGCGTACGCGACCTACCGATGCCGATAGCCCTTGAGGGCGCGATAGCTGCTGGGCTTTTACCGCCGATGCCGGAACGATAAAACGGTTGGATGCGCCATCGGATTCAATCACCGTGACTTCCAGATCGACGTTGCTGCGCACCATCGGGACATCATCCAGCGTGAACGGCCCGGCAGGGACGAGGGTGTTAAAGATCAGGCGTCCATTCTGGCGTACTTCGACACGGGCCTGTGACGTTCGGGCAATACCCGACACGCTGACGCCGTTGCCACTGTTGTTCAGGCCACTGGTTGGTGTTAACTGAACACCGGTAATGGGCAATCCGCTGAGAACGTCAGAATTGGCGTTGATCTCGCCAACCTGCATCGTCATTTTCTGCGCCATAAATACGTGTTCGGCGTAGGTGTAGATGCTTTCGGCATTTTTATCGCCGTCATCGTCGGTCATGATATAGCGGCTTCGTAGCGCCCAGTCAGCGACGTTAAAGCCACCTTCCAGGCTCGCCTGCGAGTAGTTATTGCTCTGGCTACCTTCATATTCATTGCGGGTGCTAAACAGGGAATAGTTCAGCAGTCCGGCCGTACCACCGTGCTGAAAGTTTTTGATATCCCCATTCAGACCATTCAATGCTTCCGGCGGCAGATAAAGTTCAACGGTTTCCTGTCCAGGCACTGCGTTGACAACAGCCTGCGGGTAGTCGCTACTGATATTGTGGCACTGCTCGCCAGATTTTATTGGCACCGGCATCAGCCCGGCAAAATCGAGAAAATCACTGTCGATGCACAGCGTGCCGTCTTCACCAAAGCGCGCGGCTGCCGTGCCGCGTTCCTTACCGTTTACCACAATCCTGACCGAGTGGACGCCGGGCAAAAAGCGCGGCGTTTCGGCAAAGTAACGGTTCAGGTCGGCACTGAGTCCTCGAGACTGGAGGATCCCAGTGTCGAAGGTGACTTCCCGTGCCTGAGGGCTCGAGGTGAAGAGGAGAGGCAATGCGCAGTACAGCGCGCGACGGATGCCTGAAGCAAGAGGTCGTTGTTTATGCATCGAGGTATCCCTTTATTTCGCGTTGAAATCGGCGATAAAACTCGGGACCTCTACACCATAACGACTGGCAGGGAAAAACTTCACTTTACTATTACCGCTGACGCTTTTAGATACCGTCACATCCAGGGTTTCGCCGGGCAGGATATAGGTTTTTTTAATACTGCCAGCGGTGCCTGAAGGCTGAAATACCACATTTTGCGCCAGACGAACGACGTATTTACTCGGGTTGGTTACTTTAGCGGTTGTGCCAGAACCCGACCATTGCAGCGTTTTCCAGGCATCGGTGACAACAGCCAGCTTCGCAGGGCGAATTAATACCGGGAGATCCTGGCGGATGTTAATGCCGATTTTAATTTTTTTGTCGTCATTTTTCGGCGGAATACCTTCAAAAGTGACGCGCTTATAATGCTCTGTTTCCAACGGCGCATTGTTTTGCAAAATAAAACGCAGCTGCTGTGTTTGCCCTGGCTCCAGACGAACCACGGGTTGGGTGACAACAAGCTTAATGCCGTTATTATCATCGGGAAGATCGACTACGGTGGTATATAACAGCGCGGGTACGCTGTCGGTGTTTTTGATGTTCATCGTGCCGCTATGGGTGGCTTCGTCAATCACCAATAAACTGGTTTCAGGCACCATGCCGGCGGCAAAAATAGAAAAAGGACTTAATAATAATGCAAAGGCCAACGCGGTATTACGAAAACTGCATTTTGAGTAAGACATAAATATTCTTCCTGAAAATAACACGACACTCCGTGTCCGTTGTTGAAGGCGTGAGGGGAGTTACGACTCACCCTCACGAAGAATAAATGAATAACCGATTAAATAATGATTAGAGGTAATTCAGGCTGATAGTTACCTGTCCATCTATAGGTGTATCATCAGTAATGGCTAATGTTGTCGTATCCTGAATGGTCGGATGGGGCTTCAGGGTAAAGGTTGCCGTGGTAAAGGCAAGGGGATCCACCGTGCCTGTAGAGGCGACAGTGAGCTGTTCAAAATGATCGCTTCTTTGTGTATTAACCTGATCGTCCCATGCTTTGGATGCACCCCAATCATTGTTACGATAAATCAGCGTACCTGCTTTTCCATCAACCGTAGGGTTTGGAGCAATCAAAAGTGCATAGTTACCAATATTTACGCCATCCTTTGTTTGGCCGAGGCCGAATACAAGGTACTTAGGTAAGCTGACCAACGAACCGGAAGCGTTTTTTACCTTTAATATTGAGGAGGGTACGCTATCAGCACGGTCATCCTGGGTATACCAGGATACTTTGGTCGGCGCAGTACAATTGATGGTGAGCTCTATACTTTTTTCATCTAACGGATTGATTGCTGTCGCAGACAGCGTGCCCAGACGCACATAGCCGTAATCGACTACTCCGCCGTTACTTAACTCCGGCGTACAAGCGGCATTTGTCAGCTTGCCGTTAACCTGTAGCACTGCCGTGGAGTCAGCGAAAGCAGAGCCTGCACACATCATCAATGTCGCTGCAATTAATGTCTTTTTCATTGGTTAGTCCTTAACGTCGTTTGGTCAATTACAGGTAGCGCAGGCTGATAGTCACCTGACCGTTCAGGTCAGTGTCATCAGTAATGGCCAGCGTTTTGGTATCCTGGATTGCCAAAGAGGTTACCAGTGGGAAGGTTGCTGTGGTGAAGCCCACCGGTTCAAGGCTCCCTGTAGTGGCAACGGTAATGTCGCGGTTGTTCTGGCCTTCGGTTATGCCGTCGGTGGTTGCGGACCAGACGTTGTTATTGCCGAGCATGTAAATGGTGTCGGCGCTTTTGCCATCAGCGACGACATTACTGACCTTGACAAATAGCGAGTAGTTACCGATCGCGACATCGTCTGCCGTCTTGCCAACGCCGTAGGTCTGGTTGGCATCAGAAATAGAACCATTGGTTGCGGAGCCGTTTGCGACGGCGACACCAGCGCGGCTGTCTACACGGTCGTCAGCCAGGTTCCAGGAGACTTTGGTTTCCGCATCGCAGGTAATGGTCAGGTCGATAGTTTTCTGGCCCAGTTGGTTAACTGCAGAGTCAGAAAGTTCAGACAGATGGATGGTGCCGTAGTCAACAACGCCGCTGTTGGATAATTCAGGAGTACAGGCAGAATTCGTTAATACACCTTTAATTTTTAATACAGCGGTCGGTTCGGCGAAAGCAGAGGTCGCACAAGCAGCCATAATAATGGCGAGAAGCGTTTTTTTCATTTGTTAGTCCTTAACAAAAATTCACTTACCATAGTAAGTGGTGGGTTGATATTCATTCTGATGAATGAATTTATTTCGAAATGCCGTCCTTGATTAATAAAAACACTCAGCGATTCTTAAATTTTATTTATATAACCGATGTAACTCAATGCTGATATGCCAAGTGCTTTTAGATACTAACTGGATAATATATTTGACGATTACAAATAGACCAGGCTAACTGTTAGTTGTCCGTCCAGATTCGTGTCATCAGTAATAGCAAGCGTTGTGGTGTCTCTTATTGCCAACGAGGTGACAATCGGGAAAGTAACGTCGCTGACTGCGATAGGATCATACGTACCGGTTGCATTGCCAACGCTCCAGGTTCGATAGCTATTGCCTTGTAAATAGAAACCGACAACCTGGGTCCATTTTTCACTGCCCTTCTGGTTGTAAACGGCCCGTACTTTATTTCCGTCTGCAATAACATTAGCTGCGTCAATAAAGGCAGAATAGGCGCCAATCGTTACATCGTCTTTCGTTTTTCCCACACCGAAGGTCCAGGTGTTACCCGTACCGGTTGAGTCACCATTATAGAATGCATTTTTAATGGTGATGCCTGTTGCAGCAGTATCGGCCTTATCGTCAACCAGAGTCCATCCAATTTTGGTAGGGGAAATACAGTTGATGTTAAAATCGATTTTTTTCTGGCCAAGTTGATTTGTTTCAGTAGAGGAGAGTTCGCCCAGGCGAATGTATCCATAGTCGATGATGCCGCCATTGCTGAATTCAGGAGTGCAGGACGAATTGGTCAATTTACCATTGAGCTGCAGCACCGCCGTGGGATCGGCATAAACTGTGCTGGCACATGCGGTGAGTGCCAGAATAATAAGCGATTTTTTCATGTGTTAATCCTTAACATGTGAAAAGTATTATATATCATCCGTGATATTATATTTTATTTACACTGATGACGGTTATGTATTGTACATGAGCACGTAATAGCTAAAGATAAAAAAAATTAAATTTGTTTTTTAATTTTTCTTAAATTGCGAGTTTATTCACTTTGTGAATTTTATATCCGACAGGAATGAATTGATTTTTACTATTTGTGGGGTGAAGAATGTTGCTCGATATTTATTGTGATGCAAAGATTATGCGATGTTAAAAATCTCACCTTGTCTTTTTGTGCGTAAATTTGGTTTCTTATCTTTCAAATCGTTAGCGAGTTTTCACACGCTATAATCAGCTTTGGCATTTCGGTGAAAAGATGTGCGCTAAACGCATCTACCAGTGCAGAGGCAGGGCGATGCAAAGGGTGAATCAGGCTCACCGTAAAGGGGACCGGGATGCTGAATTGGCGGATAGTAATTCCGCTATTGGCATAGTCCAGTGCGGTCAGCGGATTGACGATGGAAATCCCCACCCCTGCACGTACCATTGCACAAATTGACGCGGCGCTATGGGTTTCAATCACCATTCGGCGCTTCACCTGGTGCTCATGGAATAGCGCGTCTAACAATTGACGGTAACTGTCGGTGCGCGACAGGCTAATATAATTTTCCCCCTCGAAATCAGCGGGGGTTAATACGGGCTTATTCGCTAACGGATGCTCCTGAGGCAGAACACAAACTTCGTTCAGCGAAAGCAATTCGGTCCGTTTGGTACCGGCGGGCGTGTGCAGTGTTTCGGTTAACCCCAAATCATGGCGCTGCGCCGACAGCCATTCCTCCAGTAGCGGTGACTCCTGCGGCACTATCTGAATATTTACCTGCGGATAGCGGGCCAAAAACGGCTGCAGTAGGGGGGGCAAAAAGGATTGTGAAAAGACCGGCAGGCAAACAATAGATAACTCACCCTGGCGGAACTCGCGCAGGCTTTCAGCGGCGCTGACAATCCGGTCCAGCCCGTACCAGGAGCGCTGCACCTCTTCAAATAACCGTAATCCCTGCACCGTGGGGTGCAAACGCCCACGGCTGCGCTCAAATAGCTTTAACCCCAAAACCTGCTCGAAGCGCGCTAGCTCGCGACTGACGGTCGGCTGTGAGGTATTGAGCATTCGCGCGGCTTCCGTCAGGTTTCCCGCCGTCATAATGGCGTGAAAGATTTCGATATGGCGCAGGTTAACGGCTGGCATGGGCATCTCTCTGGTTAAGCATCCATATCATTTTTGCATAGACTCGCGATAAAACGATATTTTTTATTCGCTTCAGGCTGTGGCGTAATCATAAAAAAGATGATTACCGGAGTCTGCCAATGCCACGTCCGCTCAACAATACCGAAACCGACCTCACCGCCGACAACCTGCTGCGCCTGCCTGCTGAATTTGGCTGCCCGGTATGGGTGTACGATGCGCAGATTATTCGCGCGCAGATTGCTAAGCTGCACAAGTTTGACGTGGTGCGTTTTGCCCAAAAAGCGTGCTCGAATATCCACATTCTGCGCCTGATGCGTGAGCAGGGTGTGAAGGTGGACTCCGTCTCATTAGGGGAAATTGAACGTGCGCTGGTGGCCGGTTACGAAGCGGGTAAAGACGAGATCGTTTTTACCGCCGATACCATTGATGATGCGACGCTTGCCCGCGTGCATGAACTGCAAATTCCGGTCAACGCTGGCTCTGTGGATATGCTGGAGCAGCTCGGCCAAATTTCTGCGGGCCATCGCGTATGGCTGCGCGTGAACCCGGGCTTTGGGCACGGCCACAGTCAGAAAACCAATACCGGCGGCGAAAACAGCAAGCACGGCATCTGGTATAGCGATCTTCCGGCGGCCCTTGAGGTGATCCAGCGCTATGAGCTGAAGCTGGTGGGCATTCATATGCACATTGGCTCCGGCGTAGACTATGGTCACCTGGAGCAGGTATGCGGTGCGATGGTGCGTCAGGTGATTGAATTTGGTCAGGATCTTGAGGCGATCTCCGCGGGTGGTGGCTTATCCATTCCGTATCGCGAAGGGGAAGAGGCGATCGATACCGATCATTACTTCGGCCTGTGGAACGCCGCGCGTGAGCAGATTGCGAAACACCTGGGGCATCCGGTCAAGCTGGAGCTGGAGCCCGGTCGTTTCCTGGTGGCGGAATCCGGCGTGCTGGTGGCGCAGGTGCGCAGTGTGAAGGAGATGGGCAGCCGTCACTTTGTGCTGATTGACGCTGGCTTTAACGATCTGATGCGCCCGGCGATGTACGGCAGCTATCACCATATTTCCGCGCTGGCGGGTGATGGTCGTGCGCTGGATGCAGCACCGCAAATTGAAACCGTCGTGGCCGGGCCGCTGTGTGAATCGGGCGATGTCTTTACCCAGCAGGAGGGCGGCAAAGTAGAAACGCGTCTGCTGCCTGCGGTGGTGCCAGGGGATTATCTGGTGCTGCACGATACCGGCGCGTACGGCGCATCGATGTCGTCGAACTACAACAGCCGTCCGCTGCTGCCTGAAGTGCTGTTTGATAACGGCGTGGCGAAGTTGATTCGTCGTCGTCAGACGATTGAAGAGCTGCTGGCGCTGGAGCTTATCTGAGGGAATGCCCGATGGCGCTACGCTTATCGGGCCTACGGGGATGTAGGCCGGATAAGGTGCTTGCGCCGCCATCCGGCATGTTATTTGTAATACGGCCCCGTCGTCACCGAATCGCGCAATACCAGCGTGCCGGTAAACGGCGGGATCGTCTCGATCTCTTCCCCACTTGCCAGCTTAATGGCCTGATCGATAGCGGTAACGATCATATTATCGATCGGCAGATAAACCGTAGAGAGCCCCGGCTCCAGCCACTTAGCGCTAGGCGCATCATCAAAACCAAACAGTGAAATATCCTGCGGAATCCGAAGCCCCGCCTGATGTAGCGCCTTTGACGCGCCAAGCGCCATATCGTCGTTACAGGCAAAGAGGGCGCTGAACGTCACTTTCTCTTTCAACAACGCATTGCACATGTCATAGCCGCAGTTCATGGTGGAGTCACCGTGCTTCACTTTCGCCGGATCCCACGCAATACCGTTTTGCTCCAGTGCCCGGCGATAGCCCTGTAAACGTGCTTTACCGGTTGGCGTATGGATAGGAACGGTGATACAGGCGATATCCCGATGTCCTTGAGAAATCAGGTATTCCACTGCCTGAAACGCCGCGTCCTGCTGTTCGAAGAAGACGCAGCGTTCGCGTGCCTGGCTGACGTCACGGTTAATAACAACCAGCGGCATCGGCGTGCTGTTCACCAACGACATAATAGCCTTTTCGCTCATATGGCGGGTGTAGAGGACGATGGCATCGCACTGGCGGTCGGCCAGCATCTGCACTGCCTGCTCCTCGCGTTCGGGCGTGTCGTGGCCGTCGGTGACGATAAGCTGTTTACCCCACGCTTCCGTCTGGCGGGAAGCCTGCTGAAGCAGGCGACCAAAGTAGAAACCATCAAAGGTGGAAACCACCAGGCCAATGCTGTTGCTGGTGCGGTTTGCCAATGAACGCGCCAGGAAGTTGGGGCGGTAGCCTAACTCTTCCATTGCTTTGAACACCTGCTGACGGGTGCTCTCTTTAACCTGACCAGTACCATTCAGCACGCGAGAAACCGTCGCTTTCGAGACGCCTGCGCGTATTGATACATCCAGCATTGTTGCCATTGTTAATCCCTGAGACTTCGTGATAGCCCGCAGTTTATCACAGACATTCATCGGTGATATGAACTCCACAGAGGATAAAAAACCTATCGCGATCACGCTTTTGCAGTTAATCGTCGTAAAAAACCAGTTTCAATCATGTGGCATGCCAATAACCCTACTGTTTTTGTTTTTGGAATACCAGATTGGAGGTTGGGAGTTAAATCACAGAACTTTTCAGCGATGATGATTATTTTTGGCATACCAAAAGGTGTTTGGCTGTACACCGAATGCGCGATAAAGCCCTTAAACTTGAGGTACTTTCTATGGCATTGCAGGAAAAATTGATCGATTCGCTGGGGAGTTTCGCCACGAAATTCAACAGCTATCGCTACATCATGGCGATCAAACACGCCTTTATTACGCTGATGCCGGTGATCATCGTCGGTGCCTTCTCTGTCTTGATCTCCAACATGGTTCTGGATCCCAAAAACGGCCTCGCCAGCTTCCAGTCGCTATCGTTCCTGGCTGAACTTAAGCCGATCACCGGGGCAATCAACTACGCGACGCTGAACTTTCTCAACATTGGCGCCGTGTTTCTTATCGGTATCGAGCTGGGGCGCATCAACGGTATTAAGACGCTGTTCCCCGGCCTGCTGGCGGTTATCTGCTTTATCTGCGTTACGCCGACAACCGTACAGATGATGGTTGATGGTCAAATGCATGAGGTAAAAGATGTGCTGCTGCGCCAGTTCTCTGATACCCGTAGCCTGTTCCTTGGCATGTTTATCGCCATTCTGTCCGTCGAGATCTACTGCTGGCTGGAAACGCGCAACGGGCTGAAGATCAAAATGCCGGACACCGTGCCGCCAAACGTCGCGGCCTCGTTTTCGGCGCTGATCCCCGCGATCATCACCGTCACCGCGATCGCCACCTTCGGTTTTATCTTCCATCAGTTGACCGGCATGTACCTTTACGATGCGGTATACCAGGTCGTGCAGCAGCCGCTGGAGCGGGTGATGCAGAGCTTACCGGGGATCCTGCTACTGATGTTTGTGGCGCAGATTTTCTGGGTGATTGGGATCCACGGCAACCAGATGATCAAACCCATTCGCGAACCGCTGCTGCTGGGGGCGATTACCGTCAACATGAGTGCGTTTGAGCAGGGTAAAGAGGTGCCGAATATCATCACCATGCCGTTCTGGGATGTTTATATGAGCATTGGTGGTTCAGGCCTGACCATCGGGCTGCTCATTGCCGTGATGATTGCGACGAAACGTAAAGAGATGAAAGAGATAGCCAAGCTGTCAATTGGCCCGGGAATTTTCAATATCAACGAACCGGTTATCTTCGGGATGCCTATCATGCTCAACCCGATTCTGGCTATTCCGTTCATCATCACTCCGCTGGTAACCGGCAGTATCGGCTATTTTGCCACCGTCACCGGGTTTGCTGGTAAAGCGGTGGTGATGGTGCCGTGGACGACGCCGCCGTTGATCAACGCCTGGCTCTCAACCGCTGGCTCAATGGGGGCGGTGGTTACCCAACTGATTTGCATTGTCGTGGCGGTGCTGATTTACCTGCCGTTCGTCAAAATTGCATCCCGCCGCGCCGAGATTTCCGAGCGTCTGGCGGAAAAAGCACCGGCTACCGATAACCTTTGAGGATGCTATGAGCATAAAACGGATGACCATTCCCGATGACTTTATTCTCGGGGCCGCGGCTTCGGCCTGGCAGACGGAAGGCTGGAGCGGGAAGAAACCAGGGCAGGATTCCTGGCCCGATCTCTGGTACAAAAACGATCGCCACGTCTGGCACAACGGCTACGGCCCGGCGGTTGCCACCGATTTCATCAACCGCTTTCGTGAAGACGTGCAGTTGATGAAGCTGGCTGGGCTGACCCACTACCGCACCTCGATCAACTGGTCACGCTTTTTAACCGATTACGATGCGGTGACCGTTGATGAAGCGTATGCCGCCTATTACGACCAGCTTTTTGATGAACTGCTGGCCAACGGCATTGAGCCGATGATCTGCCTTGAACACTATGAGCTACCGGGCTACCTGCTGGAACAGTACGGCGGCTGGGGCTCGAAAAAGGTGGTCGAGCTCTACGTGCGCTACGTTGAGCAGGTATTTGCCCGCTATCACCACAAGGTCACGCGCTGGTTTACGTTTAACGAGCCGATTGTGGTGCAGACCCGCGTGTATCTGGACGCGCTGCGCTGGCCGTATGAACAAAATACGGGGAAATGGATGCAGTGGAACCACCACAAGGTGCTGGCCACGGCGAAAGTGGTGAAGTTGTTCCGCGAGAAAGGCTACCCGGGAACCGTGGGCTGCATTCTTAACCCTGAAGTGACCTATCCGCGTTCTCATGCCGCTCACGACCAGCGTGCGGCCGAGGTGTATGACCTGTTCTACAACCGCGTATTCCTCGACCCGCTGGTGCACGGTACTTATCCTGCTGAGCTTTTCACGTTGCTGGAGAAGCACGGGGTCACCTGGGACTATCACGCCGATGAACTGGCGATTATCCGTGACAATACGGTCGATGAACTGGGCATTAACCTCTATTACCCCCACAGGGTAAAAGCGCCATCACGTGCCTGGCACCCGGATACGCCGTTCCATCCGGCCTGGTACTACGAGCCGTTTGAACTGCCGGGTCGTAAGATGAACAACTCGCGCGGCTGGGAAATTTACCCGCAGATTGTCTATGACATGGCGATGCGTATCAAAAACGACTATCGCAATATTCCATGGTTTGTCGCTGAAAGCGGCATGGGCGTGGAAAATGAAGGCCAGTTCCGTAACGCCGACGGTGTGATTGCCGATGACTATCGAATCCGTTTTATCAGCGAGCACCTGTGGCAGACGCTGCGGGCGAAAGAAGACGGGGCTAACTGCCATGGCTATATGCTGTGGGCGTTTACCGACAACGTCTCGCCGATGAACGCTTTTAAAAACCGCTATGGGCTGATTGAAATCGACCTCGACAACGACCGCGCGCGGCGGCCAAAAGCCTCTGCCAACTGGTTCCGCCAGCTACGGGACAGCCGCGAGTTGGTGGTGGATATCGATGATGAATGGCGCTAATTTTTGCTAAGATAGCGCCGATATTCGCATAACGTACAGGTGATATTGTGGAGAAGGCTACCGTCCCGCCGGAAAAGAAACCCTATCAGGAGATTGGCGATGATTTGCGCGCTCAGATTATGCAGGGCCGCTATCCCGTCGGGTCGCGTCTGCCGCCAGAACGCAATATCGCCGAAACCTACGGCGTTAGCCGCACCATCGTGCGTGAAGCGCTGCTGATGCTGGAACTACAGGGAACGGTGGATATCCGCCAGGGGTCCGGCGTGTATGTGATGCGCATTCCACAGGAATGCGACGGTGGGGAAGAGCGGATGCTGAGTAGCGACATTGGCCCGTTTGAAATTCTGCAGGCACGCCAACTGCTGGAGAGCAACATCGCCGCCTTCGCCGCGAAGATGGCAACCCGCGCGGATATCGATAACCTTAAACAGATTATTGAGCAAGAGCAGCGCGCTATTGCACTGAATGATACCAGCCAGGACAACGGCCGCCTGTTCCATCTGGTGCTGGCGGGAGCCACGCAAAACCAAATGTTGCTGTCGACCATTGAACGCGTCTGGATCCAGATGGACAGCAGCCCGCTGTGGCAACAGTTCAATGCCCATATTGCCAGTCGCACCTACCGGCTGAAGTGGCTCGGAGACCGCCAGACCATCCTCGCCGCACTGCGTCGCCGCGATGTGATGGGAGCCTGGCAGGCGATGGGGCAACACCTTGAGAACGTCAAAAATAGCCTGATGGAGCTGTCTGACGAAGACGCGCCGGATTTTGACGGCTATCTGTTTGATTCGGTGCCCATCTTCCAGGGAAAATTAATGTGACTATCTTGCCACTGCACGCTTGCCCGCAGTTTGCCGGTCAGGTGACCGACTGGCTGTGGCACGCTTTTGGGGGGAAAGGCCTGTCACGCGCCTTTTTTGCCAGCATCATCGAACATAGCCAGAGCGCCGGCGCGCTGCCGCTGACCTTTATTGCTGTTGAAGATGAGAAAGTGATGGGAACCGTAGGTCTATGGCGCTGTGACTTAATTAGCCGTCAGGATCTGTGGCCGTGGATGGCGGCACTGTATGTCGCGCCAGAAGCGCGCGGCTGTGGCCTGGCGGGCCAGCTTCAGCGGCACGTGATGGCCTATGCCGCAAAACAAGGGTTTACGCAGTTGCACCTCTATTCGGCTTGCCGGGATTTTTATGAACGTTTCGGTTGGCAGTACATCGGCGATGCCCTGGATTATCCGGACACCACCGTACATCTTTATCGCTACGACTTAACCTCTTCCGCAGGCGAACTCACCGAGTGACGGCGTACCAGCGTCGGGCTGAACAGATGGGTGATATCCGGTAACGGACGCTTTTCTGCCAGCGCCAGCGCCAGCTCCGCAGCCTGCGTAGCCATGGTGACAATCGGATAACGGATGGTAGTCAGTCGCGGACGTACATAGCGGGAAACCAACACATCATCAAAGCCAATCAGCGAAATTTCCTGCGGTACATCGATACCGTTATCGTTGAGCACGCCCATCGCGCCCGCGGCCATTGAGTCGTTATAGCAGGCCACCGCGGTAAACTGCTTGCCGCGGCCAAGCAGTTCGGTCATTGCCTGTTCACCACCGCTCTCGTCCGGCTCGGCGAAGGTCACCAGTCGCTCATTGCACGGCAGTCCGCTCTCTTTAAGCGCATCGTAGTAGCCCTGCAGGCGGTCTTCCGCATCCGAAATGGTATGGTTTGAGCAAATATAGCCAATGCGGGTATGGCCCTGTTGGATCAGATGGCGGGTGGCGAGCCAGGCGCCGTAGCGGTCATCCAGCGCCACGCAGCGCTTTTCAAAGCCGGGCAGAATGCGGTTTATCAGCACCATACCGGGGATTTGCTTCATTAAATCTGCCAGCTCGGCGTCAGGGATAAGCTTGGCGTGCACGACCAGCGCCGCACAGCGATGGCGGATAAGCTGCTCAATGGCCTGACGTTCTTTGGTTTCGTTATGGTAGCCGTTGCCGATCAGTAAAAAATTTCCGGTGTTGTAGGCCACATGCTCCACGGCTTTGACCATGGCGCCGAAAAAGGGGTCGGATACATCGCCTACCACCAGGCCGACGGTTTCGGTCGACTGCTGGGCCAGCGCGCGCGCGTTGGCGTTGGGATGATAGCTAAGCGTTTCCATGGCGGTGGAGACCGCCAGGCGCGAGGCATCGCTGGCTTTAGGGGAGTTGTTGATGACGCGGGATACGGTGGCGACGGAGACGCCTGCAAGCCGGGCCACATCTTTTATTGTCGCCATAATCTGCCTTAATCAAAATTCTGAGGGTAAACGCTTACACCACAACAGTGTTACGGAAATCCCCGTGCTATTCAAGGATGGCGGTGTGGTGAATTGCACAATTATGATGCAGAGGTGACATTATCAGGAAAAGTTACACCGCATGGCGCTCAACCTTGCAACGAAACGCGAGAATTCAAATGTTTGCTTACACTTTGCGAAATGCTGTTGCGAATGTCTGCTGGAGAACGCGTTAGGCGACTTGCTAATCTGATTATCCCAGAGGTATTGATAGGTGAAGTCGCCCCACAAGGTTGACCACTTGATTACACCAACCTGCGCAGATGCGCAGGTTTTTTTTTGCCTCACGCCCGCCTGTTACAGTTCCCGACAATCGCAATACCTCGTTTCATTTGCGCTCATTCTCTTGCGCTTTTCCGCTGGTTGCAGGCTATGGAGGGCGCGACAATAGCTGTCCCAGAGGTATTGATTGGTGAATGTTTCATGGTACGCCTTGCGTACTTCATCACTTACACCGACCTGCGCAGATGCGCAGGTTTTTTTTTGCCTGGATCCTGCCGCAGACTGCTTTTCCTCAGTTTTCTCGTGTAACCTTCAATGACAAAACTATGGCAAAAGGAGTTTGTATGCTTCTCTGTTTTTTCCGACAGCTATTTAAGGTGCTCTTTCGAGTCAGGATGACGGGAAACACCGATGCGCTGAACCAGCCGAAGGTGCTGATTACCCCGAACCACGTCTCGTTTCTCGACGGCATATTATTGGCGTTGTTTCTGCCCGTTCGCCCGGTTTTCGCCGTCTACACCTCAATTTCACAGAAATGGTTTATGCGGTGGCTGACGCCCATTATCGATTTTGTGCCGTTAGATCCCACCAAACCGATGTCAATTAAGCATCTGGTTCGTCTGATTGAGCAGGGCCGTCCGGTGGTGATATTCCCGGAAGGGCGTATTTCGGTCTCCGGCTCGCTGATGAAGATTTACGACGGCGCGGCCTTTGTGGCTGCGAAGTCCGGGGCGACGATTATCCCGCTGCGTATTGAAGGTGCGGAACTGACCCACTTCAGCCGTCTTAAAGGGCTGGTTAAGCAGCGCCTGTTCCCGAAAATTACGCTGCACCTGCTGCCGCCAACCACGCTGCCGATGCCGGAAGCGCCGCGCGCGCGCGACCGTCGCAAAATCGCCGGTGAAATGCTGCATCAGATTATGATGGAAGCGCGCATGGCGGTGCGCCCGCGCGAAACGCTGTATGAATCTTTGCTGACGGCTATGCACCGCTATGGCGAGAAAAAACCGTGCGTTGAAGACATAAACTTCCAGCCGGATAACTATCGCAAGCTGCTGACCAAAACGCTGTTTGTGGCGCGCATTCTGGATAAATACAGCAAGAAGGGTGAAAAGATTGGCCTGATGCTGCCAAATGCGGGCATCAGTGCGGCGGTCATCTTCGGCGCTATCGCCCGTGGGCGTATTCCGGCCATGATGAACTACACCGCCGGAGTCAAAGGGCTCACCAGCGCGATTACCGCCGCGCAAATTGGCACCATTTTTACCTCCCGCACTTTCCTTGATAAAGGCAAGCTCTGGCACCTGACCGAGCAGCTCACCCAGGTACGCTGGGTATTCCTCGAAGATTTAAAAGGGGATATCACCACCGCCGATAAGCTGTGGATCTTCTCCCGCGTGCTGATGCCGCGTCTGGCGCAGGTTGCACAGAAGCCGGAAGACCCGGCAATTATCCTCTTTACCTCGGGTTCGGAAGGTCACCCGAAAGGAGTGGTGCACAGCCATAAAAGCATCCTGGCAAACGTCGAGCAGATTAAAACCATCGCCGACTTCACCGCCAACGACCGCTTTATGTCGGCGCTGCCGCTGTTCCACTCCTTCGGCCTGACGGTGGGGTTGTTCACGCCGCTGCTGACCGGCGCGGAGGTGTTCCTCTACCCAAGCCCGCTGCATTATCGCGTGGTGCCGGAGCTGGTCTATGACCGCAACTGTACCGTGCTGTTTGGCACCTCTACCTTCCTCGCTAACTACGCACGCTTCGCCAACCCGTACGATTTCTATCGTCTGCGCTATGTCGTGGCGGGTGCGGAAAAACTGCAGCAGAGCACCAAAGAACTGTGGCAGGACAAATTTGGCCTGCGCATTCTTGAAGGCTACGGCGTAACCGAGTGCGCACCGGTGGTTTCTATCAACGTGCCGATGGCGGCAAAACCGGGCACGGTGGGGCGTATTCTGCCGGGTATGGATGCGCGTTTGCTGGAAGTTCCTGGTATTGAACAGGGCGGCCGCCTGCAGGTAAAAGGGCCGAACATCATGGCGGGCTATCTGCGCGTCGAGAATCCGGGCGTGCTGGAAGTACCGACGGCGGAGAATCAGCACGGCGAGCTGGAAACCGGCTGGTATGACACCGGTGATATCGTCGCCTTTGACGCGCAGGGCTTTGTGCAAATTCAGGGCCGCGCGAAGCGTTTTGCCAAAATTGCCGGTGAAATGGTCTCGCTGGAGATCGTTGAACAGCTGGCGCTGGGCGTATCGCCTGAGAAGATGCATGCCACGGCGGTGAAAAGCGACGCCAGCAAAGGCGAGGCGCTGGTGCTGTTTACCACCGATAATGAACTTACCCGCGACAAGCTGCTGCAGTATGCGCGGGCCCACGGCGTACCGGAGCTGGCGGTGCCGCGAGATATTCGCTGGCTGAAACAGCTACCGCTGCTTGGCAGCGGTAAACCGGATTTCGTCACCCTGAAGAGCATGGTTGCAGAGACGGAACATCTGAATGAGTGAGTCAGTACACACTAACAACCGACTCCTGTCGAAAGGCATGATGGCGGTGATTGTGGCCCAGTTCTTTTCGGCGTTCGGCGATAACGCACTGCTGTTTGCCGTACTGGCGCTCATGAAGCAGCAGTTTTATCCGGAGTGGAGCCAGCCGGTGCTGCAAATGGTGTTTGTGGGCGCTTACATCATTTTTGCCCCGTTTGTCGGACAGGTGGCAGACAGCTTTGGTAAAGGCCGGGTGATGATGTTCGCCAACGGCCTGAAGTTGGTCGGCGCGGCGACGATTTGCGCGGGCCTGAATCCGTTTATCGGCTATACGCTGGTGGGCATTGGTGCGGCCTCATATTCGCCAGCGAAGTACGGCATTCTCGGTGAAATTACTACCGGCGATAAGCTGGTTAAAGCCAACGGTTTGATGGAAGCCTCGACCATTGCCGCCATCCTGATTGGCTCTGTCGCCGGTGGCGTAGTGGCCGACTGGAGCGTGGTAGGGGCGCTGGTGCTTTGTGCGGTGGTGTACGGCATTGCGGTGGTGGCTAACCTCTTTATCCCGAAACTGCCTGCGGCGCGTCCGGGTCAGTCCTGGCGTTTTCGTCCAATGACCCACAGCTTCTTTAACGCCTGCAACGTGCTGTGGCACAACGGCGAAACGCGTTTCTCGCTGCTCGGCACCAGCATGTTCTGGGGAGCGGGGGTGACGCTGCGCTTCCTGCTGGTGCTGTGGGTGCCGGTGGCGTTGGGGATCACCGATAACGCCACGCCAACCTATCTGAATGCGATGGTCGCCGTCGGGATTGTCGTTGGCGCGGGGGCGGCGGCGAAGCTGGTGACGCTCGAAACCGTGGCGCGCTGTATGCCTGCCGGGGTGTTGATTGGCGTGGTTGTCGCCATTTTCGCCTTCCAGCATGCGCTGCTGCCAGCGTACGTGCTGCTGTTTATCATCGGTATCTGCGGTGGCTTCTTCGTGGTGCCGCTCAATGCGCTGCTGCAGGACCGTGGGAAACAGACCGTGGGCTCCGGTAATGCGATAGCGGTACAAAACCTCGGTGAAAACAGCGCTATGCTGATTATGCTGGGGCTCTATTCGCTAGCGGTAGCGGTGAATATTCCGGTGGTCGGCGTGGGGATTGGCTTTGGCGTGCTGTTTGCGCTGGCGATTATCGCGCTGTGGCTGTGGGGTAAGCGCCGCTGAGGTAAACCCGGCGGCGCTTCGCTTGGCCGGGCTACATTTGTTCCGGTAGCCAGGCGAGCGCAAGCGACCCCGGGACTGCTCATTGTAGGCCGGATAAGCGTAGCGCCATCCGGCACGATGCGGCACCTTGCCGGATGGCGGCGTCACCGCCTTATCCGGCCTACATTTTACGGTGCCGGGTAGGTATAAACCTGATGCACCGCCTCAATCTCCGCTAACACTTCCGCGCTTAACTCCAGATGCAAGCTCTCAACGTTAGTTTTCAACTGCTCCATCGTCGTCGCGCCTAACAGCGTGCTGGCAACGAACGGCTGACGGCGAACGAACGCCAGCGCCATTTGCGCCGGGTCGAGGTTATGGCGTTTGGCGATATCGACGTACGCTGCCACCGCCTTCTGCGTCTGCTCACCGCTGTAGCGGGTGAAACGGCTAAACAGCGTATTACGTGCGCCCGCAGGCTTCGCGCCGTTCAGATACTTACCGGTGAGCGTCCCGAAGGCCAGGCAGGAATAGGCCAGCAGCTCAACGCCTTCAAACTGGCTCACTTCCGCAAGCGCCACTTCGTAGCTGCGGTTCACCAGGCTGTACGGGTTCTGGATGGTGACAATGCGCGGCAGGTCGTGTTTATCCGCCAGATGCAGATAGCGCATCACGCCGAACGCCGTTTCGTTGGATACGCCGATATAGCGAATCTTCCCGGCGCGCTGATATTCGGTAAGCGCTTCCAGCGTCTCCAGCAGCGACACCACCGGCGCGGAGTCGGCCCAGGTGTAGCCCAGTTTGCCAAAGCAGTTGGTCGGGCGCTGCGGCCAGTGTACCTGGTAGAGATCGAGATAGTCGGTTTGCAGGCGCGTCAGCGAGTTATGCAGCGCATCGCGAATGTTTTTACGGTCCAGCGCCTGATTAGGGCGAATGCCGCTGTCGTTGTTGCGCGAGGGGCCGCTCACCTTGGAGGCGATAACCAGCTTCTCGCGGTTGCCGTGCTTGGCCAGCCAGTTGCCGACATAGGTCTCGGTCAGCCCCTGGGTTTCCGGTCGCGGAGGAACGGGGTACATCTCGGCGACATCGATAAGATTGATGCCCTGGCTAACGGCATAATCGAGCTGTGTATGGGCGTCGGCTTCGCTATTTTGTTCACCAAACGTCATAGTGCCAAGCCCAAGGGTGCTTATCTCAAGCGAGCTGTGGGGGATACGGTGGTACTGCATAAGCCGGCTTCCTTTTATTAACAGCGTCAGGAAAGAGTCCTGACAAAGGAATATAAAAATGGCAGAGGGGGAGAAAAAGGGAAAGCAGAAAATGAAAAAAGGCCAGCAGGTGGCTGACCTCTCTGATTAGCGTTTGATAATTTGCGACACGTCGTCGCGGTTGATCTGCATCTTATTACCTTGCTGATCTTCGTAGCTGATAAGCCCGGTGTCGTCATCGACTTCCGGTTTACCGTCGGTCAGGATCATCCGACCGTCTTTGGTGGCCATCACGTAATCGCTGCTACAGCCGGAAACTGCAAAGGCTAAACCTACTGCGGAAATCAACACTGCCCATTTTGTCATCGTTATCCCCTTCATCGCCGCACTCTTAATAGTCTAGTAATAACCGACCTAAGCCACAGCATAAAGCAGGAAAATCTTAAAAAAACCAGACACAGCCCTCAATTGAGGGCTGTTGATGAATGATTAATGTTTATTTTTCTTACTTCGCAGCAGATTGAGGCTCTCGACTGCCATAGAGAAGAACATCGCGAAGTAGATATAGCCTTTTGGTACATGGACATCGAGACTTTCAAGAATCAGCGTGAAGCCCACCAGAATCAGGAACGACAGGGCTAGCATTTTCACCGACGGGTGTCTTTCGACGAATTCGCCAATCGAACGTGCAGCGAACATCATCACGCCAACCGCAATGACCACGGCGGCCATCATAATAAACAGATGATCGGAGAGACCTACGGCGGTAATGACCGAATCAAGGCTGAAGATGATATCCAGCATCATAATCTGCACGATCGCGCCCAAAAACGAATGAACGTTCGTTTTTATGCTCTCTTCATCGCCTTCAATCGACTCGTGAATTTCCATACTGGCCTTCCAGATAAGGAACAGCCCACCGAGTAGTAAAATCAGATCGCGAATCGAAATCGCCTGACCAAACAGAGTAAACAGCGGCTGAGTGAGTTTTACCACCCAGGCAATGGAGGCCAGTAGCGCGAGGCGCATGAGCATGGCCCCCATTAACCCTAAACGACGGGCATGCGCACGCTGCGCGGTAGGGAGCTTAGCCACAACCAGAGAGAGAAAAATAATATTATCGATCCCCAGAACGATTTCCAGAATCGTCAGCGTGCCGAGCGCAAGCCAGGCATTGGGGTCGGTGATCCATGCAAATAACATTAGATAAGTCCTGCCAAATAAAACGAAAGCGTTAATAGATATACGTTGAGGTGCGTTGCAACAACCGATACAGAACCCTGCCCAGAAACGCATTCCAGGCGCTCAGTGGGAGGGCGAAGGCGTGCCGGTTGCGCGCGGCGGGGGAAGTATAATCCCGCTGCGCGGCAGGACAAAAAAATTAATCGACTCGCAGCATGAAGTGGCGCGCCAGCAGGGCCGCGGTGAAGTTCTTTTTGAGATAGAAGCCGCGCGGTAGCGTCATGATGGGCTCGCCTTTTGCGCCAATGGCTTCGGTCAGCGCTTTACTGTTAGCGGCCTTCGGCCTGAGCTGCAGCACTTCGCCGTGGCGGGCGGTGATACGTTCCACCTGGCCGAGAACGATGAGATCCATCAGCTCTTCCCAGTCCATCTGTAGCTGGTTCTCTTCTTCTGCGCTAGGGCTCCACAGCAGCGGTGCGCCAACGCGGCGTTCAGCAAGCGGGATCGACCGCTCACCTTCAACCGGGATCCACAGCACCCGCTTAAGCTTGTGGCGCACGTGGCTATTCTCCCAGGTGACGCCAGAGTTACCGGTCAGCGGCGCGACGCACACGAAGGTGGTCTCTAGCGGGCGCCCCTGGGAATCGATAGGAATGGTTTTCAGCTCAACGCCCAGCGCGGCGAAATCCTGCTCGGGTTTACTCCCGGCGCTAGCGCCCAGCCAGACCTCCAGCAGCACGCCAATCCAGCCTTTGTCTCGCTTTAAATCCTTCGGCGCGACGATGCCAGCCATCGCCGCCAGCTCACCCAACGAATAGCCCGCCAGCCGCTGCGCCTGAGCAAGAAGTTCAGCCTGGGTTTTAGGCGATTCACGAAGTGGAGCAAGGGTGGACATGATGGTGTGCCTTGTGGTGAAAAAATGAACGACAATTTTACCGGGTGTGGATAGAGTTTAACTTTTTCTGGGTAAATATGACAACGTGATGATTATCATGCCTTTTTTTTGAGAAAAAATGACGAAAAAATGATGCCAAAAAAGGTTTTCCAAATCTGGTCACTGACAATGAACAGGATCTTACACCATGTTATCCACAGAAAAGTGGGATAACTGGGGAAAAGCCTGACTACTGTTTCAATTTACAGCCTTGACGTGCGACGAAAATCGAATTTTCGCACAAAAGATGCCTAAGATGTTTGCACAATCTGTGGGTAAAACCAACGTTGCTCGATCTTTCATCAATTGAAGGATCGCCTATGTGATGATCATCACGTTATGCGCTAATGCATCAGGATTAACTATAATAACATGATGAAAAATATAGTTTTACTGATTGAAGGTGACATGCGATTATTCAGAGTACTCTGGGTTTTCCCTGGGTAATTCCGTACTTCTTCACAACTCTATCCACAGAAAAAGTGAATAAAATCGTCGGCGAGCGCGGTTCTCTGTTTATAACTCTGATGATTACTGTGAGTTATTCAAATGTTATTCGTTAGTCGTGGCGTAATAGAGTGGTTTACCGTTTACAGCGAGTGTGAAACAATCATTCACATTGAAGCTTATTTTGAGGTAGTCCGGTGATTGATGACGATGGCTACCGCCCGAATGTAGGTATTGTAATTTGCAATCGTCAGGGTCAGGTAATGTGGGCCCGGCGCTATGGTCAGCACTCCTGGCAATTTCCCCAAGGGGGCATAAACCCCGGTGAGACGGCAGAACAGGCGATGTATCGGGAACTGTTCGAAGAAGTTGGATTAAGCCGCAAGGATGTGCGGATCCTCGCTTCGACCCGAAACTGGTTGCGTTACAAGTTGCCAAAACGTTTGGTGCGTTGGGACACTAAGCCGGTTTGTATCGGCCAGAAACAAAAGTGGTTTCTCTTGCAGTTGATCGGCAATGACGCGGATATCAATATGCAAACCAGCAGCACGCCGGAGTTCGACGGCTGGCGCTGGGTGAGTTACTGGTATCCGGTGCGTCAGGTCGTCTCGTTTAAACGCGACGTCTACCGCCGGGTGATGAAAGAGTTCGCCAGTGTAGTGATGGCGCTTGCGGAGAGCGCCCCAAAACCGCAAAGCGCGCCTGCTTATCGACGCAAAAGAGGTTAAGCCACGCACATTATGCTCACGCGCTTACGCGAAATTGTTGAGAAGGTCGCGAGTGCGCCTCGTCTGAACGAGGCGCTGGATATTCTGGTCACTGACGTCTGCCACGCGATGGAGACGGAGGTTTGCTCGGTCTATCTCGCTGACAACGATCGACGCTGCTTTTATCTGATGGCGACCCGTGGTCTGAAAAAGCCACGCGGTCGTACCATTACGCTCGCCTTTGATGAAGGTATTGTTGGCCTGGTTGGCCGACTGGCCGAACCCATCAACCTTGCTGACGCGCAAAAACACCCCAGCTATAAATATATTCCCTCCGTAAAAGAAGAGCGCTTCCGCGCGTTTCTTGGCGTGCCGATTATCCAGCGCCGTCAACTGCTGGGCGTACTGGTGGTGCAGCAGCGTGAACTGCGTCAGTTCGACGAAAGCGAAGAGTCATTCCTGGTGACGCTCGCCACACAAATGGCGGCAATCCTCTCTCAATCTCAGCTGACGGCGCTGTTTGGTCAGTATCGTCAGACGCGCATTCGCGCGCTGCCCGCCTCGCCGGGCGTAGCGATTGCCGAAGGCTGGATGGACGCGACCCTGCCATTAATGGAGCAGGTTTACGAAGCCTCCTCGCTGGACACCGCGCTTGAGCGCGAGCGCTTAACCGGCGCGCTGGAAGAGGCGGCGAACGAATTCCGCCGCTACAGCAAACGCTATGCCGCCGGGGCGCAAAAAGAGACGGCGGCAATTTTTGACCTCTATTCGCACCTGCTCTCTGATGCCAGCCTGCGCCGCGAGCTGTTTGCGGAAGTGGATAAAGGCTCGGTTGCCGAATGGTCGGTGAAGAAAGTCATCGAGAAGTTCGCCGAACAGTTTGCCGCGCTGAGCGACGGCTATCTGAAAGAGCGGGCGGGCGATCTGCGTACGCTTGGGCAGCGCCTGCTGTTCCATCTTGATGACACCACCCAGGGCGCTAACGGTTGGCCAGAGCGCTTTGTGCTGGTGGCCGACGAGCTTTCTGCGGCGACGCTGGCGGAAGTTCCACAGGATCGGTTAGCCGGTGTGGTCGTCCGCGACGGTGCCGCTAACTCCCACGCGGCGATTATGGTTCGCGCGCTGGGCATTCCTACGGTGATGGGCGCGGATATCCAACCTGCCGTCCTTCATGGGCGTACGCTGGTGGTGGACGGCTATCGCGGCGAACTGCTGGTCGATCCCGAACCGATCCTGGTGCAGGAATACCAGCGCCTTATCAGCGAAGAAAATGAGCTGAGCCGCCTGGCGGAAGGGGACGTTGAGCGTCCGGCCGAACTGAAAAGCGGCGAGCGCGTGAAGGTGATGCTCAACGCCGGTTTAAGCCCGGAACATGAACAAAAGCTGGGTCGTCGCATCGACGGCATCGGCCTGTATCGCACCGAAATTCCGTTTATGCTGCAAAGCGGCTTCCCATCGGAAGAGGAGCAGGTGGCGCAGTATCAGGGCATGCTGCAGATGTTTAACGATAAGCCCGTGACGCTGCGTACGCTCGACGTTGGGGCGGATAAACAGCTGCCGTACATGCCAATTAGCGAAGAGAACCCGTGTCTTGGCTGGCGCGGGATCCGCATCACGCTCGATCAGCCAGAGATCTTCCTTATCCAGGTGCGCGCAATGCTGCGTGCTAACGCGGCAACCGGCAATCTCAGCATTCTGCTGCCGATGATCACTAATCTGGAAGAGGTGGACGAAGCACGCCGCCTTATCGACCGCGCCGGTCGTGAAGTGGAAGAGATGATCGGCTACGCGATTCCAAAACCGCGTATCGGGATCATGCTGGAAGTGCCGTCGATGATCTTCATGCTGCCGAATCTGGTAAATCGCGTCGATTTCATTTCGGTTGGCACCAACGATCTGACCCAGTACGTGCTGGCGGTAGACCGTAACAACACGCGCGTCGCCAGCATGTATGACAGCCTGCACCCAGGCATGATTCGGGTGTTGTCGATGATTGTCCAGGAAGCCGAACGCTACGGCATTGATTTACGCCTGTGCGGCGAAATGGCGGGCGACCCGATGTGCGTCACCATTCTGGTAGGGCTGGGCTTCCGTCATTTGTCGATGAACGGCCGCTCGGTGGCGCGCGTGAAGTATCTGCTGCGTAATATCGACCTTGAAGATGCCGAAACGCTGGCGCGTCGCAGTCTCGACGCGCAGATGGCTACCGAAGTGCGCCATCAGGTCGCGGCGTTTATGGAGCGCCGTGGCCTTGGCGGCTTGATTCGCGGCGGCCTGTAGGCAGCCTGGCGCACATTGTCGGATGTACATTCTGCACCACCTCGTAGCCCGGCCGAGCGTAGCGACGCCGGGATCTCACGAAGCTCTCCGTTTATACATATCTTTTACATCTTCAGCGCATCATCTCTTATCTCCCCTGTGCTATCATTCGCACCTTTGGAGCGCCAGAAACGTCCGGCGCGCATCTCTACCGCTGTCCACTTTCGGCGGAATAACAAGCATTTGTGGTGACAGATGAATAGTGGTTATCTGCGTTTCCCGGACTTTGATCCGGTAATTTTCTCCATCGGACCGGTTTCCCTGCATTGGTACGGCATGATGTACCTTGTGGGCTTTATCTTTGCCATGTGGCTGGCGACGCGTCGAGCGAACCGCCCAAACAGCGGCTGGACCAAAAACGAAGTTGAAAACCTGCTGTACGCGGGCTTCCTCGGGGTATTTCTCGGCGGGCGCATCGGTTACGTCATGTTCTACAATTTCGACTCCTTCCTGCATGACCCGCTGTATCTGTTCCGCGTGTGGGACGGTGGGATGTCCTTCCACGGCGGCCTGATTGGCGTGATCGTGGTGATGATTATCTTCGCCAAACGCACCAAGCGTACCTTCTTCCAGGTGTCTGACTTTATTGCGCCGCTGATTCCGTTTGGTCTTGGCTGCGGCCGTCTGGGGAACTTTATCAACGGCGAACTGTGGGGCCGCGTCGACCCGAGCTTCCACTACACCATGCTGTTCCCGGGCTCCCGTGCGGAAGACCTGGCGCTGCTGCCGTCTCACCCTGAATGGCAAACGCTGTTTGATACCTACGGCTCGCTGCCGCGCCATGCGTCCCAGCTGTACGAACTGGCGCTGGAAGGCGTGGTGCTGTTCCTGATCCTGAACTTCTTTATCCGTAAACCACGCCCGGCGGGCTCGGTCTCCGGCCTGTTCCTGATTGGCTACGGCCTGTTCCGTATCATCTCTGAATTCTTCCGCCAGCCGGACGCGCAGTTCACCGGTGAGTGGGTGCAGTACATCAGCATGGGGCAGATTCTTTCGATTCCGATGGTGCTTGCGGGTATCATTATGATGGTCTGGGCGTTTCGCCGTCCGCAGCAACAGATCTCCTGAGGAAGCATGAAACAGTATCTTGAACTGATGCAGAAGGTGCTCGATGAGGGCACCCAGAAAAACGACCGTACCGGCACCGGCACCGTCTCCATTTTTGGCCACCAGATGCGCTTTAACCTGCAAGAAGGTTTCCCGCTGGTGACCACCAAGCGCTGCCACCTGCGCTCCATCATCCACGAACTGCTGTGGTTCCTGCAGGGCGACACCAACGTTGCCTACCTGCACGAAAACAACGTCAGCATCTGGGATGAATGGGCCGACGAGAACGGCAACCTGGGCCCGGTGTATGGTAAACAATGGCGCGCCTGGCCGACGCCGGATGGCCGCCATATCGACCAGATCACCACCGTGATGAACCAGCTGAAAAATGACCCGGACTCGCGCCGTATCATCGTTTCTGCGTGGAACGTCGGTGAACTGGACAAAATGGCGCTGGCGCCTTGCCACGCGTTCTTCCAGTTCTACGTGGCTGACGGCAAACTTTCCTGCCAGCTCTATCAGCGCTCCTGCGACGTGTTCCTCGGTCTGCCATTCAACATCGCCAGCTATGCGCTGCTGGTGCATATGATGGCGCAGCAGTGCGACCTGGAAGTCGGTGATTTTGTCTGGACCGGCGGGGATACTCACCTGTACAGCAACCACATGGAACAGACCGCGCTGCAGCTGACCCGCGAACCGCGCGCGCTGCCGAAGCTGGTGATTAAACGCAAGCCGGAGTCTATTTTTGACTACCGCTTTGATGACTTCGAAATCGAAGGTTACGACCCGCACCCGGGTATCAAAGCGCCGGTGGCGATTTAACGGGCATCACCATAAAAAACGGCGCACTCTGCGCCGTTTTTTTATGCCGTCGTTAATACCTCTCGCCGCGGTTGGCGTACCAGCGCCACCAGCGCCACAATCCCTACCACCGCCAGCACGCTCGCCAGAATAAACGCCGAGTTATAGCCCCCACCGTACTGAATCAACAGGCCGGTTACCGCCGGAGACATAATTCCCGCCAGGTTGGCCAGCAGATGCACGAAGCCACCGGTCGTACCAATACGGTCGGCAGGCACGATATCCTGCAATAGCGACCAGCAGGCCTGCGGTGTCATATAGGCGAAAACGGTGGCAACGGTAATGCAGGCCACCGCGCTGAACAGGCTATGGGTATAGGCGGTGGCGAGCACGGCAACCGCGGCCACGGCCAGCCCGATAAAAATCACCAGCTTGCGGGAGAGCAAGAAGTTGCCGCTCTTACGATACAGCGCATCGCAGACCATCCCGCCGCCTAAGAATCCAAGCGTCGCGCCGAGCCACGGCAGGATGCCGATAATGCTCATGCTCTTAATATCCAGATGCTGGAAGTCGGTCAGGTAGCTTGGCAGCCAGGAGAGGAAAAAGTACTGAATGTAGTTAAAGCAGAAGAACGCCGCCGCCACGCCCAGTACCGCAGGCGAGAGGATATAGTGCCAGAAGGAGTGCGTCGACTGCGCGTTAGCGTCGCTAACCGCCGAGGTTGCAGGGCGCTGGCTGCTAATAAGCTGAGCTTCTTCCGGGCTAACTGAAGGGTGCATTTCAGGCTTATCGCGGAACAGCCACAGCCATGCGCAAACCCACAAAATGCCCATCAGGGCGATGACGACAAAGGCCACGCGCCAGCCAAACGCTAATCCGACTAACCCTACTACCGGGGCGGCAATGGCGGCACCCAGCGGCTGCCCGGCGTTGGTAAAGCCGACCGCCCGACCAATTTCCTTACGCGGGAACCAGTTGGAAATCGACTTATTGGTGGTGGTGCCCATTGGCCCTTCGCCAATGCCAAACAGCACGCGGGCAATCAGCAACTGCCAGAAGCCAGTGACCAGCGCGGTAATGCCGCAGAAAATAGACCAGATGGTGGCCGCCCAGGCGTAAACCTTACGTGGACCAAACTTATCGGCCCCCCAGCCACCGATAAAGCAGAACAGGCAGTAGCCGACGAAGAAGCAGCTGAATAAAAAGCCCAACTGGGCATCGTTAATATGCAGGTCGGCTTTGACCAGCGGCGCCATAACCGACAGCGCGGCGCGGTCCATGTAGTTCAGCATCCCGGCGAAGAACAGCAGCAGGGCGATAATCACGCGATAGCGATTTTTAAACATGATGTTCTCCTTTCGCACTGGAGCAAACGGCGAAATCAATACGGTAGTCCGCAAGCACCTGAGCATCTGGCATAAAGCCAATGCCCGGTGCGTCCGGCAGCGTCATTTTGGGCTGGAAATTCAGGAACGGATGCAGCGGTGGGGTCCACTGTAGCCACGGCACCTCCAGACGTGTCGTTTCAGGTAGCAGCGCCACAAGCTGCGCAGCCGCCATCATGCCGGCACCGTAGTAGAAACAGTGTGGGATAACCGTCACCGGGTAGCATTTTGCCTGTTCAAACACGCGCAGCATGGCGGTAATACCGCCCACTTTGGTGACGCTGGGCTGGATAATATCGACGGCGCCGGAAGCCATCAGATGAAGAAGGTCGCCATCCCCGGCGGCGTTTTCCCCCGCAGAAAGCGGAATGCCCGCAGTGCGGACATAGGCCAGCGCATCCGTATCTTCTGGCGGCCAGACCGGCTCTTCCAGCCATTTCAGGTTCAGCCCTGCCCATGACTCGGCCTGGCGGAAAGCCTCTTCGGCGCTCCACGGACAGTTCACATCAACCATGATCTCCGCCTGGTTGCCTACGGCTTCACGCGCGGCGGCAACGGCTTCACGGGTGGTTTCATGGAGTTTAATTTCACGGTAGCCCCGTTCAAATACCTGGGAAACCTGACGGGCAACCGCCTCCGGTTGGTTGTCATAGCTCACCAGGCTTGGATAGAGCCCAATCTGGTTGCGGACGGCGCCAAGCATCTTCCACAGCGGTTTCTGCGCCTGCTTGCCGAGTAAGTCCCACAGCGCAATATCGATAGCCGACAGCGCATAGCGTACCGGGCCGGTACGCCCGAAGCCGTGGAAAGCCTGTTCCGCGTCTTTCATCAGCGCTTCAATTTCCGTAACGGAATCAAACTGCCGGTTGATGAAGAAGGGCGCGACGGCGCTTTCTAACGCGGTAAAGGTGACGGGGTTAATCAGATGGCCGAACGCTTCGCCCCAGCCGCAGAGTCCCGTATCGCTATAGACGGCAACAAGCAGGGTTTCCATCTTCGTCACCCTTGATGAGGCCGCATTGTAATCCTGTTGCTCTGAACCACTCTTTTCCCTGCCGGAATCGAAAGGAATGGCGAGCCGGATGATTTCAATTTTTTCTATTTTCATTTTTATTCCGGGCGTTTCGTAGAGGTAAGACTTTGCAAAATCATTATTACGTAAACGACGCTAATGTGTTTTATGCAGATGCCAATAGATTTGCGCGAAATTTCGCCTGAAATTGGGCGATGGCTGGGATTTGTGTGCGAGCTATCACAGCTTTTGCATCCGGGTAATTGACCACTCACAGCGTGTATGAATAAGCGGAGGTTTCGCTTTTTGTTTTTCTGCCGCCGTTTTGCGAGGCGATATCCAATGTTCGCTGCATCTTGCAGCAAACGTGAAAATTCCGCTGAAGGCGGCTCGTAAAATCCAGAAACCTCGCTCGTGGCGTGGCTTTCCGCTAGGCATACTTGCCGCCATGAAGAAAGAACGGGGCTATACCCTTATTGAAACGCTGGTGGCGTTAACGCTGGTGCTTATTCTTAGCGCCTCTGGTCTTTACGGCTGGCGAAACTGGCAACAGTCACAGCGCCTATGGCAAACCGCCAGCGAACTGCGCGGCTTTCTGACGGCAATGCGTAGCGATGCTAATTGGCAGAACCACGATCGCCGATTCCGGGTTAATCGTCATGCCGTGGCGTGGTGCCTGGTGGCAGATGACACGGTTCTGGACGGCTGTCCTGCGGGAAACCCGGCGGTCTATCGCTCGCAATGGGCCGAAGTTGAGTTAACGAAAATCACGCCGAATCTGGCTTTCTTTGGCCTGCGTAATACGGCATGGGCTGGCAGCATTACGCTGGAAAGTGAGGTGGGAAGCTGGACGATACTTATCTCGAGCTGGGGACGGGTACGTTTATGTGAGGGGGCAACATGCTGATGCGTGGCTTTTCACTGCTGGAAGTGCTGATTGCGATGGCTATCAGCAGCATTTTATTGCTGGGGGCTTCCCGATTTTTGCCCGCATTGCAGCGCGGCATATTCCAGCAGATGCGGCAGCAAGCGCTCGAAGACGATCTCTGGCAGAGCGCCTTCACCATTGCTAAGCACCTACAGCGTGCGGGCTACTGTGGCGGCGACGGTTGTGTTGGCGAGGCGCTGCAAATCGCGCAACAGGGGGCGTGCGTCATTGCGCGCTGGGATAGTAACAGCAATGGCGTCTGGGAAACCGCGCCAGCGGATAGCGCCGATACTATCGGTTTTCGCCTGCAATCCGGCGTGCTGGAAACGCTGCGCGGGGTGAATACCTGCAATGATAAAGGCTGGAACAAAATGACCGACCCGAATACGGTGACGGTTACGATGTTTGAGGTGACGCGTCATGTGAACTCAGGCTACACACCGGATCTGTTTATTACCCTCTCTGCGATGGCCGCGGGTAACATCGCGGCGAGCGTGCAGTACGGCGTGACGGGATACAACCAGTGAACCGTGAGCTCGGCGTTTCGTCACTGGCGATGGTGCTCATGCTGCTGGTCTTAGGGAGCCTGATGCTCCAGGGGTTAAATCAGGCGCAGCGCCAGCAGATGCAGAAAGTGAGCAACGAAAGTCGCTTGATTCAGCGTACCGCGGAGGTTCACTCCGCCTTACAGTGGGGGAAGGTTCAGCGCTGGAAGACAGAGGCTGGGGTGCAATGCCAGGTTTATGAATCCGACAGCCGGGTCTGCCTGCGGCGCTTTAGCGACGACACACTGCTGCTGATAGCAAAAAATGACGCGCTCAGCCTCTGGCAGTCGGGCACATGGGAAAACGGAAACCTCCATTTTTCGCCGCATGGCTGGAGTGATTTTTGCCCTTTAAAGGAGGCTGCGTTATGCCAGACACCCTGAAAATCAGAGGCTTTAGCTTGCCGGAAGTGGTGCTGGCGATGTTTCTGATGGTGAGCGTAGTGACGGCGCTTGGCGGCTATTATCGCGTGCTGGCAACCAGCAGCGTTGAGCTTAATCAGTACCGCCAGATGTGGCGCTACGCCTGGGTGCAAACGCAGCAGCAGGCGCAGACGCTTCCCGACGGCTGGACGCGCGAGCGGGGGCAGACATCGTCACAACGTTGTGTCAGCATCAATGCTACTATTACCACCCCCATGGGCAGGCAGGGGCGTATGTCTCGTCTGCATTGCCCGGTCAGTCAGTAGTCAGGAGCGATTATGTTAAGGGTCTATCATTCCAACCGTCTGGATGTTCTGGAAGCATTGATGGAGTTCATTGTTGAACAGGACCGGCTGGCGGACCCTTTCGAGCCTGAAATGATTCTGGTACAGAGTACCGGGATGGCGCAGTGGCTGCAGATGACGCTATCACAGCGTTTTGGCATTGCCGCGAATATAGATTTCCCGCTGCCCGCCAGTTTTATCTGGGATATGTTTACCCGCGTTCTGCCCGAAATCCCTGCCGAGAGCGCCTTCAATAAGCAGAGCATGAGCTGGAAGCTGATGACCCTGCTGCCGGGCATGCTGGATGATGAGGCCTTTACCCCGCTGCGCCACTATCTCACCGACGATGCCGACAAACGTAAGCTGTTCCAGTTGGCCTCCCGCGTTGCTGACCTGTATGACCAG
This sequence comes from Kluyvera chengduensis, assembly GCF_044197065.1. Taxonomy (NCBI): domain Bacteria; kingdom Pseudomonadati; phylum Pseudomonadota; class Gammaproteobacteria; order Enterobacterales; family Enterobacteriaceae; genus Kluyvera; species Kluyvera chengduensis. The sequence continues at coordinate 103,332 of NZ_JBIQOI010000005.1, forward strand.
TATCTGGTCTATCGCCCTGAATGGCTTACGGAGTGGGAAGCTGGAAGATTGGTTGACGGCGTGGGAGATGCACAGGCGTGGCAAGCGCCGCTGTGGAAAGCGCTGGTGGAGCATACTGCCGCGCTGGGTCAGCCGCTGTGGCATCGCGCTAACTTATACCAGCGCTTTATTGACACGCTGGAAAACAGCAACCAACCGCCTGCAGGATTGCCACCGCGGGTCTTTATCTGTGGGATCTCCGCGCTGCCACCGGTCTATCTGCATGCGCTACAGGCGCTGGGCAAACACATTGATATCTACGTGTTGTTCACCAATCCGTGCCGCTACTACTGGGGTGATATTAAAGACCCGGCGTTTCTGGCGCGGCTGATGGCGCGTCAGCGCCGCCACTACCGAGAGCAGCGTGAACTGCCGCTGTTCCAGGACGCCAGCCACGCGCCAGGGCTGTTTAACAACGACGGCGAGCAGGACGTTGACAACCCGATGCTGGCCTCCTGGGGCAAGCTGGGGCGCGACTACATCTACCTGTTGGCGGGGCTTGAGCGCTATCAGGAACTGGATGCGTTCGTCGATATCGAACCCGATAATCTGTTACACAACCTTCAATACGACGTGCTGGAGCTGAAAAACTCCGCCATTGCCGGGCGCAGCGCGGAAGAGTTCGCCCACAGCGGTGACAAGCGCCCGCTGGCGCGAGACGACCGCAGCCTCACCGTTCACGTTTGCCACAGCCCGCAGCGCGAAGTCGAGGTTCTGCACGACCGTCTGCTCGCTATGCTGGAGGCCGACCCGACGCTGACGCCGCGCGACATTATCGTGATGGTGGCGGATATCGATAGCTACAGTCCTTTTATTCAGGCCGTTTTTGGCAGCGCGACTGGTGAACGCTACCTGCCGTACGCCATTTCGGACCGTCGTGCCCGTCAGGCGCACCCGGCGATGCAGGCGTTTATCACTCTGCTATCGCTGCCCGATAGCCGTTTTACCAGCGAAGACGTGCTGGCGCTGCTTGACGTGCCGGTGCTGGCGGCGCGCTTTAACATTGATGAAGCGGGCCTGCTGCACCTGCGTCAATGGGTCAGCGAGTCCGGCGTACGCTGGGGGATGGACGATGACAACGTCCGCGAAATGGACCTGCCCGCCACCGGTCAGCATACCTGGCGCTTTGGCCTCACGCGTATGCTGCTGGGCTACGCGATGGAGAGCGAGCAGGGCGAATGGCAGGACGTGCTGCCGTATGATGAGTCCAGCGGCCTGATTGCCGAGCTGGTTGGCTACCTGGCTTCTTTGCTGATGCAGTTAAACCGCTGGCGTCAGATATTGACGCAAACACGCTCGCTGGAGGAGTGGCTGCCGGTGTGTCGTGAGATGCTCAACGACTTTTTCCTGCCGGATCAGGACACTGAGGCCGCGCTGACGCTGATTGAACAGCAGTGGCAGGCGATAATCGCCCAGGGCGTCCAGTCGCAATATGCCGGCGAGGTGCCGCTGACGCTGCTGCGCGATGAACTGGCGCAGCGCCTCGATCAGGAACGTATCAGCCAGCGCTTCCTGGCGGGCCCTATCAATATTTGTACCCTAATGCCGATGCGCTCCATTCCGTTCAAAGTGGTGTGCCTGCTGGGCATGAACGACGGAATTTACCCACGTGCGCTCGCCCCGCTCGGTTTTGATCTGATGAGCCAGAAACCGCTGCGCGGCGACCGTAGCCGCCGCGACGATGACCGTTATCTGTTCCTGGAAGCGATGATGTCGGCGGAAAAATCGCTCTATATCAGCTACATCGGCCGTTCTATTCAGGATAACAGCGAACGCTACCCGTCAGTATTGGTACAAGAGCTGCTGGACTACATCGGCCAGAGCCACTGCCTTGAGGGCGATGAAGGGCTCAACTGCGACGAAAGCGAACAGCGCGTGAAGCGCCATATCATGCAGTTACACCCGCGTATGCCGTTTGATGCCGACAACTATAAAGCCGGTGAGCAGCAAAGCTATGCCCAGGAGTGGCTGGCGGCGGCGAGTCAGCAGGGCGAAGCGCACAGTAGCTTTATCCAGCCGCTGGAACCACGGGAGTTGACCGTGCTGCCGCTCGAACAGCTTCAGCGCTTCTGGGCGCACCCGGTGCGCGCGTTCTTCCAGATGCGTTTGCAGGTGAACTTCCGCAATGAAGAGAGCGATATCCCAGATACCGAACCGTTCACCCTCGAAGGGCTAACGCGCTATCAGCTTAATCAGCAGTTGCTAAACACCCTGATTGAGCAGAAAGATGCGGGGCAGATGTACCGCCGCTATCGCGCGGCCGGTGAATTGCCCTACGGCCCGTTTGGTGAAATTGCCTGGGAGGCCCAGCATCAGGAAATGACCGCGCTGGCGAGCCGGGTGATTGAGTATCGGCGCACGGCGCAGAGCATGGAAATTGATCTCGACTGCGACGGGGTGAATATCACCGGCTGGCTGCCTCAGGTTCAGGAAAATGGCCTGCTGCGCTGGCGTCCCTCTTTGCTTAGCGTTTCACAGGGAATGCAACTTTGGCTGGAACACCTTGTCTACTGTGCAAGTGGCGGAACGGGTGACAGCCGCTTGCTGTTGCGTAAAGAAGGGGAGTGGTGCTTCCCACCGCTGGCGGCAGATGAAGCGAAAGCGTATTTGTCGCAGTTGGTTGCAGGCTATCGTCAGGGAATGTGTCAACCGTTGTTGTTCCTGCCGGAGAGCGGCGGCGCATGGATAAAAGCCTGTTACGATGCCGAAAATGATGCCATCTTAGAAGACCAGGACTCGCAGCAGAAAGCCCGCAGTAAGTTTTTACAGGCTTACGAAGGCAACATGATAGTGAGTGGTGAAGGGGCCGACGTCTGGTATCAGCGCTTATGGCGTACCCTGGAACCTGCGCAATATGAATCGATTATCGCGCAGACGACACCGTATCTGCTGCCGGTATTCCGTTTCAACCAGTCATCGTGACTGTATAAAAATTGCGCAAGCTAAAGGCTTCATTTACTATGCGCAGAAGTCACGGACTGATGAGTGGCAGCAGACGAAGCGGTAAGCTGAGGCTGAAACTGCCCACAAGAGCATGCTGATTTTTGAAGTATCTGTTAATGGTGAGGTCCGTGAATGCCCCGCAGTATCTGGTTGAGTATTGTTGTTTTCGTCACCGCCCTTTGGGCGACCGTAGGTCAGGCAGACACAGGATGGCAACCGATTCAGGAAACCATCCGTAAAAGCGAAAAAGACACCCGTCAGTATCAAGCGATAACGCTCGACAACAAGATGGTCGTCCTGCTGGTTTCAGACCCACAGGCGGTAAAATCGTTGTCGGCGCTGGTGGTGCCCGTCGGCTCGCTGGAAGACCCTGATTCCCATCCGGGCCTTGCGCACTTCCTCGAACACATGACGCTGATGGGCTCGAAAAACTACCCGCAGCCTGACAGCCTTGCTGAATTCTTAAAAATGCACGGCGGCAGCCACAATGCCAGTACCGCGCCGTATCGCACCGCCTTCTATCTTGAAGTCGAAAACGATGCCCTGCAGGGGGCGGTCGACCGCCTGGCCGACGCCATTGCCGCGCCGCTGCTGGAAAAAAAATACGCCGACCGCGAGCGTAATGCCGTCAACGCTGAGTTGACCATGGCGCGTACTCGTGACGGTATGCGTATGGCGCAGGTGAGCGCGGAAACCATCAACCCGGCGCACCCCGGCGCACGCTTCTCCGGCGGCAACCTCGAAACGCTCAGCGACAAACCCGATAGTCCGGTGTATGACGCGCTGCTGGCGTTTCGCAACAAGTACTACTCCGCGAACCTGATGAAAGCGGTGATTTACAGCAATAAACCGCTGCCTGAACTGGCGCAGATTGCTGCGCAAACCTACGGTCGCGTACCCAATAAATCCATCGAGCGCCCGGAAATCACCGTCCCGGTGGTCACTGATGCACAGAAAGGCATCATCATTCATTACGTTCCTGCGCTGCCGCGTAAGGTGCTGCGCGTTGAGTTCCGTATTGATAACAACTCCGCGCAGTTCCGGAGCAAAACCGACGAGCTGATTACCTACCTGATTGGTAACCGCACGCCGGGTACCTTATCCGACTGGCTGCAAAAGCAGGGGCTGGTGGAAGGTATTCGCGCCGACTCTGACCCGGTCGTCAACGGCAACAGCGGCGTGCTGGCGATTTCTGCCACCTTAACCGATAAAGGGCTGGCCCACCGCGATGAAGTGGTCGCTGCCATCTTTAGCTATCTTGATACGCTGCGCCAGAAAGGCGTAGATAAAAGCTACTTTGACGAGCTGGCGCACGTGCTGAACCTTGATTTCCGCTACCCGTCCATCACCCGCGATATGGGTTACGTGGAATGGCTGGCGGATACCATGATTCGCGTGCCGGTAGCGCATACGCTGGACGCAGTAAACATTGCCGACCGCTATGACGCGCAGGCGGTTAAAGATCGTCTGGCGATGATGACGCCGCAAAATGCTCGTATCTGGTATATCAGCCCGAAAGAGCCGCACAACAAAGTGGCCTACTTTGTCGATGCCCCTTACCAGGTTGATAAAATTAGCGCCGATACTTTTGCCAAATGGCAGAAGGACGCCAGCGGCATTGCGCTGAATCTGCCACAGCTTAACCCGTATATACCGGACGACTTCACGCTGATTAAAAGCGAGAAAAAGTACCCCCATCCGGAGCTGATTGTTGATGAGCAAAATCTGCGTCTGGTCTATATGCCGAGCCGCTATTTTGCCAGCGAACCGAAGGCCGATATCACGTTGATCCTGCGTAACCCTAAAGCGATGGACAGCGCCCGTAATCAGGTGATGTTTGCGCTGAATGATTACCTGGCTGGCATTGCGCTTGACCAGTTGAGCAACCAGGCCGCCGTCGGCGGGATTAGCTTCTCTACCGGTGCGAACAATGGCCTGATGCTTAACGCCAACGGTTACACTCAACGTCTGCCGCAGCTGTTTGATGCACTGCTGCAGGGCTACTTCAGCTACACGCCAACCGAAGAACAGCTGGAACAGGCGAAATCCTGGTATCGGCAAATGATGGATTCCGCCGACAAAGGTAAAGCCTACGAGCAGGCGATTATGCCGGTGCAGATGCTGTCGCAGGTGCCTTATTTCCAGCGTGAAGATCGTAAAGCGCTGCTGCCGTCCATTACGCTCAAAGAGGTGATGGACTACCGCGACCGCCTGAAAACCGGGGCGCGACCGGAATTTATGGTCATTGGCAACCTGAGCGCCGAGCAGTCCACGACGCTTGCGCGCAACGTTCAGACCCAGCTTGGGGCCAACGGCAGCGAGTGGTGTCGCAACAAAGATGTGCTGGTGGATAAACAGCAAAACGTCATCTTCGAGAAAGCAGGCGCCAGCACCGACTCCGCGCTGGCAGCGGTGTTCGCGCCGCCAAACGTCGATGAGTTCTCAAGCTCGGCGGCAAGCGCCATGCTGGCGCAAATCGTCCAGCCATGGTTCTACACCCAACTGCGCACCGAAGAGCAGTTAGGCTACGCGGTCTTCGCCTTCTCGATGAACGTGGGTCGCCAGTGGGGAATGGGATTCCTGCTGCAAAGTAACGAAAAACAGCCGTCCTTCCTGTGGGAGCGCTTCAAGGCCTTCTTCCCGACCGCCGAACAGAAGCTGCGCGCAATGAAGCCGGAAGAGTTTGCCCAGATCCAGCAGGCGGTGGTAGCCGACATGCTGCAAGCACCGCAAACGCTGAGCGATGAAGCCTCGCAGCTGAGCAAAGATTTCGATCGCGGTAATATGGCCTTTGATTCACGTGATAAAGTAGTGGCCCAGATTAAGCTGCTGACGCCGCAAAAGCTGGCCGACTTCTTCCACCAGACGGTTGTTGACCCACAGGGTATGACGGTGCTGTCTCAGGTCTCCGGTAGCCAGAATGGCAAAACGGACTACGCGCATCCTGAAGGCTGGAAAGTGTGGCAGAGCATTACTGAGCTGCAGCAAACCTTACCTATACGAAGAGAGAACGAATGACCGGAACCGCCGAGTCCCTTGATCCCCTGCGCTTGCCTCTGACTGGTGAGCGCCTGATTGAAGCCTCTGCGGGCACCGGAAAAACCTTCACCATCGCCGCACTCTACCTGCGGCTGTTGCTGGGGCTGGGCGGCGAGGCCGCCTTTCCTCGGCCCGTCAACGTTGAAGAGCTGCTGGTGGTGACCTTCACCGAAGCCGCCACCGAAGAGCTTCGCGGACGTATTCGTAGCAACATCCACGAGCTGCGCGTCGCCTGCCTGCGTAACGCCACCGATAACCCGCTCTATGCCAGCCTGCTGGCGGAAATTGACGACCTCCAGCAGGCGGCCAATGTGCTGCTACTGGCGGAGCGTCAGATGGACGATGCCGCCGTCTTTACCATCCACGGTTTCTGTCAGCGCATGCTGAGCCTCAACGCCTTTGAGTCCGGCATGCTGTTTGAACAGCAGCTGATTGAAGACGAATCCCAGCTTCGCTACCAGGCCTGCGCCGACTTCTGGCGACGCCACTGCTACCCGCTTGAACGCGAGATTGCCCAGGTGATCGTTGAATCGTGGAAAGGGCCGCAGGATCTGCTCAAATCTATCGACCGCTACCTTCAGGGCGAAGCGCCGGAGCTTAAGGTACCCCTCGGCGAGGCCGAAACGCTGGCGTCACGGCACCAGCAGATCCTCTCCCAGATCAACGACATTAAACAGCGTTGGCTGGAAAGCGTGGGCGAGCTGGACTCACTGCTTGAAAATTCAGGGATCGACAGACGCAAATTCAACCGCGGCAATCAGGGTAAGTGGATCGAAAAGATCAGCGACTGGGCCCAGGAAGAAACCAAAAACTATCAGTTGCCTGATGCACTGGAGAAATTCAGCCAGCCATTTCTGGCTGACCGAACCAAAGCGGGCGGTGAAGTGCCTACCCATCCGCTTTTCAGCGCGATTGAACGTCTGCTGGCCTCGCCGCTGACGCTCAACGATCTGGTGATAGCCCAGGCGATGAAAGAGATCCGTGAAGCGGTCGCCCGCGAGAAGCGCCGACGCGGCGAGTTAGGCTTTGACGATATGCTAAGCCGCCTTGATGAAGCGCTAGAGAGCGACAGCGGTGACGCGCTGGCCGCCGCTATTCGCCAGCGTTTTCCGGTAGCGATGATCGATGAATTCCAGGACACCGACCCGCAGCAGTACCGTATTTTCCGCCGAATCTGGCGACAGCAGCCGGACACCGCGCTGCTGCTTATCGGCGACCCGAAGCAGGCGATTTACGCCTTCCGCGGCGCGGATATCTTTACCTATATGCGCGCGCGCAGCGATGTGGCCGCCCATTACACCCTCGACACCAACTGGCGTTCCGCACCGGGGATGGTCGAAAGCGTCAACCGCCTGTTTGGGCTGGTTGATAACCCCTTTATGTTCCGCGATATCCCGTTCCTGCCGGTGAAATCCGCGCCAAAAAACGCCTCGCTGCGCTTCGAAGTTGACGGTGAAAACCAGCCAGCGATGAACCTGTGGCTGATGCCCGGTGAAGGCGTCAGCGCGGGGGATTATCAAACCTTTATGGCCCAGCAGTGCGCGGCGCAAATTCGTGACTGGCTGACGGCGGGGCAACAGGGAACCGCGCTGCTGTGGCGTGGCGATAATGCCCGCCCGGTGCAGGCATCGGACATTACCGTGCTGGTGCGTAACCGCCAGGAAGCGTCGCTGATTCGCGATGCGCTCAACGCGCTGGCGATCCCATCAGTGTACCTCTCCAACCGCGACAGCGTGTTTGAAACCCCCGAAGCGCAGGAGCTGCTGTGGGTGCTTCAGGCCGTGTTGACGCCCGAGCGGGAAAACACGCTGCGCAGCGCGCTGGCGACGGCGATGTTTGGCCTGAATGCGCAGGATATTGAACGCCTTAACCAGGATGAGCACGCCTGGGATGCGCTGGTGGAAGAGTTCAGCGACTACCGGCTTATCTGGCAGCGACGCGGCGTAATGCCGATGATTCGTGCCCTGATGAGTGCGCGCTCCATGGCGGAAAACCTGCTGGCGACCCACGGCGGCGAACGGCGCTTAACCGATATTCTGCACCTGAGCGAACTGCTTCAGGAAGCGGCAACCCAGCTTGAAAGCGAGCATGCGCTGGTGCGCTGGCTCAACCAGCAGGTCGCCGAGCCGGATACCAACGCTTCCAGCCAGCAGATGCGTCTGGAGAGCGATAAGCATCTGGTGCAGATAGTCACTATCCACAAATCGAAGGGGCTGGAGTACCCGCTGGTCTGGCTGCCGTTTATTGCCCGTTTCCGCAAAGAGAAACAGGCGTTCTACCACGACCGTGAATCCTTCAAGGCGGTGCTGGATCTCAACGAAAGCGACGAGAGCCTTGAGCTGGCGGAAGCAGAGCGTCTGGCGGAAGACCTGCGTCTGCTGTACGTCGCGCTGACGCGCGCCATCTGGCACTGTAGCCTGGGCATTGCCCCGCTGACGGCGCGGCGCAGCGATAAACCGACCGATACCGAATTACACCACAGCGCGCCGGGCAGGCTGCTGCAAAAAGGCGAAGTGCTGGATGCTGCTGGTCTGAATGCCTGTCTTCAGGCGCTGTGCGACGAACATATCTCTCTGACGCTTGCCACCGCGCCGGACGACGCCCGCTGGCAGGCGGCGCAACCCGAGATGCCCGAGCTGGCGGCGCGCCAGGTGCTACGCCGCGTGGTTGATGACTGGCGCGTAACCAGCTACTCCGGCCTACAGCAGCGCGGGCACAGCGTGGCGCAGGACCTGCTGCCGCGTATCGATATTGACGCCTCGGGCGCCGCGGACGCCCCAACCGAGCCGGAGATGACGCCGCACCACTTCCCGCGCGGTGCGTCGCCGGGGACGTTCCTGCACAGCCTGTTTGAAGACCTCGACTTCACTCAGCCCATATCACCCGAGTGGATGCGTGAAAAGCTGCAAAACAACGGCTTTGATGAAGTGTGGGCGCCGGTGCTGACCCGCTGGATCACCCAGGTGCTGGCCGCGCCGCTGGCGGATACCGGCGTTGCGCTTAATCAGCTTAGCGCCCGACAAAAACAGGTGGAGATGGAGTTTTATCTACCGATTATCCAGACGCTGGACGCGCGGGCGCTGGACGCCGTGACCCGCCGCTATGACCCGCTATCGGCGGGCTGCCCGGAGCTGGATTTCCGTCAGGTGCGCGGCATGCTGAAGGGCTTTATCGACCTTGTATTCCGCCACGACGGCCGCTACTACCTGCTGGATTACAAGTCCAACTGGCTCGGTGAGAGCGGCGAGGCCTATACCCAAGAGGCAATGGCAGAGGCAATGCAGTCACATCGTTATGATTTGCAGTATCAGCTCTACAGCCTGGCGCTACATCGTTATCTACGTCACCGCATTGCCGACTATGACTATGAACGTCATTTTGGCGGCGTGATTTATCTGTTCCTGCGCGGCGTGGACGGCGAAGCGGGGCAGCAGGGAATATTTGCCACCCGGCCCGACCCGGCGCTGATAATGGCAATGGACGCACTGTTTGCCGGTGAGGAGAGCAACGTATGACGCTCGAACAACGTTTACTGGAAGCTGCTGAACTGAAGCTGCTGCGTCCGCTCGACGTGCAGTTTGCGCTGATGGTGGCGAAAGATGAGCATCCCGCCGTGATGCTGGCCGCCGCGATGCTCAGCCGCGATACCGGAGAAGGGCACGTTTGCTTGCCACTCTCCCATCTCAACCCATCCATGCAGCCGAAAGGCCGCGCCCGTGACCTCTGGCAGCAGTTGTTTGCCGAGGCGAACGAGCCAGAGGATTGGGAAACTTTACTGCTGAGTTCGGACGCCGTGAGCGGTGGGGAGCGCCCGTCACCGCTGATCCTGAGCCGCGGCAGGCTTTATCTCAACCGCATGTGGCGCAACGAACTCAGCGTGGCGCGCTTCTTTAGTGAAACTAACGCGCCGTTTGCCGTTGATGAAGCCCAGCTTGCCGCGACGCTTAACGCGCTATTTCCGGCAAGCGACGCCATCGACTGGCAGAAGGTCGCCGCCGCCGTGGCGCTGACTCGCCGTATTTCCGTTATCTCCGGTGGTCCCGGTACGGGAAAAACCACCACTGTGGCTAAACTGCTGGCGGCGCTGGTACAGATGACGGGGACGGAGAAATGCCGCATTCGCCTGGCTGCGCCAACCGGTAAAGCGGCAGCGCGACTCACGGAATCGTTGGGCGCGGCGCTGCGAAAACTCGATTTAAGCGACGCGCAAAAAGCGATGCTGCCCACTGATGCCAGCACGTTGCACCGACTGCTGGGCGCGCAGCCGGGCAGCCAGAAGATGCGCTACCACGCCGGAAACCCGCTGCATCTGGACGTGCTGGTGGTGGATGAAGCCTCAATGATTGACCTGCCGATGATGGCGCGGCTGATTGACGCACTGCCGCCGCACGGGCGAGTTGTCTTCCTTGGCGACCGTGACCAGCTTGCTTCGGTAGAAGCTGGCGCGGTGCTTGGCGATATCTGTAGCTGGGTGAACGCAGGCTATACCGCAGAGCGCGCAGAGCAGCTCAGCCGCCTGGCGGGGGCAACGGTACCTGCCGGTGACGGCCAGACAGCAGGGGCGTTACGCGACAGCCTTTGTCTGCTACGTACCAGCTACCGCTTTGGTAGCGACTCCGGTATCGGCCAACTCGCCAGCGCGGTGAACCGAGGCGATAAAAAAGAGATCGACGCCGTATTTGCCCGCGGCTTTAGCGATATCGAACTGAAATCGCAGCACACGACGGACGACTACGCCGCCATGCTCGATGACGCGCGAGCGGGCTATGGCCCTTATCTGCAACTTTTACGTGAACAGGCTGAACCTGAAGTCGTGCTGGCGGCATTTGGTGAATATCAGCTGCTGTGCGCACTGCGCGAAGGGCCGTGGGGCGTGAGCGGGCTGAACCAACAGTTTGAACAGTTGCTCACGCGCCACCGACAGATTGTACCGCAGCGCCACTCGCGCTGGTATGAAGGCCGCCCGGTGATGATTGCTCGCAACGACAGCGCGCTGGGGCTGTTTAACGGTGATATTGGCGTCGCGCTGGATCGCGGCGAAGGGATGCGCGTCTGGTTCCCAATGCCGGACGGCACGATTAAATCCGTGCAGCCAAGCCGCTTGCCTGAGCACGATACCGCGTGGGCAATGACGGTGCATAAATCGCAGGGCTCCGAGTTCACCCACGCTGCGCTGGTGCTGCCAACGCAGATTGTCCCGGTGGTGAGCCGCGAATTGGTCTATACGGCGATAACCCGCGCCAAAGCGCGGCTGTCGATGTACGCCGATAAAAACCTGCTCGCACAGGCGATTTCCACGCGCACCGAACGACGCAGTGGGTTGTCGGCGATTTTTGCAGAGATGGAATAGGGTCTTAAAGATTTGCTCGAACTGCCCCCTCTCCCTTTTTAAGGGAGAGGGCTGGGGTGAGGGTTTAACGCCGAGCCCACAATCCCCTCACCCTAACCCTCTCCCCAGAGGGGCGAGGGGACCGATCGGCGCGAAGTTAGGCTTTTGTAGGCCTGATAAGCGCAGCGCCATCAGGCATTTTCTCTCTTACACCAAATCCGTCATCAACACCTTCGACCGGCGCTGATAGTTATAAAGCTGCTTCTTACTCTCCGGCAGCAGCTCCACGTCCACCGGCTTAAAGCCGCGCTCCTGGAACCAATGAATACTGCGCGTCGTCAGCACAAACAGATGATTAAGCCCCATCTGCTTCGCCTGAGAGGCAATCCGTTGCAACAGCATTTCACCGCGTGAGGAGCTTCGGTAATCCGGGTGCACTGCTACGCAGGCCATCTCACCAATTTTCTCCTCCGGGAAAGGATAAAGTGCGGCGCAGGCAATCGTGGTGTTATCACGCTGAATAATGGTGAATTTATCGATCTCCATCTCCAACTGTTCGCGGGAGCGGCGCACCAGAATACCCTGCTGCTCCAGCGGCGCGATCAGATCCAGAATGCCGCCGATATCGTTGATGGTGGCCCGGCGAATTTGCTCGGAGCTCTCCATCACAATCTGCGTACCGATACCGTCACGGGAGAACAGTTCCTGTAACAGTGTCCCGTCTTCCTGATAGCTGATCAGGTGGCAGCGGCGTACCCCGCTGCGGCAGGCTTTTACCGCGCCGCGCAGGAAACGCGCGGTGCCGGAAAGGTAGTCGCCTTCTTTTTCCAGCTCTTCAATGCGCGCCTGAGCTTCGTTCGGGAACAGCTCAGAGACAATATCGCCCGCTTCGTTAAACACCCCCTGTGAGGAGCAGAAGCCGATCATCTTCTCGGCCTTCAGCTTGATTGCCAGTTGGGTGGCAATCTCTTCCGAGGTCAGGTTAAAGCTCTCACCGGTCACCGAAACGGCGACCGGGCCCATCAGCACGATAGCGCCGCTGTCGAGCTGGCGGTGAATGGCTTCTTCATCGATACGGCGAATGCGTCCGCTGTGGCAGTAGTCGATACCGTCGTCCACACCGAGCGGCTGAGCGATGATAAAGTTACCGCTGACCACGTTGATGTGCGCACCCTGCAGCGGGGTATTGTTGAGGCTCATCGACAGGCGGGCGGTAATATCCAGCTGCAGCAGCCCCGCGGCCTGTTTCACCAGCTCAAGGGTTTTGGTATCGGTGACGCGGATATGTTTGTGATAGGTTGGCTCATGGTGATGCTCGGCCAGATTGGCGTCGATTTGCGGACGCGCGCCATAGACCAGCACCAGGCGAATGCCCAGGCTGTGCAGCAGGCCAATATCGTTGACGATGCTGGAAAAGTTTTCATGCTCAATGGCTTCGCCGCCAAGCATGATGACAAACGTCTTCCCCCGGTGGGCGTTAATATAGGGGACGGTATGACGAAACCCCTCTACCAGTTCGGTTCTACGTTCCTTCACCACGGCACAACCCTCAATGCATGATTATTCGTAATTAATGTATTTTTATTCTGTTTTTGCCGGAAACGCAAGCCACAATTTGCTTAAACATTGGAAAATCTCCGGCCAAATTTCGCTGATTCAACGAATGTTTACCCTTTTATAGATGACAGTTTATGCGGCTTTAGTTACAGTTTCCGGTCAATCGTATTATGCGAATTCTTTGATCACTTTTTTTGCCTGGGATGGAGCATGTCGGGAAGTCAGTCTTTGAGCCGTCGTCGCCTGCTACAAGGTGCCGGCGCCATGTGGTTGTTAAGCGTAAGTCAGGTCGGGTTAGCTGCCGTCAGTCAGGTGGTGGCGGTGCGCATATGGCCTGCGTCCAGCTACACGCGCGTAACGGTGGAGTCCAGCCGTGAGCTCAAGTATCGACAGTTTGCGTTGAGCAATCCTGACCGTCTGGTGGTCGACCTCGAAGGGGTTAACCTGAACTCGGTGCTGAAAGGCATGGGAGCGCAGATCCGCAGCGACGATCCGTTTATTAAATCTGCGCGCGTCGGGCAGTTTGATCCGCAAACGGTGCGCATGGTGTTTGAACTCAAGCAGGACGTGAAGCCGCAGCTCTTCGCCCTCGCGCCCGTGGCAGAATTTAAAGAACGTCTGGTGATGGATCTCTACCCGGCGAGCAGCAAAGAACAGCAGGACCCGCTGCTGGCGCTGCTGGAAGACTACAACAAGGGCGACCTTGAAAAGCAGGTGCCGCCATCGCAAAGCGGCCCTCAACCTGGCAAAGCCGGGCGCGACCGTCCGATTGTTATTATGCTTGACCCCGGCCACGGCGGCGAAGACTCCGGCGCGGTGGGTAAATACAAAACGCGGGAGAAAGACGTGGTGCTGCAAATTGCCCGTCGCCTGCGCGCGCTGATTGAAAAAGAAGGCAACATGAAAGCCTACATGACGCGCAACGAAGATATCTTTATTCCGCTGAAGGTGCGGGTGGCGAAAGCGCAGAAGCAGCGCGCCGACCTGTTCGTCTCCATTCATGCGGATGCGTTCACCAGCCGCCAGCCGAGCGGCTCATCGGTCTTTGCCCTGTCGACCAAAGGGGCCACCAGTACCGCGGCGAAATACCTCGCCCAAACCCAGAACGCCTCGGATTTAATCGGTGGTGTCAGCAAGAGCGGCGACCGCTACGTCGACCACACCATGTTCGATATGGTGCAGTCGCTGACCATCGCCGACAGCCTGAAGTTTGGTAAAGCGGTGCTGAAAAAGCTGGGGCAGGTGAACGACCTGCATAAAAACCAGGTGGAGCAGGCCGGCTTTGCGGTACTGAAAGCGCCGGATATTCCATCGATCCTCGTCGAAACGGCGTTTATCAGTAACGTTGAAGAGGAGCGTAAGCTCAAAACCGCCACCTTCCAGCAGGAAGTGGCCGAATCAATTCTCGCCGGGATTAAAGCCTACTTTGCCGACGGCGCGACGCTGGCACGGCGCGGGTAATCGGCCATGTCACGGCTGAAAAGCGCCCACGGCGGCAACACGCGCGAAGCGGCGGCGCTGATCGGCCTGACCGCCGAGCAGTTACTGGACTTCAGCGCCAACATCAATCCGCTGGGCATGCCCGAAAGCCTGAAGCAGGCGATCGTTGCCCAGCTCTCCTGCGCCGAACGCTACCCGGACGTTGACTACCAGCAGCTACATCAGGCGCTGGCGGCGCATCACGGCGTGCCTGCGGCGTGGTGCCTGGCGGGCAATGGCGAAACCGAGTCGATTTTCACCCTCGTCCACGGCCTGAAGCCACGGCGGGCAATGGTGGTCGCGCCGGGCTTTGCCGAATATCGCCGGGCGCTGGAAACCCTCGACTGCGAGATTGAAACCTTCGCACTGCGCGAAGCGGACGGCTGGCAGCTAACCTCTCGTCTGCTCGATGCGTTAACCTCCGAACTGGACTGCCTGTTTATCTGCACCCCGAATAACCCGACCGGGCTGCTGCCGGAGCGTGCGCTGCTGCTGGCGGTGGCCGAACGCTGCAACGCGCTGAATATTCAGCTTATCCTCGACGAAGCCTTTATCGATTTTATTCCCGGCGAGCAGGGTTTTATTCCGCTGCTGGCGCAAAACCCGCATATCTGGGTGCTGCGTTCGCTGACCAAGTTTTACGCCATTCCCGGCCTGCGTCTGGGCTATTTACTCAATAGCGACGAGCAGGCGGTAGCGCGGCTGCGTCGGCATCAGATGCCGTGGTCTATCAACGCCTTCGCGGCGCTGGCCGGGGAAATCGTGCTGAATGACCATGAGTACCAACAGCGCACATGGCGATGGCTTAATGAGGAAGGGGCGCGGTTTTATCGGGCGCTGGAGAAAATGTCGGGGCTGAAGGTCTATCCGGGCAGGGCTAACTACCTGTTTCTGCGCTGTGAACGCGCGGAGATTGAACTGCAATATGCACTATTGCAACGGCGAATTTTAATCCGCAGCTGCGCCAACTATCCGGGGCTGGACGCGCGTTATTTCCGAGTGGCAATTCGCAGCGAGGCGGAAAATCAGCAACTGCTGGACGCGCTGCATCAGGTGCTAGGCTGAACCCCGCCTGGCACCGCTTTTAGCAGGTGCTGCTGTGGCCAGACGTCGGCGAGCCCGCTTTGCGCCAGCGACCATTTCACATACTCCACATCATGACGACAGCGGTCGAGCAGCAGCCCGACCACGCTGCCGCTGTGTGCGACGTTCAGACCGTATAACCCGCAGGACTCAACCAGCGCCAGCAGCGTGTCAAAGCCCGGCTTGGGCAGCAGCGTCTGGCTGGCGATGGCGCTGAGCGTAGCGGCCTCTCCCAGCAGGCTGGCACAGTTACTTTCGCAGGCCGTCTGGATGTTTTCCCATGCCTGTGCCAACGTACTGGCGTGAGCCTTGAGCACGGCTTCGCGCGGCTGGCGATGATAGTCGGCGGTCCGCAGAACGCGCGGGCTTTCCAGCACCAGCAAATCAAACTCGGGGGCGGGCTTGCAGGCAATCTGCGTGCGGGCATGAAGGTGGTCGAACAGCGTCAGCGAGCGAAACAGGGTGCTGTCCGTTGGCTCAAGCGAGACGCAAAGCGCGGCGAGATCGGATTCACTGAGTGAATGGCCCAAATGCATCGCGGTGGCGACCGCCGTAGCGGCGAGGTCGGCGGTGCTGCTCGCCATCCCTTTGGCAATCGGCAGCGTAGAGTCCACTTCAATGCGCAGCGTCTGGCTCATGCTGAGGGGATAATCCCAGCGAGCCAGCAGCGTATTGACCATGCGGCGCGTGAGCGGGCGCTCATCAGGGCGCGGCGTTCCCCGGCAGACTTCCACCGTGCTGTACCAGTCTATTGGGCAGGAGATCAGCTTTTCACTGCCCAGAATCCAGCCCTGAATCAGCTCTCCGCAGGAGCCCGGACAGCGCGCAACGCTCATGATTTCCCTTGCCTTGTGGTTCTAAATATAACTACCGTAAATAAATATACCGGTATTGTCGCAGCGCAACGAAATCATTTTACCGGGGCGCTAGAGTAACCTGCTTTTATTTTATGTGGGCCATCGTGTCGGCATAAATCTGCAATCAACAGGTTTGGCATCGATAATATGCCAGGGAAGGAGGTGTAAATCCTCCGCAGCCCCCGCTGCTGTAATGCTGACGACCCCGTAATGACCACTGATCGACCGATCGGGAAGGCCGGGTGAGGATGACGCTGAGCCAGAAGACCTGCCTGTTGGTTTATTTCAACAGCTTCGGTGGGAAGCGGGTTGCTTTGCGTCGCACGGTCGTCAGGCCGGGCGCGCGCGCGGCTATACCCAAAATCCACCCTCAATAGGGTTAGGGTATGGCAGCCAGACAGCATGCATTCGTTCTCGCCGGCACCGGTAGCGGCTGTGGGAAAACCACGGTGACGCTCGGCCTGCTGACGCTGCTCCAGCAGCGCGGCCTGCGGGTACAGCCCTATAAAGTGGGGCCGGACTACCTCGATACCGGTTGGCATACCGCGCTGTGCGGCGTTGCCTCGCGCAACCTCGACGCGTTCATGCTACCCACCTCCATCCTCAATGCGCTGTTCAGCGAACATATGCAGCAGGCCGATATCGCCGTGATTGAAGGCGTGATGGGGCTGTACGACGGCTACGGCACCGACCCTCACTATTGCAGTAGCGCGGCGATGGCCAAACAGCTAGGCTGCCCGGTGATTTTGCTGGTCGACGGCAAAGCGGTCTCCACCTCCATTGCCGCCACGGTGATGGGCTTCCAGCACTTCGACCCGAGCCTCAACATCGCGGGCGTTATCGTTAACCGCGTCAACAGCGAGAGCCATTTTCAGCTGCTGAAAAGCGCCATCGAACGTTACTGCGCGCTGCCGGTACTGGGCTACGTGCCGCGCGCGGAAGGCGTGGCGCTGCCCGAACGCCATCTGGGGCTGGTGACCGCCCGTGAATCCGCGATTGAGAAGCAACCGTGGCAGGATTTCGCCGCGACGCTCTCGCGTACGCTGGATATCGACAGGCTGCTGGAACTCACGGAACTGCACGTGCTGCCCGCCGGTCAGTGGCCGCAGGAACCGCTCTGCGGAGAGGGGCTGACCCTGGCGCTTGCCGATGATGAAGCCTTCAACTTCTACTACCCGGACAATCTGGCGCTGCTGGCGCGCGCTGGCGTGAAGATTGTGCGCTTTAGCCCGCTGCATAACGATCATCTTCCCGATTGCCAGATGATCTGGCTCGGCGGCGGCTACCCGGAACTGCACGCCCAGGCGCTCGCAGGTAACAAGTCGATGCTGGCCCAACTGCGCGCGGCGCACGAGCGCGGCGTGGCGATTTACGCCGAGTGTGGCGGCCTGATGTACCTCGGCACCACGCTGGAAGATAAAAACGGTGATATCCATGCGATGGCCGATATTCTGCCCGGCCACAGCAAAATGGGCGCCCGGCTGACCCGCTTTGGCTACTGCGAAGCGCAGGCGCAGCAGCAGACGCTGCTCGCCGCCCCCGGCGACATACTGCGCGGCCACGAATTCCACTACTCTGATTTTACCGCCCAGACCCCCGCGGTGATGGCGTGTCGCAAAACCCGCGACGGCGCGGTGCTCCAGCAGTGGTCCGGCGGCTGGCAGCGCGGGAACACCTTTGCCAGCTATCTGCACCTCCATTTCGCCCAGAACCCGTCGATGCTCAACCGCTGGTTTGCCGCCGCCAGGAGCGCCCAATGACGCTGCTGGCCTGGTGTCTGGCGTGGGTGCTCGATTTCATCATCGGCGACCCGCAAAACTGGCCGCATCCGGTGCGCTGGATAGGCAACCTGATTAACGCCGTGCAGCGCACGGTGCGTCGGGTTTGTCATTCCGACCTTGCGCTGCGTATCGGCGGCGGGATGATGTGGCTGGTGGTGGTGGGGCTGACCTACGCCGTTGCCTGGGGCGTGCTGCACCTCGCCGCGAGCGTGCATCCGTGGCTGGGCTTTGGCGTTGAGGTATGGATGATTTTCACCGTACTGGCCGGGCGCTGCCTGGCGCAGTCGGCGCTGGCGGTTGAACGCCCCTTACGGGCAGGCGACCTTGCCGAGAGCCGCATCAAGCTGTCGTGGATTGTCGGGCGCGATACGTCACAGCTTCAGCCCGAGCAGATTAACCGCGCGGTGGTGGAGACGGTGGCGGAAAACACCGTCGACGGCATTATCGCGCCGCTGTTCTTCTTGCTGCTCGGCGGCGCGCCGCTGGCGATGGCCTACAAAGCGGTCAACACCCTCGACTCAATGGTGGGCTACAAGCACGAAAAATACCGGGCGATCGGCATGGTGAGCGCGCGCCTCGACGATGTAGCGAACTTTATTCCCGCGCGGCTGAGCTGGCTGTTGATTGGCCTTGCCGCCTTTGTCTGCCGCGATAACGGCGCGCGTGCGCTGCGTATCGGCTGGCGCGACCGTAAAAACCACAGCAGCCCCAACTGCGCCTGGTCGGAAGCGGCCGTCGCCGGGGCGCTGGGCATTCGCCTTGGCGGCCCGAACGACTATTTTGGCGAGCGGGTGAACAAGCCGTGGATTGGCGACGCGCATCGCCCGATTGCCATTGATGATATTTCCCGAACGATTCGACTGATGTGGGTAGCGTCAACGCTGGCCCTGCTGCTGTTTATGGCGGTCAGGTTCTGGCTTATTGGCGCGGCCTGAGGAGCACTGCATGAACTATATCCAGCAACCGCAAGCGATTGAGAGCAAAAGCTTCGAGATAATCAGCGAGATTATCGCTGAAACGCGCCCGACGTATCGTTTTGCCAGCCCGCTGCACGAAGCGATTATCAAACGGGTGATCCACACCACCGCCGACTTCGAGTGGCTGGATATTCTGTGGTTTTCTCCGGATGCATTAACCCGCCTGTGCGACGCGCTGAGCCGCCCATGCACGCTCTACACCGACACCACCATGGCGCTCTCCGGCATCAATAAAAACCTGCTGGCGACCTTCGGCGGCGAGTGCCGCTGCTACATCAGCGACCCGCGCGTGGTGCGCGAGGCCAAAGCGCAGGGCATTACCCGCTCGATGGCGGCGGTGGACATTGCGGCGAAAGAAGAGGGCGACAAGGTGTTCGTCTTTGGCAATGCGCCAACCGCGCTGTTTCGCCTGATGGAGCATAAAGATCTGCAAGTTGGCGGGGTGATTGGCGTGCCGGTCGGCTTCGTTGGTGCGGCAGAATCCAAAGAGGCGCTGAGCAAAAGCGGCCTGCCGGGCATTGCCGCGCTGGGGCGTAAAGGCGGCAGCAACGTCGCGGCGGCGATCGTCAACGCTATTCTCTACCACCTGCAGGGGGCGCGATGAGCGAACCCGCCTTCGACGCCCCGGTGTGGCATAACGGCAAAGCGCTGCGCAAAGGCTACACCACCGGCTCCAGCGCTACGGCGGCGGCGAAAGTCGCCGCGCTGATGGTGATGCGCCAGCACCTGATTCACCAGGTCTCGATTGTCACGCCGTCGGGCGTGACGCTGAACCTGAACGTTGAATCCCCGCACGTCGAAGGCCAGCAGGGGATCGCCGCCATCCGTAAAGACGGCGGCGATGACATCGATGCCACCCACGGAATGCTGATTTTTGCCCGCGTCACCGTCAACGACAGCGGCGAGATTACCCTGCGCGGCGGCGAGGGCGTTGGCACCGTTACCCGCAAAGGCATCGGGCTGCCCATCGGCAGCGCGGCGATCAACCGCACCCCGCGTCACACCATTGAAACCGCCGTTCGTGAGGCCATCGGTCCGGCGCGCGGCGCAGAGGTGGAAATTTTTGCCCCAGAGGGCGAAGCGCGGGCGAAGAAAACCTATAACTCGCGGCTGGGCATTCTGGGCGGCATTTCGATTATTGGCACCACCGGCATCGTGACGCCGATGTCGGAAGAGAGCTGGAAGCGCTCGCTGGCGCTGGAGCTGGAAATGAAGCGTGCCGCCGGGCTCGAGCGCGTGGTGCTGGTGCCGGGCAACCACGGCGAGCGCTTCGTGCGCGAGCAGATGGGCATTGACTCGCAGGTGGTGGTCACCATGAGCAACTTCGTCGGCTACATGATTGAAGAGTCGGTGCGCCTTGGCTTCCGCCAGGTTGTGCTGATCGGCCACCCCGGCAAGCTGGTCAAAATCGCCGCCGGAATTTTCCATACCCACAGCCATATCGCAGACGGGCGCATGGAGACGCTGGTGGCTCATCTGGCGCTGCTCGGTGCGCCGCTTGAGTTACTGACCCTGGTAAGCGAGTGCGACACCACCGAAGCCGCCATGGAGCACATCGACGCTTACGGCTTCCAGAAAATCTACAACCACCTGGCCGAACGCATCTGTCAGCGCGTGCTGGAGCGGCTGCGCTTCACGCAAAACCCGCCCCTCTGCGATGCCATCCTGTTCGCCTTTGATAACCAGACTCTCGGCAGCAACCGCCCGGTCAGTGAGATCGTAAGGGACATGCAATGTTAACCGTCGTCGGAATGGGCCCGGCGGGCGTACAGCTGATGACGCCGCTGGCCGCAGACGCAGTAAAGCAGGCCGATGCGCTGGTTGGCGGCGTGCGCCATCTGGCGCAGTTTCCGGCGTTTGGTGGCGAACGCTGCGCGCTGGGCGCCAATATTGCCCAGGTGCTGGCGTGGATTGAGGCGCGGCAGGCGCAAAACGTGGTGGTGCTGGCCTCCGGCGACCCGCTGTTTTACGGCATCGGTACGCGGCTTATCGCCCATTTTGGCCGTGAAAACGTGCGGGTGATCCCCGGCGTCAGCGCCGTGCAGTACCTGTGCGCGCAGGCGGGCATTGATATGAACGACATGTGGCTGACCAGCAGCCACGGGCGCGAGGTGGATTTCGACCTGCTGGCGAGCCACCGCAAGGTGGCGATGGTGACCGACAAACGCTGCGGCCCGAAAGCCATCGCTGCGGCGCTGGTGGCGCGCGGCAAAGGGCATCGCTGGATGGTCATTGGCGAGAACCTGGCGCAGGACAACGAACGTATCCACTGGCTGCCGGTCAGCGCGGTGGAGAGCGACTATGAGATGAACACGGTGGTGATCCTCGATGAAAGATGAGCTGTTTTTACGCGGCGAAAAAGTGCCGATGACCAAAGAGGCGGTACGCGCGCTGGCGCTGGCGAAGCTGGAGCTGCACCGGGCATGCCACCTGATTGATATCGGGGCCGGAACCGGCAGCGTCTGTATTGAGGCGGCGCTGCAAAACCCGGCGCTTACCGTTACCGCCGTTGAGCGCAACCCGGCGGCGCTGCGCCTGCTGGCGGAGAACTGCCAGCGCTTTGCCTGCGACAATATCAATGTTGTCGCGGCCGAAGCGCCGGACGTTATCGTCGAGCCCGCCGACGCCATCTTTATGGGCGGCAGCGGCGGCCATCTGCGCGCGCTGATTGACTGGTCGTTGCATCATCTTCGCCCCGGCGGACGGCTGGTGATGACCTTTATTTTGCAGGAGAACCTGCATGAGGCGCTGGACCATCTGCGCCTGGCAAACGTTGCGGCGCTGGACTGCCAGCAGTTGAGCGTTTCCGCGATGACTGCACTCGGCAGCGGTCACTACTTCAAACCGAATAATCCCGTTTTTGTTATCGCCTGTCAGAAGGAAGAACATCATGGCTGAAGCCTTTGACCCCCGCAGCGTCTGGTTTGTGGGCGCTGGCCCCGGCGACCGCGAGCTGATTACCCTGAAAGGCTACCGCCTGCTGCAACAGGCGCAGGTGGTGATTTACGCCGGTTCGCTGATTAACCCCGAACTGCTGAGCTACTGCCCGGCTGAGGCCGAGTGCCACGACAGCGCCGAGCTGCACCTTGAGCAAATCCTCGACCTGATGGAAGCGGGGGTGAAGGCCGGAAAAACGGTGGTGCGCCTGCAAACCGGCGACGTGTCGCTGTACGGCTCGGTACGCGAGCAGGGCGAAGAGCTGACCCGTCGCGGCATTAACTGGCAGGTGGTGCCGGGCGTGAGCGCGTTTCTCGGCGCGGCGGCGGAGCTGGGCGTCGAGTACACGGTGCCGGAAGTGTCGCAGAGCCTCATCATCACTCGTCTGGAAGGCCGCACCCCGGTGCCGGAGCGCGAGCAGCTGGAGTCCTTTGCCCAGCACCGTACCTCAATGGCGATTTACCTCTCCGTGCAGCGCATCAATAAAGTCGCCGAGCGACTGATTGACGGCGGCTACCCGGCGACGACGCCGGTGGCGGTGATTTACAAGGCCACTTGGCCTGAGAGCCAGACCGTACGCGGCACGCTGACGGATATCGCCGACAAGGTCCGCGACGCCGATATCCGTAAAACCGCGCTGATTCTGGTCGGTGATTTCCTCGGCGAGGAGTACCACTACTCGCGACTCTACGCGGCAGATTTTAGCCATGAATACCGCAAAGCCTGAGCGCATTGCGCTGTTCTGCCTGACCCCCGGCGGCGTGGCGCTGGCAAAACGGCTTCGCGCCGCGCTGCCAATGATCTGCTATACCCGCGAAGCGCTAGTGGAGCCGGGGTTTGAAGCGTTTGACGGCAGCTTTGCCGCCAGCGTTGGCCAGGCGTTTCACCGCGATACGGCGCTGATTTTTATCGGCGCGACCGGCATTACGGTGCGCGTTATTGCGCCGTTACTGGTGGATAAGTTCCACGACCCGGCGGTGGTGGTGATTGACGAGCGCGGTCAGCACGTGATCAGCCTGCTCTCCGGGCATATCGGCGGGGCGAATGATCTCGCCCGGCATCTGGCGGGCATTCTCGGCGTTGACCCGGTTATCACCACCGCGACAGACGTCAATGACGTGGCGGCGCTGGATACGCTGGCCTGCCAGCTCAACGCGCGGATGCACGACTTCCGTTCAGCGGTGAAAACCGTCAACCAGATGCTGGTTAGCCAGCAGCGCGTGGGGCTGTGGTGGGAGGAGTCGCTCACCCACGAGGTCAGCCGCTGCGACCAGCGCGGATTTATCACCGTGACCGACCTCAACGCGCTCCCGGCGCTGGATGCGCTGGTGTGCATCACCCTGCGCGATGCGCTGCCGGAACTGCCGTTGCCGCACTGGAAGCTGGTGCCACGGCGCATCGTGGCGGGCATCGGCTGTCGACGCGGCACGCCCTGCGCCCTGATAAGCGAGCTGCTCCATCGTCAACTTGCCGCGCATCACCTCGACCCGCTGGCGCTGAAAGCCATCGGCAGCATCGTGGTGAAGCAGGATGAGCTGGGGCTGATTCAGCTCGCCAGCAACCTTGATGTGCCGTTTGAAATCTTTAGCGTGGCCGCCCTGTGCGAACACGAACACCGTTTTCCCTCCTCGCTGTTTGTGAAGCAGACGGTCGGAGTAGGCAGCGTTTCTGGTCCGTCGGCGTGGCGGATGAGCAACGGAAATGTAGTAGGCGAGACCCTGCGTGAACAGGGCGTCACCATCACTTTGGGAGTCACTGACAGATGTTAAGCGTAATTGGAATCGGCCCTGGCTCGCAGGCCATGATGACCATGGAAGCCGTCGAGGCGCTGCAGGCGGCGGAAATCGTCGTCGGCTACAAAACCTATACCCACCTGGTGAAGGCCTTTACCGGCGACAAGCAGGTGATCAAAACCGGGATGTGCAAAGAGATTGAACGCTGCCAGGCGGCGATTGAGTTAGCGCAGGCCGGGCACAACGTGGCGCTTATCAGCAGCGGCGATGCGGGCATCTACGGCATGGCGGGGCTGGTGCTGGAGCTGGTTAGCAAACAGAAGCTGGACGTGGAAGTGCGCCTGATCCCGGGCATGACCGCCAGCATCGCGGCGGCTTCGCTGCTGGGCGCGCCGCTGATGCACGATTTCTGCCATATCAGCCTGAGCGATCTGCTCACCCCGTGGCCGGTCATTGAGAAACGCATTATCGCCGCCGGGGAAGCTGACTTTGTTATCTGCTTCTACAACCCGCGCAGCCGGGGCCGCGAAGGGCATCTGGCCCGCGCGTTTGAACTGCTTTCTGCCGTCAAAAGCGCCGATACGCCAGTGGGCGTGGTGAAATCCGCCGGGCGTAAAAAACAGGAAAAATGGCTGACTACGCTTGGCGCGATGGACTTTGAACCGGTGGATATGACCAGCCTGGTGATCGTCGGCAACAAAACCACCTACGTGCAGGACGGCCTGATGATTACGCCGCGAGGCTACGTGCTGTGAGTTTCGGCGACGTACTGGTGGTGGGCGGCACCAGCGATGCGCGTGCGCTGTGCCTGCTGCTGGATGCCGCGCAGGTGCGCTACACCGTCTCGGTGGCCACACCCACCGGCGAAGCGCTGGCGGGCGATATTCAGGGGCAGGTGCGCTGTGGCCGTCTGGAAAAATCGGAGATGGTGACCTGGCTTCGCGAACATGGCACGCGCTGGGTAATTGATGCGTCGCATCCGTATGCCGAAGCGGTCAGCCGCAACGTGCTGGATGCCTGTACGGAAGCGAGCGTGCTGCTGAGCCGCTACCAGCGCCCGGATCAACGGGATGCACTGACGCACCCTCTGCTGCACTACGTCACCAGCATTGATGAAGCCTGTGAGCGGATTAAACCGCTGGGCCAGCGCGTGCTGCTGACTACCGGCAGCAAAGACCTGGCGCTATGGCGTGCCGGGCTGGCGGAAAAAACGCTGCTGGCCCGCGTGCTGCCGGTGCCGAACGTGGTGCAGCAGTGCGCCGACCTCGGTTTTGGCGTGGGCGAGATTTTTGCTATCTGCGCGCCGTTCAGCGCCGAGTTTAACGCCGCGTTTTACCGCCATTGCCGCGCCGATGTGGTGGTGACCAAAGCCTCCGGCGCGGAAGGCGGCTATCTGGAAAAGGTGCAGCCCTGCCTGGATGCCGGGCTTCCCTGCATCGTGATTACCCGCCCGGCACCGCTGGTGTCCGGCGACGAACTACTGGAAAGTCAGTCCGCCTTTGCCGAGCGCTTAGCGCGCTGGCTGGCCGACGACAAAAGGAATCAAGCATGAAAAAAGCCCTACTGGTGGTGAGCTTCGGCACCAGCTACCACGACACCTGCGAGAAGAATATTGTCGCCTGCGAACGCGAACTGGCGGCAAGCTGCCCCGACCGTGACCTGTTTCGCGCGTTTACCTCGGGGATGATCATCCGCAAGCTCAAAGCCCGCGACGGTATTGAAACCGATACCCCGCTTGAGGCACTGCAAAAGCTCGCGGACCTCGGATACGAAGACGTAGCGGTACAGTCGCTGCATATCATCAACGGCGACGAATACGAAAAAATCGCCCGTGAAGTGCAGAGCCTGCGCCCGCTGTTCAAACGCCTGACCCTCGGCACGCCGCTGCTGAGCGGCCACGATGACTACGTGCGCCTGATGGACGCGCTCACCCAGCAGATGCCCGCGCTGAACGCCAACGAAAAGGTGGTGTTTATGGGCCACGGCGCCAGCCACCACGCCTTTGCCGCCTACGCCTGCCTCGACCATATGATGACCGCCCAGCGCTTCCCGGCGCGGGTCGGCGCGGTGGAGAGCTACCCGGAAGTGGAGGTGCTGATTGAGAGCATGAGCAAAGAGGGCGTCAGCGCCGTACACCTGATGCCGCTGATGCTGGTGGCGGGCGACCACGCTATTAACGATATGGCCTCTGACGAAGAGGACTCATGGAAAACGCTGTTTAACGCGGCGGGTATTCCGGCTACGCCGTGGCTGTGCGGGCTGGGCGAAAACCCGGTGGTGCGCGCCATGTTCGTTGAACATCTGCAACAGTCTTTGGAGGCAGCATGAGCGGCAAACTGTATGCACTGAGCACCGGGCCGGGCGCGTCTGACCTGATAACCGTGCGCGCGGCGCGCATTCTGGGCTCGCTGGATATTCTCTACGCCCCGGCAGGGCGCAAGTGCGGTGACAGCCTGGCGCTCTCCATCGTGCGTGAATACCTCGGCGAACAAACCGAAGTGCGCTGTTGTCACTTCCCGATGAGCGCCGACAGCGCTGAAAAAGAGGCGGTCTGGGACGATGTATCAGCGGCGTTGGTTCGCGAAGTGCAAGCCGGGAAGAATGTCGGCTTTATCACCCTCGGCGATGCAATGTTGTTCAGCACCTGGGTCTTTTTACTCCAGCGCATCGGCAGCCCGGAGTGGCTGGAGATTGTTCCCGGCGTGACCTCGTTTGCCGCCATTGCCGCGCGCAGCAAAACGCCGCTGGCGATGGAGCAACAGTCGCTGGCGGTGGTCGCCTGTACCGCACCGGAAGACGAGATTGAACGCGCGCTGGCGCAGCACGACAGCCTGGTATTGATGAAAGTCTACGGTCGCTTCCCGCGCATCAAAGCGCTGCTGGCAAAAGCAGGTTTATTGGATAACGCGCTGTTGATGGCCGAGGCGACGCTGCCCGGCGAGCAGTGCTGGCGGCATTTGGGCGAAGTCGCTGACGACCTGCCGTTGCCGTATTTCTCCACCATTCTGGTGAATAAACAGTGGGAGCAAGGAAAATGAAACGGGAACAACAGCTGAAGCGACTGTCGCTCAGCGGATTGGCGGCGGCGATACTGCTGCTGGTGGTGCCGCAGGAAGCCTTTGCGATGCACATCATGGAAGGATTCCTGCCGCCAATGTGGGCGCTGGCCTGGTGGCTGCTGTTTCTGCCGTGCCTGTGGTACGGGCTGGTACGCCTGCGCCGAATTGTGCAGGAGGACAGTAACCAGAAGGTGCTGCTGGCGCTGTGCGGGGCGTTTATCTTTGTGCTCTCGGCGCTAAAGATCCCGTCGGTCACCGGTAGCTGCTCGCACCCAACCGGTGTGGGGCTAGCGGTTATCCTGTTTGGGCCGGGCGTGGTGGCTATTCTCGGCGCTATCGTGCTGCTGTTCCAGGCGCTGCTGCTGGCCCACGGCGGCCTGACGACGCTCGGCGCTAACGGTATGTCGATGGCGGTAATTGGGCCTATCGTCGGCTATCTGGTGTGGAAAATGGCCTGTAAGGCTGGGTTTCGTCGCGATGTGTCGGTGTTCCTGTGTGCGATGCTGGCGGATCTGGCAACCTACTTTGTCACCTCTCTCCAGTTAGGCGTGGCTTTTCCTGACCCGCAGGCGGGCTTTGTGGGATCGAGCCTGAAATTTATGGGGATCTTCTGCCTGACGCAGGTGCCAATCGCCATTGCCGAAGGCTTGCTTACGGTGATGATCTACGACCAGTTAACCAAGCGACAGCTGATCGCCACTGAGGGACGCTAAGATGAAAAAGACATTAATCCTGCTGGCGATGGTGATTGCGCTGGTTATCCTGCCGTTCTTTATCAACCACGGCGGCGAATACGGCGGCTCTGACGATCAGGCTGAAGGGGTGATTACCGCCGTTGATCCGGGCTATGAACCGTGGTTCCACCCGCTGTATGAACCGGCGAGCGGCGAAATTGAGAGCCTGCTGTTTACCCTGCAGGGCTCTATTGGCGCAGCGGTGATCTTCTATATTCTTGGCTACTACAAGGGCCGCCAGCGCCATGATGACCGGGCTTGATAGACTGAGCTATCAGAGCCGCTGGTTTCACGTCGCGCCAGAGCGCAAGTTTCTGCTCTGGCTGCTGATGATGGTACTGGCTTTTAGCCTGCCGCCGTTGGGGCAGGCGCTGCTGATGGCGCTGACGGCAGGTTTTACCTGCTGGCTGCTGCGCATCTCGCTGTGGCGCTGGCTCCGCTGGATGGCGCTGCCGCTGGGCTTTCTGTTGGTGGGCGTGCTGACGATTATCTTTAGCATTAGCCGCGACCCGGATGCGCTGTTGGTGAGCATGCCGCTGGGGCCGTTCTCGCTCGGCATCACCGCCGCCGGGCTTGAGATGGCTAATCAGACCTTCTGGCGCAGTCTGGCGGCATTGTCCGCGACCTTCTGGCTGGTGCTGAATCTGCCGTTTCCGCAGCTTATCGTGCTGCTCAAGCGCGGGCGGGTGCCGCGTCTGTTGATCGAGCAGATCCTGCTGACCTGGCGCTTTATCTTTATCCTGCTGGATGAGGCGATGGCGATTCACCGGGCGCAGACGCTGCGCTTTGGTTATCGTAACGTTCGTCTGGGCTATCGCTCGCTGGCGATGCTGGTCAGTCTACTGTTTACGCGCGTGTTAATCCGCTATCAGCAGATGAGTACCGTACTGGATATCAAACTGTATCAGGGTGATTTTCACCTCTAAGGAACGCCATGCTGGCTACCACTGACCTCTGGTTTCGCTACCAGGATGCGCCGATCCTGAAAGGGCTGACGCTGGACTTCTCGCGCCACGCCGTCACCGGGCTGGTGGGGGCCAACGGCTGCGGGAAATCGACGCTGTTTATGAACCTCAGCGGGCTGCTGCGTCCGCAGCAGGGGGCAGTGCTGTGGCAGGGCAAGCCACTGGACTACAGCAAGCGCGGGCTGCTGGCGCTGCGCCAGCAGGTAGCGACCGTCTTTCAGGACCCGGACCAGCAGATTTTCTACACCGATATTGATAGCGATATTGCCTTCAGCCTGCGTAATCTCGGCGTGGCGGAGGATGAGATTGCTCACCGGGTAGACGATGCGCTGACGCTGGTCGATGCCCAGCATTTTCGCCAGCAGCCGATTCAGTGCCTGAGTCACGGGCAGAAAAAACGGGTGGCGATTGCCAGCGCGCTGGTCTTGCAGGCGCGCTACCTGCTGCTGGACGAACCCACTGCCGGGCTGGACCCTTCCGGGCGCGCGCAGATGATTGATATCATCAGGCGCATCGTGGCGCAGGGCAATCATGTGGTGATTTCCAGCCACGATATTGATTTAATTTATGAAGTTAGCGACGCGGTGTACGTGCTGCGCCACGGCGAAGTGCTGGCCGAGGGTGAGCCGGGCGACGTGTTTGCCCGTACCGCGTTGATTGAACAAGCGGGGCTGAGCCAGCCGTGGCTGGTGAAGCTGCATGCCGAGCTGGGGCTGCCGCTGTGTAAAACCGAGGCGGAGTTTTTCCGTCAAATGCGTGAACGAGGAAATCGATGACCCAGGCCATTATGCTGCAAGGCACCGCCTCTGATGTTGGCAAAAGTATGCTGGTGGCGGGGCTGTGCCGCATTTTTTATCAGGATGGCCTGCACACCGCGCCGTTTAAATCGCAGAATATGGCGCTTAACTCCGGCATTACCCCGGACGGCAAGGAGATGGGCCGCGCGCAGATTTTTCAGGCCGAAGCGGCGGGCATTGCGCCGGACGTGCGGATGAACCCGATTCTGCTCAAGCCAACCAGCGACCGCAAAGCGCAGATTGTGCTGATGGGCGAGGTGGCAACCAGCATGGATGCCGTCAGCTATCACGACTACAAGCCGCGGCTGCGCGAGCAGATTATGACGGTGTACCAGAGCCTGGCGAACGAGTTTGACGTGCTGGTGCTGGAAGGGGCGGGCAGCCCAGCGGAAATTAACCTGCGCGACCGCGATATCGTCAATATGGGCATGGCCGAGATGGCGCAGTGCCCGGTGATTCTGGTGGCCGATATCGATCGCGGCGGCGTGTTTGCTTCTATCTACGGCACGCTGGCGTTGTTGCACGAGCACGAACGGGCGCGGGTGAAAGGGGTGATTATCAATAAGTTTCGCGGCGATGTCTCGCTGCTGCACTCCGGCATTGAACAGATTGAAGCGCTGACTCACGTGCCGGTGCTGGGCGTGATGCCGTGGTTGGAGGTTGACCTGGAAGATGAGGACGGCGTGGCGCTGCAAAAGGGCAAATACCGCCACGCGGGGGCCTATGAGATTGACGTGGCGGTGGTGCAATTGCCGCATATCTCCAACTTCACCGACTTTAACGCGCTGGCGGCCCAGCCGGACGTGCGGGTGCGCTACGTGCGCCATGCGCAAGACTTGTCCGGCGCGGATCTGATTATTCTGCCGGGCAGCAAAAACACGCTGGGCGATCTGCTGTGGTTACAGGATAGCGGGCTGGCGCATGGGATTTTACTGGCACAGCGTCAGGGCGTGCCGGTGCTGGGTATCTGCGGCGGCTATCAGATGCTGGGCGATACGCTGATCGATGACGTTGAGTCAGGGTTGGGGACGCTGCCCGGTTTAGGGCTGCTGAACGTGGTGACGCGCTTTGCGCCGACGAAAACCACCACGCAAGCCACCGCCACGCTCGGCGATGCACTGCCGGGCTGGCTGGCGTCGGTTTCCGCTCTGCCGCTGCGCGGCTATGAAATTCATATGGGCGAGACGGCTCAGCAGGGCGACTGCCGTGCGCTGATGCAGCTGTGCAAAAACGGCCAGTACAGCGCGGATGGCGCGGTCAGTGAGGACGGGTTGGTCTTTGGCACCTATCTTCACGGGCTGTTTGATAGCGATGAATTTACCCGTACGCTGGTCAATGGCCTACGTGAGCGTAAAGGACTGGCGGCGCTGGATAATGATTTTCACTATGCGCGCTATAAGACGCAGCAGTTTGATATTCTGGCGGCATCAATGCGCCAGCATATTGATATTGAAAAGATTTATACGATTATGCGCGAGCATAAAGAAGCGTAATTTGTGGGAGTGCGCCATTCGAAATGGGTGGCGTAGATTAGCGGCGAGGGCTGAACGACAGGCAAAAAAAAACACCCATATGGGTGTCATTTTAATTGGTTGCGGGGGCCGGATTTGAACCGACGACCTTCGGGTTATGAGCCCGACGAGCTACCAGGCTGCTCCACCCCGCGTCCGTCTTTACTCTTCATCGAGTAAACTTGCATCAGATTTTAATTGGTTGCGGGGGCCGGATTTGAACCGACGACCTTCGGGTTATGAGCCCGACGAGCTACCAGGCTGCTCCACCCCGCGTCCGTCATTACTCTTCCATCGAGTAACGTTACTGCTTCTGATTTTAATTGGTTGCGGGGGCCAGATTTGAACTGACGACCTTCGGGTTATGAGCCCGACGAGCTACCAGGCTGCTCCACCCCGCGTCCGTGGATGCGCACTATACTCTGCTCAGCATTTGTTGCAACCATTTTTGTGGCAAATCACTCATTTTTTTATAACTTGTGCGTATATGGCGCAATTTGCGTTTTTTTTGTGCGAATTGGTAACTGGGCTTCGCGTTCGCATTTCAATACCCCTGGGGGTTTGTTATCTTCACCGGGCACTTTCGAAAATGCGGAAT
The DNA here is from genome assembly GCF_044197065.1 of Kluyvera chengduensis. Taxonomy (NCBI): domain Bacteria; kingdom Pseudomonadati; phylum Pseudomonadota; class Gammaproteobacteria; order Enterobacterales; family Enterobacteriaceae; genus Kluyvera; species Kluyvera chengduensis. The sequence continues at coordinate 134,750 of NZ_JBIQOI010000005.1, forward strand.
ACAAAACACTATGAAAGGACGTTGGGCCAAATATGTGGCAACGGGCGCACTGCTGGCAATGCTGGCCGCCTGTTCGTCAAAACCGACCGATCGCGGTCAACAGTATAAAGACGGGAAACTCACCCAGCCTTTCTCACTCGTGAATCAACCTGATGCCGTCGGCGCGCCAATCAATGCGGGCGACTTTGCGCAGCAGTTAAATGAGATTCGTAACGCCTCTCCGCGCCTGTACGGCAACCAGAGCAACCTTTATAGCGCCGTGCAGCAGTGGCTGATGGCCGGTGGCGACACCCGCACCATGCGCCAGTACGGCATTGATGCCTGGCAGATGGAAGGGACCGACAACTACGGTAACGTGCAGTTTACCGGTTACTACACGCCGGTTGTGCAGGCACGCCATACGCGCCAGGGCGAATTCCAGTACCCTATCTACCGTATGCCGCCTAAACGCGGCAAGCTGCCGTCCCGCGCCAGTATTTATGCCGGTGGGCTGAGCGATAACTACATACTGGCCTACAGTAATTCGCTGATGGATAACTTCATCATGGACGTGCAGGGCAGCGGCTATATTGATTTCGGTGATGGTTCTCCGCTGAACTTCTTTAGCTACGCCGGCAAAAACGGCTGGGCGTATAAAAGCATCGGCAAGGTGCTTATCGATCGCGGCGAAGTGAAGCGCGAAGATATGTCGATGCAGGCGATCCGCCACTGGGGCGAAACCCACAGCGAAGCGGAAGTCCGCGAGCTGCTGGAGCAGAACCCGTCATTCGTCTTCTTTAAACCGCAGTCGTTTGCGCCGGTAAAAGGCGCTAGCGCCGTGCCGCTGATTGGCCGCGCTTCTGTGGCGTCTGACCGCAGCATCATTCCGCCGGGCACCACGCTGCTGGCTGAAGTGCCGCAGCTCGATAACAACGGTAAGTTTAACGGCCAGTACGAGCTGCGCCTGATGGTGGCGCTGGACGTCGGCGGCGCGATTAAAGGCCAGCACTTCGACATCTATCAGGGCATTGGCCCGGATGCCGGGCATCGTGCGGGCTGGTATAATCACTACGGCCGCGTATGGGTGCTGAAGACTGCATCCAACGGCGGGAATGTGTTTAGCGGCTAGTTGCCGGATGGCGCTTCGCTTATCCGGCCTACATGATTGAGTAGGCCTGATAAGGCGTAGCCGCCATCAGGCAGTCATATCGCGCGATCTTTATGAATTTGAGGTTTTATGTCTGTGGTTATCAGTGACGCCTGGCGCCAGCGTTTTGGCGGCACGGCACGTTTGTACGGTGAAAAAGCGCTGCAGGTCTTTGCTGACGCGCACGTGTGCGTGGTTGGTATTGGCGGCGTAGGCAGTTGGGCGGCGGAAGCGCTGGCGCGTACCGGCATCGGTGCGATTACGCTTATCGACATGGATGACGTGTGCGTCACCAACACCAACCGTCAGATCCACGCGCTTGGCGGCAACGTCGGGCTGGCGAAAGCGGAAGTGATGGCCGAGCGTATCCGTCAGATAAACCCCGAGTGCCGCGTCACCGTGGTGGACGATTTCGTCACGCCGGATAACGTCGCCGAGTACATGGGCGCAGGTTACAGTTATGTGGTGGATGCTATCGACAGCATTCGCCCGAAAGCTGCGCTGATTGCCTACTGCCGTCGCTATAAAGTCCCGCTGATTACCACCGGCGGCGCGGGCGGGCAGATTGACCCAACGCAAATTCAGGTAAGCGATCTGGCGAAAACCATTCAGGACCCGCTAGCGGCGAAGCTGCGCGAGCGGCTGAAAAGCGATTTTGGCGTGGTGAAGAACAGCAAAGGTAAGCTCGGCGTTGACTGCGTGTTCTCAACCGAGGCGCTGGTGTATCCGCAGGCGGACGGTTCGGTCTGTGCCATGAAAAGCACGGCGGAAGGGCCGAAGCGCATGGACTGTGCCGCTGGATTCGGCGCGGCGACCATGGTCACCGCCACCTTTGGCTTCGTGGCGGTTTCCCATGCGCTGAAGAAAATGCTCGCAAAAGCGGAGCGTCAGGCCAGCGTCTGACGCGCGGCTTCCCTCATCGCCTCGCCGAGGGCCGTCAGGCCCTGGCTGCGCGAGGCGCTCAGTTGACCGCGCAGCCCCAGTTCATCGAACAGGTTGAGCGGATCGTCTGCCAGAATCTCTGCCGGCTGTTTACCTTCCGCAGCCGTCAGCAGCACGGCCAGCAGGCCGCGTACAATCCTTCCTTCGCTATCGCCAAAGAAGTGCAGCGCCCCGTCAGGAGTCTGGGTATAGCCCAGCCAGACGCGGTTTTCGCAGCCGGGAATTTCGCGCGCCTGCGCTTTAAGTTCGTCCGACAGTGCCGGAAGCTGTTTTCCTAATAGGATCAACTGGCGGTATTTCTCTTCCCACTGCGAAAGCGCCGCAAATTGTTTTCGTAACGTTTCAGGCGTTACGGTGGTGCCGAACGGGTGTCCGGCGAGTGAAGGCGTCGTCATTAATCCACCAGAAGTTCGAGCGCACGATCGACCGCGCTGACCAGCGCGTGTACATCGTCCTGAGTGTTATAAGGAGCAAACGAGGCGCGTAGCGTACCGCTTACGCCCATCGCCGCCAGCAGTGGCTGAGCGCAGTGTTGACCGGCACGCAGCGCAATGCCGTATTCCGCCAGCAGCGTCACCATATCGCTGTGGTGAACACCTTTAAAATCAAAAGCTAATAGACTGGAATCCTGGCAGCGGAAGGAGCGGAAGCCAGGTCGTTTTGCCAGCTCTTCTTCGGCAAGCGTCGCCAGACCCCGGCTCCAGGATTCAGCCTGTACCATGTCGATATCGGACAGCCACTCCAGCGCCGCGCTAAGGCCAATCACCCCGGCAACGTTTGGCGTACCGGCCTCCAGGCGATAGGGAACCGGCTGAGTGGTGAAACCATCGAAGGTCACTTCGCTAATCATCTTGCCGCCGCCGAGCCACGGCGTCATGGCGTCGAGCAGCTCGCTTTTGCCGTACAGCGCGCCGATGCCGGTTGGCCCGTAAAGCTTATGGCCGGAGAAGGCGTAAAAGTCGATATCCAGCGCCTGCACGTCCGCCGGGAAGTGGACGGCGCCCTGTGCGCCATCGACCATCACCACCATATCCGCCTGATGGGCGAGGGTGATTGCGCGGGACAGATTCGGGCAGCCGCCGGTGACGTTGGACATTTGCCCCAGCGCCAGAATGCGGCTGCGTGGGGTAATCAACTCCGTAAGTTGTTCAACATCGGGCAGGCGGTCAGCGCCCAGCGGTAGCCGAACAATCTTCGCGCCGGTCTGTTCGGCCACCATCAGCCACGGCACCAGGTTGGCGTGGTGCTCGGCGACGCTGACGATGATTTCATCGCCCGGCTGCAGGCGCGGGCGCGCATAGCACTGAGCTACCATGTTGATGGCTTCGGTGGTGCCGCGCGTCCAGACGATATCCTTGCCGCTCGGCGCATTGAGCCAACCGGCGACCTGGTCGCGGGCGGCTTCATAGCGCGCGGTCAGGCGCTGCGCTTCGGCAAACTGGCTGCGGTGGACGTTACCCGCGCTCAGCGAGTAGAAATTTGTGGTCGCCTCAATAACCGCCTGCGGCTTTAACGCGGTGGCGGCGCTATCAAGGTACACCCCGGCATCATGCAGGGCAGGAAACTGGGTGCGAAACTGCGCGGGAGAGAAGACGTTCATGGGATTCCTCATATCAATAAGGAGATCGTCGCGCAAAATGTGCGTTGTGACAAGGCTTGTGCTCAAGGTGGGAAAGTTCTGGAAATTCAGACGAAGCGACGACAGTGTCTTATGCTGTTAAGTGTTGGGGAGAAATTAATCCCTGTTGTTAATCTTGTACTGAATAGCATAAGTCGCTTTAAGGAGAAGAAGATGAAAAAGACTGCCGCCATTATCTCTGCTTGTATGTTCACTTTCGCGTTAAGCGCCTGCGCTGGACCTAACTACGTGATACACACCAATGATGGCCGGAGCATCGTTTCTGAGGGTAAACCGCAGACGGATAACGATACCGGATTGATTTCGTATAAAGATGCGAACGGTGTGAAACAGCAGATTAACCACAGCGAAGTGAAAGAGATGGTTGCGCTGGAGAAATAAAGTCGCGATCGTCCAGACAAAAAAAAGCACCGCAATAAGGCGGTGCTACATTAATCACTATGGACAGACAGGGTAAATGTACAGGAAGTGAAAAAGGGTAGCCTTGCTACCGTGATCTGAATTGCAGACCAATTGCAAACACAACAACACAACATCACAACCGTAAGCCAAAAGCCCTTCAGAACACGCATTCCAAAAAAAGCTTCTCGTTCCGGCTCAGGAAGTGCCGCCATGATAGGTATTTGCTGGTAGAAGCTCAACGGACAAATTATAATGGCTCAGATAAAAAAAACTAATAGGTTAACCATTGTTTCCTATTTGTTAAAATCAATTAACAATTGAGTTCTGGGACCATGTCAAAGCGTTTGCCACCTCTTAATGCATTACGTGTATTTGATGCAGCTGCACGCCATTTAAGCTTCACTCGTGCGGCCGACGAGCTTTTTGTGACGCAGGCCGCAGTAAGCCACCAAATCAAGTCTCTTGAGGATTTTCTGGGGTTGAAGCTGTTCCGGCGGCGCAACCGTTCTCTGCTTTTGACCGAAGAAGGGCAGAGCTATTTTCAGGATATCAAAGAGATCTTTTCGCAATTAACGGAGGCAACGCGTAAACTACAGGCACGGAGCGCGAAAGGGGCGTTAACCGTCAGTTTATTGCCCAGTTTTGCCATTCAGTGGCTGGTGCCGCGTCTCTCAAGCTTTAACTCAGCTTATCCGGGAATTGATGTCAGAATCCAGGCCGTAGACCGTCAGGAAGATAAGCTGGCGGACGATGTCGACGTGGCGATTTTTTATGGCCGCGGCAACTGGCCGGGGCTGCGTGTGGAAAAACTGTACGCCGAGTATCTGCTCCCCGTCTGTTCCCCGCTGCTGCTGACCGGTGATAAAGCGTTAAAAACGCCCGCTGACCTGGCAAAACACACGCTGCTGCACGATGCTTCCCGCCGCGACTGGCAAACGTATACGCGCCAGCTGGGGCTCACTCACATCAACGTACAACAGGGACCGATCTTCAGCCATAGCGCCATGGTGCTACAGGCTGCCATCCACGGACAGGGGGTTGCGCTCGCGAATAACGTGATGGCGCAGTCGGAAATTGAGGCAGGCCGTCTGGTGTGCCCGTTTAATGATGTTCTGGTCAGTAAGAATGCGTTTTATCTGGTTTGTCATGACAGTCAGGCTGAACTGGGTAAAATAGCGGCCTTTCGTCAGTGGATTCTGGCGAAAGCGGCGAATGAACAAGAGACGTTCCGTTTCCGTTACGAACAATAAATGAATTTAGGGTAATACCATGACCAGCCGTTTTATGCTGATTTTTGCCGCAATCAGTGGCTTTATCTTTGTCGCACTGGGCGCGTTTGGCGCGCACGTGCTGAGTAAATCGTTGGGCGTTGTCGAAATGGGTTGGATCCAGACCGGTCTGGAATATCAGGCATTTCACACGTTGGCGATTTTCGGACTGGCGGTCGCGATGCAGCGCCGCATTAGTATCTGGTTCTACTGGAGCAGCGTATTTCTGGCGCTGGGTACCGTGATGTTCAGCGGTAGCCTGTACTGCCTGGCGCTCTCTCATTTACGCCTGTGGGCGTATGTTACCCCGGTGGGCGGCGTCAGCTTCCTTGCCGGTTGGGTTTTGATGTTGATTGGTGCCATTCGACTTAAGCGTAAGGGTGTTGTTCATGAATAAGGTTGTGCTGTATTGCCGCCCTGGGTTTGAGAAAGAGTGTGCTGCGGAAATTACCGATAAAGCCGGTCGCCGCGAAGTGTTTGGCTTTGCGCGCGTCAAAGATGACTCGGGCTATGTGATTTTTGAATGCTATCAGGACGGCGATGCCGATAAGCTTGCCCGTGAACTGCCATTCAGTTCATTAGTGTTTGCCCGTCAGATGATTGTGGTCGGAGAGCTGTTAAAACATTTACCGGCAGAAGATCGCGTGACGCCCGTTGTTGGGATGTTACAAGGCGTCGTGGAAAAGGGCGGCGATCTGCGTGTGGAAGTGGCGGACACCAACGAAAGCAAAGAGCTGCTGAAGTTCTGCCGTAAGTTCACCGTGCCGCTGCGCGCTGCGCTGCGTGAAGCTAACGTGCTGGCGTCGTACGAGACCACCAAGCGTCCGGTGGTGCACGTGTTCTTTATCGCGCCGGGCTGCTGCTATACCGGGTACTCCTATAGCAACAACAACTCGCCGTTCTACATGGGGATTCCGCGCCTGAAGTTCCCGGCAGATGCCCCAAGCCGCTCAACGCTGAAGCTGGAAGAGGCGTTCCACGTCTTTATTCCTGCCGACGAGTGGGACGAGCGTCTGGCTAACGGTATGTATGCGGTCGATCTGGGCGCGTGCCCTGGCGGCTGGACCTATCAGCTGGTGAAACGCAACATGTGGGTTTCCTCCGTGGATAACGGCCCGATGGCGCAAAGCCTGATGGACACCGGCCAGGTAACCTGGCTGCGTGAAGATGGTTTCCGCTATCGCCCAACCCGCAACAACATCTCGTGGATGGTGTGCGATATGGTGGAGCGTCCGGCGAAGGTTGCCGCGCTGATGGCTGAATGGTTGGTTAACGGCTGGTGCCGTGAGACTATTTTTAACCTGAAGCTGCCAATGAAAAAGCGTTATGAAGAGCTGTCGAATAACCTCGCGTATATCCAGGAAAAATTGGATGAGCACGGGATTAATGCGCAGATTCAGGCGCGTCAACTGTACCACGACCGTGAAGAAGTAACCGTTCACATTCGCCGTCTGTGGGCTGCCGTTGGTGGTCGTCTCGACGAGCGTTAATAACGCATAACCCGGTCAAATGTGATTTGTAGGCCGGATAAGGCTTTGCCTTATCCGGCCTACGTCATTACGCTATCGATTAAGCCTGAGCTGCTGTAAATTCCCATCGATATGCAAATCCGTATCCAGCCGCGCGATATCCCTGCATAAAAACGCCATCTCTCGGTGCTCGACCAGCTTCTTGCGCCACTTCTCTGGTACATCATCCAGATGTTCATACAGCGCTTCCAGCGTCGGGAACTGCGTTAACAGCTGCGTGGCGCTCTTCGGGCCAATACCCGCAACGCCCGGCACCTTCGAGCTGCTGATCCCTGCAAGCCCCCAGTAGTCCGGTAGCTGATGCGGCTGGACGCCGAACTCTTTTTCGATAAACGGCACGTCGAGCCAGCGCTTCTGGAAATAGTCACGAATGCGCAGGTTGGGCGAGAGCAGCTGGCAGTAGCCTTTGTCGGTGGAGACGATGGTGGCCTGATGGCCTGCGCCAGCGACTTTCACTGCCAGCGTTGCCGCCAAATCATCGGCTTCGTTACCGCTGGATACCCAGCAGCGAACGCCGCGCAGTTCGAAAGCGGCGCGCAGCGCGGGCATCTCGGCGTGCAGGTCGTCCGGCATCGGTGGGCGGCCCGCTTTGTAGTCAGGAAGGCGCTGGTGACGCCAGCCGCTATTGCGCGCCTCATCGTCAAACACCGCCACCGCGTGAGTCGGCTGGCTATGGGCAATCAGCAGATCCAGCGCGTGCTGGCAGGTTTCCACACAAGGGGAGCCCTGAACGGCATGAATACGGCGTATCAGGTTGAGTGCATCAACAATCAGCAAATGGACGGCCACAGGTGTTCTCCCTAACGATTTGAGCGACAAGGGTAACATTCACGGCAGAGTGAGGCTATTGGCGGGGGATAAAACGGGAAGAAGCCTCGCAAAACTGCACGAGGCCTCTGGGGGATAACGTTAGTCGCAGGCGACCACTTTCATCGCCAGGCCGCCGCGAGAGGTTTCGCGATACTTGGCGTTCATGTCTTTACCGGTTTCGTACATGGTCTCGATAACCTTATCGAGGCAGACGCGCGGTTCGCTGGTACGGCGCAGCGCCATACGGGCGGCGTTTACCGCTTTGACTGAAGCAATGGCGTTACGCTCGATGCACGGTACCTGTACCTGGCCGGCAACCGGGTCGCAGGTCAGACCGAGGTTATGTTCCATACCGATTTCCGCAGCGATGCATACCTGCGCAGGGCTTGCGCCCAGCAGTTCAGCCAGACCGGCTGCTGCCATCGAGCAGGCCACGCCGACTTCCCCCTGGCAGCCGACTTCGGCACCGGAGATAGAGGCGTTCATCTTGTACAGTGAGCCAATCGCGCTTGCGACCAGCATGTAGCGCGCCAGCGAGTTGGCGTTCACTTCGCGGATAAACTTGTCGTAGTACGCCAGCACCGCAGGAACAATACCGCAGGCGCCGTTGGTCGGTGCCGTTACCACGCGGCCACCGGCGGCGTTTTCTTCGTTAACGGCCAGCGCGAACATGTTGATCCAGTCAACCACCGCCATCGGGTCGCTGCTGATTTTATCCTGGCTCACCAGCATACGGCGCAGCGCCGCGGCACGGCGCGGAACGCGCAGTTTGCCCGGCAGGACGCCTTCAGTGGTGGTGCCGTGTTCGATACCGCCCTTCATCACTGCCCAAACGTCAGCGAAGTGCTTTTCCAGCGCTTCTTTGCTGTGCAGCGCGAGTTCGTTTTGCATCATCAGGCCGGAGAGCGACAGCCCGGTTTCGTTGCAGTGACGCTGTAAATCGGCGGCGTTTTTGTACGGGTAAGGTACAGCCACCGGCGCGTCAGTCTGCTGACCGAAGTGCTCTTCATCGACGATAAAGCCACCGCCGATGGAATAATAGGTTTTGCTGTAAACGGCTTTGTCGCCCGCCAATGCGGTAATGCGCATACCGTTTTCATGCAGAGAGAGGTTGTCGGCATGGAAGTTCATGCACTGGTCAACCGGGAACTCCACTTCGTGCTGACCGTTGGCAAGCATCAGGCGACCGTGGGTGTTCACATCCTGGATAAACGCCGGGATAGATTCGATATCGACCGTATCAGGCAGATTTCCTGCCAGACCCATAATGATGGCGATATCGGTATGGTGACCTTTACCGGTCAGAGAGAGTGAGCCGTAAACATCGACGACTACGCGAGTAATATCATTGAGGATCCCACGCGCAATCAAGTCGTCCGTGAACTGTTTGCCTGCTTTCATTGGCCCCACGGTGTGTGAGCTGGAAGGACCAATGCCGATTTTGAAAATATCGAATACGCTAATCATGAGGCGTCCCTATGGTATTGAAGTGCGTCGCCCTGAGGGGCGGCGCAGGGTGATTAACTAAACAGAGAGTAGGAGATAGCGGAGATAGCGATGAGACCCATCAGGACAACGAAGACGTTGCTGATGTGACCGCTGTACTTACGCATTGCCGGTACTTTCTGAATGGCATACATCGGCATCAGGAACAGAATCATCGCGATGATTGGGCCGCCCAGGGTTTCAATCATGCCCAGGATGCTTGGGTTCAGGGTTGCCACGATCCAGGTGGTAATCAGCATGAACAGCGCAGTGATTTTGTTCAGTTTGTTGATTTCGATGGTTTTGCCTTTGCTACGCAGAGACTTAATAACCATACCGTTAAAGCCTTCACGTGCGCCCAGGTAGTGGCCCAGGAAGGATTTGGTGATAGCGATAATCGCGATAATCGGTGCCATCCAGGCGATAACCGGCGCGTTAAAGTGGTTCGCCAGGTAAGACAAGATGGAGATGTTCTGCTCTTTTGCCGCTGCCAGGTCCGCTGGGGACAGGCTCAGTACGCAGCTGAAGACGAAGAACATAACGGTCAGCACCATCATCACGTGGGCACGTGCCAGGATAGAGGAGCATTTTTTCTCTGCGCCCTGGCCGTATTCTTCACGCTTCGCTACCGCGAAGGAGGAGATGATTGGTGAGTGGTTGAAGGAGAACACCATTACCGGGATTGCCAGCCACAGGGTCATCCACAGGCCGTTGCCGGTAGAGGCTGCGCTGCTGAAGGACAGGGTTTCCAGCGCTGCGCCGCTCCACTGTGGGATCAGGTACAGAGCCAGCACCATCAGGGCTGCGACAAACGGGAACACCAGGATGCTCATCGCTTTAACAATCATCTGCTCACCGAAGCGAACGATGGTCATCATGCCGACGATCAGAATCAGCGACAGCAGCGCGCGCGGTGGCGGCGTGATGTGCAACTGGTGAGCCAGGAAGCTTTCAACGGTGTTGGTGATAGCCACGCTGTAAACCAGCAGGATTGGGTATATAGCGAAGAAGTAGAGCAGGGTAATCAGTTTACCTGCGCCGATACCGAAGTGTTCTTCAACCACTTCAGTGATGTCTTCGCCCGGGTTTTTACCGGACAGCACGAAGCGGGTCAGGCCGCGGTGTGCGAAGAAGGTCATTGGGAAAGCAAGGATAGCCATGATGATAAGCGGGATCATGCCGCCAACGCCGGCATTGATTGGCAGGAACAGTACGCCCGCGCCAATTGCGGTGCCGTAAAGACCCAGCATCCACATTGTATCTGTTTTGCGCCATCCGCTAGCAGATTCTGCTGTGACGATAGTGCTGGTTTGAGTGTTTTCCATCTGTATCTCCTGGAGGAAGGAAAATGCTAATTTTTTAGTCAAATAAAATAAAAAGAACGATAAAACCAATATTAAATTTTATAAGTACCGGCTTTTTTGTGATTTTTACCCGATACCGTTTTAGACGAGCGCAAATGTACATTTAACTGGTAAATGTATCAGTGATCATGATCGCAAATGTAATAATCCACTTTCAGTGTGGGTTATTGCAGGTAATTTTCCTGTAATTGCAATGTATGCAGAAATTAATGGTCGCGAAGGCTACCATTCGCAGTATGTGTGGTAAATGGTGGAGGGGGTAAATACGATGTTTTCGCTGATAAAAATGATGAAAATGGCGTTTTTTAGCGCTTTATCATAACTATGGCTAATAATATGTGGTCGGATAACATACGCAAACGATTGGCTATGAATGAATAGACCGGGTTAAGCGGGTTATTTCGGAGAGAATTCCGGCGGAAAAGACCGCCGGAAGGGGAGTGAATTACGCTGAGGTCAGACTCAGGCGCAGATTTCGTAGCAGGGAATATAGGCAGAGCCAGGCAGTTTCATACGATGCTGGGCGACGAAGCCCTGCAGCAGTTCATCCATACGGCGCATCATTTCTTTATCACCGTGGATCTTATACGGCCCAAACTCTTCGATGGCGCGAATGCCTACTTCCTTCACGTTACCCGCCACGATGCCGGAGAAGGCGCGACGCAGGTCGGCGGCCAGCACTTCAACCGGCTGATCTGGATAGAGCTTCAGGCTAGCCATGTTTTCGTGCGATGGCTCGAACGGCATTTGCAGGTCTGGCGCAATGCGAATCGACCAGTTAAAGCTGTAGGCATCACCGGTATCACGACGGTTCTCTTTCACCAGCGGCATCGCTTTCTTCATCTGACGCGCCACTTCCACTTCATCATCAATGATGATTTTGTAATGACGGCGTGCGCCTTCGCCCAGCGTATGTACGACAAAATCGTCCAGCACGCGGAAGTAGTCGGCGCTCTCTTTCGGGCCGGTGAGGATAAGCGGCAGCACCTGGTCTTTGTTCGCCGGGTTCATCAGAATACCCAGCAGATACAGCAGCTCTTCCGCGGTACCGACGCCGCCTGGGAAGATGATTATCCCGTGGGCGATACGGACAAAGGCTTCCAGACGCTTTTCGATATCCGGCATGATGATCAGTTCGTTCACCAGCGGGTTAGGCGGCTCAGCGGCAATAATGGACGGCTCGGTCATACCGATAAAACGGCCTTCTTTGTAGCGCTGCTGCGCATGACCCACCGCGGCGCCTTTCATCGGCGCTTCCATTGCACCTGGACCACAGCCGGTACAGATGTTCAGCTCGCGTAGGCCAAGCTGGTTACCAACGCGGCGCGCGTACAGGTATTCGTTTTCATTAATGGAGTGACCGCCCCAGCACACCACCATGCTCGGTGCTTCGCCAACGTGCAGCGCGCGGGCGTTACGCAGAATCGAGAACACCAGGTTGGTAATGTGGGTTGAGCTTTCCAGATCGAGATTCGGGAAGCGGACGGTGTTATGAATTTGCCCGTAGACGAAAAGGATGTCGCGCAGCACGGCAAACAGGTTGGCCTGCAGCGAGCGGATGATACGCCCGTCAACAAAGGCATCTTCCGGCGGGTTAATCAGTTCCAGCTTCACGCCGCGCTCGCGGCGCAGCACGTTAATGTCGAAGCTTTCAAAACGGGACAGCAGCTCTTTGCTGTTATCGGTCAGGCTGCCTGAGTTCAGTACGGCCAAAGAACAGTTGCGGAACAATTGATACAGGTCGCTGCTGGCCGTGCGTTTAAGCATGTCAACTTCCAGCTGCGACAACATATCCATTGAGCCAAGCGGGCTAATATGTGTAATCAAGTGAACTCCTTACGGGACGAAAATCGTCTTCCTTGCTGATTACAATAGCCTCGCTGGCCCGTTTACTACAACCTCAGCGCAGAACAAAGCGCGCAAAATTGAGATTTTGTTAAGCTTACTGGCGTACGAGTCGGCCAATCGCGGGAACGAACTCGTCGTTTGAGCGCCACGGGTTGATATCCAGACCGCCGCGGCGGGTGTAGCGGGCGTATACGCTCAGGCTTTCCGGCGCGCAGAAACGCAGGATGTCATTGAAGATGCGCTCGACGCACTGCTCGTGGAATTCGTTGTGATGACGGAATGACACCAGATAGCGCAGCAACTTCTCGCGGTCGATTTGCGGACCACGGTATTGAATCTGGACTGAGCCCCAGTCAGGCTGGTGGGTGATGAGGCAGTTTGATTTCAGCAAATGGCTGACCAGTGTTTCCTGCACCACTTTCTGACCGGCTGCACCGTCGAGATAGTCGGCGTTAAACTCGTAGCTCTCAATCTCGATATCCTGATTATCAATGCAGCTACCGTGGAAGTGAGCAATAGGCTGACCTTCCAGCTCGTCAATACGATACAGCGCAACGGTCACGTCACCTTCGGCGCAGGCACACAGATCGCGTTCCAGCGTCTGCTGCACCGCTTCCCAGCTATCAAAGCGCGTCTGGTTGAAGCTGTTGAGGTACAGCTTGAAGCTTTTGGACTCCACCAGATTGACCGTCGCGTGGCTCAGCTCAACGTGACCAACGGCCACCTGCGGCAGCCCTTTAGCATTCAGCCAGGAGAGTTCATACAGCGTCCAGATATCTGCGCCGTGGAATGGCAGGGTATCGGCATGCAACCCGAGGGGGTCACGGTTTAAGCTGCGCGGTACGCCCTGTAGCAGGGAGGCGTCGTAGGTATCGCGATAATCTGTGGTTTTACCCAGGGTCAGGCCAGACAGCGCCTGATGGTTCTCATAAGAAGACATGTTTCACCGTTACAAAGCAGGTACACTATTGTTTCTAGTGTATCCTGGCTAACCTGAAGAGAGAAATTCGTGGATCAGCAGACCGCAGAAGCATTACACGCTTTTACCCAACGCTATTGCGATGCCTGGCAACGTGAGCACAACAGCCTGCCGCGCAGCGAGGAGCTATACGGCATTCCATCCCCGTGCCAGGTTTCGACGACCGATGATGAGGTGCTCTGGCAGCCGCAGCCGTTCGATGGCGAGCAAAATGTAAATGGCGTTGAACGCGCAATGGACATTGTGGTACAACAACCCATTCACACCTATTATACCACCCAGTACGCGGGTGATATGCGCGCAATGTTTATGGGAGAAACCCTGATGTTGCTGCAGGCGTGGAGCCCTGACGATTTTCGTCGCGTGCAGGAAAACCTGATTGGTCACCTGGTCACGCAAAAGCGCCTGAAGCTTTCGCCAACGCTCTTTATCGCGACGCTCGACAGCGAGCTAGACGTGATTTCCGTCTGCAATGTGACCGGCGAAGTCATCAAAGAGACGCTCGGCACCCGCAATCGCCTGCCTTTAGCGTCGTCCCTTGCGAGTTTCCTGACTCAACTTGAGCCTATCCTGTAAGACAGTTTGCCCATCACCTTGTGAGAGATCTCTTACACGCCTTGTGAGAGATCGCCAGAATGTAAGTAAGACACTCATCCTACTTGTTTATTCATTTCGTTTTATATCAATAAGATAAGTAAATCCTACATGCTTAATCCCTCATGTAAGCCTTAAGTGTTTGTCTCACAGGCACTTGTAAGACGGGGCGGAATAGCGGATTCTATCTACGTCGACAGGGAGTCGCACAATGAAGTGAACATTAGGATGATGGCACTTCATAGGACACACCGGGAAGGTGATTCAAGGAAAGGCTTCAGGACGAAGCAAAAGGACAACGCAGGAACGCGTTAAAGGACACCTCCAGGACGGAGAACGAGAGCCAGACAGGATATCTGGTGGATCAGGAAGATCAGGACACACTCAAGGATTGGGTGAAATCACATCGGGGTGGTGTGATGCAGGAAGCAACCGTTTATGGACGAACATGGTCAGGAGACCACAGGAAAAGTTGTCACGGACGAGCAGGGAGCACCAAAAGTAGCTGGATTGCTGCGAAACGAACCGGGAGCACTGTTTTTACAGTGCTCCCTTTTTTTGTTTCCCGCCAACTAGTGATATCCTGCGCCCGATTTTGTTTCCTCTGAGGTTTCCATGACACGCCACGACAACTTACGCTGCCAATTACTGCTTATTGAAAATCTGCTGCGCCAGCATGAACACTGGCAGGAGACGGCACCGCATGAGAGCGCATTTGCCAGCGACCAGCCGTTCTGTATGGATACGCTGGAGCCGCTAGAGTGGCTGCAATGGGTGTTGATTCCGCGCATGAACCAACTTCTCGACAGCGGTATGCCGCTGCCAACCGGTTTTGCTATCGCGCCATACTATGAAATGGCGCTGGATGCCGCACACCCGCTGCGCGCGATTATTCTGCCGCCGCTGGAACAGCTGGATGCCTTCTTCGTAAGTGAAACCCACTGATGCTGGAAATTATTTACCAGGATGAGTGGCTGGTGGCGGTCAACAAACCGTCCGGCTGGCTGGTACATCGCAGCTGGCTCGACCGTGATGAAAAAGTGGTGGTAATGCAAACGGTGCGCGACCAGATTGGCCAGCACGTTTTCACCGCCCATCGCCTTGACCGCCCAACCTCCGGCGTCCTGCTGATGGGGCTGTCCAGCGAAGCGGGCCGCCTGCTATCGCAGCAGTTTGAACAGCATCAGATGCAGAAGCGCTATCACGCCATTGTGCGTGGTTGGCTGACGGACGAGGCCGTTCTCGACTATCCGCTGGTGGAAGAGCTCGACAAAATTGCCGATAAGTTTGCCCGTGAAAATAAAGACCCGCAGCCAGCGGTGACCCATTATCGGGGTCTGGCGACGGTGGAAATGCCGGTGCCGACGGGCCGCTATCCGACCACCCGCTACGGGCTGGTAGAGCTGGAGCCGAAAACGGGCCGTAAGCACCAGCTACGCCGCCATTTGGCGCATCTTCGTCACCCGATTATCGGCGACAGCAAGCACGGCGACCTGCGCCAGAATCGCAGCGGTGCTGAGCATTTTGGCTGTAATCGTTTAATGCTTCACGCCAGCCAACTTTCGTTAACCCACCCGTTTACCGGCGAACCGCTGACGATTCGCGCCGGGCTGGACGATGTCTGGATGCAGGCTTTATCACATTTCGGCTGGCGCGGGCTTCTCCCTGAGAATGAAAGGGTTGAGTTTGCGACCGACTGCGGTCAGGATGAAGCTATCCAGAAGTAAACAGGGAGTTAAAGCATGGCTGAAGTAGGGATTTTTGTCGGCACCATGTACGGCAATTCGCTGTTGGTGGCGGAAGAAGCAGAAACCATTCTGAGCGGTCTTGGTCATAAAGCGACGGTGTTTGAAGACCCGATGGTCTCTGATTGGGAAAGCTACACCGGGAAGTACGTGCTGGTGGTGACTTCCACAACCGGGCAAGGCGATTTACCTGACAGTATCGTACCGTTGTTTAACGATCTGCAGGATATGTATCAGCCGCATCTGCGCTACGGCATTATTGCGCTGGGTGATAGTACCTATGCCAATTTCTGCGGCGGCGGTAAGCGGTTCGACGCGTTGCTGCAAGAACAAGGCGCGCAGCGCATTGGCGAGATGCTGATGATTGATGCGTCTGAAGACCCCGAGCCGGAGAGCATCTCGAATCCGTGGGTTGAGCAGTGGGCAACGCTGCTGAAATAAACGCGCTTCTAAAAGCACCGGTACGATATTGTCGTACCGGTCGCTATTTGTACATTCGCAATATCATCTAATAATATCCCCCTTTAAAATTGTGCATTTGCACGATGAGCTGCTGCTCGCCGCTTTCTATACTGCATTGAGTCATCCCATCTTATTGATAGTGAGATGCGTAATGTTTTGCGCGCCGTTCTCGCTATCGCCACTGTAAACAAGGATTGAACCATGTCGATTCACGCTTCCACGCCCGTAGTGACGTCCATGCAGGTTATCCCGGTTGCTGGCCACGACAGCATGCTGATGAATCTGAGCGGAGCGCATGCGCCGTTTTTTACCCGCAATATTGTGGTGATTCAGGATAACGCAGGGCACACGGGGGTTGGAGAGATCCCCGGCGGCGAGAAAATCCGTCTGACCCTCGAAGACGCCATTCCGCTGGTGGTGGGGAAAACCCTCGGCGAGTACAAAAACGTGCTGAACACCGTGCGCAACACCTTTGCCGACCGCGATGCGACTGGTCGTGGCCTGCAAACCTTTGACCTGCGTACCACGATTCACGTAGTGACCGGTATCGAAGCGGCGATGCTCGATCTGTTAGGTCAGCACCTGGGTGTCAACGTAGCGTCTCTGCTGGGCGATGGCCAGCAGCGTAGCGAAGTCGAGATGCTGGGCTACCTGTTCTTCATCGGCAACCGTAAAGCCACGCCGTTGCCGTATCAGAGCCAGCCGGATGAGAAATGCGACTGGTATCGTCTGCGTCATAATGAAGCCATGACCCCGGATGCGGTGGTGCGCCTGGCGGAAGCGGCGTATGAAAAGTACGGCTTCAACGACTTTAAGCTGAAGGGCGGCGTCCTGGCAGGGGAAGAAGAGGCGGAGTCTATTGTGGCGCTGGCTAAACGCTTCCCACAGGCGCGCGTGACGCTGGACCCCAACGGCGCGTGGTCGCTGAACGAAGCGATCCAGATCGGTAAATATCTGAAGGGATCGCTCGCCTACGCCGAAGATCCGTGTGGCGCTGAGCAGGGCTTCTCCGGTCGTGAAGTGATGGCGGAATTCCGCCGCGCTACCGGGCTGCCAACCGCTACCAATATGATTGCCACCGACTGGCGTCAGATGGGCCATACGCTGTCTCTGCAATCCGTTGATATCCCGCTGGCGGACCCGCACTTCTGGACCATGCAGGGCTCGGTGCGCGTGGCGCAGATGTGTCATGAGTTCGGCCTGACCTGGGGCTCTCATTCTAACAACCACTTCGATATTTCGCTGGCAATGTTCACCCACGTGGCCGCCGCCGCGCCGGGGAAAATTACCGCGATTGATACCCACTGGATTTGGCAGGAAGGTAATCAGCGCCTGACCAAAGAACCGTTTGAAATCAAAGGCGGTATGGTGCAGGTGCCAAACAAACCGGGTCTGGGCGTTGAGCTGGATATGGACCAGGTGATGAAGGCCAACGAACGGTACAAAAAGCACGGCCTTGGCGCGCGCGATGATGCAATGGGAATGCAGTATCTGATCCCAAACTGGACATTTGATAACAAACGTCCGTGCATGGTGCGCTAAGCTTACTGCCGACTTCGTTGGAGTCGGCAGTGTTCTGCGTATTTCGGTGCGCAGAACACTGCCGCAAACTCGCATAAGGACAGCCCATGAAGATTGTGATTGCCCCTGACTCATACAAGGAAAGCCTGAGCGCGCTGGAGGTTGCCTGTGCGATAGAGAACGGTTTTCGCGAGATTTTCCCTGATGCGCAGTACGTTAAGCTGCCGGTTGCCGACGGTGGCGAAGGCACCGTCGAAGCCATGGTCGCGGCAACGCAGGGGCGGGTTGTCGACGTAGAGGTCACAGGGCCTTTGGGCTCTCCGGTGCGGGGTTTCTACGGTATTTCCGGTGATAACCAATGCGCGTTTATTGAAATGGCGGCGGCAAGCGGTCTGGAGAGCGTACCTGCGGCTCAGCGTAATCCGCTGCAAACCACCTCGTGGGGGACCGGAGAGCTTATTCGTCACGCGCTGGAGTGCGGCGTGAGCCGTATCATCATTGGCCTTGGCGGTAGTGCGACCAACGACGGCGGTGCCGGTATGGTGCAGGCGCTAGGAGCCCGACTGCTGACGGCGAGCGGTGAGCCTATTGCGCCGGGCGGTGCGGGGCTGGCGACGCTGGCAACCATTGATATCAGCGAATTGGATAGCCGACTGTCGCGCTGCCAGATTGATGTCGCCTGCGATGTCACCAACCCTTTGACCGGCGAAGAGGGAGCCTCAGCGGTGTTTGGCCCGCAAAAGGGGGCGACGCCGGAGATGGTCGCGCTTCTGGACAGCGCACTGGCGCACTATGCGGCGTGTATTCAACGAGATTTAGGCCACGACGTGCTGACGCTTGAGGGCGGCGGCGCGGCGGGGGGAATGGGTGCTGCGTTGTATGCGTTCTGCGGCGCAGCGCTGCGTCCGGGAATTGAGATTGTCACCGAGGCGCTGCACCTTGATGCGCTGGTGGCGGATGCCCGTCTGGTGATTACCGGCGAAGGGCGCATGGATAGCCAGACGATTCATGGCAAAGTGCCGGTCGGCGTGGCGAAGGTGGCTAAGCGCTACTGTATTCCGGTGATTGGGATTGCGGGAAGCCTGACGCCGGACGTCGGCGTGGTACACCAGCACGGCATTGATGCGGTGTTCAGCGTGATGTATCGCATTTGCACGCTGGAAGAGGCGCTGTCGGAAGCGGGTGAGAACGTGAGGATGGCGGCGCGGAATATTGCCGCCGCCATTAAAATAGGGCAAGAACTGTAGGCCTGATGGCGGCATAAATGCCTTATCAGGCCTACGCGATCGTAGCCCGGCCAAGCGAAGCGCCGCCGGGACCTGCATCTACCCCAGCATCTTCCGGGTTTCCCGGGTCACATTATCCATCTCATCCAGCAGTTCCAGCAGCTCCGGCTCCAGCTCTTCAGCCGGCGTGCCGCCGCGCAGCTGGCTTTCAATCAACTGACAGAGATGCTTGAGACGTGGAACGCCGCTATAGCCGCAGCTACCGTGCAGTTTATGGATGGCATCGACCAGATTCTCCGGCTCCTCGCCCACCAGTTGCTCTTCCACTTTATTGCGCACCTCTGGCAGGAAGGCGACCAGCATCTGTAGCATTTCCCGCGCCAGGTCGGGTTTATAGGCCGCCTGACGCAGCGCCAGTTGCCAGTCTAACGTGGCATTCAGATCGACCGGCTGCTCAATCGGATCGGCGTTCACCGGGCGAGGCACTACATTGACGCCTGGCTTGTAGCGCAGCAGTAAATCATGCAGCCGGTTCTCTTCAATCGGCTTCGCCAGATAGTCGTTCATACCGGCGGTCAGCAGCTTTTCACGTTGCCCGGCAAGGGCGTGGGCGGTGACGGCAATCACTGGCGTTTGCTGCTGGTGCGGCAGTTGACGAATCAGCTCACAGGCGCGAATGCCGTCGATATCCGGCATCTGGATATCCATCAGAATCAGGTCAAACTTCATCTGCTTAGCGCACTCAACGGCCTGATGGCCGCTTTCGCACAGCTCAACGTGCTGAACCTGATCGTCAAGCAGCGCGCCAATCAGCTTCAGGTTGGCCGGGTTATCGTCCACCGCCATGACCGTCATCGGCAGGCGATGTTCGGTGTGCGGAACGGCAATCTGAGAAGAGGTGTTGAGGCTAAACTCCAGCAGCACCGGCATCAACCGGGTAATTGTCAGCGGCTTCAACAGGCAGGCCGATGCGCCGTCTTTCTTCAGCGCTTCGGCGTCTACCTGCGCGTGGCACGGCAACGCCAGCACCAGATGATCGGTCATATCCAGCGCGATGCCCAGTTTCTCGCGGTGAATGCTCAGATCGCGAACGGAAACCGGTACGGCAACCAGCAGAATATCGTAGAACTCAGCGGGCAACGCGGCGATGCTGACGGCGTAGACCACCTCCAGCGGCGTAGAGGCGAGCATATCCAGCGTGGCCTGTGCCGCAGCGGCGTTGGCTTCTACGTAGGCAATTCGCTTACCCTTCAGACTACTGGTATCCGGGCCATCGGCAATCACGTTCGGGTTCAGGTCGAGGTTGATGTTAAACCAGAAAGTGGACCCACGATTTGGCTGGCTGTGGAAGGAGATATCGCCGCCCATCTCGCGCACCAGTTTTTGTGTGATAACCAGCCCCAGCCCGGTCCCTCCGTGGCGGCGGGAGATGCTGGCATCCGCCTGACGGAAGGCCTGGAACAGACGTGACTGATCGCGCTCCGGAATACCAATCCCGGTATCGCGGATCTGCACTTCAATCTGCACCTTGTTATTGCTGACCGCGCGCTGCTCGACCAGCACGTCAATGTTACCGTTCTCGGTGAACTTGATGGCGTTACCCACCAGGTTGGTGATCACCTGCTGCAGACGCAGCGGGTCGCCGATAACGTTATCCGGCACGTCATTTTTAATATTGAGCGTCAACTCCAGCCCTTTATCGTGGGCCGAATGTGCCAACAGGGTGACCACTTCATCCAGCGAATTGCGCAGTGGGAAAGGAATGCTCTCCAGCAGCAGTTTGCCGGCTTCCAGCTTCGAGAAGTCGAGCACGTCGTTGATAATGGCCAGCAGGTTGTTGGCCGAACGCTCGATGGTATTGAGGTGGTCGCGCTGGGTCGGGTTGAGCTCGGTTTTGAGCGTCAGACGAGTAAAGCCAATCACGCCGTTAAGCGGCGTACGCAGCTCGTGCGACATGTTGGCGAGGAATTCAGACTTGATGCGCGCGGCTTCCTGCGCGCGCTTTTTCGCCAGATCCAGTTCAACGTTCTGGATTTCCATCTGCTCAAGCGTTTCGCGTAAATCCGAGGTCGCCTGGTCGACGTTGTGCTGCATCTCCTCGTGATAGGCGGCAAGCGACATCGCCATCGAGTTAATGCCGTTTTTCAGCATGTCCAGCTCGCCGAGCATAAAGCCTTCAACGCGGCTATCAAGCTGCCCTCGTCGGATACGGTCGACGGTATTGACCATGTTGCGAATCGGCCCCGTGACGTCCTGCATCAGCCGCCAGCCGAAGATGAGCGCAATGCCAATACAGAACAGCATCATCACGCTGGAGATAAAAATCTCTTTGTACTGCTGGAGCCGGACGGATTTGAGATCCAGCTCCAGCGCCACGTAGCCCAGCATGTTAATCGGCGTCTTGGCATCCGACTGCGGTGATTCATCCGGCGAATAGTGCTCGGAGATAATCGGCGTGCGCAAAATCATGATATCGCCATGCCGCGTGACGCTTAGCCTTCGGGGAAACGCCGTGCCGCGCGGGAGCTGCAGCTCGCTTGGGTCCAGCTGATAGTTGGAGGTGACGAACAGCTTGTTGTGTTCATCATAAACCGAAATGGCGCGCACAATATCGGAATGGCGGCGGTGCAGCACGCTAATCAATTGACCGATGGATTCGCGATTTTGCAAATTCATACCATATTCACTGGAGACGGCGAGCGGTTCAATAATGCTGGCACCGGCGTCTTCCAGTTGACGCTGCAGGTCGTTATAGCGGTGTACGACGAAGAAGATACTGAGCAGTAAACCGATAAGTACGGTCGGTGCCAGGATCAAAATCATCATTCTTGCACGCAGGCTGTAGTTGGTCATGGAGGTCCGTTGTGGGAGAATCAGAGCAATATATTTGATTGAGAAAAATCTCTACGATGGCGCAATTCTACTCTGCAAAACGGCGCGTGACGACGCGCCAGATCATAACCGTGACAGTCAGCAGTCTTGATCCCTTTGGGCAAGGTGTGGCGCGCCACAACGGTAAAGCATTATTCATCAATGGCTTATTGCCAGATGAAAGCGCGGAAGTGACCCTGGCGGAAGATAAAAAACAGTACGCGCGCGGGCAGGTAAAACGCCGTCTGACCACCAGTTCCGAGCGTGAAACGCCGCGTTGCCCACATTTTGGCGTCTGCGGCGGCTGCCAGCAGCAGCACGCGTCTGTTGCACTACAACAGCGCAGCAAGCGCGAGGCGCTTAGTCGGTTAATGAAGCACGATGTGGATGAGGTTATCTCGGGTGACGCCTGGGGATACCGCCGTCGCGCGCGGCTGAGCGTGAATTACCAGCCCAAAACCCAAAAGCTACAGATGGGTTTTCGTAAAGCGAATTCGAACGATATTGTCGAAGTGGTGCAATGCCCTGTTTTGGTGCCCAATCTTGAGGCGCTTCTGCCCGCTGTGCGGGAATGCCTGGCAAGCCTGAAGGGAAAACGCCAGCTCGGGCACGTTGAACTCGTTAGTGCCGACAACGGTCCACTGATGGTGCTGCGTCACACGGCGGCGCTCTCTGACGAAGATAAAGAAAAACTGGAACGCTTTTCGCATTCTTCCGGCGTAGCGCTTTATCTGGCGCCAGAAAGCGAGATACTTGAACGCGTTACCGGTGAAGAGCCCTGGTATTCGTCAGACGGGCTACGCTTAACCTTCAGCCCGCGCGATTTTATTCAGGTGAACGACGGCGTGAATCAGCAGATGGTTGCAACGGCGTTGTCGTGGCTTGATGTACAGTCAACCGACCGGGTGCTGGACCTGTTCTGCGGAATGGGGAACTTCACCCTGCCGCTGGCTGCCCGCGCACAAAGCGTTGTTGGCGTTGAAGGCGTCCCGGCGCTGGTGGCGAAAGGGCGCGAAAACGCCGCGCTAAATCAGCTGGAGAATGTCACCTTCTTCCACGAGAATCTGGAAGATGATGTAACACTTCAGGCATGGGCGAAACACGGTTTTGACAAAGTTTTACTCGATCCTGCCCGTGCTGGCGCACCGGGCGTGATGCAGCATGTTATAAAATTGGCGCCGACGCGGGTGGTGTATGTGTCCTGCAATCCGGCGACGCTGGCGCGCGATAGCGAGGCGTTGCTGAACGCGGGGTACCAAATTCAGCGTATGGCAATGCTTGATATGTTCCCGCACACTGGGCACCAGGAATCTATGGTGCTGTTTGAGCGTAGGTAATAACGGTGGCTTGTCGACTTCGACAGGCCGGTCCCTGAAAGGAGAGGACAATGGTTGCGGTAAGAAGTGCACATCTCAATAAAGCTGGTGAATTTGACCCACAGAAATGGATCGCAAGTCTGGGAATTTCCAGCCAGCAGTCGTGTGAACGCTTAGCCGAGACCTGGGATTATTGTCGCCGCCAAACCGTGGGACATGATGACGCCGAACTGATGCTGTGGCGCGGCGTGGAGATGGTCGAAATCCTCTCCACGCTGAGCATGGATAACGACACGCTGAGAGCCGCGCTGCTGTTTCCGTTAGTAGACGCTAACGTTGTCAGCGAAGAAGTGCTGAGCGAAAGCGCCGGTCAATCGGTCGTCACCCTGATTCACGGCGTGCGCGATATGGCGGCCATTCGCCAACTGAAAGCCACCCATACCGACGCGGTCTCATCCGAGCAGGTCGATAACGTCCGCCGCATGCTGCTAGCGATGGTGGATGACTTCCGCTGTGTGGTCATCAAGCTTGCCGAACGTATTGCTCACCTGCGCGAAGTGAAGGACGCGCCGGAAGACGAACGCGTGCTGGCAGCCAAAGAATGTACCAACATCTACGCGCCGCTCGCCAACCGCTTAGGTATCGGTCAGCTCAAATGGGAGCTGGAAGATTACTGCTTCCGCTATCTGCACCCGGCTGAATACAAGCGCATCGCGAAGCTGCTGCACGAGCGTCGTATTGACCGCGAACACTATATCTCTGATTTTGTTGGCCATCTGCGCAGCGAAATGAAGACCGAAGGCGTGAAGGCCGAAGTGTACGGTCGACCGAAACACATCTACAGCATCTGGCGCAAAATGCAGAAAAAACACCTCGCCTTTGACGAGCTGTTTGACGTGCGCGCCGTGCGTATCGTCGCGGAGCGTTTGCAGGATTGCTACGCCGCGCTGGGGATAGTGCACACTCACTATCGTCACCTGCCAGATGAGTTCGACGACTACGTCGCAAACCCGAAACCAAACGGCTACCAGTCCATCCATACGGTGGTATTAGGCCCGGGCGGCAAAACGGTTGAAATCCAGATTCGTACCAAGCAGATGCACGAAGACGCCGAGCTGGGCGTTGCCGCGCACTGGAAATACAAAGAAGGCCCAGGTGCGGCCAGCGGCCCACGCTCTGGCCACGAAGATCGCATCGCCTGGCTGCGTAAACTGATTGCGTGGCAGGAAGAGATGGCCGACTCCGGCGAAATGCTCGACGAAGTGCGCAGCCAGGTCTTCGACGACCGCGTGTATGTGTTTACGCCAAAAGGCGACGTGGTGGACCTCCCGGCAGGCTCCACGCCGCTGGACTTTGCCTATCACATTCACAGCGACGTCGGCCACCGCTGCATCGGCGCCAAGATTGGCGGGCGCATCGTGCCGTTCACCTATCAACTGCAGATGGGCGACCAGATTGAAATCATCACTCAGAAGCAGCCGAACCCGAGCCGCGACTGGCTGAACCCGAACCTCGGTTACGTGACAACCAGCCGTGGACGTTCGAAAATCCACGCCTGGTTCCGTAAACAGGACAAAGACAAGAACGTGCTGGCCGGCCGACAGATCCTCGACGACGAGCTGGAGCATCTGGGCATCAGCCTCAAGGAAGCCGAGAAGCACCTGCTGCCGCGCTACAACTTTAACGACGTGGAAGAGCTGCTGGCGGCCATTGGCGGCGGCGATATTCGCCTCAACCAGATGGTGAATTTCCTGCAGGCGCAGTTCAATAAGCCAAGCGCCGCCGAGCAGGACGCCGCCGCGCTGAAACAGCTTCAGCAGAAGACGTATACGCCGCAGAACCGCAGCAAAGACAACGGCCGGGTGGTGGTTGAAGGCGTCGGTAATCTGATGCATCACATCGCGCGCTGCTGCCAGCCTATCCCTGGCGACGAGATTGTCGGCTTTATCACCCAGGGGCGCGGGATTTCCGTGCACCGGGCGGACTGCGAACAGCTGGCGGAGCTGCAGTCGCATGCGCCGGAGCGTATCGTTGACGCCGTCTGGGGCGAAAGCTACTCGGCGGGCTACTCGCTGGTAGTACGCGTTCAGGCCAACGATCGCAGTGGTCTGCTGCGCGATATCACCACCATCCTCGCCAACGAGAAGGTGAACGTGCTGGGCGTGGCCAGCCGTAGCGACACCAAGCAGCAGATGGCGACTATCGACATGACCATCGAAATCTACAACCTGCAGGTGCTGGGCCGCGTGCTTGGCAAGCTGAACCAGGTACCGGATGTGATCGACGCTCGTCGACTGCACGGCGGTTAATTCGCTTGTAGGCCGGATGGCGGCATAAACGCCTTATCCGGCCTACCTATTTTTAAATTTCCAGGATCTCCACATGACTCAAATCGACCGACTGCTCGGCATCATGCAGCGCCTGCGCGACCCGGAAAACGGCTGTCCGTGGGATAAAGAGCAGACGTTTAGCTCCATTGCGCCCTACACGCTGGAAGAGACGTACGAAGTGCTCGACGCCATTGCGCGCGAAGACTTTGACGACCTGCGCGGCGAGCTGGGCGACCTGCTGTTCCAGGTGGTGTTTTACGCCCAGATGGCCCAGGAAGAGGGGCGCTTTGATTTCAACGATATTTGCGCCGCTATCAGCGACAAGCTGGAGCGCCGCCACCCGCACATTTTTGGCGACGCCAGTGCGGAAAACAGCCAGGAAGTGCTGACCCGCTGGGAGAAAATCAAAACTGCTGAACGGGCAGAGAAAGCGCAGCACTCGGCGCTGGACGATATTCCGCGCGCTTTCCCGGCGCTGATGCGGGCGCACAAAATCCAGAAACGCTGCTCGGCGGTAGGTTTTGACTGGACCACCCTTGGCCCGGTGCTGGACAAAGTCTATGAAGAGATCGACGAAGTCATGGATGAAGCCAGGCAGGCGGTGGTTGACGACGCTAAACTGGAAGAAGAGGTGGGCGACCTGTTGTTTGCCACCGTTAACCTGTCTCGCCATTTAGGGGTAAAAGCAGAGACCGCATTGCAGAAGGCGAACGAAAAATTTGAGCGCCGTTTCCGCGAAGTTGAGCGGATTGTCGCCGCGCGTGGCCTGGAAATGACCGGTGTGGATCTGGATGTGATGGAAGAAGTTTGGCAGCAGGTAAAACGGCAGGAATCTGATCTCTAAAGAATTTTTGTGGGAAAGGGCGAAAAGTGCGAAATCTTAAATGACAAGCGCTTGATTTGCGTCAAAAACTTTTACCCCAAAGGGGCTATTTTCTCACTCCCCATGTTTGTTTCTGCGGCGATTGAGGAGCGAGAATGAAAGTTTGTGGCGCTCGCCATGTTCGGGTATACTACTTTCCCGTCTTGGTTATTCCATCGTTTCACCCTAACTTCTCAGGTCCAGCATGACAACGAACTATATTTTTGTGACCGGCGGGGTCGTATCCTCTCTGGGTAAAGGCATTGCCGCAGCATCCCTGGCAGCCATTCTTGAAGCCCGTGGCCTCAACGTGACCATGATGAAACTGGATCCGTATATTAACGTCGATCCTGGCACCATGAGCCCGATCCAACACGGGGAAGTGTTCGTTACCGAAGACGGCGCTGAAACCGACCTGGACCTGGGTCACTATGAGCGCTTCATTCGTACCAAAATGACTCGCCGCAATAACTTCACTACCGGCCGTATCTACTCAGATGTCCTGCGCAAAGAGCGTCGTGGCGACTATCTGGGCGCAACCGTGCAGGTTATCCCACACATCACTAACGCTATCAAAGAGCGCGTCCTCGCCGGTGGCGAAGGTCACGATGTGGTGCTGGTTGAAATCGGCGGTACCGTCGGTGATATCGAATCCCTGCCATTCCTGGAAGCGATTCGTCAGCTGGCCGTGGATATCGGTCGTGAAAACGCGCTGTTCATGCACCTGACTCTGGTGCCATATATGGCAGCGGCGGGCGAAGTCAAAACCAAACCGACTCAGCACTCCGTGAAAGAGCTGCTGTCCATCGGTATTCAGCCAGATATCCTGATCTGCCGCTCCGATCGCGCGGTTCCGGCCAACGAACGTGCAAAAATTGCATTGTTCTGTAACGTGCCTGAAAAAGCCGTTATTTCAATGAAAGATGTCGATTCCATTTATAAAATTCCAGGCTTGTTGAAATCTCAGGGGCTGGACGATTATATTTGTAAACGATTCAGCTTGAACTGCCCGGAAGCAAACCTGGCCGAATGGGAACAGGTTATCTTCGAAGAAGCGAACCCGGCAGGCGAAGTCACGATTGGTATGGTCGGCAAGTACATTGAACTGCCAGATGCCTATAAATCGGTGATTGAAGCGCTGAAACACGGTGGCCTGAAAAACCGCGTAACCGTCAACATCAAGCTGATTGATTCGCAAGATGTGGAAACGCGCGGCGTCGAAATTCTGAAAGATTTGGATGCTATCCTGATCCCTGGCGGCTTCGGCTACCGCGGTGTTGAAGGTAAAATCGCTACCGCACGCTATGCGCGTGAAAACAAAATTCCTTATCTGGGCATCTGCCTGGGTATGCAGGTTGCGCTGATCGAATTCGCGCGTAACGTTGCAGGTATGGAAAACGCCAACTCTACGGAATTTGTGCCAGACTGTAAGTACCCGGTTGTGGCGCTCATTACCGAATGGCGTGATGAAGATGGCAATGTCGAAGTTCGTACTGAAAAGAGCGATCTCGGCGGCACAATGCGCCTTGGCGCACAGCAGTGCCAGCTTAGCGATGACAGCCTGGTCCGCCAGATGTACGGCGAGCCAACTATCGTTGAGCGTCACCGTCACCGCTATGAAGTCAACAACATGTTGTTGAAACCAATTGAAGCTGCAGGTCTGCGCGTTGCGGGCCGTTCCGGGGATGATCAGTTGGTCGAGATCATCGAAGTGCCGAACCACCCGTGGTTCGTTGCTTGTCAGTTCCATCCGGAGTTTACTTCCACGCCGCGTGATGGGCACCCGCTGTTTGCTGGCTTTGTGAAAGCCGCGAGCGAGTACCAGAAGCGTCAGAAGTAAGAAAAGTTAGAACGGCAACGCCCCACGAGGGGCGTTGTTTGTCTGGAGTTTTAGTTTAACTTGTACTGAGGAAAACCTAATGTCCAAAATCGTTAAAATCATCGGTCGTGAAATCATCGACTCCCGTGGTAACCCGACTGTTGAAGCAGAAGTACACCTGGAAGGTGGTTTCGTCGGTATGGCAGCAGCTCCATCAGGTGCTTCTACTGGTTCCCGCGAAGCACTGGAACTGCGTGATGGCGACAAATCTCGCTTCATGGGTAAAGGCGTACTGAAAGCTGTTGGTGCGGTAAACGGCCCAATCGCTCAGGCTCTGCTGGGTAAAGATGCTAAAGATCAGGCTGGCATCGACAAGATCATGATCGATCTGGACGGTACTGAGAACAAATCCAACTTCGGCGCGAACGCAATCCTGGCCGTATCTCTGGCAAATGCCAAAGCAGCAGCCGCTGCTAAAGGTCTGCCACTGTACGCTCACATCGCTGAACTGAACGGCACCCCAGGCAAATACTCCATGCCAGTTCCGATGATGAACATCATCAACGGCGGCGAGCACGCTGACAACAACGTCGACATTCAGGAATTCATGATTCAGCCAGTTGGCGCGAAATCCCTGAAAGAAGCCGTACGTATGGGTTCCGAAGTGTTCCACAACCTGGCTAAAGTTCTGAAAGCTAAAGGTATGAACACTGCAGTGGGTGACGAAGGCGGCTACGCTCCTAACCTGGGTTCTAACGCTGAAGCTCTGGCTGTTATCGCTGAAGCGGTTAAAGCAGCTGGCTACGAGCTGGGCAAAGACATCACTCTGGCGATGGACTGTGCAGCTTCTGAATTCTACAAAGACGGTAAATACGTTCTGGCTGGCGAAGGCAACAAAGCATTCACCTCTGAAGAATTCACTCACTTCCTGGAAGAACTGACCAAACAGTACCCAATCGTCTCCATCGAAGATGGCCTGGACGAATCTGACTGGGCTGGTTTCGCATACCAGACCAAAGTACTGGGCGACAAAATCCAGCTGGTTGGTGACGATCTGTTCGTAACCAACACCAAGATCCTGAAAGAAGGCATCGAAAAAGGCATCGTTAACTCCATCCTGATCAAATTCAACCAGATCGGTTCCCTGACCGAAACTCTGGCTGCGATCAAAATGGCGAAAGACGCTGGCTACACCGCTGTCATCTCTCACCGTTCTGGCGAAACTGAAGACGCTACCATCGCTGACCTGGCTGTTGGTACCGCTGCTGGCCAGATCAAAACGGGTTCTATGAGCCGTTCTGACCGCGTTGCTAAGTACAACCAGCTGATTCGTATCGAAGAAGCTCTGGGTGAACAAGCGCCGTACAACGGTCGTAAAGAGATCAAAGGTCAGGCATAAGCCCGATTTTCTCTGAGATAAAAATGCCAGCCCTCGGGCTGGCATTTTTTTTACTTAAAATCGACCGCCATTTGCTGTGGGATGGTCAGGCCTCGAGTGGTCTGCACGCAGCGGTCAATGTAGTCGGTGAAGCGGGGCGGCTTTGGCATCCCCATGCTCAGCAGCTTGTCGTTACTAAAGCGCACGTTCAGCGTTGCAAAGGCACCGTACAGGCGCATAGCCTTCAGCATCAGGCGCTCATTGCACGGGCCGAAAATGGTTTTCAGCTCGCGGCGCATTTTAACCAGCGTTTCATAGCTGACCTGAGCGTACCTGTCACCCACCGGCGCTTGCTCAAGCGCAGAGGCCATCGCGTTATCGATATCGGCAAAGCGGACGCTGTTCTCTTCGCCCGCTGAAATATGCACCACCTCCCCCTGCGCGACCGGTGCGGTTAGCAACATCAGCAGCGCGCTGGCGCAGTAGTCCACCGGAATCACATCAACACGGTCTTCCAAAGAACACATGAATTTTTGCAGCATCAGCCCCATGCTGAAGACCCAGAAAATACTGCTGGAAGGCTGGCAGCCGTGATGCGTATGCCCTACCACAATGGAAGGGCGAGCAACGACCAGCGGCAGCATCGGAAGTTGCTGCTGCATCAGCTGTTCGATGGTGGATTTTGAATGCGTGTACTCCACGAGGTGCTCCGCGCGCTCGCGAAACTCAGCGCTTTCAGCGACCAGAGAATCCGGCTCTGGCGAGCAGGACATTGCCGTACCGACGTGCAGGAAGCGCTGTAAGCCTTCTACCTGAGCCATGCGGCGCGCAAACTGCAATGTACCCTCTACGTTCACCTTCCAGATAAGCGGGTTACTGCCAAAAGAAGCCACGGCGGCACAGTTCAGCACGTGGGTCACGCTATCCAGGCGCGCATCAGCAAGGAAACCCTCCGGTGAAGCGAGATCGCCGAGCAGGATATTCTGTGAGGTAATCTGCGCGAGCTTCTTCTCTTCAATATTGAATTTACGTAAGTTATCCTTAACCCTGGCGACAGCGGCTTCACCGTTATTCGCGCGAACTAAAAGCAGTAAATTAACGCCGCTGTGGCTATTGAGGATTGCTTCTAGTGCCGCCCCGCCCAGAAAACCGGTAACGCCCGTGATTAATAATGTATTCATGAATACTGTCTCGTCATGTTTGGTTTGCGGATTCTAGGATCGGAAAAGTAAACGGCGATTAAATAAATAATGGGGGAGTAAAGGACGGTCTTAAGCTTATTTTAAGCTAACAGGCTAGCGCGAATTAGATTGGACATTTTGATATTGATAAAGATTCAATAAATTTAAAAAATGAATTTATATCATTGTTTTTAATGGTTTTAGTGAAGTGGTCAATTATTTCTTAACTGTAAAATAAAACATTTTTTGTTACATCATAAATAGTTTGTTGAAAGCAGTATAAATAACCCATAGCGGGCTAAGCTATGGGCTATTTATTAGATAAGCTTTTTAGATAATCAAATCGAGTAATAATACAATTAACAGACCGACAACGGAGTTAGTTAATTCTAAAAGACCCCAGGTTTTAAAGGTGTCTTTAATCGACAGTCCAAAATACTCTTTGAATAACCAGAAGGCGGCATCGTTGACGTGGGTCAGCGTGTTGCTCCCTGAAGCGGTCGCCAACACCATCAGCGCCGGGTCAACATTAAAAGTAGTAATCATTGGCCCGACAATGCCCGCCGCGGTAATGGCCGAGACGGTGCCCGCGCCGGTTGCCAGACGCAACAGTACGGTGATAAACCACGCCATAATCAACGGGGAGACCGAAGAAGTGCGCATCATATCGGCGATGTAATCACCCACGCCGGTATCCATGATGATTTGCTTGAATGCACCGCCAGCGCCGATGATAAAGACGACCAGCGCCACTTTTTCTATCGCCGTCGAATAGGAACTCATCACCTCGGTCATTGATTTACCGCGTGCGGTACCAAAAGCGTAGAGTGCGACCAGAACCGCTATCAACATGCTGACCTGTGCGCTGCCGATAAAATTCAGGAACGAGGTGATTCCGGTGTTGGCCGGAATAAACAGCTTAATGATGGTGACGCCGGTAATGATAATCGCCGGGATCAGTGGAACCAGCAGGCTGGTCGTAAACGACGGCATTTCGTCATCGCGAAAAACTTTTTGTGATTCCAGCAACTGCGGGATAGGGCGTTCAAGGTTGCCCAGCAGCTTTGGCAGCAGAATACCGGAGCAAATCACCGTTGGAATTGCGACGATAATCCCATAGATATAGACCATCCCCATATCGGCGTGGAACGCGGCGACCAATGCCGTTGGCCCCGGCTGTGGCGGGAACAGGCTGTGCGCGGTGGTGGCTGCCGCGACCATGGTGATGCCGAGCTTCAGGAACGGGATTTTTGCTTCGCGTGCGATACTGATAACCAGCGGTGCCAGGATCAGGAAGGCGACTTCATAGAACATGGCCAGGCCGAAGATAAGCCCGATAACCATAATGGCCCACTGGACTTTCTTCGGTCCAAAACTAGTGAGCAGCGTCGAAGAGACGCGCTGCGCGGCACCGGAATCCACCATCAGCTTACCGAGGATCGCCCCGAACAGAATGATCAGCGCCAGATGCCCCAGAGTGCTCCCCACGCCTGCCTCGATCGACTTGCCGATCGCTTCCAGCGGTAGACCTTCGCAGACCCCGACGAAAATAGCCGCCAGCAGCAGAGCCAGCATGCCATTGATCTTAAATTTCATATTGAGAATAAGTAGCAGTACAACGCCCAGGGCGACCCAGATCACCGGCAAGGCTTCAGCAAACGCGTTCATCCATTTTCCTTGTCAAAATTTATAATTGGTATGATATGTAGCCAGCGCAGGATAGTACCTATACAAATGTGTCATACCAATTTGATTGACGTAGCAACATGCTAAACGGTGAACCGAGACAAAATATCGGTGTAATCAAATTGTTAATTTCATAAAAATAGGCTGACTCATCACAGAAAATAGTGCGGCAGCCTTCAGATAAGATGCCCTGAGACGGTTGCGCAAGAAGTGCGAGGGATAGTTGACGCGAAGTATGCAATAATAACGGTTTACCACTACTGAAGAGTTGATGATGCAGTACCCGATTAATGAGATGTTCCAGACCCTGCAGGGTGAAGGTTATTTTACTGGCGTCCCCGCCATTTTTATTCGTTTACAGGGATGCCCGGTAGGCTGTGCCTGGTGTGATACCAAACATACCTGGGAAAAGCTTAGCGATCGGGAAGTTTCTCTGTTCAGTATCCTGGCCAAAACCAAAGAGAGCGACAAATGGGGCGCGGCGGGCAGTGAAGACCTGCTGGCGATTATTGGCCGTCAGGGTTGGACCGCGCGTCACGTGGTGATCACCGGCGGTGAGCCCTGCATCCACGATTTAACGCCGCTTACGGCACTGCT
This sequence comes from Kluyvera chengduensis, assembly GCF_044197065.1. Classification (NCBI taxonomy): domain Bacteria; kingdom Pseudomonadati; phylum Pseudomonadota; class Gammaproteobacteria; order Enterobacterales; family Enterobacteriaceae; genus Kluyvera; species Kluyvera chengduensis. The sequence continues at coordinate 167,730 of NZ_JBIQOI010000005.1, forward strand.
CGAGCAAAACGGCTACAGCTGCCAGATTGAAACCAGCGGCACACATGAAGTGCGCTGTACGCCGGGTACCTGGGTGACGGTGTCGCCGAAGGTGAATATGCGCGGCGGCTATGACGTGCTGTCGCAGGCGCTGGAACGTGCTGATGAAATCAAGCACCCGGTAGGCCGCGTGCGTGATATCGAAGCCCTGGACGAACTGCTGGAAACGCTGAGCGATGATAAACCGCGCATCATTGCGTTGCAGCCAATCAGCCAGAAAGATGATGCCACCCGTCTGTGCATTGAAACCTGCATCGCGCGCAACTGGCGCCTGTCGATGCAGACGCACAAGTATCTGAATATCGCCTGATTACCTTCGTAGGCCTGATAAGCGCAGCGCCATCAGGCAAACCCAGTGTACACCGCCGGATGGCGGCGTTGCCTTATCCGGCCTACAACCGATGATGATATTCGTCGCGCCGACTCCGGGGAACTCCCGGCGTCGCTTCGCTCGGCCGGGCTACGTGACGCGTTATTTCGCTGCGTCGTTCATTACCTTCGAGAAGGTATCCATCGGGCAGAAGCCGTTGGCGTCAACCGGGCAGCCTTTCAGCGACAGCGTGACGCGCTGCGGCGGCGTTTTCAGCGTTAGCGTATCGGCGTTACGCAGCTGTTCGGCGCTCTGATAGACATACTCAATCTTCATCAACTCCCGATTTTCTTTCGTATCATGCCAGCGCTGGAAAACAATTTTTCCGCCAATCGGCGTGCGCTCGTACTGTCCCGGCAGCGTGTAGGCGTCGAAATCAAGCGCCGTCAGCAGCGAGGCAATATTCGAGTCATGCCCGACCAGCACCGTGATTTTTGGCGTTTTCGCCGCTTCGGTGACCAGTGCATTATCGATATATTTCACCAGCGGTTTTGCGACGTTGCGCGCCACTTCCGGCGAGGTGAACAGGCTGTCCTGATAGCCGTTTTTGAGCTGTGAAAGCAGACGCCATTGCTTGTCGGTTTTGATTTCCCCCCATGCCACCTGGTCTAGCGGGAACCCTTCGTAATATTGCAGCGTAAACGCATCGACCAGCGAGTTACCCATCGCCAGCGGTCCTTTCACGCTAGGCTCTTTCTGGTAGTTAGCGCTAAAGCTGTCTTTTGCCTCGGTTAGCGAACACTGCTGTTTCTCTTTGCAGGAAGGAGAATCTTGATAGCGGGCAATCTGCGCTAGCAGCTTATAGCTCTCGTCGAGCTGTCTGGACTGCCGCGCTTTCTCCATCGCCTGAACCGCTTTTTCACGGAATGCTTCAGAGTCGTCGGTAATCACCGGGTTGAACGTGGGGTCCATGGTGCCCATTTTTTCCTGGTGGTGAACCACGACGTCGCAGCCGGGGAAGGCGCCGTTAATAAAGAACTGCGCGGTCGCGACGGTACGCTGCAGGCTATTGGCATAGGCGTATACCGTGTCTGGCGCCGGGCATTCACCGCTGGTGACCATGCCCTGCTGCGCCAGCCATTCACGCATATAGTGGCCCATATAGACTTCGAGCACGCCGCCTTTGGTCGTCAGTTGGCCGCCGGGGACGTCCCACTCAGGCCAGGCGTTCGGCGTTGACTGTTCGAGCACGCTACCGTTAGTGGCTAATGGTGCACGTAGATTATGGCGGCTCATCATCAGCACCTGCTGAAGCTGATAGCCTTCGGGTGGGGTTTCCGCCTGGCTCATTCCTGAGAACAATAACAGTGCCGGCATCGTTGCGGCGAGAAGCGTTTTCTTCATCCCTTATTCCTCACAATGTATTAACCAACCCAATGATTGTGACAGAACTTCGTCATTTTTCCTGGGCAGATAGCGCATTCTGAAAGATCAGGGAAATTAATGTGATAGGGGTAGCAGAAGAGGAAAACGGGGGAGGCGTGAGTCGACTCCCCGCTTGCAGGCGAATTTACTCGCCGCGATACACGCAGCCCGCCGTGCAGGTTTCTTTAACCATAACCGCGCTAAGCAGTGGAACAACCGGTTTTACCTGTTCCCAGATCCAGCGGGACAGCACTTCGCTGGTTGGGTTTTCGAGGCCCGGAATATCGTTCAGGTAGTAGTGATCCAGACGATCGTAGGTTGGCTTGAATGCCGCTTTCAGTTCGGCAAAATCCATGATCCAACCGGTGTGCGGATCGACTTCACCGGTTATCTCAAGACGCACCATAAATGAGTGGCCGTGCAGACGACCGCATTTGTGTCCTTCTGGCACGTGCGGCAGATGGTGGGCGGCTTCGAAGGTGAAATCTTTAAACAGTGTGGTGGACATCATGAACTCTCAGTCTTGCGGAAAAAAACGCCGCATAGTACCCGAATGCACATTTTTCTGCATTAACTAAAACGGCCAAATAAGCGACGAGTACAACTATTAATCTCCGTTATGATTATTCTTTAACTATATCAATGGCTTATTCAACCTGTTTTAGTGCTATTAACTACCAGGAAAACAGGTTAGTCCATTTGGTTATTTGATATTTCTATCACTTCTTTAATTGTTATTATCGACGTCGTTAACCTTACATTCAGTTCTGTTTTTCCTGATTAGAAACAGCTTTGCTACTGGAACATAACGACGCATGACAACACAGTCCCCCCCTTCAGCGTTGCTCCCGCTAAACCCGGAGCAGATGGCACGCCTTCAGGCGGCCACGACCGATTTATCACCAACCCAGCTCGCCTGGGTTTCCGGCTATTTCTGGGGCGTGCTTAATCAGCAGCCTGGCGCGGGCGCAGTGGCTGCCGCACCGGTCGCCGCAGAAGTCCCAAGCATTACGCTTATCTCTGCCTCGCAGACGGGCAACGCTCGCCGCGTGGCGGAAGCGCTGCGTGATGACCTGCTGGCCGCCAAACTGAACGTGAACCTGGTCAACGCCGGGGATTATAAATTCAAACAAATCGCGTCAGAAAAGCTGCTGGTCATTGTCGCTTCCACACAGGGTGAAGGGGAAGCGCCGGAAGAAGCCGTGGCGCTGCATAAGTTCCTGTTCTCGAAAAAAGCGCCGAAGCTCACCGATACCGCCTTTGCGGTGCTGGGCCTCGGCGACACGTCCTATGAATTCTTCTGCCAGGCCGGTAAAGACTTCGACAGCAAGCTGGCCGAGCTTGGCGGTGAGCGCCTGCTCGACCGCGTGGATGCCGACGTGGAATACCAGGCTGCCGCCGCCGAATGGCGCGCGCGTCTGGTTGATGTGCTGAAGGCGCGTGCGCCTGCTGCGCCATCCGTTCAGGCGGCGGCGAGCGGTGCGGTGAATGATATTCACTCCAGCCCGTACACCAAAGAAGCGCCATTAACGGCAACGCTTGCGGTGAACCAGAAAATCACCGGCCGTGATTCCGAAAAAGACGTACGTCATATCGAAATCGATCTCGGCGACTCCGGCCTGCGTTATCAGCCGGGCGACGCGCTGGGCGTCTGGTATCAGAACGACCCAGATCTGGTGAAAGAGCTGGTTGAGCTGCTGTGGCTCAAGGGCGATGAGCCGGTCACGGTTGACGGCAAAATCCTGCCGCTGGCCGACGCGCTGCAGTGGCACTTCGAGCTGACGGTCAACACCGCCAATATCGTGGAAAACTACGCCACGCTGACCCGCAGTGAATCTCTGCTGCCGCTGGTGGGCGATAAAGCGCAACTGCAGCAGTACGCGGCGACCACGCCGATTGTCGACATGGTGCGTTTCTCTCCTGCTCAGTTGGATGCCGATGCGCTGGTTGGCCTGCTGCGTCCGTTAACGCCGCGCCTCTACTCCATCGCCTCGTCGCAGGCGGAAGTCGAGAGCGAAGTACACGTGACGCTGGGCGTCGTGCGCTACGAGATTGAAGGCCGCGCCCGCGCCGGCGGTGCCTCCAGCTTCCTCGCCGACCGCGTGGAAGAAGAAGGCGAAGTCCGCGTATTCATCGAACATAACGACAATTTCCGCCTGCCGGCCAACCCGCAGACGCCGGTCATTATGATTGGCCCAGGCACCGGCATCGCGCCGTTCCGCGCCTTTATGCAGCAGCGCGCGGCCCATGGCGCCGAAGGCAAGAACTGGCTGTTCTTCGGTAACCCGCACTTCACCGAGGATTTCCTCTATCAGGTGGAATGGCAGCGTTACGTAAAAGAAGGCGTGCTGAGCCGTATCGATATGGCCTGGTCACGTGACCAAAAAGAAAAAATCTACGTACAAGACAAACTGCGCGAACAGGGCGCGGAACTGTGGCGCTGGATCAATGACGGTGCCCACATTTATGTCTGCGGCGACGCCAATCGCATGGCGAAAGACGTTGAGCAGGCATTGCTGGAAGTGATTGCTGAATTCGGTGCAATGGACATCGAATCGGCGGATGAATTTTTAAGTGAGCTGCGCGTTGAGCGCCGTTATCAGCGAGATGTCTACTAATGAGCGAAAAATACCCAGGGCCTTTAGTGGTCGAAGGCAAACTGACTGACGCCGAGCGCATGAAGCGTGAAAGTAATTTCCTGCGCGGCACCATCGCCGAAGACCTGAACGACGGTCTGACCGGCGGCTTCCACGGCGATAACTTCCTGCTGATCCGTTTCCACGGCATGTACCAGCAGGATGACCGTGATATTCGTGCTGAACGCGCCGAGCAGAAGCTGGAGCCGCGTCACGCGATGCTGCTGCGCTGCCGTCTGCCGGGCGGGGTTATCACTCCAACCCAGTGGAAGGCCATCGACAAATTTGCCGCTGATAACACCATTTACGGCAGCATCCGTCTGACCAACCGTCAGACCTTCCAGTTCCACGGCATTCTGAAGAAGAACGTGAAGCCGGTGCACCAGATGCTGCACTCCGTCGGGCTTGATGCGCTGGCGACCGCCAACGACATGAACCGTAACGTGCTGTGCACCTCTAACCCATATGAGTCAGAGCTGCACGCCGAAGCCTACGAGTGGGCGAAGAAAATTTCTGAACATCTGCTGCCGCGCACCCGCGCTTATGCGGAGATCTGGCTCGATCAGGAAAAAGTGGCGACGACGGACGAAGAGCCGATCCTCGGTTCCACCTATCTGCCGCGTAAGTTTAAAACGACCGTGGTGATCCCGCCGCAGAACGATATCGATCTGCACGCCAACGACATGAACTTCGTGGCAATTGCCGAAAATGGCAAGCTGGTGGGCTTCAACCTGCTGGTCGGTGGCGGTCTGTCCATCGAGCACGGGAATAAGAAAACCTACGCCCGTACGGCGAGCGAATTCGGCTATCTGCCGATTGAACACACGCTGGCAGTGGCGGAAGCGGTGGTGACGACCCAGCGCGACTGGGGTAACCGCACCGACCGTAAAAACGCCAAAACCAAATACACCCTTGAGCGCGTCGGCGTCGACGCCTTTAAGGAAGAGGTTGAGCGCCGCGCGGGGATCAAATTTGAGCCGATCCGTCCATACGAGTTCACCGGTCGTGGCGATCGGATTGGTTGGGTGAAAGGGATCGACAATAACTGGCACCTGACGCTGTTTATCGAAAACGGCCGTATTCTCGATTATCCGGGCCGTCCGCTGAAAACCGGTCTGCTGGAAATTGCGAAGATCCACAAAGGTGATTTCCGTATCACCGCTAACCAAAACCTGATCATTGCTGGCGTACCTGAAAGCCAAAAAGCGAAGATCGAGAAACTGGCGCGCGATCATGGGTTGATGAATGCGGTGAAACCGCAGCGTGAAAACTCCATGGCCTGCGTGTCGTTCCCGACCTGTCCGCTGGCGATGGCGGAAGCCGAACGTTTCCTGCCGTCGTTCACTGACAAAGTGGAAGATATTCTGGAAAAACACGGCATTCCTGAAGAACACATCGTGATGCGCGTGACCGGCTGCCCGAACGGCTGTGGCCGTGCGATGCTGGCCGAGCTGGGGCTGGTGGGTAAAGCGCCGGGTCGCTACAACGTGCATCTGGGCGGTAATCGCATGGGGACGCGTATTCCGCGTATGTATCGCGAAAACATTACGGAAACGGAAATTCTCGCTTCCGTAGACGAACTGGTTGGGCGCTGGGCGAAAGAGCGCGAAGCGGGTGAAGGCTTCGGTGACTTTACGGTGCGTGCGGGCATCATTCGCCCGGTGCTCGATCCAGCGCGTGATTTCTGGGAATAACCTGAATTGCCGGATGGCGGCATAAATGCTTTATCCGGCCTACCGCCTGCGTAGGCCTGATAAGCGAAGCGCCATCAGGCAAGGCATACCGCGAGGAACTTATGTCCAAACTCGATCTAAATGCGCTGAATGAACTGCCAAAAGTCGACCGCGTACTTCAGCTTTCAGAAACCAACGCCCAGCTAGAAAAACTGAGTGCCGAGGAGCGCGTGGCCTGGGCGCTGGAAAATCTGCCCGGCGAATACGTTCTCTCCTCAAGCTTTGGTATTCAGGCTGCGGTAAGCCTGCATCTGGTGAACCAGATTCGCCCGGATATCCCGGTGATCCTAACCGATACCGGCTATCTGTTCCCGGAAACCTACCAGTTTATCGATGAGTTAACGGACAAACTCAAACTTAACCTGCAGGTCTACCGGGCGAAAGAGAGCGCGGCCTGGCAGGAAGCGCGCTACGGCAAGCTGTGGGAGCAGGGCGTTGAAGGCATTGAAAAATACAATGACATCAACAAAGTTGAGCCGATGAACCGGGCGCTTACCGACCTTAACGCGCAAACTTGGTTTGCCGGTCTGCGCCGCGAGCAGTCAGGCAGCCGTGCTACGTTACCAGTGCTGGCGATTCAGCGCGGCGTCTTTAAAGTGCTGCCTATTATCGACTGGGACAACCGTACGGTGTACCAGTACCTGCAAAAACACGGTCTGAAGTACCATCCGCTGTGGGACCAGGGCTATCTGTCTGTGGGCGATACGCACACCACCCGCAAATGGGAACCGGGCATGGCGGAAGAAGAGACGCGCTTCTTTGGGCTTAAGCGCGAGTGCGGGCTGCACGAAGGGTAAGAATATTCTCGCGCAGCGGATTCACCGCTGCGCGTTATCAGCCTTGTCTGGCAATTAGCCCCGCGCTTTCGCCTTCGCCAGCTCACGCATCAGCGGCATCATCACCCGTACCACTTCACGGCTGCGGCGTTCAATACGCCCCGGCAGCGCTTTATCGAGATACTGTTGGTTGTCGATATGGGCGTTGTGCCAGCTGGTGCCGTCAGGGAAGCTCGCGCTTTTTGCTCGCTGCTGGTAGCCATCTTTTTTACCGAGTGACCAGTTCGTTGCCTCAACGGACAGCACCGGAATGCCCGCTTTATCGAAAATCTCAGCGTCGTTACAGCAGCCGGTCCCCTGCGGATACGCCGCATTCAGCCCGGGATTGGTCGCCGCGGAAATCCCGCGACTGTGGGCAATGGCCAGCGCGCGGTCACGGGTTAGTTTACGAACCGACGCTGGGGTTTTGACGCCGCTGTTGAAATAGATTTTATCGCCGACCACCAGGTTATCGAGGTTGATAACCAGCAGGGTGTTTTTCTTCTCGGCGCTGCTCATGCGCTTGAGTAAATTTTCCGCGCCGAGCTTACCTTCTTCTTCACCGCTGGTGGCGATAAAACGAATACCGTACTGCGTCGGAATACCTTTAAAGCGTTCTGCCAGTTCCAGCATCACGCCGAGACCCAGCGCATTGTCGTCAATACCCTGAAGCGTCAGACCGCCGAGGTTTTTCTCCACGTCGCTATCGCTGTGCGGGGCATAGGTGTCCAGATGCGCCATCACAATAATCTGCTGGGGTGATTTCCCTTCATGCGCCGCGATGACCGTGCTGCCGACAACGTTATGCCAGTTTTTACGGTTATCTTTGGTGGTGTAGATATAACGGCTATTAAAGGTACGGATATCGCTCTGATAACCCATCTGCGCAAACTGCTGACGTATATAGTCGGCAGAGAGCATTTCAGCTGGCGTACCGGTAATGCGACCCGGGAAATAAGTGGCGATATAGCGAGCTTGCGTATTAGCGATGGTTCCCATAGGCGCGGTGGCTGCCTGTGCGGGAAGGAGGGTGCAAACGCCGAGCGCCAGGGCTGCCATGCAGTGGCGCAGTGCGGAGAACATAGGAAGTCCTTACAACAGTGCAAAAAAATAGACGCGTCTAGTATGAAACCGTGAGGGGCATTACACAATTTCAAAAAGGCTTAAATGCTGGAAAAAAGAGGGTGTTAAGCACTTTTTGATATTTGCTTTTTCAGTTCGTTATTCCTTTGAGTAACAACTCATTCCTTTTCGTAATTTCATTTGGTCCGAACCTCCCCCTATAGTCCCTCTACTGCTGATTGTTAGCGAGTTGTAGCACGACACCCGCAACCACAAAAAATAAGCATCGACGACACGACACAATCAGGCCCAACACAACAGACGTGCAATGAATCAGGCTTAAGGAACGGTTATGGACCAAAAACGACTTACTCACCTGCGGCAACTGGAGGCGGAAAGCATCCATATTATCCGTGAGGTGGCCGCCGAATTCGCAAATCCGGTGATGATGTATTCCATCGGCAAAGATTCCAGCGTAATGCTGCACCTGGCGCGCAAAGCGTTTTATCCTGGCACGCTGCCGTTCCCGCTGCTGCACGTTGATACCGGCTGGAAATTCCGTGAGATGTATGAATTCCGCGACCGTACTGCGAAAGCCTACGGCTGCGAACTGCTGGTGCATAAAAACCCGGAAGGGGTGGCGATGGGGATTAGCCCGTTCGTTCACGGTAGCGCCAAGCACACGGATATTATGAAAACGGAAGGGCTGAAGCAGGCGCTGAACAAATACGGCTTTGACGCCGCGTTCGGCGGCGCGCGCCGTGACGAAGAGAAATCCCGCGCCAAAGAGCGTATCTACTCTTTCCGCGACCGCTTCCACCGCTGGGACCCGAAAAACCAGCGTCCGGAGCTGTGGCACAACTACAACGGCCAGATTAACAAAGGCGAAAGCATCCGCGTGTTCCCGCTCTCCAACTGGACCGAGCTGGATATCTGGCAGTACATCTACCTGGAAAACATCGAGATTGTTCCACTGTACCTTGCCGCCGAGCGCCCGGTGCTGGAGCGCGACGGTATGCTGATGATGATCGATGACGACCGTATCGATCTGCAGCCGGGTGAAGTGATTAAAAAACGGATGGTGCGTTTCCGTACCCTGGGATGCTGGCCGCTGACCGGCGCGGTAGAGTCCGACGCGCAGACGCTGCCGGAAATTATCGAAGAGATGCTGGTCTCGACCACCAGTGAACGTCAGGGCCGCATGATTGACCGCGACCAGGCCGGCTCCATGGAGCTTAAAAAACGTCAGGGTTATTTCTAAGGAGCCGCCATGAACACCACTATTGCACAACAAATCGCTGATGAAGGCGGCGTTGAAGCGTATCTGCATGCTCAGCAACATAAAAGCCTGCTGCGCTTCCTGACCTGCGGCAGCGTGGATGACGGCAAAAGTACGCTGATTGGCCGACTGCTGCACGACACCCGTCAGATTTATGAAGACCAGCTTTCGTCGCTGCATAACGACAGCAAACGTCACGGTACCCAGGGTGAAAAACTCGACCTGGCGCTGCTGGTGGACGGCCTGCAGGCCGAGCGCGAGCAGGGCATTACCATCGACGTGGCGTACCGCTACTTCTCCACCGAGAAGCGCAAATTTATTATTGCCGACACCCCGGGGCACGAGCAGTACACCCGCAACATGGCAACCGGCGCGTCAACTTGTGACCTGGCGATCCTGCTGATCGACGCCCGTAAAGGCGTGCTCGATCAAACTCGTCGTCACAGCTTTATCTCGACGTTGCTTGGGATCAAACACCTGGTGGTGGCTGTCAACAAAATGGATCTCGTTGATTACAGCGAAGAGACGTTTAACCGCATTCGCGAAGAGTACCTGACCTTCGCAGAACAGCTACCGGGGAACCTGGATATTCGCTTTGTGCCGCTGTCTGCGCTGGAAGGTGATAACGTCGCCAGCAGCAGCGACAACATTGCATGGTACAGCGGCCCGACGCTGCTGGAAGTCCTGGAAACCGTAGAGATCCGCCGTACGGTGGACACGCAGCCAATGCGCTTCCCGGTGCAGTACGTTAACCGTCCGAACCTCGACTTCCGCGGCTTCTCAGGCACCGTGGCTTCGGGCAGCGTGAAGGTCGGACAGCGCGTTAAAGTGCTGCCGTCAGGCGTCGAATCCAGCATTGCCCGCATCGTGACGTTTGACGGCGACCTGCCGGAAGCGTTTGCCGGTGAAGCGGTTACGCTGGTACTGAAAGATGAAATTGATATCAGCCGTGGCGACCTGCTGCTGGATGCGCAGGATGCCCTGCCGTCGGTGCAGCGTGCGGCCGTTGATGTGGTGTGGATGGCCGAGCAGCCGCTGGCGGCAGGGCAGAGTTACGACATCAAAGTCGCTGGCAAGAAAACGCGCGCCCGCGTGGACGGTATTCAGTATCAGGTCGATATCAACAACCTGACCCAGCGTGAAGTGGATGCGCTGCCGCTGAACGGTATTGGTCTTGTGGATCTCACCTTTGATGAGCCATTGGTGCTCGACAAATATCAGGAGAACCCGGTGACCGGCGGCCTTATCTTCATTGACCGCTTAACCAACGTTACCGTTGGCGCGGGGATGGTACGTGAGCCGAATACCGAAGAAGCCGCAGTGGCTTCAGAATTCAGCGCCTTTGAGCTGGAACTGAACGCGCTGGTGCGCAAACACTTCCCACACTGGGGTGCGCGCGATTTGCTGGGAGGCAAATAATGGCTCAGCATGACGAAAACGTCGTCTGGCACGCCCATCCTGTCACCGCGCAGCAGCGCGAACAACTCCACGGTCATCGTGGGGTTGTGCTGTGGTTCACCGGTCTTTCGGGCTCGGGGAAATCCACCGTAGCCGGCGCACTGGAAGAAGCGCTGCATGAGCTTGGCGTCAGCACCTATCTGTTAGATGGTGACAATGTGCGTCATGGCCTGTGCAGCGATTTGGGCTTTACCGACGCAGACCGTAAGGAAAATATTCGCCGAGTGGGTGAAGTGGCGAAGCTGATGGTCGATGCCGGGCTGGTGGTATTGACCGCGTTTATCTCGCCGCACCGTGCAGAGCGTCAGATGGTACGCGAGCGGGTAGGCGATGATCGTTTCTTTGAGGTGTTTGTCGATACGTCGCTGGCGACCTGCGAAGCGCGCGATCCGAAAGGCCTGTACAAAAAAGCGCGTGCCGGTGAGCTGCGTAATTTTACCGGGATTGATTCATCATATGAATCTCCCGAGCAGCCTGCGATCCGCCTTGATGGTGAACAATTAGTAACAAATTTGGTTGCGCAATTATTAGATCTACTCAAGCAGAGCGATATTATCAGATCCTGAAAACGTGCCGGAGTTTGTTGGCTCCGGCCTAACAGGATTATTTATGCGTAATACTCAGAACATCAACGTGGCCCAATCAGAGTCACTCGCCCCAACCTATGATGAAACCACATGGTCTTTGTCAGGGGCTTTTGTCGGCTTTGTCGCATGGTTGATGGCGCTGGGTATTCCCTACCTGCATTACGGCAATAACACGCTGTTCTTCTTTTTATACACCTGGCCATTCTTCCTCGCCCTGATGCCTGTTGCGGTTGTTATTGGTGTTGCCTTTCATTCATTAGTGAAAGGCAAACTAGGCTACACAATTGTTGCAACTCTGGTGACGGTCGCTGCGCTGTGCGGTTTATTATTCATGTGGTTGATGAGTTAATGCTTCTGCATTAGCGCTTATCCGCACTTCAGACCATGACAATACCGTGCCTCTGTGCCGCTGAAATATGATAAATTTCCAGCGATATGCGGTATCACCTGCGGCCGGAGTGGAGAATGACGGCAAGTTATGGGATGATAGGGCCGTTTTTCAGGGGGCAGGATGGGTAAATTAACGCTGCTATTACTGGCTTTGCTGGTCTGGCTACAATATTCGTTGTGGTTTGGAAAAAATGGTCTGCATGACTTCAGCAAGGTCCGTGATGATGTGACCGTACAACAGTCAACCAACGCGAAATTAAAAGCGCGCAACGATCAGCTCTTCGCCGAAATTGACGACCTCAACGGTGGCCAGGAAGCTATCGAGGAACGCGCACGTAACGAACTCAGCATGACCCGTCCGGGCGAAACTTTCTATCGTCTGGTTCCGGATGCGTCTAAACGCAGTCAGGGCGCGGGGCAAGCGCAAACTAATCGATAATCAGTCCCAGGATGACGACATGGCCGTAACTTTTCCGGGCGTATGCGCCGTGGTGCCGGCAGCCGGATTTGGCCGCCGCATGCAAACGGACTGCCCAAAGCAATATCTCTCAATCGGTAACAAAACGATTCTGGAACACTCGGTGGATGCGTTGCTGGCTAACGCCCGCGTCCAGCGGGTGATTATCGCCGTCTCTGCCGGAGACGAACGCTTCCAACAAACCACCCTTGCGCAACACCCACAGATAACCGTCGTTGAAGGCGGCGCCGAACGTGCCGACTCCGTTCTGGCTGGACTGCGGGTGATTGATGACGCCGAATGGGTACTGGTGCACGATGCGGCGCGTCCGTGCTTACATCAGGACGATCTCACACGACTGCTCGGATTAAGTGACACCAGCCGCGTTGGCGGCATTCTGGCAGCGCCGGTGCGCGACACCATGAAGCGTGCGGAGCCCGGTAAAACGGCGATTGCGCACACGGTCGATCGTAACGATTTGTGGCACGCGCTGACCCCGCAATTTTTCCCTCGTGAACTGCTGTTGGCGTGTTTAACTCGCGCGCTGAACGAAGGAGCGTCGATTACCGACGAAGCATCGGCACTAGAATATTGTGGCTATCACCCCGAGTTGATTGCCGGACGTGCTGATAATATTAAGGTTACTCGCCCGGAAGATCTGGCGCTTGCCGAATTTTACCTCACCCGCTTGGGTTGACCAGGAGAAGACATAATGCGCATTGGACACGGATTTGACGTACACGCGTTTGGAGGCGTTGGCCCGATTATCATTGGCGGCGTGCGTATCCCTTACGAAAAAGGTCTGCTGGCGCATTCCGACGGCGACGTGGCGCTGCACGCGCTGACCGATGCCTTGCTGGGCGCAGCGGCGCTAGGCGACATCGGCAAACTGTTCCCCGATACCGACCCCGCTTTTAAAGGCGCGGACAGTCGTGCACTGCTGCGCGAAGCCTGGAAACGCGTGCAGGCCAAGGGTTATACCCTGGGCAACGTCGATGTGACTATTATTGCTCAGGCACCGAAAATGCTGCCGCACATCCCGCAGATGCGTGTGTTTATTGCCGAAGACCTCGGCTGTCATATGGACGACGTAAACGTCAAAGCGACCACCACCGAAAAGCTCGGCTTTACCGGGCGTGGCGAAGGCATTGCCTGCGAAGCGGTCGCGCTGCTGCATAAGGCGAAACCATGATTCAGTTTGATGCACTCACCTACCTGCACGGAAAACCGCAGGGAACCGGGTTGCTGAAGGCCAATCCGGAAGATTTTCTGGTGGTCGAAGATTTAGGTTTTGAGCCGGACGGCGAAGGCGAACATATTCTGGTGCGTATCCTGAAAAATGGTTGCAACACCCGCTTTGTTGCCGACGCGCTGGCAAAATTCCTTAAAATACATGCCCGCGAAGTGAGCTTTGCCGGGCAAAAAGATAAACACGCGGTGACCGAACAGTGGCTGTGCGCGCGCGTGCCGGGCAATGTGATGCCGGACCTCAGCCAATTCCAGTTGGAAGGCTGTCAGGTGCTGGAATACGCGCGACACAAGCGTAAGCTACGTTTAGGCGCGCTGAAGGGTAACCAGTTCACGCTGGTGCTGCGTGAAGTGAAAGACCGCGCGGACGTTGAAGCGCGTCTGCAGGCAATTGTCGAGCGCGGCGTGCCGAACTACTTTGGCGCCCAGCGCTTTGGTATTGGCGGCAGCAACCTGCTTGGCGCGCTGCGCTGGGCCGAGAGCGGTGCGCCGGTGCGCGATCGTAATAAACGCAGTTTTTGGTTGTCGGCGGCCCGCAGCGCGTTGTTTAATCAGATTGTGAGTGAGCGCCTAAAAAAACCGGACTTTAATCAAGTTGTTGACGGTGATGCGCTACAATTAGCGGGGCGTGGCAGCTGGTTTGTTGCCACCGACGACGAGCTTGCGGCACTGCAGGCTCGCGTTGACGCGCGTGAACTGATGATTACCGCCGCGCTGCCAGGCAGCGGCGATTGGGGCACGCAGCGAACCGCGCTGGAGTTTGAACAAACAACGCTGGCTGACGAGACCGCGCTGCAATCATTGCTGCTGCGTGAAAAGGTTGAGGCCGCTCGTCGCGCTCAACTGCTCTATCCGCAGCAGTTCAGCTGGAACTGGTGGGACGACGTCACCGTCGAACTGCGTTTCTGGCTGCCGGCGGGAAGCTTCGCGACCAGCGTGGTAAGGGAACTTATCAATACAACAGGTGATTATGCGAATATTGCTGAGTAACGATGACGGGATCCATGCGCCAGGCATTCAGACGCTGGCCAGAGCCTTACGGGAGTTTGCCGAGGTTCAGGTAGTTGCACCCGATCGTAACCGCAGCGGTGCGTCGAATTCGCTGACGCTTGAGTCCTCGCTTCGTACCTTCACTTTTGATAACGGCGACATCGCCGTCCAGATGGGCACGCCAACGGACTGTGTCTATCTGGGCGTCAATGCGCTAATGCGTCCGCGCCCGGATATCGTGGTTTCTGGCATTAACGCCGGGCCAAATCTGGGCGATGACGTTATCTATTCCGGCACGGTGGCTGCCGCGATGGAAGGCCGTCACTTAGGCTTTCCTGCGCTGGCGGTCTCGTTAAATGGCCATCAGCATTACGACACCGCCGCTGCCGTCACCTGCTCGCTGCTGCGCGCCTTAGCGCGTGAGCCGCTGCGCACCGGGCGTATTCTGAACGTTAACGTTCCAGATTTGCCGCTCGATCAAATCAAAGGTATTCGCGTCACGCGCTGCGGTAGCCGCCATCCGGCGGATAAAGTTATCCCGCAGCAGGACCCGCGCGGCAATACGCTCTACTGGATTGGCCCGCCGGGTGACAAATGTGACGCGGGCCCGGACACCGACTTTGCTGCCGTTGATGCGGGCTACGTATCGGTTACGCCGCTACATGTCGATCTCACTGCCCATAGCGCGAATGAGGTCGTCAACGACTGGCTTGAGCAAGCGAGGATTGAGGCGCAATGGTAGTCAGTAAACGCATCCAGAGCCTGTTGAACCAGCTACGCCAGCTTGGCATTCATGACGAGCGGGTGCTGGACGCCATGGCGCAGGTGCCGCGCGAAAAATTTATTGATGAAGCGTTTGAACACAGCGCGTGGGATAACGTGGCGCTGCCGATAGGACAAGGACAGACCATTTCGCAGCCGTATATGGTGGCGCGAATGACGGAGCTGCTGGAACTGACCCCCGATTCAAGGGTGCTGGAAATCGGCACAGGCTCGGGGTATCAAACGGCAATCCTCGCACATATGGTGCATCACGTCTGTTCCGTTGAGCGTATTAAAAGCCTGCAATGGCACGCGCGTCGTCGCCTGAAGCAGCTTGATTTACACAATGTATCTACCCGTCATGGCGATGGCTGGCAGGGGTGGCAAGCGCGTGCCCCATTTGATGCCATTATTGTCACGGCGGCTCCGCTGGAGATTCCGACTGCACTGATGTCGCAGCTCGACGAAGGCGGTATTCTCGTTTTGCCCGTGGGCGATGATCAGCAGTACCTGAAGCGCGTTCATCGGCGGGGAGACGAATTTATTATCGATACCGTAGAGGCCGTTCGCTTCGTTCCCCTGGTGAAAGGGGAATTGGCCTGAGACCCGGATTATTCTGAGGTTTTTTGGCCTAATTCAGCGTATGGTGAACACGTTTTCCAGTGTTCAGCACGTGCGTTGCGCGGTATTCAGTCACTGGCAGTTAACCTATTCCTGGGGGATAAATGAGCGCGGGAAGCCCTAAATTTACCGTTAATCGTATTGTGGCATTATCACTGGTTTCACTTTGGCTGGCCGGTTGTACATCATCGAATAATGCACCAGCGCCAGTCAGCTCCGTGAACAGTAACGGCTCCAGCAGCACGAGTTCCGGCATGTTAATTACGCCGCCGCCGAAAATGGGCAGCACGGCGCAGTCTACTCCTCAGATTCAACCGGTACAGCCGGTACAAACGCAGCCCGTTCAGACCCAGCCGCGCATTACTCAGCCTGTTGCTGAGCAGCCGGTGCAGATGGAAAACGGTCACATCGTCTACAACCGTAAATACGGCGACATTCCTAAAGGCAGCTACGCAGGCGGCAGCACCTATACGGTGAAGCACGGCGATACGCTGTTCTACATTGCCTGGGTTACCGGCAATGATTTCCGTGACCTTGCCCAGCGCAACAACGTCGCCGCGCCGTACGCGCTGAACGTTGGTCAGGTGCTGCAGGTAGGCAACGCTTCTGGTCAGCCAATCACCGGTAATAACCCGGTTGCGATAGCCAGTTCACAGTCCAGCGGTGGAAATTCCGGATTAGTCTCAAAACCTGCGCAAAATTCAACCGCGGTTGTTGCGTCGACTCCGACAATTACGTATTCTGAGGATTCAGGTGAACAAAGTGCTAACAAAATGTTGCCTAACAACAAGCCTGCGACGAGCACCGTCACAGCGCCTGTAACGGCACCAACTGCGAGCACGACCGTACCGACTGCCAGCAGTACTTCAACCAGTTCGCCAATCTCTTCATGGCGCTGGCCAACTGACGGCAAGATTATCGAAAACTTTAGCGGCACCGACGGTGGCAACAAAGGTATCGATATTGCGGGCAGTAAAGGACAGGCAATCGTCGCAACCGCCGATGGGCGCGTCGTCTATGCCGGTAACGCACTGCGCGGTTACGGTAATCTTATTATCATCAAACACAACGATGATTACCTGAGTGCCTACGCTCATAACGATACAATGCTGGTCCGGGAACAACAGGACGTCAAAGCGGGGCAGAAAATCGCTACCATGGGTAGCACCGGAACCAGTTCAACACGTTTGCATTTTGAAATTCGTTACAAGGGGAAATCCGTCAACCCGCTGCAGTATTTACCGCAGCGATAATTCGGCAAAGTACTTCACATGAACGCTTTCAGGCGACGTCGGCAGCTGCAGAGGCCGCCTGAAAAGTGACATGATAAGGTGCATTGCCTGGGGATCACGGGTAGGAGCCACCTTAATGAGTCAGAATACGCTGAAAGTTCATGATTTAAATGAAGACGCGGAATTTGATGAGAATGGAGTAGAGGTTTTCGATGAGAAAGCCTTGAGTGAAGAGGAACCCAGTGACAACGAACTCGCAGAAGAAGAGCTCTTATCGCAGGGTGCCACTCAACGTGTACTCGATGCGACTCAGCTTTACTTAGGCGAGATCGGCTATTCTCCGTTATTGACCGCTGAAGAAGAAGTCTATTTTGCTCGTCGTGCTCTGCGTGGCGATGTTGCCTCACGCCGTCGGATGATTGAAAGCAACCTCCGTCTGGTCGTGAAAATTGCCCGCCGTTACGGCAATCGTGGTCTGGCGCTGCTGGATCTTATCGAAGAGGGCAATCTGGGGCTGATTCGTGCCGTAGAAAAGTTCGACCCAGAACGTGGGTTCCGTTTTTCAACCTACGCTACCTGGTGGATCCGTCAGACCATTGAACGGGCTATCATGAACCAAACCCGTACCATTCGTCTGCCAATCCATATTGTTAAAGAGCTGAACGTTTATCTGCGTACCGCGCGTGAACTGTCGCACAAACTGGATCACGAACCGAGTGCGGAAGAGATTGCCGAACAGCTGGATAAACCGGTTGATGACGTAAGCCGTATGCTGCGTCTCAATGAACGCATCACCTCAGTTGATACGCCGCTGGGCGGGGATTCTGAAAAAGCGCTGCTGGACATCCTGGCCGATGAAAATGAAAACGGTCCGGAAGACACCACGCAGGACGATGACATGAAGCAAAGCATCGTGAAATGGCTGTTCGAACTGAACGCCAAACAACGAGAAGTGCTGGCGCGTCGTTTTGGTCTGTTGGGGTATGAAGCCGCTACGCTGGAAGATGTCGGTCGCGAAATTGGCCTGACCCGCGAGCGCGTGCGTCAGATTCAGGTTGAAGGTCTGCGTCGTCTGCGTGAAATCCTGCAGACACAGGGGCTGAATATCGAAGCGCTGTTCCGCGAGTAATAGAGTTTTGTTCAAAGAGGTCAGCCGCAAGGCTGGCCTTTTTCTTTGCCTTTGTCCGCACTATTCCATCATCTTACGTATAAGCTGTGTAAACTGCTCGCGCTCCTCGGGCGTTAAACGCTGCAAAAATTCGTTGTCCACGCGGTTTCCCACCGGCTGACTGGCTGCCAGCAATGCCTCACCTTCTTCGGTCAAAAAGACAAATCGACGACGTTTATCGTCGGGGTCCTGCTCGCGTCTGACTAATCCTTTAATCTCCATTCGGCTGAGCATCTCGGCGAGTGTGGCCTTGGTGCTGACCGCTACGCTGGTCAAGGCAACCTGCTCGATACCCGGACTTTCAGCGATAGAGCGCATCACCGCATACTGCGGCTTGGTCAGCTCGGGCAATTCATGCTGCCAGCGTGAAGTATGCTGTTGAAAAAGATGGCGAAGCAGGTGGAACGCTTCGTTTTTGATTTCCATGATGGCTCTCCGGCAGTGTGCGCGTCTTTATGATAGCCGTTCCGGGCAATTTGAACAAAATGAACAAAAAATGCGAGCGTATACGAACAATCTTGTCAGCGTCATGCAACAGGAGTAAGTTTATTCATATTGTTCGTACACGAACGAAAATGAGGTGAGCAATGAGACTGATTATAGGCATGACTGGCGCCACCGGGGCACCGCTAGGTGTTGCACTGCTCCAGGCACTGCGCGATATGCCGGAAGTGGAAACTCACCTGGTCATGTCGAAATGGGCGAAAACTACCATCGAGCTTGAAACGCCGTGGAGCGCGCGCGACGTCGCTGCAATGGCCGACTTCAGTCACAGCCCGGCGGACCAGGCCGCCACCATCTCCTCCGGCTCTTTCCAGACCGACGGCATGATTATTATCCCGTGCAGCATGAAAACGCTGGCCGGTATTCGCGCAGGCTACGCCGATGGACTGGTGGGACGTGCCGCTGACGTGGTGATGAAAGAAGGGCGCAAGCTGGTGCTGGTGCCGCGTGAAATGCCGCTCAGCACCATTCATCTGGAAAACATGCTGGCGCTCTCCCGCATGGGCGTAGCGATGGTTCCACCTATGCCCGCGTTCTACAACCACCCGGAAACGGTCGACGATATCGTTCAGCACGTGGTGACGCGGGTGCTCGATCAGTTTGGCCTCAAATACGATAAAGCGCGCCGCTGGCAGGGGTTACCGGCGACGAAACAATTTTCACAGGAGAATGCATAATGGCTTTTGATGACTTACGCGGTTTTTTGCAGGCGCTGGAAGACCAGGGTCAACTGCTGAAAATCAGTGAAGAGGTAAATGCCGAGCCGGATCTGGCGGCCGCGGCCAATGCGACAGGCCGTATTGGCGACGGTGCGCCAGCCGTATGGTTTGACAATATCCGTGGCTTTACCGATGCTCGCGTGGTGATGAACACCATCGGCTCCTGGCAGAACCATGCGATTTCGATGGGCTTGCCGATGAACACGCCGGTCAAAAAACAGATTGATGAGTTTATTCGCCGCTGGGATAAATTCCCGATTGCTCCGGAACGCCGCGCTAACCCAGCGTGGGCGGAAAACACCGTCGACGGTGACGACATTAACCTGTTCGACATCCTGCCGCTGTTCCGCCTGAACGACGGTGACGGTGGTTTCTACCTTGATAAAGCCTGCGTGGTTTCCCGCGACCCACTGGACCCGGATAACTTCGGCAAGCAGAACGTCGGTATCTACCGTATGGAAGTGAAGGGCAAGCGTAAGCTCGGACTGCAGCCGGTTCCTATGCACGATATCGCGCTGCACCTGCACAAAGCGGAAGAGCGCGGTGAGGACCTGCCGATCGCGATTACCCTCGGTAACGACCCGATTATTACCCTGATGGGCGCGACGCCGCTGAAGTATGACCAGTCTGAATACGAGATGGCCGGTGCGCTGCGCGAAAGCCCGTACCCGATTGCCACCGCGCCGCTAACCGGCTTTGATGTGCCGTGGGGCTCTGAAGTGATCATCGAAGGGGTTATCGAAGGGCGTAAACGCGAAATCGAAGGTCCGTTCGGTGAATTTACCGGCCACTATTCCGGTGGCCGTAATATGACAGTGGTGCGTATCGATAAAGTTTCTTATCGCACCAAGCCGATTTTTGAATCGCTCTATCTCGGAATGCCGTGGACCGAAATTGACTACCTGATGGGCCCGGCCACCTGCGTGCCGCTGTATCAACAGTTGAAAGCTGAATTCCCGGAAGTGCAGGCGGTGAACGCCATGTACACCCACGGCCTGCTGGCGATTATCTCCACCAAAAAACGCTACGGCGGCTTTGCCCGCGCGGTGGGGCTGCGCGCGATGACCACGCCGCACGGTCTGGGCTACGTGAAAATGGTGATTATGGTTGATGAAGACGTCGACCCGTTCAACCTGCCGCAGGTGATGTGGGCGCTGTCGTCGAAGGTTAACCCAGCGGGCGATCTGGTGCAGTTGCCGAATATGTCGGTGCTGGAGCTCGACCCTGGCTCAAGCCCGGCGGGGATCACCGACAAACTGATTATCGACGCTACCACGCCGGTTGCGCCGGACAACCGTGGTCACTACAGCCAGCCGGTACAGGATTTACCTGAAACCAAAGCCTGGGCTGAAAAACTGACCGCTATGCTGGCTAACCGTAAGTAAGGAGGAAAAGATGATTTGTCCACGTTGCGCCGATGAACATATTGAAGTGATGGCGAAATCGCCGGTAAAAGATGTCTGGACCGTATACCAGTGCCAGCACTGCCTGTACACCTGGCGCGATACCGAACCGCTACGCCGCACCAGCCGCGAACATTATCCAGAGGCGTTCCGCATGACGCAGAAAGATATTGATGATGCGCCGATGGTGCCAGCCATTCCGCCGCTGCTGGCGGAAGATAAGCGCTAATGCATTCAACAGCGATGGGGATTCACCTCGTCGCTGTTACTTGTTTTTTATGGGGAACACTGTTCACATTCTGTGATCTGGTCTTAATTCTGCGACACTCAATATTTAAAAATATGTAAATATATACATGATTTTAAAAACAGTATTGACACCTTGTGGTAAATGCGTAGATTAAGATTTAACAGCACAATAAAAGTAAGTGTTTATTCAGAAGTACTGGGGTTAACCATTTTGTAATAAGGCCACGAAGTTTGTAGTTTGGGATGCAGTATGTTTTAAGGCCTCGTAGTCATTGTGCTGGAAAGCAAAATGGTAGAGTATGCGCGACGATGTAAGGCCTTGTTTTAAATTCATTTACTGCGATTATCGTTTCATGGTAAACGCAACGGTAATAAGGCAACGCATCAAAGAGTATATGTCGCGATGGGGAATGTACTTGTTTAAGGCGCCATGCTTAAGTTCGTGATAAGGCTGGCGGTTTGTGTAACAGGATAACTAGAGGGAGGTTTTTAAGTTTTAATGCCCAATATTATCTGTAGTAAACGGGTGCATTTGAAAGCAGTATAAATTGTAGTAACAATTCAGTAAGTTAATTAATGTTAAATCTGAAGTTTGTAGCACCGTAAAAGCCCTTGCCGTACTGGTAAGGGCTTTTTTTTCATTTGACCCATACGTACATTTTAATTTTTCGATAAATTCAACGGCTATGAAGGCGCCACTTCAGCATAAGCGAAGCGGCGCAGATCATTACACCATTCCTTTCAGACGATAAATCCACTCCAGCGCCTGACGTGGGCTCAGCGAGTCCGGGTCCAGACCTTCCAGCGCTTCTACCGCTGGGGAGAGCTCTTCCGGCGCTGACAGCAGCGACATCTGTGTCCCGTCTACCTGCGTCGCCGCCGCGTTTGGCGAGATGCTTTCCAGCTCGCGCAGTTTCTGACGCGCGCGCTTAATCACCTCTTTCGGCACGCCCGCCAACTGCGCTACCGCCAGACCATAGCTCTTGCTAGCCGCGCCGTCCTGCACGCTGTGCATAAAGGCGATGGTATCGCCGTGCTCCAGCGCGTCCAGATGCACGTTCGTCACGCCTTCCATTTTCTCCGGCAGTTGGGTCAGCTCGAAGTAGTGGGTCGCAAATAGCGTTAACGCCTTGATCTTATTAGCCAGATTCTCCGCACAGGCCCATGCCAATGACAAACCATCGTAGGTTGACGTGCCGCGACCAATCTCGTCCATCAGCACCAGGCTGTTTTCGGTGGCGTTATGCAGAATATTGGCGGTTTCGGTCATCTCCACCATAAAGGTTGAGCGGCCGGAAGCCAGGTCATCCGCCGCGCCCACGCGGGTGAAGATGCGGTCGATAGGGCCAATCTCTACGCTCTGCGCCGGGACGTAGCTGCCGATATAAGCTAGCAGCGCAATCAGCGCCGTTTGACGCATATAGGTACTTTTACCACCCATGTTCGGGCCGGTAATGATCAGCATTCGACGCTGTGGCGACAGGGTCAGCGGGTTGGCAATAAACGGCTCGTTCAGCACCTGTTCAACCACCGGATGGCGGCCTTCGATAATCCGGATACCGGGCTTATCGATAAACGTTGGGCAGGTGTAGTTGAGTGCATAGGCACGTTCCGCGAGATTCACCAGCACGTCCAGTTCCGCCAGTGCGCTAGCGCTCTGCTGAAGGTCTGCCAGATGCGGCAGCAGCAGGTCGAACAGCTCGTCATAAAGCTGTTTCTCCAGCGCCAGCGCCTTGCCTTTCGAGGTCAGAACTTTGTCCTCGTACTCTTTCAGCTCAGGGATGATGTAGCGTTCGGCGTTTTTCAGCGTCTGGCGGCGCACGTAGTTGATTGGCGCCAAATGGCTCTGACCGCGGCTAATCTGAATGTAATAACCGTGGACGGCGTTATATCCGACCTTCAGCGTGTCGAGCCCGGTACGCTCGCGTTCGCGAATTTCCAGACGGTCAAGGTAGTCGGTGGCGCCATCGGCCAGCGCGCGCCATTCATCGAGCTCTTCATGATAGCCTGGGGCAATCACGCCGCCATCGCGCACCAGCACCGGCGGCGCATCAATAATCGCCCGCTCCAGCAGTTCGCGCAGTTCGCTGAACTCGCCCATTTTCTCGCGCAGCATCTGCACCGGCGCGCTGTCGACGCTTTCTAGTTGGGCACGCAGTTCCGGTAACTGCTGGAAGGCGTGGCGCATACGGGCGAGGTCGCGCGGGCGCGCGGTGCGCAGCGCCAGGCGAGCAAGAATACGTTCCAGGTCGCCGACCTGACGCAGAACTGGCTGTAAATCGGCGGTGGCATCCTGCAAGGCGCCGATAGTTTGCTGGCGCTCGGTCAGGACTTTGGTATCACGCACCGGCATATGCAGCCAGCGCTTAAGCATACGGCTGCCCATCGGCGTGACGGTGCAGTCGAGCACGGAGGCGAGGGTATTTTCAAGCCCGCCTGCCAGGTTCTGGGTGATCTCCAGGTTACGGCGGGTGGCGGCATCCATAATGATGCTGTCCTGCTGGCGATCCATGGTGATGGAGCGGATGTGCGGTAGCGAGGTACGCTGGGTGTCTTTCACGTATTGCAGCAGACAGCCCGCAGCGCAAAGCCCACGCGGTGCGCCTTCAACACCAAAACCGACCAGGTCACGGGTACCAAACTGCAGATTCAACTGCTGGCGCGCGGTATCAATTTCAAATTCCCACAGCGGGCGACGGCGCAGGCCGCGACGACCTTCAATCAGCGCCATCTCGGCAAAATCTTCGGCATACAGCAGTTCGGCTGGGTTCGTACGTTGCAATTCGGCAGCCATGGTTTCACGGTCGGCCGGTTCGCTAATGCGAAAACGCCCGGAACTGATATCCAGCGTGGCGTAGCCATAGCCTTTGCTGTCCTGCCAGACGGCGGCGAGGAGGTTATCCTGGCGCTCCTGCAACAGCGCTTCATCGCTGATGGTACCCGGCGTCACGATACGCACAACTTTACGCTCGACCGGACCTTTGCTGGTGGCCGGGTCGCCAATCTGTTCGCAAATGGCGACGGACTCGCCTTGATTCACCAGCTTGGCGAGGTAGTTTTCGACCGCGTGGTGCGGAATGCCCGCCATCGGGATAGGTTCACCGGCAGAAGCGCCACGCTTGGTCAGCGAGATGTCGAGCAGCTGCGATGCGCGTTTCGCATCGTCATAAAACATCTCGTAAAAGTCGCCCATGCGGTAAAACAGCAGGATTTCGGGATGCTGCGCTTTCAGCTTAAGATACTGCTGCATCATCGGCGTATGTGCGTCGAAATTGTCGATTGTACTCATCCGTTTGTGATGTCCATTTTCTAAAATTTTACTGAGTGCGTTTTGTGCTCGGACTCATCTGGTGCCGTGGAGCTCATGAAATCCGGCCTGTTTTTTCATGAGTACGTAAGGTGCATGATAACGGAGTCTGGGGGACAGGAAAACAGAAGAGGGGGCATCGTCCTGAAATGGCCACGTCGGCAAATTGATCTCACCGACCTTTTGCGACGGTTGTCATTCTCCTGAAAGCGTTAGCCGCTATAATCCCCGCCTCTTGTGCGGCTCTTCGCACATGACCCCTTCTGAGTTCAGAGGCTAACATCGATGACATGGCACCAATTTAAACACACCTTCCTGATCAAATTCTGGTCCCCGGTTCCTGCGGTAATCGCGGCCGGTATTCTCTCTACTTATTACTTCGGCATCACCGGCACTTTCTGGGCGGTGACGGGCGAGTTCACGCGTTGGGGCGGGCAATTGCTCCAGCTTGCTGGCGTACATACCGAGACCTGGGGCTATTACAAGCTGATTGGGCTCGACGGTACGCCGCTGACCCGTATCGACGGCATGATGATTATCGGCATGTTCGGCGGCTGCTTTGCCGCGGCGCTGTGGGCCAATAACGTGAAGCTGCGTCTGCCGAAAAGCCGCATCCGTATTTTGCAGGCGATTGTCGGCGGCATTATTGCTGGTTTTGGCGCACGTCTGGCGATGGGCTGTAACCTCGCGGCCTTCTTTACGGGCATTCCGCAGTTCTCACTTCACGCCTGGTTCTTCGCGTTGGCGACGGCCATTGGGTCCTGGTTTGGCGCCCGCTTTACGCTGCTGCCTATCTTCCGTATCCCGGTAAAAATGGTCAAAGTCTCGGCGGCATCGCCGCTGACGCAGCGTCCTGACCAGGCGCGTCGACGCTTCCGTCTGGGTATGCTGGTGTTTATTGGCATGGTCGGCTGGGCGCTGCTGACGGCGGCGGGGAGCCCTAAGCTGGGGCTGGCGATGCTGTTCGGCGTGGGCTTTGGTCTGCTGATTGAGCGGGCGCAAATCTGCTTTACCTCGGCGTTTCGCGACTTGTGGATCACCGGGCGTACGCAAATGGCGAAGGCCATTATTTTCGGTATGGCGGTGAGCGCCATCGGTATCTTCAGCTATGTGCAGCTGGGCGTGGCGCCGAAAATTATGTGGGCAGGTCCGAATGCGGTGATTGGCGGGCTACTGTTTGGCTTCGGCATTGTGCTGGCCGGCGGCTGTGAAACTGGCTGGATGTATCGTGCCGTCGAAGGGCAGGTGCACTATTGGTGGGTGGGGCTTGGCAACGTGATTGGCTCAACCATTCTGGCCTACTACTGGGACGATATCTCCCCGTCGCTTGCCACAAGCTGGGACAAAGTGAATCTGTTGACCACCTTTGGCCCGCTCGGTGGTCTGCTGGTTACCTACGGCCTGCTGCTGATTGCGCTGCTGTTAATTCTTGGCTGGGAAAAACGGTTCTTCCGTCGTAACGCTTCCGCCACTATTACTGCGAAGGAGAGTGTATGAAAACGATCGTCCCGGATTACCGTCTGGACATGGTGGGTGAGCCTTGCCCGTACCCGGCGGTGGCGACGCTTGAAGCGCTGCCGCAGTTAAAGAAAGGCGAAATACTGGAAGTGGTGAGCGACTGCCCGCAGTCGATTAATAACATCCCGGTGGATGCGCGCAACCACGGCTATACCGTGCTCGACATCCAGCAGGATGGGCCAACCATCCGCTATTTAATCCAGAAGTAACCTGTCGCCCTCGCCGTCCGGCGAGGGCGCATTGTGTTATCCAAATCTCGGTAGCAGGTTCAGCGTACTGCCAAACCAGCACAGAATCACCATGACCCCAAACAGAATAACCACCGCCGGAATGGCCTTGCCGCCCCAGACGGTAAAGGTTTTCTCCGGGAAGCGTTCGCGCGATTTCAACGCCAGGAATGCGGGCACAATAACCGCCCAGACGGTAGCGCACAGCCCCGCGCCGCCGATGGCGTAGATAAAACCGTTCGGGAAGATTAGGTACAGTGCCGCTGGGGGCAGGAAGGTGAGTAACAGCGTCTTAAAGCGGCCCCACAGAGTGTTGCCCATCTTGAACAGATCCGCCAGGTAATCAAATAGCCCGAGCGTAACGCCGAAGAAGGAGCTGGCGACCGCGAGATTAGAGAAGATAAGCAGGAAGAACTCAATCACACCGTGTTGGTTGGTCCCTAAGAAGGATTTCACCAACGCATCCACGTTCCCGCCTGAGGCAATAATCTCTTTAAAACTGCTGCGATGGATATTGCCCATCGTGCAGTAGAGCCAGAACAGATAGATAACCAGCGCTAGCAGCGAACCATAGACGATACTTTTAATGAGTTTGTCTTTACGTTTGCCGTAGCAGATTATCAGGCTGGGAATGTTGCCGTGAAAACCAAACGACGCCAGGCATACCGGCACCGCCATCAGAATATAGGGGAGGTAGGTGCTGTTCGCTTCCGGCGCAGCGATATCGCGAAGAATGGTATAGTCGACCTGAAAGAAGAAGGAGCCGAAGACCACCACGAAGGCGATAATTTTAATGCCGAGGAAAAAGGAGGTGATACGGCTAGCCGCAAGGGAGCTAACCCACAGCACGCTGGCGACAAACACTGCGCTACAGATACCGACGATTCGCGGATTCACGTGCGTTCCGGCGTTGATGGCGATGGTTTCGCTGATGATCGCTCCGTTGGCTGAGATATAGGCATAGGTCAGAATATACAGAACGAAGGCAACGGTAATGCCGCTAACTACATTCCACTTATTGCCGATTAAATCTTTAGTGATGGTATTAAAACTGGAACCTACGGGATAATTAAGATTGGCCTCTAAGAGTAGTAACCCGGAATGCAGCATTGAAAACCAGGAAATAATTAAAATAAATGCACCCCAGAAAAACCATGCCCCTGCAAGGTCAACCGGTAGTGCAAACATACCGCCACCGATAACGGTGCCAGCAATAACCATAATCCCCCAAAAAGAGGAATGTTTTGTATTCGACGCTTCTTCCATGGCCTTCCCTTATTGATAAAGAATATGTTTCTGCGGTTGTCAGAAATAATCAATGTTGCCAGGTGCCGGAATCTCTAATGGCTATATCAGTGATATAGCCATTAGAGTAGGTGAGAATTAAACTTCTTTCAGTTTTGCGGTGAAGTGTCGTAATACTTTCGGTTCGTAGGTAAAGGTTAAGCCTTTAATATTTGGCGCATTCTCCTTCACGTGTTCAAAGGCTTCAATAATGAAGTCCATATGCGTTTGGGTGTAGGTGGCGCGTGGAATGGTTAAGCGCAGAAGCTCTGCCGGGCAAGGGAGCTGCTTGCCGGTTTTCGGGTCGCGTCCCAGCAGGAAGGAGCCAATCTCAACGGCACGAATACCGGCGACTTTATACAGTTCGCAGGCCAGCGCTTGCGCCGGGAACTGCTCTGCGGGGATGTGCGGTAGCAGCTTACCAGCATCGACAAACGCTGCGTGGCCGCCCGCCTGCTGGCAGGTGACGCCGATGGCTTCAAGCCCGTCGACCAGATACTGAATCTGCTTGATACGGTAAGAGAGCCAGTCCTGGTTCATCCCGTCGGTCAGGCCAACGGCCAGACGCTCCATTGCCCCGCCCTCAAGGCCGCCGTAGGTGGGGAAGCCTTCCTGCACTACACACAGTGTGCGGCATTCGGTGTAGACGTCAAAGAAAGCGTCGTCTTTGATGCACAACAGGCCGCCCATCGGCACCATCGCATCTTTCTTCGCTGACATTGCCAGCATATCGGCGTATTTGTAGGTTTCGTGGGTGATCTCTTCAATGCTCCAGTCGTGGTATCCCGGTTCACGCTGCTGAATAAACCAGGCGTTTTCCGCGAAGCGTGCGGAGTCCATCACCACTGGAATGTCATATTTCTTCGCAATGGCGTACATCGCTTTCAGATTCGCCAGCGATACCGGCTGGCCGCCCGCAGAGTTACAGGTGATGGTAGCCACTATATAAGGGACGTTATTGGGGCCAACTTCTTCAATGCCGTTTTCCAGCCCCTGTAGATCAAAATCGCCTTTAAAATCATTACGTGCGGAGGTATCAAATGCCTCTTTAATATAGACATTGCGTACGGTGCAGCCGTTAATCTGGCTATGGCCTTGGGTGGTATCAAAGAAATAGTTGGAGAAGGCGACCATTTTGCTGCGGTCCAGCCCTTTTTCCTGCTCGCGCTTTTTAATTAATACCGGAATATAGATTTGCTCTGCGCCGCGTCCCTGGTGGGTTGGAATCGTATACTGGTAGCCGAAAATCTCTTTAACGGCGTTGCATAGCGCATAGTAGCTGCGGCTGCCGCTATAGGCTTCATCGCCGCGCAGCATGGCGGCCTGCATATTTTGCGTTACCGCGCCAGTGCCGCTGTCGGTCAGCAGGTCAATAAAGACATCTTCGCTATCGAGCAGGAACGGATTCATGCCTGAGGTGATAATCGCATTTTCACGGTGTTCCCGGGTGGTGCGTTTTACCGGCTCAATAACGCGAATACGGAAAGGCTCTGGAAGATGTTTAAAGTTATTCATGGCGTAATCCTTAATCCTTTTTTAGACATACTCGTCCCGCAGGTTATTCATTTATGATGAAAACCATTTTCTGGGCGCAATACGAATACCTAAACCGGATAACGTTATATAACGGCAAGCTCCGCTCACGGCATATTAAAAATGCGTGCGGTACATCGCTGCTATTAAACAGTTATCTTGAAATAGGTATGTGATATCAGAAACAGAATTCAGGCTTCTGTTTGCAATGATATGGACGCGAGGTCGTGTGAAGGGCTAAGGACGGTGATTGACAATAACGTTGTCAATATTAAACCATTTTGAGGTGTTATACGTTCTATTGTGGAAGTTCATAATGTATGTTCTCCATTAGACACGAATATACATTATTCGATTTGACTTATTTGTCTATTAGCGTTTTATTCAATTGTGAATTTGGTCACGAATGCGTATATCTCATTATCAATAGTGGGTGTTTAGCCTGCACTTAATAAATAAAGCAATAATGACCCACGTGAGTAATAAAGCAGGCGTGAAGCCACGCCCGCTTTATTAAGGTGTCAGATAAATCTGCGGTACCGCCGCTTCCGGATGCTGGAGCATCGCAATTTCTGCGCCATACCAACGGTGAATCACCGACTGCTGAATGACCTCCTGCGGCGTGCCCTGCGCCACCAGTTTTCCCTGATGCAGCAGCAGTATCGAGTCGGCCCACAGCGCGGCGAGATTGAGGTCGTGCAGCACGATACACACGTGCAGCTTGCCGCGTCGGGTCAGCTTTTTCAGCAGCCGCAGTAGGTGCTGCTGGTAGTAAAGATCCAGCGCCGAGGTGGGTTCATCCAGAAACAGCCAGCCCTGCGGGCCATCTTCACCCCATAACTGCGCGAGGCTCCGTGCGAGCTGTACGCGCTGTTGCTCGCCGCCGGAAAGCGCGGGATACAGTCGGCCTGCCAGGTGCGTACAGCCGGTTTCGGCCATCACCCGCGCAATCAGCGCCGGGTCAACCTGCGTTCCCCACGGCGCACGTCCCATCGCAATCACCGTTTCCACCGGCCAGTTGGCGTTAAGCTGCGTGCGCTGCAGCATTACCGCGCGGCGGCGGGAAAGGGCGGAGGCAGACCAGGTGCTAAGCGCTTTTCCTTCGATATGTTGCTCGCCGCTGTCGGCGGATAAAAAGCCGGTCAGCAGCCGCAGTAACGTCGATTTTCCTGCGCCGTTAGGACCAATCAGCGCGGTCACTTCGCCGGGCTGTAGCGCCAGCGAGATATTATCAATCACCCGGCGTTTACCGAGCTTCAGCGATAGCGAGCGCGCAACGTACTGATTATCCACGCATCCCCCTCTCCTGACGGAAAATAAGCCACAAGAACCACGGCGCACCGAGCAGGCTGGTCAGCAGCCCGACCGGCATTTCGGCGGGGGCCGCCACGGTGCGGGCGAGAGTATCGGCAATCAGCAGCAAAATTGCGCCTGCCAGCAGCGAGCCGGGGATAAGCCCCCGGTGATCTGGCCCCAGCCACATGCGCATCAGATGCGGCACGACCAGCCCGATAAAGCCAATGACGCCGCTGATCGCCACCGAGGCGGCCACCAGCACCGCGCTGCACAACAGCAGCAGCCGTTGCAGTACCCGCACGTTAACGCCGAGGTAGTGCGCCTCTTCATCACCCAACTGAAGCAGGTTCAGGCGTGCCGCCGTCCACCAGACCACCAGCGACGCAGGGATAATCAGCGTGGCGGCAACCAGTAGCGTCGGCCACTCGGCTTGCCCCAGGCTGCCCATTCCCCAGAGCGACATCTGACGAAGCTGCGTGTCGTTACTTATCCACGACAGCATGCCCACCAGCGCACCGCACAGGGCGTTAATTGCAATCCCTACCAACAGCAGGCGGGAGAGCGAACCGTCTCCCGCTTTACTCAGTACAAAAATCACCGCCATCACCGCCAGGCTGCCGATAAACGCCGCCAGCATTGGCGCATACAGCGCCACCAGCACCGGCACCGAAATGGGCAGCACCACCCAGAAGGAGACCGCCAGCGCCGCACCGCTGCTGATCCCGAGCAGGCCCGGGTCTGCCAGCGGGTTGCGGAACAGCCCCTGCATCACGCAGCCGGAGAGCGCCAGCGCGCTGCCAACCAGCAGCGCTAGCAGGACGCGGGGCAGGCGGATGGTGAGCCAGATGTGACGAAGCACTTCATCGCCCGACGGCCAGATGCTCGCCAGCGGCAGGCGCATGGCGCCGAGCGTGGTGGCAAACAGCGTCAGGGCAACGAGCAGCAGCACCATCAGCCACAGCTGGCGTGAGGCGGTGACGTTCATCAGTGCAGTTGCTCCGCTTTCTGGCGCAGCTGTTGCAGCGCCTGCGGCGTGCGCGGACCGAAGCCCAGCAGCGCCATATCGTCAATCACCAGCACCTGTTTATTGCGCCCGGCAGGCGTTTGCACCAGCCCCGGCAGCTTCCACAGCGCGGCTTCACCGCCCATGCCCTTCAGGCCGTCAGCGGAGATAACCACCAGATCCGGCCCGCTGGCGATGACCCCTTCCTGCGACATGGTGCGGTAGTGGTCAAACCCCTGCATGGCGTTCTGTAAGCCTGCCAGCTTGATAGCACCGTCTGCCGCCGTTTGCTGACCGGCCACCAGCGCGCCGGAACCGCCGTGGCTGAGAATAAACAGCACGCGCTTGCTCAGCGGCTGCGCCGGGATTTTGGCCATCTCGTCATGCAGCGTTTTGCGCAGCGCATCGCCCTGGGGTTGTTTACCCAACGCGTCGGCAATTGCTTTTACCTTGCTGTCCATTGCTGCGGCATCGTAGCCACCCGGCACGTTAACTACCTTCACCTTGCTGCCTTCTACCTTTTGCAGCACCAGCGAGGGCTGTGCCTGGCTGCTGGCGAGTACTAACGTTGGGCGTAGAGAAAGAATGCCTTCGGTGCTCAGTTGGCGAAGGTAGCCGACATCCGGCAGAGACTGGGTTGCCGCAGGCCAGGTGCTGGTGCTATCGCGTGCCACTAACTGAGACTGCGCGTCCAGCGCGTAGACGATTTCGGTGACGTCGCCGCCAAGCGTGATAATGCGCTCGGCGGCGCTGGAGAACAGCGGCAGCGCGGCTAACAGTATCAGCAGGCGTTTCATACGGTCTGGCCTTCCGCCGTCAGGCTATCCACCTGGTTGCGCCACTGCGTCTGCTCCGGATGACCTTCGCTGCGCTGGCCGTACAGCTGCGCAATCTGGGTGCCGTCTTTGGCAAACAGCTCCACGCTGGTGACGTGACGACCGTCCACGGTCGGTTTGCGGGTTACCCACACTTCGTCGATAGTTTCTTCGCGCAGGTGCAGGGTGAAGGTGCTGTTGAAGATGTTGATCCAGCCGCGCATTGGCGTCAGTTTTTCCAGCGTGCCGGTGAAGATCTGCACGCAGCCGCGGTTGCCGACAAAAATCATAAATTCGTTGCCGTCCTGTTGGATGGTTTCCAGCAGGCGAGGCAGGGCCTCGGTGTCGATACGGCAGGCCAGGTCATCGCTCACCAGGCGAAAAGCCTGCTGGCGTGAGAGGTTGTATTTGCGCAGTAGCACGAAGAACTGATGCACGTCAGTCATCGCGCGCCACTCTTTTTCCAGCGCCGCACCGTCAGCCGTCTCGGCGTAGCGAGCGCTTTCTACCGGACGAAGGGCCAGCGGCGTTGGGTTTGATTGCGTCTGTTCGGCAATCAGCGCCTGCCAGGCCGCGCTGTCCGTAGCGTCGGTGGTGTAAACCTTCAGCACTGCGTCACCGTGCGGGTCAAAGAACTGGATGCTTTCGCGCCCCTGATCGTTGACGTGGAATGCGCTCGCCCACTGGCTCAGGAACAGACGCAGATCCAGCGCGCGCGGGTTCAGCACCAGGCCTGCGTGGCCGTCGAGGTGCTGGTGGGTGAAGGCACCAACCTGCTCGTGAACCGCATATTCGTTGCGGCAGATGCATTTGGTTTCGCCCACGTGTTCAAGTGCGGCGAGAATTGTGCGTGCATTATCCTGCAGGCGAACGGCATCGTGGCCGACGCGTGCTTCGGTCAGTTCCGCCTCGCTAATACCCATCGTGGCAGCGATGTCGCGGGCGTATTTGGCAGTGCCGCTGGCTTTAACGTCCTGATAGCGCTGCCACAGTTCGGTTGGTGAGTTTTGCATAGCTCTCTTCCTTATAATTACCCCGGCCAATGGCCGGGGGCAGGTTTCATTGATGTTGTTATCAGAAATCGACGTTAACGCCCAGCTGCCAGGTACGGCCCGGCATGACCGCCAGCGATTTATCATTGGCGTCCTGATTGGTGGACGTTTCAATGTTGCGGCTGCTCAGGTAGTCCCAGTATTTACGGTCGGTCAGGTTATACACGCCGCCGTTGATGCGGACGTTCTTCGCCACGCGCCAGTAGGCCGTCCAGTCGAGCATGCCGTAGCCAGGCACGCGCATGTATTCGCTGGTGGAATCCGTCAGCGCGCTGCCGGTGTTGGTGTAGCTTTCACGGTTAGTGGCGGTAGCGCGTTTGCCTTTCACGAACGTCGCGGTCAGCGCGGTGCCGTAAACTTTAGATGGGTCGTCCCACGCTACGCCGACGATGGCTTTCATTGGTGCAACGCTATCGAGGTCGACATATTTGTCGCCGTAGTAGCTGGATTTAGACTGCCCTTCGCTGTAGCCGTAGGCCAGGGTGGCGCTCAGGCCATCAACCTGCTCAAACCAGGTGCCGAAGTTGAACTTCGCACTGATCTCACCGCCGTAGATATAGGCTTTATCGCGGTTTTCCGCCTGATAAATGGTGTAGATATTTGACGGTACGTTAGTGAACTGGCCCGGGTTGTTCGCACGGGTGTAACGGGTGTAGGCGATAAAGTTTTTATAGCTGTTATAGAACAGCGCGGTACGCATGGTGATCCCTTCGGTCACCTCACCCTTCATGCCCCACTCGAAGTTGTCGCTGGTCTCGGTTTTCAGATCGGTATTACCGATCAGCGCATACTGACCGCGCCCCGCGTAGCTGGAACCGAGGTTCCATGAACCATACAGCTGGCTGGTATTCGGGAATTCCGCGCCGCGTTTGTATTGCAGGTAGGTCATCATGCGCGGCGTGATGTCGTACTGGAAGGTCAGTGACGGCAGCGCCTGAGTGTCTGAGTTTTTGCCATACAATTTGGAGACCGACGACTCTGTCAGCACCGTGCTGTTGGTGGTCAGGCTGTTGAGATTATCCGGCTTGGTGGACTGGTGCACTACGCGAACGCCCGGGATCACCGCAAAGTTATGGCCGTCGAGATCGAAGTTGATCTGATCCTGCAGGAAGCCAGCTACCGTGTACTCACGGCTGTCCGCTTCCGGCTGCATAATCTCGGTGAAGACGCTCGGAACCGGCGACTGGCTGAACGGACGCTGGGTTTTGGTGGTACTAGCGTTAAAGCCAGCGCTCAGGTCGTGGCGGCCCAGCGTTTTTGCCAATGCCGTCTGCATACCCCAGGTATCGGTGTCGTAGTTCGAATAGACCGTTTCCATGGTATTGGTGAAGCTGTCTGGCATATAGGTCTGGTCGTGCGCTTCGGTGTGCTGGTAGTACACCTTGGTGGACATGCTGTCGATGAAGTCGTTCATCGGCGTCCAGTCATCTTTCAGGCTCAGCCCCCAGCGACGGGTCTGGCTGGTCTGCTGCGCATTACCAATGGTCTTACTGCCGCTGTCGTTCCAGACGTCGTAATGGGTATGGTTGGTTTTATGGTAGTAATCGAGGGTACTGGTCAGTTTATGCTGATCGTTAGGTTGCCAGATCCCGGAAGTCATAAACGCGTCGGAGTGCCAGTTGGCCGGGAAGGCGTCGACGTTTGAACTGTTGGTGGTGGTCTCCTGACCATCGCGACGGCTGTAGACGAAAATCCCGCGCAGGGTTTCATCGCCGCCCGCTGCCGTCAGGCCGTTGTGCCAGCTGCGGTCAGCGGAGTCGTAACCACTGCGATAGCTAAAGGCGCTGGTTTTGCCCGGGTGCAGGTAGTCGTCCGCCGATTTCGGCTGGAAGGAGACGTTGCCGCCGATAGAAGAGTTGGCGGTTTCAGTGTCGGTTGCCCCGGACTGAATATCCACGCTGCCGTACATGTACGGGTCAATGTAGTCGCGGCCAATGCCGAAGGTATTCTGGCCCGCGCGGCTTACGTAGCTACGGCCGGTAGCGTTTGGCTGGGCAATCCCGTCAACGTCGATACCAACGCGGTTGCTCTCGAGCCCGCGAATGTTATAGCCGGTGTAGCCGCCGCGGTCGAAGCCGCTTTTGCCGTTTCCGGAGCCGCCGCTGGAGCCGGTCGCGCCAATCAGAGGTTCATAGCGCATGATGGAACCAAAGTCGTTGGCCCCTTTGTCCTGCAGCTCCTGCGCGCTAATGGCGTGCTGGCTACCCGGTTTCAGAACCGGTGCTGGTGCGGTGACGGTCATTTGCTCGGCGCTGTCTACCGCGGCGGTTTTGTCCTGTGTGTCAGCCGCAACGGCGGAAGTCTGATAAATCGCTGCAAGCAAAGAGGTTACCAGTAGGCTTTTCTTGCACCACGCCTCTGATTGAATGGATTTGTACATAGTTGCCATGCCTTTCATCGTTATTAGTATTGGCTCACTCGCTACTTCCAGAAGTCGGCTTTTCCTTAAGCGCTTCGAACGACTCCGTTTAATGTGATGCGAATAGTAATGATAGGAATTATCATTTGCAATAAAGTTTGCAAATAAATCTCTATGCATGCAACATTTTGATTACAATCAGTCCTTTGACTCATCGCGAGAATACTATGACGCAGAAAGCCGCTATTACGGTCACCTACTGTTCCCAGTGTAACTGGATGCTGCGCGCCAGCTGGATGGCGCAGGAGCTGTTGCACACCTTCAGCACCGACATCGCTTCGGTAACCCTGGTACCCGGCACCGGCGGAATTTTTACCATTACCGTCGGCGAGGCGCTTATCTGGGACCGCAAGCGTGACGACGGTTTCCCGGATGCCGCCGAGCTGAAACGCCGGGTGCGCGACGTCTGCTTCCCGGAAAAACCGCTGGGACATGTGGACAAACACGAGGCATAAAGCGGCTGCGAAAGCCTCATTAAAAGTGTATTATTAATGCATCTTTATTGGTGAGGAACAGGCTATGGCAGGCAAACGCATCGACCGGGAAAAACGGACCATCCGCAGCATGATTGCGCTTTATCAGCAGCGCTGCCCGCAGGCGCAGGACGATGCAGAGCACTATCAGGCGTTGAATGCCTATGCTGATAAACGATTGGATAAGTGCGTGTTTGGTGAGGAAAAACCGGCCTGCAAACAGTGCCCGGTACACTGCTATCAGCCTGCCAAACGCGAAGAGATGAAGCAGATTATGCGCTGGGCAGGCCCGCGTATGCTGTGGCGTCATCCAATCCTGACTATCCGCCATCTGATTGACGACCGTCGCCCGGTACCGGAGCTGCCGGAAAAATATCGCCCGAAAAAATAGCTACATCGTGCGGCAATGACGGCGATATTCCGACGGCGAACGCGCCGTATGCTTACGGAAAATTCGGCAGAAATAGTTGCTGTCCTCAAAGCCGCAGTGATGGGCTATCTCTTTGATTTTCATCTCATACCCGCGCAGTAATTTCTTCGCGAGCTCAAGCCGCACGGCGGTCAGATACTCGTTGAATCCCACCGATCCTGACTTCTGAAACAGGTGCGACAGGTAGTTCGGCGTAATGTGGAACTTCTTCGCCACCGTCTCCCGGCTGAGCGCTTCGGCGGCGTGCTCATCGATATATTCCTGAATCGCCAGAAACAGCTCTTTGCTCTTGCTGACCGTGTCCGCCAGATGGGTGAGCTGATCGATACAGTGGCTCAGCAGCCCGCTCAGCACAATCTGCGCCGTCGGCATCACCGGGCGAATAGCCAGTTCGTTCATCGCCAGCAGTAAATATGACCCCACCCGAGGCCCGAGGCGCGCGACGTGCTGCTTACGGATCTCCACGAATTTTTTGCCGTCGAAGCGCTGTAGGCTGAAGCCCAGCTTCTGCTTGCTGAACAGGATGCTTAGCGTGGTGGCGGGGCCTTGCCACTGCGGGGCGTTCCAGCGGCCACCGGGCAAATATAGCGCTTGTAATGGCCCCAGCGGCGCGCTCAGGCAACCATCGGCAAGCTCGCCTTCCAGCACGATCTCCATCCGGGGAAACGATACGCTCATTGCCAGCTCCGGCGCAGGCTGCGAGGTTTGCGGAAACCGCACGACAAGGTCGCTTTGCCGGGCAAGCAGCTGCTCCAGCACGGGGACGAGGGATTGCTCTGACATGCTCATGTCCTGGTTATTATTCTGGATTTTGAATCTCATCACACTTTATTTTGCTGTACACAAAAATCCAGCGTTGTGTAGCTATCTCATACAGAATGCCGGCCGCTCGTGCAGTAACTTTTCATACATGTTGTGAAATGGTTAACAAAAGAGAGGGCGGTATGGACAAGCAAGCGGCATTCTGGCTGGAGGCGCTGGGCGCGAGTGGCGAACTGTCAGCGACGATGAAACATGAACTGGATACCCAGGGCTACACTATAGTCCACGGCGTGGCGGATGCCGACTGGTTGGCGGCGATGCGCGAACGCATTGACTATCTGGTGGAGAAAGAAGGGGAGAACCTGGCGGTGGAGCACCACCAGGAAGAGACGGCGACCCGCGTGGCGAACCTCGTCAATAAGGGCGTGGTATGGGAGAAGGTGTGGTCGCATCCGCTGATTTTGTCGGCGTGCCGCTATATCTTTGAGGGCGAGTTTAAAATCTCCAGTCTCAACGCCCGCGAAGCGCTGTACAACGGGGGTCATCAGCCGCTGCACGCCGACTGGAAAAAGCCGCGTCCGGACTTCCCGAAGGTGCATCTGGTCAACACCATCTGGGCGATTGACGATCTCTATGCCGCCAACGGCGCACCGCGGATTATTCCGGCAACCCATCTGCGCCCGGAGTTACCGGAAGAGGTACTGGAGGATGTGGGATTGCCGCACCCGGATGAGGTAATTTTTGAGGCGCCGGCAGGCAGCGTGATGATCTACAACGCCCACGCCTGGCACGGCGGCACCACCAACCGTGAAGGCTCGCGCCGCCGCGTTCTGCATGGGTTGTATATCGACCGGGCGGATACCGCGCAGCAGGATCAGCGACGCTGGTTAACGCCGGAAACGGCGAGCCGGTTGACCCCGGCGCAGAAGTGGCTGTTGGATGTGGAATAACGCCACGCATTAGCGTTTTTTGTAGGCCCGATAAGCGTAGCGCCATCGGGCAATTTGTTGCGCGATGCCGGATGGCGGCGTAAACGCCTTATCCGGCCTACCGGTTTTGTGCGGGACTAGCCTCCTACCACCACCCGATACCCCGCCCGTTCCACCATCGCCTGAATCGGCGCAATCTCCTCGGGCTCAGGCGCTTTTATCCCCGCCATCGCCCACTCCCGCTCCAGCAGAGAATACTTCGGCTCGCCGTATTGATGGAACGGCAGCAGATGCACTTCCTCAACCGGTAGCGGCGTCAGAAACGCCAGAATCTGTGCGACGTTCTCGGTGCTGAGGGTGTAACCGGGGATCAGCGGCAGCCGCGGAATCACCTTAATCCCTTCCGCGACCAGCAGGCGAAAATTCTCCAGCACCCGCGTCTGGTTCATGCTCAGCACCTGACGCGCCTGTGCGCAGTCCATGATTTTGAGATCAAACAGTACCTCATCACATGCCCGCGCCAGCGGCAGCAGGCGGCGAGGGGAGGTATCGCCCGCGGTTTCAATAGCGGTGCGAATACCCCACTGCTTAAGGCGCTGCAAAAAGCGGGTGGCGAACTCGGCCTGCATCAGCACTTCGCCGCCGGAGAGCGTTACACCGCCGCCGGACGCGCGGAAAAACACCTCGTCTTTGAGTACTTCTCGTTCGAGGGATTCCAGCGTCACGTCGCGGCCAATATTTTCCCACGCGCCGGACGGACACTCCTCGGCATCCTGCAAACAGGTGGCGCAGTGCAGGCACTTGCTCTCCCGGCGCACGGTCTCGATTCTCGGCGACATCGACTCCGGGTTGGCGCACCACGGGCAGGTGTGCGGGCAGCCTTTGAAGAACACCACGGTACGGATGCCCTGACCATCGTTCAACGAATAGCGCTGGATATTGAAAATGCGCGCCGTGTCGGCGCGCGTCTCAATCACCTCACAGCTGATGCGCGGTGCGGCGGATAATGTCATCCTGAATCTCCTTCGACAGCTCGACAAAGAAGGCGCTGTAGCCCGCTACGCGCACCACTAGCCCGGCGAAATCCTGCGGGCGCTGCTGGGCTTCGCGCAGGGTCTCGGCGTTCACCACGTTGAACTGAATATGCTGGAGCTTGAGCTTGGTAAAGGCGTGCAGGAAATCGGCCAGCTTGTTAAGGCCGCTTTCCCCCTCCAGCGTTGCCGGGGTGAACTTGACGTTCAGCAGCGTGCCGTTGGAGAGCAGGAAGTTATCGAGTTTGCTCACCGATTTCAGCACCGCCGTTGGCCCCTGACCATCCTGGCCGACCATCGGCGACAGTCCGCCGTCCGCCAGTTGCTCTCCGGCAAAACGTCCGTCCGGCGTTGCGCCGACCACCGACCCTAACGGCACGTGGGCGGAGACGGTATAGGAGCCCGGCGTAAACTGGCCGCCGCGCGGGTTGCGGTATTTTTCCACCTCTTTGCAGTAAAAACGCAGCAGATCGGCGCTGATGTTATCGACATCGTCGATATCGTTACCGTATTTCTCAAAGCGGTTCATCAGCCGCGCGCGAACCTTTTCGCCCTCCGGCGTGGCGAAGTTGGCCTTCAGCACCGCCAGCAGTTCGTCGAAGCTCATACGCTGCTGGTCGAACACCATCCCTTTCAGCGCATGCAGCGAATCGCTCAGGTTGGCGATGCCGATGCCCTGCACGCCGGAGAAGTTGTAGCGCGCGCCGCCGTCGGTAATGTCTTTGCCGTTGGCGATGCAGTCTTCAACGAATGAGGAGAGCAGCGGCACCGGCGCCCAGTCGCGGTGGCCGATATCGCAGATATTGCTGCCTTCGACCATCAGCTTTATGTAGTGACGAATTTTATCGCGGATGCTTGCCAGCAGGCCGTCGTAGGTGAGTTGGGAATCGCCTTCGTGCTCAAGCATGACGATTTCCATCACCTTCAGCAGGTTGAACATGGCGATGTCATGTAAACCGTAGGTGCGACCCGGAATCGACAGCTCTACGCAGCCAACCACCGCGTAGTCGCGGGCATCTTCCAGCGACACGCCACGGTTAAGGAACGCCGGTACCACTACCTCATCGTTGAAAATCTGCGGAATGCCGGTACCGAGGCGCACGGTTTCGGCGGTTTTGCGCAGGAACGGGCGGTCGATCAGTTCATTGACCCGCACCCCGAGGTTCGGCTGCGGCAGGCGTACGTTCTGGTAGGCATCCAGGCAGGTAAAGGAGAGGATATTCACCGCGCTGCGGCCGTTCTCGGTCAGGCCGCCGAGCAGGGCGGTGTAGCCGGTTGGAAAACCGGCGAAGTAGCGGGCGCTGCTGGTAGAGCGCAGCAGCACAATGTCGTTGCACTTCACCCACAATGACTCCAGCAATTCCTGCATAAACGCCGGGTCTTCGCCGTGGTTCAGCGACGCTTGCCAGAATGGCAGCATGTACTGGTCAAAGCGGCCAAGCGAGATGGAGCTAGCGTTGGACTCATACTGCAAAATGATGTTCATGTACCAGAACAGCTGGCTGGCCTGCCAGAAGTTTTCCGGCTTCTGTGCGGCGTT
Source organism: Kluyvera chengduensis (assembly GCF_044197065.1). NCBI lineage: Bacteria > Pseudomonadati > Pseudomonadota > Gammaproteobacteria > Enterobacterales > Enterobacteriaceae > Kluyvera > Kluyvera chengduensis. Next base: position 208,436 of record NZ_JBIQOI010000005.1, read on the forward strand.
ATGGCGCGAGATGCTTGCGATGGCTTCCAGCTCCTGACGACGCTGCGGGTCAGGGCAACGGCTCGCCATCTCATCGGCCAGCGCGGCGTAGCGCAGAATGTGGCGCTGCGAGGCTTCCAGCAGAATCAACACTGCCTGGTAAAAGGTGTTATCCGGCTGCTCGCGCAGATGGGCATGCATCTCATTGACCAGCGCATCCAGGCCGTTATTCAGCAGACGCGGGTAGTCGATAATGATATGGCCCTGGCCTTTGTCGGTCTGGTTGACGCTGAAAATTTGTGTGCTGACGGCGGCTTTCACGTCGTCGGTCATCTGCGCGTTGATGAAATCCTTCATCGAGCGCTTTTCCCAGTACGGGAACAGTTCGTCGCGGTACAGGCGCTTGTCGTCGTCGCTGATATTGAAACGGTCCTGCGGACGGGTCGGGAACTGGTCCAGCTCTTTTAGCAGCCAGTACGGGTCCATCTCCGGCGACATAATCCCGGCACGCGGTTTGATGGTGCGGTTGCCGGCAATCAGTTCATCGTCGCGAATGCTGATGGCGACGTTATCGAGAATATGGGCGGTGGCTTTGGCGCGGCGAATAATCACCGGCTCGCCGTCGGTCTGACGGTGGCTTTCGGTGTAGAGGACGGCGCGTTCAAGGGAGATTTCGCGCGGGTTGGCGAAGAGGGCGTCTTTCAGGCGCTGGATACGATTAGTCATTTTGCGGGCTCCTCGGGAGATTAACCTGACGTTTCTTATGGCTTCTACGTTAGGCAAATGCGGGGCGGGGAGACAGAAGAGAATGAGGTGATTTACTGGATTATTGTGATCAAAAGGGAAAAATGCGATCTCAATTTTGTCTGGGTGGTAAACCAGATTGCCGGATGGCGGCTTCGCCTTATCCGGCCTACAGGTCCGTGCCGCTTTTGGGTTTGTAGGCCTGATAAGGCGAAGCCGCCATCAGGCGCGACTAACGCAGCGAAGCAATCCAGTTCATCGCCAGCTCCGGCCACGCGGCGGCGGGCAGGCCTTTGGCGCCGCGAATACCAAATCCATGCTTACCTTCGGCGAACAGATGCAGCTCGGTCGGCACGTGATGCGTGCGCAGGGCGTTGAACATCACCAGTGAGTTGTCGACCGGTACCGACGGGTCATCCACCGCGTGCATCAGGAAGGTTGGCGGTGTTTGCGCGGTAACATTCAGCTCAGGAGAGTAGTGCTTAATCTGCTCAGCGGATGGAGCGTCGCCAATTAAGGCGCTGCGTGAGCCGGGGTGAGCAATGGCTTTATCCATCGAGATAACCGGGTAGCCGAGCACCACGAAATCAGGACGCGCGCTCTGTTTATCAACGTCGTCGAGTGGCGAATAAACCGCCTCGTCGTAGCGCGTCTCAAGGCTTGCGGCAACGTGCCCACCCGCCGAGAAGCCCATCACGCCGATTTTTTGCGGATTGATGTGCCACGTTGCCGCGTTGGCGCGTAAGGTGCGCAGCGCCCGCTGAGCGTCAGCCAATGGCGCATTGGCCCCTTCGGCGTGACCATCGGCGGGCATACGGTAGGTCATCACGAACAGCGTATAGCCTTTGGCGTTAAACGGCGCGGCTAAATCGCTGCCTTCTTTATCCAGCACCACTCGCTGGTAAGAGCCGCCGGGGGTGACCAGCAGCGCCACGCCGTTGGGGTGCTCCGGGGCATAGACGGTCATTTCCGGCGCGCGGATGCCGGTGACGGCGCGATCCGGCAGATTCGGATCTTTGCTACGTTCCACCAGCGCGTAGCGCACTGGGCTATTTTTAGCACCCGGCGCTTCGCCATTGGGCCAGACGGAAAGGACGGGCAGGGCGGCAAAAGCCGTCTGTGCGGAAAATGCCAGGACAAGAGCAGCGGACAAAGGTAAGCGAATCATAGACGTCTCCACGGGGAAAACGCTTATTTATCATCCATTAAATTGTGAGAACGGGAATGCATTCACAAAATGGTGTTTCATAAATAGAGAAACGAGAAGGTGTGAGGTGGGTATTATTCCCGGTGTCGCGTAGCCCAGCCGGGCGCAGCGACGCCGGGGAAAACTTACGCGCGGGTGGCGATAAGGATCGCGGACGCTTTGATCAGCGCAATCGCGCGGCTGCCTTTCGCCAGCTTCATCTCGCTCTGGCTTTCGTTGGTGACCACGGCAACAATCTCAAAACCAGCATCGGTTTTGATATGTACGGTGGCGTTCACCGCGCCTTCGGTGACTTGGGTCACTTCACCGGCAAACTGGTTGCGGGCGGAGAACTTCAGACCGCAGTCTTCGGTTGCCAGCGTGACCCACGGGGCTTTAATCAGGGCAATGGCTTCCTTCCCATTGACCAGGCCCAGCGCTTCTTTACTGCTGTGGGTGACGATAGCCACCAGCTTTGCGCCGCCCGGCAGGGTCAGTTCGATTTCGTCGTTGACCGCGCCGGTTGAGACTGCGCTGATGGTGCCTGTTAATTGGTTACGTGCGGAAACTGCCATACGATACTGCCTCCATTCACTCGTTATTGAATCAGAGGTCAGTATAGCCACAGTTTTTACATTAACGAATCTTTATCAATGCCCAGGCGTTTCATTCTTGAGAGTAATGTGGTGCGCTTAAGCCCCAGACGCTGCGCCGCGCCTTTTGCCCCGGCGACCACGCCGTTAGTCTCTTTCAGTACCCGGACGATAAGCTGATATTCGTCCTCGCCCTCTTTCGGCGCTTCCGCCATCGGCATTGGCTCCGACGGCGCTTCGCTGGCAAAGGCCAGCTCCGGCAGCGAAAGCTGCAACACGCTGCCGCGGGTCAGCAGCACCGCACGCTCAATCACGTTTTCCAGTTCGCGTACGTTACCCGGCCACTCCATCTGGCTTAAGGTGCGCAGCGTTTCCGCCGGAATGCTGTCGATATTGCGCCCCAGACGACGGGCGATTTTAAAGGTGAAGGCTTTCACCAGCAGTGGGATATCTTCCGGACGCTCGCGCAGCGGCGGCAGGTGGATCGGGAAAACGTTCAGGCGATAGTAAAGATCGCTACGGAATTCGCGATCCAGCACCATCTGCTTGAGATCGCGGTTGGTGGCGGCAATCAGACGCACATCGGTCTGGATCAGCTTATTACTGCCCAGACGCTCGAACTCCTGCTCCTGCAACACGCGCAGCAGCTTCGGCTGTAGCTCCAGCGGCATATCGCCCACTTCATCAAGGAACATGGAGCTTTTGTCCGCCAGCTCAAAGCGGCCAATGCGCTGGGCGCTAGCGCCGGTAAACGCGCCGCGCTCGTGGCCGAAAAGGTCGCTTTCCAGCAGACCGGCCGGCATTGCCGCGCAGTTCATCTTCACCATCCGACGGCTGTTTCGGCCGCTCAGATTATGAATAGCGCGGGCAATCAGCTCTTTACCGGTGCCGGTTTCGCCGAGGATCAGCACGGTGCTGTCGCTTGGCGCCACCATCTCAACCTGCTTAAGCACGTTATACATTGCTTCGCTGCGGCCGATTATCTCGCCAAATTCGCCGTCAACGTTGTTCAACTGTTCGGTCAGCGCCAGGTTTTCGTCGACCAGGCGCTCTTTAAGGCGGTGAATTTCCTGATAGGCGAGGGCGTTATCGACGGCAATAGACACGCGTTCGGCAATTTGTTTGAGCAGCTTAAGGTTGGCAGCGCAGAACACTTTTTCATCGCACTGTGCAAGCTTCAGCACGCCGAGCATCTTGTCGCCCGACATCAGCGGCAGCAGGCACAGCGTCTGAATTTTATCGTCCCACATTTCAAACAGCTGGCGCTCGTACGGGGCGAGTTTGTCCTGCTCGTCGAGGTTGAGCTTGAGCATTTCTTTGCTCTTGAACACGCGCTCGGTCAGCGTACCGGACTCGTTCACTTCGCTCTGATCGTGAACCGGATCGTTAACGTCAATGTAGTGCGTTGAGTAGATATTCAGCTTGCCTTTGCGGTTGCCGCGCAGCACCACGCTGATGGCGTCGATATTAAAGTAGTAGTGGATCTCTTTGGCCACCGCGCCGACCAGATCGTCCATGTCGAGACGCGACAGCACGGCGTTGGTGATCGCCACAAGAATGCGGAAGTTATCGCGCTCGCGGCACAAGAGATCGTAGTCGACGTTGTTGGTGACCCGGCTTTGGATCTGCTCAGTCACCACGGCGACAATCTGGGTAAAGGTGTGCAGGCGCTGGTACTCTTTTTCCGTCCACGGCTGGTCATTGTTGCGGATAAATTCACAGCCGCCGAAGATGCGCCCTTCGGCGGCCAGCGGCAGCAGGCAGTAATGGCCAAACGGTGAGTAGAGCCCGCTGTGCGCCAGTTGTGGCCAGGCTTCGTGGAATTCACTGTAGCTACAGTGCAGCGCATCGGGGCGCGAGAGCAGGCGTCTTACCGGCCCATTCGCCAGCACGCTATCGTCTTCATAGGCGATCGGTTTGCCGGCTTCAGGCGTGGCATGGTATCCCGCGCGGTGGTTTCCCGGCTGCAGCAGGATTATCGCCGCGCTGTCCGCCAGCGCAGATTGTTTTGCCAGCTGCGCCAGCGTTTCGCTGAGCGTGGCCAGATCGGGTTGTTGGAGAAGAGTCCGGGTAATATCAAACAGCCCTTGCTGGCCGAGATCGCCCATCGGTGTATACGACATGTAGCTTGCCCATAAAAGCACCGCGCTGGGTGCGATAACTAATAATAATAATAAATTTCAGTTGTAGGCCGGATAAGCGAAGCGCCATCCGGCAGAATTCGCGAAAATTGCCGTATGGCGGCGTAAACGCCTTATCCGGCCTACATTTAACATTAACATCTTAAGTGACGCGTATTTCAGACGTTAACAGATTCGCGGCAGTGGTTCGGCGTGAGGCAGGTCGAGCGTACGTTTCACTCCGTACAGCCCGGCAACGCGAACCCCACGGCGCTCCGTGATTTCGCCAATGATAGCGGCATCGCGGCCCAGTGGATGGGCGCGCAGTGCGGCGAGCACCTCTTCGGCTGCTTCGCGGGTGACGCCAATCATCAGTTTACCTTCATTTGCGAAGTTAAGGGCGTCAAGCCCCAATAATTCGCATACGCCGCGTACGGCATCTTTCAGTGGAATATTCTGTTCATGAATTTCAACGCCGTGGCCGCAGGTAGCGGCAAATTCATGGGCCACCGCGTTCACGCCGCCGCGGGTGGCATCGCGCAGCGCCTTCACGCCAGCAATCGGGCGTAGGCTCTGGATAAGCGGCGTGAGCACCGCGCAGTCGCTTTGCAGTTCGCCATCAAGGCCGAGCTGTTCGCGCAGATTGAGGATGGTCGCGCCATGGTCGCCCAGCGTGCCGCTGACAATCAGCAGGTCGCCTGGGGTGAGCGTTGCCGCGCCCCAGTGGATATCAGCCGGAATAGCGCCCATCCCGGCGGTATTGATAAACAGCTTATCCGCCGCGCCGCGCCCGACTACTTTGGTGTCGCCGGTGACGATGGCGATATCCGCCGCTTTGGCGGTTTCCGCCATGCTGTTGACGACCGCCTCCAGCGTCTCCATCGGCAGCCCTTCTTCGATAATAAAGCCGCAGGAGAGATAGCGCGGTACCGCGCCGCTGACCGCCACATCGTTGGCGGTGCCGCAAATCGCCAGCTTACCGATATTGCCGCCGGGGAAGAACAGCGGGTCAATCACGTAGCTGTCGGTGGAGAACGCCAGGCGGTCGCCGTGGGCGGTCAGCGAGGCCAGCGACAGGCGCGCCTGATCTTCCTGCTCCGCCAGCCAGGGGTTGGCGAAGGCTTTCATAAACAGGCCGTCGATAAGCTGCTGCATCGCCAGACCGCCGCTGCCGTGCGCTAACTGAATACTTTTCATGCTTCTGCCTCCTGACTGCGATATTGATACCAGGCGGCGCAGGCGCCTTCTGACGACACCATCAACGCGCCGAAGGCGCTCTGCGGGTTGCAGGTGGCACCAAACAGCGGGCACTGATGCGGTTTGCAACGGCCGGTGAGCACGTCGCCGCAGCGGGCGCGTGGGTCATCGCAGACGCGCTGCGGCTGCGGTTTGAAGTGCGCTTCCGCGTCAAAGCATTGATAGTCCGGCGTCAGCTGCACGCCGGAGTCGTTAATTAAGCCAAGGCCGCGCCATTCGCTGTCGCCTTTGACCGCAAACACCTCGGCAATGGCGTTTTGCGCAAGCTTGTTGCCGTCATCCGGCACCACGCGGCGGTACTGGTTTTCCACGCAGGGCGCTTCGGCAATTTTCTGCTCCACCAGCATGTTCACGCCTTGCAGCAGGTCAACCGGTTCAAAGCCCGCCACCACCAGCGGACGCTGATAGTCGCTGGCGATAAAGCCGTAGGCGTGAGTGCCAATGACCATGCTGACGTGGCCCGGTGCCAGAAACGCATCGATCCCGTTGTCCGGCTGATCGAGCAGGCTGCGCAGGGTGGGGATAAGCGTAATATGCTGACAGAAAAAGAAGAAGTTGCTGACCTTCTGCGCCTTCGCCTGTTGCAGCGTGATGGCGGTGGTCGGCATAGTGGTCTCAAAGCCTAAGCCGAAGAACACCACTTTACGGTCCGGGTTCTGCTGCGCCAGCTTCAGGGCATCCATCGGCGAATAGACGATACGGATATCCGCGCCGCGCGATTTTGCCTGCATCAGCGAGCCGTTTTTCCCCGGTACGCGCATGGCGTCACCGAAGGTGCAGAAAATCACCTCTTGATGGCTGGCAATTTCAATACAGGTGTCAATGCGTCCCATCGGCAGTACGCACACCGGGCAGCCCGGCCCGTGGATAAATTCAATATTCTCCGGCAGCAGCTGGTCAAGACCGAATTTGAAAATCGCGTGCGTATGGCCGCCGCACACTTCCATGATGCGCAGTGGGCGTTCAGCGGTATAGGCCAGATGCTGCGCCCGGTTTTTCAGGTGGGCAATCAGCTGCATCACCTGCTCGGGCGCGCGGTACTCATCAACAAAGCGCATTATCGTTCCTCGCCAAAGAGCAGCGCGCCAACGTCGGGCTCAACTTCAAACATATTTTCCAGCGCCGCGAGGGTATCGCGTGCCTCTTCTTCGTTGATGATGCTCATGGCAAAGCCCACGTGCACCAGCACCCACTGGCCGATGCGCGACTGGCCGTTTTCGTCCACCGCGCCGACCAGCGTCAGGTCGACGTCGCGCTTAATGCCGCACACGTCCACCTTCGCCTGTACGCCGTCAATGGCAGAAATTTGTCCAGGAATGCCTATGCACATCGCTGCGCCTCCAGCCAGTTCAGCCAGCTATCCATGCCTTCGCCGCTGGTGGCGGAGAGCAGGATGATTTCAATATTCGGATTCACTTCGCGCGCGCAGGCGAGGCACTTCTCAACGTCAAAGTTGAGGTACGGCAGCAGGTCAACTTTGTTGAGCAGCATGACCGACGCGGCGGCAAACATATGCGGGTACTTGAGCGGCTTGTCTTCACCTTCGGTGACCGACAGCACGGCGACTTTGTGGCGTTCGCCCAGATCAAAGCTTGCCGGGCAGACCAGGTTACCGACGTTTTCGATAAACAGAATCCCGTTGCTCTCAAGCGGCAGGCGCGGGGCGGCATCGGCAATCATCTGCGCATCAAGGTGGCAACCCTTACCGGTGTTGACCTGAATCGCCGGGGTGCCGGTGGCGCGAATACGTGCGGCGTCGTTCACCGTCTGCTGGTCGCCTTCGATAACGGCGCAGGAGACGCGGTCTTTCAGGCGCATCAAGGTTTCGGTGAGCAGGGTGGTTTTACCGGAGCCGGGGCTGGAAACCAGATTCAGCACCAGCAGTTCGCGGGCAGCAAAGCGCGCGCGGTTGCGGGCGGCAATCTGGTTGTTTTTATCCAGCACGTCGATTTCGACTTCCAGCATCCGGCGCTGGCTCATGCCCGGCGCGTGGGTGCCCGCTTCGCCGTGGCCGTAGTGCAGGTCGCCGTTGTCGGCGGCCTGTGGTTCAAATTCTCGGGTTCTGACGCCGGTAATGGACAGCGCCGGACGACCTGCCGGGGCGAAAGGCGCACTGCGGAACAGCGAGTGCGGGTTACGTTCATCGCCCTCTATATAGAGGTTGCCATCGGCACAACCACAGGTGGTACACATACTTTACTCCTGATCAATTTCAATTCGCTGAATCTGTAAACCGTCGTCGGCGACGATGCGCAGGTTGTCGCTATGGCACTGCGGACAACGGCGCACGTGAACTGACACGAGCTGAACGTACTGCTGGCAGGATTCACACCAGCATTCCGCTTCCTGTTCCTCGACGTGCAGTGTACAGCCTTCAGCCAGCGTGCCGCGGCACACCAGATCAAAACAAAAGGTCATTGCGCTCGTCTCTACACAAGAAAAAGCGCCGACCTTCATCCAGACGCCAGTGACGCGCTTCGCGCCGTTCTGAATCGCCTGCTGTTCGACAATTTCCAGCGCTCGCTGGCAGAGCGTGATTTCGTGCATAACGCCTCCTGTTTCATAACTCGCCGTGATAATGCAATAACGATGCCAGAGATGAAAAAAGGTCATTAAAGACTGTCGATGACGATGTCGGACTGACGAAATGACATGTCACTATAGCCGTGTCATTTCATTAAAATTCAATTAAATCAACATATTAAAAATATGGCATGAAAAGTGCTTGGGAGGCTTGTTTCTATTAACCGGGTAACCGACATGACTATTTGGGAAATTAGCGAGAAGGCCGACTATATCGCCGATCGTCACCGCCGCCATCAGGATCAATGGCGTGTCTACTGCAACTCTCTGGTTCAAGGGATTACGTTGTCCAAAGCGCGTCTGCACCACGGCATGAATTGCGCGCCAGAGAAAGAGCTGAGCTTCGTGCTGTTCGAACACTTCGTGGTTTCCGTAAGCCTTGCCAGCGGCTTTAACAGCCACACCGTTGAGTATGTTGTTGAAACCCGCGACGGCCTGAATAAACAGTGCGTGGGCAGCGCCGAGATGAGCATGAACGGCTTTATTGACGGCACCGTCAATATCCGCGACCGCGAGCAGGTGCTGGAACACTACCTGGAAAAAATTTCGCCGGTATACGACACCCTGTATGCGGCACTTGAAAGCGACAGCCCGGTCAGTTTCAGCCAGCTGGCACAAGAGCCCCAACGGGCTTCCCACGCTTGATTATTGGTGTGTCGACGGGTGTCGAAATGACACTTGCTCTGCATGATTTCGTCAAAAATGACTGTCACCTGAGGAAGACCTGGTGAATCGTTTTGTAATTGCTGACTCTACCGTTTGTATCGGTTGCCGTACCTGTGAAGCGGCCTGTGCGGAAACGCATCGCCACCACGGCCTGCAATCTATGCCGCGGCTCAGAGTAATGCTCAATGAAAAAGAATCCGCGCCACAGATGTGTCACCACTGTGAAGACGCGCCGTGCGCCGGGGTATGCCCGGTTAATGCGATTACCCGCGTCGATGGTGCCGTACAGCTCAATGAAAGCCTGTGCGTAAGCTGCAAACTGTGCGGCATTGCCTGCCCGTTTGGGGCGATTGAATTTTCCGGTAGCCGTCCGCTGGATATTCCGGCCAACGCCAACTCGCCGAAAGCGCTGCCAGCGCCGCCGGCTCCGGCTCGCGTCAGTACATTGCTGGACTGGGTGCCAGGCGTTCGTGCCATTGCGGTGAAATGCGACCTGTGCCACTTCGACGAAGAAGGCCCGGCCTGCGTGCGTACCTGCCCGACCAAAGCGCTGCATCTGGTGAACAATATGGACATCGCCCGCGTCAGCAAACGCAAACGCGAGCTGACCTTCCATACCGATTTAGGCGATTTGACGCTGTTCCAGTCGCAACAAGGAGAGGCGAAATGAGCGTCATGACGTTGATTAATAGCGCAGTGGCCTGGTTTGCCGCCGCCGCCGTGCTGTCCTTTGTGCTGTCGTTTAATAAATCCCTGAGCGGTTTCGTTGCTGGTATCGGCGGCGCGCTGGGCAGCCTGTGCGCGGGCCTGGCGGGCGTTCAGGTGCTGGTGCACGGTTTCCCGGTGATGGGTAGCCTGTCGCTGCTTCACTACAGCGTGCTGGTCTCTCCGCTGAACGCGGTTTGGCTGATTGCGCTCGGCCTATGCGGCCTGTTTGTCAGCCTCTACAACATTGACTGGCATCGTCATCCGAACGTGAAAAGTAACGGTCTGCTGATCAACATCCTGCTGGCGGCTGCCGTCTGCGCGATGGTGGCGAGCAGCTTCGGTTCGCTGGTGGTGATGGCGGAAATTATGGCGCTGTGCGGCGCGTTCCTTACCGGCTGCGCCTCCTCCGGCAAGCTGTGGTTTGCGCTGGGCCGCCTGGGCACCATCCTGCTGGCGATTGCCTGTCTGCTGCTGTGGCAGCGCTACGGCACGCTGGATCTGGTGCTGCTGAACGAACGTGCGCAGATGCTGCCGATCGGTTCTGACATCTGGGTGCTGTGTGTGATTGGCTTTGGCCTGCTGGCCGGGATCATCCCGCTGCACGGTTGGGTTCCGCAGGCGCACGCCAACGCCAGCGCACCGGCCGCCGCGCTGTTCTCTACCGTGGTAATGAAAGTAGGTCTGCTCGGCATTCTCACCGTGTCGCTGCTGGGTGACGTTCAGCCGCTGTGGTGGGGCATTGCGCTGCTGGTGCTGGGGATGGTAACCGCGTTTGTCGGCGGCCTGTACGCGCTGATGGAACACAACATTCAGCGTCTGCTGGCGTACCACACGCTGGAAAACATCGGCATTATTCTGCTCGGTTTAGGCGTCGGCGTGACCGGCCTGGCATTGCAGGAGCCGGTGATGGTGGCGCTGGGTCTGACCGGGGGTCTGTACCATCTGCTCAACCATAGCCTGTTCAAAACTACGCTGTTCCTCGGCGCGGGCTCCGTCTGGTTCCGTACCGGCCACCGCGATATCGAGAAGCTAGGCGGTATTGGTAAACGCATGCCGATGATCTCGCTGGCGATGCTGGTGGGTCTGATGGCGATGGCCGCGCTGCCGCCGCTGAACGGCTTTGCCGGTGAGTGGGTTATCTACCAGTCCTTCTTCAAGCTGAGCACCAGCGGGGCGTTTATTGGTCGTCTGCTGGGGCCGTTGCTGGCCGTTGGCCTGGCGATTACCGGCGCGCTGGCGGTGATGTGTATGGCGAAAGTCTACGGTGTCACCTTCCTTGGCGCACCGCGCACGAAAGAGGCGGAAAACGCCTGCTGCGCGCCGCTGCTGATGGCGATTAGCACCGTGGTGATGGCGCTGCTGTGTATCGTTGGCGGCGTTGCCGCGCCGTGGCTGCTGCCAATGCTGAGCGCCGCCGTGCCGCTGCCGATGGCTACCGCGCATACCGTGGTGTCCCAGCCGATGATTACCCTGCTGCTGATTGCCTGCCCGCTGCTGCCGTTCATCATTCTGGCGCTGCTCAAAGGCAATCGCCTGCCAAGCCGTTCTCGCGGCGCGGCGTGGGTCTGTGGTTACGACCACGAACAATCCATGGTGATCACCGCGCACGGTTTTGCGATGCCGGTGAAACAGGCCTTTGCTCCGGTGCTGAAACTGCGCAAATGGCTCAACCCGGTCTCTCTGGTTCCGGGCTGGCAGAACGCGGCGGCGCCGCTGCTGCTGCAACGTCTGGCGCTGGTTGAACTGGCGGTGCTGGTCGTGATTGTCATCTCTCGAGGAGCCTGAACATGACGTTCCTATTTGCTGTACTGCAGGCGCTGGTGCTGTTCGCCGTCGCGCCGCTGCTGTCTGGTATCACCCGCGTGCTGCGCGCACGGTTGCATAACCGTCGCGGGCCGGGCGTGATGCAGGAGTATCGCGACATCATCAAACTGCTGGGCCGCCAGAGCATTGGCCCGGACGCTTCCGGCTGGGTGTTCCGCCTGACGCCGTTTGTGATGGTCGGCGTGATGCTGACGATTGCCACCGCGCTGCCGGTGGTGACCGTGGCTTCTCCGATGCCGGGTCTGGGCGATCTGATCACCCTTATCTACCTGTTTGCCGTTGCGCGTTTCTTCTTTGCCATTGCCGGTCTCGACACCGGTAGCCCGTTCACCGCCATCGGCGCAAGCCGTGAAGCGATGCTCGGCGTGCTGGTTGAGCCGATGCTGCTGCTGGGGTTGTGGGTCGCCGCGCTGGTCGCGGGTTCAACCCATATCAGCAATATCACCAACACCCTGTACCACTGGCCGGTCGGCCGCAGCATTCCGCTGGCGCTGGCCTTCTGCGCCTGCGCCTTCGCCACCTTTATCGAAATGGGCAAGCTGCCGTTCGATCTCGCGGAAGCGGAGCAAGAGCTGCAGGAAGGCCCACTGTCTGAATACAGCGGCAGCGGCTTCGGCGTGCTGAAGTGGGGCATCAGCCTGAAACAGCTGGTGGTGCTGCAGATGTTCGTTGGCGTCTTCATCCCGTGGGGGCAGATGACCAGCTTTAGCGTCGGTGGTCTGGTGATGGCCGTGATTGCCGCCATCGTCAAGCTGGTGGTTGGCGTGCTGATTATCGCCCTGTTCGAAAACAGCATGGCGCGTCTGCGTCTGGATATTACCGGTCGCATCACCTGGACCGGGTTCGGTTTAGCCTTTTTAGCCTTCGTCTCCTTGCTGGTGGCGTGATAAGAGAGTTTTGAGCATGTCTGAAGAAAAAGTGGGTCAACACTACCTCGCTGCGCTGCACCAGTCCTTCCCGGGCGTGGTGCTGGACGAAGCCTGGCAGACCAAAGACCAGTTAACGATTACCGTGAAGGTGAACTACCTGCCGGAAGTCGTCGAGTTTCTTTACTACCAGCAGGGCGGCTGGCTGTCGGTGCTGTTCGGCAACGACGAACGTAAACTGAACGGACACTATGCGGTCTACTACGTGCTGTCGATGGAAAAAGGCACCAAGTGCTGGATTACCGTGCGCGTCGAAGTCGACCCTAACACCCTCGAATACCCGTCCGTGACGCCGCGCGTTCCGGCGGCGGTGTGGGGCGAGCGCGAAGTGCGCGATATGTACGGTCTGCGCCCGGTGGGCCTGCCTGACGAACGTCGTCTGGTGCTGCCGGATGATTGGCCGGACGAGCTGTATCCGCTGCGTAAAGACAGCATGGACTACCGTCAGCGCCCGGCACCGACCACCGATGCCGAAACCTACGAGTTCATCAACGAGCTGGGTACTAAGAAAAACAATGTGGTGCCAATTGGCCCACTGCACGTCACCTCTGATGAACCGGGCCACTTCCGTCTGTTCGTTGACGGCGAGAACATTATCGATGCCGACTACCGTCTGTTCTATGTCCACCGCGGCATGGAAAAACTGGCGGAAACCCGCATGGGTTACAACGAAGTGACCTTCCTGTCCGACCGCGTGTGCGGCATCTGCGGCTTTGCCCACAGCACCGCCTACACCACCTCCGTCGAGAACGCGATGGGCATCGTGGTGCCGGAACGCGCGCAGATGATCCGCGCCATTCTGCTGGAAGTTGAGCGTCTGCACTCGCACCTGCTGAACCTCGGCCTGGCGTGCCACTTCACCGGCTTCGACTCCGGCTTTATGCAGTTCTTCCGCGTTCGTGAAGCCTCCATGAAAATGGCGGAAATCCTCACCGGCGCGCGTAAAACCTACGGCCTGAACCTGATTGGCGGCATCCGTCGTGACTTCCTGAAAGACGACATGATCCAGACTCGTCAGTTGGCGCAGCAGATGCGTCGCGATGTGCAGGACCTGGTGGATATTTTGCTGAGCACGCCGAACATGGAACAGCGCACCGTGGGTATCGGCCGCCTGGATCCGGAAATCGCCCGTGACTTCAGTAACGTCGGCCCGATGGTTCGCGCTAGCGGCCACGCCCGTGATACTCGTGCCGATCACCCATTCGTGGGCTACGGTCTGCTGCCGATGGAAGTGCACAGCGAGCAGGGCTGCGACGTTATCTCCCGTCTGAAAGTACGTATCAACGAAGTGTTCACTGCGCTGAACATGATTGATTTCGGCCTCGATAACCTGCCTGGCGGCCCGCTTGCGGTAGAAGGTTTCACCTACATTCCAAACCGCTTCGCGCTGGGCTTCTCGGAAGCGCCTCGCGGTGACGATATTCACTGGAGCATGACCGGCGACAACCAGAAGCTGTACCGCTGGCGCTGCCGCGCGGCGACCTACGCCAACTGGCCAACCCTGCGCTATATGCTGCGCGGCAACACCGTTTCCGATGCGCCGCTGATCATCGGTAGCCTCGACCCTTGCTACTCCTGTACCGACCGTATGACCGTGGTCGACGTGCGTAAGAAGAAGAGCAAGGTCGTGCCGTACAAAGAGCTTGAGCGCTACAGCATCGAGCGTAAGAACTCGCCGCTGAAATAATTGGGGCATTGCGTGGGGGATTCCCCCTCACCCCGACCCTCTCCCCAAAGGGGCGAGGGGGAAGGGCAGACAGTGCAGAACTGTCCCCTCTCCCTTCCAGGGAGAGGGCTAGGGTGAGGGTAAAACCCCGCACGCAAGCCGGGAGCAACTATGTTTACCTTTATTAAAAAAGCTATTAAAACCGGCGTCACGACATCGTCCTATCCGCTGGAACCGATGCCGGTTGATAAAAACTTCCGCGGCAAGCCGGAACACAATCCGCAGCAGTGCATCGGCTGCGCGGCGTGCGTCAACGCCTGCCCGTCGAACGCGCTGACGGTGGAAACCGACCGCGTCAGCAATCAGCTGGCGTGGCAGTTCAACCTCGGTCGCTGCATCTTCTGCGGCCGCTGCGAAGAGGTGTGCCCAACGGCGGCGATCAAGCTGTCGCAGGAGTACGAACTGGCGGTGTGGAAGAAAGAAGATTTCTTGCAGCAGTCGCGTTTTGAGATCTGCAACTGCCGCGTCTGCAACCGTCCGTTTGCGGTGCAAAAAGAGATTGATTACGCCATTGCGCTGCTCAAGCACAACGGTGATAGCCGTGCGGAAAACCACCGCGAAAGCTTTGAGACCTGCCCGGAATGTAAGCGTCAGAAATGTTTGGTGCCTTCCGACCGTATTGACCTGACTCGCCACATGAAAGAGGCCATCTGATGAGCAACTTAATAGGGCCACGCGACGACAACGGCATGCCGGTGCCGATGACGGTAGAAGAATCTATCGCCAGCATGAAGGCGTCGCTGCTGAAAAACATCAAGCGTTCCGCCTACGTCTACCGCGTGGACTGCGGCGGCTGTAACGGCTGTGAGATTGAAATCTTTGCCACGCTTTCACCGCTGTTCGACGCCGAACGTTTTGGTATTAAAGTGGTGCCGTCACCGCGTCATGCCGACATTCTGCTGTTTACCGGTGCGGTAACTCGCGCCATGCGTTCGCCAGCGCTGCGCGCCTGGCAGTCCGCGCCGGACCCGAAAATCTGTATCTCCTACGGCGCCTGTGGTAACAGCGGCGGTATCTTCCACGACCTGTACTGCGTTTGGGGCGGCACCGATAAAATCGTGCCGGTGGACGTGTACATTCCTGGCTGCCCGCCGACGCCTGCGGCAACGCTGTACGGCTTTGCCATGGCGCTGGGTCTGCTGGAGCAGAAAATCCACGCCCGTGCGCCAAGCGAACTGGACGCGCAGCCGGCTGAAATTCTGCATCCGGATATGGTTCAGCCGCTGCGCGTGCAGGTTGACCGCGCCGCGCGCCGTCTGGCGGGCTACCGCTATGGTCGTCAGATTGCCGACGACTATATGCTGCATCTGGGCCAGGGTGACACCCAGGTTCAGCAGTGGCTGGCCACAGAAAACGATCCGCGTCTGACGGAAATCGTCACGCAGCTTAACCACGTAGTAGAAGAGGCACGTATTCGATGAGCGAACAGGTGGTGTTCAGTCAACTGAGCCGTAAATTTATTGATGAGAACGATGCCACGCCTTCCGAGGCGCAGCAGGTTGTCTATTACAGCCTGGCGATTGGCCACCACCTCGGGGTCATCGACTGCCTCGAAGCCGCGCTGACCTGCCCGTGGAATGAGTATCTGGCGTGGATTGCGACGCTTGAAGCGGGCAGTACGGCGCGGCGTAAAATGGAAGGCGTGCCGAAGTACGGCGAGATTGTCATCGACAGCAACCACGTGTCGATGCTGGCGAACGCGTTTGATAAAGCGCGGGCGTTACAAACGCCGCAGCAAAAAGCGTGGAGCCAGGCGATGCTCAATATGCTGCACGCCATTCATCAGGAGAGCGCCATCTATCTGATGGTGCGCCGCCTGCGCGACTGATTTTACGATTGAGGAATGACCATGACTGACGTTTTACTCTGTGTCGGCAATAGCATGATGGGCGACGATGGCGCTGGCCCTCTACTTGCCGAAATGTGTGCAGCCCAGCCGAAAGGGGCGTGGGTCGTGATTGACGGCGGCAGCGCGCCGGAAAACGATATTGTGGCAATCCGCGAGCTGAACCCGGCTCGCCTGCTGATTGTTGATGCCACCGATATGGGGCTGAACCCCGGCGAGATTCGTATTATCGACCCGGACGACATCGCCGAGATGTTTATGATGACCACCCACAATATGCCGCTGAACTACCTGGTGGATCAGCTGAAAGAAGACGTGGGTGAGGTGATTTTCCTCGGCATTCAGCCGGATATCGTGGGCTTTTATTACCCGATGACCCAGGCGATCAAAGACGCGGTTGAGGTGGTTTATCAGCGTCTTGAAGGGTGGCAGGGGAACGGCGGGTTTGCGCAGTTGGAAGCTGACGACGAAGAGTAATTCCCGGCGTCGCTACGCTCGGCCGGGCTACATTCGACTCGTAGCCCGGGCGAGGCGTTTACGCCGACCCCGGGATGGCACCTACGCCAAATCTTCCCCGTTGCTGGCAATCACCTTCTTATACCACCAGAACGACTTCTTACGCGTCCGCGCCAGCGTCCCATTCCCCGCATCATCGCGGTCAACGTAGACAAACCCGTAGCGCTTGCTCATCTCACCGGTTGACGCTGCCACCAGATCAATACAGCCCCAGGTGGTGTAGCCGATAACCGGAATCCCGTCCTCAATCGCTTCCCCCATCGCCCGAATATGCTCGCGCAGATAGCTGATGCGGTAATCGTCGTCAATCTGCCCGTCGGCGTTGACCACGTCTTTCGCGCCAAGGCCGTTTTCCACCAGGAACAGCGGCTTCTGATAGCGGTCGTACATCATGTTCATGGTGATGCGCAGGCCGAGCGGGTCGATGCCCCAGCCCCATTCGCTGGCCTCGATATACGGGTTTTTCAGCGATTTGACGATATTCGCCGCGTTGGTATTGTTGGCATTCATCTCCGCCGATGCGCAGCGCGAGGCGTAGTAGCTGAACGACACAAAATCGACGGTGTGTTTGAGGATCTCGTCGTCGCCCGTTTCTTTCGCAATCGTCACGCCTTTTTCGCGGAACACCCGCGCCGAGTAGGCCGGATAGCGGCCGCGTGCCTGCACATCGATAAAGAACAGGTTCTCGCGGTCTTTCTCCAGCGCCGCCCACACGTCTTCTGGCTTGCAGGAGTAAGGATAGAAGTTACCGCCCGCCAGCATGCAGCCGACCTGGTTTTGCGGGTTCACCTCATGGGCGATTTTCGTTGCCAGCGCGCTGGCTACCAGCTCGTGGTGCGCGGCCTGGTACTTCACCTGATCCTGATTTTCACCGTCTTCAAACACCAGACCCGCACCGGAGAACGGGCTGTGCAGCATGATGTTGATTTCGTTGAAAGTCAGCCAGTATTTCACCAGCCCGTCGAACGCCTCAAAGCAGGTGCGGGCGTAGCGGGCGAAAAAGTCGACCATTTTACGGTTGCGCCATGAGCCATACTCGGTGACCAGGTGCATCGGCACGTCGAAGTGGCACAGGGTGACCAGCGGCTCAATGCCGTACTTCTGGCACTCGCGGAACAGGTCGCGGTAGAAGGCGATACCGGCTTCGTTTGGCGTCAGCTCATCGCCGTTCGGGTAGAGACGGCTCCAGGCAATCGAGGTGCGGAACACGGTAAAGCCCATCTCCGCCATCAGCGCGATATCTTCTTTGTAGCGATGATAAAAATCGATCGCCTGATGGCTTGGGTAGAACTCATCGTCGCGCAGCGTAAAGCGCTTCTCTTGCCCCAGCTTCACCGGCAGGCGGTTTACGCCGTGTGGGATCATATCCACGGTGGTCAGCCCTTTGCTGCCCTCAAGATAAGCCCCTTCGGCCTGGTTGGCGGCAATGGCGCCACCCCAGAGAAAGCCTTGCGGAAATGTCGACATGCGTTACCTCGCTAAAAATTTATGAAATTCGTACCGCCGCCGTACCGGCAGGCGTGGTGGCCTGACGTTTACGCGCCTCGGCGGCAGCCTCTTCGACGGGAATATCTTCAAAACCAAGAATCAGCGTCAGCACAAAGGAGAGCACCACCGCCAGCGCCATCACCCCAAACACCCATACGATAGTCATCGGGTTAGCCGGGTCGAAGAACTGCACGCTGGTGAACAGGCCCGGCGCGGCCATGGAGTGGCTGGCAAGCCCGACGGCACCGGCAATGCCGCCGCAGATAAAGCCGCTTATCAGGCTGGCAATCAGCGGGCGTTTCAGACGAATGGCCACGCCGTACAGCGCCGGTTCAGAAATCCCGGCCAGAATCGCGGAAGCGGCGGCCGCCAGCGCGGTCTGACGCAGCTCTGGGTTTTTGGTTTTCCATGCCACCGCCAGCGACGAACCGCCGAGCGACAGGTTGGCGCCAATTTCCGACGGCATCACCATGCCTTCTTTGCCGGTTTCGGCGATGGTTTGAATGATGGTTGGCGTAAAGACGCGGTGCATCCCGGTCATTACCAGCAGCGGCCACAGCGCGCCCATAATGGCGACCGACAGCCAACCGAGGTAGCCGTGAATGGTGTACACCAGCGCGGAGATAGCGCTCCCGATCCAGATGCCAATCGGGCCGATCAGCAGGATCGCCAACGGTGCGGCAATCAGCACGATAAGCATCGGCTTAAGGAAGTTTTTGGTCACCGCCGGGGTGATCTTATCGACCCAGCGTTCAATGTAGGAGAGGCACCAGGTCATCACCAGCGCCGGGATCACCGTGTAGGTGTACTTGACCGCCGTCACTGGAATATAGGCAAATTCGACGTGCTCGCCCTGGGCGGCTTTCGCCATTAGCTCAATAAAACTCGGGTGCACCAGTACCCCGGCGATAGCAATCGCCAGCGACATATTGGTTTTGAACTTCACCGCCGCGGAAGCGGCGACCATCAGCGGCAGGAAGAAGAACGCGCCGTCGCCGATAACCGTCAGAATGGTGAGCGTCGGCGCGCCTTTTGGCAGCACGCCGGTCATTTCGAGGATCATTGCCAGCAGCTTGACCATCGATCCGCCGATAATCGCCGGGATCAGCGGCGACATGGTGCCGATCAGCGCGTCAAGGATCCCGGCGCCGATGCGGCGTAAGGTGAGCTTCGGTTTTCCGACCGGGGCGGCGGGCTGCAGGTTGCTCGGCAGCAGGTTCACCACTTCGCGGTAGGCCTGGGAGACGGTGTTGCCGATAATCACCTGGCACTGGTTGTCGTTACGCACCACGCCCAGCACGCCGCTGATGCCTTTGAGGCTGGCGCTGTCGACCTGCGTTTCATCTTTCAGTACGAAGCGCAGACGGGTCATGCAGTGCGTGACGGCGGAGACGTTCTCCACGCCGCCGAGTGCGCCCACCACGGATTGCGCCAGAGCCGCATAGTTTTTAGACATCGGAAAATCCTGTTTTATCAGTAGGGTACTTATCGCTCATCGCCCGATGTGGCGGGGTGATGAAACGTTGCATAGGAAACCGGTTCCACATAATATTCATGTGTTAATTTTGTTACATCAAGATCTAAATTTTGTTTTTAGTTAATTCGTGAAACCGATCACAGGAATGCCCATTGAACAAAAAGCGCGCGCGTCGGCGGGTGCTGTAAATAGCGAAACGGTGCAGTACACTGCTGGCAAATGATTTCTCAAGGGTATGAATATGACGACAATGCTGGAGGTAGCGCGACGGGCGGGCGTGTCGAAAGCCACCGTCTCCCGGGTGCTATCGGGCAACGGTTATGTCAGTCAGGAGACAAAGGACCGGGTGTTTCTGGCTATCGAAGAGAGCGGCTATCGGCCCAATCTGCTGGCGCGTAATCTGGCGACCAAAAAGACACAAACCCTGGGTCTGGTGGTCACCAACACGCTCTATCACGGGGTTTATTTCAGCGAGCTGCTGTTCCATGCGGCGAGTATGACGGAAGACCAGGGGCGACGCCTGATTCTGGCGGACGGTAAACACAGCGCCGAGGAAGAGCGTGAGGCGATTCAGTATCTGCTCGACCTGCGCTGCGACGGCATTATTATTTATCCCCGTTTTCTGAGCGTCGACGATATTGACGACATTATTCAGCAGCAACAGCAGCCGATATTAGTCATCAACCGTCGGCTGCGCCGAAATAGCAGTCACTGCGTGTATTGCGATCAAAAATCCGCCAGCCAGAACGCGGTGGAGCGATTAATCAGCCTTGGCCATCGTGATATTGCGTTTATTACCGGCTCGCTCGATTCGCCGACCGGCATTGAGCGTCTTTCCGGCTATAAAGATGCGCTGACAAAGCACGGCATTGCGGTGCGCAACGAACTGATTGTGGAAGGAAAGTGGACCCCCGCGACCGGTGCCGCCGGGGTGGATACGCTGCTTGATAGGCAGGTTAACTTTAGCGCGCTGGTCGCCAGCAATGATGATATGGCGGTGGGGGCGATTAAGCGTCTACACGCGCGCGGAATAAACGTGCCGCAGCAGGTTTCGGTACTCGGTTTTGATGACATTACCCTCGCGCCTTATATGGTTCCCGCGCTCTCCAGCGTGCGTATTCCGGTCACAGAAATGATCAAAGAGACCATTCATCGCCTTATTTTCATGCTCGACGGCGGGGACTTTAAATATCAGCAAACCTTCCCCGGTGAACTGATTGAGCGTGAATCCATCGTTCCGGGGCCGCACGCTTAGCGTCGTCAGCTGTCATCGTCATAAGTGACGATGACAGCTTATCTCTCATCACTCGTCAAAAAATATCCTTTAAAAACAGCTAAATAAAAGTTGGCTCGAATAATGCATTCTCCCGCGAATTCACTGTCATTGCTGGAGAAGTTGATGAACCGTTTCATCATTGCTGATGCGAGTAAATGTATTGGCTGCCGGACGTGCGAAGTCGCATGCGTGGTTTCCCACCAGGAAGATCAGGACTGCGCCGCGCTGACGCCGCAATCTTTCCTGCCCCGTATTCACGTTATTAAAGGCGTGAATGTCTCTACCGCTACCGCCTGTCGTCAGTGCGAAGACGCCCCGTGCGCCAACGTCTGCCCGAACGGCGCTATCAGCCGCGATAAAGGCTTTATTCACGTGATGCAGGAACGCTGCATTGGTTGCAAAACCTGCGTGGTGGCCTGCCCTTACGGCGCGATGGAAGTGGTGGTGCGTCCGGTGGTTCGCGACAGCGGTGCGGGCCTTAAAGTGCGCGCGGAAAAAGCCGAAGCCAACAAATGTGACCTCTGCTATCACCGCGAAGCGGGCCCTGCCTGTATGGAAGCCTGCCCGACTCACGCGCTGTTTTGCGTGGACCGCAGCAAGCTTGAACAGCTGAGCGCGGAAAAACGTCGTCGCGCCGCGCTCGATAGCGCCGCGTCTATCTCTCTTTAATCATCCTTATTTCTCTTTTAACAGGTCTGTTACTGATGAAAAAAATCACGAGTGTGTGCCCGTACTGTGGCGCTGGTTGCAAACTGAAGCTGGTTGTCGACAACGGTAAAATTATCCGCGCCGAGGCCGCCGATGGGAAAACCAACCAGAATGAGCTGTGTCTGAAGGGCTATTACGGCTGGGACTTCCTCAACGATACCAAGCTGCTGACCCCCCGATTAACGCAGCCGATGATCCGCTATGAAAAAGGTGGCAAGTTCACTCCCGTGAGCTGGGATGAGGCGATTCGCTATACTGCGAAGCGTCTTGGCGATATCAAAGCCAAATTCGGGCCGCGCGCCATTATGACCACCGGGTCATCGCGCGGCACCGGCAATGAAACCAACTACGTGATGCAGAAATTCGCCCGCGGCGTGCTGCACACCAATAACGTCGACTGCTGCGCGCGCGTCTGTCACGGTCCATCGGTGGCCGGGCTTCAGGACGTGCTGGGCAACGGCGCGATGAGCAACAGCATCGGCGATATCGAAAACTCCCGCTGCCTGCTTGTCTTTGGCTACAACTGCGCGGACTCGCACCCGATCGTGGCGCGCCGTGTGATTAAAGCGAAAGACAAAGGGGCCAAAATTATCGTCTGCGATCCGCGCCGTATTGAAACCGCGCGCATCGCCGACCAGCATCTGCAAATGCGCAACGGCAGCAATATGGCGCTGGTGAACGCCTTCGCCCACGTGCTGCTGGAAGAAGATCTCTACGACCACGAATACGTTTCGCGCTACACCACCGGGCTTGATGAACTGCGCGAAATCGTCAAAGACTACGCGCCGGAAGCGGTGGAATCCCTGACCGGCATTCCGGCCATGCAGGTTCGTCAGGCGATGCGCACCTACGCGGCTGCGCCGTCGGCGACCATTATGTGGGGCATGGGCGTGACCCAGTTCGGCCAGGCGGTCGATGTGGTGAAAGGGCTGGCAAGCCTGGCGCTGCTGACCGGTAACCTTGGGCGCGAAGCCGTTGGCGTCGGTCCGGTGCGTGGGCAGAACAACGTGCAGGGCGCATGCGACATGGGCGTGCTGCCCAACCAGTTCCCGGGCTATCAGGACGTGGTCGATGCCGCCGTACGCGAGAAGTTCGCCAACGCCTGGGGCATTGACGCCAGCCTGATGGACGACAAAGTTGGGGTGCGTATTACCGAAGTGCCGCATCTGGCCCTTGAAGGGAAAGTGAAAGCCTACTACATCATGGGCGAAGACCCGCTGCAAACCGAGGCGGATTTAGGCCTGGTGCGCAAAGGGTTTGAAGCGCTCGACTTTGTGGTGGTGCAGGACATCTTTATGACCAAGACCGCCGAGCAGGCGGACGTGCTGCTGCCTGCCACCTCATGGGGCGAACACGGCGGCGTCTTCACCTGCGCCGACCGCGGCTTCCAGCGCTTCGAAAAAGCCATCGAACCTACCTATAACGTGAAGCGCGACTGGGAAATTATCAGCCTGCTGGCAAACGAAATGGGTTACCCGATGCACTACGACGATAACCAGCAAATCTGGGACGAAATGCGCGAGCTGTGCCCGCTGTTCTATGGCGTAACCTACGAAAAAATGGGCGAGATGGGACACGTGCAGTGGCCATGCCCGACGCTCGAACATCCGGGGACGCCGTATCTGTACGAAGGCAATCAGTTCGCCACGCCTGACGGTAAAGGCCACCTGTTCGCGGCTCCATGGCGTGCGCCAGCCGAAACGCCGGACGCCGACTTCCCGCTGGTGCTCTGCACCGTACGCGAGGTCGGGCACTACTCCTGCCGTTCGATGACCGGCAACTGCGCGGCGCTGCAATCGCTCGCCGATGAGCCAGGCTTTGTGCAGATGAACCCGCAGGATGCCAACCTGCTTGGCGTGCATGATAAGCAGCTGGTGTGGGTCTCCTCGCGTCGCGGCAAGGTGATTAGCCGCGCCTGCGTGAGCGAACGCATCAACCACGGCAGCGTTTATATGACCTACCAATGGTGGATTGGCGCCTGCAACGAACTGACCCAGGACAACCTCGACCCTATCTCGAAAACGCCGGAAACCAAGTACTGCGCGGTGAAAATCGAGGCGATTGAGGATCAGAACTGGGCCGAAATCTACGCGCAGGACAGCTATCAGTCGATGAAAACGCGCCTGAACGCGGCGCTCAACGGGTAATCAGATGAACGCAAACGGCGTGCAGATCCGCATCTGCGGAAAAGTACAGGGGGTGGGCTTCCGCCCCTTCGTCTGGCAACTGGCACAGCAGCGCGGCTGCCTTGGCGATGTCTGTAACGACAGCGCAGGCGTACTGCTGCGCCTGTACGGTGACGAAGCGGACTTTATTGCCGCGCTGTATCAGTACTGCCCGCCGCTTGCGCGCATTGATAGTACCCACGTCGAGCCGTTTGAGTGGCCGACGCTGCCGACCGATTTTACTATTCGCCAGAGCGGCGCCGGGGCGATGAGCACCCAGATTGTCCCGGATGCGGCAACCTGCCCGGCCTGCCTGGCGGAAATGAACGACCCGCAGGAGCGGCGCTACCGTTATCCGTTCATCAACTGCACCCACTGTGGGCCGCGCTTTACCATTATTCACGCCATGCCCTATGACCGTCCGCTGACGGTGATGGCGGCGTTTCCGCTCTGCACGTCGTGCGAGGCGGAGTACCGCAACCCTTACGACCGTCGTTTCCACGCTCAGCCGGTGGCCTGTGCGGAATGCGGGCCGTGGCTGATGTGGCAAAGCCACGATCAACGCGCGGAAAAAGAGGCAGCGCTTGCCGCCGCTATCGCCATGATTGAAGCCGGTGGCATCGTGGCGGTGAAGGGCATTGGTGGCTTCCACCTGGCCTGCGATGCGGGAAATTCTGCGGCGGTGGCGACGCTTCGTGCGCGCAAACATCGCCCGGCAAAACCGCTGGCGGTGATGGTGGCGAACGCCGACGCGCTGTCGATTGATGCGCGCTCGCTGCTGAAAGCCCCCGCCGCACCGATTGTGCTGGTGGATAAACATCTGGTCTCTGGGCTCAGCCCGGAGATCGCGCCGGATCTCGCGGAAGTCGGCGTAATGCTGCCTGCCAACCCGCTCCAGCATCTGCTGATGCAGGCGCTGGCGCGCCCGCTAGTGATGACCTCCGGCAACCTGAGCGGTAAACCCCCGGCGTTGACCAACGGTGATGCGCTGACCGATCTGGCCGATATCGCTGACGGCTTCCTGCTGCACAACCGCGATATCGTGCAGCGCATGGACGATTCAGTGGTGCGCCAGAGCGGCGAAATGCTGCGCCGTTCGCGCGGCTACGTGCCGGATGCGCTAACCCTGCCACCGGGCTTTCGCGATGTGCCGCCGATGCTCTGTCTCGGCGCGGATATGAAAAATACCTTCTGCCTGGTGCGCGGCGACCGGGCGGTACTCAGCCAGCACTTTGGCGACCTGACCGATGACGGCGTGGAAACCCAGTGGCGTCAGGCGCTGGCGCTGATGCAGTCTATTTATGACTTTACACCACAGGCGGTAGTCGTGGATTACCACGCAGCTTATCGTTCGTCGCAGTGGGCTGCGGAACTGGCGCTGCCGCTGCATCAGGTGCTGCATCATCATGCCCACATTGCCGCCTGCCTTGCCGAACATGACTGGCCGCTTGACGGCGGTGACGTGATTGCGATGGCGCTCGACGGTATTGGCATGGGTGAGCACGGCGCGCTGTGGGGCGGCGAGTGTCTGCGCGTGAGCTACCGCGGGTGCGAACATCTTGGCGGCCTGCCCGCCGTGGCGCTGCCGGGCGGTGACCTGGCGGCGCGTCAGCCGTGGCGCAACCTGCTGGCGCACTGCCTGGCGTTCGTGCCCGGCTGGGAAGCGTTTGAGCAAACGCAGACCGTGCAGCAGCAGAACTGGCCGCTGCTGGCGCAGGCGATTCAGCGCGGGCTCAACAGCCCGGTGGCGTCCTCCTGTGGTCGCCTGTTTGACGCGGTGGCCTGTGCGGTGGGCTGCGCGCCGCTGGCGCTGAGCTATGAAGGCGAGGCGGCCTGTCGGCTGGAAGCGCTGGCGGCAGGCTGTGCGAGCGTGAGCCATCCCGTGACGATGCCGGTTGTTGATAATCAACTGGATCTCGCCACCTTCTGGCCGACGTGGCTTGGCTGGCAGGCGACCCCGGCGCAAAAAGCGTGGGCGTTTCACGACGCCCTGGCGCAGGGCATTGCCGTTTTAATGCGTCAGCACGCAGAGCGTTTGTCGCTTGCCACCCTGGCTTTCGGCGGCGGCGTGCTGCACAACGCGCTGCTGCGCAGCCGTCTTACGCACTATTTACACGATTTCACTTTGCTCTTTCCGAAGCGTTTACCCGCGGGGGATGGGGCAATTTCATACGGGCAGTCTGTGATTGCTGCAGCTCGCCATCTGGTTTAAGGAGTTACTCATGTTGTGGAATGTTCTTCGTCAACAGCCGCGCGCAACGTTGCTGGTTCTGGTTCTCGTGTTGGCGAATTTACTGGCCTGGGGTTGGGCATGGCAGTCATTTGGTCATAACGGCGCGTTGATGGCCGCCAGTCTGCTGGCGTGGGGCTACGGCCTGCGTCACGCGGTGGATGCCGACCACATTGCGGCGATTGATAACGTCACCCGTAAAATGATGCAGCAGGGCAAGCGCCCGTTCGGCGTCGGTGCCTGGTTCTCACTCGGTCACTCCTCCATCGTGGTGCTGGCGTCGGTAGCGATTGCCGCTACGGCGACCGCGTTCCAGCACAAGATGAGCTGGTTCCACGACACCGGCAGCATCATTGGCACCACCGTGTCAGCGGTGTTCCTGCTGGCGATGGCGCTGGTCAACCTGATTATTCTGCGCGGCGTATGGCGCAGTTTCCAGGCGCTGAAAAAGGGTGAGTCAGTCTCAGCCGAGCTGCCGGTGACTGGCGGCATGATGAGCGCGCTGTTTAGCCGTACTTTCCGTCTGATCGGCAAGAGCTGGCATATGTACCTGGTGGGCTTCTTGTTCGGCCTTGGTTTTGATACCGCCACTGAAATTGGCGTGCTGGGCATTTCTGCCGCCAGCGCATCCAGCGGGATGTCGATGTGGTCGATTATGGTCTTCCCGGCGCTGTTCGCGAGCGGTATGGCGCTGGTCGATACGCTGGATAATATTCTGATGGTGGGCGCGTACGGTTGGGCCTTCAATAAGCCGCAGCGTAAGCTTTACTACAACATGACCATTACCGGTGCCTCCGTGGTGGTGGCGCTGTTTATCGGTGGGCTGGAAGCGCTGGGGCTGATTATCGATAAGTTCGACCTGACCGGCGGCATCTGGAGCGGTGTGTCGATGCTGAGCGACAACCTCGGCAACGCGGGCTTTGTGGTGATTGGCCTGTTCGCGCTGTGCTGGCTGGTGTCGATGGTGAACTACCGCTGGCGTAACTATGACGCGCTGGTGGTGCGGTAGGCCTGATAAGCGTAGCGCCATCAGGCGGAATGGAGCAGGTTGCCGGATGGCGGCGTTGCCTTATCCGGCCTACATACAGCCTGTAGCCCGGCCAAGCGCAGCGCCGCCGGGGAAGCTCCGGGCGCAAAAACAAAAAAAGCCCCGGGGCAGCGGGGCTAAAATCAGACATGAGCGCTTCCTTGCGCTTGAGGTTAAGTCATACAGTGAACAGCGCGTTGACGTCTTAACTCGCGAGCGATTTCAGCAAACCAAAGGCCTCTTTCATTCGTTCCTCGCTGACCACGAACGCCCGCAGCTGCTGGCCTTCGTCGTAGCCTTGCGCCAGCATACCGTCGGCGCGGGTTTCAATCTTCCAGTTCAAATCTTGACGGCGGGTTTCACCGGCCAGATGCAGCGGCAGATCCGGGGTTTTCACCTTCACCAGCATGTTTGGCAATTTCAGCTCGCCGGACTGGCCGAGAATGTTTTTCGCCAGGCACATCGCGCTCATCAAAATCGGCTGCAGGAACGGTAGCACGGTGCCGTTGATCTCCGCACAGTCGCCCAGCGCATAGATATCCGGGTGGCTGGTGCGCAGGGTGCTGTCGACCTTCACGCCGTGGTTAATCTCGAGACCCGCCATGCGCGCCAGCGCGGTTTCCGGGCGCAGGCCGGTGGCGGCCACGACCGCATCAACCTCGACGTGGCGGTCGCGGTCAAAGGTGGCGCGAATGCCGGTGGCGGTCTGCTCCAGCGACTGCAGCTGAGATTTCAGCAGCAGATGAATGCCCATATCGGTCAGACGATGCTGCAGACGGCTGCTCACTTCCGGCGGCATCAGCGAGGCCAATACGCTGGCGGAGTTATCCACCACGGTGACCGCTTTACCGGCGCGGCTAAAGTCCATCGCCAGTTCGCTGCCAATCAAACCGCCGCCGATAATCAGCACGCGTCGGGCATCGCGCAGCGTACTCTGCGCGGCACCGAACTCCTGCTGGCTGTTGAGGGTCAGCATCAGCGCTTTGCCCGGTACTGGCGGCACGATGGTTGACGCGCCCGTTGCCAGCACCAGCTTGTCGTACTGCCACTCATGGTTCTGGCTTTTCACCACATGCGCGTTGGCGTCGATGCCGGTTACCCAGGTCTGCGGGAACAGGTTCAGGTTGTACTGCTCGGCGAACTCGCCTGCGGTTTGCAGGGTGAGGTCGGCGGCGGTTTGCCCCCGGCTCACCACGTGGCTTAAGTCCGGTTTGTTGTACTCGTCGATACTGTCGGCGGCGATGAGCGTCAGTTTGACGCCCGCGTCGAGCTTACGAATATTCTTCACCAGCTGACGGGCGGCGAAGCCCGAGCCGATGATCACGATGCCATGATTCATTTTGCCTCCGTCGCCATCACGTCAAAGACATCTTTCCCTAATGAACATTCCGGGCACAGGAAGTTATCCGGGACTTCGCTCCACGGCGTACCTGGCTGAACGTCCTGATTAGGCTCACCTTTCGCCGGGTCGTAAACCCACTGGCACACGCTGCACTGCATGCTTGGGCCGAGGTCGGCGGCGGCAGCAGCGGCACAGGCACAGGCGTCTTTCGCGGCGTCTGGTTTTGCCGTGGCTTCTGGCAGCGGAGCCAGCGCCCACTGACGGGCAATTTCACGGCCGTGCTGACGGCAGATTTCCAGCGCGTCGATATCCGGGCGCCATTTCGCCTTCAGGCTCAGGGACATTTCAAAGCCCGCATCCTGCAAACGGGTAGACAGACGGTCAACTGCGCCGCCGCTCCAGCCGTGAGAACCAAAGGCGCTGGCGCGTTTGTTACGGAAGCGCAGGCCAGTCATCTCTTCCACCAGGCCGGCAATTTTCGGCATCATCACGTTGTTCATGGTTGAAGTCCCCACCAGCACGCCTTTAGAACGGAAGACGTTGGTCAGAATTTCGTTTTTATCGCTGCGGGCGACGTTGAAGATTTTCACCGCCACGTTCGGGTCAACTTCGTTGATCCCCTGGGCAATCGCATCCGCCATCATGCGGGTGTTGTTGGACATGGTGTCGTAGAAGATGGTGATACGGTCTTCCTGATAGTCCGCTGCCCATTTCAGGTACAGCTCAACAATCTGAGTTGGGTTTTCACGCCATACCACACCGTGGGAGGTGGCAATCATATCAACCGGCAGGTTGAAGCCGAGGATTTCGGTGATTTTCGGCGTCACCAGACGGCTGAACGGGGTCAGGATGTTGGCGTAGTAGCGTTGGCACTGTTCGAACAGTTCGGTCTGGTCAACTTCGTCGTTGAACAGGCGTTCGTCACAGTAGTGCTGGCCGAAGGCATCGTTACTGAACAGCACCGCATCACCGGTCATGTAGGTCATCATGCTGTCGGGCCAGTGCAGCATCGGGGTTTCAACGAAGATCAGCTGTTTGCCGTTACCGATGTCCAGGCTGTCGCCGGTTTTCACCACGTGGAAGTTCCACTCTGGGTGATGGTGGTGACCGTTGATGGAGTCAATGGCGTTAGCGGTGCAGTAGATTGGGGTGTCCGGGATCTGCGACATCAGCTCGGTCAGCGCACCGGCGTGGTCTTCTTCGGCGTGGTTAATGATGATGTAGTCGATGTCGGCGAGGTCGATTTCGCCGCGCAGGTTCTGCACGAATTCACGGCTGAATTTATGGTCGACGGTATCAATCAGGACGTTTTTCTCTTCACGGATAAGGTAGCTGTTGTAGCTGCTGCCGCGCAGCGTTTTGTATTCGGTACCGTGGAAATCACGCACTTCCCAATCACGTTGACCAACCCAATGAATGTTATTTTTAACCAGAATAGACATAGCAACCTCAATTAATTCAGCGTTTTTTCAAAAAAGATGTATTGCTAATTGCAGGTTGCGTGCCAACTTTTTAATTTATTGATTTTATTGAATTAATTAATTTATACCTCTTTATCGTTAGTCAAAATGACTATGCTTGATATTGTCAATATGACATCATGTATTGTCAAAATGACTGTAAGGGGTACGCCATGAGCTTTTCCGTTGATGTGCTGGCGGGCATTGCTATCGAACTTCAGCGCGGCGTCGGCCATCAGGACCGATTCCAGCGTCTGATTACCACGCTGCGCCAGGTGCTGGAGTGCGATGCCTCGGCGCTGCTGCGCTACGACGCCCGGCAGTTTATTCCGCTGGCGATTGATGGGTTGGCGAAAGATGT
The DNA here is from genome assembly GCF_044197065.1 of Kluyvera chengduensis. Lineage (NCBI taxonomy): Bacteria > Pseudomonadati > Pseudomonadota > Gammaproteobacteria > Enterobacterales > Enterobacteriaceae > Kluyvera > Kluyvera chengduensis. The sequence continues at coordinate 238,644 of NZ_JBIQOI010000005.1, forward strand.
GCTCGGCAGGCGATTTACCCTCGAAGGGCACCCGCGCCTGGAGGCGATTGCCCGCGCGGGCGACGTGGTGCGTTTTCCGGCGGATAGCGATTTGCCCGACCCGTACGATGGTCTGATCCCCGGTCAGGAGAGCCTGAAGGTCCACGCCTGTATCGGGTTGCCGCTATTCGCCGGGCAGAATCTGATTGGCGCGCTGACCCTCGACGGTATGTCGCCGGATCAGTTCGATGTGTTCAGCGACGAAGAGCTACGGCTGATTGCCGCGCTGGCAGCCGGAGCGCTCAACAACGCCCTGCTGATTGAGCAGCTTGAAAGCCAGAATATGCTGCCGGGCGCACCGACCGACTTTGAGCAGGTGAAAGAGACGCAGATGATTGGCCTGTCGCCGGGCATGATGCAGCTCAAAAAAGAGATAGAGATTGTCGCCGCCTCTGACCTGAATGTGCTGATAAGCGGTGAAACCGGCACCGGGAAAGAGCTGGTGGCAAAAGCGATTCATGAGGGCTCGCCGCGCGCGGTCAGCCCGCTGGTTTATCTGAACTGCGCCGCGTTGCCGGAGAGCGTCGCCGAGAGTGAGCTTTTTGGTCACGTCAAAGGGGCGTTTACCGGGGCTATCAGCAACCGCAGCGGCAAGTTTGAAATGGCCGACAACGGCACGCTGTTCTTAGATGAAATTGGCGAGCTGTCGCTGGCGCTACAGGCCAAGCTGCTGCGCGTATTGCAGTATGGCGATATTCAGCGCGTCGGCGATGACCGCAGCCTACGCGTCGATGTGCGCGTGCTGGCTGCTACCAACCGCGATCTGCGCGAAGAGGTGGTTGCCGGTAATTTCCGCGCCGACCTGTTCCATCGCCTGAGCGTGTTCCCGCTTTTCGTGCCGCCGCTGCGCGAGCGGGGTGACGACGTGGTGCTGCTGGCGGGTTACTTCTGCGAGCAGTGTCGGCTGCGGCTTGGATTGTCGCGAGTGGTATTAAGCAGCGGCGCGCGGGCGCATCTGCAAAGCTACGGCTGGCCGGGTAACGTGCGCGAGCTTGAGCACGCGGTACACCGTGCGGTGGTGCTGGCGCGGGCAACCACGCGCAGCAACGGCGAGGTGGTGCTGGAGGCGCAGCACTTTGCGTTCCAGGAAAGTACACCGACGGCGGCGGTTGCTGAAGTTGCGTCCCCGTTGGCAACGGTTAATAACCTGCGCGACGCCACCGAGCATTTTCAGCGGCAGATGATTCGCCAGGCACTGGAGACGCATCAACATAACTGGGCGGCAAGCGCCCGGGCGCTGGAGACAGACGTCGCCAACCTGCACCGGCTGGCGAAGCGTCTGGGGCTGAAGGATTAAAGGATCCCGGCCTGGTAGAAGTTTTGCAGGTTAATCGCGCCGACCAATCGGTGGTTGTCATCCACCACCGGGGCGGCGCTGATTTTCTGCTTCATCAGCTGTTCTTTGGCGTCGATCGCCCGCGCCTGGTCGTGCAGGGTCACGCCGCCTTTGGTCATTGCATCGTTAACACAATCGGCCAGCGAACCGCCGCTCACCAGCCAACGGCGCAGGTCGCCGTCAGTGAAGACACCCTGAACCTGTGATTGTTCGTTACAGACCGCGACCATCCCCATGCCGGTACGGCTGAGTTCGAGCATGGCGTCCATTACGCTGGCGTGAACGGTAACCTGCGGGACATCATCCTCGTGACGCATCAGGTGGTGAACGCGGTTGAGCAGGCGAGCGCCCAGCGCACCGGCCGGGTGGGAGCGGGCAAAATCTTCTTCGTTAAAGCCGCGCGCCTGCATCACGGCAATCGCCAGCGCGTCGCCCATCATCAACGTGTTGACGGTGCTGGAGGTTGGCGCCAGGTGCATCGGACAGGCTTCACGTTCAACGGCAATATCGAGCACGGCATCGGCCGCCTGCGCCAGCGCGGAGTTGGCTTTGCCGGTCATCGCCAGCAGCACCACGGATTTCTCTTTCAGACGCGGAATGATGTAGTCGAGCTCTTTGGCGCTGCCGGAGTAGGAGATAAACAGCATGACATCGCGGCTTTCTACCATCCCCAGATCGCCGTGCAGCGCTTCCGCTGGATGAACAAAGAATGCAGGGGTGCCGGTGCTGGCGAAGGTGGCGGCGAGTTTTTTGCCGATATGGCCGGATTTACCCATCCCGGAAACAATCAGTTTGCCTTTACAGTTCAGGATGGCGTTGGCTGCCTGAACAAAGGTCTCGTCAAGACGGTCGGGTAGACGGCTGGCTTCCTGCAGTTCCAGTAACAGGGCCTTGCGCCCGGCTTCTAACAAAAAATCACTCATTGCTCTCTCCGGTTATGATTACTTCAATCCCTTTATCTTCCAGCGCCTGACGAAACGCCGGGTCGATTCCCGCGTCGGTAATCAGCTTATCGACGCTTTCCAGACTGCACACCACGTTAGGGCTTTTGCGTCCGAATTTTGACGAGTCCGCCATCAGAATCACTTCGCGTGCGGCGTTGCACATCGCTTTACTGACGGTATAGACCTCGTTAAAGGTGGTCACGCCGGCGTTCAGATCGATGCCGTCAGTGCCCATAAAGAGTTTATCAAAGCTGAAATGCTCAAAGGCATTTTCCGCTAATTGCCCGTGGAACGAGGCTGATTTTTTGCGGAAGGTGCCACCCGGCATCAGGATAGTCTGCTCATTGTCCAGTTCCGACAGCGCGTTAACGATATGCAGGCTGTTGGTCATGACGGTGATGTTGCGAAAGCGGGCGAGCATGGGGACCATCTGTAGCACGGTACTGCCTGCGTCCAGAATGATGGAGTCACCGTCGTGAATTAAGGTGATAGCCGCCTGTGCGATACGCTCTTTTTGGTGGGTATTGATGAGCGTTTTGTGATCGATAGGCGGATCGGTCTCATCCTTGTTTAACACCACGCCGCCGTAAGTTCGAATCACGGTTCCTGCATTTTCCAGAATGACCAGATCCTTGCGAATGGTGGTACCCGTGGTGTCAAAGTACTGGGCCAACTCTTCAACCGAGCATTTACCCTGTTTTTGCAGGTGCTCAAGAATAGCGGCCTGACGCTGACGAGGTTTCATAGGCGTGATTACCCTGACATAAATTTGCGAAATGATAATTTCGCAAGCTATTAGCATTCACAACGAAATTACCCATGTTTCAGTTTAAGCGCCAATGATAGTGCATTCTGCGAGAGGGGATCATGGGGAAAGATCACATCGGGCTGTAATTCATCACGATGTTTTCCTTTTACCCCGTCAATTTCACCCGGTTTAGCGAACACGGTCACTCCTTTCATAAACAGCGTATCGACGACGTAAAGATGTTCATCCAGCGCGACAGCGACCACGACGCGCGGCTTAAAGCGCCCGCCGGAGCGCCCGACGCCAACTCGACCCAGCTGGCAGAGTTTGTCGAACGCCCGGTTGAAACGGTGGATTTGCCAGCCACCCAGCGCAAGCTGAGCGCACCAGGCGATAACGGCGACGGTGATCAGGGCTGAAACCATGTTGTGCTCCTGGGTTGCCGGATGGCGGCTTCGCCTTATCCGGCCTACATAGAACCTGTAGGCCCGGTAAGCGTAGCGCCACCGGGCAAAACGTTTAGAACATCACCTGGCCGCCGGTGACGTTGATTGACTGGCCGGTACAATAGGAGGCTTTCTGGCTGGCATAGAACAGCAGCATGTTCAGCACGTCCTGATAATCGCAGCCGCGTTTGAGCGGCACTTTATCAATGTAGTATTGCTCCACCTCGCCCGGCGCAATGCCAAGCTTGGTGGCATACTGCGGCAGCAATGACTGAAACATGGGTGATTTCAGCAGGTTGCCCAGCATCAGCGAGTGTACGGTGATGCCGTACTCGGCCAGATCTAATGCCAGCGACTGCGTTAAGCCTACGCCGCCAAACTTTGCAGCGCTGTAGCCGGAGTTGTGTTTGCTGCCCACCTTGCCGGATTTTGAGTTGATCTGAATGATCCGCCCGGCAACGCCGTCGCGGATCATCAGCCGCGAGAATTCACGGGCGCAGAGGAAGTAGCCCACCAGGTTGACCTGGAGTGAGCGGTCGAAATCACCGAGCTGGAAATCGCTGATAAACGCCGCTTTGGCGATGCCCGCGCTGTAGACCAGAAGATCCGCGCGGCCAAAAATTTCATCGACCCCACGTGACAGCGCCAGCACGCTTTGTTCGCTGGTGGCATCGGCGCCAAAGCCACAGGCCATCCCCTCGCCAAATTCGGCGTTAATCTCTTGCGCCACGCTGGCGGCTTTATCGCTTTGAATATCGACTACGGCGATGCGGTATCCTTCTGCGGCGAGGCCGCGGCAGAGGAATGCCCCCAGGGTCTGCCCTCCACCAATAACAACGGCAACCTGCTTCATTATTTTCTCCTTAAATATTAATCAATAAACTGCAAAATGGTGCCCGGTGCGATACCGTCCGGCGTTGGCCCAGCGAGGTGTACCGTGCCGGGAAACTTTGCTTCGTTTTGCCCATCGAAGCACAGGGTGATATGCCCCAGTTCACGTAAGTTCTGTTCGGCCACGCTGCCTACTGCGGTGACCCGATAGCGCTGCTCGCCTATCTCAACGTGCATGCCGCTCTGGAGAGGGCCGTTTAAACTGCCGGGGCGGTGGATGTAGCAAAACTCTTCAATATCCACTGGCGCACCTTCCCGGAAGGTGATCAGCATTTGGTCGTCCAAGGCTTCTGCGGCGCTCTGACCGATGCGGGTAATGGTGGTCTGATAAATCACGGTCATTACAGATTCCCTATTGATAGATAAAGCCGGAAACAAACCAGGCAATCAGCACGGTTGGGGCTCCGGTCAGAAAACGGCTCACCAGCACGGAAGGCACGCCCACGCGTACGGTGTTCTGTCTCGCCTCAGCGAGGGATAACCCCACGGGAATAAAGTCGCAGGCGGCCTGCGCGTTAATCGCAAACAGGGCAGGTAACGCCAGATGCGGCGGGATATTGCCAAGCCCAATTTGCACGCCTATCAGGACGCCAATCACCTGAGCGATAACGGCCCCTGGCCCGAGGAAGGGGGATAGCAGGGGGAAAGAGCAGATTAGCGCCAGCGTAACCAGCCCCAGCGGGTGGCTGGCAAGCGGTGCCAGACCGTGGGCTATCCAGTCACCGAGACCTGATGCCATGATGATGCCGATAAGCGCCGAGACGAATGCCATAAAGGGAAGAATGGTTTTGAGTACCGTATCGATGGTGTCGCGACCCGCCTGAAACAGTACCGCTACCGCCGAACCCATACCCATGCCGACTTTGGCGAGCAGACCATCGCTCTGTTCGGTGATCTTTTTCGTGGCATCGTAGTCACGGGCCGCTGGTTTTGCTGATGGGGCTGTGTTGACAGCTTCGCTGGCTTCACCGACAAGGCGGATGTTCTCTTCTCTGACGCCGGAGACATAAATGTCCTCCAGGATAAACTGCGCCAACGGGCCGGATTTGCCGGTGGCATGGATATTAATGGTCGGAATACGGCGCTTCGGATAGATACCGCAGCGCAGCGTGCCGCCGCAGTCGATAATCGCGACCCCAATTTCCTGTTCAGGCGGTTCACCCTCTTTAAAGCCATCGACGGCCTGCCAGCCGGTGAGCTCGGCGAGTTTGTCGACGATTGCCGGGCGGGTTCCGGCCGTGATGTAGACGATTTTCTTACCGGGTACGGCGTCCAGCTCAAGCGGGCCACCCCAGCCGCCGGTTCCTTTTTCAATGTGAATGCGCGTCATGATGCAGCTCCCGACAGTTGAACTTTCTGTTCCAGTTGAATGCCCATTTTTTTCTCAAAGACGGCGGTGGTGAAATCCGTAATCCAGCCGCGGAAGAAGTTAGTGACCAGACCCAGCAGCAGGTAGCTCACCGCCAGCGGCCCAAGCGGCAGCCCTAACGTCGTCAGGCCATTGGCGATGCCCAGATAGACAAACAGTTCACCTGGGTTGATGTGGGGGAACAGCCCGTTCATGGAGTGGCAGCTATAGGAGGCGGCAGCGTAGTAGCTGGGCTTGTATTTCTCCGGCATAAAGCGCCCCAGACTCAGAGTCATTGGGTTACAAAACACAAATGTGCCAATGCAGGGCAGTAGCAGGTAGCGAGAGATTGGATTGCCCGCGCAGCGTTGAGCAAACCGCTCAATGCGGTGCTGACCGATGAAGTTAATGAGCGCATTCATGATGACCAGCAGGCTAATCAGTAGCGGAAGAATGCCTGTCACCATGCCGGTGAAGACCTCTCCGCCTTTCTGAAACAGCCCGATGAACCATTCAGCGCCCAGGGTAATGGTGTTGACCATAGTTATCTCCTGTAGGGATTTATCGTTTTATTACCAAAAGGTGGGAGATTTTAATCAGATCGAAAGGTTTTAAAGTGTTATTTTGATCGCAAAATGAAAGATAAATATTTTATTGTGAAAGTTATTGCGAGCGTGGCCGCAGGAAAAAGAGAAAACGAAGTGTGGAAATGAGAAATTCTGCGAGCGAGCGCGACAACCGCTTCCTTGCAGCGTGGCGGATGCTTTACCATATTTAACTCTTGCTGATATTGTTAAACGGATGTCCCATGTTGAAGCGTCGTGTTCTGGCTTTACTCCCCCTGTGTGTCCTGCTCGCTGCCTGTAGCAGCAAACCTAAAACGGCTGAATCTCCGGCAACCACGTCCGGCGGTTTTCTCCTTGAACCTCAGCACAATGCGCTGATGCCAACCGGTGATTTTGCCAATAACCCGGCGGCGGAGCAGTTCATCGACAAGATGGTGAGTAAGCACGGCTTTGACCGACAGCAGCTGCATGAAATTCTCTCCCAGGCCAAGCGTCTGGACTACGTGCTGCGCCTGATGGACAGGCAGGCGCCGACCGGCCTGCCGCCAACTGGCCCGAACGGAGCGTGGCTGCGCTATCGCAACCAGTTCATCACGCCGGATAACGTCCAGAACGGCGTGGTGTTCTGGAACCAGCATCAGGACGCACTGCAGCGCGCTTCACAGGTCTACGGCGTACCGCCGGAAATTATCGTCGGGATTATTGGCGTTGAGACCCGTTGGGGGCGCGTGATGGGTAAAACGCGTATCCTCGATGCGCTGGCAACGCTCTCGTTTAACTATCCACGTCGTGCTCAATACTTCTCAGGTGAGCTGGAAACCTTCCTGCTGATGGCGCGTGACGAACAGGACGACCCGCTGGATCTGAAAGGTTCATTTGCTGGCGCGATGGGCTATGGCCAGTTTATGCCGTCTTCCTACAGGCAGTATGCGGTTGATTTCAACGGTGATGGTCACATCAACCTGTGGGACCCGGAAGACGCTATCGGCAGCGTGGCGAACTACTTCAAACAGCACGGTTGGGTGAGCGGCGACGCGGTGGCGGTTCAGGCAATGGGGCAGGCTCCGGGACTGGAGAATGGGTTTAAAACTAAATACAGCGTTTCGCAGCTGGCGGCGGCAGGCTTAACGCCGATGCAGCCGCTGGGCAACCATCAGCAGGCAAGCCTGCTGCGACTGGATATTGGTACGGGCTACCAGTACTGGTACGGGCTGCCGAACTTCTACACCATCACCCGTTATAACCACAGCACCCACTATGCGATGGCGGTCTGGCAACTGGGCCTGGCGGTTGCTCAGGCGCGCGGTCAGTAATCCTTCCTTCTGGCTCCCCTCGGCTCTGAGGGGGGCTTGTTACATTTAGCATCATTTCCTGCCGTTTACATCTTAGCGTTAATCCAATATTGTTATGTTATAACATTTAATGGTGAGGCAAAGATGTTCACTCCTGTTTTTATGGCCAGCAGCATGACGCGGGTTTTGCTGGCCTGCGCGCTGTTGGCCGCGCTGTGGTTGATGGTCTGGTGGGCGGTATCGCTGCCATGATTGAACTGGACAACCTGGTGGCTGGCTATGAAGGCGTGGCCATTACGCCGTCGCTGAGCGGCGTGATTCAAAAAGGCAGCATGACGGCGATTGTCGGTCTGAACGGCTGTGGCAAATCGACTGTACTGAAAACGCTGGCGGGATTTATCCCGCCAGTGAGCGGCGTGATTCACTGGACGCCTTCGCGCCCGGTTATTGGCTGGCTGGCTCAGCGTCATGCGCTGGAGTCGCAGTTTCCGCTGACCGTGCTGGATGTTGTCAGTCAGGGCGCATGGCCAAAGGTCTCGCTTCTGCGCGGCCTGCGTAGCGATACGCGCCAGCGCATCCAGGCGTCGCTGGCGCGAGTCGGGCTGGCGAGCATGGCGAAAACCCCGATTGATGCGCTGTCCGGCGGCCAGTTTCAGCGGATGCTCTTTGCCCGCGTGCTGGTGCAGCGGGCACCGTTGGTGATGCTTGATGAGCCCTTTACCGGCATTGATGAAGCGACCAGCCATGACCTGATGGGCGTGATTCAGGAGATGCATCAGCAGGGGCAGACCGTGCTGGCAGTACTGCACGATAACCAGCGCGTGGCGGAGTATTTCCCGGAAACGCTGCTGCTGGCTCCACAGAATGCCTGCTGGGGACATACCCGCGACGTGCTTCCGGCGTTTAGCTCCGCGAGGCTCGCATGATCTGGCACACCTTCTTTCAACCCTTCATTGAATTTGGCTTTATGCGCCGGGCGCTGGTGGTATGCCTTGCCCTGTCGCTCAGCACCACGATCCTCGGTGTTTTTTTGCTGCTACGGCGAATGAGCCTGATGGGTGACGCGCTGTCGCACGCCATTCTTCCCGGCGTGGCGGTGGGCTATCTGGTGAACGGAATGTCGCTGCTGGCGATGACCGTCGGCGGCTTTATTGCCGGTATTACGGTGGCGCTGGTGGCCGGTTGGGTCAGCCGCCGCACGCCGCTAAAAGAGGATGCCAGCTTTGCTGGATTCTACTTAGGGTCGCTGGCGTTGGGGGTCACGCTGGTCTCGCTGCGCGGCTCCAACGTCGACCTGCTGCACCTGCTGTTCGGTTCGATTCTGGCGGTGGATAACGATGCCGCGCTGTTTGTGGCGGGTGTCGCCAGCCTGACGCTGCTCTGCATTGCGCTTTTCTACCGCGGGCTGGTGAGCGAAGCGTTTGACAGCAGCTGGCTACAGGTGAATGCGCGCTGGCTGCCGGTGTTGCTGCACGGGTTATTTCTGGCGTTGCTGGTGCTCAACCTGGTGGCTGGTTTTCAGGTGCTGGGCACGCTGATGGCGGTGGGGGTCATGATGCTGCCCGCCGTTGCGGCACGATGCTGGGCGAAAACCTTACCGTCAATTCTGCTGCTGGCAGCGCTGATAGGCGGCGTATGCGCCTGGATGGGGCTCAGCCTGTCGTGGGCGGCAAATCTGCCCGCGGGGCCATCGATTGTACTGACCGCCAGCGGCGTATTTTTGATTTCTGTGTTTTTTGGCAAGCGAAGCCGGCTGACCGTTAGCTGGCAAAAACGAAGAGGATAGGGGACATAATGAAACGTATTGGGGTGATTCTGGCGTTGGCGTTAGGGCTGACGGCGCAAGGTGCGATGGCAAAAACGCTGAACGTGGTCAGCAGTTTCTCCGTGCTGGGCGATATGGTGAAACAGGTGGGCGATGAACACGTCCATGTCGACACGCTGGTTGGCCCGGACGGCGACCCACACACCTTCGAGCCGTCGCCGCAGGATAGCGCGCTGCTCAGCAAAGCGGATGTGGTGGTGGTCAACGGACTGGGGCTGGAGGGCTGGATGGACCGCCTTATCAAGGCCTCCGGCTTTAAAGGCGAGCTGGTGGTCGCCTCTGCGGGGGTGAAAACGCATACGCTGGATGAAGACGGCAAAACGGTTACCGACCCGCACGCCTGGAACAGCGCGGCGAACGGCGCACTGTACGCGCAAAATATTCTGACCGGACTGGTCAAGGCTGACCCGGAAGACAGCGCAGCGATGAACGCCTCCGGTAAACGCTATATTGGCGAGCTTAACGACATTCACAGCTGGACTAAACAGCAGTTCAGCGCCATTCCACAGGCGAAGCGTAAAGTGTTGACCAGCCACGACGCTTTCGGCTATTTCTCGCGGGCTTATGGCGTCACTTTCCTGGCGCCGCAGGGGCTCTCTTCCGAGAGCGAGGCCAGCGCGGCGCAGGTGGCGGCGTTGATTAAGCAAATTAAGGCTGACGGCGTACACACCTGGTTTATGGAAAACCAGCTTGACCCGCGTCTGGTGAAACAGATTGCAGCGGCCACCGGTTCACAGCCGGGCGGTGAGCTGTACCCGGAGGCGTTGTCAAAACCGGGTGGCGTGGCAGACAGCTATGCCAAAATGCTGCGTCATAACGTCGAACTTATCGCTGCCAGCATGCGCTAAATCTGGCTTCTTTTCGCCCCGGTTCTTCCGGGGCGTTCAATTTCGGAATCCCCCTCGTAAAATCACTATCCCGTCCCCACATCTGTTCTGAAAGTGCTATCTTTGATGGCCTCTTTATCGAGCTTAAGCGGAGCGATGATGACAGATTCAGAATTAATGCAGCTTAGCGAGCAGGTCGGCCTGGCGCTGAAGGCGCGCGGGGCGACACTCACCACCGCAGAGTCCTGTACCGGCGGCTGGATAGCGAAAGCCATTACCGATATTGCCGGCAGTTCGGCCTGGTTTGAACGCAGTTTCGTGACCTACAGCAACGAGGCGAAATCGCAGATGATCGGCGTGCGTGAAGCGACGCTCGAACAGTATGGCGCGGTCAGCGAGCAGGTGGTTATCGAGATGGCGATTGGCGCACTGCGCGCGGCGCGCGCTGACTTTGCTATCTCGGTCAGCGGCATTGCCGGGCCAGACGGCGGCAGCGCTGACAAGCCGGTGGGTACGGTCTGGTTTGGTATTGCCACCGCCGCAGGACAGGGCATTACCCAGCGTGAATGCTTCGAGGGTGACCGTGAATCGGTACGTCGTCAGGCGACGGCCTATGCGCTTAATCTCCTCTGGCAACAATTTCTACAAAATACTTGATACTGTATGACCATACAGTATAATTGCCTCAACAGAACAGAATTCACTATCCGGTAACACCCGGTATGACAGGAGTAATAATGGCTATCGACGAAAACAAACAGAAAGCGTTGGCTGCAGCGCTGGGCCAGATCGAAAAGCAATTCGGTAAAGGCTCCATCATGCGTCTGGGTGAAGACCGTTCCATGGACGTGGAAACCATCTCCACCGGTTCGCTTTCACTGGATATCGCGCTGGGCGCAGGCGGCCTGCCAATGGGCCGTATCGTCGAAATCTACGGGCCAGAATCCTCCGGTAAAACTACCCTGACGCTCCAGGTTATCGCCGCCGCGCAGCGTGAAGGCAAAACCTGTGCGTTCATCGATGCTGAACACGCGCTGGACCCAGTCTATGCTCGCAAGCTGGGCGTTGATATCGACAACCTGCTGTGTTCTCAGCCGGACACCGGTGAACAGGCGCTGGAAATCTGTGACGCGCTGGCGCGTTCTGGTGCTGTCGACGTTATCGTTGTCGACTCCGTTGCGGCGCTGACGCCGAAAGCGGAAATCGAAGGCGAAATCGGTGACTCTCACATGGGCCTCGCGGCACGTATGATGAGCCAGGCGATGCGTAAGCTGGCGGGTAACCTGAAGCAGTCCAACACGCTGCTTATCTTCATCAACCAGATCCGTATGAAAATCGGCGTGATGTTCGGTAACCCAGAAACTACGACCGGTGGTAACGCGCTGAAGTTCTACGCTTCCGTACGTCTTGATATCCGTCGTATCGGCGCGGTGAAAGAGGGTGACAACGTTGTCGGCAGCGAAACCCGCGTGAAGGTTGTGAAGAACAAAATTGCAGCGCCGTTCAAACAGGCTGAATTCCAGATTCTTTACGGTGAAGGTATCAACTTCTTCGGCGAGCTGGTTGACCTCGGCGTGAAAGAAAAACTGATTGAGAAAGCGGGTGCCTGGTACAGCTACAACGGTGACAAAATTGGTCAGGGTAAAGCGAACGCTATCTCCTGGCTGAAAGAGAACCCGGCTGCGGCGAAAGAAATTGAGAAGAAGGTGCGCGAGCTGCTGCTCAACAACCAGGACTCTACGCCGGACTTCGCCGTTGATAACAACAGCGTTGAAGAAACCAACGAAGACTTCTAATCATGTAGCCCGGCCGAGTGAAACGACGCCGGGATTGTGCTCTGAGTTGCTCCGGGGTTGTCGTTATCACGCTTCTTCCAGGTTACTGAGTTGTGCACATTTGAAGGGCTGCCTATGCAGCCCTTTTTGCATTTATCACGACGGTAAAAAATCATGACCGAAAACTCATCGCGCCGTTCCGCCTATGCCCGCCTGCTGGATCGCGCCATTCGCATTCTGGCGATGCGCGACCACAGCGAACAGGAGCTGCGGCGCAAGCTTACCGCCCCGGTGATGGGGAAAAGTGGCCCAGAGCCCATCGATGCACCGCTGGAAGATGTCGAGAAAGTGGTGGCCTGGTGCTTTGAGAACCGCTATCTCGACGATAGCCGTTTCGTCCAGCAGTTTATGAATAGCCGCAGCCGCAAAGGATACGGCCCGGCGCGCATTCGTCAGGAACTGGGACAGAAGGGCATTGCGCGCGACGCCATCGAGCAGGCTATGCGCGAGTCCGATATCGATTGGGCTCTACTGGCGCGCGATCAGGCGGTGAGAAAATACGGTGAACCGCTGCCGACCACCTTTGCTGAAAAGGTCAAAATTCAGCGTTTTTTGCTCTACCGCGGCTACCTGATGGAAGATATCCAGGAAATATGGCGAAATTTTGCTGATTGACCGCACTGGGGATTTTACTTCCCTTTCAAGAAAACTTATCTTATTCCCACTTTTTCCGTCCGGGGGCGGATTGTTTTTTAGAGCAATCCGCGTCGGTGACGAATATTCCTTAATACACAAAATCATTCAAGCCGCATCAGAGCGGCGGGCAAGAATGGCCTCAGACTCGTACTTCAGTGCGTGATTGGGAGCGAAAAAAGCCGTTGCCTCGGGGGTTTGAAGGATGAAGTGTAGCTTGATGTCAGGATAATTATGAGCAAGAGCACCGCTGAGATCCGTCAGGCGTTTCTCGACTTTTTCCATAGTAAAGGCCATCAGGTAGTTGCCAGCAGCTCCCTGGTGCCGAATAACGACCCTACTTTGCTGTTTACCAATGCCGGGATGAACCAGTTCAAAGATGTGTTCCTCGGTCTCGACAAGCGTAATTATTCTCGCGCGACCACCGCGCAGCGTTGCGTGCGTGCGGGCGGTAAACACAATGATCTGGAAAACGTCGGTTACACCGCACGTCACCACACCTTCTTCGAAATGCTGGGTAACTTCAGCTTCGGCGACTACTTCAAGCACGACGCTATTCAATACGCGTGGGAACTGCTGACCGGTGAAAACTGGTTCGCCCTGCCGAAAGAGCGTCTGTGGGTCACCGTCTATGAAAGCGATGACGAAGCTTACGAAATCTGGGAAAAAGAAGTCGGTATCCCGCGTGAGCGCATCATCCGTATCGGCGACAACAAAGGCGCGCCGTACGCATCGGATAACTTCTGGCAGATGGGCGACACCGGTCCTTGCGGCCCGTGCACCGAGATCTTCTATGACCACGGCGACCACATCTGGGGTGGCCCTCCGGGTTCCGCAGAAGAAGACGGCGACCGTTACATTGAGATCTGGAACATCGTCTTCATGCAGTTCAACCGTCAGGCTGACGGCACCATGGAACCGCTGCCGAAGCCGTCCGTGGACACCGGTATGGGCCTGGAGCGTATCACCGCTGTCCTGCAGCACGTGAACTCCAACTATGACATCGACCTGTTCCGCAAGCTGATTGACGCGGTAGCGAAAGAGACCGGCGCAACCGATCTGAGCAACAAGTCTCTGCGCGTTATTGCCGACCACATTCGTTCCTGTGCGTTCTTGATTGCCGATGGCGTCATGCCGTCTAACGAAAGCCGCGGCTACGTGCTGCGTCGTATCATTCGTCGCGCAGTCCGTCACGGCAACATGCTGGGTGCGAAAGACACCTTCTTCTACAAGCTGGTTGGCCCGCTGGTAGAAGTGATGGGTGCCGCAGGCGAAGAGCTGAAACGTCAGCAGGCGCAGGTTGAGCAGGTACTGAAAACCGAAGAAGAGCAGTTTGCTCGTACGCTGGAGCGCGGTCTGGCGCTGCTCGACGAAGAGCTGGCAAAACTGACTGGCGACACGCTGAACGGCGAAACCGCATTCCGTCTGTACGATACCTACGGCTTCCCGGTTGACCTGACCGCGGACGTTTGCCGTGAGCGCAATATCAAGGTTGATGAAGCAGGCTTTGAAGCCGCAATGGAAGAGCAGCGCCGTCGTGCGCGTGAGTCCAGCGGTTTTGGCGCCGACTACAACGCCATGATCCGCGTTGATGGTACTTCAGAATTTAAAGGCTATGACCACCTGGAACTGAACGGCAAAGTCACTGCGCTGTTCGTTGACGGCAAAGCGGTAGAGTCTATCGCTGCCGGTCAGGAAGCGGTTGTGGTACTGGACCAGACGCCATTCTATGCAGAATCCGGCGGCCAGGTTGGCGATAAGGGTGAACTGAAAGGCGCGGGCTTCAGCTTTGCGGTCAGCGACACTCAGAAATACGGCCAGGCCATTGGCCACCTCGGCAAGCTGGCGACCGGCGCGCTGAAAGTGGGCGACGGTGTGCAGGCTGACGTTGATGTGGCACGCCGTGCACGCATCCGTCTGAACCACTCTGCTACGCACCTGATGCACGCGGCGCTGCGCCAGGTTCTGGGCACCCACGTTGCGCAGAAAGGCTCGTTGGTAAACGACAAGGTACTGCGTTTCGACTTCTCTCATTTCGAAGCCATGAAGCCGGAAGAGATTCGCGCGGTTGAAGATCTGGTCAACGCCCAGATTCGTCGTAACCTGCCAATCGAAACCAACATCATGGATCTCGAAGCGGCGAAAGCGAAGGGCGCAATGGCGCTGTTCGGTGAGAAATATGACGACCACGTTCGCGTATTGAGCATGGGCGACTTCTCTACCGAGCTGTGCGGTGGTACCCACGCTTCTCGTACCGGCGATATCGGTCTGTTCCGCATCGTGTCTGAGTCTGGCACTGCGGCAGGCGTTCGTCGTATCGAAGCCGTAACCGGTGAAGGCGCGATTGCTACGCTGCACGCTGAAAGCGATCGCCTGAGCGATATCGCGCAGTTGCTGAAGGGCGACAGCCATAACGTAACCGAAAAAGTGCGTACTGTTATTGAACGTACGCGTCAGCTGGAAAAAGAGCTGCAGCAGCTTAAAGAGCAGGCGGCAGCACAGGAAAGCGCAAACCTTTCCAGCAAAGCTGAGACTATTAACGGCGTTAACCTGCTGGTGAGCGAGCTCGCTGGCGTTGAGCCGAAGATGCTGCGTACTATGGTCGACGATCTGAAGAACCAACTGGGTTCTGCGGTTATCGTACTGGCGACGGTTGCAGAAGGTAAGGTTTCTCTGATTGCAGGCGTGTCTAAGGATGTGACCGACCGTGTGAAAGCAGGGGAGCTGGTTGGCATGGTCGCTCAGCAGGTGGGCGGCAAAGGGGGTGGACGTCCGGACATGGCACAAGCCGGTGGTACCGACGCGTCTGCGCTCCCTGCAGCACTGTCCAGTGTGAAAGGCTGGGTAAGCGCTAAGCTGTAATAACAATAAACGCATGTGGGTGCCTTAACGTTAAACGTTAAGGCACCTTGCATATGCGGTACTGATAACGATAAAGTCAGGTTGAAGTCATGTAAATCGGCTAAACTTACATTTAACAGAGTGTGATGCTGTGACCGCTTACACCAAGGTGTTTGTCATTGCTGACCTTTTGGCGTTATATGATGGAGAATGCCGGGATACAGAGAGACCCGACTCTTTTAATCTTTCAAGGAGCAAAGAATGCTGATTCTGACTCGTCGAGTTGGTGAGACCCTCATGATTGGAGATGAGGTCACTGTGACAGTTTTAGGGGTGAAGGGTAACCAGGTACGCATCGGCGTAAATGCCCCTAAAGAGGTCTCTGTTCACCGTGAAGAGATCTACCAGCGTATCCAGGCTGAAAAATCCCAGCAGTCCAGTTACTAAGTTCTCGCGTCTCACCCCGCGGGTGAGACGCACCTCTCATAGTTTTCTTCGTTTTCCCCTCGTGTTCTCCCTTTTTTCTTCGTCCCAGCGCTTTCACGCCCATTTTCTTTTTTGCTGCTATACCGGCAAAAACGCAATTTATCTGTTGATAAAACGTGCATTCTGTCTTTTTTAACAGCTTATTGCGTGTGAAATGTGCAAACGAAAAAAATCTGCGGAAAATTGTTTGACTTATAAGTCCCAGAAAGTAATATGTGCGCCACACAGCGACGATGAGCAGAAACAAGTTCTTCGAAGCACTCGCAAGAGGTGTTGTTGGTGAGGTGGCCGAGAGGCTGAAGGCGCTCCCCTGCTAAGGGAGTATGCGGTCAAAAGCTGCATCCGGGGTTCGAATCCCCGCCTCACCGCCATTTGCATCCGTAGCTCAGCTGGATAGAGTACTCGGCTACGAACCGAGCGGTCGGAGGTTCGAATCCTCCCGGATGCACCATCTTCTCTGAGATAACGCATTAGCGTTGTAACAGAAAATCGATAACGCCTTAGCAGCGATATCAAATCTGCAGTAAAGTAAGTTTCCCGATGCATCCGTAGCTCAGCTGGATAGAGTACTCGGCTACGAACCGAGCGGTCGGAGGTTCGAATCCTCCCGGATGCACCATCTCTTACTTGATGTCGCTTTATAGCGGTATCAATATCGGCAGTAAAGCAATTTTCCCGATGCATCCGTAGCTCAGCTGGATAGAGTACTCGGCTACGAACCGAGCGGTCGGAGGTTCGAATCCTCCCGGATGCACCATTCTTTGTTTTGCACGATAATTAGCTTTTCCGATGCATCCGTAGCTCAGCTGGATAGAGTACTCGGCTACGAACCGAGCGGTCGGAGGTTCGAATCCTCCCGGATGCACCATCTTCTCTGAAACTCCCCTTTTTCCCAATATCTCAATATTTCCAAAAATCTGTCTGCTTTATTCCTAAAAAAATCTTCTTCACACTTTTCTGATTGGCAACTCATTCTTTCCACTATAATTTATCTCTGATACCCCCTTATTCTGGTGACCTGAGTGCAAGGAGAGAAATCCATGAAATGGTTCAAAGCAATGGCTGCGTCCTGTGCAGCGCTTCTGGTAGCTATCTCGCTGTCTGGCTGTGCGGGTTCTTCAACCAAGGAAAGTACCGGTGGTTATATCGATGATACGGTGGTGACCACGAAGGTGAAAACCGCGCTGTTCAGCGATAAGCAGATAAAATCCAGCGAAATTAATGTGCAGACCTTTAAAGGTCGCGTGCAGCTCAGCGGCTTTGTGTCGTCCGCTGCCGATGCAAAACGTGCGGTAGAGGTCACGCGCCAGGTCCAGGGCGTACGGGTTGTTGAAAATGACATGCAGATAAAATAACCCCAGCTAGTAACCATAACAAAGGCACCGATAAGGTGCCTTTGCCGTCTCTGCGGCTAGAAGCGACAATTTGCCCCTTTTGCGATAAAGTAACGTCACGTTGGCGAAGGATGAGAAGACGATGTACGAACGCTATGCTGGATTGATTTTTGATATGGACGGCACCATCCTTGATACGGAACCTACGCACCGTAAAGCGTGGCGTGAAGTGTTGGGGCGATATGGAATGCAGTTCGACGAACAGGCGATGGTGGCTCTGAACGGCTCTCCGACCTGGCGCATTGCCCAGGCGATTATTGAAAGCCATCAGGCTGATTTAGATCCTCATCTTCTCGCTCGTGAAAAAACCGATGCGGTGAAATCGATGCTGCTGGACTCGGTCACGCCATTACCGCTCATTGAGGTGGTGAAGGAGTGGCACGGTCGCCGCCCTATGGCGGTGGGTACGGGCAGCGAAAGCGCAGTGGCTGAAGCCCTGCTCGCACATCTGGGGTTGCGTCACTACTTTGCGGCCGTTGTCGCCGCCGATCACGTGAAACAACACAAACCAGCACCGGATACCTTTTTACTGTGCGCTGAGTTAATCGGCGTACCGCCTGAGCGCTGTGTAGTGTTTGAAGATGCCGATTTTGGCCTTCAAGCCGCGGCTGCAGCGGGAATGGATGCTGTTGACGTGCGTCTGCTGTGAATGAATTTCTGGCACTAGGGTCGCTGTTTGCAAGCAGCTTCCTTAGTGCAACGCTGCTGCCGGGTAACTCCGAAGCCGTGCTGGTCGCGCTGCTGCTTTCGGGCGCGAGTAAGCCCTGGCTTCTGGTTGTAATAGCAACAATGGGTAATAGCCTTGGCGGGGCTACTAACGTTATTCTTGGTCGTTTTTTTCCATTACGCAAAACATCGCGGTGGCAGGAAAAAGCGGTGGGTTGGCTTCGGCGCTACGGCGCAGCAACGCTGCTGCTGAGCTGGATGCCGGTCATCGGCGATTTACTGTGCCTATTGGCAGGGTGGATGCGTATTTCCTGGGGACCAGTACTCTTTTTTTTATGCCTGGGGAAAGCGTTACGTTACGTCGCAGTCGCGGCGCTGACGCTTCAGGGCATGACGTGGTGGCACTAATTGGATGGCATGCGGAATATCGCATCTCCACGATGACAATTATGCTTAATAAAATGAATTCGACAGGCGGGAGGTCAATTTGATCCCGGACGTATCACAGGCGCTGTCCTGGCTGGAAAAACATCCTCAGGCTCTTCAGGGGATCCAGCGCGGTCTTGAGCGCGAAACATTGCGCGTTAATGCAGATGGTTCTCTGGCAACAACCGGTCATCCGGAGGCGCTTGGCGCAACCCTGACCCATAAATGGATCACCACGGACTTCGCTGAAGCCCTGCTGGAGTTTATTACTCCAGTCGACGGCGACATCGACCATATGCTGACGCTCCTGCGCGATGTGCATCGCTACACCGCACGTCAGCTGGGCGACGAACGCATGTGGCCACTGAGCATGCCTTGCTATATTGCACCTGGTCAGGATATTGAACTGGCGCAGTACGGCACATCAAATATTGGTCGTCTGAAGACTTTATATCGTGAAGGGCTGAAGAACCGCTACGGCGCGCTGATGCAGACTATCTCCGGCGTACACTACAACTTCTCACTGCCAATGGCATTCTGGGAAGCGAAGTGCGGCTCGCATGATAAAGAGGCGATCTCAGCCGGTTATTTCCGCCTGATTCGCAACTACTACCGTTTTGGCTGGGTGATTCCGTACCTGTTTGGTGCGTCGCCGGCAATTTGCTCTTCCTTCTTGCAGGGTAAACCGACCTCGCTGCCGTTTGAGAAAACGGAATGCGGTATGTACTACCTGCCGTACGCCACCTCTCTGCGCCTGAGCGACCTTGGCTATACCAATAAATCGCAAAGCAATCTCGGAATTACGTTTAACGAACTGCACGAGTATGTGGCAGGATTGAAACGTGCGATTAAAACGCCGTCGGAAGAGTATGCCCGTATCGGCCTTAAGAAAGACGGTAAGTACCTGCAAATCAACAGTAACATTCTGCAGATTGAAAACGAACTGTATGCGCCAATCCGTCCTAAACGTGTCACGCGTGACGGTGAAACGCCTTCCGATGCGTTGCAGCGCGGCGGTATCGAGTATATCGAAGTGCGCTCACTCGATATCAACCCGTTCTCACCGATTGGCGTTGACGAGCAGCAGATTCGTTTCCTCGACCTGTTTATGGTCTGGTGCGTGCTGGCCGATGCGCCAGAGATGAGCAGCGACGAGCTGCTGTGTACCCGTACTAACTGGAATCGCGTGATTCTGGAAGGGCGTAAGCCAGGCCTGACGCTGGGTATTGGCTGCGAAACGGCACAGTTCCCGCTGAGCAAAGTGGGCAAAGATCTGTTCCACGATCTCAAACGTGTGGCGCAAACGCTGGACGGCATGAACGGCGGCACGGAATACCAGAAAGTGTGTGACGAGCTGGTTGCGAGCTTTGATAATCCAGAATTAACCTTCTCCGCGCGCATTCTGCGTTCTATGCTTGATGAGGGCATTGGTGGCACAGGCAAAGCGTTGGCGGAACAGTATCGTACGATGCTGCGTGAGGAGCCGTTGGAAATTCTGAGCGAGGAAGATTTCGCCAAGGAGCGTGATGCGTCACGTGCACGTCAGCAGCAGATTGAAGAGGCGGATAACGAACCGTTTGAAGCACTGCTGGCAAGACACGCCTGATACAAAAGAAAAAGGCCACATCAATGTGGCCAAAATATACATCTCTGAATCAGGGATGATGATAACAAATGCGCGTCTTTCATATATTAAGACTGGCATGGGAACAAAGAGTTCAGTTTATTTTAAAAAAAATCACATTATCCTGAAGCAGAACGCGGTGGATTGCATAAAGTTGATTCTATTCAAGTGGTTATAAACCGTTGGTGATAGAAAAAAGTGCACTACCCGGGAGCATGAAGGTGATATCGGAGGTTACGAAATGCCGTTGTTAGATAGCTTCACAGTTGATCATACTCGTATGGAAGCACCTGCCGTTCGCGTGGCGAAGAAAATGAACACTCCGCACGGTGACGCGATCACGGTTTTTGACCTGCGTTTTTGCATACCGAACCAGGAAGTGATGCCAGAACGTGGGATCCACACGCTGGAGCACCTGTTCGCTGGCTTTATGCGTGACCATCTGAACGGTAATGGCGTTGAAATCATTGATATCTCGCCAATGGGCTGCCGTACTGGCTTCTACATGAGCCTGATTGGTACTCCTGATGAGCAGCGCGTGGCAGATGCCTGGAAAGCGGCGATGGCAGACGTCCTGAAAGTGCAGGATCAAAATCAGATCCCTGAGCTGAACGTTTACCAGTGCGGGACTTATGAGATGCACTCCCTCAGCGAAGCGCAGGACATTGCGCGTCATATTATCGAGCGTGATGTTCGTATCAACAGTAATGATGAGCTGGCGCTGCCAAAAGAGAAGCTGAAAGAACTGCACATCTAGTTTTGTGCATTCTGTAGGCTGATAAAACCCGGAGCGCTCCGGGTTTTTTATTGCCCGCCGTTTAGCTCGGCTACGATCTCTGTGGCCGGGTAAGGCAACGCCGCCATCCGGCGATTTTCCAGGGCAAGTTATTCAGACCAAAAAAAAGCCAGCTCAACCGAGCTGGCTTTTTCATTAGTGGGCGCCTCCGCCTCCGCCTCCCGCCCCGAAAGGCGGTCTGGCGAACCACACCAATCCCAACAGAATGAGGAATATCCCAGCCGAAACCCAGAAGATTTCATTGGCGGAGACAATCAGCCCCTGGTTGGTTATCTGCTGGGCAATCCAGCCGGAAGCCTGCTGCTGCGTCATGCCCATACCCTGCAGCTGATCGTACATCTGCTGGGCGTTCGGGTTAAACGGCGTCACGGACTCCGTTAGCTGCGCGTGGTGCAATGCCTCGCGGTTGGTCCACAGCGTCGTGGTTATCGAGGTGCCGATGGAGCCCGCCAGCGTACGGGTAAAGTTCGACAGACTTGATGCGGCCGCCAGACGCTCAGGCGGTAGCCCGGAGAGCGTGATGGTAGTCAGCGGCATGAAGAAGCACGCCACGGCGAAGCCCTGAATAAACTGCGGCCAGGCCGACGCGCCGAAGTCCATCCCCGGCTCGAAGGTATAGGCGCGCCAGTAGAAACAGACGGCATACATAATAAAGCTGAAGGTGACCAGACGGCGCATGTCCAGCTTGTGGGCAAAGCGGCCGATAATCGGCGACAGCAGGACGGGGATCACCCCAACCGGCGCTGACGCCAGACCTGCCCAGGTCGCGGTATACCCGTAGACCTCCTGCAATAGCTGCGGCAGCAGAACAATCGCGCCGAAGTAGAGCATATAGGCAAGGCTGATACACAGACAGCCGATGGTAAAGTTTCGCGACTTAAATAACGACAGATCGACTATCGGGTTATCGTCGGTCAGCTCCCAGACAATCAGGAAGCTCAGCGATACCACCGCCACCACCGTCAGTACGATGATTTCAGTGGAGTTAAACCAGTCGAGCTCTTTACCCTGGTCAAGCATGACCTGCAGGCTACCGATACCCAGCACCAGCAGCGCCAGACCAATACCATCAATGCGTCGCTGCTCGGTCTTGGTTTCACGCCCGCGCAGGCTCTGGAGGCTTAACAGCACGACCAGGGCACCAATTGGCACGTTGATGAAGAAGATCCAGCCCCAGTGATAGTTATCGCTGATATAGCCGCCAAGAATTGGCCCGCAGATTGGCGCCACAATCACCGTCATTGACCACAGCGCCAGCGCGACGGCGCGCTTGGCTGGCGGATAGTTGTTGAGCAACAGGCTTTGCGACAGTGGAATAAGCGGCCCGGCAACAACCCCCTGAATCACACGGAAGAAGATCAGCATGCCCAGGCTGTTGGATACCCCACACGCCCATGATGCAATGACAAAGGCGATGGTTGACCACAGGAACAGCTTCACCTCACCGACGCGTTTTGCCAGCCAGCCGGTAATCGGAATGGAGATGGCGTTCGCCACCCCAAACGACGTGATGACCCAGGTCCCCTGGCTCAGCGATGAGCCAAGGTTACCGGCGATGGTCGGAATCGCTACGTTGGCGATGGTGGAGTCCAGCACCTGCATGAAGGTGGCCAGCGACAGCGCAATGGTCATAATGACCAGCTGCGCGCCTTCCAGCGGTTTTTGCTGTTGCATTACGCGCACCCCAGCATTAGTTGGCGTTGGCCTGGACGATGTCGTTGATCAGCTTGTTAACGGGGTCGAGGCTGATTTCACGCGCGTTACTCTCGTAAACCGGGCTGGTGCGAATCTGGTTAGCCAGCATCTGACCGTCGCGGTTGGAGGTATCGACTTTCACCAGCGTAGACAGACCAATGCGCAACGGGTGCTGTTCCAACTGTTTTTCGTCCAGTTCGATACGTACAGGTAAGCGCTGTACTACCTTGATCCAGTTACCGGTGGCGTTCTGTGCTGGCAGCAGGGAGAAGGCGCTACCGGTACCCATATCCAGACCGACCACTTTACCGGTGTACTTCACATCATCGCCGTAGATATCGCTGATGACGGTGACCGGTTGGCCGATACGCATATGCGCAAGCTGGGTTTCTTTGAAGTTCGCGTCCACCCACAGGTTGCTAGCAGGCACAACGGCCATCAGCGGTGTGGTCGGGCTAATCTGCGCACCCGGCTGTACGGAACGGCGAGAAACGTAGCCGCTCATCGGGCTGACGATTTTGGTACGCTGCAGGGCAAGCCATGCGTTACGCACTTCGGTCGCGGCCTGACGAACCGTAGGCTGATCTTCCAGTTTGGTACCGAGGATCATCGCCTGGTTAGCATTGTACTGTTGAACCGCCACGTCCAGAGCGGCCTGCGCGCTGGTGACGGCATCTTTCGCGTGCTGCAGCTCTTCACGGCCAATCAGGTTGGCAGTGCCCAGCGGAATACGACGGTTGAGGTCGGTTTGCGCCTGAGCCAGCGTGGTTTTACGAATATCGATATTCGCCTGCAGCTGCTTGTTGTTGATCATCAGCTGACGCATCTGGCGGACGCTTGAGGCAAGCTGAGTCTGCGCTTTCTCAAAGGCCTGTTGCGCATCGGTCTGATCGAGGGTGACCAGCACGTCGCCCTGTTTAATATAGTCGGTGTTGTCGGCCCAGACTTTGGTCACGCTGCCTGAAACCTGCGACATGATTTGAACCTGGTTACCTGCCACGTAAGCGTCATCGGTTTCTTCATAATGACGCAACACCAAAAACCAGTAGCACCCATAGGCCACGGCAATAATAACAAAGAGCAAGGTCAACAAGATGAGGGCGCGTTTACGTTTGCCTTTCTTGTTGGCGGGTTGCTGCGGGGCTTGAGTCTCCGCATTTGCGCTCATGTGATTCTCCACATTCTTATTATTTATTTCGGCTTAGCCGACCTGTTTTTCTACCAGAAAGGCCAGCAGAGGTTATCTGCTGGCCTATTCATCTGTTTATTTGGAGCGGTGGTATCAGCGCAAGGCATCCAGTACGGAACCGTCTTCTTCCATCTGATCCAGACGGGTAAGAAGCTTGCGAGTGATATGCTCGAGCTGGTCTTTCTCAGCCAGGCTCAATGAAGACCAAAGCTGATGCAGACAGTGATGCTGAGGAGGCAGAACCTCGTTCAGGAACTGATGACCTTTTTCAGTCAGCTGCAGGTGCAGGCAACGGCGGTCATTGTCACTTTCACGGCGCTCAATCCAGCCGCGTTTTTCCAGTTCATCGGCAATACGCGTGGCATTGGTGCGCGATGAACCCAGCGCGCAGCTGAGTTCAGAAGGCTGAATACTGTGATTTTCTTGAGACTCCAGCGTGATCAGCGCCATAAACAACGTCTCGTTGATCCCTTGAGCTTTCAGCATTTTATTACGGTTGTCCAGCAGCTTGCCCTGCATGTGCATGCAAAGACGAGTGAGAAGGATCTCCTGGAAAGGGAACTCTTCGCTGCGGCTGGCGCGGAATTTCAGCATTTGTTCAATGGGCGTAAACGAACTATCCATCTGGGCATTACCTCATTAGTTACAGTCGATATAGTAACGATAGTGACAAATAAAGTAAATGAATTATTGTCCGTAATTTATGCGGTTAGTCTATGACATAAGGATGCCGGATACGTATACCCGGCATCTGCACCTTTTATTCCGCTTCCTGACGGTGATAGCCCCACCACCAGACTAACAGGTTGGCCACGGCTAACAGGCTGCCTGCAAGGCACACTCCCATCCAGCCAGCGTGCTGCCAGGCGGAGGCAGAAAGCAACGAACCTGCCGCGCCGCCGATGAAGTAACTGGTCATATAGCCTGCGGTGAGGCGGTTACGGGCATCCGGCTGAACGCGGTATATCACCGTCTGGTTGGTGATATGCACGCCTTGTACCATCAGGTCGAGCACCAGAATCCCGATGATTAACGCGATAGCGGACGTATGCCCGTACCAGATAGCTATCCAGGAAAGTAGCAACAGCACCAGGCCCCAGGTGGTGGTCAGATGCGCTTTGCCCTTATCCGCCAGCCCGCCGACCGGCCGCGCGCCCAGCGCACCGGCTGCACCGGCCAGGCCGAACAGCCCGATGGTGCCTTCCGAGTAGTTAAATGGCGCGCCGGAGAGCAGAAACGCCATCGACGTCCACAGAATGCTGAAGTTGGCGAAAGTCAGGCAGCCGAGCAGCGCACGGGTGCGCAGCAGCTTGTCGCGGGCAAAGAGGCTGAAGATGGAGCCGAGCAGTTGCGGGTAGTTGAGGTGCGTCTCCTGCTTGAGCTTCGGTAGCCCGCGCCACAGCGCGAAGGCCAACAGCATCATCAGCACGGAGGCGACCCAGTAGACGGTGCGCCAACCGCCCAGGCTTGCCAACAGCCCGGCAACGGTACGCGCCAGCAGTATCCCAAGCAGTAGCCCGCTCATCACCGTACCGACCACCTTGCCGCGTTTTTCTGGTGAGGCGAGGGTTGCAGCCATTGGCACCAGTAGCTGGGCGACGACTGAGAATAGGCCGGTCAGCGCGGTGCCGAGGATCATCATGCCGAGCGAGCTGCTGCTGGCGGTGATCAGCATGCCGCCAGCGGCCAGCAGGGTCATGACGACAATCAGCGAACGACGCTCGAACATATCGCCGAGCGGCACCAGGAACAGCAGCCCGGCGGCATAGCCAAGCTGGGCGGCGGTGACGATAAAACCGGCCTGTCCGGCGCTGAGCGAGAATTGACGGGCGATAGTCTCCAGCAGCGGCTGTGCGTAGTAGTTACTGGCTACGGCAAGGCCGGTGGCAACGGACATTAAAACGATCAAAGCCGGGCTAAGCCCGTGAGCAGGTTTAGTCATGGTATTGAGAAAGTAAGGAAAGATGTCGTCGATAATAACGAAAGGGGCGGAGAAGGGGGGAAATGATGGGTAGCGGATTGTGCTTTTTGGTGTGTGGCGTGCTTTCCCGGCGTCGCGTTGCTCGGCCGGGCTACCTGTTATGCCGGATGGCGCTTCGCTTATCCGGCCTACTGTGGTGCTGTATGTTCCTGTAGGCCGGATAAGGCAAAGCCGCCATCCGGCAGTCGGTGGCGGCTCTGGTGCCTTCCCGGCGTCAACCGGATGCATCACATTTTACTTCTGCGCGGCCAGCGCCTCTTTCACCCAACCATCAAACACCTGCTGGTGGGCTTTGATCCAACCGTCGACCTGGCCCTGCACATCCGCTTCAGACGCTTTACCATCATGCATCATGGCGTTCTGGGCGTTAATGTCGGTCAGCGGCAGCTTCATAATGGCAAACAGCTTCGCCGCCTCCGGGTTTTTCTCGGCCCAAGCCTTGTTAGCCACAATGTGCATGGTGCTCACTGGGAAACCGTAGTTTGCGCCGTTAGACAGCTTGGTATCGATGTTTTTCTGCACGCCTGGCAGGGAGGAGAACGGCACCTGCAGCCAGACCACGTCTTTACCCGGCTTCAGCACATCGCTTACCCAGTAAGGCGTCCAGGTGTAGTACAGAATTGGCTTACCTTCTTTAAAGCGGGTGATGGTATCGGCCATCATCGCCGCATAGTTCCCCTGGTTATGATCGACCGATTTAGTCAGATCATAGGCCTCCAACTGGTGGTTAATCACCGCTTCACAGCCCCAGCCTGGGTTACACCCGGTGAGGTCGGCTTTACCGTTACCGTTGGTGTCAAACAGCTTGGCAATCTTAGGGTCTTTAAGCTGCTCAATGTTGGTGATGTGGTATTGATCGGCGGTTTTCTTATCGATCAGATAACCCTGCGCCGCACCGTTGACCAGCGTACCTTCGCGGTAGAATTTCTTGTCACCACCGGCAGCGGCGTACATATCATCATGCAGCGGGATCCAGTTGACGGCGGTGAAGGTGGCATCACCTGCGGCCAGCGAGGTATAAGCCACGTTGTAGTCGACTTCGTTTGGTTTATCGACGGTGTAGCCCAGTTTTTCCAGCGCGCGGCTCACCAGCAGCGTCTGGAAGGTTTCTTCAGAGAGGGTGCTCTGTACCGGCTGCACGGTAATGCCTTTCCCTGGGAGGTCGGCGGCGAAAGTGCTGGCTGAAACCAGCGTAGTGAAAGCGGTAGCTAAGACGAATGAGTGTCGCATCGTTGTTCCTTTAATAGTGATTGTTGCGGAGCATTGGCCCGACGCCTGCCGGGCCAATACGATGGTTACTTAGAGAAGGGGCGCATCAGCAGGCCAACCGGGCCGGTATTGAACCAGCGACGATTACCTTTGCTGCGAGAGTCGCGGCCTACGGCTTGGGTCAGGCGGTCGAGAATAATGGCGAGGATAACAATCCCCACGCCGCCTACGGTGGCAAGACCCATATCCAGACGACCGATACCGCGCAGCACCATCTGGCCCAGACCGCCGACGGCGATCATCGAGGCGATAACCACCATCGACAGCGCCAGCATCAACGTCTGGTTCACGCCCGCCATAATGGTCGGCATCGCCAGCGGCAACTGCACTTTAAACAGCATCTGACGCGGGCTGGCACCGAAGGAGCGCGACGCTTCGATAAGGTCGGCCGGTACCTGGTTAATCCCGAGGATAGTCAGACGCACAATCGGCGGCAGGGCAAAGATAATGGTTACCACCACGCCCGGTACGTTACCGATACCGAACAGCATGACGATCGGCACCAGATAAACGAACGCAGGCGTCGTCTGCATTGCATCGAGCAGTGGGCGGATAATCTTCGACGCCCGTGGGCTACGCGCCAGCCAGATGCCGAGCGGCAGGCCTATCACCACGCAGAACAGCAGCGCGGTGAGCACCAGCGCAAGGGTAATCATCGCCTGCGACCAGGCGCCGATAGCGCCGATAGCAATCAGCGAGATCAGCGTTGCCACGCCCATGCCGACGCTGGAAATCTGCCAGGCAATCAGGGCGAAAATAATAATCGCCACCGGCGCAGGCATCCCTAACAGCAACTGCTGGAAGGCGCTCAGGATGTAATCGACGGGCACGCGGATGCCCTGGAACACCGGGCGGAAGTGCGTCACCACCCAGTCGATTCCTTCCGTCACCCAGCTATCGAGCGGGATCAGCGTTTTATGGAACGGGTCCATAATGTTGAAGTGTTCCGCCTGCGGTGCGGGCGCGCTATGCAGCCAGTCTGCACCGCCGCCAGATGGGGCGGATGCCGGTGAACCCCAGGCATCGGCGGAGTTTGCCGCGCTATCGGCGGCCGGTGTGGTATCCCACGGATTAGATTGATCAGCCATTGTTGTTTACCCCCTCGCGATCTAATGCCTGTAGCAGCATTCTTTTTGAAATAACGCCGACGTACTGCTGTTCTTCTCCAACAACCGGTACGGCGCAGGGTGCATGACCCACGTGAGAGAGCAATTCGCTGAGCGGCGTCTGGGCATCAACGGCCAGCGGCTCGTCAATTAATGCCGCCTCGATTCCCTGATTCGCCTTTAAGGCTTCTTTCAATGAATCGATGGACACAATGCCAACAAACTTATTACCGCGTTCGATGACGTAACCATATTCACGGTCATCATCCTGTAATAATTTCAGTGCCGAACGAGGACCGAAACCAGGCGTTTTACGGATAAGACCATCTGGATTACGACGGGCAATATCCTTGGCGCTAAATACCTGACTAATATCCACGCCGCGGAAGAAGGTGCGGACATAATCATTAGCCGGGTTATTCAGAATTTCATCAGGCGTACCGACCTGCACAACTTCGCCATTTTGCATAATGGCAATACGGTCGCCAATTCGCATCGCTTCATCGAGGTCATGGGAAATAAAGACCACGGTGCGCTGATGTTTCGCCTGTAATTTTACCAGTTCATCCTGCATCTCAGTGCGGATTAATGGGTCGAGCGCCGAGAAGGCCTCATCCATTAATAGAATGTCGGGATTGATGGCAAGCGCGCGGGCTAAACCGACACGCTGACGCATACCGCCGGAGAGTTCGTCCGGGTAGCCATGAGCGTAATTCTCAAGGCCCACCTGGCGCAGCGCGTCCAGCGCCTTCTCCTGGCGTTCCTGTGCGGGAACGCCGGCTAAATCCATACCAAAGGCGGTATTATCCAGTACGCTCATATGCGGCATTAGCGCAAAGGACTGGAATACCATCGCGATTTTTTTACGGCGAACTTCCCGCAGCTCGGCGTCGGATATTTTGGCAATATCCATACCGTCTATCAGCACCTGACCGCGAGTCGGTTCTATCAGACGATTGAGAAGGCGTACCATGGTGGATTTGCCGGAGCCAGATAACCCCATGATGACAAATATCTCGCCTTCTTCAATGGCCAGACTGGCGTCTTTAACGCCAAGTGATAATCCAGTTTTATCGAGAATTTGCTCTTTGGTAAAACCTTTCTCGATATATTTAAATGCTCGCTGTGGGTGCTCGCCGAATATTTTATAAAGATTCTTAACTTCTAATTTAACTGCCATGCAATATGCGATTTCCTGTTTTTAGTTTATGTCGATATGTTACCTGATGAAAATAATGACCTGTTTATACCCTAGCATACTGAGACGATGTGACAACCCTCAAGACGCTTTCACTCGAAATAATCAGAAGGGTGATATTGCCGTCATTTCCCATGATATAAGGGCTGAGGGCGAATTGGGGATTATTGATTTTTTTATGAATTTCGTTGTGAAATTTGGTTGAGATCTAAAAAAACGTATGAATATTGTCTGAAAATCCACTGATGGGTTCGGGGTGATATTTGTATGATGATGGTGATTTTTTAAGAAATATCCGGGTAATAATCAGGGTGATATTTGGCAGGAAAACGGAGAATAACGGCGGAAAATAAGTGCCCGCAAATCGCAATTATTTGCGGGCATTTTTTTACTACATGCGCATGCTGACGGCCAGGCGATTAAAGGCGTTCATCAGGCTGATGGCGAAGGTCATGTCGCTAATCTGCTCGGCGCTGAAATGGCTCAGCAGCGGTTGATAAACGCTGTCTTCGGCACGGTTTTCGGCAATGTGGGTTAGATCTTCTGCCCAGGCCAGCGCCGCACGCTCGGCGTCGCTGAAGTGATGACTCACTCGCCATCCTGCCAGCGCATCCAGCTTCACCTGATCGACGCCGGATTTACGCAGCGCTTTGCTGTGCATCTCCAGACAGAAGGCGCAGCCGTTAATCTGCGACACGCGCAGGTAAAGCAGTTCCAGAAGGGGGCGCTCCAGCGAGCTTTTTTCCAGCGCGATGCTGGCCTGAACCAGCCCGGCGTAGACGTTCGGGCTCAGTTCACTATAGGGTTGGCGTAATGCAGTCATGATGTCACTCCTCGTTCAAGATGGGACAAAAATAGCACTATAATGGTCTTAAAAAGATAGCCATATTCGGAGTAAAAAATAAGACCATGAAACCGGGCGGCGTACCACGCTATCAGCAGATTGCCAGAGAGCTGAAAGCGGCGATTGAACAGGGCGAACTGAAGGCGGGCAGGCGCTTACCCTCAAGCCGGGTCTATGCACAAGAGCTCGGCGTCTCAAGGGTGACCGTGGAAAACGCCTACGGCGAACTGGTGGCGCAAGGCTGGCTGGAACGCCGCGGGCAGTCGGGCACGTTTGTAAGCGATCACTTAACCCTTGAGCCCGTCACCGCCAAGCCACTTGGCTTTGGCGGTGAGCATTTCCAGCCGCAGCCTTTCCAGCTTGGCCTTCCCGCGCTGGATCTCTTTCCTCGTGGCCTATGGGCGCGGGTGATGGGGCATCGGTTACGCACACAAACCCGTTTCGATTTGGCCCTGGGGGACGTCTGCGGCGAACTGTCGCTGCGCCAGGCCATCGTGGAATATCTGAGGCTCTCCCGCAGCATCGAGTGCGAGGCCGAGCAGGTGTTTATCACCTCTGGCTATGCGGCTTCTATGGGGCTTATCTTGCAGGCGCTGGAAGCGCGCGGTGAGGGCATGTGGATGGAAGACCCAGGGTTTCCGCTGATTCGCCCGGTCATTGAACAAGAGGGCGTCACGCTGCATCCGGTGACGGTTGATGATGAGGGAATGAACGTTGAATGGATAACGCAGCATCCCACGGTTGCCCGCTTTGCGTTGCTGACGCCGGCGCATCAAAGCCCGACCGGGGCCGCGCTCTCGCTTCCACGACGTCGACAGCTACTGGATTGGGCAGCGCACCATGACGCGTGGATCATTGAAGATGATTACGACAGCGAGTTTCGCTATCAGGGCAAGCCGCTGCCGCCGCTCAAAAGCCTGGATGCGCCGCAGCGGGTGATTTACGCCGGTACGTTCAGCAAGTCGCTTTTCCCGGCGCTGCGGACAGCCTGGTTGGTGGTGCCGCTGCCGCTGGTGGCGGCATTTCGTCGTCAGGCGCAGCGGCTGGCTTGTCCTGTACCGGTGTTGTGTCAGCTGACGTTGGCCGACTTTTTGCGCGAAGGGCATTTCTGGCGGCATCTGAAGAAAATGCGTGTTCACTATGCCGAGCGTCGGCGCTGGCTGGAAACCGCACTGCGAGCAGAGGGTTTTCAGGTGCTGGAACAACTGGGCGGCATTCAACTGGTGGTTACGGTTGAAGGGGATGATTGCGCGATGGCACGGCGGGCGCGACAAGCCGGGCTAGCGGTGCAGGCGATGAACGACTGGCGAATGCACCCGCGCGGCAGCGCCGGGCTTATCATGAGCTTTACTAATATTGTGTCGCAGCAGA
The DNA here is from genome assembly GCF_044197065.1 of Kluyvera chengduensis. Taxonomy (NCBI): domain Bacteria; kingdom Pseudomonadati; phylum Pseudomonadota; class Gammaproteobacteria; order Enterobacterales; family Enterobacteriaceae; genus Kluyvera; species Kluyvera chengduensis. Next base: position 270,260 of record NZ_JBIQOI010000005.1, read on the forward strand.
TGGCCGATGCGCAGGTGGCGGCACTGAAGGCGGCCATAAAATAAAAACCCCGGAGTATCAGAGACACCCCGGGGAGACGCGTTTTTATTATCTACATCGTTGTGATTATATTATCGACGACTGCCTAATAATACGCCAATAAAAATCCCCACCGCCGCGGCAGCGCTCACACTTTGCCAGGGTTTATCGCGAATATAGTCGTCAGCGCTACCAGCAACGTCGCATACGCTTTGCTGTAAACGGTTGCGACCATGCATGCGTGCGCGCGTTTCGCTCAGCAACTTTTTCGCATTGTGGCGGACGGCCTCAATTTCGTCTTTGTCGTCGCTGGCCCAGCTCTTGAGAATGCCCTCAAGGCTGTCGGCTAATTGGCTGACGTCATTATGAATATCCTGGACTTCATCATCAGCATTGTTGCGATTAAGTGATTTAAACATGGCGTTCTCCACAAAATTAGATGGAGCGTTAAGTGTAGGTCACCCGACATAAATTGCCGAATATTCTCCAGTTTCTGGAATTATCTGAAAGCGAGGCGAATACTGATTACGGTAAGGTGGCGATGCAGTAAAAGATGACGAGGATAAAATATGTATTTACGACCTGATGAGGTGGCGCGCGTTCTTGAAAAAGCGGGCTTTACCATGGATGCGGTAACCCCAAAAGCTTACGGCTATCGCCGTGGCGAGAATTATGTGTACGTCAACCGCGAAGCGCGAATGGGGCGCACGGCGCTGATCATTCATCCGGCGCTGAAAGATCGCAGTAACAAATATGCCGAGCCAGCTTCTGATATTAAAGCCTGCGATCACTACGCAGAGTTCCCGCTCTATTTAGGTGGTGAAGTTGAGCAGCATTACGGTATCCCGCACGGGTTTAGTTCACGTATGGCGTTAGAGCGCTTTTTAGATGGGCTGTTTGGCGAGAAACTGTAAATAAGTGACTGGCTGAGCGTAGCCAGTCACTTATATCAATAGGGTTATGCTTTTGCCTGTGCGTACTGTTCCACGCGGAACAGACGGCGGCAGAAATCCAGGAAATAGCCGTACGCGGCCCCCATCACCAGCGATATCACGGCGTTAGAACTGACCGCCGCCAGGATCTGGTGCCAGTCGGCGCCGACGCTCAGCAGAATAAGCACATATACCGGCGACTGGAAGGTGACATAAGCCAACGGGTCCGCCACGCGTTTTACCCAACCCGCCGGGCTAATGCGAGCCGCCTGTCGCATAATAAAGTCGCGATAAATACCGTACGGCCACGCAATAATAATGTTGACCGGGATAGCAACCAGACGCGATGAAAGTGACTGCTCAAAGGTCATTCCTGAGAGAAATATTTCAATCATCATGTTCACGACGGAACAGTAGACAACCATGGCGAAAGTGTCTGCTGCCGCATGACGCAGGCGTGACTGCGCAGAGAACATCGGTATGCTCCTCGAAAATGAACGGTTAATACAGAAAGTGGTCTGTTTTATGGCGTTTTGGGTTGGTTTAATTGACGTGTATAGATTATCCATCTGGATTGGAACAAACAACTAGTGAAATATTTTTATTTAATGCGCTTTTGTCAATAAAATGCTCTGTTTTTGATTGTTTTCTGTTCGCCGCGCTATTTTTGTTTTCATTGTCTGTTTTTTATAAATAAATCATTAAGTTATTGTTTGTTTCGCAATGGTGAAAAAGGATGAGAGATAGTGCTAATCGTGACGTAGGTGAGGCAATGCTGATTTTTATGTGAATAGCGTCACATTCAGCGTTTTTATCCGATAATAAGCCGATGTTTTAGCGTTTAATTCTGAGTGGAGTGTGGGTAAGGTATGCGGAATTTATGGGTAACTATTCACTTTGTCAGGAAAGATGCGGTGAGCCATGCCCACCGCGGTCAACGTTAGCAAACGCCAAAGTCGCCTTCTTCACTATACGGCGCAACGTCCGCCGCTTTTAGCGTGTACTGCTTGCCGTTTTCATCACTGGCCTGTACGGCCACGATGCTATCTTCATGTGCTTCAATCACTTTTAACTTTGGTCCGCCCATTTTCGGTTGAACCAGATCGCCAGGTGCAAACATCTCAGGTGCTCCTTTGTTATTGAGTTCTTATACGCCGTTGGTGGATGAGCGCCGATTCCACGGCATCACCGCCAGCAGTCGCGCCATGCCGCAAAAGCCGGTCACTCCCGCAAAGGTTAAACCCGCACCGACAAAGCCGCTGAGCAGGAAGAACGCGCTGGAGAGGCTATAGCCAAGCACGACGCCCAGTAAAATTAGCACGCCCGCGGCAATCTGTACCTGGCGCATTAGGGGTAGGGGCTGCGATTTATCCACCGCGGTGGCGAGGCCGGCCTGACGCCAGGCTTCAATACCGCCCGCGAGGAGTTTGACCTGCGCCGGGGCTGCGGCGGCTATCAACCGGTTCAGGTTGTTGCGCGTGCGATTGCCGGACTGACAGTGGAAAATAATAACCGCGTCGCCATTGGTGCTAAGCGTGATGCCTTGTTCTATTTTACTCAGCGGCAACAGGCGAGCGGCGGGAATATGTTCACGGGCGTACTCGTCGGGGTCGCGAATATCGACGAGCATGGCGCCTTGCTCGATCAGCGCAAGGGCCGCCCGTGGGGTGATCTCTTCAACGGTCATTCAGCTTCTCTCTTCAGGACAATAGACGGCTTTTAATGTGGCAACAATTTGCCTCACCGCCTCGTTGCGGATGGAATAGTGGATACGCTGCGCGTCGCGCTGGCTGTCAATCAGCCCCTCATCACGCATACGTGCAAGATGCTGCGAGGTAGCCGATGGGCTTAGCCCGCTGGCAATGGCTAACTCACCGGCGCTGATACCGGGGGCATCGCAAAGCATGCAGAGGATCAGCAGACGGTTGGGGTTGCTCATCGCTTTCAGCAGCGCGGCGGCTTCACCGGCGCGTGTTTTCAGGAGTTCACTGTCATTCATACTTACTTTAGTCTTTTCTTAATTAAGGTAATGCTAAACTAAAGGACGCGCTTTTACCAGCTAAGCATTCATCTTGTTAATGAACATGTTGAATTATGTGCGAGCGGTCTAAAAAATCCGCAGTAAGGGAAAAATGGGGGTAGGAATATTCTTAGTTTAACTTAAAGAAATAGCATTTTATGTGATAAAAGACGAGCGACGATATGCATGTGGCGGTTAATTTCGTTAAATTTACACTGATAATGTTACAGTGACTCCCTGTTTCTGAATGTTAAATGTATTCTCCTTTTTATTTTTAGATAACATAAGTTCATAGTTGGTTATTTTTATTTATACGGCGTAAATACTTTTACGGCTATTTTACTAAACAATAATTTTGCATCGTGAATTAATGGTAATATTATTAATGTCGTATATGTAATGAATTAACTTTCATTTGTTGCTGATTCAATAATAAATATTAAAAACTTCTGTTTGTATACATTAAACAGAGGGGTGATTGCGCATTAAATACCCTGCGGATGGAATGAATACATTATAAACATGGAGGATATGATGGCCGCAAGGTCGGTAGAACATATTTGCAACCAGATCTTCGGCTTAAATATAAGTTAAATTGAGAACAATTATGAATACACAATTCCGCATTATGGCGTGCCTCGTTGCCGCATTAGTTTCTGGCGCGGCTAACGCTGCAGCAGGCTCTGCCCCGACTGCGCAAGGGGCTGGTGGCGTGGTCCATTTTAAAGGCACCATCACGGATGCTTCCTGCAATATAGACGCAGGTAGTAAAGGACAGGATGTCGACCTGGGTACCTGGGATAAGAGCTATTTTAGTGGTGCTGCTGAGACGACAAAAACGGCCTTCAATATCAAAGTGACCGATTGCCCTAGTTCGGTGAAGCAGGTATCCGTTTTGTTTGATGGTCAGAAGGATTCGCAGAAGCCAGAGCTGCTTGCTGTGGCATCCGGCGGCGCTACCGGTGTAGGTATCAAACTGTACGAAGACGACCAAACCAGTAAGGTTGCGCTAGGTACAGCATCTAAAAAGCAAAACGTAATAGCCGGTTCCCAGGGGAATGGTTCTGCCGATCTGAAGTTCTATGCGGACTATATGTCTAACGGAGCGACGATTACCGCAGGCCCGGCAAACGGCGTTGCTGATTTTAATATGATTTATAACTAATTAAACCGAGAGCAGAAGGTGGCTTCTGCTCTCTTTTTCATCCTGGAACGTTGGGTATTCCCATGAATCGATTGATTACGAGCATCGCTCTTTCTTTATTTTTTATCTCGTCTACGGCGCATGCGGGAATAGTCATGGGCGGTACCCGTGTAATATATGAAGAAGGCAAGCGCGAAGCCTCTATTTCGGTAACCAATGCCGACAGTAGCACGCCTTATTTAGTGCAATCGTGGGTCGAAAATTATTCGGCGAGTGATAAATCTCAACCCCCCTTTATTGTTACGCCACCGCTGTTTCGCCTCGACCCAGAACAGAAAAATGTGCTGCGTATAAATTTTACCGGTGGTCGCCTGCCAGCTGACCGTGAGTCTGTTTTCTGGCTGAACGTGAAAAGTATCGCGCCATCAAATAAGAACGAGGCCAATAAATTACAGGTCAATATTAAGTCAAAATTTAAGATTTTTTATCGTCCTGGAAACCTTGCTGGAGAGGCGCGTGATGCGTGGCAGAAGCTGACCTTTGAGACCCGTGGTTCAAGCCTGGTAGCGCATAACCCTACGCCGTACTTCGTCTCCTTTTTCTCGTTATCTGTCGGTGGTCAGGAGCTGGAGGCGCCGGGGATGATTGCCCCATTTAGCGACCAGTCCTGGCCCGTCAGCCGCTCCGGTGTGGTGAAGTGGCGAGCCATCAACGATTTCGGCGGTATTACTGACTTCGCACAACGTTAACCTTCAATTCCGCTATTTCCGTGAAAAAGATAACTTCAGATCTGCTGCGCGATGATGCACCCGCCGCGATGAATACGCTGCTGGCCTGCGTGCCTACGGCGCTGTTCTTGTTGTGCTACCACCCTTGCGCGCGTGCGGAAGACTACTTCGACCCGGCGGCGCTGGAGCTGAGCGATCCCCAGCAAAAGACTACCGATCTGCACTATTTCGCGAAACCGGGTGGACAGCAGCCGGGAAGCTACCCCGTCTCGGTGTGGGTTAATAACCAGCAGGTTGCGCAGGAAACCATTGAGTTTGTGGATGACAGCGGCGAGCTGCTGCCGCGTCTGACGACGGCGCAGCTAGCTGAGTTCGGTGTGAACGTTAGCGCGCTGACCGGGTTTAACCAGCTGCACGATGGCGACACATTGACGCACATTGAGCGGTTTATCCCCGATGCCCGCAGTCAGTTCGATTTTACCGCTCAGCGATTGAATCTGAGCATCCCGCAAGCGGCGATGCAACAGCAAAGCCGGGGCTACGTTGATCCTTCGCGCTGGGACGATGGGATTCCGGCGGCATTTGTCGATTACAACCTGACCGGCGCGCAGGCGCGGCAGGGAGAGAGCGATGTTCGCACCAGCTTCCTGAATTTGCGCAGCGGCGTGAATCTCGGTAGCTGGCGGCTGCGGAATATTGCCTCCATGCAGTATGACAAAACGCGCCGCTGGCGCTCGCAAAGCACCTATTTGCAGCGCGATATCCGGATGCTGGAAAGCCAGCTTCGCATTGGTGATACCTACACCAACGGCGATGTGTTTGATAGCGTGCAGTTTCGCGGCGTGCAATTGATGTCGCAAGAAGAGATGCTGCCGGATAGCCAGCGGGGGTTTGCGCCGGTGATTCGCGGGATGGCGCACAGCAACGCCAGGGTCACCGTTTCCCAGCATGGCTATGTGATTTATGAAACCTTTGTCGCGCCGGGCGCGTTTGCCATTAACGATCTCTATCCCACCGCGCAAAGCGGCGATCTGGAAGTGACCATTAAAGAGAGCGACGGCTCTGAGCGTAAGTTCACCCAGCCTTTCTCCGCCGTGCCGTTTATGCTGCGCCAGGGACGGATGAAGTACAGCGTGAGCGCGGGACGCTATTACTCAACCCAGCCGCAAATTCGCCAGCCGCAGTTTGTGCAATCGACGCTGTTTTACGGCCTGCCTGCTGATATCACTTTCTACGGTGGTATGCAGCTGGCACAGGACTACCAGTCATGGTCGGCGGGCCTGGGTCACGGCTTCGGCGAACTAGGATCGCTGGGCGCTGATTACACCAGTGCCACCACTCGTACGCCTTCCGGCCAGCGCTATCAAGGTAGCTCGGCGCGGTTACAGTACCAGAAAAGTTTTGCCGCCAGCGGCACCACGCTCAGCCTTGCGAGCTATCGCTACTCCTCCAGCCGCTATTATGATTTTGGCGAGGCGAATGGCCTGGAAGGGCGCTATAGCGTGTCCGATAACAAACGCAGCCGCGAAGAGCTGTCGCTGTCACAAACGCTCGGCGCGGTAGGGAGCCTTTCTGCCTCTGCCTGGACCCAGACTTACTGGCACTCGCAGGGGCATGATGAAACGGTACATGTCGGTTTTTATAGCGCCTGGAAGGGTATTTCCTGGGGGCTCGGCTACTACTACACGCAGTCGTCGCAGCGCTATAAAAGCGACCGCTCGCTCTCTTTCAACATCAATATTCCACTCGGCAGTCAAATGGCGGACAGCGCCGTGAGCTACAGCACCACCTCTGATAACAACGGTTACACCTCGCAGCAGGTATCGCTGTACGGTTCGGCGCTGGAGAAAAACAATCTCTACTACACCATCCAGCAGGGATACGGCAATAAAGGGCAGGGGAGCAACAGCGGGGTGTCGCTGGATTATCGGAGTGGCTATGGCGAAACGCAGCTTGGCTATCAGCACGATAATAGTGGCAGCCAGGTGACCTGGGGGGCGTCGGGGTCGATTGTGGCGCATCTGCATGGCATCACCTTCGGGCAATATACCGGCGACAGCTTCGCAATCGTCCGCGCGCCGGGCGCTGATAACGTGGCTATCGAGAACGGCACCAGCCTGCACACCGATTGGCGTGGCTACGCCATCGTGCCAACGCTGACGGCCTATCGAAAAAATGACATCAGCCTGGATACCGAATCGATGCCCGACGATACCGAAGTGGAATTACAAGGACAAACGGTTATCCCCAGCGGCGGAGCCATTGTTGAGGCCCGCTATCAAACCCATATCGGCAGCCGCGTGCTCTTTACCCTTCGCGGACAAAATGGCCCGCTGCCGTTTGGCGCCAGCGCCAGGCTGCAGGGGGACGACGGCGCGGCATCGGGCATTGTTGCCGAGCAGGGGCAGGTCTATCTCAGCGGGATGCCGGATGACGGCGCTGTTGAAGTCCGCTGGGATGATAACCGCGGCGTGCACACGTGCCACGCGCGTTACCATCTTCTGAATAACCCACAGCCTGTGCCGGTGAAAACGGTGAGTGCGCTGTGTCTTTGAAAAGGTTAAATATGTGCAGGAATCATGCGGTTATCCGCTTTATTATGCTGTTGGCAATGGCCTGTGGCTGTCAGAACACGTGGGCGGAAAGCTGTGGTAATACCATCGGTGAGATGACCATCAATACGCAGAACATACAGTATCTACCGACGCTGCCGGTGAATTCTCAGATGTCACATTCGATGGCCGATAACGGCAGCGGCATCCGTTTTACCTGTGACCTACAGGTGCCAGCGGCAAACTGGAAGCGGGTGGTTTACCAGCAGGTGGATACGTCGGGGGCGGCGGTGGCCGTGAACGGCGTGCATATCTTTTCCACCAAACTCTCTGGATTAGGCTATTCGCTAGGCTTCCAGTGCAACGGCGGCGCGGTGCACTACATTGATGGCAGCTCAACGCCGGCGGGAAACGCCTCGGCAACCATCTGCGATAGCGATGATCTGCCGTCGCTGCTGACGCAAAAAGAGGTGGTCATCAAAGCCTACGTCACGTTCTACAAGACCGGAGATGTTCAGCTTTCAGGCGGCAACCATACCAACGTGAACGCGCAACCCCAGGTCGGCGAACTGTTTATGGAGCTACGTGATGCCTCAAAAAATGGCACGACCAGGACATCGCCAACCTTCCTCGGACTGTCGGCGCTTAACGTCGATATCGGTGCCAGCGGCAGTTGTCAGGTGACGACGCCGACGATAAACGTAGGGCTAGGCTCGGTGAGTAAAACAGAGTTTAAAGGGGTTAACACGACCGGCGGTACGGCGCAGAGCTTTGCGATTCCGGTTTACTGCTCTCAGCCGACCGATGTACGCATTGGCTTTTTTGGCCAGGAGGCTGACCCGGCGTTCCCGGATACCCTGGCGATTACGCAGATGAGCGGCGCAGCAGGCGGTGTTGGCGTGAAGCTAAGCTATGGTAACAACAGCGCCCCTGCACCAGCGGCAGGTACGGCGGTCAAAATTAACGAAGCCGCTAATCTTCCGGTACTGAAAAAGGTGACGGCAAACCAGGCTGCCAGCGCCGAGCGAATCAACTTTAGCGCCCAGTATGTGCAGACCGGCAACGTGGTGAGCGCAGGGACGGCCAATAGTCTGGCGACCTTTACGCTTATTTATAACTAACCGAGGCGGGGCAGGGGCGGCGATAACCCCTCCCCCCAGCCCTCTCTCTTAGAAAGGGAGCAGTCCGTGCCTAACACTCTTCCAGACCACACCGTACAGTCCCCTCGCCCCTTAGGGGAGAGGGTTAGGGTGAGGGGAAATAGCAGAGGAATAAAAAACCGATACCGTTACTTTCCAGCGGGTTTCTGTGCGAGCAGGATCCGCTGCGTCTCGTCACTACTCAGCGTGTAATCAAAGAAACGCTGGTAAAAATCCTGCGTCACCTTCGCAATATTCGTCCCCGGGAAACGGTCTGGATGCAGCATCTGCGCCGCCCACTGGATTTGCAGCGCGCTTTCAGTACCGTAGCGATCCCATGGGAACACGCCCGCAGGGTTCTGCAAGACCTTACCGTTTTTTACTGCCTTGAGTCCCGAGAACAGCGCGGCATACTGCGAGTCCTCAATCGAACCGCAGTTTGCCCCGAGAATAATCACGTCAGGCTGCCAGGCCAGTACGCGCTCCGGCGAGACTTCTTTCATATTGCCCTGAATCTCCGCCGCCGCGTTTTTGCCGCCCGCGAGGTGAATCCAGGTATCAATCAGCGTATGGCTTCCGTCCACTTTTAACGGTTTAAGCGACTGAATATGCAGCACGCTTGGCCGCTGCTCCGCCGTCAGCCCCTGCATTTTGCTTTGCACATTTTCAAGCGTGGTTTGTAGATACTGGTTATAGGCTGTCGCCCGTGCCCGTGCTTCTGGGGTGCCCAGAACCTCTGCGGTGGTGGCGACGGATTTCATCAGCGACGGATAGTCGGTAAAGGCCATTTGCAGCGTGGGTAATCCTGCCTGACGGTAGCTTTCTGCCTTGTCGTTGCCCGCCGAGGTGAAGACCACATCCACTTTTTTGGCCAGCAGGCTCTCGGGATTAAAGGCGGTACCGCGAACCTGCAGGGCCTGATTCAACGTCGGCGTTATTTTAAACATCCACGGCTGGCTTTCCGGGTGGTTGACGGTGGCGACAATTTTACTGCCCGCCCCCAGCGTCATCAGCACCGAATGGTGCGCGAACCAGCCGTCGGCAATAGCGTTCACCTGGTCGGGAACGGTAACAGTATGACCGGCATCATCCACGACCTGGCGGGAAGCCAGGGCGGGGAAAGCCAGCCAGGCGCAGAGTAACCACGCGTGGCGACGTTTCATCGACTTACTCCTTAAAAATCAATCTGCATAGAAAGTTGAGCCTCTCGCGGTGCCCCAAGCTGAGCGCTGGCATTACCGGCGCCGGTATAACCGGTTAACGCACCTGGCACCACGTTGGTCCAGTAGCGACGGTTAGTCAGGTTGGTGACATCCAGACGGAAGGTCACAGGAGTGTTATACACACGGGTCGCGTAGCTCGCGCCGGCATCAATCGTGGTGTAGCTGCCAACCCAACTGTCATTGGCGTTATCGGTCGCGCGGCGGCCAACGTAACGTACGTTGGTGTCTACATCGACGCCCGGTAGTTGCTCAATGCTGTAAATCGCCAGCATGCTGGCGGTAAAGCGCGGTACGCCGACCACCTGTTTACCGTCTGCGCTGGCGCTGGCGGTATCGTGGAGGCGAGGGTCAAGCCAGGTTGCGCCGCCGAACAGGCGCAAATTATGGGTGACGTGACCATCGGCCATCAGCTCCAGGCCGCGGTTTTTCTGCGTACCGTCCTGAGCAAAATCACCGTTGTCGTTGGTATAGGCGAAGGGACGTTTGGCCTGGAACAGCGCGGCGGAGAGCATCAGATCACGCATTGGGGCATATTTCGCCCCTACTTCAACCTGGTGGCTACGGTACGGGTCGAGGATCTGACCCTGGTTATTCGCGCCGGTTGGCGCGGTATCGCCCTGCTGCATGCTATCGGCCCAGGTCGTATAGAGCGTGATGTTGTCGATAGGCTTGTACATCAGGCTGGCAGAACCGCTCGCACCGCTGTCCTTTTTGTCGCTGGTCTGTTTACCGGTCTTGTTGTAGTTGCTGACCGTAAACAGGTTTTCGCTACCCGACAGCAGCAGGCTCCACTGCGGGCTGAAGTGTAGGGTATCGCTCAGCAGGAAAGCGTGCTGGGTGGTGGTGGCTGATTGATAGCGTTGGTTATAGTCCGGATACGGTGGACGTGGGTAAACCGGATGATCGTCCAGCGAGGATTTACCCAGCGTAAAGGTGCCGCCGTTGACCGGGTTATAGTTTTTCCACACGAAGCCGCGTACCCCGGTGCTGATATCGTGGGTTAACCAACCGGTGTCTACGCTGCCGGTCAGGTTTGCCATATAGCTGTTGATGGTAAAGCGGCTGGCGGCAGAGTTTGCGGTAGTTGTGGTGTAGTTGCCGTGGTTATCGGTCAGGGTGTTGGTGACGGTGGTGGATTCACGGTCGGCAATCTGGCGCAGCACGCCGACGTCCAGCAACCAGTTACCGTCGAAGTCGTGCTTCAGGTGCAGGCTGGCGGTGCTGGTTTCATCATCGTTACCGGCATAGCTCTGGCCGTACTTGGCTTTGGTTGGGTCAAGTGGGGAAGGGAAGTGAACCCCTTTTGCCAGCGCAAACGAGCCCGGCATCCCTTTGTCGTAATAGTGGTAATAGCTGAAGTTGCTCTCCAGCACCGTTTTATCGGTGAGCTGGAAGTCGAGGCCGAGGCCGACAAACTGGCGACGTTTGTGGCTGCCGCTGGTGTAGCCGTGGCCTTCATCATTGAGCATGTTAAGGCGATACTTTACGCGGTCGCCGGAATCGATAGGGCCGCTGAAGTCCATCGAGGTCAGCGTGCCGTTACCGGTACTGGTACCCACGGTGACGCGATGAAGTGGGGTGTCGGTCGGGCGTTTGGAGACCAGATTAAACATCCCCGCCGGGTTTGCCGGGCCGTACAGCGAACCCGCCAGGCCACTCAACACTTCGACGCTCTGAAACTGCTCGGCCGGGTATTCGGTGGTGGAGACGGCGTTCAGGCCATCAATCATATGGTTCTGTACCACGCTGCCCTGCATACCGCGGGTTTGTGGGCGAACCCCGTCACCCTGTACAGAAGGCATATAGCGGTAAACATCTTTGACGCTTTTAAGCTGCTGCTCGTTGATAAGCGGAGAAGACATTGTCTGAACTGACCAGGGAACATCCATCACCGTCCGTTTTCCCAGACTGCCCAGGGTGGCCTGTTTTTCCGAAGCCGGTGGCTCCTGCGTGCTGCTGTTATCGGTCGTGGCGGCACCAGCGGAAACCACCATAGTGTCCTCCGCATAGCCAGATTGCGACATCGCCAGACAAGAAAATGCCAGCAGCCCCGAAGCGAGCGGTATTGTTTTATTATCGAACATTTTTAAATTCAGTGTGTTAGCGGAAAGACTGGTGGTAACCGGGTTACCATCTACGCATGAGGGGAACAGCTATTATTATTTGTATGACGAATATCATGAGGAAAGTCGTTATATATGTCAATACACAACGAGTGGTAGGTGACGCGCGTTGAACGACGGTGTATTGCATTAACGATTGCAGAAGTACATTCCATGGAATATTATTCCGTGGAATGTACTTTGAATCTAAAGCAGATACCGGAGAGCAAACCATGACGGCTGATATTGATACCTTTTCACACCTTGTACGCAGCCAGATCCTGTTATGGAATGCCTGTAATGAACGGGTGAAAACGTCGACCGGGCTCCCTCTGGCGCGGTTTGAAGTTTTGCGCACTGTGGAACTGCTCCCGCTTTGTCGGGTGAACGATATTGCGGAACAGATGCTCATAACCGTTGGCGCAGCCAGTAAGCTGGTCGATCGCCTGGCGCTAGCTGGACACCTTCAACGCCAGCCTAATCCGGCAGATTCTCGTTCGTCTCTAATTTCTCTTACCCCTGAGGGGCAAACAATAGTTAAAAAGGCAGAGCAGGAGATAGCCGCCCTATTAAAGACGCATCTGAGCGGGGTCGACCAACGCTCGCTGAACAGCACGTTGGCGCTGATTGAGCAAAATATTCACGCTTCAGGTAAAAAATGATGAACCAGATGAAGGCCGTTGTTCTGGAAGCACCGGGCGGTCCGGAAGCGCTGCACATCAGGCATATCCCCATACCTGAGCCGCGGCTGGGCCAGGTGTTGATACGAGTCTATGCTTTCGGTCTGAATCAGTCCGAACTGCATCTGCGCCTTGGCCTGGCCGGGAATGCTGTATTCCCCGTTGTCCCTGGGATTGAAGCGGTCGGTATCGTCGTTGCCTGCCCTAGGCAAGAGTTCACTCCAGGCCAGCAGGTGGTGACGATGATGGGCGGCATGGGACGTCAGTTTAACGGCGGATACGCTGAATACACCTGCGTTCCCGCCGGGCAGGTCATTGCATTTGATAGCTCACTTGACTGGGCGACGCTCGGGGCTATACCTGAGATGCTACAAACGGCCTGGGGATCTTTGCATATCGGTCTTAATGCCCAAAAAGGAGAGACGCTGCTGATCAGGGGCGGCAGCTCCTCTGTGGGTATGGCCGCAGCGCTGCTGGGAAAACAACGTGGTATGACGGTTTTATCCACCACACGTACCCCTAATCAAAAAGCCGATGCGCTATATCGTCTCGGCGTTGACCGCGTGCTTATTGATGATGGTGATGTCGCCGCGCAGGTTCGCGAGCAATACCCCTCTGGCATTGATTGCGCCATTGAACTGGTGGGAACAACGACCTTGCCGGATACACTGGCAGCCATCAAAGTGCATGGCACCGTCTGCTTTACCGGCATACTGGCAAACCAGTGGATAGTCAAAGATTTCTACCCTATAGATTACCTTCCGCGCGGCGTCAGGCTAACCGCTTATTCTGGTGAAGCAACGGACCTTCCGGCTTTGGTGCTACAGCAGTTTATTGATGACGTTGCAGACGGTGAAATTAGCGTGCCAATCGCGAGAATTTACACGCTGGATGAAATCGTGCAGGCACACTCCGCGCTGGAGGCCGGGCGGCACAGCGGTAAGCTGGTGGTGGTTATCCCACATGACTGATTCCGCTTATATCCGAGTCCCCAAAACCTCAATCGCCATTGCCGCGTTATCAACTATTGTTGAATGGTACGATTTTACGCTGTACCTCTATTTCGCTACCGTGTTGTCGAGAGTCTTTTTTGGCGGCGGTGATATGTCGCTTATCATCACGTTATCGGGTTTCGCCGTTTCCTATTTTCTCCGCCCGCTCGGAGCCATTTTCTTCGGTCATATTGGCAACAAATATGGCCGACGCCAGATGATGCTGATTTCTATGGCATTAATGACAGGAACTATGCTTTTGACCGCGCTGCTGCCAACGTATCAGCAGGTTGGGGCCGTAGCAGGAATGAGCATTCTGGTATTGCGTGCCGTGATGGCATTTTCGGTGGGCGGCGAATACACCGGCGTGGTCGCCTATCTGCTGGAGAGCGCGACATCGGAACGTCGCGGACTAATGACGTCTCTGGCCTCCGCCGCCAGTGAAGTGGGCGGATTAATTGCCGTCGGCGTTTGCGCGATGATGGCGAATGTACTCAGTCCGACCAGCCTGGAGCAATGGGGGTGGCGGGTGCCATTTTTGATTGGCGCGGTGCTGGCAGCGGTGCTGTGGGCTGCCCGCACTACCTTGCGTGAATCGCCGGAATTTGAGCAATATCAGAGCAAAGGCATACCTCTGACTCTGGGCCAGACGATAGCTCGCTATCGGTTGGCCATTGGAAGAACCTTTGCCATTTCAGCGCTAGGTTCCGTCACCTATTATATTGGCATTGTTTATATCCCCGTGTTCCTGGTATCGACAGGGGGATATGCTGAAAAGAATGCGTTATCACTGTCGACGGTCGCCGCGTTTTGCGTGATCCTGGTGACGCCATTAACCGGCTACCTGTCCGATCGTCTGGGACGTAAGCCTGTACTGCTTTTCCTGGCATGTTGCAGTATTGCCCTGCCGCTGATGGTGTTTCGTCTGATGGCTGAGGGGGATTATCTGCTGACAATGTGTGGTGCCGTTGTACTGGCCTGTATTGCTGGAGGCGTCAGCGCAGTAGGAACCTCAGCGACGGCGGAACAATTTTCTATTGATGGGCGTTTGATGGGGCTGGCGCTGGGGGCGACAGCGGCCACGGCACTGTTTGGGGGATTAACCCCCTATCTTGCGCAGGTGCTAACCCAACACGTTGGCGGGCAATCCATCCCGGGTGTCATGATCATGATGGTGGCATTGCTTGTTCTGCCCGTATTTCTACGAATGAGTGAAACGGCACCGAAAAGCAGAGCGGCAAAACCCACGCTGTTACGCAATCGCTAACTCAGGACGGATCACCGACGCAAAAAAAAGCCGCATCAGCGGCTTTTTTTGACTCGATAAGTTGGGGTTATTCGCTGACTTTTTTCTCAAGGTCAGCGGCACCGTCTTTGGTTTTATCCCAGCCTCTCTGAGCGCCTTCTTTGGTGGCGTCCCACCCTTTCTGGGAAGCATCCTTGGTTTTATTCCAGCCTTTCTGAGCGCCTTCTTTGGTGGCATCCCACCCTTTTTCGGTCCCTTCTTTGGTTTTATGCCAGGTTTTCTGAGCGCCTTCGCTCACCTGACTACCTACGCTGTCGCTCTTACCTTCTGCGGCGTGCTTAGACTTCAGCTTAAGCTCTTCGCCCTGGTTTTGTGTCTGATGCAGTTTCTCTTTTGCGGTGTTCGCGTTTGCCTGTGCCTGGGCAACCGTGTCGTCGGTGGCATGTGTAGTCGCGGCGAAAACAGGGGAAGCCAGCAGAAGGGCAGAAAGTGCAATTGTTGTTTTTTTCATAACAAATCCTCATCAGTTTGTGAGCGATAGAAAGGATGGCACAGACTTTTGGATGAGGCTTTAGGAATAAACTGTAATTGAATCATTGTGTTCCAGCAGGCGGTTTTGACAAGGGTGCTAAACCGCCTGTGAATCATCATCTTTCCAGTACGATCAGCGGGGCGTCATCGTGCGTTCGGGTGACGGCGACTTCGGCTTGATAGAGGTTGCGTAGTGCGGGTTCCGTCAGCACGTCCTGCGGTGTGCCGTTATCAACGACCTGACCTTTTTCTAACAGCACGATGTGGTCGGCGTAGCGCGCGGCAAGGTTGAGGTCATGCAGTACGCAGCAGACGTTAAACTGCCGTTTCTGCACCAGTTCGCGCAGCAGACGGAACAGCTGTTGCTGGTGGTGAATATCCAGCGCTGAGGTCGGTTCGTCGAGGAACAGCCACTTTGGCGTCGGCTCCGGTTCCCACAGCTGCACCAGCAGGCGCGCGAGCTGTACCCGCTGCTGTTCACCGCCGGAGAGGTGGCGATAGTCGCGAGAGGCCAGTTCGCGGCAGCCGCACAGCGCCATAATATGCTCCGTCTCATCGCGCGGATTACTGCTGCGATGCGGATGGCGGCCCATGCGGATAACCTCCATCACGCTAAAGGGAAACGCCATTTCCTGGTTCTGGCGCATCACGGCGCGGCTTTTAGCCAGGGCCTCGGTTGGCCATGCATCCAGCGCTTTACCAAACATCGAGCAGGTGCCGCTGTCCGGCTTCAGATAGCCGGTGAGCTGGCGCAGCAACGTTGATTTGCCCGCGCCGTTTGGCCCCAGAATAGCGACTATCTCTCCGCCGGGTAGCGTGAGCGAGACGTTGTGGGTCAGGCGGCGACCGTTGATGCTGTAGGTGAGATTCCGGGCTTCAATCATAGCGCTCTCCGTGTTCGCAGGATCAGCCAAAGAAAATAGGGGCCGCCGATAAGGCTGGTGAGCAGGCCCACCGGCATTTCAGCGGGCTGCACCAGCGTGCGCGCCAGCGTGTCGGCAACCAGTAAGAGGCAGGCGCCAGCAAGCGTTGAGCAGGGCAGCAGCCAGCGGTGGTCGGCGCCAATGGTCATGCGAATAAGATGCGGAATCACCAGGCCGATAAAACCAATCACGCCGCTGACCGAGACCGCCGCGCCAACCAGCAGAGAGCTGAGCAACAGCAGCAGTTGGCGCTTGCGCTTCACGTTGACGCCGAGGTAGTGCGCCTCTTCATCGCCAAGCTGCAGCAGGTTCAGCGTGGTAGCAAGCCAGGCGGTGGCGACCATGGCGGGCAGCGCAAACGAGGCGGCCACCAGCAGCGTTGGCCACTGCGCCTGCCCCAGACTACCCATCATCCACAGCGTGAGCTGACGCAGCTGCTGCTCGTCGCCGACATAGCTCAGGATGCCGATTGCCGCGCCGCAAAGCGCGTTGATGGCGATCCCCGCCAGCAGCAGTTGGATCATGCCGCCGTGCTGGTGGCGCAGGCTAATCAGGAAAATAACGGCGCACACGACCAGACTACCCACAACGGCGAAAATCATCTGTTCGTACAGCAAGAAAGCGGCGGGGAGCGAAACCGGGAAGATAATAGCGACGCCGACCATCAGCGCCGAGCCGCTGCTGACGCCGAGCAGACCCGGGTCTGCCATCGGGTTACGGAACAACCCCTGCATGATCACCCCGGCGGTAGCCAGCGCGCCGCCAACCAGCACCGCCAGCAGCACGCGCGGCAGGCGAATGTTCAGCCAGATATCGCGATAGTGCGCATCCTGCAACGAGGCGAAGGTGATTTTTAGCGCTCCCTGGCTGGCGCCGACCAGCACGAGAGTCGCCAGTATCAGCAGCAGGCCGATAAAAACGCTGAAAGAAGAGAGTGAATCCTTGAACACGCAAAGCTCCGTTACATCGATGCGGCGCGATGGACGCGCCGCAGAGTGATTATGCCGGTTTGAGGTCTGGCTCAACCAGGCTGTAAACCTGCTGGTCAAGCGCTGGGGCGCTGGCTAACGCCTGAATATGCGCGGCGACGTCCGCCCGCTGCACAAAACCATGCACTTCCTGTTGCTGCACGCGCAGCGCCTTACCGCTCGCTTCGCCGCTGAGCAGCCCGGCAGGGCGCAGAATGGCGTAGTCCAGCGTGCTGGTTTGCAGCCAGCTTTCCGCCAGACTTTTCTCGCGTACGGCCTGGCCAAACGCCGCTTTGGCGCGCGGGGAGAGGAACGGCCAGCTATCGCCGCAGCCAAGCGATGTCACCAGAATCATGCGGTGAAGACCGGCTTTTTCTGCTTCATCAATCACCGTGCGGTGGGCGAGGTAATCCTGCGCGCCGCCCATAGTGGAGATAATCGTTGCCGTTTCACCGGCGGCCTGACAGGTTTTCGCGACAATATCAGCGTCGCAGGCATCGCCAATGAAAACCTGTGCGCCCAGCGCTTCCAGCCGCGCGGCGGCCTCTGGGTTGCGCACCAGCGCCACTACCGGGCGTTTTTCTGCCAGCGCCAGCGCGGCGGTGAGTGCGCCGATGCCTTTACCGCCCGCGCCAAAAATTAACCATGGGTTCATCAGGACGCTCCCTTCAGTACGGCAGCGAGCGTACGGAAGGCGTCAACCTGCTCGCTCAATAGCTGGCGGTGGTCGTCACGGCCAAGGAAGATTTTGAACATCGCGCTGCCCGCGGCGTTAAAGAACAGAATCGAGGCGGTATCCATCGCCATAAATTTGCGCTCTACGAGGGCGATATGGGTGCAGTTTTCTGCCTTGATGTGGCCGGTCATGCCCTTTTTCCCACGCAGGTTGAAGTAGCCGTGGCGATGGAAGCCGGACGGCAGTTCACCGGTAAATTCCAGAATCACGTCGGCGGTATGCACCAGCGTCGTGACCTTGCCCCATTCGGCGACGGTGTCCCAGACGGTGTCGAACTTGTCGCCCGCGGCCAGCGTGTGCGATGGCAGGTTTTTGACGACCTCCAGCAGGGTGGTGTTGTACTGGCTGGCAATGGCTTCCAGCGTGCCGTCAGGCTCGGTTTTTAAAAAATCATGCAGGGATACGTTGCTCATCATTAACTCCTGTTATTGGGTTTCAACCGCAATGCGCGGTGCGTTAAGTGCCTGAATAAGTTCATCAAGAGACTGCAAAATATTGCTCGCCCAGAAGCGTCCTTCGTTGGTCAGACGCAGGCAGGTTGAGTCGTCCAGCGTCAGCCCGGCGCGATGCCATTGGGCCAGCAGCGGGGTGAGTTTCGCGGCGTGCGGCGTCAGCGCATCCAGCGGCACGCGGGCCGTTTCTATGCCGGATTGCAGCAGGTGCCGCCACTGGAAGCCGCGCTCGGCGGTGCGCATCATCATCATCAGCGGCTTTTTACCGGCGGCGATGGATTCGTGCCAGGCGTTGAGATTGCGCTCGACCATCCATGAATAACCGTTGACGGAGCCGCCCGCGCCGGAGCCCAGCGCCAGGCAGTCTGCGCCCTGTTTAATCAGTAAATTGTAGAGGTTGCGCTCTCGGGTGGTGCGCGCCCAGTGGCTGTTGCTGATGCAGCGCCAGCCGGCCTGGTCCATAAAATCGCAGCCCTGAAGATAGAGGTCACGGCGTTCGGCAGGCTGCGGCACGCTGGTGCGACCGTTTTCAACCGCTTTGCCAAGCGGCGTGTTGGGAATGAGGTTAAGGGCGTAGAGGTCGACGCCGTCGAGGCCGATATCACGGGCAATCGCCAGATCTTCACCCCACAGCGCGGCGTTCTGTCCGGGCAGGCCAAACAACAGGTCACAGACCACCGCGGCGCGGTCGCGCTTGACCAGCCCTTCCATAAAGGCGATGGCGGTAGGGCCGTCGGAGGTGCGGGCCATCTTCTTACGGATTTTGCTGTTAAACGACTGAATGCCGATGGAGAAACGGTTGGCTCCGGCATCGAGACAGGCGTCAATCCGCGCGTCATCGAAGTTCAGCACTCGCCCTTCAATGGTGATTTCACAGTCCGGCGCCAGCGGCAGGCGTTCGCGCAGGGCGGTAATAATGCGCGCCAGATCGCGGGCCGAGAGCGCCGACGGCGTGCCGCCGCCGAAGTAGACCGCGTGAATAGGAGCAGACTGGTGCAGCACGCTGTCGGCCTCCATCTCAATTTCACGCAGCAGCGCGTCGGTGTAGCGCGCGCAGTGGTCCTCTTCGAAGCGGTTCTGGTAGAAACCGCAGAAGGTGCAGTGGGTAGCGCAAAACGGAATGTGCAGATACAGCAGGCGCTTACGCGGCGGCGCGACGTGATTCAGCACCTCTTGCCAGGTGTGCTCAAGCTGCTCTTTGGCAATGGGCACGGCGCCGCGCCACGGCATGGTGGCGCGGCGATCCTTGAAGGGCTGGCCGCCCTCCAGCGCAAAATGTGGGGTTAAATCCAGGTCGGTAGGGGTATTCAACATCATCGGTCTTTCTACGTCCTTTAGTGTGGCCAGAACTGGCGGTGCAGCGTTTCAACCGCGTCGGCAACGCGCGGGCCCATGCCGAGGATCAGGGATTGATCGAGCATCACGATGCGCTGGTTTTTCCACGCGTTGGTGCGGGTGATCCCTGCGATGGTGCTCAGGCGATTGAGGTCGCCATCGACCATTTGTGAGGTGACAATAATTACCTCCGGGTTAGCGGCAATCAGCGCTTCGGCGCTGTAGCTGCGATACTGTGGATGCTGCGCAACGTTGCGGGCACCGGCGAGGGTCATAATGGCATCGGCAACGCTGCCTTTCCCCGCGACCTGCGGGGCGCTGCCCCCGGCGCTGAGAATAAACAGCGCGCTCACCGGGGCAGGTTTGCTGGCGCTGCTCTGCGCCACTTTTTCCAGCCGCTGACTCAGCGTATTAACAAGCGCAGCGCCGCGCTCTTCGTCGCCAAGCTCGCGGGCAAGCGTGCGGATATTGGCGTACATCTGTTCGACGGTGGCCGGTACACGAGGTAGCGTCAGCACCGCGACGTGCTGCGAACGTAGCTGGTCAAACACCAACTGTGGGCCCGCGTCCTGCCAGGTGATAAAGCGGGTAGGTTTCAGCGATAAAATGCCTTCACTGCTGAGCTGCTTCCAGTAGCCGATATGCGGCAGCGCCGCGGTTTCCGGTGGGTATGAGGTGGTTTCATCCACCCCGACCACTCGCTCGCCCGCCCCGAGGGCGTAAATCAGCTCGCTAAGCGAACCTCCTGCGACCACGATGCGCTCGGCTGCCTGGGCGCTAAATATGGCGGCCAGCGCCAGTAATCCGATAGCCAGTTTTTTCATTGTCAGAAGTTCCATACAAAGCCGACTGCCGCGTTGAGGCCCGCTGCAGGAATAGACTCATGCGCCGTGCGGTAGCGTTTATCGGTCAGGTTGTTGAGCGCCAGATTGACCTGATACTGGTCGTTCGCGCCGAATTCGGTGTTAACCGCGAGGTTCAGCGTGGCCCAGCCCGGCGTGCGAACTTCTTTGCTACCCGTGTCATCTTTGGCGCTGGAGGCGGCACGGATATAGATATCGGAGGTGACGTTTGCCGCGTTTAGCATCAGCGTGTGCTTCAACCCGACGCGACCGTTAATTGTCGGTTCGCCGGTATTGGTGGTTTTCAGCGTCTGGCCTTCGTACTGACGGCGGATCAGGTTGCCGCTGACGTAAGGGGAAACGGCCCAGCCGTTGTATTCGGCGCTCAGTTCCATGCCCCAGGTTTTGGCGCGGTCGATATTGTCGTAGTAGTAATAGCCGCCGCGTGAAGAAGTGGTATTGCCGTTGCAGAGTGCCTGGCCGGAACAGGCGATACTGGCAATGTAGTCTTTGGCTTCAGAGTAGTAGACCGCGCCATCCACCATCCACAGATTGCCGTTGTACCGTGCGCCCAGTTCGTAGTTATTGGAGTGTTCAGCCTTCAAGTCAGGGTTGCCGTAAGTGGTGCCGGCCCCAGCTGAGGTCTGCATAAAGAGCTGAGTGAGGGTCGGGAAGACGTAGCCCTGCGCGAATGCAGCACGCAGCTCAACGTTGTCAAAGCCGGAGTAGCGCAGGCTG
Organism: Kluyvera chengduensis; assembly: GCF_044197065.1. NCBI lineage: Bacteria > Pseudomonadati > Pseudomonadota > Gammaproteobacteria > Enterobacterales > Enterobacteriaceae > Kluyvera > Kluyvera chengduensis. Next base: position 291,561 of record NZ_JBIQOI010000005.1, read on the forward strand.
GTGGCGGTGACCAGTTCGTTATCGTGGGCGGATTGCTCAGCCAGCGAGGTGTCGGTGGTCACGCCTTTACTGACCGAGTAGCTATCGCCGCGCGTCAGTTTTGACGATAGCCAATACTGGCGTGCGCCTAATGTCCATGTCCAGTTGTCGGCAAAGCGCCAGTCATTTTGGGCGAACAGTGAGGTCGTGCTCTGTTCTGATTCGTTGTAGGAATAGGTCTGGGTTTCAGTATTCACGATACCGGTCAGGGATTTCTGACTGGTAAAGCCGTTAGAGGTCTGAGACACACGATCGCGCTTGTACTGTGTTCCCACCACCAGACTGTTGTTGGCGGGCAGGGAGAAGTTGCTTTGCAGCGTAACCCCCTGGGTGTACTGCTTATCGTTGGTGTTGGTCTGGTTGCGTACGCTCAGTGAGCGAATAGGTAAGGGGATCGCCTGCGTCGTCGCTACTTCATTTTCAAACTTACGGTCGATGGTTTGCTCGTAGGCATCGAGATGGATCTTTTTCAGATAGTCGCCGTCAACGTCGATATCGTAGAACAGACCAATCTTCTCGCGCTCCAGTTTGGGGATTTTGACGCTAAACGCATCGTACTCACCGTCTGGGTCTTCAAAATAGGTCTGCGTTGCCAGCTTGTAGCGATCCAGCGACAGCCCGAAATGCTGGTTTCCGAGGTTATAGCCAAGCCAGACGCCCTGGCTGTTGTTGCGGAAATTGGTGTTTGGCAAACGGCCATCCGGCGTGTCGCGATCGCCCTGATCGGAATAGCTGCCGTTGATGCGATAGTCAAACTGCCCGATGCTACCCCATGCCGCCGCTGACTCTTCCCAGCCCGCCGTAGCGGAGTTGTAGACCGCTTTCACCGTCCCGGCGAGCGGCTTATCGCCGCCTTTTTTGGTGATAAAGTTCACCACGCCGCCGATGGCCTGTGAGCCGTACAGCACCGAGTAAGGGCCTTTCACTACTTCAATGCGTTCCAGCGATGACTCGTCGATAAGCAGGCCGCCGCCGTAGTTTTGCCCGGCGCGCTGATAGGTGACTTCCTGGCCGTCGATCAAAATCAGCACGCGGGATGAGGCTTCACCGCGGATACGAATTTGTTTACGCCCAGCCAGTGCGTTATCGGTGACTTCGACGCCGGGAATATCCTGCAAATCGTCGGCAATGGAGGTGCTGGTGGCGTTTTTCAACGTCTGGTGGTCGATAACCTGGATAGTTGCCGGGCTCTCCCAAAGCGAGCTTTCCGAACGGTTTGCGGTGACGACGAGCGTCTCGTCTTTATTAGTTTTGTTCGGCGTGGCGGATGATGTAGAGGCTGACGCCGCGCTGGCGACAAACAGCGACAGCGCGGAGAGCACAAAGGACCCTCGGGTAATGGAGTGCAACATCGGAAATCCTATAAATGAATATGATAATAATAATTACTATCAATTACATTTACACATGAAGGAAAACACGTCCAGCATCGAAGGTATAAACAAAATGCATCTTTGATTTGGGTCAATTTATGCGGGAGAGAAGCCAGCCGAATGTGATATTGATCACCACAATACTGATAATAATTAGGTGGTTAATGATGTTGATTTGCGATAGGGGAGCATTATGAACTGTAAATTTGTCCATCCATATTCACATCAGTGGTACTGAGCCGGTGGGCATTTTAGGTATATCTGTTTAATTCTGTATTGTTCCCCTATTAATTCTGACAGGGCAGAAAGTCTGCTCAGCGATTATATTTAAAATGAATTAACCCTTATTGAGTATAAATAGGGGTAGGGTGTGATGAGATTAAAAAATAATACCCTCAGTGATTAAAAGGGGTATATGATATGCATCATATTTTCCCATTCCAGACCGCGCGTATCGGCGTGGAAAGAGAGGCAGAATCATGCAGCGAATCATTATCCCCACTCATTATGTTCATACCCGTACCACGCCGCTGTGGACCAAAGAGACCGCGCCCGCGTCTATCTGGAAGCGTCACCTCGACGCCGGTACGCGACAGGGCGTGTTTCCCCGTTTGGCGGTGATGCAGGGGGCGATCCGCTACTATGGTTATGCCGATGAGACCAGCCCAGACCCGGTTGAAACCATGACGATTGAAGCCGGACAGTTTGGCGTTTTCCCGGCTGAGAAATGGCACTGTATTGAAGCATTAAGCGACGACACCGTATTTAATGTTGATTTCTATGTCGATCCTAAGATTTTGATAGAAGGATGAAATGGGCACTATGAATAGTGAAAATAAAGGTTATTCCTTAGCGGTTATTAATCTTAATAACAAAGAGAAACAGGCAAAGGTTTATCTGAAACCGATGGCGCTGTATGTGCCCGATATTGCCGTACAGGCCGTTGCTGAGCTTATTTCTCCACTTTCTTCTGATAACGCGCAGGGCAAAGGCTTTTTGTTGACCGTCACCAACAATAATAACGGAGTGTCAGTGGATAAAGAGTTTGCCCAGTTGAGCGAACTTCAGGACCCGGCCACCGCCGCCGATGCGGTCAAAGACCTGGTGAACATCGTTCGCGGGTATGAGTCAGACGAAGAGACTAACGTCTGCGGTTGGTAGTACAGTCATTCCCTTCTGCGCTTTGCTTTACAGTTAGCAGGTATCCAGGACCCGTTTCCGAGGTTATCTGCTGCTGTCCTTCCTTGCTTGAGCACCTCCTGAACCTGCGCTATTTAACCCCCTATTATTTGGAGCTAACGTGACAAATGATTAGGCAACATTTTTCGTTGTGGATATGCTAAATGGCGAATTTAAAAATATAACATTCACGAGGTTATGGTGCGTCACTTATATTCTGGGATAGTTGTTGGTCTGGCATTACTGGCATCGGCATGCGCTCCGGGGCCTTTAGGGACAAAACGTTACGATCCGTACACCGGTCAGGATGCGGCAGTGGTTTACACTCAGCTTAATGACAGGCACCAAGGATTGGTTTATTTTCAGCGCTTTGCTAAAGAAGATGATTGCTATAAAGATCAAGAGCTTATTTATATCAGCAATAACCTGATGGCCGGTAAAGTTTACCGTTTTTATGAAAGCCGAATCCGTCCCAATCAGTACTGGACGCTTTATGTAATGGATAACTCAAGCGGCCGCCAAATCGTTACCCAAACCGCGTTTATTCCCGAGGCTGGGAAGCACTATGTTGCCATACCTTACCAGGGCGTAGTGGAAGTGCCGCTGGATCTGAAGTTATCGGGTAGCGACGACTTAGATAAAATTTATGAACAGTATAAAGATAAACCGGCTAAGCCGTGGAATGTACGTAATGGGGTGTGTAAGTTCTGGTTTGCGAAATTGATGGGGGCGTAAGTTTAGCTTTGTTGGAGGGGGGGACTGGTGATGTTTGGTTTTTGCTCTTGTAAGCACACCCGTTTTAGTTCCACGCACTTTTTGAGAGTTCCGGTTTTTCAGCCATCAGCCGGTACTCTTCCGGCGTCAGGTTGTTCAGGGATTCATGAGGGCGCTCGTTGTTATATTCCATCAGCCAGCGTCCGGTGATTTCCCGTGCCTCATTCAGTGTTCTGAACAGGTAAAAATCCAGGATTTCTGTCCGGTACGTCCGGTTAAACCGTTCGATAAACGCATTTTGCGTCGGCTTACCCGGTTTGATAAATTCGAGCTGCACGCCATGTTCTTCGGCCCATTGTGCCAGCGCCAGTGAGACCAGCTCTGGCCCGTTGTCCATCCGCATCTTCAGCGGGTAGCCGCGGTTTGCCGCGAT
>NZ_JBIQOI010000006.1:0-258784 GCF_044197065.1 Kluyvera chengduensis
ATGGTAGTGTGGGGTCTCCCCATGCGAGAGTAGGGAACTGCCAGGCATCAATTAGTGAAGAAGCCCATCCTGACGGATGGGCTTTTTTGCGTCTGTACCAAATGAAAGTACGGTGATGTTCCCGGGGTCACTACGTTCGCCCGGGCTACAGACGGCGCTGGTCGCCCGGACGAGGCGTTCAGCCGACTCCGGGATGGTGCACACTGCCGGATGGCGGCGAAAACGCCTTATCCGGCCTACAAATCTTATGCCATTTCCCCAATCGTCTTACGAAAACGTACCAGCGCAATCCCAAAGAATGCTCCGCCAATCGCCAGCAGCGTTAAAAACTGCGGCCAAACGATAGCAAAATCCGCACCGCGATAAAGAATAGCCTGCGCCAGGCTCACGAAATGCGTCGTAGGCATGGTGAGCATAATGTCCTGCACCAGCTGTGGCATACTCTCTCTCGGCGTCGAACCGCCGGACAACATCTGCAGCGGCAGCAATACGAGGATCATCAACAACCCCAGTTGTGGCATTGACCGGGCAATCGTCCCCATAAAAATGCCGATCGACGTGGTCGCAAACAGACTTAGCGCAACCCCCAGCATAAACAGTGGCACCGATCCTTCTATTGGCACTTGCAGGATCCCCTGCACCATCAGCATCAACGACAGCCCCGACACCACCAGAACCACCAGTCCCATCGACCAGACCTTGGCGAGCATAATCTCAAACGGCGTCACCGGCATCACCAGCAGGTGCTCAACCGTGCCGTGCTCTCGCTCTCGGATCAATGCCGATCCGGTGAGCACGATCGCCAGCATCGTAATGTTATTGATGATCGCCATCACTGCGCCAAAACGTGCCTGCTCAAGATTCGGGTTAAAGCGCATCCTCACTGCCAGCTCCACCGGCAGCGCACTGTTATCCCGATACCGCGCCACGAAGCTGTTCACCTCCCCGGTGATGATGTTCTGGATATAACTATTGCCGGTAAATGCCTGGCTCATGCGGGTGGCATCGACGTTAACCTGCAAATCCGGCTGCCTTCCTGCCAGTACATCCCGTTGAAAATTAGGTGGAATATTGATGGCGAAGGTATAGCGCCCGGCATCCAGCCCTGCGTCCATCTCGTCGGCGGTAATCAGCTCGGGTTCAAGGAACCACGGCCGATAGAAGCCGTTGATAATCCGCGACGAAAGCTGCGATTTATCCATATCGGCGATAGCAATCGGCGCCAGATGCAGCGAGCCCGGCATCACCGTTGCCGAAGAGTAGACCGAAACGGTAAAGGCGAACACAATCAGCGTCAGCATCGCCTTATCGCCTAACAGGCTGCGCAATTCCTTCACGCCGAGGTTATAAATATTGCGTAATCCGCGCATCATCCCTCCTGTTTTTTCAGCAGCCACACGCTTAATCCCAGCACCAGCGGCACGGCAATCAGGAGCGGAATGAACGAGGCCCACAGGTCACCTAGCCCCAGCGCTTTAGAGAAGGTGCCGCGGGCGATGGTCAGAAAGTGGCTGGTCGGGTAAATCTGGCCAATCCAGCGGCCTGGCCCTTCAAGCGACGCGACCGGATCGATCATCCCGGAGAACTGGGTGGCCGGAATCAGCGTAATGATCGCCGTCCCGAAGATGGCCGCAATCTGGCTCTTCATAAAGGTGGAGATCAACAGCCCCAGCCCGGTGGCGATGGTGACATACAGCAGCGCCGCCAGCGTCAGCGTCAGGAAACTCCCCTTATGCTGCACGCCAAAAACGAACACCGATAGCGCGCAGAGCAGCAAGAAGTTGAACATCCCGAGCACGATGTAAGGCATCTGCTTACCGAGTAAAAACTCGGTGCGGGTGGTGGGCGTCACGTACAGGTTGATGATCGAACCCAGCTCTTTCTCCCGTACCACGCTCAGCGCGCTGAGCATCGCCGGGATCATCATCAGCAGCAGCGGGATCACCGCTGGAACGATCGCCGGAAGGCTCTTCACATCCGGGTTATAGCGATAGCGTGTCTCGATAGAAATCAATGAGGTATCGCGATTGGCGGAAGGCTGCCGTCCGGCCATCTCCTGTAACCACGAAAGGTGCATCGCCTGCACGTAGCCGCGTACCGTTTCTGCGCGGTTTGGCATCGCGCCGTCAACCCATACGCCTATCTTTACCGGCGTACCGCGGGCAATATCGCGACCAAAGTTTGGCGGAATTTCGATAGCGACCGCCAGTTCGCCATCGCGCATTCGGCGGTCCAGTTCATCGTAGCTGTGCAGCGGCGGCTGCTCGATAAAATAGCGCGAGCCGGCAATGTTCTGCGACCAGCCCTGGCTGCTGACCGTTTGGTCGCGGTCGAGCACCGCAAAGCGCAGATCCTCTACGTCCATGCTGATCCCATAGCCCATGATAAACATCAGGATCACCGTTCCCAGCAGCGCCAGCGTCGATCGCACCGGATCGCGGCGCAGTTCCAGCGCTTCACGGCGGCTGTAGCTGAACAGGCGACGCAGACTAAAGGCCTGACGCGGCGGTTCGCTCTCGGGTTTAACGGGAACATCCACCATTTCCGCAACCGGAACGGGGTCGGAAGCCTCCTGTAAGTAGGCAATAAATGCCTCTTCCAGCGTGGCCGCGCCGCGTTTTTCGACCAGTGTCTGCGGCGTATCGCTCGCCAGCACTTTGCCCGCGTGCATCAGCGAAATACGGTCGCAGCGCTCGGCCTCGTTCATAAAGTGGGTGGAGATAAAGATGGTGACCTTATCCTGGCGCGCCAGGTCGACCATCAGCTGCCAGAACATATCGCGGGCCACCGGGTCCACGCCGGAGGTCGGTTCGTCGAGGATCAGCATCTCCGGGCGATGAATAACCGCCACCGCCAGCGACAGACGCTGGCGAATACCGAGCGGCAGCGCGGCGGGCAGGGCGTTCTCCACTTCGGCGAGCATAAAACGCTGGCTCATTTCGGCAACCCGTGCGGGAATTTCGTCATCCGGGATATGGAACAACTTCGCGTGCAGCTCCAGGTTCTGCCGTACGCTCAGCTCGCTGTAGAGCGAAAAGGCCTGCGACATATAGCCCACCCGGCGACGAGTCTCGATATCTTTTGGATCGACCGGCTGACCAAACAGCCAGGCTTCCCCTTCACTGGCGGGCAGCAGCCCGGTCAGCATCTTCATGGTGGTGGACTTACCGCAGCCGTTGGAGCCGAGAAAGCCGAAAATCTCGCCGCGGGCGATACGAAAGTTCACGTGATCCACCGCGACAAAGTTGCCAAAGCGCATGGTCAGCCCCCGCGCTTCAATGGCGATTTCTTCTTCGCGGGTATCGCGCGGTGGGATGACAACCTGCTGGTGTGCCTTGCGCTGCGCCTCCGGCAGCAGGGCAATAAACGCCTGTTCCAGCGTCTGGCTGTTGGTGTGGGTACGCAGTTGTTCCGCGCTGCCGGTGGCCAGCACTTCCCCGGCGTTCATGGCAACCAGCCAGTCGAAGCGCTCTGCTTCTTCCATATAGGCGGTGGCGACCAGCACGCTCATCTCCGGCTGGCGTTCGCGGATGCTGTCGATAAGCGCCCAGAACTGCGAACGAGAAAGCGGGTCCACGCCGGTGGTGGGTTCATCAAGGATCAGTAACTGCGGATCGTGGATCAGCGCACAGCACAGGCCAAGCTTTTGCTTCATCCCGCCGGAGAGTTTTCCCGCCGGGCGGTCGCGGAACGGTGCCAGCCCGGTGCTTTGCAGCAGTTCGTCAATGCGCGCTTCGCGCTCGCTTTTATCGTGACCAAACAGCCGCGCGAAGAAGTCGACGTTCTCGTAGACCGACAGAGTGTGATAGAGGTTTTTGCCCAGCCCCTGCGGCATCCAGGCGATTTTTGGGCAGACATCGCGGCGGTGCCGGGCATCGCGCATGTCGCCGCCGAGCACCATCACGTTGCCTTGCTCAATCACTCGCGCACCGGCAATCAGAGACAGCAGGCTCGATTTGCCCACCCCATCCGGGCCAATGAGTCCCACCATACGGCGGGAAGGGATGGTCAGCGTGATATCGTGCAGCGCGACGGTCGCGCCAAAATGCTGGCCGACGTGCTCCAGCCGGGCGACGGCGGGGTGGATATCCTGTTTCATTGCGGCAACCTCACCATCAACGCGGCAGGCCACGGCTGTTGGTTATCCAGCCGTACGTAGGCCATCCCCGGCAGGCCGGTTTTCACATACTCAAGGTGCTCGGCCAGCAGCTCTGGCGGAATGCGCGCTTTGACGCGGAACATCAGCTTAAGCCGCTCATCGCTGGTTTCGACAGTTTTCGGTGTGAACTGAGCAACGCTTGCCACAAAGCTGATATTGGCGGGGATCACCAGATCCGGCGCGGCATCGAGGATGATGCGCACCTCGCTGCCGATGGCGAGCAGTCCGGCCTGCTCGGTGGGCAGGAAGAAGGTCATGTAGACGTCGGCTAGGTCGACCATATTCAGCACGCGCCCCCCGGCGGCCAGCACTTCGCCCGGCTCGGCTACGCGGTACTGGATGCGTCCATCGCGTGGGGCTTTCAGTTCGCTATCGTCGATATCGGCCATGATACGGCGTTCGGTGGCCTGGGCAGCTTCGACGCGGGTTTGCGCCTGGATGATGCTGGTACGGGCGGCTTCAATGGCGGCGCGGGCAGCAGAAACCTGCGCGCGGGCGGACTCGAGTGCCGCCCTGCCACTTTCGGCGGCGGCACGGTCATCGTCGAGCTGCTGGGCGGAGACGGCGCCGCGCTGCGACAGCGTGCTGGAACGGGCGTGACGTTTGGAAGTAGAGTCCAGCTCTGCCTGGCGCTGTTTGACGATGGCTTCGCTGGCGCGCATTTCACTCTGACGCTGATCCAACAGAGCTTTGGCGGCGGCGACGGCGCTCTGCGCCTCTTTAATCTGTGCGGCTGCTTCCAGGCGCTGCTCGTTCAGCACCCGCGTGTCCATGCGGGCCAGCACCTCACCCTGACGGACAAACTGCCCCTCTTTGACGATGATTGATTCGATACGTCCGGCGGTCTTGGTGGCAATGTCCACTTCCGTGGCTTCAATTCTGCCGTTGCTGCTGGCGAACCCTGCTGGTAACCCCGGCGGACGAAGCATCCACCACGCCACGGCGGCAATCACCACCGCGATACCGACGATATACCAGGCCCAATGCTGCTTGAATTTGTCCATACGCTACCCGCTCTGTTCCCTGTTGCTGAGTGCGCGCGTTTCGTCTTGAAAGAAAGGAAAGGATGCTGTGAAGAGTGCTACTCATGTGGTCATCGTCAGCAATCCTGGCCGTAAATGAAACACGCATAAATATAGCTACTGTCAATGTCATACTAACACCGGCATTCAGTATGTCCATGCCGTTAACATGGGTTTGCGGAAGCATTAACACAATTAATCAAAGTGGATGAGAGCTCGGCAACGCCTGAGCCCTCATCGCGTTCAGAATAGCACCGGCAGCCCAAGCCCGCGTTTAACCGCGTGCAGCGTCTGCTGAGTGACCTCGTGCGCCCGTTCGCTGCCCTGGCGCAGCAGTTCCAGCAGCATGCCTTTATCCTGAATCACGGTCGCACGGCGTTCACGGATAGGAGCCAGCAGTTCCTGTAAGCACGCTTCCAGCACGTTTTTGCACTGTCGGTCTCCCAGTCCGCCCTGCTGGTAGTGCGCCTTCATGTCTGCGACCAGCGCTTTATCGGGATGGAATGCATCGAGATAGGTGAAGACCACGTTGCCGTCGACTTGCCCTGGGTCGGCTACGCGCAGGTGGTTGGGGTCGGTGTACATGGCGCTCACCGCCTGATGGATCTCTGACTCGCTGGCGCTCAGGGTCAGCGTATTGCCGAGCGATTTCGACATCTTCGCGCCGCCATCAATGCCCGGCAGACGGCTGACGTCGCTCAGCAGCGCTTTGCAGTGGCGCAGCACCGGCTCGGTGGTCAGGCTATTCATCTTGTGTACGATCTCGTTGGTTTGCTCGATCATCGGCAGCTGATCGTCGCCCACCGGCACGAGATCGGCGTTAAAGGCGGTAATGTCGGCGGCCTGGCTAATCGGATAGGCCATAAAGCCGACCGGCAGCGAGCGGGAGAAACCTTTCTGCGCAATCTCGTTTTTCACCGTCGGGTTACGCTCTACGCGCGCCACGGTGACGATATTCATATACAGCGCGGTCAACTCCGCCAGCGCGGGCAGGGCGGATTGCAGGCAGATGGTGGTGCGGCTCGGGTCAATGCCCACCGCCAGATAGTCGGCCATCACTTCCAGAATATGGTGACTGATTTTTTGCGGATTGCTGCCGTTGTCGGTCAACCCCTGCAGGTCGGCAATCAGAATAAACTGCTGATGTTCATGCTGTAGTTGCACGCGCTGGCGCAGTGAGCCGACGTAGTGGCCGAGATGCAGTTGGCCGGTTGGACGGTCGCCGGTCAGGATAGTATGGGTGGTGTTCATCAGTCGTTCCTTATGAGATATAAAGCCGAAAGACGAGACTGAGAAACAACAAAGCCGCCTTTCGGCGGCTTTGAAAAAAGATAACGTAACCCGAGCCGCCTGTTATGAAGGCAGCCACCAACGGTTGAAGCGGGTAACGGTCACGTTTGTGTTCATCTTTTTATCCTGCCACCAAACCGCCTGCGCTGTCTACCCCTTCACCATAAAACGGCGTTATTTCTGAATAAGGGTACACAGAAATATATAAAAATTGTCTTTTAGTAATATTAGACTTCATTATTTTGATGGTGTAAAAATAAATAGGATTATTAATAATAGAGGCGGCATAAAACAATTAAAGGAGATTATCGACAATCAGTATGCATATATTATGGTAACTCATCTTTTTTACTGAGTTATTTATTCGATATTTACGCAACAATACCAACGGGCGGGTTTACATACCCCCTGATGTTTCTAGAATACCCCGATGTGATAATACATTAACTCAACATAACCTACCTTCAGCATGAAAAAGACATTATTAGTGACTGCACTATTTTGTGGCCTGCTGACTGCGGGCATTTCGACGATATGCGTTGTCCATGAAACCTTCCACGATACGACATCGGCCTGTCGTCCGGATTTTTCCCGTAAAGCGCTGCTGCGGGTGAAAGAGGACTATTTACGCGGCCGCTTCCCGCGCTGGTATCAGGAAAAAAGTCAGCTCGGCACCATGACCCCCGAACTTCGCTTCGGCGAGGTGACTATCGAAGATGAAGAGTACCGGGTTCCTTTCACCGCGCGTGGCCCCATCACCTCGCTGGCGCGTATTGGCTTTGTTAACTGTACTTCCATGGACGTGGAGTACATGGCGGCCAGATAGCCCCGTTTTACAATCCATGCGGTTTAGCCTCTCTGTTCCTTGATACTTATCATGGTAAGTATTATCGTAGTGATACGAAATAACCGGAGAGTGTGATGACCGAAGATGAGCTGTTTGCCCGCCGCCCAATGGGTATGCGCATGGCGATGGTGGTACGCCAGTGGCGTTCAATCATCGATCACGCGATTACCGATACCGGCTTGACCCAGTCTAGCTGGACGGTACTAATGCAGCTTCATCAGTTGGGTGACAACGTTTCGGTCAGTGAGCTTGCACAGACGCAGGGTATTGAAATGCCGCCGCTGATGCGCACGCTCACGTTACTGGAACAGCAGGGCTACCTGCAGCGCACCGTCTCACCGTACGACAAACGCATTCGCCTGCTGACGCTCACCGACGAAGGTCGGGCTGTGCTCCAGACGCTAAATCAGGTGATTGAAGCCTTCCAGACGCGCGTCGCCAACGGCATTCCCGCCGACGACATCGCGAAGTTTAGCGACACCCTGAATCAAATAGCCTGCAATCTGCGGAATATCCGCGAAGAAAATAATAAAACCGACTAAACACCATGATGACGCCAGAACAGAAGTTTGCCCGCTGGGTAAGGGTCAGTATTGCCTCTTTCCTGCTAATGTTTCTCTATTTTATCGTTGCTGATATCTGGATCCCGCTAACGCCGGACTCCACGGTGATGCGCGTCGTGACGCCTATCTCTTCGCGCGTCTCCGGCTACGTTTCGCAGGTCTACGTGCACAACAACAGCACGGTGAAAAAGGGCGATCTGCTGTATGAACTGGACCCAACCCCGTTCCAGAATAAGGTCGATTCCGCTGCGTTAGCGCTGGCGCAGGCCAAGCTGAGCAATCAGCAGCTTGATGCCCAGATTGCCGCCGCACAGGCGAACCTCAAGACCGCGCAGCTCACGGCCCGCAACGACCGCGTGACCTACGATCGCTACCAGAGCCTGAGCCGTATGCAGAACGTCTCGCAGTCGGATCTCGATAAAGTCCGCACCACCTGGCAAACCAGCGAGCAGTCGGTCAGCGCGCTGCATGCGTCTATCCACAACCTGCAAATTCAGCGCGGCGAGCGTGATGATAATCGCAACGTCACCCTTCAGCAGTACCAGACGGCGCTGCGGGAAGCGCAGCTCAACCTCGACTGGACCAAAATCCGCGCCGAAGCGGACGGCACCGTCAGTAACCTCCAGCTTAGCCCCGGCCTGTATGCCTCGGCGGGTAGCGCGGTGATGGCGGTGGTGAATCAGAAAACCGATATCGTGGCCGATTTCCGTGAAAAGAGCCTGCGCCATACCAAACAGGGTACCGATGCGGCGGTGGTGTTTGATGCGCTGCCGGGTCAGGTGTTTGACGCGAAGGTGACCAGCAGCGATGCGGGGATCCTCGCCGGCCAGGAAGCGGTCAACGGCGAACTGTCGCAGCCGGAGCAGTCCACCCGCTGGGTGCGTGACGCACAGCGTATGCGCATTCACGTGGCGCTGAACGAACCGCTGGATAAAACCCTGCCAACCGGCGCGCGCGCCACGGTGCAGCTGTATAACAGCGAGAGCGGCTTTGCCCGCTTCTTCTCAGGGCTGCAAATTCACCTGATTAGCTGGCTGCACTATGTCTATTAAAACCCTCGCGCAGGTCTTTACCCCTCACGGCAACATCGTCTACACGGCGAATGATTTCCGTCAGACCTTGCGCATTGCCTTTGCCGGTATGGTGGCGCTGAGTATCTCGACGTTTTACGATACTCACTACGGCGTGTTCTTCGTCGTTTACCCGCTGCTGTTAATGTCTTTAGTACCGGTATTTAACCGCCACGTCGCCAAGCAGTTTATCTTCAGTGCGTCGTTGAACTGCCTCGAAATGGTACTGATCATCGGCTATCTCAGCCAATGGCCAGTGATTATGACGGCGGTAGTGTTTGCGCTGTACGTGGTGCGTTTTCGTTTTATGAGCCAGGGGCCGCTGTTCCTGTTTGGCTCGATGGGCGTGGTCTGCCAGAGCGTGATGCTCAACTTTATGAGCTACCCTACCGCCAACTGGCACACGCTGCTGTTTTCCAATATTGAGGCCAGCGTGATGGCGGTGGTATTGAGCGCGCTGATGCATTACCTGATCCCGGATGTCGAACCGCGTAAGCCGCCGCCGCTGATTGAAAAAGACGCGGCGCGGGTACGCCACGAATCGCTGCTCTCGGGCACGGTGGCGACGATTATCTTTGTCATCTTCCAGGTAAGCGACCTGAGCGACTCGCTGTCGGCGCTGATGGCCGGGATTTTGATCCTCTTCCCAATGCACTATCGCGGCGCGGTGATCAGCTCCATCTGGCGCGTGGCGGGCGTGGTGCTGGCCTGCCTGTACATTCTGGTGATACAGCTGATCCTCTACGATCACAGTAGCCATATGCTGTTGATGATGCCGCTTATCGGCTTAGGGCTGGCGTTCAGCGCGCGGCTGCACGTGATGGAGAAAGTGGGGGCGGGCGTCGGTTTCGCCAGTATCACCACCATCGGCATTATGTTTGGTCAGAACCTCCAGCCGGACGGTGACCTGGTGTTCAGCGATGTGTATCGCGCCACTTCGGTGACCATCTCGCTGCTGGCGACCCTGACGATGGTGTTTATCCTGCACCGCCTGCTCAACTGTTTCGCCCCAACGCGCTTTATTGTGAAGTAGCGCACTTCAGGACGCTGAATCTTCTCCCCCATTTGTGCTAACAATAGCCGCTCGCCGAGGTGGCGTGAGGGAGAAGACGATGTGGAAAACGCGTGCGCTGGAACTGAATAATCAAGAGTTCTGGAACTGGGAGAAAGCCTGCGAGCTGGTGCAGTGGGCGGCCCGCCATGATTTTAATACCGTGATTGTCGGCCAGGTCGACCTGTTCGACAAGCTGGTCTCGCCGAAGGGCTACACGCCGCACCAGTACAACGATCGTCTCTCCAGCCAGCAGCGCGCCCGCTGTGTCTATCTCAACCGTCTTGCCGGTTACTGCCACAAGCAAGGGCTGCGTTTTTACCTCCAGGCTAAAGAGCTCAGCTTCCCCGCCGACCTGCTGGCGGCGCACCCGCAGCTGATTGATAAAGACGGCAGCATCCGCTTTGATGTGGAATTCTGGTGTCAGTATCTGGCGGATAAACTCATGCTGCTGTGCCAGCAAATTCCCGCCATGAGCGGGCTGCTGGTGGCGCTCTCTAATACCGACGGCCTGCTGCCGGTTTCTCGTCCCAACTGGGAATTGACCGGGCAGGACGACCCTTCGCCGCACATCGACCCGCGCAGCCTGTCGCGCTATACCCAGTGCTTTAGCGCCATGGCGCGGGCGATGATGCGCGAGAACAAACATCTGGTGCTGCGCGCCTTCCCGGCGGGTAACCACGACATCGCCAACGTGATGGAGGCGGTTCGCACCCTGCCGGAATGCGTGTCGGTGTCGATAAAACTCACGCCGGAACGCTTCTGGCCGACGTTTCCCAATAACCCGGCGCTGCTCGACGTGGAAAATCGCGACGTCTGGGTGGAGCTCGATCTGGTAGGCGAAGAGGTGGGCTGGGGCGTGTTTCCGTTCCCGCGCATCGACGAGCTACAGGGGCGTCTGCTGTGGTGCCGTGGCAACAGCAGCATTAACGGCGCGGTATGCAAAACCAGCTGGGAAGGGGTCGACAACCACTGGGTGATCGGCACGTTGAGCGAGTGCAATCTGGTGGCCTGTAGCCAGATCCTCTCGCGGGAAAATGAACATCTGACCCGCGCGCTAATGCTGACCCACTGGCTGGATGAATGCTACGGCTGGCGGCCCGATGAGGCGACGTTCGAGGAATTTCAGTCACTGATGGCGCAGGCCGGGCAGGTGCTGTATCAGGCCATCTACGTGCGCGATCACGTCTTCCACCGCCACAGCCAGGTACCGGCAAGCTACGGTCAGGCGGTGTGGAGCCTGTACGGCCAGCTCAACCGCAACCACTGGCTGCCGGGTTCCGAGCGCGACATTTTCTTCAGCGCCAGCGACGTGGAGACCTCCGGGCGCAACCTGTCGCTGATTGCCGAAGAGAAAGACGGTGCCTGGCAGGCGGCGGTCACGCTGCGCGAACAGGCGCTGGCCTTTGCCGAACGCGCGGCGTTCCCGTATTCACTGCAAAAACGCTGGCAGGAGGAGTGGCAGGGCTTCGACCTCTACTGCCTGCTGTTCCGCCACGCCCAGAAAGCCTTCTTCACCCTCCACTTTGCGCGGCTGGTGGAAAACAGCTGGAGCATGCGCGAGATTTGCCAGGTTAATATTCAGGAGCTGTACCGCTGCGCGGCGGAAATGGACAGCTTCTGCGCCCAGCACACCGACGCGTCGCCGGGGCTGCACGTGATGTTCGACCCAACCCGCGTGCGCATGCTGGCCGACAGCCTGAGCCACGAGCTGACGCAGTTGAAAGGGTAAAGTGTGATGGCGATCACCATGCCGTTGACCGCTGTGGCGGGGAAACGTGAATTTCCCCGGTTCATCATGGGCAGATAGCTATCATCATGTGATATCCATCACGTTTTATCCCCGAGTCCGGTCAGGATTGTGAATGACCGGGCAGTTCCGCAAAACCCCGTCCTTATCCGCATAGCCTGCGGTTTTTCATTTCCAGAAAATAGTGCGCAATTACTTAGCGGTTATTGAGGAAAGCATGATGAGGCTGGTTGCGGGCAAAGCGCTGACGCGTTTTACGGTGTCACTGCCGCACAATGAGCGGTTTGCGGAGTTTTTCACGGGCGAAGCGGTCGATGAGCCGATGGACTACCGGTTCGCCAACGGCAAAGGCCCGGCGGCGGAGTCATTTTGTCGACGCATCTTCCGCCGAGACTTTGCGCAGCGCGCCGTGTCGCTGGAGAAGGCGTTACCGGCGGCTGAAGTCAGCTGGACCGGACGCAGCGATACCGTCACTTTTTCCGGCGTGCAGACGGTCGCCACCCACAGCCAGCGCTGGCTGCGCGTCACCCTGCATGCGCCGCAAACGGATCGCTATCCTTTCGAGATTGCCACCTGCGGCGGCGCGCGTATCTGGAGCGGCAACGAGCAGGTTGTCTGCTTCACGCCGTTTACCCGCAATACGCTGCAAACGCAGGCCGTTGAGATTCCTCTCCAGCAGGGGGAGAACGCGCTGCTTATTCACCTCGACGAGCTGTTTGAGCGCGACGCCATTTTTGCCTTCCGCATGATCTATCTTGGTGAGCACCCGCTTGAGGCGGGGTTACCAACGATGGATACGGCGTATGTGGAAACGCTGGCGCAGTTTATGGACGCGCTGCCCGCCACCATCACCGTGCGCAACCAGCGTCTGGCGCTGACCTGCCCGGCGAATCTGACCCTGACGCTGCGCGGCGCGGTGCACAGCCTCGGCAACGACTGCATTCCAACGATCCCGCTGGATTTCGGCCTGGTCACCACCGGCAACGGCGAGCTAACGCTTCCGCTTCCCGCCTCTATCGACATGGGCCACTACCGCCTGACGCTGACCGCCTCGCTGGGGGAGGTCACCATGAGCCGCGCGCTTAGCGTGACCGTGCTGCCCCAAGAGGCGTTGCCCGGCGGTGAAGGCGTGCTGGAGACCCGCAAACGCGTGGCCCTGAGCTACATCGC
Source organism: Kluyvera chengduensis (assembly GCF_044197065.1). Lineage (NCBI taxonomy): Bacteria > Pseudomonadati > Pseudomonadota > Gammaproteobacteria > Enterobacterales > Enterobacteriaceae > Kluyvera > Kluyvera chengduensis. The sequence continues at coordinate 12,923 of NZ_JBIQOI010000006.1, forward strand.
CGAGCACGGTGTGCCGCGTACCGGGCGTTTGCTCGCCATGCTGCACGTGGGCGATACCGGCCCTCTGGCGCAGGAACTGCTGATTCGCACCCTGCAACGCATCAGCGCTCGCCAGGACTGTTCGGATTTCTCGATGGTGCCGCTGCTGTGGATCTGGCATGACTTCCACGGCGAACACTTCCCGGCGGTGCTGTGGAAACGCGTACGCTCCGCGATTGTCGGCTATCGCTATTGGTACGACGAACTGGGCAACGACGTAATGTGGTACTGGAGCGAAAACCATGCGCTCTGCTTCCATACCGCGCAGTACCTCGCCGGACAGATGTTCCCGGAGGAACGCTTTATTGCCTCTGGCCGCACGGGCCGCGAACAACAGGCGTTGGCCGCCCAGCGCCTGAACGCCTGGTTCGATGCCGTCGAGCAGCAGGGCTTTGTCGAGTGGAACTCCGCGCCTTACTACCCGGTGGACCACATCGGCCTGTTCGCGCTCTACCAACTGGCCGACGATGCCGCGCTGCGTCAGCGCGCGCGCCATTTGATCGACCGTCTGATGCAGACCAGCGCGCTGCACTACCAGTCCGGCATTGCTGCGGGCACCATGGGCCGGGTGTATGAGAAAGAGCTACTGGCAGGCCAGATGACCGAGCTTTCCGCCTTCGGCCACGTGGCCTGGGGCGGCGGGCACGTCAACCGCAAGTGCGCCTCGCTGCCGTTTTTCTGCCTGAGCGACTACGTGCCGCCGTTGGAATCGGCACGCAACGCGCGTTTAACTCACGGTACGCTCAGCGCCCACTACCAGTGCGGCGGCGGCAACATTGTGGCGTGGAAACAGCCAGCGGTAAGCCTCTCGAGCTGCGTGGATCACCACAGCGGCGAGCGCGGGCATCAGCAGCATTTGGTGGATGTGCAGTTTGCCGCGTGTCCCGATGCCCGATTGTGGGTAAACCATCCGGGCGACGTTGCGCCGGGCAGCGAAGCGCGTCCCTCCTTCTGGGCGGGCAACGGCGTACTGCCGCGCGTGATGCAGGTGGAGAATCAGGCGATGCTGCTGTGGCAACTGGACGCGCGCGACGCACTCGGCTGGACGCACTTGCATCTTCATGCCGAAGCTTTTGAGGAAGTGCTTCCGCTGGCGCAGGGCTTTGCCGTGCGGGCGGGTAACGCCTTTGTCGCCGTGCTGTGCTCGCAGCCGCTCACCGTCAACGGCGATGAGGTGCGTGCCGAAGGCCGCCGCGTGGCGTGGTGGCTGGAGGTGGGCGAGGGTGATTTTAGCGCCTTCTGCCAGCGCGTTCAGGCGCTGCGCATTGAACATCAAGGCGATGTCGCGCGGGTGATGGATAGCCAGCACACGCTGATGCAGCTCGACGAACAGGGTAACTGCCAACACAACGGCAAGGCCGCCGCGTTCCCGACGCTGGTGGGCAATGAAATTCAGGTCACGCTGTCAGGAGACGCGCAATGAACAACGCAGCATTAAACGGCCTGCTGGAGCAGGTGGTTCAGGGCTTCTGCCGCCTGAAAAATATGGGTGAAGTCGGCACCAGCGGCGGTGAAGGCTTTGCCATCCACTTCGAAGAGTGGGAATGGGAAGTGGGCGTCGGCCTGTACGGCTTCTGGCAGTATGCTCGCCAGCAGAATGATGCCCGCCTCCAACAGTCGATCCTCACCTGGTATGAAGATCAGCTGGCAAAAGGGCTGCCGGAAATCCAGATCAACACCACCGCGCCGATGATCACCCTCGCGCTGGTGGCCGGGCACAGCGGGCGAGACGATCTGCTGAAGGTGGTGAACGACTGGGCCGACGCGCTGTTGCGTACTCTGCCGAAAACCGAAGAGGGCGGCTTCCAGCACGTGGTGAAAGAGCAGCCGAACACCGGTCATCTGTGGGACGATACGCTGTTTATGACCTGCCTGTTCCTCGGCACCGCAGGTGTGGTGCTTAAGCGCAAAGATCTGATCGACGAAGCCTCGTACCAGTTCCTGCTGCACACCCGCTACCTGTGCGAACCGGCGAGCGGCCTGTGGTATCACGGCTGGACGTTTGTCGGTAAACATCACTTTTCTGGAGCCTTCTGGGCGCGCGGCAACGCGTGGATCACCGTGGCGATCCCAGAATTTATCGCTCTGCTCGGCGACAGCCTGGACGCCAGCGTGAAGCGCTATCTTTCGGTGGTGGTCGCGCGCCAGGTGAATACCTTGTGCGATCTTCAGGCCGACAACGGCATGTGGCACACGCTGCTCGACGATCCGTTATCGCCGCAGGAATCTTCCGCCACGGCGGGGATCGCTTACGGTATGCTGCGCGGCGTGCGAATGGGAATCCTCGACGAGAAGGTGGCCGAAAACGCGATGCGCGCCTGGCACGCGCTACGCGACAGAATCGACGATGGGATCTTACTGGAAGCGTCGAAAGGGACGATGGTCGGGCCGGATCTGCAATATTACTGTGATATCGCCATGGCGCCGGTGCCGTATGCGCAGGCGCTGATGATGCTGTTATTGCTGGAGTTACAGCAGGAGAAATGGTGCCGCTAATTGCCTGATGGCGCTGCGCTTATCAGGCCTACGCCGCCGTTTGTAGGCCGGGTAAGGCGCAGCCGCCACCCGGCAAAACACCAAACTACGCCGGGAACGTATGCAACAACACAAACCCTTCGCCGCAGCGATAAATACTCTCCGTTGCGCCGGGCATCACCCAACGTAACTCGCTGCCTTCCTCGCAATGCAGATAAATACACAGCCCGCAGCCGCCGCGAAGCTGGCGCGGAATATCCGCCACCCGGAAGGATATCTCTGCGGCCTGGAGCGCTTTGCGGGTTTGCACCACGCCCAGCGTTGAGTGGAACAAAAACAGATACTCCGTCATTTTCTCATCCGTTGCCCAATCATCGCCGCGCCAATCGCCCCGGCAAACTGCGCGTCGGGATGCGTGTGCACCGGCATGTTCACGTGCTCTGAAAGCATCCGCCCAAACGCCGCGCAGTGGCTAACGCCGCCGGTAAACAGCAGCGGCCCTTGCGCCGACAGTCGGCTAATAAAGTTGGCGCTACGTCGCGCCATCGCGTTAACCACCCCCGCCAGAATCGCCTCCGGCGGGACGCCCGCGGAGCGCAGGCTAATCACTTCGGATTCAGCAAACACCGTGCACATACTGGTAATGGCGTGCGGCTCAACCCCTTCCGTCAGCGCATCCAGCTGCTCGACGCTGGCCCCTAGCGTGCGGGAAATCACCTCCAGAAAGCGCCCGGTCCCTGCCGCGCATTTGTCGTTCATCAGGAAATCGGTGAGGTTGCCGTCCTCATCCAACTGAATCACCTTACTGTCCTGACCGCCGATATCAATCACCGTACGGGTTTCCGGCAGCAGCAGCCGCGCGCCGCGCCCGTGGCAGGAGATCTCCGTCACCTGCTTGTCGGCAAAATCAACCAACTGGCGGCCGTAACCGGTAAGCGTCAAAAATGGCCGCACTTCGAGCCCGGCGCGCAGCGTTTCCCATGCCTCAACAATCGCATCGGCGGGGCGAAACGGCGTGGGTGAGAGGAAACGACGGCGGATAACGCCGTCTTCCAGCAGGATACCTTTGGTGGCGGTCGACCCTGAATCAATGCCTATTGATAACGTCACGTGCGCTCCTACAGCATTTCAATAAAGGCCGCCACGCGGGTGCTGAGCTGGCCGATATCCGCGGTGGAGTAGTCGGTCTCGATGGCGATATAGGGAATGTTGTGCTGCTGGCGCACGTGGCGCTTAATTGCCATCGATTCAACGGCATAGGTATGACAAGCCTGCAAAATCACGTCGACGACGCCATCGGCCTGATACTCTTCCACCATCTGGCTGAGCAACGTTAAACGCTGGTCGTTCGGCGAGATGCACGAGCAGCCGATGGCGAGGTACTTGTCGGTGAGCGCGTCGTACACGTCGCCGTCCTCGTCGACGCAGCGCTCGGTGGCCTTCGCGCCGGTGCAGTTTTCAAAACCGACTACCCAGCCGCCGTTGTCCTCAATGGCTTTGACCACTTTCTCCGCCGCGCCGCCGATCGGGCAGCCGGTGATCAGAATGCGCGGGCGCGCGTCCAGCCGCTTGCCGCTCTCCCACTCCTGACGCACGCGCTCGGCCATGCCGTTCAGCTCATTAATCAGCGCCTCTTTATCGAAGCGGAAGGTTGCGCCATACACCACTTTCAGAATGTCGCTGCCGCTTAATGCCGGTGGATTGAGCTGCCCGACGCGGTAGAAGTTGGCCAACGCCCGGCGCTCGCGGTTCTTGAGGGCGATCGCCTCGCGCAGCGATGCTTCGGAAATATGCGTGCCGAAACGTGCTTCAACCGCCTGCTGAAGACGCAGGATTTCCGCCTTCCACAGCGCGCGGGAAGCCGCGTCGGCGGCGCTGTTCGGCAGCTGCATAACGTGCACTGGCTTAAACTCGGCCATGTACTCGTACATCTTCTTTTTGCCGTCGCAGGTGGTTTCACCCACCACCAGATCGGAGAAATAGAAGTAGGGGCATTTGTCAGTTTTGCCAAAGCCGTAGCTGCTTTTGATAAGCGGGCACAGATTGCGTGGTAGGTCTTTCTCCGCTTCTTCGATGGTTTCATCCGACGTAGAGCAGAGCGACACAACGACCGCGCCCGCCGCCATCGGGATCTCCTGCGGCATAAAGGTGCAGTAGGTGCCGACCAGCGGCGTGCCTTGCTCTTTGAGATCCATCACGGTGAGAAAGCCTTTCTGGCGGGCTTCGGAGAACTGATCGAAAATGGCGGGTAGATCGGTGATAAGCGACATGATTTTCCTTCCCCGTAACACGGGAGACGATAAAATGAGTCGCCATTATAACCCTGTTTAAAGTATGGTTTTGTTGATCATGCCCCAAGCTCTCGGCTGTAGACCCGCGAAGATTCTCCCCACGGATGGTAGCCTAACCCGTTAAATATGAACCCTGATTTCTCGTAAAACCCGTCGATGTCGGTGCACAGATGCAGCTGGCTAAACCCCAGCGTGTGGGCGTGCCGCGCGATATGCTCAATCAACCGCCGCGCCACCCCCTGCCGACGATATTCCGGCTCGATATAGAGCGCACACAGCCACGGGTACAGCTCGCCGCGGCTGATAAAGTCGTTGGTAATCAACCCCGCGCAACCAATGATCCGCTCGCCGTCCTGCAGCCAGTACCATTGCGGCAGCGGATTTTTCGCCCCCGGCGTGCGGCGCAGCGCATCGTCGTAAACCATCATCGATGCTTCCGAGGCCCACTGCTGCTGGAAATAGGCGATAACCGCCTCCATCTGCTCGGGATGGTCGCGTAAAGAACGAATAACGTACTGTGAACTCATAGAATTTTCTTCAGATCCATCTCTTCCTGAATGCGCTCGCTCCACGCAAAGTGGGTGCGAATCGCCTCATCAATGCCAGCGTTATAAAAGGCTGGCCCCAGCTTCTCGATAATAAAATCGATAAAGAACTCCGCGTCGAACTGCTCCAGATCGAGGTCGAACTGTTTGGCGCAGTAATCCGTTAGCTGATCGCGCAGCTTCTCGCGTTCGGCGGGGGTGAGGGTGATTTCCGTGCTCATAAAGACTCCTGTGCTATTCCCGGCGGCGCTGCGCTTGGCCGGGCTACCAGCTTGTAGCCCGGGCGAGGCGTTTACGCCGACCCCGGGGCGGCTCGATGCCGAATAATGCAATCCCATCTGCGACCTATCAATATCACAAACTCGACTTTGTGACCTGGCGGAATATTTCTATATTCGGGTTTCTGACGATTTTAAAGGGGCGCAATCATGACTGCTGTGAACACTGCTGATACCGATTTTCCTTTACTGAACGTACGCCGCGTAGCGGGCAATATCGGCGCGGAGATCCGCGACATTCGCCTCTCTGCAAACCAGGATGCTGACACTTTCGCCCAGCTCGACGCGGCGCTGGTCAAATACAAAGTGCTGTTCTTCCGCCAGCAAGGTCACCTGACCGATGCCGAGCATCAGGCTTTCGGCGCGCGCTTCGGCAAGATTGTTCCCCACCCAACGGTACCGTCCCCGGAAGGCACCAAACTGTTCGAACTCGATGCCTCCAAAGGCGGCGGCCGCGCCGACTCCTGGCACACCGACGTCACCTTCGTTGACGCCTTCCCGAAAATCTCCATCCTGCGCGGCGTCACCATCCCGGAATACGGCGGCGACACCGTGTGGGCCAACACCGCCCGTGCCTACGAGCAGTTGCCGGAGACGCTTAAGCGCTTCGTCGACACCCTGCACGCAGTGCACAGCAACGATTATGACTACGGCGCCGAGCGCGTGGTCGTCGAAACGCACCGCCTGGCGCATCACCAGAAAGTGTTCGTTTCATCCCTTTGGGAAGCCGAGCACCCGGTGGTGCACGTCCACCCGGTCAGCGGCGAACGTGCGCTGCTACTGGGGCATTTCGTCAAACGGCTGGTGGGCTTCAGCTCACGGGAATCCGCGCAGCTGTTCGAACTGCTACAAAACCGCATCACCCGCCTCGACAACACCGTGCGCTGGCAGTGGCAGCAGGACGACGTGGTGATTTGGGACAATCGCAGCACCCAACATTACGCGGTCAACGACTACGGCACCCAGCCGCGCGTGGTGCGTCGGGTAACGGTGGAAGGGGAGATTGCGGTGGGGGTGGATGGCAGTAAAAGCCGCACGGTTTCACGACCGCAGGATGCGGCGAATGGGGAAGGTGCGGTGGAAAAAGTATCGTAAAATTGTAGGCCGGGTAAGCGCAGCGCCACCCGGCAATAACACGCGCTCAATCGCGCAAACTGACCTTACGCCTCCCGTCGGCGAGCCTTACTCGAAATCACCCCAATAAACTCCTGCACCTGCTTTTGCTTACGCGCAGATAGCTTGCTCACCTGCCGCAAAGAGCGTGTTAGTTCAGGCTCTGGTTGCTTTGCGGTGATCACAATACAGCCGTTCATCACCTTTACATCCACCTCGGTACCGGTGACAAAACCGGCGGCTTCCAGCCACTGGCCCTTCATGGTGAGCGCGGGAATGCGGGTGTAATCCGGATAACGACTCGCATAACTCACGGTAAGGAGACGGTTATTGGTTGGGGAGACTTCTGGATCGCACGGATCTGCAATAGAATGGACGGTAGTCATGATGGCTATTCTCCTGGAATAGTGATTGTGATTAGCGAGGCGCTCGTGTTCCACCACGGGTGCCTTGCGAAAAATAACACCTGTAAAAACAACCAGTAAATAAAAATAAAGCCAGCTAAAAATAGACAATAATAAACGCGTAACTGGAAATATAAATACGGGAATTAAATCGAAGGGAAATATAAAGTGGGCCGGATAAGCAAAACGCCATCCGGCAATAATATTTGTGAAGCATATTAACACCCGCGCTGAATTCGAAAAGTTGACCCGCTATTACAGGGAGAACAAAGAATGATCACGGACGCTGATGAAAACCCGCTTATCGACTTCCTGGCGAGCAAAATCGCGGACTACGAAGATAACAGCGAACGTTTTGCAGAATTCAACAAGGCCATCGCTGAGATGCCGGTCGGCGTTGCGCTGCTGCGTACGTTGATTGACCAGCACAAGCTGTCTTATGCTGATCTTAAAGAGGAGATCGGCTCTAAGTCACTGGTGAGCCAGATCCTGTCCGGCCAGCGTTCTTTGACTATCGCTCACATTAAGGCGTTATCTGCGCGTTTTGGTGTGAAACCGGAGTGGTTCTTTTAACCGTCATAAAGCGAGATGGGGCTGCTTTCGGGGCAAACCCGCTGCCTGATGGCGCTTCGCTTATCAGGCCTACATGAGATCTGATGTGTAGGCCGGGTAAGGCGTAGCCGCCACCCGGCATAAACGTGAAGCGCCACGTTATCAGTAATCTCAGACCTGCCATCAACGATGGGCGGTGGTTTCATCCCACTCCATCGCCACTTTCACCGCCATCCCCAACTGCACCATCACCTCCCGATGCTTCTCAATCGGCGGCAGCGCGCAGTTGATCCGCAAGCAGTTCCGGTATTTCCCCGACGCGGAAAACAGCGATCCCGGCGCCACCTGGATCTTCATCCGGCACAGCTGCTGGGCGACGCACACCATATCCACCTGTTCGGGCAGTTCGACCCACAGCATAAAGCCGCCTGTCGGGCGAGTAACGCAGATCCCGCAGGGGAAGAACTCGCGCAGCCAGCAGGTGTAGATCTCCATGTTGCGTTGGTAGATCTGCCGCATCCGTCGGACGTGGCGGTGGTAGTGGCCTTCGCGGATAAAGTTAGAGGCGGCAAGCTGGGTTGAGGGTACGTTGGTGCCGCTGGCGGCGTACTTCATTTGCAGCAGCTTGTCATAATAGCGGCCCGGCGCTATCCAGCCAATGCGCAGGCCGGGGGCAATGGTTTTGGTAAACGAGCTGCACAGCATCACCCGGCCGTCGATGTCCCATGAGTGGATGGTGCGTGGGCGCGGGTACTCGGTTGCCAGCTCACCGTAAATATCATCTTCAAAAATCACGATATCGTAGCGCTGGGCAAGGCTCAGCACCGCGCGCTTGCGGGCGTCGGGCATGATAAAGCCCTGCGGGTTGTTGCAGTTGGGGACGAGGATCACCCCTTTGATCGGCCACTGATCCAGCGCCATTTCCAGCGCTTCGATGCTGATCCCGGTGTTGGGATCGGTTGGGATCTCAATGGCCTTCAGCCCTAACCCGCGCAGCAGCTGCATGGTGCCGTAATAGGTGGGGGATTCAACGGCGATAATGTCGCCGGGCTGGCATACCGACAGCAATGCCAGCGAGAGTGCGCTGTGGCAGCCGCTGGTGATGATCAGCGAGTCGGCGGTCACCACCGATCCGCTGTCGAGCATCAGGCGGGCGATCTGTTCGCGCAGTTCGCGGCGGCCGGCTAGCTCGTCATAGCTCAGCACATCAATGATGTTGTGCTGCACCACCCGGCTCATCTCGCGCCAGAGCGGCTTCAGGCTGGGCTGGGCGACGTCCGGCGAGCCGCCGCCGAAAGGGATAATGGATTTATCGCCGCGGGCTTCCAGCATATCCAATACCTGATCCCACTGGGTTATCTCCACCGGGCGCTGTACCGGGCGCGACATGTGCGGCACCGGCGGCTGGGCTTTCTGCGGGGCGACGAAGTAGCCAGAACGCGGCTGCGGGGTGATCAGTTGGCGCTGCTCCAGCGTCTGATACGCCTGCTGCACGGTGCTGATGCTGACGCCGTGTTCCTGGCTCAGGCTGCGCACGGAGGGCAGCTTCTCGCCGTGGCGATACAGCCCTTGTTCAATCCGCTCGGCCAGCAGGTTGGCCAGATGTTGGTAACGCGTCATTGCTGTATCCCCAGTTATCGCCATACAGATGAAAAAACCAGTACAGTCAGGCGAGAAAAACCGCACGCAGATACCGTTTTAGCGAATCTGTATGTTAAATAAAAGTGTTTTTTGAATCTGTATTGCAGGGCCCGAAATCCGCGAAGATAAAGCCTCTGACAAGGTGAGGAGGTGGAGTATGGAATTTCACGAGAACAGGGCGAGACAGCCTTTTATCGGCTTTGTGCTGGTGGGACGTTTTATCAAAAAATGGTGGATACAGCAGCAAACGCGCCGCATATTGCAGCGAATGAGCGACGAACAGTTAAGAGATATTGGGCTGCGACGCAATGAGCTGCGTTAAAATACGGGCAGCGTGGTAACTGACGCTGCCCGACACCGTTTATCCCATGATTAACTGCCAGACAATCCAGCCACCGAAGCCGATCAGTATGCCACCGGCGGCACGTTCAATTTTCCAGACAAGATTGCCCAAACGGCGCTGAACCTGCGGCAGCGCGATCAGCACGATCAACAGCAGATCCCATAGCAGCACGACGCTGGTCATCCAGATCCCGCATATCGCCTGCTGCGCCACGGTTACGTCCGGGCCCAGCAGCGCCGTCATCAGCGCCAGATAAAACAGCGCATTCTTCGGGTTCAGCAGTGAAGAGCCCAACCCTAATAATAGCTGTTTGGTTAGCGAAGGCCGCGCCGATGTGACGTGCTGCCACGCCAGCGGCCCAGCGCGGCTTTGCAGCAACTGACGACCCACCCAGAACAGATAGCCCGCACCCAACAGTTCGATAAAGGTAAACAGCAGCGGCATCTGACGCAGCAGCCCCGCGCCAACGACCACCAGTAAAATGTACAGCCCGTTTCCCGCCGCAATACCAAAGCACAGCCCAACGCTGCCGCGCAGCCGATAGCGGATGGCGTAACCGACGAGTAAGAAGAAGTCCGGCCCCGGGCTGAGCAGCGCCATAAAGTGCGCCAGCGCCAGTGCGGGAAATGCCGGAGGGAATAACGATGTGACCTGTTCCATAGCGACCTCAATGAAAAGCGTGAGGCCAGCGTATGCCTGTGGGAACGTTAATTATTGTCGGATATTGATCTACCCAACGCGTACTGACGCGGCGTGGCGGCCGTGTAGTTAACGAAGGTTTTGTGGAAGTGGCTCTGGTCGGCGAAGCCGGTCTGGTAGGCCACGTCGGCGATCTCGTCCCCGGCGCGCAGCCGTGCTTTGGCGTACTCGACGCGGGAGTTGTTGAGAAAGCTGCCGGGGGTCAGGCCGGTATCCTGCTTGAACGTGCGGATTAGGGTCTCTTTGCGCAGCGCGAAGCGGGCGGCGAATTCATCAAGGGAGGGCGGAGAGACAGGATCAGCCAACAGCGCCTGCTGCAATTGCTGGCTGGTGGCGCGCCGCGTTTCTTCACCGTTCGCGTTCAGTGAAAGGGCGGATAACAGCGCGGTCAGCGCGTCGGCGGACATCTGTTCAACCACGGTGAGATACAGACGGAACAGCGCGTCGTGGCGAATCACCTGTCGGGCTAATGGCAGCAGCGTGTCGATATAGAGCATATGGTAGCTGCGCGGTTTTCCCTGTATCGGGTTGCAGCTGTGCGGCGCGTTGGCCGGGATAACGATAAGGTCGCCGGGGGATAAAAGATACGCCTGCCCATCGCAGACGCAGCGCGTGCCGCCTTCAAGAATCGCCCCTATTGAGAGCTGCGGGTGGCTGTGGCGCTTATAGGCCTGCGTGCTCTGCCAGGTGCTGCGCCGCTCAAGCCCGGGCAGTCGGGTGAAGGTTTGATGAATATCGCGTGGTGTGGTCATTCGTTCGTCCCGGCGGTTTTTTATTTTTATACCACATCGGGGGAAAGCGGGCAGGGTCGGGTGAAAATCAAACGATTCGCTTTAGTTCACATTAACGAATTTAATGTATCAAATAACTGGTATCGCACTCACAGTTCGCGTTGAAATTATTCGCCTCATACCTGTCATCCTCCATCCTGTCCGGCGGGGGATATTTATTCGGAAACCTCCGTTTATACCCAACTTTACGTCCGTAACCAGCCAGATTGACTACCCTTAATACCCTAAGCGGTAAAAACAAGGAGATTCATGATGGCTTACCAGACAGTTAATCCTGCCACTAACCAGCTTATCAAAGCGTACCCTTCCCATTCCGACGCAGACGTTGAAGCGGCGCTGAAAGCGGCCGATGCGCTTTATCATTCCGACTGGGCAAAAGGGGATATCGACCAACGTCTGCCGGTGCTGCATAAACTGGCTGATTTGATTGATGCCCGCGCTGAGGAGCTGGCCAAAATTGCCAGCCAGGAGATGGGTAAACTGATTGCCCAAAGCCGCGGCGAAGTGAAGCTGTGCGCGCAAATCGCCCGCTACTATGCCGACAACGCGAAGCAGTTTCTTGCGCCGGTGAAGTACAAATCTGAGCTGGGCGAGGCGTGGGTCGAACATCACCCCATCGGCGTGTTGATGGCCGTTGAGCCGTGGAATTTCCCTTATTACCAGCTGATGCGCGTGCTGGCGCCGAACCTGGCGGCGGGTAACCCGGTGCTGGCGAAGCACGCCAGCATTGTGCCGCACTGCGCGGAGGTCTTTGCGCACCTGGTACGTGAAGCGGGCGCGCCGGAAGGGGCGTGGGCGAACCTGTATATCTCTCAGGATCAAGTGGCGAATATTATCGCCGACGACCGGGTGCAGGGCGCGGCGCTGACCGGCTCCGAAAAAGCGGGGAGCGTGGTCGCGGCGCAGGCGGCGAAGCACATCAAGAAATCGACCCTTGAACTGGGCGGTAACGACGTTTTCGTGGTGCTGGATGATGCCAACCTCGATAAAGCGGTGAAAATTGGCGTGAATGCCCGTTTGAACAACGCCGGGCAGGTCTGTACCGCGGCAAAACGTTTTGTGCTGCATGAGAAAATTGCCGACGCCTTCCTGAGTAAATTTACCGAAGCTTTTAAGCAGGCAAAAATCGGCGACCCGCTGGATGAAAGCACCACGCTGGGACCATTGTCATCAAAAGACGCGCTGGAGACGCTGACCAAACAGGTCAACGACGCGGTGAAAAACGGCGCGAAGCTGCATCTTGGCGGCAAGCCGGTGCAGCGTGACGGCAGTTTCTTCGAGCCCACTATCCTGACCCATATTTCCCGCGATAACCCGGCGTATTTCGAAGAGTTTTTCGGCCCGGTCGCGCAGATTTATGTCGTTAAAAACGATGATGAAGCGGTCGCCCTCGCCAATGATTCCCACTACGGCCTGGGCGGTGCGGTCTTTAGCCAGGATATTGAGCGGGCGAAGAAAATGGCGTCGCGCATTGAGACCGGGATGGTGTACATCAACTGGCTCACCGATACCGCGGCTGAACTGCCGTTTGGCGGCGTTAAGCGTTCCGGCTACGGCCGCGAGCTGTCAGATCTGGGGATTAAAGAGTTTGTGAACCAGAAGCTGGTGGTGGTTCGTCGGTAACGGCTCCCATAAAAAAAACCTGCCGGTCAGGCAGGTTTTTTGTCGGTATAGCGCGCGTTTTCGGTTTTATTAGAAAGTCACGCCGCCGCCCACGTAGGCGCCGTCAATCAGCGTGTGGCCTGGGCGACCGTCTTTACCGTCAACGCTCACGTGGCGGTAGCCCACTTTCAGCGTTACCGGTTTGATAGGGGTCCAGCTCACGCCGCCGTTGGCTTCAACGTAGTTTTTCACGCTGTTGTTCAGCCCTTCTGGTGCGACATAGCCTTCACCAAATACGTTAATGCTGTCGGTCAGCGCCACGTTCACGCCGCCACCGATAGGGAAGGCCACGCCGTTATCGCCTTTTTTCGGCCCGAGGTAGATGGCTTTCGCGCCAGCGTTCAGCATGACCGGGCCCACTTCAAAGTTATAACCCGCGCCTACGCCGCCGGTCTGCGTACCGTCATCGGTATTTTTCAGCCAGTTGCTTTCCGCATACAGGCCGGAAGAGGATTTGCCCATTTCCAGATTAAGGTTGGTGAAGTTCTTACCTTGCTCAATGCTGCCGCCCATCGCCAGTGCGGAACCGGATACAGCGGTCAGAGCGGAAAGGAGCAGGATATTAAGCTTTTTCATGGTGTATTCCTCGTCATCAAATTAATCTGAGGACACCTTAACAACTGGATTTTACTTCTGCAAATGTGACTCATGTCGATTTTTAATACTGCTTTTGTAATCGTTGTGATGCCTTTTTGTTACTTGGGTGTTTGTTTTTGCCGGCGTCAAATATTAGCCTTTTACTGTTTAGCGTCCGTTTAGTTTTTGGCTAAACAGACCTTGAACAGAGCGGGGGATATTGGTTGGCAGTGAATTAATTGTCTTTCTAATAATTTCCAAAAACGCTCCAATTGTCATGAATGAAAATGGAAATTTACATTTCTACGCATTTAATTACCCCTCCTGGCGGAGGGCGAGCGTGATTTAAGCTGTTGCGTAGCCCGGCCAAGCGAAGCGCCGCCGGGATTTGCGCCGAGCCGTTCCCGGCGGCTCTTCGCTTGGCCGGGCTACGGGTTATTTTTTCAATCCTGCGAAAGCGCTGCGGATTTCTTCTTCCGGTAGCTGAATGCCAATAAACACCAGCGTACTGTGCGGCGCTTCATCGCCCCACGGTCTGTCCCAGTCGGCGCTGTAGAGGCGCTGCACGCCCTGGAACAGCAGGCGATTCGGTTCGCCGTCAATCCACAGCATGCCTTTGTAGCGCAGCAGCTTGTCGGCGAAGTCCAGCAGCAGGTTTTCCATCACGCGGGAAACGTCGCTGATATCCACCGGGTAGTCCAGTTCGACCACGATAGACGACACGTCGTTTTGCTGGTCGGCCATAAAGTGGAAGCGCGGCTTCGAGGTGACGTTCTCTTCCAGCATAAAGCCGTTGGTGTTGAACAGCAGGCCCAGGTCGATATCACCGTGGGTGACGGTGTAAATCGGCGCGCGGGCGTTGATGCGGGCCAGGCGCTCGCGTAGCTTCTCGGCTTCACCGGCGACGTCGGTTTTGGTCAGCAGAATGCGGTCGGCGTAGCCCACCTGCGACTGGGCGATGGTGAACTGGTTCATCTGTTCGTTGGCGTGCACCGCGTCAACCAGCGCAATCACGCCGTCCAACAGGTAGCGCTCGCACAGTACCTCGTGGGAGAAAAAGGTCTGAATGATCGGGCCGGGGTCGGCCATGCCGGTGCACTCAATGACCAGACGGTCGAAGCTGATGTTGCCCTGGTCGAGGTTATCGAGCAGGTCTAACAGCGCGTCTTCCAGCTCGTTCGAGCGGGTGCAGCAAATGCAGCCATTGGTCAGGGTTTTGATCTGGGTGGCGCGGTCGCCAATCAGCTGATCGTCGACGGAGACTTCGCCGAACTCGTTTTCAATCACGGCAATTTTGAAGCCGTGCTGTTCGTTGAGGATGTGGCGCAGCAGGGTGGTTTTGCCCGCGCCGAGGAAACCGGTAAGTAGGGTAACTGCAATCGGTGCCATGATGTCTCCTTTAACAGCAGCGCATGCCGCCTTTTCCATCGCCGCCGTAGCGTGCCTGTTGGCGCTCGCGGAAGAACGCTTCGTAGGTCATGTACGGTTTATCCGGATGGTTGGTCTGCATATGTTCGACGTAGTTGTCGTAATCCGGAATGCCAATCAGCATTTTTGCCGCCTGACCGAGATATTTTTTTGCCTGACCTAAGTTACCAAACATTGTCTCATCCCGATAATAGATAAAGCCGGATGGCGGCTAGCGCCTTATCCGGCCTACGAGAGCTGAACGTGTAGGCCGGATAAGCGCAGCGCCATCCGGCATCAGGTTTAGTGGTGCGAAGAGGTCTTCACGCCGCCTTCCGGTACCGGCACGTACGGTGTTTCTTTGTCGGTACGTTTATCGCTATTGCGCACCTGCATCCAGGTTTTGAAACCGTAGAAGATGATGCTGTACACCACCACCAGGAACAGGATACTCAGGCCTGCGTTGGTGTAGTTGTTGATAACGATGTGGTTCATGTTGGCAATCTGCTGGGCAGTCAGTTCGCCACCGGCAGCAATCTTCTCTTTGTACTGGTTAGCCATGTAGAAGAAGCCTTCCATCTGCGGGTTGGTGCTGAACAGTTTCAGGCCCAGCGCCCAGGTGGTGCAGATAAGCAGCCAGACAGCCGGGATGGTGGTCACCCAGATGTACTTGGTGCGCTTCATCTTAATCAGGATAACCGTACCCAGTACCAGTGCCACGGCGGCCAGCATCTGGTTAGAGATACCGAACAGCGGCCACAGGCTCTTCACGCCGCCCAGTGGGTCGACCACACCTTGATACAGCAGGTAACCCCACAGGCCTACGCAGCCCGCCGTCGCAACCACGCCAGCCACCAGAGAGTCGGTTTTCTTCAGGAACGGCACGAAGTTACCGAGCAAATCCTGCAGCATAAAGCGGCCCGCACGGGTACCGGCGTCCAGCGCGGTGAGGATGAACAGCGCTTCAAACAGAATACCGAAGTGGTACCAGAAGCCCATATCGGCCATCGGCAGCACTTTGTGGAACACGTGCGCAATACCGACAGCCAGCGTTGGCGCGCCGCCTGCGCGGTTCAGTACCGACGGTTCGCCGATATCTTTCGCCGTTTGCAGGATCTGCTCAGGGGTGATGACGAAGCCCCAGGAGCTGACGGTCGCCGCCGCGTGGACGGTCACATCTTTCAGCTGTGCGGCAATCAGCGCCGCGTTCTCACCGCCCATCTCATGCAGGTTTGGCATGGTGATGCCAAGGCCCGCCGGAGGCGTGTTCATCGCGAAATAGAGGCCAGGTTCGATGATAGAGGCCGCAACCAGCGCCATAATCGCCACGAAGGACTCCATCAACATGGCGCCGTAACCAATCAGACGCGCATCGTTTTCGTTCGCCAGCAGCTTCGGCGTGGTGCCGGAGGAGATCAGCGCGTGGAAGCCAGAAACCGCACCACAGGCGATGGTGATAAACAGGAACGGGAACAGCGCGCCTTTCCACAGTGGGCCGGTGCCGTCGATGTACTGGGTCACCGCTGGCATTTTCAGATCCGGGTTGAGGATCACGATGCCGAGCGCCAGGCCAACGATAACGCCGATTTTCAGGAAGGTGGCGAGGTAGTCGCGCGGTGCCAGAATCAGCCATACCGGCAGCAGGGCAGAGATAAAGGCGTAGCCAATCAGCGCGAAGGTGATGGTGGTGTCTTTAAAGGTCAGCGCCGGGCCCCAGTACGGGTCGTGGGCAATCACGCCGCCGAAGTAGATAGAGGCAACCAGCAGCACGATACCTATCACCGACACTTCGCCGACGCGACCTGGACGGATAAAGCGCATGTAGATACCCATAAACAGCGCAATCGGCACGGTCGAGCAGACGGTGAAGACGCCCCACGGGCTTTCTGCCAGGGCTTTCACCACGATCAGCGCCAGCACCGCCAGGATGATTATCATAATCAGGAAGCAGCCGAACAGGGCAATGGAGCCCGGCACGCGGCCCATCTCTTCTTTGACCATTTCACCCAGCGACGAACCGTTACGGCGCGTGGAGATAAACAGCACCATAAAGTCCTGCACCGCACCCGCGAGTACTACGCCCGCCAGCAGCCAGAGGGTACCCGGCAGGTAGCCCATCTGCGCGGCCAGTACCGGCCCTACCAGCGGGCCCGCACCGGCGATAGCGGCGAAGTGGTGGCCGAACAGCACGTAGCGGTTGGTCGGCACGTAGTTCAGGCCATCGTTGTTAATGACCGCCGGCGTTGCGCGCGTGGGGTCGAGCTTCATCACCTTCTGGGCGATGTAGAGGCTGTAGTAGCGATACGCCACCAGATAAACAGAAACCGACGCGACGACGATCCACAGGGCACTGACGTGCTCACCGCGGCGCAGGGCGACGACCGAGAGGCAAAATGCACCGATGATTCCGAGAATCACCCAGGGTATGTGCTTGAATAGCTTTTTCGTATCCATAGTAAAACCTGGTTCTAATAGGATGAATAATCAGCCGAAGCTGCCGTTGTTTTGAGTTTGGGTTTGAGGAGGTATTGACCGTTATGCTGATGACAAGCTTGCCAGAGATACGCGCGCGTAAAGTTGGGTAAATCGGTGAGCGGTTGAAAGCGATGGCTAAGCGGTCAGAAATGACGGCGAGTGGTTTCTTAAGCAGCGGGATAACGGCGAAAATGTGATGTATATCACTATGTTAAGCTGATTAAATTTCTCGCATCCGTCTACCCTATACGCCAGCCCTACAATATGGAGAACAACAATGACAACGATCAACATCGCGCTCAAGGATGCCTACCAACTGGCTTTCGACGTCCTTATTTCAAACGGATTCTCGGCAGATCACGCCGATGCTATTGCCCGCAACGTCACCGCGGGCGAGCGCGACGGCTGTGCCTCGCACGGCCTGTGGCGTCTGCTGGGGATTGTGGAAACGCTGCGCAAAGGCAAGGTGTCGCCGGATGCGGAACCGACGGTCGTCGACCAGGCTCCTGCAATCGTAAAAGCGGATGCCAACGGGGCGTATTCACTTTGTGCCTATGAAAAGGCGCTGCCGCTGCTGATTGAAAAAGCCCGCCAGTGCGGGATTGCGGCCCTGGCGATTAACCGCTGTGTGCACTTCTCTGCGTTGTTTGCCGACGTGGAACCGCTGACCGACGTGGGGCTGGTGGGCTATGCCTGCACGCCAAGCCACGCGTGGGTGGCCCCTGCGGGCGGTACCCAGCCGCTGTTTGGCACTAACCCGATTGCCTTTGGCTGGCCGCGCGGTGAGAAGCCGCCGTTTATTTTCGATATGGCGACCAGCGCCGCAGCGCGCGGTGAAATTCAGCTGCATCAGCGGGCGGGTAAGGCGATTCCGCAAGGTTGGGGGATTGATAGCGACGGCCAGCCGACCACCGACCCACAGGCGGTGCTGGACGGGGCGATGCTGACCTTCGGTGGCCATAAGGGCTCGGCGCTGGCGGCGATGGTGGAGCTGTTCGCCGGTCCGCTGATTGGCGATATGACCAGCGCCGAATCGCTGGCGTGGGATAACGGCGCGGGCGGCCTGCCGTACGGCGGTGAGCTGATTCTGGCACTCGATCCGCAACGTTTCCTGGGGAGTGAGGCCGAGGGGCATCTGGCGCGCGCCGAAACGCTGTTTAGCGGTATGCAGTCACAGGGCGCGCGATTGCCGGGTGAGCGACGCTATCTGGCGCGTGAGCAAAGTGAGAAGCAGGGGCTGGCACTTTCACGTGACCTGTACGATGAGATTTGTGCGCTGCGCGGGTAATGTGCATCCCCGGCGGCGCTTCGCTTGGCCGGGCTACGGGATCTGTCAATTCGCACCCATCGGCTCCCTCTTCCCTCTGGGGAGAGGGAGCACATCGCACTCTGATGCAAAATCGTGCCACTACCCGTATTAATAGTCACAATTTCTATAAAGTTTTTCTTTTCCACGCCGAAAACTCGTTATTCGTCCGGAGGAAAGAGAAACATGTTAAAACGTATAAAAATCGTCACCAGCCTTGTGCTGGTTTTGGTGTTGTTTGGCCTGTTACAGCTGGCATCAGGGGGCCTGTTCTTTAACTCTTTAAAGCACGACAAAGAGAACTTCACCATTTTGCAAACCGTCCGTCAGCAGCAGTCAGGGCTGAATGAGAGCTGGGTGGCTTTGCTGCAAACCCGTAACACCCTGAACCGTGCGGGGATCCGTTACATGATGGATCAAAACAATATCGGCAGCGGCGCTACCGTCGCGGAGCTGATGCAGATTGCCACTAAATCGCTGTCGCAAGCGGAGAAAAGCTGGGCTGGGTACGAAGCGATGCCGCGCGATCCGCGTCAAAGCGAAGCGGCGGCGCTGGAAATTCAGCGTAACTACGATATCTACCACGGCGCGCTGGCCGAGCTCATCAAGCTGCTGGGCGCAGGGAAAATCAACGACTTCTTCGACCAGCCGACCCAGGGCTATCAGGATGGCTTTGAGAAGGCTTACGTCAACTACCTGCAGCAGAACGACAGCCTGTACGATCTGGCGGTCAACGACAGCAATGCCTCTTACACTCAGGCCATGTGGATCCTGTTCAGCGTGATGATCGCCGTACTGGCAGTGATTATCTCGGTCTGGCTGGGCGTACGTAAAACGCTTATCGCGCCACTGAATCGTTTAATCGACAGCATTCGCCACATTGCGGGCGGTGACCTCGTCAAACGCATTGACGTGGAAAGCGATAACGAAATGGGCGAGCTGGCGCATTCTCTGCGCCATATGCAGGGTGAGCTGGCACGTACCGTGGGCGAAGTTCGTCAGGGTGCCGACGCTATTTACAGCGGCGCGAGCGAAATCGCTATGGGCAACAACGACCTCTCTTCACGCACCGAGCAGCAGGCGGCCTCTCTGGAGGAAACGGCGGCGAGTATGGAAGAGCTGACCGCGACCGTGAAGCAGAACGCCGAAAACGCCCGTCAGGCGAGCCATCTGGCGCTGAGCGCGTCGGAAACCGCGCAGAAGGGCGGTAAAGTGGTGGATAACGTGGTGCAGACCATGCGTGATATCACCGCCAGTTCGCAGAAAATCGCTGATATTATCAGCGTGATTGACGGCATTGCCTTCCAGACCAACATTCTGGCGCTGAACGCCGCGGTGGAAGCCGCACGTGCCGGTGAGCAGGGTCGCGGTTTCGCGGTGGTCGCGGGTGAAGTCCGTAACCTGGCGCAGCGCAGCGCCCAGGCGGCACGGGAAATTAAAAGCCTGATTGAAGACTCGGTAAACCGCGTCGACCTCGGTTCTACGCTGGTGGAAAGCGCGGGCGAGACCATGGATGAAATCGTTAACGCGGTAACCCGCGTGACCGACATTATGGGCGAAATCGCTTCCGCTTCGGATGAACAGAGCCGCGGTATCGACCAGGTGGGTCTGGCCGTATCGGAAATGGATCGTGTGACCCAGCAGAACGCCTCGCTGGTCGAAGAGTCCGCCGCTGCCGCAGCCGCGCTGGAAGAGCAAGCCAGCCGACTGACCCAGGCGGTCGCTGTATTCCGTATCCAGCAAAGCCAGGCAACCGCCGCGCGCGAACCCGTCAGCGCGGTGAATGCACCGGCAGTGGGCAGCCTGCGTAAAGCCGCAGCGACCGACACCGGGGAAAACTGGGAAACCTTCTGATACCAAATGCGCCCCTGTCC
Organism: Kluyvera chengduensis; assembly: GCF_044197065.1. NCBI lineage: Bacteria > Pseudomonadati > Pseudomonadota > Gammaproteobacteria > Enterobacterales > Enterobacteriaceae > Kluyvera > Kluyvera chengduensis. Next base: position 33,394 of record NZ_JBIQOI010000006.1, read on the forward strand.
GGGCGCATTCATTCAGCAATGGCTGGTAATGAAGGGGTATCCGTAGAGGTTGTCGGGCGAACGGAATTTATCATGGAAGGACGTATCGCCCGCCGTTAACCCGCACAAACGAGAATCGGCGAATAAAAATTACTGATAATCATTGCGTTATCAGGTGTTTTGCGGATGCTCAGCAGTCGCTTCTGGCCTGGGGTGATCCCCAGCGCGTATTTTTCAAAGACGCCAGCAGGCACGTTATCGTGACCAAATTTCTCGACCTGCGTGATGCGTAGCTGGTAGAACGTTTCGTGAACGTAGTTCCACTCAAAGCTCTCCTGGCGCGACACCTTAGAGTGCTGGCCATCGTTAACCACCTCGCCGTTCATGTTGAAATAACCGGTACCATCCGGTGCGAAGTGCATTACCACCATCCCTTCAAATAAAAACCGGTTGTCCTGATGGCTGTCTTTATAGGTGAGGCTACCCTGACAGGTCATTGAGAGCCGCGTGGTGTTGCGTATCCATAGTGAGGTTCCAAGAATAATCAACAGATTAAGCAAGATGAAACCGATGAGCCGTTTGTGCTTTTTCACTTTTGCCACTCGTAGTAATAGAGCGTCTGGCAGGCGCTGGCTTTGCCGAGAAACTGGGAACATTGGGAGAGCACCAGACGACCTTCATCGCCATACAGCAAGGGATCCTGAATATGCGCATAAAAGACAGAGTGATTCAGGCAGGAAAACGCCCCGTCTTTTTGAATCTGTGCGATCAGCTTTTTAGCCTGTTCCCTGAAGACATCCGCCAGCGGCGCGAGGGTATAGACCGGGCAGTTGCCGATATGCTCCAACAAATAGATATCGGCCTGCTGTTGCCGGTTTTTCCAGACGATGGCCGTGCTACAAAGCGCCAGTACGATGAGGGTGACTATCGCGTATACGGCGGCACATTTTCTCGGGCGGGGGGCTTTTTCACGCTTCAATACCGGGGAAGCCGGGAGGGGAGTGAGCGGGGCGATAGAAATATCCGCGCTGAGCATAAACCCCACTTTTGGCACGGTGACAATAAACAGGCTGTCAGGCACCAGCGTGGCAAATATTTTGCGCAGAATACTGATGTACTGATTGAGCGAGTTGCTGGAACCACGCAGCCCGCGCTCGTCCCAGACTTGTTCAAGGAACGTTTCGCGTTCGACCACCATGCCGTGGTGGGCAATCAGCAGATTGAGGATCGTTTGCGCCGTGCAGGTTAATATCTGGCTTTCCGAGTCGGGATCGTTTTGTAATGTCAGTGAACCATCCTCGTTGTCATAAACGAGTACGTTCGCGAGCAGATATTTCATGGTTTTCAGGCGATCCGGATCGGGTAAAAAAACGACGTTAACGTATGTCTAGCCATTTTAGCCTGCTTTGTTATCGGTAACATTGATCCGGCTCGCCCTATTTTGATTAATAAGTAAGCGTAATAACGACGTCGTCGCTGAACAGGCCTGTGCCGCTCAGCGTCTGTGGCGGCACGGTGCCGTAGACGGTGAAGTTCTGCACGTTTCCGTCCTCGTGCGTAACCTCTAGCGTGTTGCTGCCCGTCTGCTCTCCCCACGGTATGGTTGTGCCTGCATCCTGCCACAGCGCGTATTGCAGGCACTGATGCCGATCGTTACAGAGCTGCCGCTGGCTCCCTGAAGCGTGTTCACCTGCGCTTATTCCCAATGAGTAGTGCGTGCCTACCGGGCAGCGAGAGCGAATGGTGGCCGTCGAGGAGATGCGCGACATCAGTGATGTGCTGTTGACGGTGCCGAAGTCGAGCGGCGTTACGCTCTGGATAAAACAGCTGTCAGACAGCGTTGCGCTGGCGCTGGATGAGTTGTCGATGGCTTCCCCTTCGTTCTCACCATCCTGGCAGTTGCGCAACGAAGCCGTGCTCGTCGCGCTGTTCCAGGTCAGCCTCAAGCCCATCGTATAGTTAAAATAGCTGCGTACCGGCAGGTTGCTCTGCCCGGCGGGTATGGACGCCTGTAGAGGGAACGTCCCGCCGACGACCTGGTTGCCTCCCGCGGTCAGTGAGGTTTGTAGCGCGCGTCCCGATGCCTGTGAGGTCAGCTCCTGGCTGGTATCAAGGGCGCTGTAAAGGCGAAACAGCATCGTGTATTGCTTGCCTTCTTCATCGCCGTTTGAGGTCATTTTAAACGGCGAGGTATCCAGGCTGCTCAGGCAGACCTTAAAGTAACGCGTTTCGCCATAATCGGCATAACAGCTGAATTTAACGTTCGCGTGTGTCGTACTCCCGCTGCCGGTTACCAGCGTACCAAATGCGGAGGTTTCCCCCTGGGTTATCCAGCAATTCGAAGCGTGAACAGGGCGACACAGAAAACCCGCGCAAAGCAGAAGAAGTAAGGCGAGGGGGATTTTTAATGACACAGCAAGGTTCCCAGATTGATTGTCGTTCTGCCCTGAGCCGCGGGGAGGGTGACTTCACAGCGCCCTGACGGGGTTTGGAATTGAAGTGCGCCGGGCATCGGTGGGCTTTCCAGCCAGATAAAACCATCGCGCCCGACGATGGATTGGCTATCGCCAAAGGTCACAAGGCTGCCGACGGGCAGCGGCCTGTGCTGCTGATCCATAACTTGCGCACTGACCAGAGATGAACGATGAACCTGAAAATCGACTTTTACGGCTTCACTCTGCCCGGGCGTTGCGCGCATTTCCGTCAGCGGCGTGACGACATCAGGCGGTAAGCCCAGCGGGTCGAGCGAGATTTTACTTTTTTGATAACGGGGCAAATCCGTCAACAGTAAGAAGCCGTTGTCATCCGTTTTGCCCGCCGGACGGTTTTCTACCGCGATGGGGACGCCGCTGATGCCATCGGTGGTGACGAGTGCAATGCCCTGGCGGTTATAGCGCAACGCATAAGGGTGTGAGTCCAGCAGGATGAAGGAGCCTTCTCCGCTGAGGTAGCGGTTGTTGCTTTGATTATCGCGGTCCATCCCCACATGCCACTCGCCGTATTGGCTCAGATAGCCCAGGTCAGCGTGTTGTTGTCGGGTGCTCGCGTTATTCTGGCTGAGCTGCCATGACCAGCCGCCTGACTGATAATCCGGTTGGTGGCGATAGTCCGCGCGCGTAGATTGATTGCTCATTTGCAGTGAAACCGTGTCTTTACGGCCAAGCGGAACCGACAGCATCAGTTGAATCGTTTTGTCGCCAGAGCTCAGCGCATGCGTAAACGCGAAGGTGGTGGAGATACGGTTACTAAAGGATTTTGACCAACTGGCGTTCAGATATCGAGCACTATCCTGCCGTACCCATCCTGCTCCCAGCGTTCCCCACCCCGATAGCGTTTGGCTGACCCAGAGATTGTCAGTGCGCCTGACCGGTAGGCTACCGGAAAGGCGCGCAATGTCTGTCCATTGCTCGCTGCTGCGGCTGGTGCTGGCGGCGAGCCCCAGCCCTTGTCCGTTCCACTGGTAGCCTACCCCCCACTTTACACCATCTCCCTGCGGGCTTTGGCTGCCCGCAATATGGCTGCTGACAATGCCTGCGAGTGGAGAGACCAGCCAATCTTCCGATACGCCGAGGTTATGCGCGTCGCGGTGCTGCTCAGTGTGGGTGCTGAGGGTCAGGCTGTTGTTGAAACCGTAGCGCCAGCCAGCGTCCAGCAGGGGGGTGGCGGCGTAGTCGTTTGAGCGCTCGGCATAGCGTTGGCGCAGCCAGCCGATATCCAGCGAACTGCTGCTGATACCTTGCGCTAGCATGTTGGGCGCACCATATAAATCGAGCGTGACTTCCCGGCGCTGGCCGTTGATATCAGTGATCACCACCTGAGCCTGACCGCTACCTGAGAAGGTAGGGAGCGTATTGAGTATGTAGTTCCCGGGCGTCACCTGCTGATGGCTCTGTTGCAGCCCATCAATATACAAATCGACCGTAGACGGTAGCGCGACGCTATCGCTGAACGCCGTGCGTGGCGCGGTATTTAGCTGTGGGTCGAGTTGAAAATTGCGTGCCAGATGCAGCCCGCCAAAGCGCACCTGACGGCTCCAGCCCACGCCCGTGGTTACGCTATCGCCGACGGCAATACTGGTGAGCCAACGAGGGAAATCATACTGCCAGGTCGTCATGAGCCGGGTATGCATGGCCGCCTCTGCATTGTCTCCGCGTTGAAAACGGCTGTTCGTGCTGTTGCTGAGCTGACCCGGCAGCCAGCCGGAGGTCTGGAGCTGGCTTTGTAAGCTGGTTTGCTTGAGCGTGGTGGTTTTACTGGAATAGAGCGAGTAATCCAGCGTGAGATTGCCCATCTCCTCGGCCTGAGGAAGCGCATCGGGGGCATGATTTGGCTGTGCGTCCAGGTTCTGGACGTGGGTGAGTTCGCTTTCGGGAAGCGTAAGGGCAAGCTGTTGCTGCAGGCTATCGAAGTTGACCTGAATGTGCTTTTCCGCCGAAAGGTTAATCCACGGCGCGTTCGCTTTCGGCGCAGAGATGCCCAGTTTTACGGCATCCTCAGCGCTTATCCACAACGATCCGTGGTCTACGCGGACGGGCCATAGCCCGTCGTACAGATAGCGGTTAACGGCAATGGAGAGATACTGTGTGGTTTCAGCGGATGGCTCAGCGTGGAGCGACATTGTTATTAACCACAGCAGCAGGATGCACGCTGAGCTGACTGGCTTGAGTATGTTCATTCAGATAAGCGCGCAAGGAGGAGAGCGAATCACGGTGGCGGCGTTTAAACGGCAGCGCGAACTGTTTCCCAGGAAGCACATAGCCTGCCAGGCCTGCGAGCGTATCGACTACCTGCCCGTTGTTGGCAATGGCCTGGACGTTGCTCAAGCGGATATGGGTATTGCCCTTGTTCTGACACCATACGTTCTGGTTTTCCTGCTGGCAGGAGAGTTGAGCCGTTTCGTCCTCTCGGGTGAGTTCCTGTGGGGCGATAAAGAGCGGTATGGAGTAGCGCAACAGGAAATGGACGCCATTTTGGTCAGGAGCGTTGAGGTGGCCGTGAGGAAGTTCATCAACCAACAGACGAAAGCTCTGCTCCTGTGGATGGGCAACGGGGTTGAGGACCACAATGCGTACCAGCTGACGCTGCCCTGGCGCTAGCGATGTCACCGCTGGGCTACTGACGACGTTATTTGTCAGCGTCAAAACATCCTTCCCTGAGGACTGCGTCCAGTCATAGACGCGGATCTGCGCATGAATGATCTGGTCCCCGGTGTTGGTGAGGTACAGCGCACCGGCGCGCTGGGAGGTCGTAAGATTCAGCATCACTGGCGCTACCTGTAGGGTGGCGCAGTGCGCGTAGTGAGTGAACACGGAAAGAATGGCTAGCCAGAATAGGGCAAAGAGCGAGAAACGGCGCATGCTCAGTACACCAGATTCAAGGTGACATCATCGCTGTATAACCCGGCTTTGGCATTGGTCAGGGCACCTGCTTCAATAACGCCGACAATGGTTTCGGATTGGGTTTGTCCGGTGCCGGTGCCTTCAATCCCGCCGCTGGCGTTCATCGGGGTTTTCTTGCTTTCGTCAGCATATAATTTGTAGGCAATGTTTTGCGCCCCAATGCTGCTGTCTTCTGGTTTCAGCCAGAAGGTGCCGTCACTGTCGCCATCGCTGCTGGCAGCGGAGAGAGTAAACGGCGTACCGTTGGTGCACAGCACGCTGAGTTGGGTGGAGGTATTAATTTCGCTGGATTCATCCGAACCGTGGCTGGCGAAATTCAGATCGTTGGCCTGCAGCGTGCAGGATTTCAATACCTCCAGTGAAACGTGCATGGTCGCAGTAGCAGGGCTATCTGCCAACGCGGCGTGCGGAATAATGCAAAACAGGCTGAAAATGACGATAGGCATCTTTTTCATAGATAAACTCCGATAGATAAATTGATGCAGTCATGGAATAAGCATATTTCTGGCTGGTATTCGCGCAGATAGTAAAATCAGCCCCCACTGAAGGATACTTTTATCCGTTAAATCTCAGCCTATTCCGAATAATGTAATTGGAATGTTCATTGTGCGTTTCCAGCTTATTTCTGCCAGGAAACGCTACGGTAATATTTACGTCTCATCACTTATGATTTCGTTAAGTCATTACTGATAAAGTGAACTATTATTTATTGTGCGAATTTTTCGATGCAATTCGGCCAGCGTATTACAGTTAAATTTCGTCATCGCATTACGGCGATGGGTATAAATTGTCTTCGGTGATTTGTGCAGCATATTGGCAATGTCTGAGGGTGAATATCCCATTATTATCAATAAGCAAACGTGGATTTCGGAGTGCGTTAGCGGCGGCTCTCGGCGTAGCGTTCGGCGAAAATCAGGTTTTTTAAACTGCTGGCTCATCGCTTTTAGCGACAGCTTATCGCTGAAGACGCAGGCCCGTTCTGGCGGCAGGAATTGTTGAACTTCCTGTACTCGATTGTGTTCGGTTACGATCAGCCATTTTGATTCGCTATTATCGCTGAGGATCTGCTCGCGCAATTTAAATACGCTGTCATCGTTCTCCAGATTAAACCATTGGGGCGTTGGGGCCGGGTTAATCATATAAGGCAGGGCATGCTTTAAACCCAGCCAAAGGAAATAGTTGTTGCTCAAGATAACCAGTTGATACGGTGGGTAGATCATGATGATTTATTCCATAAGAATCCCTGGCCATAATTAGCGTGTGAATCTCGGGCTAATTGATAGTCGGCAAGGGTTTCAATCCCCTCGACAAGGACTTCATCGGCGATGTTTTTGCATAACCGGGCAAGTTTGAGAAAGGGCTCCTTGCATTCGCGACTCGTCCAGAACGCATGTTTATCGATTTTGGCCCCAGAGAAGCGGTAATCCTGTTCGACCAGGCAGGGCAGGATGTCGTCATGGACATCATCGGCCCAGACTGCGATACCCATTTTCCTCAGTGCGGCAATACGTACGCGGAGCTGTTGGCTTTCAGCCGGTGAAAGCTGTGGCAGTTGCTCAAGGTCAGTCAGCTCAATGGCAATGTTCTCAAGCGTGCCGGGTTCTTCGCTAAGGCGCTGTAAAAAGTCAGGCGTAAGCAGAACATCGGCATTGGCGTTCAGGTAGTACTTGCCAGAAGAGGGGGTGCTGAGCACGTGCTTCAGTTGGGCAAAGAAAAGCGTGATTCTGGTTTCCAGCGCCATTGTGCTGAAAAAATGCTCAAGGTTAATTTGCGACGGTGCAGTGGAAAGAACTTCCCAGGCGACGATATTTTCATCATCTAAGAAGCGAATGGATTCGAATTTATACCCAGTGAGCATGATTACGCAGCAATGTTTACCAATAATTTGTGTGTTGGTAAATGCTAGTTAATCTTATTTTGTTGGTATATTTATAAATATAAATTGAGTTTATATGGTGATTTAAGCTGGTTTTTAATTGGTATAAAGCTTTATATGCTTTCATAAGGGGTGGCGTACCCCCTATGAAAGCGCGCCAATTTTACCCTTCGGCGTCGATCACTTTAATCTCGACCATGCCAATCCCCAACTGACGTGGTGAATGGCCGAGGATATTCCCTTCGTTGGTTGACTGAGGGGCTGGTGGGACGATCACCAGCGTGTCGGCGTCAGTAGGGTTATCAAAGTGCAGGGTGGTGGTGGTCACGTCGTGACCAAGCGTCAGGAGCTGTTCGCTTTTGCCGACGCGAACCGGGATGGGCTTATCGGCATTAGGGCCGAAAGCTTTGGCGGTGATCACCAGGTCGAAGCGCTTCGGCAGCGGATGCTGGTATTCAATCTTCACTTCCTGGCCAAGCTGCGCGTTAGACCAGCGTCCCCAGGATTCAGGGCGAGAAATCCCGCTGAAGGTTTTCACCTCTTCTGGCGCACCCGCGACGTTGAAGATAAAGCTGTCTGCTTTATAGCGAATATCGTTATCGACGGTTTTGAGCGAGTCGACGTTGCCTTTGTAGCGCACCATGTCGATAACCGTGTCTTTAAACTCGGTTTTACCGCTCCACTGGGTTTTATCAACGTGCTGTACCTTCTGCTCACCGCCAAGCTGGCCTTGGGAGACACACCAGTCGGTGGAGAGTGACAGGTTTTGCGACCACAGTTGACCCATCTTGTAACAGCGGTCGACCCAGACGAAGTTATCGCGTGGGGCGAAATCTGCCAGCTGATAGCGCAGCGGGGCGGAATATTCACTCTCTGGCAACGGCTCAACGCGATTATCCGAAACGCGCAGCAGCAGCGGCAAGCGGAAATGGCTGCCGGAGAAGGCAATCATGTTTTTCTGGGTATCGATAGAGAAGTTTTTGATCTCTTTCGGGAAGTTCCACAGGCGAATAATGTCCGGCTTCCAGGCCAGCACCTTTTCTTTCATATTGAGGAACACTTCCGAGAGCGACTGCCCTGAAAGGCTGCTGCGGCCAAGGCCGATAAAGTTATCGCCGCCCAGCAGGTCCAGCACCGTTGCGCCGTTATCCATGGTATTACGTTTCACGGCCAGCACGTCCTGCTCGTCCGGCTGGTCGCCGCGGATCACAAAGAACAGGTTGCTGCGGTCCTGCTTGTTGAGGTAATCCCAGGCGGTATTTTTCATCGCCAGATGGTCAGATGAAACCACGATAATGGTGTTCTTAAAATACGGCGATGCTTTGATCTTATTGATAAATTCCGCGATGTTTTCCTGGCTACAGGTCACGGCGCTGAACGACTGGTTAGCTTTGCCGCCAATCTCATACTTTTTGCGGTTGCAGGTGCGCGAGATAAAGCCGTCCGGGTGGTGGGTATCCACGGTCAGGGTAAACAGCGAGAAGCGCTTGCCTTCACGGGAGAGCGATTCGAATTTCTTCCAGGCTTCATCCAGCACGGTGTCATCGTAATAGCCCCAGTCGTTTTTGTAGCTCGGGTCGGCGACGGTGGTTTTCAGCTCTTCGGCACCGTACAGATAGTCAAAGCCGTGCGACTTCAGGAACACATCTTTTCCGGCAAAGCGCAGGTTGGCGCCCTGCACGAAGTAGTTTTCGTAGCCGGAGTTTTTCAGGATATCGCCAAGGCAGATATTCTGCGGGAAGAAGCTCGACAGCGAGGCGGAGGCGTTGCCTTCGAACGGCGCAAACAGTGGAATGCCACACTGCGAAGCGACCATACCGGCGATGGTGTAGTCGGTTCCAGGCAACTGCATGGTGTGGCTAAAATCGAGGCTCTCGTTTTTTAGCGCACCCAGTTCAGGCGTCAGGTTAGGGAAGGCCTCATCGTCGAAGTAGGTCCGCTCCAGACTTTCGCCATAGATATAAACAAGATTCAGCTTCGGCTTAGGAATCGTCTTTGATGGCTCTTTGTAGTAGGCCGAGAAGTCAGGGTCGCCGTCGCGGGACTGGGATTTCACCAGTTCGCTAATCTGACGAAACGCCGGGCTGGCATCCACGGAGCCGACGGCCAGAACTAGCGCTATCAGGCTGTAGCCAAAATGGTGAGGATGATGTCGACGGCGGCGAAGTACCCAGCCGAGCGCGCTGAAGACGACGACAAGCCCAACCACAAGCCCAATACCCGGCAGGATATATTTACCCACGCCAGCGCCCGTCAGGCTGTTGGTTAATGTGTAGAGAACGGCGTCATTAATCCCGTCACCGGTGAAATAGTCACTGGCGTACAGGGTGATATTCAGGACCACAAACAGGCCCAGTACCGTTAAGGTAGCGGCAAACCACCATTTATTTCGCCCCGCTTTCCACGCATAGATGGCAATGGAAGCAAGAAAAAGCACGAGGGATAACAACTCTGACACTACGCATCCTCAACAGCGCCAGGTTCTCTGGCTGAACAGAAGTTAACTTCACAATGTAATTGTGCCGTCATCTGTCTGCAATTCTATCGTAGCGAAAGTGTGCTGTTATTCGGAATTGGTTTAGAAATGAACGTTTTTTGTGCGGATAATTTTGCGGCGAGCGAGCGCTCGCCGCAGGAATAATATTAAGAAATGAAGCTAACGCCTTGTTTCAGTACGAAATCACAGGCTTTTGCTTTCACTTTTTTGCCCAGTTCGGTGTTGCCCAGGCTATCGAGGTCCAGTTTCTGGCCATCTTTCGCGTTCAGCAGACCCTGAATACCTTCCATATAGCCGGTATCCTGTTTCTGTTCTGCCTGCGTGTTGAGGCCCAGTTTATCCAGTACCTGGTTTTTCACGTTGTCCACGTTGGTCACGGAAGCCAGCTTTTCTTTTGCGCAGTAGCCCATGATCCCGGCGGCATTGTTCATGCTGCTGGAGCTCAGAGACTGGCTGCCGCCGTTAAGCAGGCTGGTGAGTGAAGAGAGCGACGTGCCGCCAGTCTGTGACGTGCTGCTACCGCCGGTAAGTTGGGTAGCTGCGCTGCTCAGATCATTTAACGATACGGCGCCCGCAGCGGTAGAAACAAACGCGCTGGCAATAATAACTCGGCAAAGCATCGATTTTACTGATTTCATGGGTGTACTCGTGTGTGCTATTAAAAGTTGGCGTGATGAGTATACGCCTATCATTCACCGGATTTATCTTAATACTCTTTGCCGGTGACGCGGCTGCGATAACTATCCCAGTTGAAAATGACCCATAGGCTGTTACCAAGACGCATGCGATCCATCACACGCTCGCCAAGCATCTTATTCATTTCGTCGAGGTTGCTGTTCGTCAGCATGCCGGTCGGTCGTTTAGACGAAGAGCGACGATCGACAATCTGATTGATGATCACTTTTTCATAGCGCGATTCAGTTTGCATACCGATCTCATCGATCACCAGCAGATCGACATTGCTGAGATCGCTTAGCAGCTGCTCTTCGCTGGTTTCCCGATTGCCGAAGGTTTCTTTCATGGCTGACATAATGTCGGCAACGGTGATGATCAGCACCGATTTACCGCGCAGCAGCAGCTCATTGCAGATGGCCGCCGCAAGATGGTTTTTTCCGGTGCCCGGTTTGCCAGAGAAGATAAAGCTCGCGATATTACCGTCGAACTCCTCCACGTACTGTCTCGCTTTTGCCAGCGCGTTCATCTGGCCTTCGTTTTCAACGCGGTAGTTATCAAACGAACAGTTCTGATGCAGCGGACGAATACCAGAGCGGTTAAAGGTACGCTGCATTTTCATGGCGCGGTTCTCACGCGCCAGCGCCGCGGCGCGGATCTCGCCCTGTTCTTTTTGCCAGGCCAATAGCTCTTCGCCGGTTTTAAATGCCGGTTCGATATGCGCCGGCATCATTTTCTGCAGGCGCTTCATTAATTCACCAACGTCTTTCATGCTCAACCTCTGAAACCCGGTGGAATATGACTGTCAGGCTCGCTGACGGTGTTGATATCACGGCGCGTCTGGCCGTTATTATTGGCTCGTCCCATTTGTACGCTACGCGCCAGCTTTTGCTGCCACTGTACATGATGGAACACTTTCCCTTCAGCCTGCCAGTAGGCGACGAAAGCGGCCAGCTCTTCCGGCGTAACGGGCTCGCTTAAGGCAATGCCCCACAGTGCGGAAAGACGCAGGAACTCGGCGTCTGGCTGCCAGCCTGCGTACATCGCAAATTTACCCATTGGAACAGCAATAGGGGCTGGCGTCGGCTCTTCAAAAAATTGTGCGTCCAGCGTCACGTCGCTACCCGGTCGGGATAGCTTTTCTTCCAGCGCCAGGAGTTGCGCCAGACGTTCCTGCGTAATGGCATAGAACGCGGGCTGATTATTGGCAAACACGGCGAGCGCGCCGCCCTGAGTTTGCGCAAGAATCGCAGCTGGATCGGCGACGAAAGCGTCAATTCCGATCACGTTAGGCGTTAAAATACGAGAAGACATAACACAATCTCAATACTGAAAAAACAACGGGAAGGGGGCGGGATAACCGCCGTAATACTGCACATAGTAGCACAAGCTACGCGATGGGCGGCACTTCCCGTACCGCCGTTTTCCTTACACCCGCGGGCGCTTGCGGTAGAGCCACAGGCCAGGAATAGAGAGCCCGATGGAGAGCGCGCCGACGATGGATGATGCCTTAAGGAAGTTGCTCAGCAGCATGATCATCAGATCTTCGGAATAGCCGAAGTGGCTGATTTTTACCGCAGAAATCATCGCGGTATAGGCCGATATACCTGGGAACATGGGGATGACGGCCGCGACGGTAAAGATTTTCGGGTGCGCCAGATACCAGCGCGACCACTGAATGCCGATGCTGCCAACCAGCATTGCCGCCAGGAAGGTGGCCCATTCGATATTAAACCCAGCGGCCATCATGGCGAATCGCGAGGTATGGCCGATAGCGCCAAGCAGCGCACACCAGCGCAGGGCGCGCTGTGGGACGTTAAAGACCATCGCAAACCCGACGGCCGGAATGGCTGACAGCAGCGCATCCTGCGCCAGCAAGTAGATAAAATGAATCACACCCATCCGCGAAGCCCCCATAACGTCATGGCCATCACCACGCCAACGCAGGTGGCGAGCGTCAGCAGGCTGGCAATCGCCCAGCGCGCCAGGCCGGTGTTGATGTGGCCTTTGAACATGTCGGCGACGGCGTTAATCAACGGGAAACCCGGCACCAGCAGCAGCACGCTCGCCGCCATGGCAACCGTTGAGGTCTGATGGAAGGCGGGGAGTTGCAGCATGAGCCCCGATACCGTGGTGGCCACAAAGGCGGTCAGGCCAAAGTTAATCTGGGGATGCATAGAACGGTGCGTGAGTAACTGGCGAATATACATGGCGATGGTGCTGGCGCAGAAGGTGATGAACGCGCCGTCCCAGCCGCCATTGTTGAGCTTGCAGAAGCAGGCGCAGGAGAGACCAACCATCAGCACAACCAGCCAGCGGGGGTAGCGCAGCGGTTTTATCTGCGTAAAGCGCTTCCCGACGTCTTTATAGTCCAGCAATTTGTGCTCGGCCATGATGACGATGTGTTGCACTTCGGTCACCACATGCATGTTAATGCCACGGTCACTATTTTTGCGCGTAGAGGTCAGGCATAGCCCGTCTTTTATCGTCGTCAGCACGATGGCGTTCGACGAGATGGCGCTTTCGACGCTGTCCATTCCGAGTGCGCGTCCCAGGCGCGTTGATAGCTCTTCAACCAGGGCGCTTTCCGCCCCATGCTGCAACAAAAAAAGACCGCATTGAATACATAGCCGCGTGACGACGCGTTGTTCTGACTGATCGACTTCCATAATGGCCCTGGTATCGAGAACGCCTGTGTTATGACCTACTTTTACCCGAAGAGCGCGGGGAGGCTATCTGGTCAGGATCAAGTAATGTGCAAAAATTCGGCGGCCCATCGCTTTTGCCCGAGAGTTGATATCGCCCACACTTTCGTAAAACTGTTCAAAAGTGCAATTTTTGAACGGATTCTGGCCTTCTTTTTCCGCACTGACTTATCAAAAATGCATTCTGAAACTTTATTGATACACAAAACAAACAAATAATTAACCAGAGTGTGAGGTCTCCCATGAACACGCAAGTTGCCATTATCGGTGCCGGGCCTTCAGGGCTGCTGTTAGGTCAACTGTTACACAACGCCGGTATAAAAACCGTCATCCTCGAACGTCAGACGCCTGAATACGTGCTGGGGCGTATTCGTGCCGGGATCCTGGAGAACGGCACCGTTGAGCTGCTGCGTGAAGCGGGTGTTTCTCGCCGTATGGATGCCGAAGGGCTGGTCCATCATGGTGTAGAGTTTCTGTTTGCTGGTCAGCGTATTCCAGTCCCGCTGAGTGAGTTAACCGGCGGCAAGAGCGTGATGGTTTATGGGCAGACTGAGGTCACGCGCGATTTGATGGAAGCGCGACAGGCCAGCGGAGCGCAGACGATTTATGGCGTTGAGCAGGTGGAATTACATGATCTGAAAAGTGATAAGCCTTTTGTCACCTTCGTGAAAAACGGTGAGCTTTGCCGTCTGGATTGTCATTTTGTGGCGGGTTGCGATGGTTTCCACGGCGTTTCTCGCCAAAGCATTCCGCGAGATATTCTGCGTGAATATGAGAGCATCTGGCCGTTTGGCTGGCTGGGTTTGTTATCCGATACTCCACCGGTTAACCCGGAGCTGATTTATGCGCACCATGAACGCGGGTTTGTATTGTGTAGTCAGCGCTCACTAACTAGAAGCCGCTATTATCTGCAGGTACCGCTAACCGAGAACGTAGACCAATGGTCTGATGAACGTTTCTGGGATGAGTTAAAGCGGCGTCTGCCGGAGGATCTGGGACAAAAGTTAGTGACTGGTCACTCACTTGAGAAAAGCATTGCGCCGCTGCGCAGCTATGTTGTGGAGCCCATGCAGTATGGACGGATGTTCCTGGTGGGCGACGCGGCGCATATCGTACCGCCGACCGGGGCTAAAGGGCTGAATCTTGCCGTTTCAGATGTGAATTACCTGTGGCGAATTCTGCGCCAGTACTATCAGCATGGGCGTACCGATCTGCTCAGCTGCTACTCTCAGCTGGCGTTGAACCGGGTATGGAAAGGCGAGCGCTTTAGCTGGTTTATGACGCATCTGCTGCATGATTTCCAGGACAAGAGCGCGTTTGATAGAAAAATGCAGGAAGCCGATCGCCAGTACTACCTGGGTTCACGAGCCGGTCTGACGACGATTGCCGAAAACTATGTTGGTCTCCCTTATGAGCGGGTGGAGTAAAGAATGAAACGAACGGGTGTCGATGCAACGCTGCCGGATGCGGTGCCGGTTTTTAAGCTTTATGGTGAGCATATGGGCTGGCCGACACCTGATTTGTTGCATTGCGAGTCGATTGTTAAACGTAGCAGCCTTTATGAATGGCACATCCGCGTGCATCAGCATGCTGAGCTGGTACAGCTTCTTTATCTGCATAAAGGGCAGGCTGAAATTGAGATAGAGGGCGTTCGCCGGGTGGTTAATGAGTCTTCTATTCAAGTGATCCCTGCGCTTTGCGTGCATGGTTTTCGTTTTTCGCCGGGAACACAAGGTTACGTGCTTTCTCTGGCACTGCCGCTGTTAAACCGCCTGGAGGTACAATTTGGCCGGCAGTTGGACATTCTTAGCCGACCTGACTGCGTTCCCGTTAAGCGTTCCAGCCACCATATTCGCTCCGTGTTTTCCACGCTATTAGATGAATACATTCAGGACCATGATGCGCGCGAGATGATGCTCTATTCGCTTTTAAGCGCGCTACTGGTCTGGCTTAATCGGCAGGGAACGTTGCGCGTAATGACAGAGGATAAAAGTGAGCGGAAGCGCCTGGTGTTACGTCAGTTCAGCCGATTGATTGAGAGTCACTATCGGGAGCACTTATCGTTAGCCGAATATGCACAAAAACTTCGTATTTCCACGACGCATTTGAACTGCTTATGCCGCGAGTTTCATGGTGCCAGTGCATTGAGTGTTTTACACCAACGCCTATTGCTTGAAGCAAAACGAAGCCTGCAGTATACCAGTATGACAATCACTCAAGTGTCTGATTATCTGGGCTTTACTGATGTTACTTATTTTTCTCGCTTCTTCCGCAAACGGGGCGGGATGACGCCTAAGGAATTTAAGACGAGAATGGTACCGTCGAAATAGGTATATTCTTGTGATTATTTAATTTTGCTTATAGGTAAGTTAATATTTTCTAAGTTACTTGTTTAGAATTGCAGGATTATACTTATATAGTTAGTCGTGTTAGTTAGTAAAGTATCTCACATCAGTAATATCATGCAGCGGTATGGTTTATCGGATAGTTAACCATCAGCAGTATGCCGCTATTTAAAGGAAATCGAAATGGATTCGTTCATTTCCTATGAATACATCTTTTGTTTTAAATTTAAATATATTCAGGAAATGAATCTTCGAAAGGATACGGAGGTTATATGTTGCCAGAGTACTGCAAGTTTGCGGTGATTATCAGCAAGATACCGGTTATGCAGTCCGGTCTGAAAAGTATCATGCAAATGAATTTCCCTGATTACGAACTCAATTTTTGCCTATCACTAGAGCAGTTAACGCTGCTTCAACTTCGTCGTACCGATGTGGTTATTGTAGATTTATCCGGCGATATAGGTAATCCGCGTAGTCTCTATGAGCAATATTATACGCTGCTCTCACAATACCGTGATATTCATTGGATATTTATGATCGGCCGGCAACACTACGCGTTGGCTGTTGAGTTCTTAATGCGGCCGGAAAGTACGTTGCTTTCTGATTCAGACTCAGTTGAACGCGTGATTAAAGCTATTCAACAGGGCAGTGCGTATGCCGGTAACGTGAGCGAGTCCCTGCTGGCTCGAAACCAGGACGACGCTGATATCGAAGATGATAGCAACCGATTAGTCGTGCTCACGCTTTCTGAGCGAAAGGTTCTGCGTCTACTTGCAAAGGGATGGGGTATTAATCAGATCGCCGCTTTGCTGAAAAAGAGCAATAAGACCATTAGTGCGCAAAAGAATAGTGCGATGCGCCGCCTTTCTTTACGGAGTAACGCAGAGATGTATGCCTGGCTCAACAGTAATCAGGGTATGAAAGAACTCAACCTCTATTCAGCCTACGGGGAACAAATCGAATGGAAAAGCACGCCGGGAAGCAGTGCATTGCTATCATAGAACCGTGCATTATGACAGCTGTCGGGTTACGTCATTTATTAATGTCTTCTCATAGACAGCATATTATTTTCCATTTTTTTCGCACTATTACCGAATTTAAGCAGGCGGCGAAGCAAAACAGGTTTGATGCTGTGATGTGCTGTCTTTCAGGAACCCGTGAGCTTCGTATTGAAGGTTTGCAGGCCATGGGGGACATTGCTCAGGATTATCCGGCGATGAAACGTTTGATTCTGGCCGATGATAATGAGGAAGCCTCACTTATTCAGCTTCTGTCCCCAACCTATATGCACGGTATTTTGAGCAAGTCAGATTCGTTGATTGAACTGCAACAACGCGTATTGGCATTACTGATGGAAAAAGAAGAACCTTCTGACGACATTGAGCTGCACTTTTCCATGCGCAGAAATCGTTTTCTTAGCCCCACCGAGAATTTGATTTTGCGTTACATGACCTATGGGTACTCGTTGATGGACATTTCTCAGCAGTTGGGCAGGAATATCAAAACTATCCGCGCGCATAAATTTAATGCGATGAGTAAGCTGGGTGTAAATTCTGATATTGAGCTACTGAGCGCCGCCGATCTATTGGTCTCTCTTCACGACATCAATGCTGCCGTTACGCCATCGGCTTGCTAGAGACACACATCAACCCATGTTGCTGCGGTAAGGCTGGCCATTCTTTCCGGTGAGATACGTACCGCGCTATGAATGGCGCCTGCGGCAGGGAGAACCTCGTCGTACTGTTGCAGAGAAACGTCGCAATAAACATCCAGCGGATTCTCAAGGCCAAATGGGCACACGCCACCGACGGGGTGCCCAGTAAGAATAACCACCTCATCACTGCTCAGCATGCGTGCTTTTGCGCCAAAGGTCTCTTTGAGTTTCTTGTTGTCTAAGCGGGCATCACCTTTAGCAACAACCAGAATTACACGATCTTTCACCTTCAGAGAAAGCGTTTTGGCAATTTGTCCTGGCTCAACGCGATGAGCAGCGGCGGCAAGCGCGACGGTCGCTGTACTTTGCTCAAGCTCGATGATGTTGATGTCGGGCGCATGCTCGGCAAAGAAATCTCTGACAGACTGCAGGCTCATGGTGCTCTCCTCAAAATTCGGCGAGTCACTCTGTCATAAAGCTACCTTGGTTGTAAATAAACGGACGAAGTTGTGCAAAAATTGTTTGTTTTTTGGATCTTCTTCACAATCAATGCAACCGGTTACTGTAACCGGTTGCTGTTCTTCATCAGGCGATTGATACTGCAGAGGTAACTTCCTTTGTATCTATAATAAGAGCCGTGTATGAACTGTATCTATACGAACATCATCATTGCTGGTCGCAGACCCGTAACTCCTGATGCTTCACAGTATGCCCAGTTGCATTTCGGCAAAATCGTTGTTGCTGTGCTTACGTCTAAAGCCTGTCAGGAGGGCTGCTATGTCTGCTAATCACGCTGCATTTAATCTGATATTTCGCTTTGTAGAAAATTACGTTAGTCCGGTTGCGGGACGCATTTCCTCTCAACGCCACGTTATGGCGATTCGTGATGGCTTTATCTCTGCGATGCCATTCATGATTGTAGGATCGTTTTTGCTGGTTTTCGCCTATCCGCCGTTTTCTCCCGACACCACCTGGGGCTTTGCCCGGGCGTGGTTAGATCTTGCTAAAGAGTTTGAAGGCCGTATTTTGACGCCGTTCGACATGACGATGGGCATTATGTCTATCTATATCTGTGCGGCTATCTCCTATAACCTCGGCAAACACTACGAAAAGAGCAATCAGCTCGATCCGTTCATGTGTTCAATGCTGTCTATCATGGCATTCCTGCTGGTTGCGGCGCCAAAAACCAGCGGCCATCTGCCGGTCGATAGCCTGGGGGGAACGGGGATCTTCACCGCGATCCTGGTGGCCGTTTACTGCGTGGAGATGATGCGTTTTCTGAAAGTCCGCAACATCGGGATCCGCCTGCCGGATCAGGTGCCGCCGATGATCAAAAACTCTTTCGATCTTTTGATTCCGGTACTGGTCGTGGTACTGACGCTATATCCGCTGAGCCTGTTTATCCAGAGTCAGTTCGATATGCTGATTCCACAGGCCATCATGTCCGTATTCAAACCGCTGGTTTCTGCTGCGGACTCCTTACCGGCCATTCTGCTGGCTGTACTGATTGGTCATCTGCTGTGGTTTGCAGGGATCCATGGGGCGGCCATTGTCTCCGGTATGCTGCAGATGTTCTGGCTGACCAACCTTGGTCTGAACCAGACTGCGCTGGCACAGGGGGCTCCGCTGCCGCATATCTTCATGGAAGCGTTCTGGACCTTCTTTATCGTGGTTGGGGGCTCCGGTGCAACGATGGGTCTGGTGTTCTGCTATCTGCGTAGCCGTTCAGCACACCTGCGTTCTATTGGCCGTCTGAGCGTGGTGCCAAGCCTGTTCAACATTAACGAGCCGGTTATTTTTGGTACCCCAATCGTAATGAACCCAGTGTTCTTCATTCCGTTCCTGCTGGCACCGATGGTCAACGCCATCCTGGCGTGGGCGGCGATGAAGCTGGATCTGATTGGGCGTGTGATTTCCGTCGTGCCGTGGACGGCCCCCGCACCGATCGGTGGTGCGTGGGCATTAGGTTGGGACTTCCGTGCAGCGATTCTGGTTGTGCTGTTGGCCTGCGTTTCTGCGGTAATCTACTATCCGTTCTTCAAAGTGTATGAAAAACAGTTGTTAGAACAGGAAAATGAAGAAGCGCAGCGTGCGGCTGAAGAGAGTGAGCAAGCGGCTTAAGACAGTAAAAAAATAACGGGGCGAAAGCCCCGTTGTTTATTTCAGCGTGCAGTCACCGCACTGTTGAACGTCCGGGAGACGGTAACGCTGGCAGCAGGTACGACGTACCAGAAGCCCGTCACGTAATACGACGGTGCGCCATAAAGGGTTGTCCTGACCATCACCCAGCGTTTTGGCGAAGAAGCAGCGTTGGCGTAACGCGTTAACCTGCTCTTCACCTAACAACGTTTTCATTTCACCGAGATACCAATTAATCAGATACCCGGTATTGCTCCAGATGAGCTTGCCGTTAATTTCTCCCGTGGCTTCCAGCGCCTGGATTACCGGCATTAATGCCTGAATGACCAAGTCATCCATGCGGTCGATGGCCGGTTTCTGGCTGACGCGCAGGTCGGGTTCAACGTCGATCCAGAAGCAGGCTGCACGGCCCGTTTCGTGAAACTCAACGTGGAAGTTGTCAGGGCTAAGCGAGAGGGCTGACTTTTCTGTCAGCAGAGCGAGCATTAAAGGCGGTACCAGCAGACCGATATACCACTGAGCCCAGAGGGAAATCAGCGGTTTATTTTCTCGTGGCTGCGTCGGTTGATTGCGATAAATATGGTCGGAATACACCGCCAGCAACGAACTTAACTCCGTTGGCTTAGCCCATTCATTGAGCGTTCTGGCACAATCAGGTGCCGTTTCATCCAGGCGGAACAGTTCCAGCAAATGCGGTCGCAGTTCAGTTATTTTGGCGCGCACCGACTCGGCGAACGTGCTTTCCTTTACAGGAAGCGGCGTGCGCCAGATAAGGTCATCAGCGATCGGTGCGGAACGATAGGCCATAGATAAGCTAGTTTTAAATCTAAATGATAATGATTAGCAATCCTAGCTATAGATAAAAGCAAGCGCAAGAAGTTTGTCTCTTGCGCCTGCTTTTTGTGAACTTAAACGGCGGGAGCCTGCTCGTAGGTCAGGATGTTGTTGCGACCCATGTTCTTCGCCTCATACAGCGCTTTATCCGCTCTCTGCATGGCCAGTTCGATATTGCTATCTTCCAGAGGCGCGACCCCGATGCTGATGGTGACGTGGGTGGCGACGCTTGCGTTAAACATGTGTGGAATACGGAGATCGTACACCTGCTGGCGGATGCGCTCAGCGGTCTGCATGGCGGTATCAACATCACAATGCGGCAGAACAACCATAAACTCTTCGCCGCCAAAGCGCGTCACAATATCCCTTGAGCGAACGGCGTTACGAATAGCCGCTGAAACGCGCATCAGAGCCTGGTCACCCATCATATGGCCATAGTGATCGTTGTAGGCCTTGAAGTGGTCGATATCCAGCAACAGAACGGAGTGTTGCGCTTTCCCGATAGACATCAGCGAGTCCAGGCGGAACTGGAACCCACGCCGGTTATAGAGCCCAGTAAGCGGGTCGAGCATGCTCAGGCCATTCAGGGTCTCCCGTTCTTCCAGCAGTTTATACATCAATCCCTGGGCAAACTTATCGTTTCGTCGCTGAATAACGTGCTGAATAGCAATACCTATTAATGGTAGTGCCATACAGTAGGCCATTCTCCACCATTCATTTGTTGGACTCGTTATCAGGCAAACAATAAATGTCGGCAACGAATGTAGGGTGAAAGCAACGATATTATTTGAAAAAGCAATCGTTCCGACAAATAGCACGCTAAATAGCGCAACCATTTGAAAATTGTCATTTGGTAAAGCGAGCACCAAAGTTTTACTTAAAATATGCCAGCCCCACAGGCAGCCGAATATAACCGAAATTATTGGTAGATTTGGCCGGATACTGGCATATCGCCAGTTCCACGCTAGCAGCACGCAGCTGCCCACCGCTATCAGCATTGCGGGTAGAGGAAAAATATTAACGTCATAAATCGGGCTGAAGACGGACAGCGTCGATGAGACCAGATTCAAAAACAAAAATAGCCGGAACGTTAGCTGATATTTTTGCGCACGCAGGGTGCGCCAGGATTGTACAGTCATTGTTGAATGTTGTAGTCAGCCTTTAATATATAAGTAAGTGCATCAAAAACAAGAATAAAGCATGGGTAAAAGAGCGCGAATTCTTTATATTAGACATGATATTTTTGTACACGTTATCACCATACAATATACATGTCATTAATGATTATGAAACCTTAGCTTATCAGCAGACAAATAACAAAAAATAGCATATGATATTGGTAATCATTATCATTTAGATGGACGCTATCATGTTGCAAAGAACGCTAGGCAGTGGCTGGGGAGTACTGATTTCGGGAGGAGCGATCGCTATCCTCAGCACGATGGGACTATCGGTTGATGTCTGGCGTGGGATGATCGTGTGCGGGCTGCTGCTGAGCGGAGCGATGATCTGGCATCGTCGTTTGCGACATTTTGTACTGCTGCCATCATGCATTGCATTTGTTGGCGGTCTTGTACTGATAACAATGAATTTGAAACTAATGGGATGAATACAGGAGAGTAAAACTCAGAGAGGGAACGAGGAGTCTGGTGCGAGGGGGGGGACTCGAACCCCCACATCCTAAGGACACTAACACCTGAAGCTAGCGCGTCTACCAATTCCGCCACCTTCGCACAGATTATCTCGTTTCTTTTGTTATATCGCTTCGTTGGTGCGAGGGGGGGGACTCGAACCCCCACATCCTAAGGACACTAACACCTGAAGCTAGCGCGTCTACCAATTCCGCCACCTTCGCACACTGCGAACGATATAACGTGGTTTATGGTGCGAGGGGGGGGACTCGAACCCCCACATCCAAAGGACACTAACACCTGAAGCTAGCGCGTCTACCAATTCCGCCACCTTCGCATACCATTGACTCTTTATGAAAGAATCATTACCACGGGGGCGAATTCTAGAGATTTTACGCTGGGCGTCAATAGTTAATTATCGAACTCGGCGCGATTGCCGAAAAAAAAGGCGTTTCTTCGGCTATAAGGGGACAATGTAGGCCGGATAAGCGATAGCGCCATCCGGCGCTGCTCGGCGCCACGCCGGATGACGGCGTAAACGCCGTATCCAGCCTACATCTGATTAGGCTTTTTTAGCCTGACGGGTCAAAACGGTGCGGTACACTTTAAAACGGCCAGTCTGGGCAATCACTTCGTGGAAACCGAACATCTCGTCCAGCACCGCCGGATACGGCAGGAAGGCGTTCGCCACAATACGCAGCTCGCCGCCGCTGTTCAGGTGACGAACCGCGCCGCGGATCAGCGTTTGTGCGGCATCCAGGCTGGTTTGCATCCCATCATGGAACGGTGGGTTGGAGATAATCATGTCGAAGCGACCGTTAATCTCAGAGAAGACGTTACTGGCGATGACTTCACCTTCAAAGCCGTTAGCCGCAAGCGTTGCACGGCTGGCTTCAACGGCTGAAGCGCCTACGTCACACAGCGTCAGACGTACTTTAGGTGAATGGCTGGCAAGAGTTGCTGCCAGAACACCTGCGCCACAGCCGACGTCCAGCACTTTGCCTTTGGTATGTGGGGTAAGGGTAGAAAGCAGCAGCTGGCTACCCACATCAAGACCGTCGCGGCTGAATACGCCAGGCAGGGTTTTGATGGTCAGATTATCCAACTGGTATTCGTCCCAGAAGCTTTCGGCATCGAAGGATGGCTGTTTTTCCAGGCGACCGTGATACAGGCCGCAGCGACGTGCGCTGTCGACTTTATTCAGCGGGGCGTATTCGGCCAGCATCTGCTCGGCGCTACGCACGCCGCTGCGGTTTTCGCCGATAACGAAAATATCGGTACCCACCGGCATCAGAGACAGAATGTTCATCAGTTGGAACTGTGCTTCCGGCTTATTTTTCGGCCAGTAGTAAATCAGGGTGTCGCAATCCGCAACGTCCTCAGCCTGAGCGACCAGGCTAAAACGAACGTTGTCGCCCATCTGGCGGTTCAGTACCTGCCAGTGGTGAAACTGTTGGGTATGCGCACGGCTTGCCGCGGTATCCAGACGTGCGGGCAGGTCATCCTGCAGATCGCCGGCAAAGAAAATACGGCTCTGTTCGAAATCATCACTGTGGCGCAGCAAGACTTCACTTGCCGGGGTAAAAGCAGACATGAATTAATCCTCAATAAACTTAGGCGGGGATTATAGTGTGTAATTGGCGCAGTTTCGATGAATTTGCTATATTTGCGCCCTTGATAGACAGGAGCGTTTCACATGACATCCCGGCGAGACTGGCAATTACAACAGTTGGGTATCACCCAATGGGCATTACGTCGCCCCGGGGCACTGCAGGGTGAAATTGCGATTACGCTTCCGCCGCATGTAAAACTGGTGATGGTGGCCGAGACGTTACCGCCGCTCTCCGAGCCGCTGATTAGCGATATTCTCCGCGCGCTGCGCCTCACCCCGGATCAGGTTTTACCGCTGACGCCGGACCGCGTCGCCATGCTGCCCCAGGACAGTCGCTGTCACTGCTGGCGTCTTGGTAACGACACGCCTGTCGCGCTAGAAGGCGCGGTGATTTCGACACCGCCGTTTAATGAACTGCAAGCCAGCGCGCCAGCGCGTGCTGCACTTTGGCAACAAATTTGCGCCCATGAACACGATTTCTACCCTCAGCACGACTGATTTACCCCGCGCCTTTCAAATTGAAACGCGCGCGCATGCGTTTCCCTGGAGTGAAAAAACCTTTGCCAGCAATCAGGGTGAACGCTATCTGAACCTCCAGATGTCAGTCGACGGGGAGATGGCCGCATTCGCCATTACTCAGGTTGTGCTGGATGAAGCGACGCTGTTCAACATTGCTGTCGACCCCGCATATCAGCGTCGTGGTCTGGGGCGTGAGCTGCTGAAACATCTTATTGATGCCCTGGAAGCGGCTGGCGTGGTGACGCTGTGGCTGGAAGTTCGTGCTTCGAACCACGCGGCCATCGCGCTGTATGAAAGCTTAGGCTTCAATGAAGCGACCATTCGTCGCAACTATTACCCCACGGCGGAAGGCCGTGAGGACGCCATCATTATGGCGCTGCCCATTAGTATGTAAGACAAGGTGAAAAGATGAAGAAGTGGGACTGGATTTTCTTCGATGCCGACGAAACGCTGTTTACGTTTGACTCGTTTAGCGGCTTACAGCGGATGTTTCTCGACTATAGCGTGACCTTTACCGCGGAAGATTTCCAGGACTACCAGGCGGTCAATAAGCCGCTGTGGGTTGACTATCAGAATGGCGCGATTACCTCGCTGCAGCTTCAGCATCAGCGTTTTACCAGTTGGGCGGAGCGTCTGAACGTGCACCCCGGCGACCTGAATGACGCCTTTATGAACGCGATGGCGGAAATCTGCGCCCCGCTGCCGGGCGCGGTTTCGCTGCTGAACGCCCTAAAGGGCAAGGTGAAGATGGGCATCATCACCAACGGCTTTACGTCACTTCAGCAAATTCGCCTGGAGCGTACCGGGCTTCGCGAACACTTTGATCTTCTGATTATTTCTGAAGAAGTGGGCGTGGCAAAACCGGATCGTAGGATCTTTGACTATGCCCTGGAACAAGCCGGCAATCCGGACCGTTCCCGCGTGCTGATGGTTGGCGATACCGCCGAGTCCGATATTCGCGGTGGGATGAACGCCGAGTGGGCAACCTGCTGGCTGAACGCGCATCAGCGTCCGCTGCCGGAAGGCATTACGCCTGACTGGACGGTGACCTCATTGCCTGAACTGGAGTTACTCCTGTGTAAACAGTGATTGCCAGCCCCCCTTTGATGGGTAAAATAGCCGCAATTTTTTCGTATTCAACCTGCGCGGTGCGAAGCCGTGCTTACTCAAGAAGATTGAATTATGACGTTGTCTCCTTATTTGCAAGAGGTGGCCAAGCGCCGCACTTTTGCCATTATTTCCCACCCGGATGCCGGTAAAACGACAATCACCGAAAAGGTGCTGTTATTCGGACAGGCTATTCAGACTGCCGGTACGGTAAAAGGCCGTGGCTCCAGCCAGCATGCAAAATCTGACTGGATGGAAATGGAAAAGCAGCGTGGTATCTCCATTACCACCTCCGTAATGCAGTTCCCGTATCACGACTGCCTGGTGAACCTGCTGGACACCCCGGGGCACGAAGACTTCTCCGAAGATACCTACCGTACCCTGACGGCGGTGGACTGCTGTCTGATGGTTATCGATGCCGCTAAAGGCGTCGAGGATCGTACGCGTAAGCTGATGGAAGTTACCCGTCTGCGTGATACGCCGATCCTGACCTTCATGAACAAACTCGACCGTGATATCCGCGACCCGATGGAAGTGCTGGATGAAGTTGAGCGCGAGCTGAAAATCGGCTGTGCGCCGATCACCTGGCCAATTGGCTGCGGCAAGCTGTTCAAGGGCGTTTACCACCTCTATAAAGACGAAACCTACCTGTATCAAACCGGTAAAGGCCACACCATTCAGGAAGTGCGCATTGTGAAAGGCCTGAACAGCCCGGAACTGGATGCCGCAGTGGGTGAAGAGCTGGCGCAGCAACTGCGTGACGAGCTGGAGCTGGTGCAGGGCGCTTCTAACGAGTTTGATAAAGAGCTGTTCCTGGCCGGTGAAATCACCCCAGTATTCTTTGGTACCGCGCTGGGTAACTTCGGCGTTGACCATATGCTCGATGGTCTGGTGGAGTGGGCGCCTGCGCCGATGCCGCGTAAAACCGACACCCGTCTGGTGGAAGCGCAGGACGAGAAGTTCACCGGTTTTGTCTTCAAAATTCAGGCCAACATGGACCCGAAACACCGTGACCGCGTGGCGTTCATGCGAGTGGTGTCCGGGAAATATGAAAAGGGCATGAAGCTGCGTCAGGTCCGTATCGGTAAAGACGTGGTGATTTCTGATGCGCTGACCTTTATGGCGGGTGACCGTTCGCACGTTGAAGAAGCCTACCCGGGCGACATCATCGGCTTGCACAACCACGGTACCATCCAGATTGGCGATACCTTCACCCAGGGCGAAATGATGAAGTTCACCGGTATCCCGAACTTCGCGCCAGAACTGTTCCGTCGTATTCGCCTGAAGGATCCGCTGAAGCAGAAACAGCTGCTGAAAGGGCTGGTTCAGCTTTCCGAAGAAGGTGCTGTGCAGGTGTTCCGTCCTATCTCCAACAACGATCTGATCGTGGGTGCGGTGGGCGTGCTACAGTTTGACGTGGTGGTTGCGCGTCTGAAAAGCGAATACAACGTAGAAGCTATCTACGAATCGGTTAACGTCGCGACCGCCCGTTGGGTTGAGAGCAAAGACGTGAAGAAATTCGAAGAGTTCAAACGTAAAAACGAAGTTCAGCTGGCGCTGGATGGCGGCGATAACCTGACCTACATCGCCCCAACCATGGTGAACCTGAACCTGACTCAGGAACGTTATCCTGAGGTTGAGTTCCGCAAAACTCGCGAGCACTAAAAACCCTTTCAGGGTGCGGCATTCGCTGCACCCTGACACTTTTCCTTCCTAATTAGCCGCTTACGGAAAGTTCTTAATTCCTTCTCTTTTTCCGCTAACTGTCTGTTTTTTGCTCAACGAAGCGGGCGATTTCAAAATTGTGATCTATATTTAACAAAGCGATGACATTTACGTTGGCTTTAAATTCTGATAATTCGTCTTGGTTTAGTTCTTAAAGCTAACGTCTATTCTCGTCGCAATATTAATAACTGGCTCAGAGCGCAATTTCGCGGTGTTTGATGACCCTGGTGGATTCAGGGAAGCCGTGAGAAGTCTGCGAGCAGGGAGTTTTGACCCTATTCAGCAATGCAACCTGCGTGTTGCTGGTGCTCGAATAATGAGCAAATACATACAGGAATATATAGATGACGATGAAAAAACTGACGATGTCCAAAACGCTGATTGCCGTGATGTTGACCTCTGCTGTCGCGACCGGTTCCGTCTATGCTGAAACGTCTACGATGGATAAGGCTCAGGCGAGTGCAGAAAGCGCAGGCAGTAAAGTGGGTAACTTTATGGATGACAGCACCATCACGGCGAAGGTAAAAGCCGCGCTGGTGGATAACGATAACATTAAGAGCACTGATATCTCGGTGACGACAGAGAAAAAAGTCGTGACGCTGAGTGGCTTTGTTCAAAGCCAGGCTCAGGCTGAAGCCGCCGTTGCGGCGGCGAAAACCGTTGAGGGCGTTACCTCTGTCAGCGACAAACTTCACGTCCGTGACAGTAAAGAAAGCTCGATGAAAGGATATGCCGGTGATGCGGCAACGACCAGTGAAGTGAAAGCAAAACTGCTGGCTGATGACATTGTTCCCTCACGTAACGTGAAGGTTGAGACGACAGATGGGGTTGTGCAGCTTTCGGGGACCGTGAAGTCCCAGGCACAAAGCGATCGTGCTGAAAGCATCGCTAAAGCCGTTGATGGCGTGAAAAGTGTCAAAAATGATCTGAAAACGCAGTAATAAGTGGTGATTTTGCCTGCTGAAATTTGGCAGCGGGCAAAATCTGCACCACACTAAAAATAGTGCATATGAGTGGAGTGAGAGCTCATAGCAAGCGGTCGACATTAACTATGGTAAAGGAGAAGCTTATGTTTCGTTGGGGCATTATATTTCTGGTTATCGCGTTAATTGCCGCCGCATTAGGATTTGGTGGACTGGCAGGTACCGCTGCATGGGCAGCAAAAATCGTATTCGTTGTGGGGATTATCATCTTCCTGGTGAGCCTGTTTACCGGGCGTAAACGCCCCTAGAACGTTACGCGTTAGCTAGCATGACACTAAAGCCAGTCCAGCGGACTGGCTTTATTAGTTTTAGCCGACCTGAAATTAGGCTACTTTGTAAGTCTGGTGAATAAAAAACAGGTAGGCAGAGGTGGGGCAGCGTATACCCGTCACGCTTGGCAATATTGCGCCATTATCGCTGAGTCGTTTTAAACCTGGCCGCACGGCATTGGTTTGTGAAGGGGGAGGACAGCGGGGAATTTTCACCGCTGGGGTGCTTGATGAGTTTATGCGGGCACAGTTCAATCCCTTCGATCTCTATTATGGCACCTCTGCGGGCGCGCAAAACCTTTCCGCCTATCTGTGTAACCAACCGGGCTACGGGCGCAAAGTCATCATGCGCTACACCACGCGGCGGGAGTTTTTCGACCCGGTACGCTTTGTCCGCGGTGGCAACCTTATCGATCTTGACTGGCTGGTCGGGTCTACCGCAGGGCAGATGCCGCTCGCGATGGAAACGGCTGAACGCCTGTTTGAGTCGGGAAAATCCTTTTATATCTGTGCCTGCCGAAGTGATGACTATACCCCCAGCTACTTTTCGCCCACCAGGCAGAACTGGCTCGATATTATTCGGGCGTCCAGCGCAATCCCGGGTTTTTACCGCCCCGGCGTTGCACTGGATGGCATCAGCTACCTTGATGGCGGCGTGAGTGATGCGATCCCGGTGCGCGAGGCGGCAAAACAGGGGGCTAAAACGCTGGTGGTGATCCGTACCGTTCCATCGCAGATGTACTACACGCCGCAGTGGTTTAAACGTATGGAGCGCTGGCTGGGCGAAAGTAGCCTACAGCCGTTGGTGAACCTGGTGCAGCACCATGAAACGACCTACAGTGAAACCCAGCAATTTATTGAGAACCCGCCGGGTAAGCTGCGCATTTTTGAAATCTACCCGCCGAAACCGTTGCTGAGTATGGCGCTAGGCAGCCGCATCCCCGCGCTGCGTCAGGACTACAAAACAGGCCGCTTATGTGGACGTTACTTTCTGGCGACCATTGGTAAACTGTTAGCGGAGAAACCACCGCTAGTGCGTCACCTCAAACAAGGCCGTTCTATTCCCCCGGTTCCCGTGGTGGAAGATATGCCTGATATTGCGATGAACGACGTGCCGCCAGTAAACGATGCACTCTTTGATGATAAGGATCTGGCGTGAACGGCCGTTTTATTGATACCCATTGCCATTTCGACTTCCCTCCCTTTACCGGTGATGAAGAGGCGAGTATTCAGCGTGCGGCGGCCGTTGGCGTTAGTCAGATAATTATTCCCGCCACCGAAGCCGACAACTTCCCTCGTGTGCTGGCGCTGGCCGAACGATTCTCTCCGCTGTATGCCGCCGTTGGCCTGCACCCGATTGTGGTAGAACGCCATAGCGATGAGAGCCTGGCACGGCTGGAAGCGGCCATCGCCCTAAAGCCAGCAAAATTGGTGGCGGTGGGGGAAATTGGTCTCGATCTCTACCGGGAGAACCCGCAGTTTGAACGTCAGCAGTACCTGCTGGATGAGCAACTGCGGTTGGCGAAGCGTTACGATCTGCCGGTGATCCTGCATTCGCGGCGTACCCATGACAAGCTGGCGCTGCACCTGAAACGGCATAACCTGCCGCGAACCGGCGTGGTACACGGTTTTGCCGGTAGCCTCCAGCAGGCGGAGCGCTTTGTCCAGTTGGGTTATAAAATCGGCGTAGGGGGAACGATCTCCTATCCTCGCGCCAGTAAAACCCGCGATGTGATGGCGCAACTGCCGCTTTCCTCGCTGATCCTTGAGACCGATGCGCCGGATATGCCGCTCAATGGTTATCAGGGACAACCTAATCGCCCGGAGCGGATTGCGGATGTGTTTATGCACCTCTGCTCGCTACGAAACGAGCCGCCCGAGGAAATAGCCGCGGCGCTACTGGAAAATACCCATGCACTCTTTTCGTTGCCATGAAGTGACGTAGATCTCATTACTCATCATTTAGTCGTTACTGTTGCGTAAAACCTGTGACATTTAGCAAAAAAGATAATTACGGGACGTTATAATCGCCGCGATTGGTTTGCCGTAATTATTATATTTTTCAATACACAGGGACTCTGTATGCAAATCCTCATGGGGCTCATCGGCATGGTGGTGTTGCTCGCCATTGCCTTACTTCTCTCCAGTAATCGTAAAGCGATTAACCTCCGAACCGTACTGGGTGCCTGGCTGTTGCAGGTGGGCATCGGTGCATTAATCCTCTATGTACCCGCCGGGCGTAAAGTCCTGCTGGCGATGTCTGAAGGCGTTGCCAACGTGATCGCCTACGGTAATGAAGGTATCGGCTTCCTGTTTGGCGGACTGGTTTCCGACAAGATGTTTGAAGTCTTTGGCGGCGGCGGCTTTGTGTTTGCGCTGCGCGTGCTGCCGGTTATCGTCTTCTTCTCTTCGCTGATTGCGGTGCTGTATTACATCGGCATCATGCAGTTTGTGATTCGTATTCTGGGCGGCGCGCTGCGTGCCGTGCTGAAAACCTCGCGGACGGAATCGCTTTCTGCCACGGCAAATATTTTTGTCGGTCAGACAGAAGCGCCGCTGGTGGTGCGTCCTTATATCGCCACCATGACGCGTTCTGAACTGTTTGCGGTCATGTGCGGCGGCCTGGCCTCGGTGGCGGGCTCCGTACTGGCAGGTTACGCGCAGATGGGCGTGCCGTTGGAGTACCTGATTGCGGCCTCGTTTATGGCGGCACCGGGCGGCCTGCTGTTTGCCAAAATCATCATTCCGGAAACCGAAACCCCGCACGATTCACCAACGCTTGAGAAGGATGCGAAAAACCCGGATGCGCCAGCGAACGTGCTGGATGCGGCGGCATCAGGTGCGGCATCTGGTATGCAGCTGGCACTGAACGTGGGGGCAATGCTGCTGGCGTTTATCGCGCTGATTGCGCTGCTGAACGGTATGCTTTCCGGCATTGGCGGTTGGTTTGACCATCCGGAATTGTCGCTGCAGTTGATCCTGGGATGGATCTTCTCACCGCTGGCGTGGGTGATTGGCGTGCCGTGGCATGAAGCGACGGTGGCGGGTTCATTTATCGGCCAGAAGCTGGTGATTAACGAATTTGTGGCTTATATGAACTTCGGTGAATACCTGAAAGCGGATGCTGAAGTCGCGGCGGCCGGTCTGCAGGTTATCTCTAACCACACTAAAGCGATTATCTCCTTCGCCCTGTGCGGCTTCGCGAACCTCTCCTCGATCGCCATTCTGATTGGTGGTCTAGGCAGCATGGCGCCTAACCGTCGGCAGGAAATTGCGCAGCTCGGCCTGAAAGCGGTGGCCGCCGGGACGCTCTCCAACCTGATGAGCGCCACCATTGCGGGCCTGTTCCTCGCCCTATAAGTACAGCGCCGGAGGGATAAGCCTCGTTATTCCTCTGGCCTGTAGCGCCAGGCTGATGGCCTCAATGTCCATCGGCCCGGCGCTATCCCACATCTTTGCCTCACCATAAACGCCGTGCGCGTGAAAGGCGTTCAGCCGGACAGGAATATCCCCCAGCTCGGCGATAAACGCGCTCAGCGGCGCTACCTCCTCCAGATAATCGCTCTGCCCCGGTATGACCAGTAACCGTAGCTCTGTGAGCATACCGTGCTGAGCCAGCCACTGAATGCTCTGCTTAATCCGCGTGTTGCCGCGCCCCGTCAGGGCCTGGTGACGGTTGCTATTCCAGGATTTTAAGTCGACCATCACCCCGTCACACACCGGCTGTAGCTTCTCCCAACCGCTTATCGGTAGCTCGCCGTTGCTGTCGACAAGACAGGTCAGATGCGCAAGGGCGGGCGTGGATTTCAGCGTCTGGAAGAGGGCGATGACGAATGGCAACTGCGTGGTCGCTTCGCCGCCGCTGACGGTGATACCCTCGATAAACGGCGCGACCTGCATGACCTGCTGAAGCACCTGCTCCACGCTCATGGTCTGCGCCATCGGCGTGGCCTGCTGCGGGCACATATGCAGACAGGTATCGCACTGCTGGCACACGTCTGCCTGCCAGGTGACTTTCCCGCCATTCACGCTTAACGCCTGGTGCGGACACTGCGGCACGCACTCACCGCAGTCGTTGCAGCGTCCCATCGTCCACGGGTTATGGCAGTTTTTACAGCGCAGGTTGCAGCCTTGCAGAAACAAGGCCAGGCGGCTGCCGGGCCCATCGACGCAGGAGAACGGGATGATTTTACTGACTAAAGCGCATCTGCTGTTCATGGCTCACGACACGAGGTTGACGTTCCAGGATACGCGTATTGCGGGCGGCTTCTTCACCCAGCCACGTGGTGTTAGTGCGGGAGCCTTCCTCACGATATTTTTGCAGATCGGACAGGCGCACCATATAGCCGGTGACGCGCACCAGATCGTTGCCGCTGACGTTAGCGCTGAACTCACGCATCCCCACTTTGAATGCGCCGAGGCAGAGTTGCATAACCGCCTGCGGGTTGCGCTTCACGGTTTCGTCCAGGGTCAGAATATCGCTGATCCCCGCGGTGTAGTGGGCGTGATGCGGCGCAACGGCCAGCAGATGGCTGATAGGATCTGGTTCATCGCCGTAAGGCAGACGAGCGCCCGGCGTGGTGCCGATATCCGAGCTGATGCCTGACTGGGCGTGCAGTAAAGCACGCTGCTGCCAGCCGTACTGTACCGGCGCACGGGCGACGAAGTTGGCAAGTTCGGCGCTGATGCGGTAGGCCAACTGATTAGCCTGCTCGTCTTTGCCGTAGCGCCCGGCAATTCCCTCGCGCTCGCACAGCATATTAACCGCCTCGGCGAGCGAGTAGATACCAAACATCGGCACAAAACGATCCGGGTCGATCAACCCTTCGCTCACCAGGAAGCTATTCTCAAAGAAGTGCGACTGCTCGTAGAGGAAGCGACAGCGGGCATCGATGATATCGATTTGCAGCTGGCAGTAGCGCGGCAGCACGTTCGTGAAGAAGTCATCGACCGATTCACTGCGCTGCGCCACCTGCTGGAGGTTCAGGCGCACCAGGGTGCTGCCACCGCCGGCAAGCGGCAGCGAGTTGTAACAGCTTACGATGCCATATTGACCATTTGTGAATATTTTATCATTTGCTGGCCCGTTGGCGATGTGTGGCTTGCTGCACTCACAGATATTTTGCGCCACCTGTAACAGTAAATCATCCGGCGTATTTTCCGGGTCGTAGATAAAGGTCAGGTTTGGCGCAACCTGCTTTAACTCAGCATCTGCACGTAAAATGGCGCGCGTGACAGGCGTATCGTGCGGGCCAATATTCACGTGGGTGAAGGCGTCAGGCAGCGTGCGGTCGAGATAGCGCCAGAAACGTTTTATTCGAATATCAATTTCATCTTGTGTTAGAATTCTAACATAAGGCGATAACAGCGCATCAAGATGACCGAGGTAAACCGGCATCGCCGTCACCGAAGGGACGTGATGGTAGAGGATGGTCAGCAGTGAAAGGGCATCGTCCAGATCTTCGGCGCCCGCTAGCTCCAGCCATTCGGAACCGTTAGCCAGAAACCGCGCGTAGTCCGGTAGGACGTAACGCGGTTTATACGGCGCATGCCCTTCATACATATCGCAAATGACACCTTCGGCCAGCGCCGCCCGCGCTTCCTCAGAGAGTTCTGGGTACGGCAGGGCATTTTCGGCCTCCAGGGCCAGAAAATGACGTTTCTGTTCCGGGGTTAGCACGGCGCTTGTCACAATGTGCTGGCAGTGTTGCATCAGCGATGAATCATTCGATGTTGGCATGTTCGGTTCCTCAGACGAGTGATAGGCGAAGTGTATGAAAAACGATGAGGCCGTCTTTTGATCCCAGCGGCTGAAGTGGCGTTTTAGCTGCCGTTTCTGGTGTAAAAGTTTGATGTATGTCTCGTTATTGTTATGCAATTTTGTACGAAGTTTTCACTAAGTGTGATGAAAGTCGAAGTGTGAACGCGGGGCGGTGTTACAATAGTCACAGACCCGCAAGGTAACGATTTACACGGCAATACGCCGTCGGAGAGAAACATGACTGATTTAAAGGCAAGCAGCCTGCGTGCGCTGCAGTTGATGGACTTAACTACCCTGAATGAAGACGATACCGACGCGAAAGTGATCGCGCTGTGTCATCAGGCGAAAACGCCGGTGGGCAACACCGCCGCTGTCTGCATCTATCCGCGTTTCATCCCGATTGCGCGTAAAACGCTGAAAGAGCAGGGAACCCCGGACATCCGCATCGCCACCGTCACCAACTTCCCGCACGGTAACGATGACATCGAGATTGCGCTGGCGGAAACCCGCGCGGCTATCGCCTACGGTGCGGACGAAGTTGACGTGGTATTCCCATACCGCGCGCTGATTGCTGGCAACGAGCAGGTTGGTTTTGACCTGGTGAAAGCCTGTAAAGACGCCTGTGCGGCGGCAAACGTGCTGCTGAAAGTGATCATCGAAACCGGCGAACTGAAAGAAGAAGCACTGATTCGTAAAGCCTCTGAAATCGCCATCAAAGCCGGTGCTGATTTCATCAAAACCTCTACCGGCAAAGTACCGGTAAACGCGACCCCAGAAAGCGCGCGCATCATGATGGAAGTCATCCGCGATATGGGCGTACAGAAAACCGTGGGCTTCAAGCCAGCGGGCGGCGTTCGTAGCGCAGAAGACGCACAGCTGTTCCTGTCTATCGCTGACGAACTGTTCGGCGCGGACTGGGCTGATTCCCGTCACTACCGCTTCGGCGCTTCCTCTCTGCTGGCTAGCCTGCTGAAGGCGCTGGGCCACGGCGACGGTAAGAGCGCTAGCAGCTATTAATGCATTATCGTAGCCCGGACGAGGTGCATGTGCGCCGACTCCGGGATCTCCCCGGCGGCGCTACGCTTGGCCGGGCTACAGGAACGTAGCGCGGGCGCAAGCCCGCTGCATTTAACCTGATTAATCAGGAGGGTACTTTGTTTCTCGCTCAAGAAATTATTCGCAAAAAACGTGATGGCCACGCGCTGAGTGATGAAGAAATTCGTTTCTTTATCAACGGGATTCGTGACAACACCATCTCTGAAGGGCAGATTGCCGCGCTGGCGATGACCATTTTCTTCCATGATATGAGCATGCCGGAGCGTGTCTCGCTGACCATGGCGATGCGAGATTCAGGCACCGTCCTGGACTGGAAGAGCCTCAACCTCAACGGCCCGATTGTCGACAAGCACTCTACCGGCGGCGTCGGTGACGTCACCTCGCTGATGCTTGGCCCAATGGTCGCAGCCTGCGGCGGCTATATTCCAATGATCTCCGGTCGCGGCCTCGGCCATACCGGCGGTACGCTCGACAAACTGGAAGCCATTCCGGGCTTCGACATCTTCCCGGACGACAACCGTTTCCGTGAAATTATTAAAGACGTGGGTGTGGCGATTATTGGGCAGACCAGCTCGCTCGCACCGGCGGACAAACGTTTTTACGCCACCCGCGATATTACCGCGACGGTGGACTCCATCCCGCTGATTACCGCCTCCATTCTCGCCAAAAAGCTGGCAGAAGGTCTCGATGCGCTGGTGATGGACGTGAAAGTAGGCAGCGGCGCGTTTATGCCGACCTACGAACTCTCTGCGGCACTGGCTGAAGCCATTGTGGGCGTTTCCAACGGCGCAGGCGTTAAAACCACGGCGCTGCTGACCGACATGAACCAGGTGCTGGCCTCCAGCGCAGGTAACGCCGTGGAAGTGCGCGAAGCCGTGCAGTTCCTGACAGGTGAATACCGCAACCCGCGTCTGTTCGACGTCACGATGGCGCTGTGCGTTGAGATGCTGATCTCCGGTAAGCTCGCCAAAGACGACGCCGAAGCGCGCGCAAAACTGCAGGCCGTGCTCGACAACGGCAAAGCGGCGGAGATCTTTGGTCGCATGGTGGCAGCACAGAAAGGCCCAACCGATTTCGTTGAAAACTATGCGAAATATCTGCCAACGGCGATGCTAAGCAAAGCCGTCTATGCTGATACCGAAGGTTTTGTCAGCGCGATGGACACCCGCGCGCTGGGCATGGCGGTGGTTTCTATGGGCGGCGGTCGTCGCCAGGCTTCTGACACCATCGATTACAGCGTTGGCTTTACCGACATGGCCCGTCTGGGCGACAGCGTTGACGGACAGCGTCCGCTGGCGGTGATCCACGCGAAAGATGAAGCAAGCTGGCAGGATGCGGCGAAAGCCGTGAAAGCGGCAATTAAACTGGACGATAAAGCGCCTGAAATTACGCCAACCGTCTATCGTCGCATCACCGAATAGTTATATACTGATCTGATCGCTTTTTTGCAGCGCAAGATGTATGGAGAACAAGATGAAACGTGCATTTATTATGGTGCTGGACTCCTTTGGGATTGGTGCAACGGAAGACGCAGACCGCTTTGGCGATGTCGGCGCAGATACGATGGGCCACATTGCAGAAGCCTGCGCCAAAGGCGAAGCTGACAATGGCCGTAAAGGTCCGCTGAATTTGCCTAACCTGACCCGTCTGGGTCTGGTGAAAGCGCATGAAGGTTCCACCGGTAAAATTGCTGCCGGCATGGACGGCAACGCGGAAGTGGTGGGCGCATATGCCTGGGCGCATGAGCTCTCTTCCGGTAAAGATACGCCGTCTGGTCACTGGGAAATCGCTGGTGTGCCGGTTCTGTTCGACTGGGGCTACTTCAGCGACCACGAAAACAGCTTCCCGCAGGAACTGCTGGATAAACTGGTTAAGCGTGCCAACCTGCCGGGCTACCTCGGCAACTGCCACTCTTCCGGTACCGTGATCCTCGATCAACTGGGCGAAGAGCATATGAAAACCGGCAAGCCGATTTTCTATACCTCTGCCGACTCCGTGTTCCAGATCGCCTGCCACGAAGAGACCTTTGGCCTGGATAAGCTTTACGAGCTGTGTGAAATCGCGCGTGAAGAGCTGACCGAAGGCGGCTACAACATTGGTCGCGTTATCGCGCGTCCGTTTGTGGGCGACAAAGCGGGTAACTTCCAGCGTACCGGTAACCGTCACGACCTGGCCGTTGAGCCACCGGCGGCGACCGTTCTGCAGAAACTGGTCGATGAGAAACACGGTCACGTGGTTTCCGTCGGTAAGATTGCGGACATCTACGCCAACTGCGGTATCACGAAAAAAGTGAAAGCCACCGGTTTGGACGCGCTGTTCGACGCCACCATCAAAGAGATGAAGGAAGCCGGTGATGAGACTATCGTCTTCACCAACTTCGTTGACTTCGACTCTTCATGGGGCCACCGTCGCGATATCGCGGGCTACGCTGCGGGTCTGGAACTGTTCGACCGCCGTCTGCCAGAGCTGATGGAGCTGGTGGGTGAAGATGATATTCTGATCCTCACCGCTGACCACGGCTGCGACCCAAGCTGGACCGGTACTGACCACACCCGTGAGCACATTCCGGTGCTGATCTACGGCCCGAAAGTCAAACCGGGTTCGCTGGGTCACCGTGAAACCTTCGCGGATATCGGCCAGACGCTGGCGACCTACTTCGGTACGTCCCCAATGGAATACGGCAAAAATATGCTGTGATGCAATTGCCCGGTGGCGCAAGCTTACCGGGCCTACGGTTTTGTCGGCCTGATAAGGCGTAGCCGTCATCAGGCAGTAACAACGTGATAAGGATAAAAGATGGCAACCCCACACATTAATGCAGAAATGGGCGATTTCGCTGACGTAGTTTTGATGCCGGGCGACCCGCTGCGTGCGAAGCACATTGCTGAGACTTTCCTCGAAGATGTCCGTGAAGTGAACAACGTTCGCGGCATGTTAGGTTTCACCGGGACTTACAAAGGCCGTAAGATCTCCGTTATGGGTCACGGTATGGGCATCCCATCCTGCTCCATCTACACCAAAGAGCTGATCACCGACTTCGGCGTGAAGAAAATCATTCGCGTAGGTTCCTGCGGCGCGGTACGTGCTGACGTGAAACTGCGTGACGTGGTTATCGGCATGGGCGCGTGCACCGACTCTAAAGTGAACCGCCTGCGCTTTAAAGATCACGACTTCGCCGCTATCGCTGACTTCGGCATGGTGCGTGACGCGGTTGACGCGGCTAAAGCACTGGGCGTTGACGCTCGCGTAGGTAACATCTTCTCCGCTGACCTGTTCTACACTCCAGATCCAACCATGTTCGACGTGATGGAAAAATACGGTATCCTGGGCGTGGAAATGGAAGCGGCGGGTATCTACGGCGTAGCCGCAGAATTCGGTGCCAAAGCGCTGACCATCTGCACCGTATCCGACCATATCCGTACCCACGAGCAGACCACTGCCGCTGAACGTCAGACGACCTTCAACGACATGATTAAAATCGCGCTGGAATCCGTTCTGCTGGGCGATAAAGCTTAAGATTGTCTGTGCCCGGTGGCGCTTCGCTGACCGGGCCTACGATCTGTTGTAGGCCGGATAAGGCGCAGCCGCCATCCGGCAATTTTACGCATGTACTGCGAACCTCCTTCCCGAATTACCCTCTCCGCATTGCCATTTGTCCTTCACCGGTTATGTTTGAATTTTGTTTAAGGGATAAACAAAATGTCGAACTATCGTCGTTATTACATGAACGGTGGAACCTGGTTTTTCACGGTTAACCTGAAAAACCGGAAAAGCGATGTGCTGGTCCGTCAGATTGCAGAATTACGATCAGCCATTCGTCGTGTGAAAGAAACTAAGCCTTTTCAGGTAGATGCTCTGGTCGTGCTACCTGAACATTTGCATTGCATCTGGACCCTTCCCGAGAACGATTGTGATTTTTCGTCCCGTTGGCGGGAGCTCAAAAAGTTATTTACCAAATCAATAATGTGCCATGAAGTGTGGCAGCCACGTTTCTGGGAGCACGCGATTCGCGATGAAGAAGATTACCGCCGACATGTCGATTACATCTATATCAATCCCGTAAAGCATGGTTGGGTGACGTGCGTCCAGGATTGGCCGTTTTCGACATTTCATCGTGATGTTCGAAAGAGCATTTATCCGGTTGATTGGGCGGGGGATATGAATGGGCTTGAGGCAGGGGAGCGGCGGTAATGCCGGATGGCGCTTCGCTTATCCGGCCTACAGAAAGCACTCGTTTGTAGGCCGGATAAGGCGTTAGCCGCCATCCGGCAATGCTCTTAGCGTACAGCCCCCGACACCCACTCAGCCAACTCTCGCAGCTCGCTCTCCTGTTCCGGAAACTCCGCAACCAGCGCCTTGCAGGTTTGTTGCAGCACATCTGCACGATACTGACAGCCCTGTAAACGCTCCGCCAACGCCTCCAGCGGTGCGGGGTTCAGGCTATCGGTAAACACCTGCGTGCGGGTGATAATGCCTTTCTCGACGTCGAAGTGCAGCTCTACGCCGCCCCAGGTGAAACGTTCATCAAGCAGGTGGCTGAACGCCGGGGCCTGACCAAAATTCCACTCCCAACTGCTTTGACGCGCAAACGTCTCGGCAAAGTTCGGCAGGTCTGGCGTTTTATCCGGGGAGATAATTTCAGCTTCCACTCGCTCACCGTAGTGGCGGAAGAACGCCTCGGTGACGGCTTCGCAGATTTGCTCATGAGTGATATCGGGCAGTAGCTCGACCAGGTTAGCCACGCGTCCACGCACCGACGTAATCCCTTTAGCCTGCAGCTTTTTCTTATCCGGGTTCAGGTAGTTAGCCAGACGGCTAAGGTCGGCGTTTAGCAGCAACGTGCCGTGGTGGAAGCCACGGTCTATGGTCTCTCGGTAGGCAGAGCCGGAGACTTTGCGGTCGCCTTCTTCGGTTTTTACGATCAGGTCGTTACGCCCGGAAGCTTCCGCCGTAATGCCCAGCGAATTCAGCGCCTCGAGCACAATGGACGTAGAAATGGTTTTGTCATACTCCGGCTTACCGGCCATAAAGGTAAAACAGGTGTTACCGAGGTCGTGGAACACCGCGCCGCCGCCGCTGCTGCGGCGAGCCAGACGGACGTTGTCCTCTTCCATGCGGCGGGTGTTGCACTCTTTCCACGGGTTTTGCGCCCGGCCAATCACCACCGTATCTGCATTGCGCCACAGAAATAGCACCCGCTGCGTGGCGGGCATCTGGCGAAAAATACACTCCTCCACGGCGAGGTTAAACCACGGGTCGTGAGAGTCTGAAAGCAGCAGGCGTAGCGTTGACATAGCGATTTCCTTTTCTGATTAATCTTTATCTTCGTCCTGCACCGGCTTGTTGGCGGTGAGCAGGAACGGCGACTGCTGCCAGCGTGTACGCTTGCCGCGCAGCAGCGTGCGGGCAAGTACCACGCCGATAGCCAGCGACAGCAGCAGCATCAGGCGGAGAATGTTGGTGGTGTTATCCACCTGACGAGATTCGGTGGCGATGGTGTGGGTATCCAGCGTCAGACGCAGATAGCCAAGAGGGCCATTTTTCCCCTGAATAGGTTCGACGATTTGCTGGTTAAAGTAGCTGCCCGCTTTTTTGCCATCCAGCGCCAGGCGGTCACGCAGATCGACCTGTTCACCGGTGCGGACAATCAAATCACCCTGCTCATCATACACGCCAGCATCGAGGATTCGGCTTTTCGTGGTGAGTTGATTCAGCAGCTGGCCTATCTTTTTTTCATCCGGCGTTTCGCTTTTCATCAGCGGCACAAGGTTGAGCGACACCTGAAACGCCAGCGTTCTGGCCAGTTCTTCTAGCTGCGGATTTCGTTGTTTCTGGCTTTGTTGACTGAACCAGGAGGCGCCCTGCATCAATGCCACCAACAGAGCGAGACAGATCAGGACAATCGCGGTGCGATGCAGTCGAAATTTCAGTTTTGCGCGAACCATATTCCACCTTTGAAAATTTACAGCTTAATGTTGCCAGAAGCGCTGGTTACAAGGTAGCCTCATGCGTTATTTTCCTGGGCTTAATATAGTGAAGATTGGAGCTGTAATGCCAAACAGTTTGACCTGGTGCGATCTGTCAGAAGATGTCTCCCTGTGGCCTGGATTGCCGCTTTCCCTAAGCGGCGATGAAGTGATGCCGCTGGATTACCACGCCGGTCGCAGCGGTTGGCTGCTGTATGGCCGCGGGTTGAATAAAGCCAGCCTCACCACCTATCAGCGTAAGCTGGGGGCGGCGATGGTGATTGTTGCGGCCTGGTGCGTTGAAGACTATCAGGTTATTCGCCTGGCGGGGTCATTAACGCCGCGCGCAACGCGCCTGGCGCATGACGCTGGGCTGGACGTTGCCCCGCTGGGCAAAATCCCGCACCTGCGCACGCCGGGCCTCCTGGTGATGGATATGGACTCCACCGCAATTCAAATTGAGTGCATCGACGAAATCGCCAAACTGGCCGGTACCGGCGAACTGGTGTCGGAAGTGACCGAGCGCGCGATGCGCGGTGAATTGGATTTCAGTGCCAGTCTGCGCCAACGTGTTGCCACGCTCAAAGATGCCGATGCCGATATTCTGCGTCAGGTGCGTGAAACCCTGCCGCTGATGCCGGGTCTGACTCAACTGGTACTCAAGCTTGAAACGTTGGGCTGGAAGGTGGCGATTGCCTCCGGCGGCTTTACCTTCTTCGCCGATCACCTGCGCGATAAGTTGCGTTTAACCGCAGCGGTCGCTAACGAACTCGGCATTCGTGACGGCAAGCTGACGGGCGAAGTGGTGGGCGATATCGTCGACGCGCAGTATAAGGCGAAAACCTTGCTGCAACTGGCTGAGAAACATGAAATTCCCCATGCTCAGACGGTGGCGATTGGCGACGGCGCCAACGACCTGCCGATGATCAAAAAAGCCGGGCTGGGGATTGCGTATCATGCCAAACCAAAAGTGAACGAACAGACGGAAGTCACTATCCGTCATGCCGATTTGATGGGGGTGTTCTGCATTCTCTCCGGCAGCATGAATCAGAAATAAAGAGGTTAACGTGGCGAAAGCTCCTAAACGCGCATTTGTTTGTAATGAGTGCGGTGCGGATTACCCGCGCTGGCAGGGGCAATGCAGCGCCTGCCATGCGTGGAATACCATCACCGAAGTGCGTGTTGCGGCTTCCCCTACGGTCGCACGTAATGAGCGTCTGAGCGGCTATGCGGGTAATGCCGGTGTCGCGAAGGTGCAAAAACTATCGGATATCAGCCTGGAAGAGTTGCCGCGCTTTTCCACCGGCTTTAAAGAGTTTGACCGCGTGCTGGGCGGCGGTGTGGTGCCCGGTAGCGCCATCCTGATTGGCGGTAACCCTGGTGCGGGGAAATCAACCCTGCTGCTGCAAACGCTGTGCAAGCTGGCCGAGCAGATGAAAACCCTGTACGTCACCGGGGAAGAGTCGCTACAGCAGGTCGCCATGCGCGCGCACCGTCTGGGGCTTCCTACCGCCAATCTGAATATGCTCTCGGAAACCAGCATCGAGCAGATTTGCCAGATTGCGGAAGAAGAGCAGCCGAAGCTGATGGTTATCGACTCCATCCAGGTGATGCACATGGCGGACATTCAGTCCTCGCCGGGCAGCGTGGCTCAGGTGCGCGAAACCGCAGCCTATCTCACGCGTTTTGCGAAAACGCGCGGTGTGGCGATTGTCATGGTAGGCCACGTGACCAAAGATGGCTCGCTGGCAGGGCCAAAAGTGCTCGAACACTGTATCGACTGCTCGGTACTGCTCGACGGCGACGCGGACTCGCGCTTCCGTACGCTGCGCAGCCATAAGAACCGTTTTGGTGCGGTGAACGAACTGGGCGTATTCGCCATGACCGAACAAGGCCTGCGAGAGGTGAGCAACCCTTCCGCTATCTTCCTGAGCCGCGGTGATGAAGTCACCTCCGGGAGTTCGGTGATGGTGGTATGGGAAGGTACGCGTCCGCTGCTGGTCGAGATTCAGGCGCTGGTGGATCACTCGATGATGGGTAACCCACGCCGCGTTGCGGTTGGTCTTGAGCAGAACCGCTTAGCGATTCTGCTGGCGGTGCTGCACCGTCACGGCGGGCTACAAATGGCAGACCAGGATGTGTTTGTTAACGTAGTGGGCGGCGTGAAGGTGACGGAAACCAGCGCTGACTTAGCCCTGCTGATGGCGATGGTTTCCAGCCTGCGCGACAGACCGTTGCCACAGGATCTGGTTGTCTTTGGCGAAGTGGGGCTGGCCGGTGAAATTCGTCCTGTACCGAGCGGACAGGAGCGTATTTCGGAAGCGGCTAAACATGGCTTCCGCCGCGCGATTGTGCCAGCGGCAAATGTACCGAAGAAAATTCCGGAAGGCATGAAAGTCTTTGGCGTCAAAAAACTCGCCGATGCGCTGGACGTTTTTGACGATCTCTAACGTTTGACCCCCGGCGACATACTGTGTCGCCGGTCTTTTTCCCCGGAGAGTACCGTGAGTGCATCCGGGTTTTTTGTATAATGGGTAGATGGTTTACCCCAATTCAGCAGGAGGCTCTTGTGTCGTCGTTCGACTATCTTAAAACCGCAATCCGTCAGAAAGGCTGTACTTTACAGCAGGTCGCTGACGCCAGCGGCATGACCAAGGGCTATTTAAGCCAGCTTCTCAACGCCAAAATTAAAAGCCCCAGCGCGCAAAAGCTTGAGGCACTGCACCGTTTTCTCGGGCTGGAGTTTCCGCGCCAGCAGAAAAATATCGGCGTGATATTCGGTAAGTTTTACCCGCTGCATACGGGCCACATCTATCTGATCCAGCGTGCTTGTAGCCAGGTTGATGAGCTGCATATCATCATGGGTTATGACGACACGCGCGACCGCGCACTGTTTGAAGATAGCGCCATGTCGCAGCAGCCGACTGTGTCAGACCGACTGCGCTGGCTGCTGCAAACCTTCAAGTACCAGAAGAACATCCGTATTCACGCCTTTAATGAAGAGGGCATGGAACCGTACCCGCACGGCTGGGACGTGTGGAGCGCGGGCGTAAAGACCTTTATGGAAGAGAAGGGCATCGAGCCCAACTGGATTTACTCTTCTGAAGAGGCCGATGCGCCGCAGTACCTCGAGCATCTCGGTATTGAAACGGTGCTGATTGACCCGAAACGGACCTTTATGAACATCAGCGGGTCGCAGATTCGTGAGAATCCATTCCGTTATTGGGATTATATTCCCACCGAAGTGAAACCGTTCTTCGTGCGTACGGTGGCGATCCTTGGCGGCGAATCCAGCGGGAAATCGACGCTAGTGAACAAGCTGGCGAATATCTTTAATACCACCAGTGCCTGGGAATATGGTCGAGACTACGTCTTTTCGCACCTGGGCGGTGACGAGATGGCGTTACAGTATTCCGACTACGACAAAATCGCGCTGGGACATGCCCAGTACATCGATTTTGCGGTGAAGTATGCGAACAAAGTGGCCTTTATCGATACCGATTTTGTCAGCACACAGGCATTTTGTAAGAAGTATGAGGGGCGTGAACACCCGTTTGTACAGGCGCTGATTGATGAGTACCGTTTCGACCTGGTTATCCTGCTGGAAAACAACACCCCGTGGGTAGCCGATGGTCTGCGGAGCCTTGGCAGCTCGGTTGACCGCAAGGAGTTCCAGACTTTGCTGGTCTCTTTGCTTGAAAAGAACAATATCGAATTTGTGCATGTCGAAGAATCAGACTATGACTCCCGATTCCTGCGCTGCGTAGAGTTGGTTAAAGAACTGATGGGGGATTAACCCTCCCGCACGGCACTTGCGTAGTGCCGTGCTGTTTCATCATTACGAATAATATTTATAATGGCAGCCATTAATTCTTTAATATCATAAGGGTATTTTTTTTGGCTGTCATTATAAACTGGGCATTTATAATGTCGCATTTAGCATGCGTGGTTTTCTTAAAAAGCACTTTGATTATAAATAAAAATATATCATTTAATATATTCTAACAAATCATTTAAATTTAATTAAATGCGATAATGCTA
Source organism: Kluyvera chengduensis (assembly GCF_044197065.1). Lineage (NCBI taxonomy): Bacteria > Pseudomonadati > Pseudomonadota > Gammaproteobacteria > Enterobacterales > Enterobacteriaceae > Kluyvera > Kluyvera chengduensis. The sequence goes on from NZ_JBIQOI010000006.1 coordinate 78,164, forward strand.
GTTATTATAGTCATTAAAAGCTAAATTCCATTTTCCAATTTATATCATTGGAATACATCAAGGGAATAGTGTGGCAGTTTTTATTTATTGTTTTTATGATTTTTGTAATTAATGCTTCAACCTCTATTATTCACATCCCTGAAGATGTCCATCCCCTGTGATTTTTTGTCAGTCGCTATGGTCGTATAAGGCCAGGGCGGTAGCATGCCTGAATGGAAGCAACATCTTATGGCCAGAAGCGGTATCGAAGTCCAGCGTGCGGCAGTTTGCGCGCTTTTTTTACGTGAAATTAAAACACGTTTCGGCAAGTATCGGCTGGGTTACTGCTGGGCCATTCTCGAACCCGCCGCGCATATGCTGGTGATGTTAGCCGTATTTGGTTATGTCATGCACCGCACGATGCCGGATATTTCATTTCCCGTTTTTTTGATAAACGGCATTATCCCTTACTTTCTTTTCAGCCATATTGCCACCCGCTCCATTAGCGCAATCGACGCGAACCAGGGGTTATTTAATTACCGACCGGTAAAACCTATCGACACGATCCTGGCAAGGGCGCTGCTGGAAAGCCTGATTTATGGCTGTGTCTATATTGTCCTGATGTGTGTAGTCGGTATAGCCGGTGAGGTGTTTAGCGTCACACAGCTTGTCACCCTGGTGGTGACGTGGTTGCTGCTGATTCTCTTTTCCTGCGGGCTAGGAATGGTGTTCATGGTGGTGGGGAAGACGTTTCCTGAGATGGAGAAGTTTCTGCCTATCCTGATAAAGCCACTCTATTTCGTCTCCTGCATTATGTTCCCGCTGCACGCCGTACCGCGTGACTATTGGCCCTATCTCCTCTGGAACCCCATTGTGCATATCGTTGAACTGAGCCGTGAATGCGTGGTGGCGGGCTATGTGAGCCAGGGCGTGAGCCTGCCTTACCTGGCTTTTTGCACTCTGCTAATGCTATTTTTCGGGCTTGCTCTTTATCGCCTGCGCGAAGAGGCGATGTTGACATCATGATCCGCATTGAGAACCTCACCAAATCCTATCGTACGCCCCAGGGGCGGCACTATGTCTTCAAAAACCTCAATATTGAGCTGCCTAGCGGAAAGAGCGTGGCGCTTATTGGCCGCAACGGCGCTGGGAAATCGACGTTGTTACGCATGATTGGCGGAATAGACCGGCCAGACAGCGGCAGGATCGTCACCACTAACACCATTTCATGGCCCGTAGGTCTTTCCGGTGGTTTCCAGGGCAGCCTTACCGGGCGCGAGAACGTGAAGTTTGTCGCCCGACTGTATGCGCAAAAAGGCGAATTAAAAGAGAAGGTCGCTTTTGTCGAAGAGTTTGCCGAACTCGGGAAATACTTTGATATGCCGATTAAAACCTACTCGTCGGGGATGCGTTCGCGGCTGGGGTTTGGTTTAAGCATGGCGTTTAAGTTTGATTATTATCTGGTTGATGAAGTGACTGCGGTGGGAGACGCCAGGTTTAAGCAGAAGTGTGCGGATATGTTCAGAGCTCGGCATAAAGAGTCGAGTTTTCTAATGGTGTCGCATAGTTTGAATAGTTTGAAGGAATATTGTGATCTAGCGTTGTATTTTGATAAGAATGGACATGCTCATTTGTTTAACGAAGTCAATATCGGCATACAACGTTATAATAGTGAAGAGCTAATCTAATATATGTGCAAGAAAAGCAATGGGATTCTGACTTGTATTGTACCTATTGATTTAAGAAGAAGACCAAAGGATATTATCTCTAGGGCTATTAACCTCTCTAAATCTGCTATGGTGGATAATGTAAATATTTCTTTTGGTATTAATTATTCAAATGATAGATACGAGAATTTATTTATTGAAAAAATGAGTGTTTTCTCAAATGTTGCTATTGAATTAGTAAAGGGAAAAAGAGAGGTTAATTTATCTTCACTTAGAAATGCGGCATTCTCCAATGTTGATACGGATGATTTGGTTTTGTTAGATGTCGATATTTATCCTGATTTTAGTCTTTTCATAAAGGATATTAAAAAGAATTACTATGAAAGAGATAAATTTATAATATATCCCTGCTTGTATTTGAGTAAGTCTGGAAGCAAAGCTTTAAAAAATAGTTGTCTTAGGGAAATGGATTTATTGAAGAAATATTTTTTATTTCATCGTATGTATTTCTTGCATTTAGCAAGCCCGTCATCAATCACTTTGATGAAAAAAAACACATATAAAAAAATTGGTGGGTTTAACGAGAGTTATATAGGGCATGGGTATGAAGATTTTGATTTTCTAATTCGGCTTTGTAAGTTCTATTCAATCTTACCTAAAGATACTGATTCATTTATCGATAAACCATCAAGGTCACCACTGTTTGCTGTTGGGTTTCGACGATTTCTTGGACGGTTATGTTTTCCTAAGTTGTTAAGTAAAGAGATACTCCTTCACGTTTATCATGATAAATATCAGTGCGAAAATGATAGTTATTATGAATATAAAAGAGATAATTTTTGTTTTTTCGAAAGTGAACATTATGCTTTTTTTAATAATGAAATTAGTGGGGGTAATGACACATTGATTTCTGAATTTATCAATTATGTATCGATGAATAATGGTTCCATTCATGATTATTCAATTTATTTTGAGAATAAACCTGGTCATGTTGATAGGTTGGATACGTTTAAACGAAGATTGAGGTTTTTATTAAATGGATAAGTCTAATTTTTGCTCTATTAAAAAAATCAATAAACTTATAAAGGACCCAAATCTATTTTTTTATGATTTGTTCAAAAAGAAATTAGGAAATAGAGTCAATCTTTATAATGATAAATTAGAAATGGTGTGCAGTGTTGGGCATAGTATAAATTATGATGAAATAAGAAAAGATGGAGTTGTAAGTTATATAAAAGATAATCTCAATGCAGGGTGTTGTGTTAGACATAAACATGATTACGATAGCGTTATTATATGGAGCGGGCATCTGAATTTACTTGTAAATATAGTTGGTGCATTGAAAAAAATGTCATCTATGTCTATGAAAATATATACGTTAAATGGTGGGTATCATGTGGAAGTCGACGCGAATACTGATTTTAATATCAGTAAAATAACTCTGGATCTATCCAAACGTTCTGATTTTGTGGTTGAGTTATATAATCAGATTGATGAGGGTTATGTTTTTAATGTTTATCTTTATGATGTAGATTCTGACGGTTTAGCAACAGCACGATCAAGACATGTATTGGCGAAAAAATTTCATTTGAGTGAAATGCATATGATCTACAATAGCCATGAAATAGATAAGTTTAGCGTTGATGCTGTATATACGTGGGTAAATCAGACTGATCCAGAATGGCAAAGAAAATGGCTGGATTCATTCCCTGAAATCAAATTTGATCCTGATCGATTTACGGATAATGATGAGTTAAAATATTCCCTTAGATCAATAAATAAATATGCAAGGTGGATAAATAAGATATATATAGTCTCCAATTGCGCCAGACCAAATTGGTTGAAAGACAACCCTAAAATTGAATGGATTTCTCATGATGAAATATATCCAAGTGAAGAAATGCTTCCAACATTCAACTCACATTCAATTGAGTGTTGCTTACATAATATTAATGGGTTAAGTGAGAATTTTATTTATTTTAACGATGATGTTGTTTTAGGGCAACCGTGCCTTAAATCAGATTTTTTTGACGATGCTGGTAGATCTATTTCATATTATGAACCTTATGGAATGGTTTATGATGGTTCCATGAGGGAAAGTATTCCTGATTATATGAAAGCATCTATTAATTCATGTCGACTGCTAAAAAAAATTGCTCCGGATTATAGCGCAAGAAGCTTAACAAGGCATGTGCCTCATGCATTGAAAAAATCTATTTTGCAGGATATTGATGAATGTTTTAATTTTGAGGTTAATAGGACAAGGCAGTCAAAATTAAGAAGCGACACTGATATTAATTTAACATCTTTTCTATATCATCATTACTCTTATATAGCTAAGGAATCTGTTTCTGGTGATATTAAAAATATAATTGTGCGACCATCTAATATTAAAATGATTGTTGATGGACAAGCATTTGCTCATAAAATTATGTGTTTTAATGATGGCGCAGGCAGCGCGGTGGACAAAAATTATAAGATTGCCTCAAAAAATTACCTCAATAGGCGATTCAGTGAGTTAGCTCCATGGGAAAAAGAAATTAATGATTAATTTTTGTATGTTTTGTACTTATCGATAGAGATCTTTTTACTCACTATTTCTTTCACTTGGGAGGAATTATTTTTAATATGGGTGTTATCTTTCCCATAAAACACCGCATTAATCTGCGTCGTTTCCAATAAATACCCTCGAAACTTACCCAACAACTTCATATCCGGCCTAGACCCCGCCGTCCAGAACTGGTGCAGATGCCCCTGATACGTCAATCCTTTCATGTCGTACAGGGCATCGCCCATCACCTTCAGCGATTTATTGTGTATCAGCGCTGACAGCCCCGCCGTACTGTTGATTGTCACCACTGCTTTTGCATGTTTCAGCATTTCAGGCATGGGTAAATCGTGTACGTATAACACGCGGTTTTCTACCCCGTATTTCTTACTGAGCTGCTTGATTAAAGGCGCATACAGACGATGGCCACGATCCATCGGGTGATGCTTAAACACGAGAAACTTTGTCACAGGTGCTTTCGTCGCGAAGGAATAAATCACATCATTAATGTACTCGCGAACATCGTTATAGGGGCTGTGCTGCCTGATTTGGCTATCGTTATAAACCTGCAGAATGGCCAGATAAAAACGATTATCCAGCTGGTTTTGCAAGCGCGGGAGCACGTGTCGCTCTCTGAAGGCATACCAGTGTTTACGCCTCCACGCGCGGATCCAGCAGCGCATTTCATACCAAGGAGAGAACGACTTGTGGTGCCGGTAGTGCGGGTACTGTTTCTGGTTAAACCAGCCAATGAGGTAATACCAGGTCGCATGCCAGTAACGCTGAAGCGTTGAAGGCTTTAGGGATTGAATAACGCGCGGTGGCATCTCCGGCAACTGGCGATAAAAATCGGGATCCTTCGGAAGGGAAGAGTAGGCGTTAACACCGCCGACCTCGAGCGTAATGAAGTGCGGGCGGAGATAGCCTTCTTCGAATGCCAGGAAGCGTAGACCCTTTGAGTTAGCCCACTGGCGTGCTGCCTGGTGTAAAGGACGGCAATCGCCAAAGCAAACGAGAGTATCAAAGGGATAGGTTTGCCAGACTTCTTTGAGCCAGTGGGCAAACTGCGCAGGCGTTTGGGTGTAGTGCAGCACGGCGCGCTGGCGGCAGTAAAAATAGTCTCCGCCGTTAAAAACTACGTTGACGGCTTCGCGGCCTTTACTCTCTAACCAAGTGGCCAGTTCCGAAAAGAAGGGTCCCATTGGACCTTGTAAAAGCAAATAGCGCTTACCTGCCAGCAGGTTGTTCATTGTGGTGCTTTCCATGCACCCTCCTGATTCTTATTTAAATTTTACGCGGTAAAAATTGATGGCTTTACGGCACAGGCGTACCAACCGGTTGGCTTTTTTCTTTGCCGCCATTGCGGGTCGGGTTTGCGTCATCAGCCATGCCGCAGCCGCTTCGACCGTGATGACACGCTGGTCATGCGGATGGATATAGGTTGGATAGGCAATAAGGGTCTGGTAAATCAGATCCTGCAGCGTCAACGACCGTTGGCGGCGGGTATTGGGATGCTCATCCACGGTAAGCCCCCATCCGGCATAGAACGGCTGGCCGTAGCAGTACACCTGCTTACCGTGTAACAACGCTTCAAACCCGGAAAGCGAGGTCATGGTGTGAAGTTCATCAGCCTGCTGAATACACTCGATAATATCCGCATCAAGGGCCACGCAGTCGGCCAGGCGTGACATCTCCGCTTCGGCAATATGGCCGGGACGATTGCCGGTGAGTACATCGGGGTGCGGTTTATAAATAATAAATGCGTGCGGATATCGTTCACGTACGGTATGCAGGAGTGCCAGATTGGTATTGATGCTGAGCGTTCCTGTCGCAATTGATGCATCGTTTTCCACCTGTCCTGGTACCAGCAGCACGCGTTTACCCTCGGTCGGTGGGCACTGCCAGCCTTTGCCGAGGTTGTACTTGCTGAGCTTATTCGCCACTAGATGCTGATGAAGTTGCGCTGCTCGCTGATTTTGTTCAGTACTCAGGAGAGAGTGGCTGAGAAGTTGCTCCAGATCGCTGGGACGGGTGGCATCGTAGTAGATCCCCGTCTTGTCTAGCACCAGTGAAAGCGGGGCCAGCAGATCTGAACCAAGGCCTGATGAACGCAAAAAGCCATCTTCCATTCGCCAGATAGGGAGGTTGCGAGCTTCCGCTCTTTCCTTCCAGCATGCCTCACCTTGAATCCCCCAGACGATGCAGGCCGCCGCCTGTTTGCAGCGGCGGGAGAAACTCACTTGATTATCTGACGTTCGTAAAAAGGGCTTCACGATACTGCTTTTCCAGAGCGTCATTCCCGGCGCCCATAAATGCCCCCGCCGGGCAAGGTGATGGGTTCGGTTCAGATGTAGGTAGTCCAGCACATCGAAAAGGGTGGCCCGTTCGCCGGTATAGGGATCAATATAGCGGGAGTACTGAAGCCAGGCGGCGCTGACCAATGCCGTCAGCGGCGCAGAGCCACGCCGTGCGGCGAGCGCTGGTGCATCGGGATGCCTATCGTCCGTTATCCCCCATCCGGCGTACCAGGGCAGTCCGAAGCAGACGACCTGTTTGCCGGCCATCAGCGCTTCAATACCGTACTGTGACGTGACGGTGTAGACCGTTGTGACGTGTCGCAGCAAAGACTGTGGGCTAACGTCTTCGGTGAATAGCTTAATTCGCGCGTTGATTGGCAGCGCGTTGAAATAGCCGCGCTTTTTACCGCTGAGAACATCGGGGTGAGTTTTGACCCAGATTTCTGCCCGAGGGTGCTCGCGGCAGGCGCTGGCCAGCATTGCGGAAAATTGTTGCTCGTTTGCCCCGCCAAGCGCCACGGAGATATCGCCAAAGGTCTGGTCGATAACCAGAACGACCTCTTTGCCCGATACGCGCGCAGAAAAGGGCGGAGCGTGGTTATATTTCGAGAGATCGTGGTTAACCATCATCGCGATAGCGCGCTGCGCCTCGATTTCCTGATAGGGATTGACGGCGGCGGCCTGAATCAGCTTTTCCAGACGGCTGGGCGTGCGGGCATCGTAATAAATACCTAAGTCATCCATTACCATTGCCAGCGGCGGCACGCCATTCACACCTAGCCCTAGCGAGCGAGTGAAACCATCTTCTAGTCGCAGAATAGGGATGCCTGCTTGCCGAGCCAGCTTGATAGGGCGCTGTGTCGAAGGACGCTCTCCCCATACTGCGATGGCGCGAAGGCGGGTTGACGCGAGGTTGTGACGGGGCGTCAGCTTGATGCCGGGTTCACCGAGAAACGCTTCAAGGTGTGGCGTTTTCCAGATGCCTGATGAATAAATGCCAATCATCCTGATTACATTCTCTATCGCTATGGTGGTGTAGCAGCGGCGGGATAGCCCGCCGCTCATACAGGGGGTTACAGATCCAAAATCACTTTTGCCGCAACGGCTAACTGGTAAAGGATGGTGGAAATACCGCGCGTAACTTCGATGTTTTTCGATTCATATTTCGGCAAGACCATAATTTCGTCGCCAGCTGCGACGGCATTAACATCGTCGGCGTTCAACGCTTCGCCATCCTGGCGGATAACGATGATTTTCGACTGTCCTGATTTTTGCGTCAGGCCGCCGCATTTTTTAATGTAATCATCAACATCAAGCTTTTCTTGCCAGCTGACGGCGTTGGGGAACAGTACGGAACCGTGCACCATCACCAGCGACGTTTTCTCCGGGATGGTGATGATGTCGCCATCTTCCAGCAGCACCGAATCGAGGTTGCTTTCATTGAGCACCACCTGGCCTTTGGGAACGACGTTACGGGCTTTGGCAACAAAGCGGCTGACCAACTGCGCTTCCTGTACACGCAGGCGAGCCTCTTCCTGTGTTGCGGATTGTGAAGAGAGGGATGCTTCCTCCAGTTTTTGCAAGGAGAGGTCGAGCATCTCTTTTTGCCGCAAAGCAACGGACTGGCGGTACAGCTGGATGCTGTCCATCCGGGACATGCTGTTGGTCCTGATCTGTGAGAGCACCTGTTTCATGGTGCTGCCGTAAGGCAGCACCAGCGCATGCTCGCCGGAATGCGCGCCTTCAATGCGCACCTGGATAGTGCCCGCGTAGCGGTCGGAGCTGATGATCAGCTTATCGCCATCCTGTAGGCTTCTCCCGGCGGCGCTCCCCAGCGGATAGTATTCTGTCCGCTTGACCGTGCCCTGCTGTCGCACGATGGTGAAATGGGTAGAGCCAGGCTTTGGACGCGCCCAGTTCAGGGCCTCCTGAACGGGAATAGAGCCTTCAGAAAACTCGAATTCATAGCCGTTATAGACGTCGCCCTCAACGCTAAAGGTCTGTTTTCTGGCGCCAACCACGATGGTATCGCCATCGGCAAACTGCGAGAGCGTGAGCGTGCCGTTGAGCAGGAAATCGTACAGATTGACGTGGGTACGCGTTGATTTTCCGCGTTTTATCGCAATGTCGATGTAGCTGCCGCGTTCACTGTCTACGCCACCGGCTTTGCTCAAATAGGAGAGTAGCGAGTCAGATGCCACGCCGCCGTAAAGTCCGGGATTTTTGACATACCCCGTGACAAAGACCTTCACCGGTTGCGCCTGCAATAGGGAGGCATACACGTTGACGTTAGCTTGGTACACCTCTTTTACCTTGGCGGTGACCAGGCCGTTGAGCTGGCTGTTGGCGACGCCGGTCACTTTCAGCGGGCCAATATTCGGCACGAAAATATTACCTTTAGGGTCGACCGTCAGCGCGCCGTCGAAGGTAAACGCGCCCCAGAGGCGAACCTGCACGGTATCACCGAGCCCAATCACGTAGTTCGGGTTAAAGCCGATGCTGGCCCCGCTATCTACTGAAGCGCCGGTAAAGAGCTGCGCGCCGAACATCCGGTTATCGGTGGGTAATAGCGGCGACGGCGGGGTGTTATCAAAACCGCTGGTGTCGGCAGCGTTACCATTTTGCGGCGTCAGCACGGAAGGGAGCGTGGCCGCGCCGGTCAATTCAGGGTCTGCCGTTACGCCAACGGCAAATGTGGTGTTCGATTGCAGCAATAGAAATAAGAAAATGAGTGTGGCTCGTTTCATAGAGGATCCGGTTCAGTGTTGGCGTTAGCGTCAGTCTCGGTGATCGTCGATAATGGTCAGCAGCAATCGGGCTACCCCATACAGCAGGCAGCAGACCAGCAGCCAGCTCATTAGCAGGTAAGGGACGTCAGGAAATGCTGATTCTTGCGCCTGCTGCGGGGTGCTGATGGTAGCGAGCGTTTTTAACTTTCTGGCGCTTTCGACCCGCGTTTTTTCAAAGGCTTTGAGTGCGAGCGCGTACAGATCGCCTGCAAAAACGGCCTGCGACTTTATCTCTTCAAAATCGGCGGCCATGCTGTTGAGTTTTTTGCCATCAGGCGCTGTTATCTTGCTTTGTTCTTGATCGATTTGAGATTGCAGAGAGCTGATGGCGTTTTTGGCGCTGACAACCTGTGGCGCATCGCTGCGCAGGTAGGTCAGTAGGTTGCGTAGGTCCGCCTCCATCTCAATTTTTTTCGCCAACAGCGAATTCACAAGCGTTGTCGCCGCTTCCGCTGAAGCCAGCGGATCCAGAATGTTGTGGTTGTTCTGATAGGTGATTAACGCCTGCTTGCTGGCGTTTAATCGGACTCTGGCCTGCTGTAACTGTTCTTCGGCAAACGTCATCTGTTCACGCGATATCTGGTGAGACAGTTCATTGATAAAACGCTCTGACTCTTTTAGCACCGCGTGGTTAAATTGAAGGGCGAATGCAGGCGTGAACCCCTGCGTCTGGATAGTCAGCAGGCCATTTTTTTCATCATAGCTCACCGAAATACGCTGGCGATAATAGTCCAGCAGTTGTTCGTTCGTGGTGTGCGTCGATAAATGATAAAAAAAGTCTAAGCCACTCTCACCAAACGCCTGATGGAAATTCAGTTGTTTATCGAGAATATGCATCATATCCGGGGAATTTATATATTCTTTCAGATACAGCGAGTCTTCGGCCGATGAAGAGGTGGCCCCCCCTAATAACAGGCCGACGTTCAGGCTGGCGCTATCAATATCAGCAGGGCGTTTGACGGCGACCTTTGATTCGCTGACAAAGCGCGGTTGACTGAAAATAAGCAGATAAACGAGCAGCAGTAGCATGGGGGCGGCGATCATAATCAGCCACAGATAACGTTGTATTTCAACGTGCTGTAGTTTTTTTACTGTCTTCCGATAGCCCGTTGTCGTTGCGAGTAATACCGCCGATATACGCGGAGAAATCATTTTCATAGCTTCGCTGATTTAAACCTTTTAGGAAATATAAAATAGTTATTATGAATAATAGGTTTGCTATCGCGCGAAGCGATAAACATAGAAGAAATAAGACATGTCAATTCCTTATGAATGTCATTGATTTATTTTTTTAATGGCGCTGTTGCTGTGGATTTATTTCATGAATAAATTAAAGGCGAAAAATTTTTTTTGATCGAAGCGTTATTTTTAACACAGCTATTAAACTATCTCAATCCTGGTGAGTAAGAAATACCGTGAATGAAAATAATCATATTTGAATATATTATTAAACGGAAGGGAAGTATAAATGGGAGGTTTATTTTACAGGTAAATAAAAAAGGCGAATAACCTGAGTTATTCGCCTGATGAAGATTACTTCGCGATACGTTTGTATTTGATACGCTTCGGCTCCAGCGCATCAGCGCCCAGCGTGCGTTTCTTATATTCTTCGTATTCGGTGAAGTTACCTTCGAAGAACTCGACTTTACCTTCATCCTGGTAGTCCAGAATGTGGGTCGCAATACGGTCAAGGAACCAACGGTCGTGCGAGATAACCATTGCACAGCCCGGGAACTCTAACAGGGCGTTTTCCAGCGCGCGCAGGGTTTCGATATCCAGGTCGTTTGTCGGTTCATCGAGCAGCAGCATGTTGCCGCCAACCTGCAGCAGCTTCGCCAGGTGCAGACGACCACGCTCACCGCCGGACAGTTCGCCAACGCGTTTGCCCTGGTCGACGCCTTTGAAGTTAAAGCGGCCCACGTACGCACGGCTTGGCATCTCGGTGTTGCCAATCTTCATGATATCCAGCCCGCCGGAAACTTCTTCCCACACGGTTTTGCTGTTATCCATAGCATCACGGAACTGGTCAACGGACGCCAGCTTCACGGTCTCGCCAAGTGAGATGGTGCCGCTATCAGGCTGTTCCTGACCGGACATCATACGGAACAGGGTTGATTTACCCGCGCCGTTCGGGCCGATGATACCGACGATAGCGCCTTTCGGTACGGAGAAGCTCAGGTCGTCAATCAGTACGCGATCGCCATAGGATTTACGCAGATTGCTCACTTCAACGACTTTATCGCCCAGACGTGCTCCAGGTGGAATAAACAGTTCGTTGGTTTCGTTACGCTTCTGGTATTCGGTATTGTTCAGCTCTTCAAAGCGTGCCAGACGGGCTTTGCCCTTAGACTGACGGCCTTTCGCGCCCTGACGAACCCACTCCAGCTCTTTCTCAATGGATTTACGGCGAGCCGCCTCCTGAGACGCTTCCTGAGCCAGACGCTGATCTTTCTGCTCCAGCCAGGAGGAGTAGTTACCTTCCCACGGAATACCTTCACCGCGGTCAAGTTCGAGGATCCAACCGGCAACGTTATCGAGGAAGTAACGGTCGTGGGTAATCGCCACAACGGTGCCTTCGAAGTCGTGCAGGAAGCGTTCCAGCCAGGCCACGGACTCTGCATCCAGGTGGTTAGTTGGTTCGTCGAGCAGCAGCATGTCTGGCTTTTCGAGCAGCAGACGGCACAGCGCGACGCGGCGGCGTTCACCACCGGAAAGTTTTTCGATTTTCGCATCCCAGTCCGGCAGACGCAGCGCATCAGCGGCGCGTTCAAGCTGCACGTTCAGGTTGTGACCGTCGTGCGCCTGGATAATTTCTTCGAACTTACCCTGCTGGGCAGCCAGCTTATCGAAGTCGGCGTCTGGCTCTGCGTACTTGGCGTACACTTCGTCCAGGCCTTTCAGCGCGTTAACCACTTCGGCAACGGCTTCTTCAACCGATTCACGAACGGTATGTTCAGGGTTCAGCTTTGGTTCCTGCGGCAGGTAACCAATTTTGAGGCCCGGCTGTGGGCGAGCTTCACCTTCGATATCGGTATCGATACCGGCCATAATGCGCAGCAGGGTGGATTTACCGGCACCATTCAGGCCCAGAACACCGATTTTTGCGCCAGGGAAGAAACTCAGCGAGATGTTTTTAAGAATATGACGTTTCGGCGGAACCACTTTGCCGACACGATGCATGGTATAAACGAATTGAGCCACGTGGACTTCGCCTCTTTTATATACCCGTCATACTTCAAGCTGCAGATGCGTTGGCTGCGCTCGCTCACCCCAGTCACGTACTTATGTACGCTCCGGGGGATTCGCTCCCTTGCCGCCTTCCTGCAACTCGAATTATTTAGGGTAGGTGATGAATAGAGTTTTCAAAGGCGAAGTGTAGCTGTTTTCAACGCCCAATCCCAGCAGGCAAATTCTGCCGTGCCGATGTCCCAATAAAACGTAAAAAAGTGTGCATTGCGTGGAACATTTATCATTCAGTGGTTAGCATCAATTTATTACGCGGCATGATGCTGTACTGACGTAACGTGACAACGAGGAAGAGCTTGTGCAAAAAGCCCAACAATTGACGTGGTGTCTGCTGGCTGCCGGTCTCTGTCTGCTGACTTTCAGCAGCGTTGCCCGCGCCGATTCGCTGGATGAACAGCGCAGTCGCTATGCGCAAATCAAACAGGCCTGGGATAACCAGCAGATGGATGTGGTTGAGCAACTGATGCCAACCCTGCGTGACTACCCGCTGTACCCTTATCTGCAATATCGACAGCTGTCGGGCGATTTGATGAATACCCCGGCGCTGGCGGTCACCAACTTCGTGCAGGCGAACCCGACGCTTCCGCCTGCGCGCACCTTAAGAAACCGCTTTGTGAATGAACTGGCCCGTCGGGAAGACTGGCGCGGGCTGCTGGCGTTCAGCCCGGAGAAGCCTGGAACGGTGGAAGCGCAGTGTAACTACTACTATGCCAAATATTCCGTGGGGGATACTCAGGGTGCCTGGGACGGTGCGAAAACGCTGTGGTTGACGGGGCAGAGCCGTCCGAACGCCTGCGATAAGCTGTTTGGTGCCTGGCGGGCTTCCGGCACTCAGGATCCGCTGGCCTATCTTGAACGTATTCGTCTGGCGATGCAGGCAGGCAATACAGGGTTAGTGAAGGTACTTGCCTCGCAGATGCCGTCGGAATACCAAACCATCTCCTCGGCCATTACCGATCTCGTGAACAACCCCAACAACGTGCTGACCTTCGCGCGTTCAACCGGTGCGACGGATTTTACTCGCCAGCTGGCCGCGGTCGCTTTCAGCAGCGTGGCGCGTCAGGATGTAGAAAATGCGCGCCTGATGATCCCGATGCTTGTGCAGGCGCAGCAGCTTAACGATGAACAGACGCAGGCGTTGCGTGATATCGTCGCCTGGCGCTTGATGGGCAATGACGTGACCGATGAACAGGCGCGCTGGCGTGATGACGCCATCATGCGTTCGCAGTCAACGTCGCTGGTTGAACGCCGCGTACGCATGGCGTTAGGCACGGGCGATCGCAGCGGGCTTAACACCTGGCTGGCGCGTTTACCGATGGAAGCCAAAGAGAAAGACGAGTGGCGCTACTGGCAGGCCGACCTGCTGATGGAGCGAGGGCGTGATGATGAAGCCCGTACCATTCTGCTCTCCTTGATGCAGCAACGCGGCTTCTATCCGATGGTCGCCGCGCAGCGTCTGGGTGAGCCGTATGCGCTGCGCGTAGAAAAAGCCCCGGGAACTCTCTCCCCCACCCTGACCAGTGGTGCGGAGATGGCGCGCGTGCGCGAGTTAATGTACTGGAATCAGGACAACACCGCACGCAGCGAATGGGCGAACCTGGTGAGCAGTCGCAGCCAGACCGAGCAGGCCCAGCTGGCGCGCTACGCTTTTGACCAGCACTGGTGGGATCTCAGCGTGCAGGCGACCATCGCCGGTAAGCTGTGGGATAACCTGCAGGAGCGCTTCCCGCTGGCTTATAACGATCTGTTTGTGCGTTACACCTCGGGTAAAGATGTCCCTCAAAGCTATGCGATGGCGATTGCCCGCCAGGAGAGCGCGTGGAATCCGAAGGTGAAGTCACCGGTCGGTGCCAGCGGTCTGATGCAGATTATGCCGGGCACCGCGACTCATACGGTGAAGATGTTTAATCTGCCGGGCTACAGTAACCCCGTACAGCTGCTGGATCCGGAAACCAATATTAATATTGGTACCAGCTACCTGCAGTACGTCTATCAGCAGTTCGAGAACAACCGTATCTTTGCTTCGGCGGCCTATAACGCCGGGCCTGGACGCGTACGCACCTGGCTTGGCAACAGCGCGGGGCGTATCGATGCGGTGGCGTTTATCGAAAGCATCCCGTTCTCGGAAACCCGTGGCTACGTGAAGAACGTGCTAGCCTATGACGCTTATTATCGTCACTTTATGGGTCAGAAAGAGGATGTACTCAGCAGCAATGAGTGGCAACGACGTTACTGATGCGTAAGACCTGTGTTATGCTTGTACTCGTTTAAGAGTACATGCATAACATGGTGGCCCGACATGACCCAACAATCCCCTTATTCAGCCACGGTGGCTGAGCAGCGCAACCAGGAGTGGCTTCGCTTTGTGGAGCTTCTGCGTCTGGCGTATACCGATGAACTCGCGCTGCCGTTACTCAATCTGATAATGACTCCAGACGAACGTGAAGCGCTGGGAACTCGCGTGCGTATTATTGAAGAACTGCTGCGCGGAGAAATGAGCCAGCGTGAGCTGAAAAATGAACTCGGCGCGGGGATCGCGACGATCACACGTGGATCTAACAGCCTGAAGTCAGCGCCGGTAGAGCTGCGTCAGTGGCTGGAACAAACCCTGCCAAAAACCTAATCCGTCATCTGGCGTGGTACGGTAGATTGCCTGACGGCGCTGCGCTTATCCGGCCTACCCATAGTTGTAGGCCGGAGAAGGCAAAGCCGCCATCCGGCAGTAGTGCGGCGGTTACCGACAATACAGGTCGTTATGAAAGGGGCTGAGCGCCAGCACAACTGCCTGATGATACACGCTGCTGCGCGTGAGTACGCCAGCGGTGAACACGCCAATAGCGCCTTCTTTGTTGCCAATCTTATCAATGCCGGTGTACTTCGACATGATCGGCCCTAACGCTTCTCCAGCGCGTACCTGTTCAAGGATAGCCTCCGGCAGCGGCAGGGTGGCGGAACGGGCTTCACCGCGCAGTTTGTTATTCTCAATCACCACCCAGCTAAAGGTGGCGCCTTCATCGATCCCTGCTTCAATGGCTACCCAGAAATCGGCTTCTGGGCGAGCTTCACGCGCGTTAGCCACGCGGTTGCGCGCGCCTGCCCGCGTCTCAGGACTACCGAACGGCTGCTCGGGTACACCGGTATCAACGGAAACCGGTGTGATTTGGCAGGATCCTTCACCAAAAATCTGGTCAAATGCGGCAAGAATAGCCTGAATTTTGGCAGGATTGGTGGTAGCAGCGACAACTTGATGCATAATCTACACAACTCAGCTAATAAAATGTCATCGCAGTATAACGGATAAAAAACATGTTACAGGTATATCTTGTTCGCCATGGCGAAACGCAGTGGAACGCCGAAAGGCGTATTCAAGGCCAGTCCGATAGCCCCCTGACGGCTAAAGGAGAGCAGCAGGCCGTACAGGTCGGTGAGCGTGTACGCACCTACGGTATCACTCATGTCATTGCCAGCGATCTGGGCCGTACACGTCGTACCGCCGAGATCATTGCGGATGCCTGCGGCTGTGGTGTGACGTTCGATGCGCGTCTGCGCGAGCTTGATATGGGCGTACTGGAGCAGCGTCACCTTGACTCGCTCAGCGCCGAAGAAGAAGCGTGGCGTCGGCTGGTGGTCAACGGCACGCCAGACGGCCGTATTCCTGAAGGTGAGTCGATGCAAGAGCTGAGCGAACGCATGCGTGCGGGGTTAAATGCCTGCCTCGACTTGCCTGCTGGTAGTCGACCGCTGCTGGTGAGCCATGGTATTGCGCTGGGTTGCCTGGTCAGTACTATCCTGGGGCTGCCTGCCCATGCGGAACGCCGCTTGCGTCTGCGTAACTGCTCTATCTCACGAGTGGATTATCAGGAAAGTTTGTGGCTGGCGCCGGGCTGGATAGTTGAAACGGCAGGGGACATCTCACATCTGGACGCCCCTGCGTTGGATGAGTTACAGCGTTAACGACGGATCGGAATCAGGTACTCGCAGCGCAGCATAATTGGCGGTTCCTGGTTCCGGGCTTCATCCTGCGGGAAGAAACGCTCGATATCCTGGCCCTTACGGCGCGTCAGATTCAGCATCGGCATACAGGTGCCGTACAGGGTCAGAATAAACTCCTGCAGACCCGTTCCGAGCCCTTCATAGGTGAACATCACGTATTCGCCGCCTTCAAGGGTCACCGGATGCGCGTTGTTGATATGGCCATTCGCCAACTCTGGCGTCAACGCCGTGGTGTAGAACACTTCCTGTTCATCATCTTTTTCCAGGCTCGGACGCGGCTCATGCATGCCGTACAGAATCGGTGGAAGAGACGGTGAGTTGCCGAGGAAATCGGTCCAGAACTGTACGCGCATTTGCTGGCGGAAATCGGAAATCTCTTCCAGTTTGCAGGTGTAGCTCTGGGTGACGCCCATCAGCTGTGTGGTTGGCAGCGTCACAAACTCGTACTTCGGCATCGTAAATTCACCCAGACGCAGCGGCGGACGCATACCAAACGAGCTCCAGTCTGGAGAACGGCGGTAAAGCGCGGGCGTCAGCGAGAACTGCTTTTTGAACGCACGAGTGAAGGTTTGCTGGGAATCGAAGCGATACTGCAAAGCGATATCAAGGATAGGGCGCGCGGTCAGGCGCAGCGCAACGGCTGATTTAGAGAGACGGCGAGCACGGATGTAAGCGCCAATGGCATGGCCGGTAACGTCTTTGAACATACGTTGCAGGTGCCATTTGGAATAACCCGCTTTTGCTGCCACATTATCAAGCGATAAAGGCTGATCTAAATGTCCTTCCAGCCAAACGAGGAGATCGCGAATAATCCCAGCCTGATCCATAAAATGCCCTCATCCTTAATTTCTTAGGTGCCTGTTACCAAAGTAGCGGATAATAGCATCTTTTGCTGTTTTAGCATTCAGTGTTTTTTTTGTGCATAAGTGCGTTTTTACATTAGAAATAACGCTTATTTTTGTAAAGCTGTGATCTTAAAACACTTTCCTGGTGGATGTTGAATAATTCATCAACGCAATCAACGAAAATGGTAACAATATGAAATACAAGAAATTAATGGCTGGCCTGTTACTAGGTGTCTCCAGCCTGGGCGCTCACGCTGAGCAGATTGGTTCTGTTGATACGGTTTTCAAAATGTTTGGCCCCGATCATAAAATTGTGGTGGAAGCTTTTGACGATCCGGATGTCAAAAACGTGACCTGCTATGTCAGCCGTGCCAAGACCGGTGGCATTAAAGGCGGGTTAGGTCTGGCGGAAGATACTTCCGATGCCGCCATCTCC
This sequence comes from Kluyvera chengduensis, assembly GCF_044197065.1. NCBI lineage: Bacteria > Pseudomonadati > Pseudomonadota > Gammaproteobacteria > Enterobacterales > Enterobacteriaceae > Kluyvera > Kluyvera chengduensis. The sequence goes on from NZ_JBIQOI010000006.1 coordinate 95,964, forward strand.
TGCCAGCAGGTTGGGCCGGTGGAGCTGAGCGATAAAATTAAGAACGGCAAAGCGGAAGGTGAGGTGGTCTTTAAGAAACGCACGTCGCTGGTGTTTAAATCACTGCAGGTCGTACGTTTCTACGATGCAAAACGTAACACGCTGGCCTACCTTGCCTATTCCGACAAGGTGGTTGATGGGTCGCCGAAAAATGCGATTAGCGCCGTACCTATCATGCCGTGGGCTGAAGCACCGGCAGCGGCAAAATAGAGGCAAAAAAAACGGCGCTGTAAGCGCCGTTTTGTTGTCTTATTCCTGCAGCTCGCCACAGAAGCGGTAACCTTCGCCGTGGATAGTGGCGATGATTTCCGGGGTATCCGGCGTAGACTCGAAATGCTTACGGATGCGACGAATGGTGACGTCAACCGTACGGTCGTGTGGCTTAAGCTCACGGCCGGTCATTTTCTTCAGCAGTTCAGCACGAGACTGAATTTTACCTGGGTTTTCGCAGAAGTGCAGCATCGCGCGGAACTCGCTACGTGGCAGCTTGTACTGCTCACCGTTCGGGCTCACCAGAGAGCGGCTGTTGATGTCCAGTTCCCAGCCGTTGAACTTGTAGCTTTCAACGCTACGACGTTCTTCACTGACGGTACCCAGGTTCATGGTACGGGACAGCAGGTTGCGCGCACGGATGGTCAGTTCGCGTGGGTTGAACGGTTTGGTGATGTAATCATCTGCACCAATTTCCAGACCGAGGATCTTGTCGACTTCATTGTCGCGACCGGTCAGGAACATCAGAGCGACGTTCGCTTGTTCACGCAGTTCGCGTGCCAGCAGAAGGCCGTTTTTACCTGGCAGGTTGATATCCATGATCACCAGGTTGATGTCATTTTCAGACAGGATCTGATGCATTTCCGCGCCATCGGTCGCTTCGAACACATCGTAGCCTTCTGCTTCGAAAATACTTTTTAACGTGTTGCGTGTTACCAACTCGTCTTCAACGATAAGAATGTGCGGGGTCTGCATGTTTGCTACCTAAATTGCCAACTAAATCGAAACAGGAAGTACCAATAGTCCCTGACCTGCCTGATGCATGTCGAAAATTAACATGATCGGCGTAACATGACTAAAGTACGTAATTGCGTTCTTGATGCACTTTCCATCAACGTCAACAACATCATTAGCTTGGTCGTGGGTACTCTTCCCTCTGGACCCGACAGTGTCAAAAACGGTTGTCATCCTAACCATTTTAACAGCAACATAACAGGTAAAGAGGCACCAGACCGCCAATAAACCTACGCTTCGTTGACATATATCAAGTTCAATTGTAGCACGTTAACAGTTTGGTGAAATCATCGCTCCGGAATGATAACGGCTATCACATTTTTTCCACAACTCAAGTAGTTGCACAGGTTAACTGATAAATACGGTGAATCCAATTGTTATTGTTCTACGGTAATGGAAATAGTTCGTATAAACATAGAGATATGCTACTTCTGTTAACATTACAAATTGATAATTTCGCCCTGAATAGTTTAGCTTTTTTTATATGTTATGAAACATCATTTCAGTGATTTTTGTTGCAATTTTGTAAATTCGCGCTGCGCAATATGTTGAAGTACATCACATTATTGCCCAATAACAGGAAATTAAGAGAACTTTAAATGCGCTTATCTATTGTGCTGGTTTCTCCAGCAAGAGCCGAAAATATCGGTGCTGCTGCCCGAGCAATGAAAACCATGGGATTCCATGATTTACGTATCGTAGACAGCGTCGCGCATCTTGAGCCAGCGACACGATGGGTGGCTCACGGTTCGACCGATATCATTGATGGCATCACGTGTTACCCGACGCTGGCGGAGGCGCTGCACGACGTGGACTTCACTGTTGCTACCACCGCCCGCAGCCGTGCCCGTTTCCACTACTACGCTACGCCGCAGGAATTGCTGCCGATGCTTGAGGAAAAAGCGCAGTGGATGGGGCACGCCGCGCTAGTGTTTGGCCGCGAAGATTCCGGGCTGACCAACGAAGAACTGGCGCTGGCCGATGTGCTGACCGGCGTACCGATGGTGGCAGACTACCCCTCGTTAAACCTGGGGCAGGCGGTGATGGTTTATTGTTATCAGCTCTCCTCGCTGTTACAAACCGCGAACCCGACGGCAACGGAAGGTGACGGGAATCAGCTGATTGCGTTAAGGGCGCGTATCACTGCTTTGCTTGCGCGCCTGGATGTCGCCGGAGATGTAAAAATGGCTGACTGGCTGCAACAACGTATTGGCTTACTAACGCATCGCGATACGGCAATGTTGCATCGTTTGCTGCATGATATTGAAAAAAATATGCCGGAGTAAAATTCTGTCATCGTGTTTACGTATGGTGTTATACCCCAACATTTTGCTTAACTTATGGCTGTTGTGGTGGTTTATCGGTAGTTGTTTGGGCTGATGTGAAGTGGTTGCGGAACGTGACGAAGTTAAAAATTCATTGACTTAGACGGACAGATACTTTAACCAATATAGGTATACAGACAGAGAAATAACAGAGCACACAACATCCATGATTCGCATCAGCAGCATTATGACCATTACCACCACCACTATTACCACAGGTAACGGTGCGGGCTGACGCGTACAGGAAACACAAAAAAAAGCCCGCACCTAAACAGTGCGGGCTTTTTTTTCGACTAGTGATCAAGGGGTAAAACCATGCGAGTCTTGAAGTTCGGCGGTACATCAGTGGCAAATGCGGAGCGATTCCTGCGCGTTGCCGATATCCTGGAAAGCAACGCCAGGCAGGGGCAGGTAGCAACCGTGCTCTCTGCCCCGGCAAAAATCACCAACCACCTCGTGGCGATGATTGAAAAAACCATTGGTGGCCAGGATGCGCTGACCAATATCGCCGATGCCGAACGAATCTTTGCTGAACTGCTTCAGGGACTCGCTAACGCCCAGCCCGGCTTTCCGCTCGCCGACCTGAAAGCTGCCGTTGAGCTGGAATTCTCCCAGATTAAACACATCCTGCACGGCATCAGCCTGCTGGGTCAGTGCCCGGACAGCGTCAACGCAGGGCTTATCTGCCGCGGCGAGAAACTGTCGATTGCTATCATGGCTGGCCTGCTGAGCGCTCGCGGCCATAAGGTGACCGTGATTAATCCGGTCGAAAAACTGCTGGCCGTTGGCCACTACCTTGAATCTACTGTCGATATTGCTGAATCTACTCGTCGTATCGTGGCAAGCCAGATCCCATCCGATCACATGGTGCTGATGGCTGGCTTTACCGCCGGCAACGAGAAGGGCGAGCTGGTAGTGCTGGGGCGTAACGGCTCCGACTATTCCGCCGCCGTGCTGGCCGCCTGTTTGCGCGCCGACTGTTGTGAAATCTGGACCGATGTCGACGGTGTTTACACCTGCGACCCACGCCAGGTACCGGATGCGCGGCTGCTGAAGAGCATGTCGTATCAGGAAGCGATGGAGCTCTCCTACTTCGGCGCCAAAGTTCTTCACCCTCGCACTATTGCCCCAATCGCCCAGTTCCAGATCCCTTGTCTGATTAAAAATACCGGTAATCCTCAAGCACCCGGTACGCTTATCGGTGCCAGCAGCGATGATGACTCACTGCCAGTGAAGGGGATCTCTAACCTTAACAACATGGCGATGTTCAACGTCTCTGGCCCTGGCATGAAGGGCATGGTTGGCATGGCGGCGCGCGTGTTTGCGACCATGTCTCGCGCCGGGATCTCGGTGGTCCTGATTACCCAATCTTCTTCCGAATACAGCATCAGCTTCTGCGTGCCGCAGAGCGACTGTGCGCGGGCGAAGAAAGCGATGGAAGATGAGTTCTATCTGGAGCTGAAAGAAGAGCTGCTGGAACCGCTGGCCATCATGGAGCGTCTGGCGATCATCTCCGTGGTGGGCGACGGTATGCGCACGCTGCGCGGCATCTCGGCGAAATTCTTCGCCGCGCTGGCTCGCGCCAATATCAATATCGTGGCGATTGCCCAGGGCTCGTCCGAGCGCTCTATCTCCGTCGTAGTGAATAACGACGATGCGACGACCGGCGTGCGCGTGACTCATCAGATGCTGTTTAACACCGATCAGGTGATTGAAGTGTTCCTGGTGGGCGTGGGTGGCGTCGGTGGCGCGTTGCTTGAGCAAATCAAACGCCAGCAGGCATGGCTGAAGAAAAAACATATCGACCTGCGCGTGTGCGGTGTGGCGAACTCCCGTGCGCTGCTCACCAGCGTGCATGGCCTGAATCTTGAAAACTGGGAAGCCGAACTGGCAGAAGCCAAAGAACCGTTCAACCTGGGACGCCTGATTCGCCTGGTGAAAGAGTATCACCTGCTGAACCCTGTCATTGTCGACTGTACTTCAAGCCAGGCGGTGGCGGACCAATACGCAGACTTCCTGCGCGAAGGTTTCCACGTGGTGACGCCGAACAAAAAGGCCAACACTTCGTCGATGGATTACTACCATCAACTGCGTCATGCTGCTGGGCTGTCGCGTCGTAAATTCCTCTACGACACCAACGTCGGTGCGGGCCTGCCGGTGATTGAAAACCTGCAAAACCTGCTGAACGCGGGTGATGAACTGCAGCACTTCTCCGGGATTCTTTCGGGTTCACTGTCGTTTATTTTCGGCAAGCTGGATGAGGGCATGAGCCTGTCCGAAGCCACGGCGATGGCACGCGGAATGGGCTATACCGAACCGGACCCGCGTGACGACCTGTCTGGAATGGACGTGGCGCGCAAGCTGCTCATTCTGGCGCGTGAAACCGGACGCCATCTGGAACTCAGTGATATTGTGGTTGAATCCGTACTGCCAGAGCGCTTTGATTCTTCAGGCGATACCGAAAGCTTTATGGCCCGTTTACCGCAACTTGATGATGAATATTCCGCTCGCGTGGCGAAAGCGCGTGATGAAGGCAAAGTGCTGCGCTATGTTGGCAACATCGAAGAAGACGGCGTATGTCGGGTAAAAGTGGCCGCCGTCGATGGTAACGACCCACTGTATAAAATCAAAAATGGCGAGAACGCGCTGGCGTTCTACAGCCGCTACTATCAACCGCTTCCGCTGGTTCTGCGCGGCTATGGCGCAGGCAACGATGTGACGGCAGCAGGGGTATTTGCTGACCTTCTGCGTACGCTGTCATGGAAGTTAGGAGTTTAACATGGTTAAGGTTTATGCCCCGGCTTCCAGTGCCAATATGAGCGTCGGGTTTGATGTACTGGGTGCCGCTGTGACGCCGATTGACGGCAGTCTGCTGGGCGATAACGTATCGGTTGAGGCGGCAGACCGCTTCAGCCTGCAAAATCTGGGGCGCTTTGCGGATAAACTGCCGAGCGACCCGCATGAAAACATCGTCTACCAATGCTGGGAACGCTACTGCCAGGAAATTGGCAAGAACGTGCCGGTAGCGATGACGCTGGAAAAAAATATGCCGATCGGTTCAGGCCTGGGTTCCAGCGCTTGTTCCGTGGTCGCCGCGCTGGTGGCGATGAACGAATTCTGCGGTAAGCCGCTGGATGAAACCCGCATGCTGGCCCTGATGGGCGAGCTGGAAGGGCGGATCTCCGGTAGCGTGCATTACGATAACGTTGCACCGTGCTATCTGGGCGGTATGCAGCTGATGATTGAAGAGAACGACATTATCAGCCAGCAGGTACCGTGCTTCGATGATTGGCTTTGGGTGCTGGCCTACCCGGGGATTAAAGTCTCGACGGCGGAAGCGCGGGCCATTTTGCCTGCCCAGTATCGTCGTCAGGACTGTATTGCCCATGGTCGTCACCTGGCGGGCTTTATTCATGCCTGCTACTCCCGTCAGCCTCAGTTGGCGGCGAAACTGATGAAAGACGTGATTGCTGAGCCGTACCGTACCAAACTGCTGCCGGGCTTCAATGAAGCGCGTCAGGCGGTGGCTGGTATTGGCGCTATTTCCTGCGGTATCTCCGGTTCCGGGCCAACGCTGTTTGCCCTGTGCGATAAAACGGAAACGGCGCAGCGCGTGGCGGACTGGCTCGGCCAGCATTATCTGCAGAATCAAGAAGGCTTTGTTCATATTTGCCGGCTGGACACAGCGGGCGCACGAGTAGTGGGATAACCGATGAAACTCTATAACTTAAAAGATCACAATGAGCAGGTCAGCTTTGCGCAGGCTGTGACTCAAGGGCTTGGCAAACACCAGGGGCTGTTCTTCCCGCATGACCTGCCGGAATTCAACCTGACCGACATTGATGACCTGCTGACCCAGGACTTCGTTACCCGTAGCGCGAAGATCCTCTCCGCGTTCATTGGCGATGAAATCCCGCAGGCTGAGCTGGCGGCGCGTATCGGGAAAGCGTTCACCTTCCCGGCGCCGGTAAACCAGGTACAGGAAGACGTAGGTTGCCTGGAACTGTTCCACGGCCCGACCCTGGCGTTTAAAGACTTCGGCGGCCGTTTTATGGCGCAGATGCTGACCCTTATCGCGGGCGACAAACCGGTAACCATCCTGACCGCAACCTCAGGCGATACCGGCGCGGCCGTGGCGCACGCTTTCTACGGCTTGCCTAACGTTAAAGTGGTTATCCTGTATCCGCGCGGCAAAATCAGCTCGCTGCAGGAAAAACTCTTCTGTACCCTGGGCGGCAACATTGAAACCGTCGCCATTGACGGTGATTTCGATGCCTGCCAGGCGCTGGTTAAACAGGCCTTCGATGATGAAGAACTGAAGGTGGCGCTGGGTCTGAACTCCGCCAACTCTATCAACATCAGCCGCCTGCTGGCGCAGATTTGCTACTACTTTGAAGCGGTCGCGCAGCTGCCGCAAGAAGCGCGCAATCAGTTGGTGATTTCTGTGCCAAGCGGTAACTTTGGCGACCTGACCGCTGGCCTGTTGGCGAAATCGCTGGGTCTGCCGGTGAAACGCTTTATTGCAGCCACCAACGCCAACGACACCGTGCCACGCTTCCTGCAGGACGGCAAATGGGCGCCGAAGGCCACTCAGGCCACCTTGTCTAACGCCATGGATGTGAGCCAGCCGAACAACTGGCCGCGCGTGGAAGAGCTCTTCCGTCGCAAAATCTGGCGTCTGAACGAGCTGGGTTATGCGGCGGTAGATGATGAAACCACCAAAGCGACCATGCGTGAATTGCAGGGGATCGGCTACACCTCTGAGCCGCACGCGGCGATTGCCTATCGCGCACTGCGTGACCAGCTACAGCCTGGCGAGTACGGCCTGTTCCTTGGCACCGCGCATCCAGCGAAGTTTAAAGAGAGCGTTGAAGAGATTCTGGGTGAAACGCTGCCTCTGCCAAAAGCGCTGGCGGACCGCGCCGACCTGCCGCTGTTATCGCATAACCTGCCGGCTGACTATGCTGAGCTGCGTAAGCTGATGATGAACAAGGCGTAAAGTCTCCGTTTCCCCTTTCTAAACGAAGGGGGAAATAGGGAGAAATTATGCAGAGATATGGTAGGGAAAAAGGAGAAATTCCCAATAAATGCGGGTGCTCAGAATATAGGATTGCGGAGAATAACAAGCTGGTATTTACCACAGTAATCTTTATTCATCAGCCATATTGGCGAATGATGAATAAAGGAGTTACCTATGTTAAAACCTGCGATGTTAGCACTAGCAATGCTGTTGGCAGCTCCGGTTATGACACAAGCGGCAGAAATCACTTTGCTGCCCGCTGTAAAGCTGCAAATTGGCGACCAGGACAATCACGGCAATTATTGGGATGGCGGACACTGGCGTGACCATAGCTGGTGGAAGGATCACTATGAATGGCGCGACAACCGCTGGCATGCTCACACGCCACCGCCGCCGCACTATGATAACCATGGTCACGACGATCATCACGGCGATCGTGGGCACGACGATCGTGGACATGGTGACAATCGCGGCCACGGGGACGATCACCGTCCGCTGCCGCCAAATAACCATCGCTAAACAGTAGGCCGGATAAGGCAACGCCGCCATCCTGCAATCGTCGCCGATCTGCCTGATGGCGCTATGCTTATCAGGCCTACTGGTTTATTACTGCTCGTGGCGTTTGAAGACCAGCTCTTCAGCGCTCGAGTTTTCCGCATCGAAGAAATACCCTTCGCTATCGAACCCGGTCAGCTGCTCCGGCTTGCTCAGACGATTTTCAATGATGTATCGGCTCATCAGCCCGCGCGCTTTTTTGGCGTAGAAGCTGATGACCTTGAATTTGCCGTTCTTCTCGTCGAGGAACACTGGTTTAATAATGCGACCTTCAAGCGCCTTCGGTTTCACCGAGCGGAAGTATTCGTCTGAGGCGAGATTAATCACCACGTCGTCGCCCTGTGCTTCTAGCGCTGCGTTCAGCGTTTTAGTGATTTCATCCCCCCAGAACTGGTAGAGATCTTTGCCGCGTGGGTTTTCGAGGCGAATGCCCATTTCCAGACGATAGGGCTGCATCAGATCCAGCGGACGCAGTACGCCGTACAGGCCTGAGAGCATCCGCAGGTGCTGCTGAGCAAAATCGAAGTCCGCCTCGCTGAAGGTTTCCGCCTGCAGTCCGGTATAGACATCGCCCTTAAACGCCAGAATGGCCTGACGCGCGTTATCGGGCGTGAAGTCCGGGTGCCAATCGTGGAAGCGCGTCGCGTTCAGGTCAGCGAGTTTGTCGCTAATGCCCATCAGCGCCTTTATCTGCGGTGCGGAGAGCTTACGCGCTTCGCGGATAAGCTGCTGGGAGTGCTCCAGCAGCGCGGGCTGGGTAAAGCGTTTGGTGGTCAGCTCGCTTTGGTAATCGAGCGTTTTGGCCGGGGAAATCAGAATCAGCATATCCAGTCCTTGCAGAAAATTTCACGCAACTTTAACAAAAAAACGGCGCAAAGTGATCGATTGCTGTCATTGGCGCGGTGGTTGATCCCAACTCTCTGGTGCCAGCTGCTGAGCGATTTCCGGGTAATAATCGGGATCAAATACCGGCGTCACGCCGAGCTTACGCTGGCGCAGATAGTCCAGTGCGATAATGCGCACCACCGGTGAGAGCAACAGAATCGCCGTCAGGTTGGTGATGGCCATCAGCGCCATAATCACATCCGCCATTTGCCAAACCACCGGTAGACTCAGCAGGCTGCCCAACACCACCATCGACAGCGTCGCGATGCGTAGCAGCCAGATTGCCCACGGCTTATCCCAGCGTAGAAAGATCAGGTTGTTCTCGGCGTAGATGTAGTTTGCCACGATGGAGGTGAAGGCGAACAAGATCATCACCACGGCGACAAAGCTGGCACCCCATTCCCCAACCAGCACGCTCATGGCGTGCTGGATAAGCTGAATACCGTCATAGCTGGTGGTTTTCGTGCCATGGCCGGCCAGCAGGACCACCATCGCGCTGGCGCTACAGATAACGATGGTATCAATCAGCACGCCAATCATCTGCACAATGCCCTGCGCCGCCGGATGCGGTGGGAAGGATGCGGCGGCTGCGGCGGCATTAGGCGTTGAGCCCATACCGGCCTCGTTGGAGAACATGCTGCGCTGAAAGCCGCTGGTGATGGCCTGGCTCACGGTGTAGCCAGCGGCACCAGCCGCCGCTTCCTGCCAGCCAAAGGCGCTGCGGATAATCAGATTGACGATGGAAGGCAGCTCGACAATGTGCCACAGGGTGATCAGCAGGCACGTCAGCACCCATAGAATCGCCATAAAGGGTACTAACCACTGGCTCAGACGTGCGGCCCCTTTCAGGCCGCGCATAATCACCAGCAGCGCGAGGATCGCCATGACTCCACCGGTCACGCCGCCAGGTACGTTGAAGGCATACTGCAGCGCGTGCGCCGTGGAGTTGGCCTGAACGGTATTAAAGATTAATCCGTAAGCTGCCAGCAGGAAGAGCGAGAAGAGTACGCCCATCCAGCGCATTCCCAGACCCCGAGACATATACCACGCCGGGCCGCCGCGGAACTGACCTTTGGCATCGCGCTCTTTGTAGAGTTGGGCAAGCGAGCACTCCGCAAAGCTGCTGGCCATACCGATGATGGCTGCGACCCACATCCAGAACACCGCGCCGGGGCCGCCGACGGTTATCGCCAGCGCGACGCCGGCCAGGTTGCCGCTACCAACGCGAGCCGCGAGACTGATACAGAGCACCTGGAAAGAGGTGAGTCCGCCTTCGCGCGGTGTCAGGCTTCTTTTCAGACTTTTGCTAAACTGACGAATGTAGCGAAACTGGATGTAGCCGGTTCTCCAGGTGAACCAAATGCCGCACCCGAGGAGCAGGTAAATCATTACCGAACCCCACAGTATCTCGCTAATAAAAGACAGGAAATCAGGCATTAAACGTCCTCTTGTCTATGCCGAAATTGGTGGCTGTTTACGGGAAGAACACGTTCCTTCGCACGATTCGATTCAGCCAATGTAAGCGTTACCACTTTTTGGGCGAAGAATCTCAACCCGTAAAGTTTGATGCTTCAGTTTATCATACTCTGCGGTCTGGTGATGTCGGCGGTTGCGCTGAGGTCGGGGCGTGATATTATCGAGGCAGACCGGTTACATCCCCCTAACAGCTGTTTAAAGAGAAACACTATCATGACGGATAAATTGACATCTCTGCGTCAGTACACAACCGTAGTGGCTGACACCGGAGACATCGCAGCAATGAAGCTGTATCAGCCTCAGGATGCGACAACCAACCCTTCCCTGATTCTGGGCGCCGCACAGATCCCTGAATACCGCAAACTGATTGACGATGCGGTTGAGTGGGCGCGTAGCCAGAGCAGCGACCGTGCTCAGCAGGTTGTAGATGCAACGGACAAACTGGCCGTAAATATCGGTCTGGAAATTCTGAAACTGGTCCCGGGTCGTATCTCTACTGAAGTTGATGCGCGTCTTTCTTACGACACCGATGCGTCCATCGCGAAAGCGAAACGTCTGATCAAGATGTATAACGATGCGGGTATCAGCAACGATCGTATCCTGATCAAACTGGCTTCTACCTGGCAGGGTATCCGCGCCGCGGAGCAGCTGGAAAAAGAAGGCATCAACTGTAACCTGACGCTGCTGTTCTCCTTCGCGCAGGCCCGTGCTTGTGCTGAAGCTGGCGTGTTCCTGATCTCCCCGTTCGTGGGCCGTATTCTGGATTGGTACAAAGCCAATACCGATAAGAAAGAGTACGCACCAGCGGAAGATCCAGGCGTGGTTTCTGTTAGCGAAATCTACCAGTACTACAAACAGCACGGCTACGAGACTGTTGTTATGGGCGCAAGCTTCCGTAACATCGGCGAGATCGTTGAACTGGCTGGCTGTGACCGCCTGACTATCGCCCCTGCGCTGCTCAAAGAGCTGGCAGAAAGCGAAGGTGCTCTGGAGCGTAAACTCTCCTACACCGGCGAAGTGAAAGCGCGCCCAAGCCGCATCACTGAGTCCGAGTTCCTGTGGCAGCACAACCAGGATCCAATGGCGGTAGATAAACTGGCGGAAGGTATCCGTAAGTTTGCCATCGACCAGGAAAAACTGGAAAAAATGATCGGCGACCTGCTGTAATTCAGCCTGTCTGTCCGACAACAGCCCGCTTCTCTCAAGAGAGCGGGCTGTTTTTTTGCCTATTGACCTGCGTGGATAACCCGTTTGGGGTCTTAGTATTGCCGCCCATTCGCGTGTATTATTCTGCTTAACGCTACGGTTTTAACGGAATAATCATGAACACTTTACGCATTGGCTTAGTTTCTATCTCTGACCGCGCCTCCAGCGGCGTTTATCAGGACAAAGGTATCCCGGCACTGGAAGAGTGGCTGGCGTCAGCGCTGACGACCCCTTTTAAGGTGGAAACTCGCCTGATCCCTGATGAGCAAACCATCATTGAGCAAACCCTGTGTGAGCTGGTGGACGAGATGAGCTGCCACCTGGTGCTGACTACCGGCGGTACCGGTCCGGCGCGGCGCGATGTTACCCCGGATGCGACGCTGGCGATTGCCGACCGCGTGATGCCGGGCTTTGGCGAGCAGATGCGCCAGGTGAGCCTGCACTTTGTCCCGACCGCCATTCTTTCCCGTCAGGTGGGGGTTATCCGCAAGCAGGCGCTGATCCTCAACCTGCCGGGTCAGCCGAAGGCGATTCAGGAGACGCTGGAAGGGGTGAAAGACGCTGATGGTAAGGTGCTGGTGAACGGCATCTTTGCAAGTGTACCGTATTGTGTACAGTTGCTGGAAGGACCTTATATCGAGACCAATAGCGATGTCGTAGCAGCATTTCGCCCTAAGAGCGCGCGTCGCGAGACTTTATCCTGAATGTGATGCTTTTCTGACATAACCTATCATTCCTTTGGAGTGCGATAGGGTTTACGGTATAGTCATTTTTGCTTTACACATATCGTAAACTTATATCAACAGCTCAACTTTGCGAATGGTTTGTTATGTCACATTACACCCGACCTCTGAATCGACAAGATTATAAAACGCTGACGCTGGCGGCCTTAGGTGGTGCGCTGGAGTTTTATGATTTCATCATTTTCGTCTTCTTCGCCGCCGTCGTCGGGGAGCTTTTCTTCCCAGCCGACATCCCTGAGTGGCTGCGCCAGGTGCAGACCTTTGGCATCTTTGCCGCTGGCTATCTGGCTCGCCCGCTGGGTGGCATCATCATGGCGCATTTCGGCGATCTGGTCGGGCGCAAAAAAATGTTCACCCTTAGCATTTTGCTGATGGCGGTGCCGACGCTGGCGATTGGCCTGCTGCCGACCTTTGCCACCGCGGGGCTGGCCGCACCGTTGCTGCTATTGCTGATGCGTATTTTGCAGGGCGCGGCAATCGGCGGGGAAGTGCCGGGGGCGTGGGTATTTGTCGCTGAACATGTGCCTGCGCGCCGCATCGGTATTGCCTGTGGCACGTTGACGGCTGGGCTGACGGTAGGGATCCTGCTGGGCTCGGTAGTGGCAACGCTGATTAACACCCAGCTTTCCGCGCAGGCCATTCATGATGGCGGCTGGCGTATCCCGTTCCTGCTGGGCGGTATTTTCGGCCTGGTGGCGATGTACCTACGTCGCTGGTTGCAGGAAACGCCTATTTTCCTTGAGATGCAGCAGCGCAAAGCGTTGGCGCAAGAGCTGCCGATTAAATCCGTTGTCCTCAAGCACAAGCAGGCGGTGGTGGTCTCGATGCTGCTGACCTGGCTGCTGTCGGCGGGCATCGTGGTGGTTATCCTGATGTCGCCGGTCTGGCTGCAAAAGCAATATGGCTTTGCTCCCGCGCTGACCTTACAGGCCAATAGCGTGGCGACGATTATGCTCTGCGTTGGCTGCCTGTTGGCAGGGCTGATTGTCGATCGTGTGGGGGCCAGCAAAACCTTTATCGTTGGCAGTATCTTGCTCGCCTGCTCAAGCTGGTTCTTCTACCACCTTGCGGGAACGCATCCTGAACAGCTATTCCTGCTCTACGGGCTGGTAGGGCTGTGCGTCGGCGTGGTCGGCGCGGTACCGTACGTGATGGTGCGCGCCTTCCCGGCGGAAGTGCGTTTTACCGGGATTTCTTTCTCCTACAACGTCTCCTACGCCATCTTCGGCGGCCTGACGCCGATTGCCGTCACCATGCTGATGGGCGTATCGCCGATGGCACCAGCCTGGTACGTACTGGCACTGTCGTTGATTGGCCTTGGGCTTGGCATCTGGCTGCGTAAAGAGATTCCCACTGCAAGCCGTAGCCCGGCCACATCAGTGTAAAGGTGAAGCGGGGAGTTTCGTCGATGAAGAGGGTACAAGAATCCCTCGGTAGTTTGCAGACAAAAAAAACGCCGGACATGCCGGCGTTTTTCACGATGACACAAGGATTAGTGCTTTTCACCAATCGGCAGTACGGTGCGACCGAACTGTTCGTTCAGCACTTCACCCATTGCCAGATAAATGGCGCTCGCACCACAGATCAGGCCAACCCAGCCAGCAACGTGGATAACCGCTTCGTTGCCGTTGATATTGCCAATGGCCAGCAGGGCGAACAGAACCGTCAGGCTCAGGAACACGAACTGCAGCATGCGTGCAGCTTTCAGCGTACCGAAGAACATGAACAGCGTGAACACGCCCCACAGGCCCAGGTAAGCGCCGAGGAACTGTGCGTTAGGCGCGTCGGACAGACCCATCTTCGGCAGCAGCAGAATAGCAACCAGCGTCAGCCAGAAAGAGCCGTAAGAGGTGAATGCGGTCAGACCGAAAGTATTCCCTTTTTTGTATTCCAGCAGGCCCGCGAAAATCTGCGCGATACCACCGTAAAAAATACCCATTGCGAGAATAATACCGTCGAAAGCAAAGAAACCCGCATTGTGCAGGTTTAACAGAATGGTGGTCATGCCGAAGCCCATCAGGCCCAGCGGTGCCGGGTTAGCCAACTTAGTGTTGCCCATAATTCCTCAAATCATCATTGAATGGTGAAGTTCTTTCCCCATATACGGGGGCGCGGCATGATAATCATGGTCATACCGGCTGTCTATGATCTGAACGGGGGAAAATGAAATATTTTCTCCCGCAGAGGTCGATTAACCGGCGCGTTGCAGCGCGGCTTTGGCAATAACTCGACGCAGACAGGCAATGCGCAGCACCGCAGGGATGGTCACACGATAAGCGCTTCCGCTGACGGCCTTCACGCCGTTTACCGCTGCGCCCACCGGGCCGCCAAGACCTGCGCCGCGCATCAGGCCGTGACCAATCACGCTGACGGCCGCATGTTTGTGCAGGATATGACTCAGCTGTTCACCCAACAGATGTTCAATACCATGATCAAGACGATGATGGTCGATGAGGTGCGACAGCAGGGCTTCCAGCTCCATGACCTTCAATTCAACGGCGGCATGAAAGCGCGCTTTCTGCTCATCGTTCATGCGCTTCCAGGCGTTGCGAACAAACTGTTCCAGCAGCATTTTTTCGATGGCCGGCGTCGGCATGGCTTTGTCGGCTTTAAGGCCCAGTCGTTTAGCCACATCGCGCAGAATTTCGCGGTACAGCTTGCCGTGACCGCGAATCTGGTTGGCGATACTGTCGCCGCCGAAATGCTGGAACTCACCGGCAATCAGCTGCCAATTGCGACGATGCTGCTCCGGATGTCCGTCCATCGACATATAGAGTTCGTTATGCAGCAGGGTGCTGGACAGGCGACGCTTACCTTTTTCATTGTGGGTCAGCAGTTGTGCAAGGTTGGCCAGTTGCTCTTCGCTACAGTGCTGAAGAAAAACGAGGTCTTCATCATTCAGGTATGAAACTTTCATTGAGGTTATCGCTTCGCAGAGGGCTGGTTAGTCGTCGCCGATGATTTTTAAAGAAGCCATATCGGAAGAGTTCACGGTATGCCCAGAGAAGGTGATTTTGGAAACGCAGCGTTTATTGTCGTTATCGCTGTTGATATTGATCCAATCGGTCGTGCTTCCTTCTTTCAGGGAGGACGGCACGTTCAGGCTCTGGCTGCTGCTGCGTGCGGCCTTGAAGTAGACGGATGCGCCGCTGAGTTCGGCATCACCGCGATCGACGGTCAGCTTGATGCGTTTGACGACACGACAAACCGGCAGCTTAAGCGTCAGATCGCTGGTTTCATTACGGGGTAAAGCAATGACGCCCAGCGTTTTATGATCGTTGGCGTAGGCGGAAGACGCTAGCATCAGGCCGAAAGCCAGGCCCGCAGAGACTTTTAATAATGTTTTCATTTTATTCCTTACCGGATTGACCCTTTAACAACATCAAAGGTAAAGGCGGATTTTATCCCTCTCCGATATGGCTTTCTGCGCTCAATCATTTCAACTTATGACAATAATCAACTGAATATATTGATGTTTTTATATATTTAATTTGAATGATTTGAATCCTGAAGAGGGCAATATGCTCGGACGAAAACCGCACTGAATGAAAAAATTTTACTTTTGCCCCTTGATGGATGACGTTGCGACCCCATCTTGTAGTCAACCGCAGTGAGTGAGTCTGAAAAAAAACGATTCAGGGCAGTTGAAACCGTAGGTTTCGCCCTTATTACAGATTCACAACCACATGTTGACTGAATTTTTAGTGGAGACGTTTAGATGGGTAAAATTATTGGTATCGACCTGGGTACTACCAACTCTTGTGTAGCGATTATGGATGGCACTACCGCTCGCGTTCTGGAGAACGCCGAAGGCGACCGCACCACGCCTTCTATCATTGCTTATACCCAGGATGGTGAAACTCTGGTTGGTCAGCCGGCTAAACGTCAGGCAGTGACAAACCCGCAAAACACCCTGTTTGCGATTAAACGCCTGATTGGCCGCCGCTTCCAGGACGAAGAAGTTCAGCGTGACGTTTCTATCATGCCTTACAAAATTGTTGCCGCAGACAATGGCGACGCATGGCTTGATGTGAAAGGCACCAAAACTGCGCCACCGCAGATCTCTGCTGAAGTGCTGAAGAAAATGAAGAAAACCGCTGAAGATTACCTGGGTGAACCGGTAACCGAAGCTGTTATCACCGTACCTGCCTACTTCAACGATGCTCAGCGTCAGGCAACTAAAGATGCTGGCCGTATCGCAGGTCTGGAAGTCAAACGTATCATCAACGAACCAACCGCAGCTGCACTGGCTTACGGTCTGGATAAAGAAGTCGGCAACCGTACTATCGCGGTATACGACCTCGGTGGTGGTACCTTCGATATTTCCGTTATCGAAATCGACGAAGTTGATGGCGAAAAAACCTTTGAAGTTCTGGCAACCAACGGTGATACCCACCTGGGTGGCGAAGACTTCGATACCCGCCTGATCAACTACCTCGTTGACGAGTTTAAGAAAGATCAGGGCATCGACCTGCGTAACGACCCGCTGGCGATGCAGCGCCTGAAAGAAGCCGCTGAGAAAGCGAAGATTGAACTGTCTTCCGCTCAGCAGACCGACGTGAACCTGCCGTACATCACTGCAGACGCGACCGGTCCTAAACACATGAACATCAAAGTGACCCGTGCGAAACTGGAAAGCCTGGTAGAAGACCTGGTTAACCGTTCTATCGAGCCGCTGAAAGTTGCGCTGCAGGATGCTGGCCTGTCCGTATCCGATATCCAGGACGTTATCCTGGTCGGTGGTCAGACTCGTATGCCAATGGTGCAGAAAAAAGTTGCTGAGTTCTTTGGTAAAGAACCGCGTAAAGACGTTAACCCGGACGAAGCTGTTGCTATCGGCGCAGCAGTTCAGGGCGGCGTTCTGACCGGTGAAGTTAAAGACGTGCTGCTGCTGGACGTTACCCCGCTGTCTCTGGGTATCGAAACCATGGGCGGTGTGATGACTGCGCTCATCAACAAAAACACCACCATTCCAACTAAGCACAGCCAGGTGTTCTCTACCGCTGAAGACAACCAGTCTGCGGTAACCATCCACGTGATTCAGGGTGAACGTAAACGTGCATCCGATAACAAATCACTGGGTCAGTTCAACCTGGACGGTATCAGCCCAGCACCGCGCGGCATGCCGCAGATCGAAGTGACCTTCGATATCGATGCTGATGGTATCCTGCACGTTTCCGCGAAAGACAAAAACAGCGGTAAAGAGCAGAAGATCACCATTAAGGCTTCTTCCGGTCTGAACGAAGAAGAAATTCAGAAAATGGTTCGTGAAGCTGAAGCGAACGCTGAATCTGACCGTAAGTTTGAAGAGCTGGTTCAGACCCGTAACCAGGGCGACCATCTGCTGCACAGCACCCGTAAGCAGGTTGAAGAAGCCGGCGAACAGCTGCCAGCTGATGACAAAACTGCCATCGAGTCTGCGCTGACCGCACTGGAAGCGTCTCTGAAAGGCGAAGACAAAGCGGACATCGAAGCGAAAATGCAGGCGCTGGCACAGGTTTCCCAGAAACTGATGGAAATCGCTCAGCAGCAGCACGCACAGCAGCAGGCGGGTGCCGCAGGCGCTGATGCTTCCGCGAACAATGCGAAAGACGACGACGTTGTTGACGCTGAGTTCGAAGAAGTGAAAGACAAAAAATAATCGCCCTGATGCAGGGTAATTAATCAGCACGGGCGAAGAGGGTTTCCTCTCCGCCCGTGCTCGCATGTTAAGGGGCTGAAAAAAACCAATGGCAAAGCAAGACTATTACGAGATTTTGGGCGTTTCCAAAACAGCGGAAGAGCGTGAAATCAAAAAGGCGTACAAGCGCCTGGCCATGAAATTCCACCCGGACCGCAACCAGGGTGATAAAGAGGCCGAAGCCAAGTTTAAAGAGATCAAAGAAGCGTACGAGATCCTGACCGACGCGCAGAAGCGTGCGGCCTACGATCAGTACGGTCATGCAGCCTTTGAACAGGGCGGCATGGGCGGCGGCGGTGCCGGTGGTTTCGGCGGCGGCGCGGACTTCAGCGATATCTTTGGTGACGTATTCGGCGATATCTTTGGCGGCGGTCGCGGTCGTCAGCGCGCGTCCCGTGGTGCAGATCTGCGCTACAACATGGATCTGACGCTAGAAGAAGCGGTTCGTGGTGTGACCAAAGAGATCCGCATCCCGACGCTGGAAGAGTGCGACATCTGCCACGGCAGCGGTGCTAAAGCGGGCTCACAGCCACAAACCTGTCCAACCTGTCACGGCTCCGGCCAGGTGCAGATGCGTCAGGGCTTCTTCGCCGTACAGCAGACCTGTCCACACTGTCAGGGCCGCGGTACGCTGATTAAAGATCCGTGCAACAAATGCCACGGTCACGGTCGCGTTGAGAAGACTAAAACCCTGTCCGTTAAAATTCCGGCAGGCGTGGACACCGGCGATCGTATTCGTCTGACCGGCGAAGGCGAAGCGGGCGAGCACGGTGCACCGGCAGGCGACCTGTACGTACAGGTCCAGGTGAAGCAGCACGCTATCTTTGAGCGTGAAGGCAACAACCTGTACTGTGAAGTGCCGATCAACTTCTCTATGGCCGCTCTGGGCGGTGAGATTGAAGTTCCGACGCTCGACGGCCGCGTGAAGCTGAAAATTCCAGGCGAAACGCAAACCGGTAAACTGTTCCGTATGCGCGGCAAGGGCGTGAAATCCGTTCGCGGCGGCGTGCAGGGCGACCTGCTGTGTCGCGTGGTGGTAGAAACCCCGGTCGGCCTGAACGAGAAGCAGAAACAGCTGCTGAAAGACCTGCAGGAAAGCTTCGGCGGTCCAACTGGCGAGAACAACAGCCCACGTTCGAAAAGCTTTTTCGACGGCGTGAAGAAGTTCTTTGACGATTTGACCCGTTAACCTTTCGCCCCTCGGGCGAGTGCGGACCAGACAAAAACCCGAAGCCTTCCGCTTCGGGTTTTTTATTGTTCGGCTAAACTGAATTATCATCCAGTTATAATCTGATTTTACCGATCTGTTAGACGCGATAACATGGTTTTATCGATGAATATCTGTTTATAGAGAGAGTAAAAGTGAAGCATCTTCAGCGCTTTTTTAGCAACGATGCCTCAGGTGGCATCATCCTGATTATTGCTGCCGTTCTGGCTATGCTGATGGCCAACATGGGCGCGACCAGCGGCTTGTATCATGCCTTTCTGGAAACGCCGGTGCAGCTGCGCGTGGGCGCATTAGAAATTAACAAGAACATGCTGCTGTGGATTAACGATGCCCTGATGGCGGTGTTTTTCCTGCTGATTGGTCTTGAGGTCAAACGCGAGATGATGCAAGGGTCGCTTGCCACGCGTCGTCAGGCTATTTTCCCGGTAATCGCCGCGCTGGGCGGCATGGTGGTGCCTGCGCTGGTTTACCTGGCGTTTAACGCTCAGGACCCGATTGCGAGCGGCGGCTGGGCGATTCCTGCGGCGACGGATATCGCCTTTGCGCTTGGCGTGCTGGCGCTGCTGGGCAGCCGTGTACCGGCCTCGCTCAAAATCTTCCTGATGGCATTGGCCATCATCGACGATCTGGGTGCCATCGTGATTATCGCGCTGTTCTACACCCATGACTTGTCACTGCTGTCGCTGGCTGTCGCTGCGGCTGCCATTGCGGTGCTGGCGTTACTGAACGTCAGCGGCGTGCGCCGGACCGGTATCTATATTCTGGTGGGTGTGATCCTGTGGACGGCGGTGCTGAAGTCCGGCGTTCATGCCACCCTGGCTGGGGTTATTGTTGGCTTCTTTATCCCGCTGCGCGAGCAGAACGGTAAGTCGCCAGCGAAGCAGCTTGAACACGTGCTGCACCCGTGGGTGGCCTTTATGATCCTGCCGCTGTTTGCCTTTGCCAATGCCGGTGTCTCCCTACAGGGCGTCACGCTCGCCGGGCTGACCTCGCTGCTGCCGCTGGGTATCATCGCGGGTCTGTTTATCGGTAAGCCGCTCGGCGTCAGCCTGTTCTGCTGGTTGGCGCTGAAGCTCAAGCTGGCAAAACTGCCAGAAGGGGCGAACTTCTCGCAGATTATGGCCGTCGGCCTGCTGTGCGGGATTGGCTTCACCATGTCTATCTTCATCGCCAGCCTCGCCTTCGGCAGCGTCGACCCGTCGCTGATTAACTGGGCGAAGCTCGGCATCCTGATTGGCTCGGTGATGTCGGCGGTGGTGGGATACAGTTTATTACGTGCGCGTTTGAAGCCGCAGATGGCCTAAACGCAAGATGAAAATCAAAGGAGAGGGGAGCACAGGGCATGTCGCACATTAATTACAACCACCTTTATTACTTCTGGCATGTCTACAAGGAAGGCTCGGTCGTGGGGGCGGCGGAGGCGCTGTTCCTGACGCCGCAAACCATCACCGGGCAGATCAAGGCGCTGGAAGAACGGTTGCAGGGCAAACTGTTTAAACGTAAAGGGCGCGGTATTGAGCCGAGCGAGCTGGGTGAACTGGTCTTCCGCTATGCGGATAAAATGTTTACCCTAAGCCAGGAGATGCTGGACATTGTTAACTACCGCAAAGAGTCGAACCTGCTGTTCGACGTCGGCGTGGCGGATGCGCTTTCTAAACGGCTGGTCAGTGGCGTGCTGGACGCCGCGGTGGTGGAAGATGAACAGATCCACCTGCGCTGCTTTGAATCGACGCATGAGATGCTGCTGGAGCAGTTGAGCCAGCATAAGCTGGATATGATTATCTCCGATTGCCCGATCGATTCAACGCAGCAAGAAGGGCTGTTCTCGGTGAAAATCGGCGAATGCAGCGTCAGCTTCTGGTGCATGAATCCACCGCCGGAAAAACCGTTCCCGGCTTGCCTGGAGGAGCGTCGGCTGCTGATCCCGGGTCGTCGCTCGATGCTGGGGCGTAAACTGCTGAACTGGTTTAACGTCCAGGGACTGAAGGTTGAGATTCTGGGGGAGTTTGACGATGCCGCGCTGATGAAGGCGTTTGGCGCGGCGCATAACGCCATCTTTGTGGCGCCAACGCTGTACGCGCATGACTTCTATGCCGATAACAATATCGTTGAGATTGGTCGGATGGACAACGTGATGGAAGAGTATCACGCGATCTTTGCCGAACGGATGATTCAGCATCCGGCGGTGCAGCGTATTTGCCATCGCGATTATTCGGCGCTGTTTGCCGAACCATTTAAATAATCAGCCGTACCAGAGGGCCGGTGCTGCATGCGTTTGTAGCCCGGCCAAGAGCAGCCCGCCGGGGAATAACCCAAATTACAGGCATAAAAAAACCCGCATTAAGCGGGTCTTTTTCAAAGCTGATAACAAGCGGGCGATTAAGCCAGTTTGTTGATCTGTGCAGTCAGGTTTGCTTTATGACGTGCAGCTTTGTTTTTGTGGATCAGACCTTTAGCAGCCTGACGGTCCACGATTGGTTGCATTTCGTTAAATGCTTTCAGTGCAGTAGCTTTGTCGCCAGCTTCGATAGCTGCGTATACTTTCTTGATGAAAGTACGCATCATAGAGCGACGGCTAGCGTTGTGTTTGCGAGCCTTTTCAGACTGAACGGCGCGCTTCTTAGCTGATTTGATATTAGCCAAGGCCAACTCCCAAATGTGTTCTATATGGACAATTCAAAGGCCGAGGAATATGCCCGTTTAGCCTTCTTTTGTCAATGGATTTGTGCAAATAAGCGCCGTTAATTTGACAACGCTGCATTACGTATTGATGGCGCAGGATTCTACCAGCTTGTGGGCAACGAATACAGTCCTTCCGGCACAAAAATCATGCGCGTCGGCCATATTTTCTTACCTTTCCAACGGATGCTGATGAAAACATTCCTTCTTTCCGCCGTGAGGTGTAATCGCGGGTTAACGTGGCGGGTTGTACAAGGTATACTCTGACGATTTTCACTCTTTTGAGCCAGACATGAAGCTGATACGCGGCATACATAATCTCAGTCAGGCACCGCATGGGTGCGTGCTGACCATTGGTAATTTCGACGGTGTGCATCGTGGGCATCAGGCGTTGCTGCAAGGCTTACGTGCCGAAGGCAGGGCGCGCGGTTTGCCTGTGGTGGTGATGATTTTTGAACCGCAGCCGCTGGAGCTTTTCGCGGCTGACAAGGCCCCGGCACGCTTAACGCGGCTGCGTGAAAAGCTGCGCTATCTGGCCGAGAGTGGAGTGGACTACGTACTCTGTGTGCGCTTTGACCGTCGCTTTGCGGCGCTGACCGCGCAGGACTTTATCAGCGAACTGCTGGTGAAGCGCCTGGGGGTGCAGTTCCTCGCCGTCGGTGATGATTTCCGCTTCGGCGCTGGTCGTCAGGGCGATTTCTTGTTATTACAGAAGGCTGGCGTAGAGTTTGGTTTCGATATCACCAGTACCGAAACCTTCTGCCACGGGGGCGTGCGCATCAGCAGCACCGCGGTGCGTCAGGCGCTGGCCGAGGATAACCTCGAACAGGCCGAAAGCCTGCTGGGTCATCCGTTTATTATCTCCGGGCGCGTGGTGCACGGCGATGAGCTAGGCCGAACCATTGGTTTCCCGACGGCGAATTTACCGCTGCGTCGTCAGGTGTCCCCGGTTAAAGGGGTCTATGCGGTGGAAGTGACGGGGCTGGGTGATAAGCCTCTGCCGGGCGTGGCAAACATTGGTACGCGCCCGACCGTTGCCGGCGTTCGCCAGCAACTGGAAGTGCATTTGCTCGACGTTGTAATGGACCTTTACGGTCGCCATATAGATGTAGTGCTGCGTAAAAAAATACGCAACGAGCAGCGATTCGCATCGCTGGATGAACTAAAAGCGCAGATTGCGCGTGATGAATTAACGGCCCGCGAGTTTTTTGGGCTTTCAAACCCGGCTTAAATGCCTACGTAAATATACGGAACCGAGAATCTGATGAGTGACTATAAATCAACCCTGAATTTGCCGGAAACAGGGTTCCCGATGCGCGGCGATCTCGCCAAGCGTGAACCGGGAATGCTGGCGCGTTGGACTGATGATGACCTGTACGGCATCATTCGTGCAGCCAAAAAAGGCAAAAAAACGTTCATTCTGCATGATGGCCCTCCTTATGCGAACGGCAACATTCATATTGGTCACTCGGTTAACAAGATTCTGAAAGACATTATCGTGAAGTCCAAAGGACTTTCCGGTTATGACTCTCCTTACGTGCCTGGCTGGGACTGCCACGGCCTGCCTATCGAGCTGAAAGTTGAGCAAGAATTTGGCAAGCCGGGCGAGAAATTTACCGCCGCCGAGTTCCGCGCGAAGTGCCGCGAATACGCCGCAACTCAGGTTGACGGCCAGCGTACCGACTTCATCCGTCTGGGCGTGCTGGGCGACTGGCAGAAGCCATACCTGACCATGGACTTCAAAACCGAAGCCAACATCATTCGTGCGCTGGGCAAAATCGTAGCCAACGGCCACCTGCACAAAGGCGCGAAGCCGGTGCACTGGTGCGTTGACTGCCGTTCTGCGCTGGCGGAAGCGGAAGTTGAGTATTATGACAAAACCTCCCCGTCCATCGACGTGGCGTTCCACGCCGCTGACCCGGACGCGGTAAAAGCGAAATTTGGCGCCGCCAACGTGACCGGCCCAATCTCTCTGGTTATCTGGACCACCACCCCGTGGACCCTGCCAGCGAACCGCGCTATCTCTCTGGCGCCTGATTTTGACTACGCGCTGGTGCAGATTGACGGCCAGGCGCTGATTCTGGCAAGCGACCTCGTTGAGAGCGTGATGAAGCGCATCGGCGTGAGCGACTACACCATTCTGGGC
The DNA here is from genome assembly GCF_044197065.1 of Kluyvera chengduensis. NCBI lineage: Bacteria > Pseudomonadati > Pseudomonadota > Gammaproteobacteria > Enterobacterales > Enterobacteriaceae > Kluyvera > Kluyvera chengduensis. Next base: position 119,951 of record NZ_JBIQOI010000006.1, read on the forward strand.
ACCGTCAAAGGCGCCGAGCTGGAACTGCTGCGCTTCACCCACCCGTTCATGGGCTTCGACGTTCCAGCCATTCTGGGCGACCACGTGACGCTGGATGCCGGTACCGGTGCGGTACATACCGCCGGTGGCCACGGCCCTGACGACTACGTGATCAGCCAAAAATACGGTCTGGAAATCGCTAACCCGGTTGGCCCTGATGGCGCTTACCTGGCGGGCACCTACCCAGAACTGGACGGCGTGAACGTCTTCAAAGCCAACGACAAAATCGTTGCGCTGCTGACCGAAAAAGGCGCACTGCTGCACGTAGAAAAAATGCAGCACAGCTACCCATGCTGCTGGCGTCACAAGTCACCGATCATCTTCCGTGCGACCCCGCAGTGGTTCGTCAGCATGGATAAAAAAGGCCTGCGTATTCAGTCTCTCAAAGAGATCGACCGCATCGAGCAGGAAGGCCTGGCGAAAGAAGATCTGAGCGGCTGGATCCCGGCCTGGGGTAAAGCACGAATCGAATCCATGGTGGCGAACCGTCCTGACTGGTGTATCTCCCGTCAGCGTACCTGGGGCGTGCCAATGGCGCTGTTCGTGCATAAAGACACCGAAGAGCTGCACCCGCGCACCACTGAACTGATGGAAGCGGTCGCTAAGTACGTTGAGAAAGACGGTATTCAGGCGTGGTGGGATCTCGACCCGCGTGAAATCCTCGGCGACGACGCGGACAACTACGTCAAAGTGCCAGATACTCTGGACGTATGGTTCGACTCCGGTTCAACCAGCTACTCCGTTGTGGATGCGCGCCCTGAGTTCGGCGGCCATTCTGCGGACATGTATCTGGAAGGTTCTGACCAACACCGCGGCTGGTTCATGTCCTCCCTGATGATTAGCGTCGCGATGAAAGGCAAAGCGCCATATCGCCAGGTACTGACCCACGGCTTCACCGTGGATGGTCAGGGCCGTAAGATGTCTAAATCTATCGGTAACACCGTTTCTCCGCAGGACGTGATGAACAAACTGGGCGCGGATATCCTGCGTCTGTGGGTGGCATCAACCGACTACACCGGCGAAATGGCGGTATCGGATGAAATCCTGAAACGTGCTGCCGACAGCTATCGTCGTATCCGTAACACCGCGCGCTTCCTGCTGGCGAACCTTAACGGTTTCGACCCGGTAAAAGACATGGTGAAACCGGAAGACATGGTGGTGCTGGATCGTTGGGCGGTAGGCTGCGCGCAAGAAGCGCAGGCTGACATCATGAAAGCCTACGAATCCTATGACTTCCACGAAGTGGTACAGCGCCTGATGCGCTTCTGCTCCGTAGAAATGGGCTCGTTCTACCTCGACATCATCAAAGACCGCCAGTACACCGCGAAAGCGGACAGCGTGGCGCGTCGTAGCTGCCAGACTGCGCTGTACCATATCGCAGAAGCGCTGGTTCGCTGGATGGCGCCAATCATGTCCTTCACCGCCGACGAAATCTGGGGCTACCTGCCGGGTAACCGCGAGAAGTACGTCTTCACCGGCGAATGGTATGAAGGTCTGTTTGGCCTGGCCGACAGCGAAGCGATGAACGATGCGTTCTGGGAAGCGCTGCTGCAGGTTCGTGGCGAAGTGAACAAGGTCATCGAGCAGGCGCGTGCTGATAAGAAAGTTGGTGGTTCTCTGGAAGCGGCAGTCACCCTGTACGCCCAGCCGGAACTGGCGGCTAAGCTGAACGCACTGGGCGACGAATTACGATTTGTCCTGTTGACCTCCGGGGCGACCGTTGCGGATTATGAAGCGGCAACCGCCGATGCCCAGCAGAGCGAACTGCTGAAAGGGCTGAAAGTGGCGCTGAATAAAGCCGAAGGTGAGAAGTGCCCGCGTTGCTGGCACTACACTCAGGACGTCGGTAAGGTGGCGGAACACGCAGAAATTTGCGGACGCTGTGTGAGCAACGTGGCCGGTGACGGCGAAAAACGTAAGTTTGCCTGATGAGTAAATCGATTTGTTCAACAGGGCTACGCTGGCTGTGGCTGGTTGTAGTCGTGCTGATTATCGATCTGGGCAGCAAATACCTGATCCTCCAGAACTTTGCTCTGGGGGAGACGGTTTCGCTGTTCCCGTCGCTTAATCTGCATTATGCGCGTAACTATGGCGCGGCGTTTAGCTTCCTGGCCGACAGCGGCGGCTGGCAGCGCTGGTTCTTTGCGGGTATCGCTATCGGTATCTGTATTGCGCTGGCGTGGCTGATGTATCGCTCGAAGGCCTCGCAAAAGCTGAATAACATCGCCTATGCGCTGATTATTGGCGGCGCGCTGGGTAACCTGTTCGACCGTCTGTGGCACGGCTTTGTTGTCGACATGATCGATTTCTACGTCGGCGACTGGCATTTTGCTACCTTCAACCTGGCCGATACGGCAATTTGTATCGGTGCTGCGCTTATCGTGCTGGAAGGTTTCCTGCCGAAAAAGCAGGCGTAAGATAATGCCGGATGGCGCTGCGCTTATCCGGCCTACAATCCGTTGTAGGCCCGGTAAGCGTAGCGCCACCGGGCACTCGTTGCGCCTAACGTATAACAATAATCGTCATTCCAATGTCGTAAGATAAAAGGCTGTCCCTGCATGTCTGATTCGATTCAAAGCAATAGTGCGGTGCTGGTGCACTTCACGCTGAAACTGGACGACGGCTCTACCGCTGAGTCGACCCGTAACAACGGCAAACCGGCGCTGTTTCGTCTGGGCGATGCCTCCCTGTCTGAAGGGCTGGAGCAGCATCTTCTCGGCCTTAAGGCCGGGGACAAAAAATCTTTCTCTCTGGAGCCTGACGCGGCGTTTGGTGTTTCCACGCCCGATCTTATCCAGTACTTCTCCCGCCGCGAATTTATGGATGCGGGCGAACCGGAAATCGGCGCTATCATGCTGTTCACCGCAATGGACGGCAGCGAGATGCCGGGCGTGATCCGCGAGATCAACGGTGACTCCATCACGGTTGATTTCAACCACCCGCTGGCGGGCCATACCGTTCATTTTGATATTGAAGTACTGGAAGTCGATCCGGTACTGGAGGCGTAACATGCAGATCCTGTTGGCCAACCCACGCGGCTTTTGTGCAGGCGTTGACCGCGCTATCAGCATTGTTGAAAATGCGCTCGCCATTTATGGCGCGCCAATCTACGTTCGTCACGAAGTGGTGCATAACCGCTACGTGGTGGACAGCCTGCGCGCACGCGGCGCTATTTTTATCGAGCAGATTAGCGAAGTGCCGGACGGCGCTATCCTGATCTTCTCCGCCCACGGCGTCTCTCAGGCCGTGCGTAACGAAGCGAAAAGCCGCGACCTGACGGTCTTTGACGCGACCTGCCCGCTGGTCACTAAAGTGCATATGGAAGTAGCGCGCGCCAGCCGTCGTGGCGAAGAGTCGATTCTTATCGGCCACGCCGGTCACCCGGAAGTCGAAGGCACCATGGGCCAGTACAGCAACCCGAAAGGCGGCATGTATCTGGTTGAATCGCCGGAAGACGTCGTGAAGCTGGCGGTGAAAGACGAAAGCAAGCTGTCGTTTATGACCCAGACCACGCTGTCGGTAGACGACACTTCTGACGTCATCGACGCGCTACGTGAGCGTTTCCCGAAAATCGTCGGCCCGCGCAAAGATGATATCTGCTACGCCACCACCAACCGTCAGGAAGCCGTGCGATCGCTCGCCCAGCAGGCGGACGTGGTGCTGGTTGTCGGGTCGAAGAACTCTTCCAACTCCAACCGTCTGGCCGAACTGGCGCAGCGGATGGGCAAAGCCGCCTATCTGATTGACGATGCGTCAGACATCCAGGAAGCCTGGGTGAAAGGGGCCGCCTGCGTGGGCGTCACCGCCGGGGCATCCGCGCCGGATATTCTGGTGCAGAACGTTATTGCTCGCCTGCAATCGTTGGGCGGCGGCGAAGCGATTACCCTTGAAGGCCGCGAAGAGAATATCGTCTTTGAGGTGCCGCGCGAACTGCGTGTGGATGTTCGTGAAGTCGAATAAATTAATTCTCCCGCAGATGTGAAAAAATGCCAGGCTTAACGTCTGGCATTTTTTATGGAGAAATCATGCGACTGCCTATCTTCCTGGATACCGACCCCGGTATTGACGACGCCGCAGCGATTGCCGCCGCGCTGTTTGCCCCCGAGCTGGATCTCCAGCTAATGACCACCGTCGCCGGCAATGTCTCCGTCGAGAAAACAACCCGTAACGGCCTGCAGCTGCTGCATTTCTGGAATGCAGATGTGCCGCTGGCGCAGGGCGCGTCCGCCCCGCTGGTTCGCCCGCTGCGCGACGCCGCGTCGGTGCACGGTGAGTCCGGCATGGAGGGTTATGATTTTGTCGAGCATAACCGCCAGCCGCTGGCGAAACCGGCGTTTCAGGCCATCCGCGATGCGCTGTTACATGCGCCGGAGCCGGTCACGCTGGTGGCGATTGGCCCGCTGACCAATATCGCGCTGCTGCTGACGCAGTATCCTGAATGCCGCTTCAACATCCGCCGCCTGGTGATTATGGGCGGTTCCGCCGGGCGCGGTAACTTTACGCCGAACGCCGAGTTTAATATCGCCATTGACCCGGAAGCGGCGGCGCTGGTATTCCGCAGCGGTCTGGAGATTGTGATGTGCGGGCTGGACGTCACCAACCAGGCGACGCTCTCGCCGGAATATCTGGCCTCGCTGCCCACGCTGAATAAAACCGGCGGCATGCTTCACGCGCTGTTTAGCCACTACCGCAGCGGCAGTATGCAGAGCGGCCTGCGCATGCACGACCTGTGCGCGATTGCCTGGCTGGCGCGTCCGGCGCTGTTTACCCTGCAAAACTGCTTCGTCGCCGTAGAAACACAGGGGCAATATACCGCCGGGACAACGGTAGTGGATATTGAAGGGAAGCTCGGCCAGCCCGCTAACGCGCAGGTGGCGCTGGGACTGGACGTCGAGGGCTTCCGTCAGTGGGTGGCAGAGGTCTTTGCGCTGGCGCCGTAATTTTCTTTAGCGGCTATGTTGCGATAGCTTCTCACTCAGATAATCAATCATCGCCCGCATTCTGGCGGGCATATGTTGGTTGCGCGTCCATAACAGCCACAAATCGCCGCTATAGTCGCTGATAAACTCCCACGCCGGCAGCACCTGCACAATCTCACCGTTAGCCAGCGCCTCCCGCGCGGTAAACAGCGGCAGGCTGCCAATGCCGAGGTGGTTTTTCACCGCATCCAGCCGCACGCCGGTATGGTTAGCGGCATAGCGCCCGTGAGTCTGAATCGTCTCGCTTTTGTCACCCAGGCGGAATTTCCAGCGCGAGTCGGCGGGCGTTTCGCCAAGGCTGATACAGCAATGTTCGCGCAGTGCCTGTGGGGTATCCGGCGTGCCGTGCTGACGTAAATACGTTGGAGTGGCGCAAATCACATGGCTCACCGGCATCAGCGCTTTGCCGTACAGGCCGGGGGAGGGTGACTGGCTGATACGTAGCGCCAGGTCGATGCCGTCGTCAATCAAATCCATATAGCGGTCTTCAAGGCGCAGACACACGTCGACGTCCGGGTAGCGTTCCAGGAACTCAGCCATCAGCGGATGAATCACAAAACGTCCCACCGCTTTCGGCACGCTCACGGTCAGCTTGCCCTGCGCCACCTGCTGGCGGCTACTGCCGGAATCCAGCGCCATCTGCGCGGCATTCAGCATCTCCTGTGCGTGTTCATACACCATTTTCCCCGTCTCGCTCAGTGCCAGCTTGCGGGTGGTGCGATGCAGCAACTTACTGCCCAGCGCCTGCTCCAGGCGCGACACGCTGCGGCTGATGGCGGAAGGTGTGGCTCCGGCGGCTTTTGCCGCCGCGGTAAAGCTGCCCTGGTCGATGATCAACACAAAGGTGGCCAGGTCGGGAAGAAGGTTAGGGTTCATTTGTGCGTACCAGGCAAAGATGCATTGAGTGGGCGCGGGATTATCGCCGTTGATAAAGTGAATATACTCTTCTCATCAAGAGGAGAACAATCATGACTGAACGTCTTTACTACACCTGCGATAACACTGAAGGCCAGGCTAACGTGCTGAGTTGTACGCCAGAGCCGGACGGGCGCTACGCGGTGGTGCTGGATAGCACGCTATTTCACCCGCAGGGCGGCGGGCAGCCTGCGGATGTGGGCTGGATTGATGATGAGCCGGTTGAAGCGGTGCTGTCGCGCGGTGATGATGTGCTGCATATCGTGGCAAAACCGTTATCTCCCGGCGCCGTGAATCTGCGCGTGGATGCCGCGCAGCGCCAGCTGCACGCCCGGCTGCATTCTGCGGGGCATTTGATTGGTCTGGCGGGAACCGAATACGGCTGGCATCCGGTAAAAGCGCACCATTGGCCCAATGAGGGGCGTATTACTTTCGCCGCCGCTGGAAACGGCACGCTGCCGGATGCGCCGTCGCTGCTGGCAAAAATCAGCGCCTGGCAGGCGGAAAATCTTGCCCGACAGGTGACCTTCGCCGATGGGTTGCGTCAGGTTGGTTTTGGCCATCTCCCGGCTTACCCGTGCGGGGGAACCCACGTTGCCCATCTTTCGGACATTGGGCCGGTGACGATTACCCAAGTGAAGATGAAAAAGGGGCAGATGATCGTCAACTATACGCTCGAGGCGTAAAACGCGCCTGGCGAAATTATCTTCGCGGATTCGCTGGTCACTGCTCGGTTTTCCCGTTATTTTTCCATCGTCTTGCGCCATCCTGAGCGCGTTTGACTTCTTTCCTTTGCGGCGGCAATGATTCATCCTACGGGATGAATCATGTCTTTTACTGATATTCCTCTCTGTTTATCATTAAATTCTAATTATGGGCGTTTTCGGCTGGCGACCCTGCAGCGGGCTGGTTACTCTGAAAACGATTTACGCAATTTTAACAAAAGAGAATAGCTATGCATGAAGCACAAATCCGCGTCGCCATTGCTGGCGCTGGCGGCCGCATGGGACGGCAGTTAATCCAGGCAACCCTGGCGATGGAAGGGGTTCAATTAGGGGCTGCGCTGGAGCGTGAAGGCTCTTCTTTACTGGGCAGCGATGCCGGTGAACTGGCGGGCGCAGGAAAATCTGGCGTCACCGTTCAGAGCAGCCTGGAAGCGGTAAAAGATGATTTTGACGTGTTCATCGATTTTACCCGTCCGGAAGGCACGCTGGCGCATCTGGCGTTTTGTCGTCAGCACGGTAAAGGCATGGTCATTGGCACCACCGGTTTCGATGATGCCGGTAAACAGGCTATTCGCGAAGCTTCACAAGAGATTGCGATCGTTTTCGCGGCCAACTTTAGCGTCGGCGTTAACGTCATGCTCAAGCTGCTGGAGAAAGCGGCGAAAGTGATGGGTGATTATACCGATATCGAAATTATTGAAGCGCACCACCGCCATAAAGTGGATGCGCCATCGGGCACGGCGCTGGCGATGGGCGAAGCAATCGCCGGGGCGCTGGATAAAGATCTGAAGGACTGCGCGGTCTACTCCCGCGAAGGTTATACCGGCGAACGCGTGCCGGGCACCATTGGTTTTGCCACCGTTCGCGCCGGAGACATTGTCGGTGAACACACTGCAATGTTTGCCGATATCGGCGAGCGTGTAGAGATTACGCATAAGGCTTCCAGCCGCATGACCTTTGCTAACGGCGCGGTAAGATCGGCACTGTGGCTAAAAGCTAAGAAAAATGGTCTTTTTGATATGCGTGATGTGTTGAATTTGAATGAACTATAAGTATTTATTACCCATCGTGATGTGGTTATTGTAGTCATAATCAATTGATTACACAGGGCAATATTTTATTGCCCTTTATTTTATCTGTTTTTTTGGTTGTTTTATTATGAATCTCTTATTTTTAGATGTTATCTATCTAAGATTTGTTGGTTAAATGTAAATTTTGACCATCTGGTCTACTTTTTTACTCCCCTCGTCGAAATTTAACACTCTTCCTGCTCCGCAAGCGTTTTCTACAATGAGTTAGTTGATCTTTTTGATGGCTATCGCCTTGCTGTCACATCAATGGCGCAAAATAATAATAAAAATTGTCCTTTAAGGTAGACATTTGCCGAGGCTATCTCTAGAATGCCGCCGTTTGCCAGAAATACGTCGGTAAGCAGATTTGCATTGATTTGTGCCATTGTTATGCATTAATATGCAAATAAAGCGAGTAAATATTCTCTGGAGGGTGTTTTGATTAAGTCAGCGCTATTGGTTCTGGAAGACGGAACCCAGTTTTACGGTCGGGCCATCGGGGCAACGGGTTCGGCGGTTGGGGAAGTCGTTTTCAATACTTCAATGACCGGTTATCAAGAAATCCTCACTGATCCTTCCTATTCTCGCCAAATCGTCACTCTTACTTATCCCCATATTGGTAATGTCGGCACCAACGCCGCCGATGAAGAGTCTTCTCAGGTTCACGCTCAGGGTCTGGTTATTCGCGACCTGCCGCTGATTGCCAGCAACTACCGCAACACCGAAGACCTCTCTTCTTACCTCAAGCGCCATAACATCGTGGCGATTGCCGATATCGATACTCGTAAGCTGACGCGACTGCTGCGCGAGAAGGGCGCTCAGAACGGCTGCATCATCGCAGGCGATAACCTGGATGCTACGCTGGCCTTAGAAAAAGCCAAAGCGTTCCCAGGCTTAAATGGGATGGACCTGGCAAAAGAAGTGACCACGGCTGAATCCTACAGCTGGACGCAGGGTAGCTGGACGCTGGCGGGTGACCTGCCGGAAGCGAAGTCCGAAGAAGAACTGCCGTTCCACGTCGTGGCCTACGATTTTGGCGCGAAACGCAACATCCTGCGCATGCTGGTTGACCGTGGCTGCCGCCTGACGGTGGTGCCAGCGAAAACCTCCGCCGAAGAAGTCCTGGCGATGAATCCAGACGGCGTGTTCCTGTCCAACGGCCCTGGCGACCCGGCACCGTGCGACTACGCCATCGACGCGATTGAAAAATTCCTCCAGACCGACGTTCCGGTATTTGGCATCTGCCTCGGCCATCAGCTGCTGGCGCTGGCGAGCGGTGCGAAGACCATCAAGATGAAGTTTGGTCACCACGGTGGTAACCACCCGGTGAAAGATATGGACAAGAACGTGGTGATGATCACCGCACAGAACCACGGCTTCGCGGTTGATGAAGACTCGCTGCCAGCCAACCTGCGCGTGACCCACAAATCTCTGTTCGACGGTACCCTGCAGGGGATTCACCGTACCGATAAACCGGCGTTCAGCTTCCAGGGCCACCCAGAGGCGAGCCCGGGCCCGCACGATGCGGCGCCGCTGTTCGACCACTTTATCGAGCTTATTGAGCAATACCGTCAGTCCGCGAAATAATCAGGAGTAATAAGAGCCATGCCAAAACGTACAGACATAAAAAGTATCCTGATTCTGGGCGCGGGCCCGATTGTTATCGGTCAGGCGTGTGAGTTTGACTACTCCGGTGCCCAGGCGTGTAAAGCGCTGCGTGAAGAGGGCTACCGCGTCATTCTGGTGAACTCCAACCCGGCCACCATCATGACCGACCCGGAAATGGCCGATGCGACCTACATCGAGCCGATTCACTGGGAAGTGGTACGCAAAATCATCGAAAAAGAGCGTCCGGATGCAGTTCTGCCAACCATGGGCGGCCAGACCGCGCTGAACTGCGCACTGGAACTGGAACGTCAGGGCGTGCTCGAAGAGTTCGGCGTGACCATGATTGGTGCCACCGCCGACGCGATTGATAAAGCAGAAGACCGTCGCCGTTTCGACGTCGCGATGAAGAAAATCGGCCTCGACACCGCGCGTTCCGGTATCGCGCACACCATGGAAGAAGCGCTGGCAGTTGCTGCTGACGTCGGCTTCCCATGCATCATCCGCCCAAGCTTCACCATGGGCGGCACCGGTGGCGGTATCGCCTACAACCGCGAAGAGTTCGAAGAAATCTGCGAACGCGGTCTGGATCTCTCACCAACCAACGAGCTGCTGATTGATGAATCGCTGATCGGTTGGAAAGAGTACGAGATGGAAGTGGTGCGTGATAAGAACGACAACTGCATCATCGTCTGCTCTATCGAAAACTTCGATGCGATGGGCATCCACACCGGTGACTCCATCACCGTGGCGCCAGCGCAGACTCTGACCGACAAAGAATACCAAATCATGCGTAACGCCTCGATGGCGGTACTGCGTGAAATCGGCGTAGAAACCGGTGGTTCTAACGTACAGTTCTCGGTGAACCCGAAAGACGGTCGCCTGATTGTTATCGAAATGAACCCACGCGTATCCCGCTCCTCGGCGCTGGCCTCCAAAGCAACCGGCTTCCCGATTGCGAAAGTGGCTGCCAAGCTGGCAGTGGGTTACACCCTCGACGAACTGATGAACGACATCACCGGCGGCCGTACCCCGGCGTCCTTCGAGCCGTCCATCGACTACGTTGTGACGAAGATTCCACGCTTCAACTTCGAGAAGTTTGTTGGCGCGAACGACCGTCTGACCACGCAGATGAAATCTGTTGGTGAAGTGATGGCGATTGGCCGCACGCAGCAGGAATCCCTGCAGAAAGCGCTGCGCGGCCTGGAAGTCGGCGCGACCGGCTTCGACCCGAAAGTGAGCCTCGACGACCCTGAAGCCCTGACCAAAATCCGCCGCGAGCTGAAAGACGCGGGCGCTGAGCGTATCTGGTACATCGCCGATGCCTTCCGCGCAGGCCTCTCCGTCGACGGCGTGTTCAACCTGACCAACATCGACCGCTGGTTCCTGGTACAGATTGAAGAGCTGGTGCGTCTGGAAGAGAAAGTGGCGGAAGTGGGCATCAATGGCCTCGACGCTGACTTCCTGTTCCACCTGAAACGCAAAGGCTTTGCCGATGCGCGTCTGGCAAAACTGGCGGGCGTACGCGAAGCGGAAATCCGCAAGCTGCGTGACCAGTACAACCTGCACCCGGTCTACAAGCGTGTGGATACCTGCGCGGCAGAATTCGCGACAGACACTGCCTACATGTACTCCACCTATGAAGAAGAGTGCGAGTCTAATCCATCCGTTGACCGCGATAAAATCATGGTCCTCGGCGGCGGCCCGAACCGTATCGGTCAGGGTATCGAATTCGACTACTGCTGCGTACACGCCTCTCTGGCGCTGCGTGAAGACGGTTACGAGACCATCATGGTCAACTGTAACCCGGAAACCGTCTCTACCGACTACGACACTTCCGACCGCCTGTACTTCGAGCCGGTCACCCTGGAAGACGTGCTGGAAATCGTGCGCATCGAGAAGCCGAAGGGCGTTATCGTGCAGTACGGCGGCCAGACCCCGCTGAAACTGGCGCGTGAACTGGAAGCCGCAGGCGTACCGGTTATCGGTACCAGCCCGGATGCCATCGACCGTGCGGAAGACCGTGAACGCTTCCAGCATGCGGTTGACCGTCTGAAGCTGAAACAGCCGGCGAACGCCACCGTGACCGCGATTGAACAAGCGGTTGAGAAGGCGAAAGAGATTGGCTACCCGCTGGTGGTGCGCCCGTCCTACGTACTTGGCGGCCGCGCGATGGAAATCGTCTACGACGAAGTCGACCTTAAGCGTTACTTCCAGACCGCAGTTAGCGTTTCCAACGACGCGCCGGTGCTGCTGGACCGCTTCCTCGACGACGCGATTGAAGTCGATGTCGACGCTATCTGCGACGGCGAAATGGTGCTGATTGGCGGCATCATGGAGCACATCGAACAGGCTGGCGTTCACTCCGGTGACTCCGCGTGTTCCCTGCCAGCCTACACGCTGAGCCAGGAAATTCAGAACGTGATGCGTGAGCAGGTACAGAAGCTGGCCTTCGAACTGCAGGTACGCGGCCTGATGAACGTGCAGTTCGCGGTGAAAGACAACGAAGTCTACCTGATTGAAGTCAACCCACGTGCGGCGCGTACCGTACCGTTCGTCTCTAAGGCGACCGGCGTACCGCTGGCGAAAGTGGCGGCGCGCGTGATGGCAGGGAAAACCCTGAAGCAGCAAGGCGTGACCAAAGAAATCATTCCACCGTACTACTCGGTGAAAGAAGTGGTGCTGCCGTTCAACAAATTCCCAGGCGTTGACCCACTGTTAGGGCCAGAAATGCGCTCTACCGGTGAAGTGATGGGTGTGGGCCGTACCTTCGCGGAAGCGTTCGCTAAGGCACAGCTGGGCAGTAACTCCACCATGAAGAAACAGGGCCGTGCGCTGCTCTCCGTTCGTGAAGGCGACAAAGAGCGCGTGGTTGACCTGGCCGCTAAGCTGCTGAAACAGGGCTTCGAGCTGGATGCAACCCACGGTACCGCGATTGTGCTGGGCGAAGCTGGTATCAACCCGCGTCTGGTGAACAAGGTGCATGAAGGTCGTCCGCACATTCAGGACCGCATCAAGAATGGCGAATACACCTACATCATCAACACCACCGCAGGTCGTCAGGCGATTGAAGACTCCAAGCTGATTCGCCGCAGCGCACTGCAGTACAAGGTGCATTACGACACCACCCTGAACGGCGGCTTCGCGACGGCGATGGCGCTGAATGCGGATGCCAAAGACAAAGTGACTTCCGTACAGGAAATGCACGCGCAGATTAAAAAATAAGTGCGAGCAATAAAATAAAACGCCGGGCAGATGCCCGGCGTTTTTGTTTTTATATCCTTGTTACTGTTCCGTTGCTGGCATCGCCGCGGTGGTCTGCTGCGACTTGCTGGCCTGCTCCTCGCGGAATTTCAGGTTATCCCAGATGCGGAAGAACGGGTAATACATCACCAGCGAAATCCCAAGGTTGACGATTTGCAGCACCGAACCGGAGATATGTCCGCCGGTCGCCAGGTATCCACTGACCACAATCGGCGTCGTGAACGGCAGCGCAATCCCGGCCGGTTTGGCCACTAAACCGGTGGTCATCGCCACGTAGGAAACAATCACCAGCACTACCGGAGTCAGGATAAACGGCACCACCAGGTACGGGTTCATCACGATTGGAATACCAAATACCATCGGCTCGCTGATGTTAAACAGGCTGCCCGGCGCGGCGATTTTACCAAGCTGCTTCATCTGCACGCTGCGGCTGCGCAGGATCATAAAGATAACCAGCCCTAACAGCGCCCCGGTACCGCCCGGCGCAATCCACAGATCGTAGAACTGCTGGGTGATAATGTGCGGGATCGGCAGGCCGTTCTGGAACGCCTCCAGGTTTTCAGACATGTTGCTGAGCCAGACCGGACGGATAAACACCAGCACGATGGTGTCGCCGTGCAGGCCGAGCATCCATAGAATGCCAATCAGCAGCACCGAAATAATCATCCCCGGCAACGAACCGCCGACGTGGCTCATCGGAATACCAACCAGCTCGGTAATCATGGTGTTGATATCGCCAAATGGCGTCGCTTCAACCAGCAGACGTAGCGCCAGCACCACCGCCAGCACGCAGAAGCCAGGGATCAGCGCGAGGAACGATTTTGCCACCGCTGGTGGAACGCCTTCCGGCATGCGAATCACCAGGTTGCGATCGTTAACGAAGCGATAGATTTCGGTTGAGAGCAGGGCAATCAGAATGGCCACAAACAGCCCCTGGCTGCCAATCTGACCCATCGGCATGACACCTTTAACCAACTGCGCCACGTCGCTACCCGCCGGGGTAAACATGATGTGTTGTGGAATGGTCATCACGAAGGCCACCAGGGAGACAGCCCCGGCGGTCAACGGGTCGAGGGTGCGGTACTTCTCTGCCAGACGGTAGGCGATACCGAAGCTTGAGATCAGCGCCATGATGTCGTAGGTCGCTTTCACCGGATAGAGCACTTTTTCCTGCCACGTTGGGCCGAAAAGCTCAGTCATCAGCGTGCCGTAACCCGGCACCGGCAGATAGGCGAAGATCAGGAAGAACGAACCTATCAGCATAAACGGCATGTTCAGGATGATCCCGTCACGCACCGAAAGTACATGTTTTTGTCCGGCGATTTTGAGCGCGGTCGGTAAAACGTATTTATCTATTATCGACTTATTCACAGACACCCCCTGCCCGGTGCAGACGCTGCCGACCGGGCTATTGTTTTATTTATTGTTGGCTAAACTGCGGCAGCCACGCTTTATTGATAGTTAACACTTCATCGACCAGCGCCGATGCCAGATTCACATCGGCGACCAGCGGGTTGGCGACCAGCGCCAGCAGCGCTTTTTGCTTATCGCCATCCACGGCGGCATCAATGGTCAGACGCTCAAAATCCTTCACCTGCTGGGTCAGGCCGTTCATCAGCGGCGGCAGTTTACCAAAGGCCAGCGGATGCGCACCCAGCGCATCAATCAGGCAGTTAGTCTCTATCACCGCGTCGTCCGGCAGTCCTTGAATGGCACCGTGATTGGCGGTGTTCACCACCATCTCAATGCCAAGATTGTTATGCAGTGCGTTAATCAGCTGGACCGCCACTTCGGAGTAGAACGAACCGCCGCGCTGGCTCAGCTCCTCTGGTTTCTTGTCCAGATTCGGGTTGGCGTACAGTTTGAACAGTGACGCTTCGACCTTCATCACCTGCTCGGCGCGGGTGCCTTTGCTGTCGGCATCCGCCAGCTCGTCTTCCAGCATGGTACGGGTCTGCCAGAAATAGCGGTGATACGGGCAGGGAATGGCACGCAGCGCACGCAGCAGTTCCGGTGGCCACGGGATAGCCTTGATGTTGTTCATCGACAGCTGCTCGCCGTCGCACAGCATCTCGATAACCTCGTCGGTCGCATCGCGACCCGCGGCCAGCACCTGATGCACCCAAACCATATGATTCAGGCCGGCAAAGCGCAGCGAGACGTCGTCGTAAGGCAGTTTCAGCATGTCGGCAATCATGTGGTGCATGGTCACCGGCACGTTGCACAGGCCGATAATCTTTGCCTTGCTGTGACGTGATACTGCTTCGGTGACGATACCCGCCGGATTGGTGAAGTTGATGATCCAGGCATTCGGTGCCAGACGCTCAACGCGTTTGGCGATATCCAGCATCACGGGAATGGTGCGCAGCGCTTTGGCGAAGCCGCCAACGCCGGTGGTTTCCTGGCCCAGCAGCTTGTGACTTAAGCCCAGACGCTCATCAGCAGCGCGAGCCGGTAGCTGGCCTACGCGCAGTTGGGTGAGCACGAAGCTTGAGCCGATAATCGCTTCATCGGCATCAAAGTGAACCGACACCTTCACCGACTCCAGACCGTTGCGGTCGAGCATGCGGCGGGAGAGGGCGGCAATAATCTCGACCTTTTCACGACCACCTTCGACATCAACCAGCGCCAGTTCCGCCATTGGCAGGGAAGCATGACGCGCAATTAATCCTTCAACCAGTTCCGGGGTATAGCTGCTGCCCCCGCCAATCACGGTAATTTTCATTATTCTCTCCGAGGCCTTAGGCCATCAGTTGGATCGCTTTATCGAGTACGCGATCGCCGCGCATGGTGCCGTAGTCCATCATGTTGATCACGTCGACCGGTTTGCCTAATGGTGCGGACAGTTCACGCAGACGAGAGAGTTCAAACTGCACCTGCGGGCCGAGCAGCACCACGTCAGCCTGTGGCAGCATGCTTTCGATTTCGGCAACCGGATAAGCATTAATCTCGACCGCCAACGCGCGTTTTTCCGCTTCGGCGCGCATCTTCTGTACCAGCATGCTGGTGGACATCCCGGCGGCGCAGCACAACATGATCTTTTTCATGACAATATTCCCCTCACTTGAAAACATATTTCACACATTAGCCGTTTTACGTAGCATGTATGAAAATTATTTTCATGAGTGTGATCGGCGTTAAAATATTGCTTTACGGTATGTTATCCGCGTTAAAGTGTGATCAAGGTAAGCAAAACGAATATTTGTTGCTCATATACCGAAGGCGTCAGCGTCTGTTGATCGAATGAATTGAAAAATAATTTCAATAAATTATGATGTTTTTAACGAGCAGAATTTGCCGACATTAGGACTCTCTGGTTATGGATATTGTTTATCAGCTGGTGAATGGGCTATCGGGCCTGCCTGCGCAGGAATCCCGGCTGGCGCGCTTTTTTCTCGATAATTTTGCCCAGATACCTGAGGCAAGTATTGAAGAGCTGGCGGCAAAGGCGGGCGTGAGCCCCGCGACGTTACAGCATTTCTCGCGCAGTATTGGCTGTGCTGACCTCAATGACTTTATTGGCCAGGTGCGCCATCAGCAGCAGGAGAATCGTTTGAAAACGACGGCGGCACCGATGCTCGGCGACGCGGCATGGGTGGACGCCGGTACGCTGCAAAAGCTGGCGAAAAACGCCGGCATTGGCAGCGAGATCCTCGATCGTTTCTCGCACTCCATTGGCCGCGATGGCAGCGATGACATTCTGAGCCTGATCCGCCAACGACTGCAGGACTTCAGCCAGCAGGAGTCCCGCGTAGCGCAGACTATCCTCAGCGACGTGGCGTTTGCCGCCTCAGCAACCATCGACCAACTGGCGACGGCGGCAGGGGTCAGCCCGGCGACCATCACCCGCTTTGCCCGCGCCGCAGGCTGCGACGATATTCGCGATTTGCGCATGAAGCTGGCGCAGGCCAGCGCACCGGTTGCCAGCGGTGATATGCCGGGGCCGTGGCGCGAGCGGCTTAACCAGATCCAGTATTCGCTGAACGCGCAGCTTCACGAGCTGCTGCCTGCCGCCGTTGAACGGGCGGCAAGCCTGCTTAAACAGGCGAAAGCGGTGCATATTTTTAGCGCCAGCACCGCCGATAATCCGTTCGCCAACGTATTACAGTACCGTCTGCTGACGCAGGGGTATCCGGCTAACGTCTGCCAGGATCCGGCGTTAATGGGAATTACCGCCTCGATGCTTGGCGTTGGGCAGGTGCTGGTGGTCTTTGCCGGTACGCCGCCGGGCAGCGCGCTGATTGCCGCTGTGCATCAGGCGCGATGGGCAGGGGCGGATATCATCGTGATTGGCCAGCAGGAAAGCGCACTCAGCCATCAGCAAAACGTCACGCTACCGCTTAACGACGCGCGTTACGGGTCGTTGCTGATTGTTGATTTGATATGTGATTCGATGTGAGTGTGATGCTTTCCCGGCGTCGCGTTGCTCGGCCGGGCTACATGCACCGATTCGGTTTTGTAGGCCTGATAAGCGTAGCGCCATCAGGCGGATTGGCGCTGATTGCCGGATGGCGGCATAGCCTTATCCGGCCTACAACGACATGCGCGGTAGCCCGGCCGAGCAACGCGACGCCGGGGGCTCAGAACGCCGTCTCTAACGTTTCCAGCACGTTATACTCGTCATCAACCAGCAGCAGCGCCTTCCATTTGTCGAACGTCAGGCAAGGGTGCGAGGTGCTGAACACCAGAATATCCCCCACCTTCACGTCCACGCCTGGTGCCAGCTTCAGCATGGCGTGCTGGTCCATAATACCGGTGGTTTCAATGCTGTTCGCCACCATTTCTACTAATTTCCCCGCGCGATAATGGGCAATGGGTTGCGGTAATCCGGCATCAAACGCGCTGTCGCGCTTGCCGAAATTGACGATCGCCCGGCCGCTTTCCGGCACCGACTGCACCATCGCCACCAGTTCCAGCGCAGAAACCAGATCGCCGCCGAGGTCGCAGGCCGTCTGGTCACGCGCGACGATCGCGTTCTGCGCTTCCAGATAGATCCCCGCATCGTGGGTGATATAGCAGCCAGGGCGGATCACCACCCGGCAGTCGGCCGGTTTCGGCTCGGCAAGCCAGACGTTACACACCACGTCGTACCAAACGGAGCCCGCGCCGGTGAGGATAAACTCGCCCGTCACATAGCGCTCAAGCTGGCAGGCCAGCACGGCGGCATCGCGCAGCAGCGCTTCCACCTTCGGCTGTGGGTTATCACCGTGCAGCACGCCTTCATACAGCTCCAGACCGCGCAGACGCAGCGCCGGTAAGGTGGCAACCTGCTCGGCAAGCGTGAGCGCCTGTTCTGCGGTTCGACACCCGCAGCGGCCGCCCGGTACGCCAAGCTCCAGCAGAATATCCAGCGTCTGGTTTTGCGCGGCGAAGAACGCCGAGAGCGCGCGGGCGTTATCGAGGCTATCGACGCAGCACAGGTAATCCACCGCCGGGTATCCCATTTTGAGCCGTGCTATCAGCGCCATATTGGCCTTGC
Source organism: Kluyvera chengduensis (assembly GCF_044197065.1). Lineage (NCBI taxonomy): Bacteria > Pseudomonadati > Pseudomonadota > Gammaproteobacteria > Enterobacterales > Enterobacteriaceae > Kluyvera > Kluyvera chengduensis. The sequence goes on from NZ_JBIQOI010000006.1 coordinate 138,027, forward strand.
CGATGAGCTGATTCACCATCAGTACGCGCTGGATCCCACTTGCTGCAGCAATGCTTGCCTGCCAGGCGCTGCCCACACCAATGGCCCAGGCTCCCGCTTGTTGCTGCTGTGAAAAGATCCACGGTGTCATGGTGGTTTTACCGTGCGGGGCGAGCGAGACGCCGCGCGTATCGGCGTAGTGCTGCATCCACTGAATGTTGTTGGTTAGCGCCGCTTTTTTAATGACCGCGGCGGGCAGGCAAACGTCTTCATTGAGGATGTTTGTTGGGGTAAATAGCGTTGCGGATTTGTGGGGTACGATGAGGCTTTCATGGTATTTCATAACATAAATCCTTCCGGTTTTTAGCTTATATCATGAATGTTTGATTATCTATCTTGTTGTAAATAATCTGTTTTTATTGTTTTCGTTGATTTTTTTGAATAAAAGTATCATTAATTAATGCATGTTTTGCGTAGTCTTTCACTGTTTTCAGCGCTTGTAAATGGTCAAATTCAAGGCAGAAAACGACAGGGGTAGAGAAGAGATGCAGTTCGATTATCTGTTCAGGAACGTCACGGTTATCGACGGCAGCGGCGGCCCGCAGTATCGCGGCGATGTTGCCATCAAGGGCGATCGCATTGTGGAGATTGCGCCCGCTATCGACGGGCAGGCACAGCATGAAATTGACGGCACCGACCGCGTGCTGGCACCGGGGTTTATCGATGTTCACACCCACGATGACATTAACGTTATCCGCATGCCGGAGTACCTGCCCAAAATCAGCCAGGGCGTGACCACGGTGATCGTCGGTAACTGCGGGATCAGCGCCGCGAGTGCGACGATCGCAGGCGACGTGCCGGATCCGATGAACCTATTGGGCAATGCAGAACAGTTTATCTACCCGACGGTTAACGCCTACGCGGACGCGGTCACGCAGGCGCGTCCGGCGGTGAACGTTGGTACGCTGATCGGTCATACCGCACTGCGTAATAACCAGATGGACTCGCTGTTTCGTCCGGCTAACTATCAAGAAATTCAAGCCATGCGCGGGCAGCTGCGGTTGGCATTGCAGGAGGGGGCTTTGGGGCTCAGCACCGGGCTTGCCTATGCTTCCGCCTTCCAGTCGACGACCGAAGAGGTGATGGCACTGGCGGAAGAGTTGGCGGCGGAGAACGGAATTTATACCACCCATCTGCGCTCGGAGTTTGAACCCATTCTCGATGCGCTTGATGAAGCGTTCCGTATTGGCCGCCACGGCAAGGTGCCGGTGGTGGTCTCGCATCACAAATGTGCGGGCGCGAATAACTGGGGGCGCACCGTGGAAACCCTGGCGCTGTTCGATAACGTTCGCCAGCAGCAGGACGTTTCCTGCGACTGCTATCCGTATTCCGCCAGCTCGTCGACGCTGGATATGAAGCAGATTACCGCCGATTTTGACATCGTTATCACCTGGTCAACGCCGCATCCGGAGATGGCCGGGCAGACCTTAAAGCAGATCGCGCAAAGCTGGTCGCTGACCCTGGAAGAAGCGGGTAAGCGGTTGATGCCTGCCGGCGCGATTTACTACAACATGGACGAGCAGGACGTGCAGCGGGTGCTGCGCTATCCGCTCACCATGGTGGGCTCGGACGGTTTACCCAACGACCCGATGCCGCATCCTCGCCTGTGGGGGGCGTTCCCCCGCGTGCTGGGGCACTACAGCCGCGATGAACAGCTGTTCCCGCTTACCGTCGCGGTGCACAAGATGACAGGCCTGTCGGCGGCGCGTTTTCAACTCACCGACCGCGGACTTATCAAGCGCGGTTATTTTGCCGATCTGGTGCTGTTTGACCCACAAACTATCCGCGATGTCGCAAGTTTCAGCGACCCGCAGCAGCCCGCCGCCGGTATCGATGCGGTAATGGTCAACGGGGTGATGAGCTACGGGCAGAATCACAACATTATCGGGCGCGCCGGGCGATTCCTGCGCCGGTCAGCCGGAAAAATTAAGGAGCAGCAATAATGAGCATTAAACGTTATGGCGTCGGCGGCAGCACGGGAACCGGCGGGCAGTCTTTGCCGTTTGCCAAGGCCGTTGAGGCCGGTGGCTGGCTGTATGTCTCCGGGCAAACACCAATGAAGGATGGCGAAGTGGTGGAGGGCGGTATTGTTGAGCAGTCGCGGCTGGCGATTCAGAACTGCGTGGATATTATGCAAGACGCGGGATACAGCCTGGCGGACGTGGTGCATGTGAAGGTCTATCTGACCGATGCGCGCTACTTCCCGTCTTTTAACAAGGTGTTCCGCGAGTTCTTTGCCGACCATCCGCCGGCGCGCGTGTGCTGCGTGGCGGATTTGGTGGTGGATTGTAAGGTTGAAGTGGATTTGACCTGTTACAACGCGGAGCGGGTGAAGTAACTTTGCGGGGTGGTGCGGGTTTTACCCTCACCCCGGCCCTCTCCCTGGAAGGGAGAGGGAGAAAAGCACGCCCATTTTAACTCCGAAGCCCCAACCCGCAGATACTGTCCCCTCGCCCCTTCGGGGAGAGGGCTAGGGTGAGGGGATCCCCCCGCACTAATCCCCCAACGGCTGCCGGTCAGCCCCGCCCCGATGACTATCCAGCGCCAGCTTAATCCGCCGCAGACGGTTTTTCGTCTCCGCTTTATTCACCACCGCCAATTCCGTCGCCAGCACGTCAACCATCGCCAGCATCGCGTAGCGCGAGGTGCTGGGCTTAAAGATATAGTCGTTTTCCCGCACGATAAGCGGCAGCACCAAATCGGCGTTCTCGGCAAGCGGCGTTGCCTCCGGGGTAATGGCAATCACCTTCGCACCGTACTGACGCGCTATCGCCGCGCTCTCCACCACTTCCTGTGTATAGCCGCCGAGCGACAGCGCCAGCACCACATCGTTTGGCGACACCGCCGAGCACATCATTCTCACCAGCAGCCCGTCGCTCTGGCTCACCACCGGCAGGCCAAGGCGGAACAGACGGAACTGCACCTCCTGGGCACAAATGGTGGAGCCGCCGCCCATGCCGATGGCGAGGATCTGCCGCGCGCCGCTGAGCCACCCGACGGCACGGCTGAGCGAGGTGGGGTCCAGCGCCCGGCGGTTCATCTCCAGCACGTTGATGATCGTTTCGTAGATCCCTTGTACCCCTTCCAGATCCGGCACATCGAGAATAAAGCGCTGCCCTACCGCCAGCGACTGCGCGAGTTTCACTTTTAGCTCGCGGACGTCTTTGCAGCCAATGGCGCGGGCGAAACGGGTAATCGATGCCTGACTGGTCTCGGTCAGCTTCGCCATTTCGGCAATGGGTAAGGTGGTCGCCGTCTGAACGTCATCGAGAATAAACTGGGCGATCCGCTTCTCGGTGGCGGTCAGCTCGACAAAACGGTCGGTAATACAGGAAATGATGTCGATGGATGCAGACATGGTAAGCCCCTGAAATAAATAGCTGATACTTTGTACCATAGAAATCATGCGGCGGGGAAACGGACTCGCCGCACCGTGACGTACTGTTCAATGTTGGGAGAGGGCGCAAGTTTCAGCCTTCGACCGCCTGGCATAATAGCCTTCTCTTTTGCCAACATTACTCATAACTACGGAATATATATGGCTATTTTGTTATTTGATTGGGGTGGGAGTTCTATTAAATACGGCGTCTGGCACCAGCAGACGCTGAGCGATACGGCCGCGGTTAAAACGCCAGAGAGCTGGGAGAAAATGCAGGCGCAACTACTGGAAATCTGCCGTCAGTACCAGCAGCGCTATGATATTCAGGGTGTGGCAATCAGCGCTCCCGGCAGCGTAGACCCTGAACGCGGCGTGATAGGTGGCCTGAGCGCCATTCCTTATATCCACTATTTCCCCATCGTCGAAGCGCTGACGGCGCTGTTTGGCCTGCCGGTCAGCATTGAAAATGATGCCAATGCCGCGGGCATTGCCGAAGCGGCGTTGGGCGCCGGACGCGATGACCGACACGTCCTGTTTGTGATTGTCGGTTCCGGTGTCGGTGGCGCTATCCTGGAAGATAAAGTACTGCGCCGCGGTAACCACGGCTACGCGGGTGAGTTTGGCCTGATGACGCTGGAGGGTGGGCAGACGTTCAGCGAGCTGGGTACCGCCGTGGCGATGGCGCGCCGTTACGCCCTGCGAATGTCGCTTGAGCTGGATTCTGTTTCCGGCGCTGAGGTGTTTCGCCTTGCCGAGCAGGGCGATGAGGTCGCGAAACAGGAAGTGGAACAGTTCTATCACTGGATGGCCGTCGGCCTGCTTAATTTACAGGTCTGCTACGATCCGGATTGTCTGGTGATTGGCGGCGGGATCTCCGCCAGTGATGCGATTTTTGCCGGGATCGTCTCTCGCTTAACCGATCTGGTTGCGGAAAAAAATCTCGCGGAATTTATGCCGAAACTACTGCTGTGCCAGTACCGCAACGATGCCAATCTTATCGGCGCGGCGGTGAGCTTTGCACAACAACACGGCTAAAATGCCGCTTCGGAGTGTTCTGGTTTCCCTCACGCTTTCAGCCAGCTAACCTAAAATGGTTAGAGTGATAATGATTTTAGCTGAGAAGCAGGAGGGAAACATGATGCAATATAAGCGACTTACCGTAGCGATTCTGACGGCCGGCGCACTCTTTACCGTTGCTGGGTGTTCATCCAACCAGGCGTTAAAAACCACCGATGGGAAGACTATCGTGACCGACGGGAAACCACAGGTCGATGAGGATACCGGTCTGGTGTCGTATAAAAATGCCGAAACCGGGAAAACCGAACAGATTAACCGCGATCAGGTTCGGTCGATAGGTGAGCTCGATAACTAAACGTTATTCGTGGCCCCGCGAAAGCAGTGCGGGGCCAGCGCATAGCGTTTAAATCAGTGCGCTATTGATTTTGACGATGATCTTACGCAGCGGTGCGCCTGCACCAAGGCTGCTCATCGGGCGGTGCAGTTCGCCGGGGAAGATGATGGCAATCTCTTCCGGGTGCAGGTGAATCAGCGTTTCGCTGCTGATTTGCGTGCAGAAGCCAATATCATGCGCGTCGTTAAACGCGCCGTCTTCGACAATCTCCAGCCCCTTATTTCCCGCACCAATAATCTCTTCGCCCTTCAGCACGATGTGAATATCAATATATTGGCGATGGTACTCCGGACGCTGTTCGGCCAGCGGTTTGCTTTCCCCTTCCACCACGTTAAAGAACAGGTTATCGCCATCGACGGTATATTTTCCCGGCGGTAGCGTGTGTGGCTCCTGATTAATCACGGCGCGCAGCGCCTTACGGATAGCCTGCGGATAAAAGGCGGTTTTCTCCGCGTGATGAAGCGTGTCGATAATCATGCCGGAACTCCCGATGTGGGTTGATGGGCTAAAAGGGTGAGCGAGCGGGCAACGATGCCTGGAACGTCGCCGGAAATATCGACCGGCAGAATGTCCGGCTCGCGATCGTCCGGGGCTTCCAGCGCGGCAAACTGGCTTTTCAGCAGCGCTTCCGGCATAAAGTGGCCTTTGCGCGCCTGCATACGCTGCAAGATGCAGTCGTAGTCGCCGGTCAGCCACAGAAAGCGCAGATGCGGATTACCCGCGCGCAGCTGGTCGCGGTAGCGCTTTTTCAGCGCCGAGCAGACCAGTACGCCGGACTCGTTTTTCTGCCCGAGGCTAAAGATCACATCGCCAATGCGCTCCAGCCACGGCTGGCGGTCGCTATCTTCCAGCGGCTGGCTGGAGGCCATTTTGATGATATTCGCCCGTGGGTGAAGGTCATCGCCGTCGATAAACTTCGCCCCCAGCGCTTGGGAAAGCGCTTGCCCGACGGTGGTTTTACCGGTGCCGGAGACGCCCATTAGAATAATGCATTGTCCTGCCATGGTTTTGCTCCCGACTCAGACCGCAACCAGCATGCCGCCGTCAACAAACAGCAGATGCCCATTCACAAAATCCGAGGCTTTCGACGACAGGAACACCGCCGCGCCAACCAGCTCCTGCGGGTCACCCCAGCGGGCGGCTGGCGTACGTTTGCACAGCCAGTCGGTAAAGGCTTTATCGTCAACCAATGCCTGGGTCATGGCGGTTTTAAAGTAGCCCGGCGCAATACCGTTAACCTGAATATTGTGGCGCGCCAATTCTACGCACATCCCGCGGGTCAGCATTTTGACCGCGCCTTTGGCGGCGGCGTACGGGGTGATGGTGTCGCGGCCCAGTTCGCTCTGCATCGAACAGATATTGACGATTTTGCCCGCGCTGCGCGTCATCATGCGTTTAGCCACGGCCTGGGAAACCAGGAACACGGCGGTCTGGTTCACGGCAATCACGTCGTTCCATTCTTTCACCGGGAACTCGGTGAACGGATGACGGCGCTGGATACCGGCGTTATTAAACAGCACGTCGATAGCACCGATGCGCGCTTCAATATCGGCAATGGCGTTTTCCACCGAATCCGGGTCGGTGACGTTAAAGACCGCGGTATGGGCGATGGCGCCCTCGTCGCGGAGTTTCATCGCCGCCTGCTCGGCGCGTTCTGCGGAGATATCGTTGATGATGATTTCCGCGCCGTACTGGGCCAGCCCCTGGGCCATCACGTAGCCGATACCCTGTCCTGAGCCGGTAATTAAAATGCGTTTGCCTTGCAGGCTGAATAAGTTGTTCATCACAGTGTCCTGTATTGCGAGCCGATGCGCTAAGAAGATGTTCCCTATCTCACGGTTTTTGCCCCGGAGAAACTGTGATGAAGATCACTCTCGGTTATGTTACAAAAAGGGGTTACAGCATGTGTGATCCTGAAGAGGAAAACCGCGCGAAAACCGCGCCATACGGGGCTTTGACGCTGGGTTATCGCTTTCTCTTTTTTGTAACCTGCTGGCATAATAGGCCACAGGATTTCGGCAATGACGGGCAGGGCTAATGAAAGTACAACGCATCACGTTAGAGGATATCGCCGCGCTGGCGGGGGTAACCAAAATGACCGTCAGCCGCTATTTACGCACGCCCGAGAAGGTGAAGCCGGAAACCGCCGAGCGCATTGCCAGCGTGATTGAAGAGGTGGGCTACCAGCCGGATGCCGATAACCCCGCCATCAGCAGCAATGCCGCGCCGCGCATTGGCGTGCTCGTTCCCTCCTTTAATAACCAGATTTTCTCCGACGTGCTGGCAGGCATTGAATCCGTCACCACCGCCCACGGCTACCAGACGCTGGTGGTAAACTACGATTACGACAGCCAACGCGAAGAAGAGCAGATTGCCACCGTGCTGGCGCTGAACGTTAAAGCGCTGCTGCTAACCGAATCGGTGCATACGCTGCGGGCGGAGAAATACCTGAAAGCCGCGAAAATCCCGATTGCCGAGGTGATGGGTTTATCGGATAACGCCGACCGCATCAACGTGGGCTTTGATAATTACCGCGCCGGGTTGGATATGACCAACATGCTGCTGGCGAGCGGTAAAAAGCAGATTATCTATTTTGGCTCGATGTCGGATATTCGCGATGAGCAGCGCTATGCGGGCTACTGTCGGGCGATGGAAGATGCGGGCCTGACGGTGGGACGTATTGCGCCGAACAAGGTCTCTTCGGTGTCGATTGGCACCGGCATGATGACCCTTGCCCGCCAGATGTATAAAGAGATGGACGCTATTCTCTGCACCAACGATGACCTCGCGGTGGGCGTGTTACAGGAGTGCATTGCTTCGGGTATCACGGTGCCGCAGGAAATGGCGATTGCCGGGTTCCATGGATTGGAAATTGGTCAGGTAGTGAGCCCGCGTCTGGCGAGCGTTTTGACGCCACGCTTTGAGATGGGCAAGGTCGCCACTGAGATTTTAATCAAGAAAATAAAAGGTTTACCGACTATCGAGAAGGTGGACTTGCACTATCGTTTATCGATGGGCGAAACCATCTAACTGGTAGGCCGGATAAGCGAAGCGCCATCCGGCAGCCCTGAGCAGATTGCCGGATGGCGGCATAAACGCCTTATCCGCCCTACCGCAAATGGCGTAATGTTATTTAATTGTTGCCATCCAGCCCGCATTCCAGCGGGCTTTTGCTTCCACGATCACGTCATCCGTAACACGGATTTCTAACACGATCTGGCGTGATGCAGATCGCAAAATGACATCGTGAAAACCCGTTTGATAGGCGTAACAAATTTCTAAACGCTTAAACAGGTAACACGATGAATACTGCAAACCCAAACACGGTACTGTTGATTGCCCCGGTCGTAGACGGCCTGCTGGATAAACTCTCCACCGCTTTCCATGTCTATCGTCTGTATGAACAGGCTGACCCGCAGGCTTTCTTGCGCGATGTCGGCCATCAGGTGCGGGCGGTGGTTACCCGTGGTGATATCGGCGTTACCCGCGCCGTGCTGGAGCAATTGCCGAACGCTGGGCTGGTGGCCGTGTTTGGTGTTGGTACCGACGCGGTGGATCTCGACTATACCCGCGCCCATGACATTGCCGTCACCATCACTTCTGGCGTGCTGACCAACGACGTTGCCGACCTGGCGATGGGGCTGCTGCTGGCAGGCGCACGTCAGCTCTGCCAGGGCGACAAATTTGTTCGTGAAGGCAAATGGTTGAAACAAGGGCCGGGGCTGGCGACGCAGGTCAGCGGCAAACGTATCGGCATTTTCGGCATGGGTAATATCGGCCAGGCCATTGCCCGTCGCGCCAGCGGGTTTGATATGGACATCCTCTACACCGACCGCAAAAAGCTCGACCACGTGGATTATCAGTGGTGCGCCGACCTGCACACCCTGGCTCATGAAAGCGATTTTCTGGTGATTGCCGCTTCTGGCGGCGCGGCAAACCGCGGGCTGATCGATGCTAGCGTGTTTAACGTGATGCCAAAACACGCGTGGCTGATTAACATCGCGCGCGGCACTCTGGTGGATGAGAAAGCCCTGATTCAGGCCCTGCAAAACGGCGTGATTGCCGGTGCCGGGCTGGATGTTTATGAAGACGAACCGCATGTGCCTGAGGCGCTGGTGGCGATGGATAACGTGGTGCTGCTGCCGCATGTGGCGAGCGCCACCCACGAAACACGTCAGCGGATGAGCGAGGTGGTGTTCAATAACGTCGCCGCCTTCTTCAGTGATACGCCGCTGCCGAATGCCATTGATTAATCATCGGTGCTTTTCGCCATGCTGAGCATGGCTCCCCTCGAGAGAGAGTATAAATAATGACTGAGAAAATACCTGGCACTCGCTGGCTGCGCATCATTGCGCCTGTTCTCATCGCGTGCATTATTTCGTTTATGGACCGGGTTAATATCAGCTTCGCCTTGCCCGGCGGTATGGAGTCCGACTTGGGGATTACCAGCCAAATGGCGGGGGTGGCGAGCGGGATATTCTTTATTGGTTATCTCTTCTTGCAGATACCGGGCGGGCGCATTGCGGTACACGGCAGCGGTAAGCGCTTTATTGCCTGGTCGCTGCTGGCATGGGCCATTGTCTCCATTGCCACCGGCTTTGTGACCCACGAATACCAACTGCTGGTGCTGCGCTTTATTCTCGGCGTGTCCGAGGGTGGGATGCTGCCGGTGGTGCTGACGATGGTCAGCAACTGGTTCCCGGAAAAAGAGATTGGTCGCGCTAATGCCTTTGTGATGATGTTCGCTCCGCTGGGCGGCATGCTCACCGCGCCGGTCTCCGGGGCGATTATCTCAGCGCTCGACTGGCGTTGGCTGTTTATCATCGAAGGGCTGCTGTCGTTCGTGGTACTGACGGTATGGTGGCTGATGATAAGCGACCGCCCGGAAGAGGCCCGCTGGCTGCCGGAACGCGAGCGTGAATATCTGATTACCGCGTTAACCGCCGAGCGAGAAGCGCGACGTTCGGAAGCGCCAGTCAGCAACGCGCCGGTGCGGGAGGTGTTCCGCAACTCCGGATTGATGAAGCTGGTGCTGCTCAACTTCTTCTACCAGACCGGGGATTACGGCTACACGCTGTGGCTGCCGACGATCCTCAAAAACCTGACCGGCGCCAATATGGCGAGCGTCGGCGTGCTGGCTATCCTGCCGTTTATCGCTACGCTTGCCGGGATCTACATTATCTCCCTGTTCAGCGACCGCAGCGGGAAGCGTCGGTTGTGGGTTCGCTTCTCACTCTACGGCTTTGCCGCCGCGCTGCTGGCTTCGGTGGTACTGCGTGACCATGTGGTGGCGGCCTATATTGCGCTGGTGGTGTGTGGCTTCTTCCTGAAAGCGGCGACCAGTCCGTTCTGGTCAATTCCGGGGCGTATCGCCATGCCGGAAGTGGCGGGCAGCGCACGTGGCGTCATCAACGGTCTGGGTAACCTGGGCGGCTTCTGCGGGCCGTATCTGGTCGGGGTGATGATCTACTTCTACGGCCAGAACGTGGCGGTATGTGCGCTGGCGGGCTCGTTAATTATCGCCGGGACGATCACCTTCTTCCTGCCGAAACATTGTGACCTGACCGCGCCATCTGACCAACCGCCGGTCGCGGATAAACCGGCCAATCAACCTTCTTGATCCTGTCGGGGGCGTGGTTCTCATGCCCCCCAATTCCTGCTGTTGTGTTAACTGATCCTGTAAGTGTCATCATTAACTGTCTAAACTCAGGGATAAAATAATGAAGTAAGACAGGCGAAACATGATTCTTATTATTTATGCGCATCCTTATCCGCATCACTCGCATGCGAATAAGCGGATGCTTGAGCAGGTAAGGACGCTCGACGGCGTTGAAATCCGTTCTCTCTATCACCTCTATCCTGATTTTAATATCGACGTTGCCGCCGAGCAGGAGGCGTTGTCTCGTGCCGATCTGGTTATTCTGCAGCACCCGATGCAGTGGTACAGCACGCCGCCGCTGCTGAAGCTGTGGCTGGATAAAGTGCTGGCGCACGGCTGGGCCTATGGCCACGGCGGTACGGCGCTGCATGGCAAAAGCGTGATGTGGGCGGTCACCACCGGCGGCGGTGAGAGCCACTTCGAGATTGGCTCGCATCCGGGCTTTGATGTTCTCGGGCAGCCGCTGGAGGCCACCGCGGTGTACTGCGGCATGAAATGGCTGCCGCCGTTTGCCGTGCACTGCACGTTTATCTGCGACGAAGAGACGCTGCAGGCGCAGGCGCGACACTACAAACAACGGTTACTGGCCTGGCAGGAGGAGCACAACAATGGATAGCCATACGCTAATACAGGCGCTGATTTATCTCGGCTCCGCGGCGCTGATTGTGCCTATCGCCGTGCGCCTGGGGCTGGGCTCAGTGCTCGGTTACCTGATTGCCGGCTGCATTATCGGCCCCTGGGGGCTGCGTCTGGTGACCGATGCTGAGTCTATTCTGCACTTCGCCGAAATTGGCGTGGTACTGATGCTGTTTGTGATTGGCCTTGAGCTTGACCCGCAGCGCCTGTGGAAACTGCGCGCCTCGGTGTTTGGCGGCGGGTTGCTGCAGATGGCGCTGTGCGGCGCGTTGATCGGCGTCTTCTGTATTTTCCTTGGCCTGCGCTGGCAGGTGGCGGAGCTTATCGGCATGACGCTGGCGTTATCCTCCACCGCGATTGCCATGCAGGCGATGAACGAACGTAACCTGACGGTGACGCAGGTGGGGCGTAGCGCCTTTGCCGTGCTGTTGTTCCAGGACATCGCCGCCATTCCGCTGGTGGCGATGATCCCGCTGCTGGCGACCAGCGGCGGTTCCACGACGCTCGGCGCGTTTGCTTTCTCGGCGCTGAAGGTGGCCGGTGCGCTGGCGCTGGTGGTGGTACTGGGACGCTATGTTACGCGACCGCTGTTACGCTTCGTGGCGCGGTCTGGCCTGCGTGAAGTGTTCAGCGCCGTGGCCCTGTTCCTGGTCTTCGGCTTCGGTTTACTGCTGGAAGAGGTCGGGCTGTCGATGGCGATGGGGGCGTTCCTGGCCGGGGTGCTGCTGGCAAGCTCGGAGTACCGTCATGCGCTGGAGAGCGATATCGAGCCGTTTAAAGGGTTGCTGCTGGGACTATTCTTTATCGGCGTCGGGATGTCCATCGACTTTGGCACGCTGATTCACAACCCGCTGCGCATTGTTACGCTGCTGGTGGGCTTCCTGGTCATCAAGTCCGCGCTGCTTTGGCTGATTGCCAAACCGCTCCAGGTGCCGCGCTCGCAGCGCCTGTGGTTCGCGGCGCTGCTGGGGCAGGGCAGTGAGTTTGCCTTCGTGGTCTTTGGCGCGGCGCAAATGGCTAACGTGCTGGACCCTGAATGGGCGAAGGCGCTGACGCTGGCGGTAGCGCTGTCGATGGCCGCCACGCCGATTCTGTTGGTGCTGCTGACCCGCCTTGAGAAACGCAACAGTGCGGGCGATGCGCGTGAAGCGGATGAAATCGATGAAGAACAGCCGCGGGTGATTATTGCGGGCTTCGGGCGTTTCGGGCAGATTACCGGCCGTTTACTGCTGTCGAGCGGCGTGAAAATGGTGGTCCTTGACCACGATCCGGATCACGTCGATACGCTGCGTAAATTCGATATGAAGGTGTTTTACGGCGATGCTACGCGCGCCGATCTGCTGGAATCGGCAGGGGCGGCGAAAGCGGAAGTATTGATTAACGCCATCGACGATCCGCAGGCGAGCCTTGAACTGACCGAAGTGGCGAAAGAGCATTTCCCGAATCTGACGATTATTGCGCGCGCCCGCGACGTCGAGCACTACATCAAGCTGCGTCAGGCAGGGGTAGCCGCGCCGGAGCGTGAAACCTTCGAAGGCGCGCTGAAATCGGGTCGTCAGGCGCTGGAATCGCTGGGGCTTGGCGCCTATGAGGCGCGCGAGCGTGCCGATCTGTTCCGCCGTTTTAACGTGCAGCTAATGGAAGAAATGGTCGAGATGGCGGAAAACGACGATACGTCACGGGCGGCGGCGTTTAAACGCACCAGCGCGATGCTGACCGAGATTATCAACGAAGATCGCAACCATCTGTCGGTGATTCAGCGCCATGGCTGGCAGGGCACGGAAGAGGGAAAACATAGCGGTAACCCAGAAGACGAGCCGGAAGTAAAGCCGACGGTCTGATGCCGTATCAGGTGTAATGCTGGCTGTCCACTTAACCTACCGTGGACTTGCCAGCAAAACTAAAAATTTTCTTATTCTTTACCTGGCTGCCAGTCGACGAAAGATTAAGCTTTCCGTATAGTGGCGACAATTTTTTTGGTATCTGGGACACACTCAATGATCAGTCTGATTGCTGCGCTAGCGGTAGATCGCGTTATCGGTATGGAAAACGCCATGCCCTGGGACCTGCCAGCCGATCTGGCTTGGTTTAAACGCAACACCTTAAACAAACCGGTGGTGATGGGCCGCCTGACCTGGGAGTCAATCGGACGCCCGTTGCCGGGCCGTAAGAACATCGTTATCAGCAGTCAGCCGGGCACTGACGATCGCGTACAGTGGGTGAAATCGGTGGATGAAGCCATTGCTGCCTGCGGCGACGTGGAAGAGATTATGGTGATTGGCGGTGGTCGCGTGTACGAGCAGTTCCTGCCGAAAGCGCACAAGCTGTATCTGACGCACATTGATGCGGAAGTTGAAGGCGACACCCATTTCCCGGATTACGACCCGGACCAGTGGGAGTCGGTGTTCAGCGAGTTCCATGATGCGGATGAGCAGAACTCTCATAGCTACTGTTTTGAAGTGCTTGAGCGTCGTTAAGACCGAGCTTTTCCCGGCGGCGCTTCGCTTAGCCGGGCTACATGTCGAGTACAATAAAAACGCCGGATTTTCACCCGGCGTTTTTTGTTTTGGTAGCCCGGCCAAGCGAAGCGCCGCCGGGGATGTACCAAACTACGAAGCTACCGCCTCGCTCTCGCCCGGCGCCAGCTTACGGTTTGACGGCTGCACAAAATACTTTTTGTCTTCCCAGCGCAGACAGGTTAAATCACCGCCCCAGCAGCAGCCGGTATCCAGCGCATAAATCCCTTCCGGCGTACCTTTACCTTCCAGCGAAGCCCAGTGACCAAAGGCCACGCTGTACTCGCTGGTAATCGGCCCCGGCAGCATAAACCAGGGTTTCAGCGGCGCAGGAACGTTCTCCGGCGACTCTTTGCTGTACATATCCAGCTGGCCGTTCGGGAAGCAGTAGCGCATGCGGGTAAAGGCATTGGTGATAAAGCGCAGGCGTGCCAGCCCGGAGAGATCCAGCGACCAGTTGTTAGGCATATCGCCGTACATGGCATCGAGGAAGAACGGATAGGAATCGCTTGAAAGCACCGCTTCAACGTCGCGCGCGCACTGTTTAGCGGTTTCCATATCCCACTGTGGCGTAATGCCTGCATGAGCCATCACCAGCTTTTTCTCTTCATCGACCTGCATTAGCGGCTGGCGACGCAGCCAGTTAAGCAGTTCGTCAGCATCCGGTGCTTCCAGCAGTGAGTTCAGGCGATCCTTCGGCTTGTTGCGACTGATGCCGGCAAACACCGCCAGCAGGTGCAGATCGTGGTTACCGAGCACCACCTTCACGCAGTCGCCCAGCGATTTAACGTAGCGCAGCACCTCCAGCGAACCGGGGCCACGTGCGACCAGATCGCCCGTTAGCCACAGGGTATCGACGTCCGGGGTGAACGCCACCTGCTCGAGCAGAGCGATTAACTCATCAAAGCAACCGTGAACGTCGCCAATAAGGTATGTAGCCATGTTTTAATGAATCAGCGTGGGAACAAAGAGACGGAAAACGGGTATGTCGATGGAGAACGGTACGCCGTCCACATCGATCATATCGTAGTGACCCTGCATGGTGCCGAGTGGAGTTTCCAGCACGGCACCGCTGGTATATTGATATTCTTCACCGGGCTCGATGTGCGGCTGTACGCCAACCACACCTTCGCCCTGAACTTCGGTTTCACGGCCGTGGCCGTTGGTAATCAGCCAGTAACGGCCGAGAAGCTGCACCGCGCTTCGCCCGAGATTGCGAATGGTCACCGTATAAGCAAAAACGTAACGCTCTTCTTCCGGTTGGGAGTGCGTCTCAATGTAGACGCTCTGTACCTGGACGCAAACTCGCGGCGAATCGATCATGGTCTAGCTCTCCTTCGAGGGCGCATTCTCTGACAGATAGTTAGCCATCCGGCAGTACTGCGCAACAGAGATATTTTCCGCGCGCATGGCCGGGTCTACACCCAGCTCCGTCAACAGCTCAACGCTGAACAGATTGCCCAGGCTGTTGCGGATAGTTTTACGACGCTGGTTAAAGGCTTCGGTCGTAATACGGCTCAGGACGCGGACATCTTTTACCGGGTACGGTTTAGTGCTATGCGGCACCAGGCGTACGACGGCTGAATCCACTTTTGGCGGTGGCGTGAACGCGGTCGGCGGCACTTCAAGTACCGGGATCACGTTGCAGTAGTATTGCGCCATGACGGTCAGACGACCATAGGCTTTACTGTTTGGACCGGCAACCAGACGGTTAACCACCTCTTTTTGCAGCATGAAGTGCATGTCTGCAATAGCGTTAGTATAGCTAAACAGGTGGAACATCAGCGGCGTGGAGATGTTGTACGGCAGGTTACCGAACACGCGCAGCGGCTGGCCGAGCTTCTCAGACAGCTCGCCAAAGTTCATGGTCATGGCATCCTGCTGATAAATGGTCAGCTTCGGCCCCAGGAACGGGTGCGTTTGCAGACGCGCGGCTAAGTCGCGGTCCAGTTCGATAACGGTCATTTCGTCAAGACGTTCGCCAACCGGCTCGGTCAGCGCGGCGAGACCCGGGCCGATTTCAACCATGGCCTGGCCTTTTTGCGGGTTAATGGCCGCAACAATGCTGTCGATCACGAATTGATCGTTGAGAAAGTTTTGCCCGAAGCGTTTACGGGCTAAGTGGCCCTGATGGACTCGATTATTCATTAGAGTTAACAATCATTTTGATGGCGAGGTTAAGCGCCGTAATAAAACTGCCGACATCCGCTTTTCCCTGGCCTGCCAGTTCAAGGGCAGTACCATGGTCAACGGAGGTGCGAATAAAGGGTAAACCGAGCGTAATGTTCACGCCACGGCCAAAGCCCTGGTATTTTAGCACGGGTAGGCCCTGATCGTGGTACATTGCGAGCACGGCATCGGCATGGTCAAGATACTTGGGTTGGAAAAGGGTATCGGCAGGCAGTGGCCCGCTCAGATTCATCCCTTTTGCCCGCATCTCTTCCAGCACTGGAATAATGGTGTCTATCTCTTCCGTACCCATATGCCCACCTTCCCCCGCATGCGGGTTCAGGCCGCAGACCAGCACGTGCGGTTCGGCAAGACCAAATTTGTTTTTCAGATCGTCGTGCAGAATGGTGATAACTTCCCGCAGCAGATCCGCCGTGATGGCATCACTCACCGCTTTCAACGGCAAATGGGTGGTCGCCAGCGCGACGCGCAGTTCTTCGGTTGCCAGCATCATCACCACTTTCGGTGCGCCAGCGCGTTCTTCAAAGAACTCGGTGTGCCCGGTAAAAGCGACGCCAGCATCGTTAATGATGCCTTTGTGAACTGGGCCAGTTATCAGCGCGGAAAATTCACCGCTCAGGCAGCCATCGCAGGCGCGGGCGAGCGTTTCAACAACATAACGACCGTTCTTAACGTTGAGCGTTCCCGGTGTAACCTCGGCATGCAGGGCGACGGGCAACAGCGTGAGCGTACCGGCGCGCTGTGGTGCAGCGGGTTTTTCGGGAGAGTAGGGCAATAGCGTGAGAGGAAGGCCAAGCAGCGTTGCCCGCTCGGTAAGCAGGCGACCATCAGCGCAAACGACCAGTTCAAGCGGCCAGTCGCGCTGGGCCAGTTGGATAACAAGATCCGGACCAATCCCGGCGGGTTCGCCGGGAGTGATAACGACACGAGCGTGTTGCGTCATTAGTTGCTCAGAATTTTAACGTAGGCACTGGCGCGCTGTTCCTGCATCCAGGTCGCCGCTTCTTCAGAGAATTTACGGTTCATCAGCATGCGGTAAGCACGATCTTTCTGTGCCGCGTCGGTACGGTCGACGTTACGTGTATCGAGCAGCTGAATCAGGTGCCAGCCGAAGGAAGAGTGAACCGGGCCGCTCATCTGGCCTTTGTTCAGCTTCATCAGCGCATCGCGGAATGATGGATCGTAGATATCCGGCGTTGCCCAACCTAAATCACCGCCCTGGTTAGCAGAACCTGGGTCCTGAGACAGCTCTTTAGCCGCTTTCTCAAAGGTGGTTTTGCCGCTACGAATATCCGCTGCAACCTGTTCCAGCTTCGCACGTGCCTGATCGTCGGTCATGATTGGCGACGGCTTCAGCAGGATGTGGCGAGCGTGAGTCTCGGTGACAGAAATATTCTGCGTCTGACCGCGCATATCGTTGATTTTCAGGATGTGGAAGCCCACACCGGAGCGAATTGGACCAACAACGTCGCCTTTTTTCGCCGTGCTCAGCGCCTGGGCGAAGATAGCTGGCAGCTCCTGGATACGACCCCAGCCCATTTGGCCGCCTTTCAGCGCCTGTTGGTCTGCGGAATAGGTGATAGCGAGTTTGCCGAAGTCAGCACCGTTGCGAGCCTGCTCAACGATAGATTCCGCCTGGCTTTGCGCTTCGTTGACCTGATCGGAGGTTGGGTTTTCCGGCAGCGGAACCAGGATGTGGCTGAGGTTCAGCTCGGTGCTGGCGTCATTCTGGTTGCCAATCTGGCTTGCCAGCGCGTCGACTTCCTGTGGCAGCACGGTAATGCGGCGACGCACTTCGTTGTTACGCACCTCGGAAATCAGCATCTCTTTGCGGATCTGGTTACGATAGGTGTTGTAGTTCATCCCATCGTAGGCCAGACGGCTACGCATCTGATCCATCGTCATGTTGTTTTGCTTAGCGATGTTGGCGATCGCCTGATCGAGCTGATCGTCGGTGATCTTGACGCCCATCTTCTGCCCCATCTGCAGGATGATCTGATCCATGATCAGACGTTCCAGAATCTGGTGACGAAGCGTAGCGTCATCCGGCAGCTGTTGACCCGCCTGACCGGAGTTCATTTTGACGGACTGCATCAGACCATCAACATCACTTTCAAGGACGACGCCGTTGTTCACGACGGCTGCTACTTTATCGACAACCTGTGGGGCAGCGAAGCTGGTATTCGCAACTAAGGCGATACCGAGAAGCAGCGTTTTCCAGTTCTTCATACTTTTTCCATTTCAATTAACCGCAATGCGGATGATGTGTCTAACCAGTGACATTACAGCGAGCTTTGGTACGGCATGATGTTGGAACGCAGCATCTGCTGAGTACCCAGACCGTAGTTAGAGCTCAGACCACGCAGCTCAATGCTGAAGCCGATGGAGTTGTCATATTTGGAACGACCACCAGTCTGGGTGTCGTTGTTGTAATCCCAACCGTTGAGTTTACGCTCGTAGCCTACGCGGATAGCGTAACAGCAGGAGTTATACTGAACGCCCAGCATCTGGTCAGCGGCGCTGCCGGAGTTGGTGTCATAGTAATAAGCCCCTACGACGGACCAGCGGTCGACGATTGGCCAGCTCGCGGTTGCACCAACCTGCGAAATCCCGCTTTTATACTGCTCTGCCGTGGAGTAAGTCGGCAGTGTTGCCTGAATATATTCCGGGCTGGCGTAACGGTAAGTCAACTGCACTAAATGTTCTTCGTCCCGACGCCATTCGATGGCTGAACTGCTGGTAGAGACGTTGTTCAGACGTGTGTCGTACTGAATACCACCGCGCAAGCCCCACTGATCGCTGATGCGCCAGTAAGTGTCGCCTGCCCAAACCAGTGAACCCGTTCTGTCGTTTTTCTCCCAGTTAATGTTGTCATCACCGGTACGAGACTCGGTGAAATAGTAGATTTGACCAACAGAAACGTTAAAACGTTCAACGGCGGCGTCATCATAAATACGTGATGTGACCCCGGTCGTTAACTGGTTTGCGGAAGCGATGCGGTCGAGGCCGCTGTAGCTACGGTCACGGAACAGACCCGTATAGTCGGACTGTAGGAACGTGGAGTCGTAGTTATTGATTTTGCTTTGGTCGCGGTACGGCACGTACAGGTACTGCATACGCGGTTCCAGCGTCTGGGTGTAGCCCGGCGTCAGCTCAACATCGCGCTCAAACACCATCTTGCCGTCCACTTTCAGCTGCGGCATGGTGCGGTTGACTGAACTGGCCAGCTTGTTGGCGTTGTTCGAGTCATTGTTGTAGTCGTCGATATTGCTCTGGTTGTAGTGCGTCGCCAGCAGTTTTGCTTCAGTGGTAAGACTGCCCCAACGGTTGCCCAGCGGCAGGCTAATGGTCGGCTCGAGGTGCACGCGCGTCGCTTCAGGCAAATCGCTGTTGCTGTTGGTGAACTTCACCGCCTGAGCGTAGAGATGAGTATCAAACGGCCCTACATCGTTCTGGTAGGCGTTGATATCTAGCTGCGGCTCGGCCGAATAGGAGTTGCTGTTGCTGCGGTCGAAGACCTGGAACTGCTTCGTTGACACGGTGGCATCGAAGTTTTGTACCGCATAGCCCACGCTCAGTTTCTGCGTGGCGTAGCCGTCGGTACTCGAACCGTATTTCGAGTCAAAGTCGTTAAAGTAATCAGGATCGCTGACTTTGGTGTAGTCGGCGTTGAAACGCCATACCTGATCCATGACCCCGGCGTGGCGCCAGTAGAACAGCCAGCGACGGCTATTGTCATCGTTAGGGTGTTCGCTGGAGTAGACGCTGTCTGATGGCAGATAGTCCAGTTCAAACAGGCCTTCACCGGCATCGGTCAGATAGCGGAATTCGTTTTCCCACATCACGCCGCTACGCTTGTCCATATAGTGCGGCGTCAGGGTGGCGTCCATGTTAGGCGCGATGTTCCAGTAATACGGTAATGAGAACTCAAAGTGGTTGGTACTACCGTATTTCGCGCTTGGCAGCAGGAAGCCAGAGCGGCGTTTATCGCCGACCGGGAGCTGCAGGTACGGGCTGTAGAAAACTGGCACCGGGCCAATTTTGAATCGCGCATTCCAGATTTCGGCAACCTGCTCTTCGCGGTCGTGGATAACTTCGCTACCCACGACGCTCCAGGTGTTAGAACCCGGCAGACAGGAGGTAAAGGTACCGTTTTCCAGAATGGTATAGCGGTTCTCGCCGCGCTGTTTCATGACATCCGCTGTACCACGACCCTGGCGGTCGACCATCTGGTAATCACCTTTCCAGACGTTGGTATCTTTGGTATTCAGGTTTGACCAGGCTTTTGGCCCTTTCAGAATAACCTGATTATCGTCGTAGCGAACGTTGCCGAGTGCATCGACGGTACGAACCGGTGTAGGCTGCCCATCAGGCTGTTTTTGATGAAGCTGAACTTCATCGGCCTGTAAACGGCTATTTCCCTGATTAATATCGACGTTGCCGCTAAATACGGCGTTATCAGGATAATTACCTTTTGCGTGATCTGCCGTGATAGTGACCGGCTGTTCGTTCGCAGGGCCGCTGACTAACGGGCGATCGTAACTCGGTACGCCTAGCATACATTGAGAGGCGAGATCTGCTGCCATTCCCTGCTGGCTATACAAGGCGCTGGCGATCATGGTCGCGAGGAGAGTGGGAATACGTTTTTTCATACGTTGTATTTGTTGTTCCGTCATCTATAGCATTGCGGCTTGCAAACGGTCAGAGACTAACGTACTCATCGTGATGACGCTAGTGTTAATGCTCGTCGGCTTCTAAGTTGCAGTGCCGTTGGCTGCAACGTGAAATTCATCGAGTCTATCCTGTCCGTTCTTGCCAGAGGTGTTATGCACGGCATTGAATGACAGGTATGATAATGCATATTTTAGCCGCTGGCATGACGATTTGGGGAGTATATGCAGTATTGGGGAAAAGTGATTGGTGTGGCCGTCGCCCTGATGATGGGCGGAGGGTTCTGGGGCGTTGTCCTCGGGCTGCTCGTGGGCCATATGTTTGACAAGGCGCGAAGCCGTCGTATGAACTGGTTTGCCAATCAACAGCAGCGTCAGTCGCTGTTTTTTGCCACCACCTTTGAAGTGATGGGCCATCTGACCAAATCGAAAGGGCGCGTTACCGAAGCGGATATTCATGTCGCCAGCCTGTTTATGGACCGCATGAATCTGCACGGTGAGTCCCGCACGGCGGCTCAGCAGGCGTTTCGCGTGGGTAAAGCTGACAACTATCCGCTGCGTGAAAAAATGCGTCAGTTCCGTAGCGTCTGCTTTGGTCGTTTCGATCTTATTCGTATGTTCCTGGAGATTCAGATCCAGGCGGCGTTTGCCGACGGTTCTCTGCATCCTAACGAACGTGACGTGCTGTACGTGATTGCCGAAGAGCTGGGTATCTCCCATGCTCAGTTCGACCAGTTCCTGCGCATGATGCAGGGCGGTGCCCAGTTTGGCGGCGGCTACCATCAGCAGTCTCAGGGCGGCGGTTGGCAACAGGCGCAGCGCGGGCCGACGCTGGAAGATGCGTGTAACGTGCTGGGCGTGAAGCCGAGCGACGATGCCACGACCATCAAACGCGCCTATCGTAAGCTGATGAGTGAACATCACCCGGATAAGCTCGTGGCGAAAGGGTTGCCGCCGGAGATGATGGAGATGGCCAAGCAGAAGGCGCAGGAAATTCAGAAAGCGTACGAGCTGATAAAAGAACAGAAGGGATTTAAATAAGGTGCGTGAACCCGGGGTCGCATACGCTCGCCCGGGCTACCAATGTGCACGAATGTAGCCCGGGCGAGCGTATGCGACCCCGGGAAAACCACGGCACAATCTAAAAATCGACCGGCGCCTTAAACGTCATGCTATTACCAAACTGCGGATGGGTAATGGTTAACGTCTCCGCATGCAGCTGCAAACGCGGCGCCATCGCTAACGCCTCGTCGTGCGCATAAAACCGGTCGCCCAGAATCGGGTGACCCAGCGCCAGCATATGCACGCGCAGCTGGTGTGAACGTCCGGTAATCGGTTTGAGCTTCACGCGCGCGGTGTTATCCGGCGCATACTCCAGCACTTCATACTCCGTCTGCGCGGCCTTCCCGGTTTCATAACACACTTTCTGCTTTGGCCGGTTCGGCCAGTCGCAAATCAGCGGTAAATCCACCAGACCTTCCTGCGGCTTAGGGTGCCCCCATACGCGCGCCACGTACTGCTTTTTCGGCTCGCGCTCGCGGAATTGACGCTTCAGTTCTCTTTCTGCCGCTTTGGTCAGGGCGACGACGATCACGCCGCTGGTCGCCATATCGAGGCGGTGCACGGACTCCGCCTGCGGATAGTCGCGCTGTACGCGGGTCATGACGCTGTCTTTATGCTCTTCCTGACGGCCCGGGACGGACAACAGGCCGCTGGGCTTGTTGACCACCATGATGTGCTCATCCTGGTAGAGGATCACCAGCCACGGGTCCCGTGGCGGATGGTAGTTTTCCATGCCCATAGCGGCTCCGATTACTGGTGAGTGACGACGATAAGACGCAGCGCGTCCAGACGCCATCCCGCCTGTGACAGGCTTTCCATCACCTGCTGACGGTTGCTTTCAATCGCGGACAGTTCGTCGTCGCGGATGTTTGGGTTCACCGCTTTCAACGCTTCCAGACGCGACAGTTCAGCGCTGAGCTTCTCGTCCGCCTCTTCACGTGCGGCGGCAATCAGCGCCTGAGCGGCTTGCTCAATCTGCGCTTCACCTTTTTGCAGAATGGTGTGCACGTCCTGCTGTACCGCGTTCACCAGCTTGCTGCCGGTATGGCGGTTCACCGCGCTGAGCTGACGGTTGAAGGTCTCAAACTCAACCTGGGCGGCAAGGTTAGTGCCGTTTTTATCCAGCAGCATGCGTACCGGCGTTGGCGGCAGGAAGCGGTTAAGCTGCAGTTGTTTCGGCGCTTGGGCCTCAACGACGTAAATCAGCTCGACCAGCAGCGTACCCACCGGCAGCGCTTTGTTTTTCAGCAGTGAAATGGTGCTGCTGCCGGTATCACCGGAGAGGATCAGATCCAGACCGTTGTGAATCAGCGGGTGTTCCCAGGTCAGGAACTGCGCGTCTTCGCGGGACAGCGCCACGTCGCGCTCGAAGGTGACGGTACAGCCATCTTCCGGTAGGCCCGGGAAGTCCGGAACCAGCATGTGGTCGGACGGCGTCAGCACGATCAGGTGTTCGCCGCGATCGTCCTGGTTGATACCGACGATATCGAACAGGTTCATGGCGAAGGCGATCAGGTTGGTGTCGTCATCCTGCTCTTCGATGCTTTCAGCCAGCGCCTGCGCTTTTTCGCCACCGTTGGAGTGGATCTCCAGCAGACGGTCGCGACCCTGTTCCAGCTGGGCTTTCAGCGCTTCGTGCTGCTCGCGGCAGCTCTTGATGAGGTCGTCGAAGCCGTCGCTGTTTTCCGGCGCCGCCAGATAGTTGATGAGCTGGTCATGCACGCTGTCGTAAATGGTGCGGCCGGTCGGGCAGGTGTGCTCAAAGGCATCCAGACCTTCGTGGAACCAACGTACCAGCACCGACTGGGCGGTTTTTTCCAGGTAAGGAACGTGGATCTGAATATCGTGCGCCTGACCGATACGGTCCAGACGGCCGATACGCTGCTCCAGCAGGTCCGGGTTGAACGGCAGGTCGAACATTACCAGGTTGCTGGCGAACTGGAAGTTACGGCCTTCAGAACCGATTTCCGAGCACAGCAGCACCTGTGCGCCGCTGTCTTCCTCGCCGAACCAGGCGGCGGCGCGGTCGCGTTCGATAATCGACATCCCTTCGTGGAACACGGCGGCACGAATGCCTTCACGCTCGCGCAGAACCTGTTCCAGCTGCAGCGCGGTGGCTGCTTTAGCACAGATAACCAGTACCTTTTGCGAACGGTGGCTGGTCAGGTAACCCATCAGCCATTCAACGCGTGGGTCGAAGTTCCACCAGGTGCCGGAGTCGCCTTCAAATTCTTGATAAATCTGCTCTGGGTAGAGCATGTCGCGGGCGCGTTCTTCCGCGCTCTTACGGGCACCCATAATGCCGGAGACTTTAATCGCCGTCTGATACTGCATCGGTAGCGGCAGCTTAATGGTGTGCAGCTCGCGTTTCGGGAAGCCTTTCACGCCGTTACGGGTGTTACGGAACAGTACGCGGCTGGTGCCGTGGCGGTCCATCAGCATACTGATCAGTTCCTGACGCGCTGATTCCGCGCCGTCGCGATCGCTGTTAGCGGTTTGCAGCAGGGCTTCGATATCCTGCTCGCCAATCAGCTCGCCCAGCATGTTCAGTTCGTCATTGCTGAGCTTGTTGCCTGCCAGCAGCAGGGCGACAGCATCGGCTACCGGGCGGTAGTTTTTCTGTTCTTCAACAAACTGCTCGAAATCGTGGAAGCGGTTTGGATCCAGCAGGCGCAGACGCGCAAAGTGGCTTTCCATCCCCAGCTGTTCCGGGGTTGCCGTTAGCAGCAGTACGCCAGGTACGCGCTCGGCGAGCTGTTCAATGGCCTGATATTCGCGGCTTGGCGCATCTTCGCTCCACACCAGGTGGTGCGCTTCGTCGACCACCATGATATCCCACTCGGCTTCGCACAGATTTTCCAGACGCTGCTTGTTGCGGCGCACGAAGTCCAGCGAGCAGATAACCAGTTGTTCGGTTTCAAACGGGTTGTAGGCATCGTGCTGGGCTTCGGCATAGCGTTCATCGTCGAACAGCGCAAAGCGCAGGTTGAAACGACGCAGCATTTCGACCAGCCACTGGTGCTGGAGGGTTTCCGGAACGATGACCAGCACGCGCTGGGCGGCACCAGACAGCAGTTGCTGGTGTAGGATCATCCCGGCTTCAATGGTTTTACCTAAGCCAACTTCGTCCGCCAGCAGCACGCGCGGCGCATGGCGACGGCCCACGTCATGGGCGATGTTGAGCTGGTGCGGGATAAGGCTGGTGCGCTGACCACGCAGGCCGCTCCACGGCATACGGTATTGTTCGCTCTGGTATTTACGTGCGCGGTAGCGCAGAGCAAAGCGGTCCATTCGGTCGATTTGCCCGGCAAAGAGACGGTCCTGCGGTTTGCTGAACACCAGTTTGCTGTCGAGCAGCACTTCGCGCATCATGACGCCGGTCTCTTCGGTGTCCTGGCGGGTGCCAATGTAGGCCAGCAGGCCATTTTCTTCTATTACTTCGTCAACGAGCAGCTGCCAGCCTTCATGGCTTGTGATCGTGTCGCCGGGATTAAACATTACGCGGGTCACGGGGGAGTCGCTACGCGCATACAGACGATTCTCTCCGGTTGCCGGGAAGAGTAGGGTGACGGTGCGTGCATCCATTGCAACAACGGTACCAAGTCCCAGTTCGCTTTCTGTATCGCTGATCCAGCGTTGACCAAGTGTAAAAGGCATATGCGTTCGGCTCTATCTTTAATAAATTGCAGGCAATATTCATCCACCACCTTTGAAAGCAGGCGGCGAGTGAATTTGGTCCAGGAATGGAAAGGGCGCTATGGTACTGGATGGCGAGACGTTAGTCACCTGTCAAAATAGACCCAGTTGCCCTGTCACTATTGTAGCAAAATCATCGTCGACAAAGGGGAGAATTCCTTCAGCAACCGGGGCTAATTGTTTGGTCAGATAATGGTCGTAATCGAGCGGTGATTGCTGATAGGCCAGTGGTTCCGGGCCGTTAGTGGTCCAGACGTAGCGAATGCTGCCGCGCTGTTGGTACTGTTGCGGACGTCCTAACCGCACGTTGTGTTCATCAGCAAGACGGGCGGCGCGCACGTGCGGCGGGATATTTTTCTGATACTCGACCAACGGGCGGCGCAATTGCTTGCGGTAAACCAGCTGGTCATCGAGTTCGCCTGCCATGAGTTTATCAATAGTTTCAAGGATAAAATCCCGGTAGGGTTCGTTGCGGAAGATGCGCAAATACAGCGCCTGCTGGAATTGTTGTGCCAGCGGCGTCCAGTCGGTGCGCACCGTTTCCAGCCCTTTGTAGAGCATCCGCTGTTCGCTGCCTTCCTGAATCATCCCTGCATAGCGTTTTTTGCTGCCGGTGTCGGCGCCGCGGATGGTTGGCATCAGGAAACGGCAGAAGTGCGTTTCAAACTCCAGCTCCAGCGCGCTGGTCAGCCCTTTTTTTTGCAGTTCTTCTGCCCACCACTGGTTAACAAACTCGACCAGCGAGCGGCCAATGACCCTGGCCTCTTCTTCACCGTGAGCCCGTTTGAGCCAGACGAAGGTGGAGTCGGTATCACCGTAAATCACGTCATAACCCTGAGATTCAATCAGCGCTTTGGTCTGACGCATGATCGCGTGACCGCGCATGGTGATCGACGACGCCAGCCGCGGATCGAAAAAGCGGCAGGCGCTGGTGCCCAGTACGCCATAAAAGGCGTTCATGATGATCTTCAGCGCCTGCGATAGCGGCTTATTTTTGTGTCGCTTAGCTTCATCGCGGGCGTGCCAGATCTGGCTGACGATCCCTGGCAGGCAGTGCTTGTCGCGAGAGAACCAGGCGTCAAGGAAACCTTCGGTACTGTGCTGCGTATCCGGATGCGCCATGCCTTCAATCAGCCCAACCGGATCTATCAGGAATGAGCGGATGATCGACGGATACAGGCTTTTATAATCCAGCACCAGTACGGAATCGTAGAGTCCAGGGCGCGAGTCCATCACGTAGCCGCCGGGGCTTGCCTGTGGCGGTACTTCGCCAAGGTTTGGCGCCACGTAGCCCAGGCGGTGCATACGCGGGAAATAGAGGTGGCTGAAAGCGGCCACCGAACCGCCGTGCCGGTCGACTGCCAGCCCGTTGACCGTGGCGCGTTCCAGTAAAAACGGCATGATCTCGGTTTTGTGGAAGATGCGCGTGACCAGTTCGCAGTCTTTGAGGTTATAGGTAGCTAATGCGGGTTTATCTTCGGCGAAACGGCGGTCAATTTCGTCCATTCTGTCCCACGGATTATCGATAGCTTTGCCTTCACCTAGCAGTTCTCGAGAGACGTTTTCCAGCGAAAACGAAGTGAAGCTCCAGAAGGCGGATTTCAGCGCGTCGATACCGTCAATAATCAAGCGCCCGGCGGCCTGTGCGAAGAATACGCCGTTCTTAAAGCCGTGCTCACGCCATTCTAGTTCACTGTTTCCACGGCCTAACAACAGCGGCACCCGGTAGCGCTCGGCGCTTTTTTGCAGTACGCGCAGGTCGAACTGCACGACGTTCCAGCCAATCAGCACGTCCGGGTCGTGCTCGACAAACCAGGCGTTGAGCTTTTCCAGCAGCAGCGGGCGGCTAGCGACATATTCGAGATGAAAATCGACCTGCGGCGGCTGCTCAGGTTCCGCGCCAAGCATATAGACGGTGCGCTGCCCGCAGCCTTCAAGGCCAATACAGTAGAGCTCGCCGTGGCGGCTGGTTTCGATATCCAGCGATACCCACTTCAGCGGTGGACGGTATTCCGGGTTGGGTTTCATGCGCGCTTGGGTCAATGCATTGCCGCGCGCGGTGCCTTCTACCCACACAGGTGCGGTGATAAAACGCTCCATCAGATAGCGCTCTGGCGGACGAATATCGGCCTCGTAGACGGTAATGCCGTTTTCACGCAGCAGTTTTTCTAGCCGCATCAGTTGGCGGTGAGCGCGGCAGTAAAGGCCAAAAACGGGCTGGCGATGAAAATCTTTCAGCGTAAGCGGCGCAAGGCGCAGGCCGTTTTCACCCTGTAGCAGGCGTTCAACCTGCGCGCGCTGAGCCTCGGGGATAAAGGCTACCGACTCCTGCGGCGGCAGCGTGACCTGCAATGGGCCGTTATCGGTCGCCAGCCAGAAAGCCAGTTCGGTACCCTGCGGGGTGTCCCGCCAGTGACGGGTAAGGAGAAAACCTGCTTGTGGCTGGGTCACGCGTGAGCTCATCCATAAAAAAACCAGGCTTGATTATAGCCTGGTTTAGGGGAGAGTGCTGGTGGTTTATACAGGGGTTGTTGGTGAGTTCCCGGAGTCGGCTACGCCTCGTCCGGGCTACAGGAGGCGCCGCCGGGATTACTGGCCGTAATACGCTTTCGCCCCATGTTTACGCAGGTAGTGTTTATCCAGCAGCGTCTGCTGCATATCCGGTAACTGCGGCGCGAGCTGACGGCAGAAAATACCCATATAGGCAATTTCTTCCAGCACGATGGCGTTGTGCACTGCGTCTTCGGCGTTTTTACCCCAGGCGAACGGACCGTGGGAGTGCACCAGCACGCCAGGCATCTGCGCTGGGTCGATGTTGTTCTCGCGGAAGGTTTCGACGATCACCGCGCCGGTTTCCCACTCGTAGTCACCATTGATTTCCGCATCGGTCATCAGGCGGGTGCAGGGCACCGAGCCGTAGAAATAGTCTGCGTGGGTGGTACCAGTTGCAGGGATGGGCTGTCCGGCCTGCGCCCAGATGGTCGCGTGGCGGGAGTGGGTGTGCACGATGCCGCCCAGAGTTGGAAATGCCTGGTACAGCAGGCGATGGGTTGGGGTATCTGAGGAGGGCTTTTTGCGGCCTTCAACCACTTCGCCGGTTTCCAGGCTGACCACCACCATATCGTCAGCGGTCATGACGGTGTAGTCGACGCCGGAAGGTTTGATAACCAATACCCCGCGCTCGCGGTCGACGGCGCTGACGTTGCCCCAGGTCAGGGTCACCAGATTGTGTTTTGGCAGTGCCAGGTTGGCTTCCAGTACCTGGCGTTTGAGATCTTCAAGCATGTTCACTCCTGAATGCCGGATGGCGCTTTGCTTATCCGGCCTACGATGCTGAATTTCCCTCACCCCGGCCCTCTCCCGAAGGGAGAGGGGGAAAGGCGAATATGCGCACTATCGGTTCCCTCTCCCCTTGGGGGAGAGGGTTAGGGTGAGGGGAAAATCGGCTTAACGTTTGAACCCGTAATACACTTCGTTCCAGCGCAGCGCGTCTTTAAACGCCGGCAGACGGGTGTCGTTGTCGATAACGGCAATCTCGATATCGTGCAGTTCGGCGAACTGGCGCATATCGTCCAGCGTCAGCGCATGGCTGAACACGGTGTGGTGCGCGCCACCGGCCAGGATCCACGCTTCTGAAGCGGTTTCCAGGTTTGGATGGGCTTTCCACAGCGCGTTGGCGACCGGCAGTTTCGGCAGGTCGTGCGGGGTTTTCACCGTTTCGATGGTGTTAACCAGCAGACGATAACGGTCGCCGAGGTCAATCATGCTCGCCACGACGGCCGGGCCGGTTTGGGTATTGAAGATAAGACGCGCCGGGTCGGCTTTGCCGCCAATGCCCAGGTGCTGAACGTCGAGCAGCGGTTTCTCTTCTACGGCGATAGACGGGCACACTTCCAGCATGTGCGAGCCCAGAACCAGGTCGTTGCCGCCGTTAAAGTGGTAGGTGTAGTCTTCCATAAATGAGGTGCCGCCCTGTAGACCGGTCGACATCACTTTCATAATGCGAAGCAGGGCGGCAGTTTTCCAGTCGCCTTCGCCCGCAAAGCCGTAGCCTTGCTGCATCAGGCGCTGCACGGCGAGGCCAGGAAGCTGCTTCAGGCCGTGCAAATCTTCAAAGGTCGTGGTGAACGCGTGGAAACCACCTTCTTCCAGGAAGCGTTTCATCCCCAGCTCAATGCGCGCCGCGTCCAGCACGTTCTGGCGCTTATCACCGTGGATCTGAGTGGCTGGCGTGAAGCGGTAGCTGCTTTCATATTCGTCAATCAGCGCGTTGATTTCGCCTTCGGTTACGGCGTTAACCACCTGCACCAGGTCACCTACAGCCCAGGTGTTGACCGAGAAACCAAATTTAATCTGTGCGGCGACTTTATCGCCGTCGGTGACCGCCACTTCGCGCATGTTATCGCCGAAGCGGCACACTTTCAGCTGGCGAGTATCCTGTTTGGAGACAGCCTGACGCATCCAGGAGCCAATACGCTCGTGGGCGTGTTTATCCTGCCAGTGGCCGGTGACCACGCTGTGCTGCTGGCGCATACGTGCGCCGATGAAGCCGAACTCGCGGCCGCCGTGCGCGGTCTGGTTCAGGTTCATAAAGTCCATATCGATGCTGTCCCACGGCAGGGAGGCATTGAACTGAGTGTGGAACTGCAGCAACGGTTTATTGAGGATGGTCAGGCCGTTGATCCACATCTTCGCTGGCGAGAAGGTGTGCAGCCAGACAATCATACCGGCACATTTGTTGTCGTAGTTGGCATCGCGGCAGATGGCGGTAATTTCATCCGGGCGCGTGCCCAGTGGTTTCAGCACCAGTTTGCACGGCAGTTTCGCTTCAGCATTTAAGGCATTGACGACCTGCTCCGCGTTTTGCGTCACCTGGCGCAGCGTTTCCGGCCCGTACAGGTGCTGGCTACCAATGACAAACCACACTTCATAATTATCAAAAACGGTCATAGTCGTATCCTTTAATGAGTCAGGGCTGCCTGAGAAGCGGCGGATTTTTCCGCGGACGCAGCCGGGAGATAATGTTGTTCGGCGCTCACGGCCCATTGCAGATAGCGCTGATAGAGTTCTTCAAATCGCTGAGCCTGCTGTGGTCGTGGTTGTAAGGTATGTTCGACCTGGCTTGCCATCTGCTGTTGGGCAGCCGGTATATCGGTATGGACGTGTGCGGCAACGGCGGCGAAAATGGCCGCGCCCAGCGCACAGCATTGGTCAGAAGCGACAATTTGCAGCGGACGGTTCAGGACGTCGCTACAGGTCTGCATGATGACGCGGTTTTTACGGGCGATGCCGCCCAGCGCCATGACGTTGTTAACCGGAATGCCCTGTTCGGTGAAGCACTCCATAATGGCGCGGGCACCAAAAGCGGTAGCGGCAATCAGCCCGCCGAACAGCGCCGGGGCGTCGGTAGCCAGGTTAAGGTCGGTGATGACCCCTTTCAGACGTTGGTTGGCGTTTGGCGTACGGCGACCGTTGAACCAGTCGAGAACGACCGGCAGATGATCGAGAGAAGGGTTGTTGGCCCAGGCTTCGGTCAGGGCTGGCAACAGCTGTTTCTGGCTGTCTTTGATCTGCGCTTTCAGTTCTGGGTGTTGCGCGGCAAGCTGCTCCAACGGCCAGCCGAGTACGCGACCAAACCAGGCGTAGATGTCGCCGAAGGCGGATTGACCCGCTTCCATGCCGATAAAGTTCGGCACCACGCTGCCGTCAACCTGACCGCAGATGCCTTTTACCGTGCGGCTTCCGACGCTGTTTTTGTCAGCAATTAAGATGTCGCAGGTTGAAGTACCGATCACTTTCACCAGCGCATTTGGTTGTGCACCCGCGCCGACGGCTCCCATATGGCAGTCGAATGCGCCGCCGGAGATAACTACGTCTGTTGACAGTCCCAGGCGTTTCGCCCAGTCGGCGGTCAGGTTGCCGACTGGAATATCGGCCGTCCAGGTTTCGCTAAACAGGGGGCAAGGCAGATGCTGATTTAGAATCGGGTCGAGTTCATCGAAGAATGCTGCTGGCGGCAGGCCACCCCAGCTTTCGTGCCACAAGGATTTATGCCCGGCGCTGCAGCGGCCGCGGCGAATGTCCTGCGGACGGGTGGTGCCGGAGAGCAGAGCTGGCACCCAGTCGCACAGTTCAATCCAGGAGGCGGCAGCTTGCGCGACGGCGCGGTCTTCGCGGGTGACGTGCAGGATTTTGGCCCAGAACCACTCGCTTGAGTAAATGCCGCCAATATAGCGGGAGTAGTCTTCTTTGCCCGGCTGGTGGCACAGGCGGGTGATGGCTTCAGCCTCTTCCACCGCGGTGTGGTCTTTCCACAGCACGAACATGGCGTTCGGGTTGTCGGCAAACTCTTCTTTGAGCGCCAGGACATTGCCGTCGGCATCAATAGGCGCAGGCGTTGAGCCGGTGCTGTCGACGCCAATACCGACGACGTCGGCGCGCTGTGCGCTGGAGAGTTCAGCCAGCACGCCTTTCAGCGCGGCTTCCATGGATTCGATATAGTCGCGCGGGTGGTGGCGAAAACGGTTATTTGGCGCGTCGCAGAAACGCCCTTCCTGCCAGCGTGGATACCATTCGACGCTGGTTGCGATCTCTTCGCCCGTCGCACAATCTACCGCCAGGGCGCGGACTGAATCACTACCAAAATCGAGGCCAATTGCGATTGCCATCGTGTTACTCCATCTCAAAGAATACGTGATAGTGAAACAGTAGATATCCCCGCTAAAAACCGTCAGGCTGGAACCGCTAATCTTATGGATTATCTTGCTGTGACTATTCAAAGTGTGACGCCGTGCAAATATTCAATGTGGACTTTTCTGCCGTCCTTATAGACACTTCAGTTGTTACCTTTAAGGGTGGGACCGGCCGGCTTTATTCTCTAAATGCCTTGTTCATCAAGGAATGGCTGTCACTCCTTTCCCGTCGCAGCGACAGCACGGCATGGATAACGCTAAAAAGTGGAATATGGATAATTGGTTTCTTAAAAGCGAAGCGAGAGCGAGCAGAAATGGCTGAAATGCAAAACGATCCCCTGCTACCGGGTTACTCCTTTAACGCCCATCTGGTTGCGGGTTTAACGCCGATTGAAGCCGGTGGTTATCTGGATTTCTTTATCGACCGTCCGCTGGGTATGAAGGGGTTTATCCTCAATCTGACGGTGCGTGGTGAAGGGGTGATTGAGAACCAGGGCAAGCAGTTCGTCTGCCGTCAGGGGGATATGCTGCTGTTTCCTCCGGGCGAAATTCACCACTATGGCCGTCACCCGGATGCGAGTGAG
The DNA here is from genome assembly GCF_044197065.1 of Kluyvera chengduensis. Lineage (NCBI taxonomy): Bacteria > Pseudomonadati > Pseudomonadota > Gammaproteobacteria > Enterobacterales > Enterobacteriaceae > Kluyvera > Kluyvera chengduensis. The sequence goes on from NZ_JBIQOI010000006.1 coordinate 170,561, forward strand.
TGGTATCACCAATGGGTCTATTTCCGCCCGCGCGCCTACTGGCACGAGTGGCTGAACTGGCCCGCTATTGTCGCGCAAACCGGTTTTTATCGCCCGGATGAAGCGCATCAGGCAGAGATTTCTGAGCTGTTTGGCCAGATAATCGAAGCTGGGCAGGGGCTTGGGCGCTACTCGGAACATCTGGCGATTAACCTGCTGGAGCAGTTGCTGCTGCGCCGCATGGAGGCCATCAATGAATCGCTGCATCCGCCGATGGATAACCGTGTGCGCGATGCGTGCCAGTACATCAGCGACCACCTTGCCGATAGCCACTTTGATATTGCCAGCGTCGCGCAGCACGTCTGCCTGTCGCCGTCGCGCCTGTCGCACCTGTTCCGCCAGCAGCTTGGGGTAAGCGTGCTGAGCTGGCGCGAGGATCAGCGCATCAGCCAGGCTAAGCTGCTGCTCAGCACCACGCGAATGCCTATCGCCACCGTGGGGCGCAACGTAGGCTTTGAAGATCAGCTCTATTTTTCCCGCGTATTTAAAAAATGCACCGGCGCGAGCCCCAGCGAATTCCGCGCGGGGTGTGAATAAAAAGTAAAGAAAAGGAAATGCGGTGTGTTGGTTTTTGTCTTTGCCAGTAAACTCTAAAGACAATTGAAGGCTTGACGATAGGGGAGACGCTCTGGAGAATCCCTGCTTCGTTTTCAAACCGGGCACACTATGCAAGCACTGCTGGAACACTTTATTACTCAGTCCACGACCTACTCGCTGATTGCGGTGGCGCTGGTGGCGTTTCTGGAATCACTGGCGCTGGTGGGGTTGATTCTGCCTGGTACCGTGATGATGGCGGGGCTGGGAGCGCTTATCGGCAGCGGTGAGGTGAATTTCTGGCAGGCGTGGCTGGTGGGGATCATTGGCTGCCTGCTGGGTGACTGGGTCTCTTTCTGGCTGGGATGGCGCTTTAAAAAGCCGCTGCATCGCTGGTCATTTATGAAGAAAAACAAATCGCTGCTGGATAAAACCGAACATGCGCTGCATCAGCACAGCATGTTTACCATTCTGATCGGCCGGTTTGTCGGCCCGACGCGCCCGCTGGTGCCGATGGTGGCGGGGATGCTTGACCTGCCAATCGCCAAATTTATTACCCCCAATATCATTGGCTGCGTGCTGTGGCCGCCGCTGTACTTCCTGCCCGGCATTCTGGCCGGGGCGGCAATCGATATTCCTGCGGATGAAAATAGCGCCAGCTTCAAGTGGCTGCTACTGGCGGCGGCGTTGCTGCTGTGGCTGGCGGGGTGGCTGTGCTGGCGCTTATGGCGCAGCGCGAAAGAGAATCATGACCGTCTAAGTGCGTTGTTAACCCGTCAGCGCCTGCTGTTGCTGGCTCCGCTGATGCTGGGCGTCGGCGTGATGGCGCTGGTGAGCGTGATTCGTCACCCGCTGATGCCGGTGTATATCGAGATTTTACGTAAGGTGGTGGGGCTGTAGGTAGTGTGCCGGATGGCGGCTGCGCCTTATCCGGCCTACGCGTGCACCGATTTGTAGGCCGGATAAGGCGTAGCCACCATCCGGCAGAACATCACGCCCGAATCCCCAGCAGCGCAGACGCGCTGGCTTTCCCACTCAATAATTCCTGCGTATCGCCGTCCCAGGCGATACGCCCTTCCGCTACCACCATTGCGCGCGGCGCAATCCTTGCCGCATCCTCGACGCTGTGCGAAACCATCAGCAATGTTAGGTTTTGCCGCTGACACACTTCATCAACCAGCTGTAGCATCTCCTGACGCAGCGCCGGGTCGAGCGCTGAGAACGGTTCATCCAGCAGTAAAATCGGCTGCTCGCGCACCAGACACCGGGCCAGCGCGGCGCGTTGACGTTGGCCGCCGGAGAGCTCACCGGGCAGCCTGTCCAGCATTGACTCAATACCCATCTGCCCGGCAATCACCTGTAACTTTCGCTTCTGCTCCGTGGTGAGCGAGAGGCGCGGACTCATGCCCAGCCCAATGTTCTGGCGCACGGTCAGGTGACTGAAGAGGTTATTTTCCTGAAACAGCATCGACACCGGGCGCTGTGATGGCGGCGTATGGGTATGCACGCGTCCTTCAAGCAGCAGCGTGCCGCTGGCAGGCGTCAGAAAGCCGGCAATCAGGTTCAGCAGCGTGGATTTCCCCGCGCCGCTAGGGCCGAGGACAGCCACTTTCTCGCCCTGGGCAATCGAGGCGTTAAAGCGCATCGGCAGGTGCTGGTAAAGCCAGGTGACATCATTCAGTTTTAGCATGGCGTCCGGGTAACTTTTCAATAACGGTGAACAGCAGGAAGCAGAGCAGTAGCAAAATCAGCGCGGTCACCGCGCCGTCCTGGCTGCGATAGGCGCCAATTTGCTGATAGAGATAAAACGGCAGCGTGCGGAAATTGTCATTGCCGAACAGCGCCACGACGCCGAAATCACCTATCGACAGCACGCAGACAAAAGCCAGCGCCTGGGCCAGCGGGCGCTTCAGGGCACGCAGTTCAACCACCTTTAGGCGGTTAAAGCCAGAAAGCCCCAGTGATTCGCACAGGATGCTGTAACGGGTGGTAATGTCACGCATCGGCGTTTCCAGCACTTTAAGGGCATAAGGTACCGCCATCAGGGCGTTGGTGAAAATCACAATACCGTCGGCGGAGTCGGGCAGACCAACGGTGTTGTTGAGCAGCAGGAAAAATCCGGTGGCCAGCACGATGCCCGGCATGGCGAGGATCAGCATACCGCTCAGCTCCATTGCCTGCCCGGCCAGCGGCTGGTTGCGGGCGCGCAGCTCACGGCTGCTCCACAGCAGCATCATGGTCAGCACCACGCAGATAACTCCGGCGGCAATGGCGATGCGTAACGAGGTACCCAGCGCTTGCCAGAGTACCGGCTGGGTAAAGACCTGGAACATGGATGGGTTGATGCCGTCAACCACCACCGCCAGCAGCGGCGGCAACAGCAGCAGCAGAGTGAGGATAATCAATAGGCCGTCGGTTATTCGACTATGCCAGCGGTCGTCGGGGTCACGCCAGCCGTGAACGTGGCTATTACCCACGGCAATCGCCCGGCTTAATCGCTGGCTTAACAGCACCAGCATCAGGCAGCACCCCATCTGGATGAGCGCCAGCATCGCCGCGCGCGCCGGGTCGTAATCGAAGTTCAGCGACTGATAGATAGCCAGTTCGATGGTGGTCGCCGAAGGCCCGCCGCCGAGCGACAGCACGGTAGCAAAGCTTGCGAAACAGAGCATGAAAATCAGCGTGGCGATAGGCAGGATCTGCCGACGCATCCACGGCCATTCCACCAGGTGGAAGAACGAATAGCCGCGCATACCTAGTTGGGCGGCAAGCTGGCGCTGCTCGCCGGGGATCTGCTCCAGCGCCTGTAATAGCAGGCGGGTCGCCATCGGCATATTAAAGAACACGTGCGCCAGCAAAATGCCCTGCAGGCCGTAGGGTGAGAAATGCCACTGCCAGCCCAGCCAGGCAAAAAGCTGGGATAGCCAGCCCTGGCGACCATAAACGCTCAGAATGCCGAAGACGGCGACCAGGACTGGGAGAATCAACGTCATGGCGCACAGCCGCAACAGCAGCGTACGGCCAGGGAAACGTCGTCGGTAAAGCGCTCGGGCAAGGAAAATCGCGGGAACGACCGACAGCAGCGCTGACAGGAACGCCTGCCAGAACGAGAAGCGCACCACGTGCCACAGATAGCTATCGCCGAGCAACGTTGACCACGATGTTTCCGGCGCGTTCAGCCACAGCGACAGAAACGCCGCCAGCGCGACGGCAACCATCAGCGTGGTTGCCGTCAGCCCTGGATACAACCAGCGAGGGATTAGCGGCTGGCTGCGCGAAGCCATGCGTTAATCCAGTTTTGACGTTCGGAGGCCACCTGCTGCGGGGTAAATTCCAGCGCAGTTTGCGGTTTCACCAGGCTATTAAAGCCTTCTGGCAGCGTGACGTTGGTCACCGGATACATCCAGTTGCCGGTTGGAATGGTGTTCTGGAAGGCCGGAGAAACCATAAATTTCAGGAACTCATCTGCCAGCTTCTGCTGTTTACTGGCCGCGGTTTTTGCCGCCACTTCCACCTGCAGGTAGTGGCCTTCGCTAAAGTTCGCCGCCGCGTAGTTGTCTTTCTTCTCGTCGATGATGTGGTACGCCGGAGAGGTGGTATAGCTCAGCACCAGGTCGCTTTCCCCTTTCAGGAACAGGCCATACGCTTCGCTCCAGCCTTTGGTCACGGTGACCGTTTTCGCCGCCAGTTTCTGCCAGGCTTCCGGCGCTTTATCGCCGTAGACTTTTTGCATCCACAGCAGCAGGCCCAGACCCGGTGTGCTGGTGCGTGGGTCTTCATAAATCACGCGCCATTTCTGGTCGCTTTCGACCAGCTCTTTCAGGCTTTTTGGCGGGTTCTTCAGCTTGTTTTTGTCGTAGACGAAGGCAAAGTAGCCGTAGTCGAACGGCACGAAGGTGTCGTTGTTCCAGCCGCCGGGTACGGTCACGGCGTCCGTGGGAACGTTGCTTTTGGCGAACAGTTTGGTGTCGGTTGCGGCTTGTAGCAGATTGTTATCGAGCCCCAGCACCACGTCGGCTTTGCTGTTTTTGCCTTCCATGCGCAGACGATTAAGCAGCGAAACACCGTCTTCCAGCGCCACGAACTTCAGCTCGCAGTTACAATCGGCTTCAAACGCTTTTTTCACCGCTGGACCAGGGCCCCAATCAGCGGCAAAAGAGTCGTAGGTATAGACGGTCAGTACAGGCTTGGCGAGGGCCGGAGCGGCAACCAGCACCAGCAGGGGGAGTAATTTTTTGAGCACTTTGCACCTTTATAAAATGGTGGCAAAGGATTTTGAGTTAGCCTCAAATCCCTTCGCCGGGATTATCCGGATCAGGTTCGACGGGTATTTTCTCAGCTCGCGCACTCGGCGCAGCACCCCGTTGAGAACGGCACATTGTAATGATTACGTGAATAAATCAAAAGCCTTAAGGATCCGGCGGGGCAAACCAGGCGGATTTAAAGTCGAACCAGCCCAGGGTGTTCATGCGAACGCCGCGCATACTGCGCTGACCTTGTAGCATCAGCCAATGATGGATTAGCGGCACAATGGACTGATTTGCCAGCAGACTTTGGCACCAGTCGGGCAGCGAAAGCGCCCCTGCGCGCCAGCGCTGCGCGTCCTGCTCCCAGTCGATGGGAATACAGTGGCGAATCAGCGGTACTTCATAAAGATAGGCAAAGAGTGAGAAATCGAGCGGCAGCGTAAAGTTGGCGCTGTTCAGCCAGATATCGCTGACCACCTCGCCACGGTGCCATTCGTCGTAGTCCACTTCCTGAATCACCAGTTTGACCTGATGCGCCGCCAGCAGCGCTTCCATTATCTGACCGATAGTCCGGTGTTCAACGTGATCGCGGTAGTAGGTGAGGGTGACCGACTCAAGACCTGCCGGTTTCTCGCAGGCGTGGCTGCGGGCATGGTGCCAGCGGGGTAGCAGGCCGTAGGCCGGGAACCAGTGACTCTGGTGCTGCTCGCCCGCGTGATACAGCAGGTTGTTCGGGTGGAAAATGTGGCTCAGCCACTGCCGTACCGCCGGGTTGTTGCCACGTGAACTGCGCGCGTCAAACAGCAGATAGTAGCAGCCCTCTTCAAGGCGGCTTTCCACCGCCTTTTCGCTTTGGGTGGTGCCCTGAAGCGTCAGGCCGCCGTTCGGCTCGTCGCTGATTTCCGGCAGCACCCAGACGTTCACCTCGTCAATCAGCGCCCGGAAACCGAAATAGTCATCAAAGGCGTGGATCTTTAGCTGGTTCTGATTGTTGCGGGCGACGGCATACGGCCCGGTTCCCACCGGCATGCGGGAGAAGTCGCTGAGCGATTGCCATTCGCGTGGCAGGATCATCGCCGATACCTGGCCGAACAGCCACGGCAGCCAGCGGTCAGGCTCGTTGAGATGTACGTCGAGCGTCCAGGCAGTAGGAGAATCAATGCGCGTGATGTTGGAAAAGAGCGACAGCGTCATGCTGCGATGCAGCGAACTGATGACGTCTTCCATTTCCAGTTCGCGACCGTGATGAAAATGAATGCCGGGGCGCAAGTAAAAACGCCAGTGTAATGGGGAAATGGCCTGCCAATGGTGCGCAATATCCGCTTCCAGTTCCCCATTTACCTCGTTTACCCGAGTCAATGCGCTGAATATCTGCCGTGCGATATGGGTTTCCGAGCGCCTAAGCGCCGTTCCGGGCAGTAAATTGTGCATTGGTCGATAGTAAAGCACCCGCAAAATGTGCCGCCCCTGACGGAAGCTGCGGCCAAGATGTGACACCAGCATCTGGCGTACGGCCGCCTTATCGCCGACCAACTGCACCAGCTGATCGATCCTATCCTGCTCGAGCAAGTCTTCCGCGCGCTGTTGCTGAAGCGCCAGCCCGGTATAGAGGAAAGTCAGCTTAGAGCGCTTGCCGCGCCCGGCTTCCGCCTCCCAGGTCAACCATCCGCGCGCCTCCATGGTGTTTAAAAGCGTGCGCATATGTCGGCGAGAGCAGTTCAGCAGCTCGGCCAGTGAGTTGAGCGTGGTTTCCTGTGATTTTCCCTCACAGCACTGCCACAAACGGATGAACTGCTGCTGTAATCGACCTGAAGGCATAAAAGGGGAACTCCTGATAAAAACTCAGCAATTTATTAATCCCTATATTAAGCCAATAATTGATTTCGATGAAGCGAAGGGGAAATGAGGAGGTCACCATGTATCAGTTCTACCGGCGTTATTTCTCTGCCACCAAAAATGTTTCCTGGCTGGCCCGTCAGGCGACTGCACAGCGGCTTGAAGTGCTGAACTATCTGATGCAGTGGGAAGTTACGAACCCGACCTCTGAGTATTAATTCGCCTAATCATGTGTGACTGAGTATTTGCCAGCAGGTATCATCTGCTGGCTTTTTTTTATTCTTTTGCGAAAGGATTTCTGATGCTCTGGTTAATGACGATGGGACGACGTCTCAACGGTGTGTATGCCGCCTTTATGCTGGTGGCGTTTATGATGGGGATAGCGGGCGCATTGCAGGCACCGACGCTGAGCCTGTTTCTTAGTCGTGAGGTCGGAGCACAGCCGTTCTGGGTAGGGCTGTTCTACACCGTCAACGCTATCGCCGGGATCGTCGTCAGTCTGGGGCTGGCAAAGCGATCCGATAACCAGGGCGACCGCCGTAAGCTGATCATGTTCTGCTGCCTGATGGCGGTGGGTAACGCGCTGCTCTTCGCCTTCAACCGCCACTACCTGACGCTGATTACCTGCGGCGTGCTGCTGGCCTCCATCGCCAATGCCGCGATGCCGCAGCTGTTTGCGCTGGCGCGTGAATATGCCGATAGCTCGGCGCGTGAAGTGGTGATGTTCAGCTCGGTGATGCGTGCGCAGCTGTCGCTGGCATGGGTGATTGGCCCGCCGCTGGCCTTTATGCTGGCGCTTAACTATGGCTTTACCGCCATGTTCTCTATTGCCGCAGTGATTTTCGTGATTAGCCTGACGCTGATTGCCCTGACGCTACCGTCGGTGGCGAGGGTCGAACAGCCTGCCGACGTGGTGCAGAACCAGATTAGCGGCTGGAAGGACAGCAACGTACGGATGCTGTTTATCGCTTCCACGCTGATGTGGACCTGCAACACCATGTATATCATCGATATGCCGCTGTGGATCAGCAGCGATCTCGGCCTGCCGGATAGCCTCGCAGGGATCCTGATGGGGACGGCGGCGGGGCTGGAAATTCCGGCGATGATCCTCGCGGGTTACTATGTGAAGCGCTTCGGTAAGCGGCGGATGATGGTGACGGCGGTGGCCGCCGGGGTACTGTTCTACGTCGGGCTGATCTTCTTCCACAGCCACACGTCGCTGCTGGTGCTCCAGCTGTTTAACGCGGTGTTTATCGGTATTATCGCCGGGATTGGCATGCTGTGGTTCCAGGACCTGATGCCGGGGCGTGCGGGAGCCGCGACCACGCTGTTTACCAACAGCATTTCAACCGGGGTGATTCTGGCGGGGATTATTCAGGGGGCGCTGGCGCAGAGCTTTGGTCATTTCTCGGTATACTGGGTGATTGCCGGGATTTCGCTGGTGACGCTGGTGATGACAGGGCGGGTGAAGGACGTTTAATTTGGTGCCGCCCCGGCATACGCCGGATGGCGGCGTAAACGCCTTATCCGGCCTACAATTGGTGCGCGTTTGTAGCCCGGACAAGGCGCGAACGCGCCGCCTCCGGGGAGGCAGCGACGTGACGGATTACTGCATAAACGCTGGCTGCTTGTTTTCGTAAGTTGAAATCGCGTCTTCATGTTGCAGCGTCAGGCCAATGCTATCCAGCCCGTTCAGCATGCAGTGGCGACGGAAGTCGTCAATTTTAAAGCTGTAGGATTTCTCCCCCGCTTTAACCACCTGTGCTTCCAGATCCACTTCAAACGTAATGCCCGGGTTGGCTTTCACCAACGCAAACATCTCGTCGACCTGCGCATCGCTCAACGTCACCGGCAGCAGCTGGTTGTTGAAGCTGTTGCCGTAGAAGATATCGGCGAAGCTTGGGGCAATCACCACTTTAAAACCGTAGTCAGTCAGCGCCCACGGCGCGTGTTCGCGTGATGAACCGCAGCCGAAGTTTTCGCGCGCCAGCAGAATGGAAGCGCCTTTAAACTCTGGGAAGTTCAGCACGAACTCGGGGTTCGGCTGCTCGCCTTTGTCGTCGAGGAAGCGCCAGTCGTTAAACAGGTGCGCGCCAAAGCCGGTGCGGGTCACTTTCTGCAAAAACTGCTTTGGAATGATGGCATCGGTATCGACGTTCGCGGCATCCAGCGGCACCACCAGTCCCGTATGTTGGGTAAATTTCTCAGCCATGATGGTGTTTCCTTATTTCAAGCTACGAATGTCGGCGAAATGGCCGGTTACCGCGGCCGCTGCGGCCATTGCCGGGCTGACCAGATGGGTACGGCCACCGCGGCCCTGACGGCCTTCAAAGTTACGGTTGCTGGTAGAAGCGCAGCGCTCGCCCGGGTTCAGACGGTCGTTGTTCATTGCCAGGCACATGGAGCAGCCCGGCAGACGCCATTCAAAGCCCGCTTCGATAAAGATCTTATCCAGACCTTCCGCCTCCGCCTGCGCTTTCACCGGGCCGGAGCCTGGCACAACCAGCGCCTGGACGCCTGGCGCCACTTTGCGGCCTTTAGCGATCTCAGCGGCTGCACGCAAATCTTCGATACGCGAGTTGGTGCAGGAACCGATAAAGACTTTATCAATCGCCACTTCGGTTAACGGCACGCCAGATTTCAGACCCATATAGGCCAGCGCTTTCTCGGCGCTGGCACGTTCTACCGGATCGTTAAAGGAGGCTGGGTCCGGAATATTGTCATTCACGGAGATAACCTGGCCTGGGTTGGTGCCCCAGGTAACCTGCGGCGCAATCTCTTCGGCCTGCAGGGTGACCACGCTGTCAAAGGTGGCGCCGTCGTCGGTTTTCAGGGTTTGCCAGTAGGCGACCGCCTCGTCAAAATCTTTGCCTTTCGGCGCGTGCAGGCGGCCTTCTACATAGTTGAAGGTCGTCTGGTCTGGCGCCACCAGGCCTGCTTTCGCGCCCAGTTCAATCGCCATGTTGCACAGCGTCATACGGCCTTCCATGCTCAGGTCACGAATGGCCTGACCACAGAATTCGACCACGTGACCGGTGCCGCCAGCGCTGCCGGTTTTACCGATAATCGCCAGTACGATGTCTTTCGCGGTGATGCCCGGTGCGGCTTTGCCGTTCACTTCAATTTTCATGGTTTTGGCGCGACCCTGTTTCAGGGTCTGCGTTGCCAGCACGTGTTCCACTTCGGAAGTCCCGATGCCGAACGCCAGCGCGCCGAATGCGCCGTGCGTCGCGGTATGGGAGTCGCCGCAAACGATGGTCATGCCCGGCAGGGTTACGCCCTGTTCTGGCCCCATGACGTGCACGATACCCTGATACGGGTGATTCAGGTCATACAGCTCAACGCCAAACTCGTTGCAGTTCTTAATCAGCTCCTGCATCTGGATGCGCGCCATCTCGCCGGAGGCATTGATGTCTTTGGTCTGCGTAGAGACGTTGTGATCCATGGTGGCGAAGGTTTTACCCGGCTGACGCACCGGGCGGTTGTGCGCACGCAGGCCGTCAAACGCCTGCGGTGACGTCACTTCGTGCACCAGATGGCGGTCGATGTACAGCAGCGGCGTTTCGTTTGGCGCTTCATAAACCACGTGAGCATCAAACAACTTTTCGTATAAGGTCTTCGCCATGATTACACCCCTTCGGCAACATAGCGGGCGATGATGTCGCCCATTTCATCGGTACTGACTGCCGCGGCGCCGCGAGCTAAATCACTGGTCCGTACGCCTTCTTCCAGCGCGCGGTTAATGGCATTTTCAATGGCGGTGGCCGCATCGTTGGCGTCCAGGCTGTAACGCAGCAGCAGCGCCAGAGAGAGGATCTGCGCAATCGGGTTAGCGATATTTTTGCCGGCGATATCCGGAGCCGAGCCGCCCGCCGGTTCGTACAGGCCAAAGCCTTCTTCGTTCAGGCTGGCAGACGGCAGCATGCCCATCGAGCCGGTGATCATCGCGCACTCGTCGGAGAGAATGTCGCCGAACAGGTTGGAACACAGCACCACGTCGAACTGCGACGGGTCTTTAATCAGCTGCATCGTGGCGTTGTCGATGTACATATGCGCCAGCTCAACGTCGGCATACTCTTTGCTGATTTCGCTGACGATCTCGCGCCACAGAATGGAGGACTGCAGCACGTTGGATTTATCGATAGAGGTCACTTTGTGACGGCGCTTGCGCGCAGATTCAAATGCAATGCGGGCGATACGTTCAATCTCAAAGCGGTGATACACCTCGGTATCAAACGCTTTTTCGTGCTGACCGCTGCCTTCACGACCCTTCGGCTGACCGAAGTAGATGCCGCCGGTCAGTTCGCGGACACACAGGATATCAAAGCCGTTAGCGGCGATATCGGCGCGCAGCGGGCAGAACTCTTCCAGCCCCTGGTACAGCTTCGCTGGACGCAGGTTGCTGAACAGCTTGAAGTGTTTACGCAGCGGCAGCAGCGCGCCGCGCTCTGGCTGCTGGTTCGGCGGCAAGTTTTCCCATTTCGGGCCGCCCACGGAGCCAAACAGAATGGCGTCCGCCTGGTCGCAGCCTTCCACGGTCGCCTGTGGCAGCGGCTCACCGTGACGGTCGATGGCGATGCCGCCAACGTCGTAATGGCTGGTGGTAATGCGCATATCAAAACGTTGACGTACGGCTTCCAGTACTTTCAATGCCTGTGTCATGACTTCAGGGCCAATACCGTCACCTGGTAACACAGCAATATGGTAATTCTTCGACATTACACGGTTTCCTTGTTGTTCTCGTTATTCTTAACTTTGCGTTGCAATTCTTTTTCGACTTCAGCGGCGCGCCAGATGTTGTTCAGCACGTGAACCATTGCTTTCGCAGAAGATTCAACGATGTCCGTCGCCAGACCGACGCCGTGGAAGCGGCGACCGTTATAGTTAACGACGATGTCGACCTGACCCAGCGCGTCTTTGCCCTGGCCTTTAGCGTTCAGGTCGTATTTCACCAGCTCAACGTCGTAGCCGGTGATACGGTTAATCGCCTGGTAAATCGCATCAACCGGACCGTTACCGTTCGCCGCTTCGGCTTTGGTTTCATCACCACAGGCCAGCTTCACTGACGCGGTTGCGATATCGCTGGAGCCTGACTGCACGCTGAAATAATCCAGGCGGAAATGCTCTGGCTCTTCCTGCTGCTTGTTGATGAACGCCAGCGCTTCCAGGTCGTAATCGAAGACCTGACCTTTTTTGTCCGCCAGCTTCAGGAACGCGTCGTACAGGTGGTCCATGTTGTAGTCGGTATCTTTGTAGCCCATCTCTTCCATACGGTGTTTCACCGCAGCACGGCCAGAGCGGGAGGTCAGGTTCAATTGGATCTGGTTCAGACCGATGGACTCAGGGGTCATGATCTCGTAGTTTTCGCGGTTCTTCAGCACGCCGTCCTGGTGGATACCGGAGGAGTGAGCGAATGCGCCGGTACCGACGATAGCTTTGTTGGCCGGGATCGGCATGTTGCAGATCTGGCTAACGGTCTGGCTGGTACGCCAGATTTCGTTATGGTTGATGGCGGTGTGCACGTTCATGATGTCTTTGCGCACTTTAATCGCCATGATCACTTCTTCCAGCGAGCAGTTACCCGCACGCTCGCCGATGCCGTTCATCGCGCCCTCAACCTGACGCGCACCCGCGTGGACCGCTGCCAGAGAGTTACCGACCGCCATGCCCAGGTCGTCGTGGGTGTGAACGGAGATAATCGCTTTATCGATGTTTGGCACGCGTTCGTACAGGCCGGTAATAATGTTGGAGAACTCGAACGGCAGGGTGTAGCCGACGGTGTCTGGAATGTTGATGGTGGTCGCGCCTGCGTTAATAGCGGCTTCCACTACGCGTGCCAACTGGTCAATCGGGGTACGACCGGCATCTTCGCAGGAGAACTCAACGTCGTCGGTGTAGTTACGGGCGCGTTTCACCATATAGACCGCGCGTTCGATAACTTCATCCAGCGTGCTGCGCAGTTTGGTGGCGATATGCATCGGTGAGGTGGCAATAAAAGTATGAATACGGAATGCTTCCGCGACTTTCAATGACTCGGCGGCAACGTCAATGTCCGCCTCTACGCAGCGAGCCAGCGCGCAAACGCGGCTGTTTTTAATGTTGCGCGCAATGGTTTGTACTGATTCAAAATCGCCTGGAGAAGAGACCGGAAACCCGACTTCCATCACGTCAACGCCCATACGCTCGAGGGCAAAAGCAATCTGCAGTTTCTCTTTCACGCTCAGGCTTGCCTGTAATGCCTGTTCACCATCACGTAAGGTCGTATCAAAAATAATGACTTGCTGGCTCATGGTTTAGGTCCTTGGTTAACTTGGGGCGCCTTGCTACGAGCATAAAAAAACCCGCGCAGCGGCGCGGGTTTTTCGTTTAACTGATGATGACTTAACGTTGAACGTCGCACACCAGCCTACCGCGCACAGAAGAGGCGTTTAGTAGTAGTAGGCCGTTGAAGCGAGTGGTACGGAACATGTCATCATTCTCCAGATGAATTCGATATGCTTTTAGTGGTACTGGATATGGTTTCTGATGTCAACCCTGACAGGTAAAATGAAGCAGATTTCGTCATCAAACCGAAACGGTAGAATTAGCTAATTGTGCTGAAGGAGGCGACGTTTTATAGAGGATCATTTTATATGTTAATTCACGATTTTCATATTTTGTCGCATTTAAACATGGTTAATCGCAAATGCTCATGAGTTTGACATTTTTGGGGTTCCGCTCTATCCGTATGATAACTATATAGTTGCTCTTATTTTTCTGTCGCGTTGTAAATTTTAGAGAACTTTTTTTGATATAAAATGTTAATTCTGAATGCCAGTAAAATAAAACACTTTAGTAAAACTTAATTTATGTGTCCTTTTTTGGCATGTTGTTTATTCGCTCAATCTATGGGTAAACTATATTACATTCACTCGGTGGAATAGATGAGTTTGATTTTACTTATCAACAAACTTGCCCTGTTATCTTTATATATTCCTATTTTTTATTGAATTCTCTTTTTTGGATCTTATATGCATGGTAAATCATATAGCCTCAGTATATTTTTGCTCTTTAGCAAAGGGAGTTTTGTATGACATTGGAGTCTGATAGCGTAATTAATGCGCCGGAGCAGCAACGCACATCGATAAATGAAGGGAATAAACCTCAACTTCGGATGGTTGATTTAAATTTGCTGACCGTTTTTGACGCGGTGATGCAGGAACAAAACATTACTCGTGCTGCTCATATGCTTGGAATGTCGCAACCTGCAGTCAGTAACGCTGTTGCCCGTTTAAAAGTCATGTTTAATGATGAATTATTTGTGCGGTATGGTCGCGGTATTCAGCCGACAGCACGTGCTTTCCAGCTGTTTGGCTCTGTCCGCCAGGCGTTGCAGCTCGTGCAAAATGAATTGCCGGGTTCTGGTTTTGAACCATTAAGCAGCGAGCGAGTATTTAATCTTTGCGTATGCAGTCCTTTGGATAATTATTTAACCTCAATCATTCTCAATAAAGTGAATGAAGTGGCGCCGCATATTCATATGGTTTTCAAATCGTCATTAAATCAAAATACTGAACATCAGTTACGCTATCAGGAAATTGAGTTTGTACTGGGCTATGAAGAGTTCCGTCGTCCTGAATTTGCCTGTGTGCCGTTATTTAATGATGAAATGGTTTTGGTGGCGAGTTGCAAGCATCCTCGTATACATGGGCCGGTGACTGAAGCCGATATTTATAGCGAAGAACACGCCGTCGTTTCTCTGGAACGCTATGCATCGTTTAGCCAGCCATGGTATGACACCATTGATAAGCAGGCTCGTATTGCCTATCAGGGAATGGCATTGATCAGCGTCCTCAATGTTGTCTCCCAAACACAATTGGTTGCCGTCGCCCCTCGTCGTCTGGCGGAAGAGTTTTCCGAGCAGTTGGGTCTACAGATTTTACCGTTGCCAATGAAGTTAAATAGCCGTACATGTTATCTTTCCTGGCATGAGGCAGCTGGTCGCGATAAAGGCCATCAATGGATGGAAGAGTTACTGATTAGCGCGTGTCGTCAGCAGTAATATACCGCCAGACAAACAGAGTGTTGATGCATTCTGTTTGTCTTGTTTTTTTGTGATAACTAAAAATATTATGCTGTTGTCACGCGTGGGCGGTAGGAACAATAATGTGAAAAATGCAGGTTTTGCTGTAATGGCACGTTTCGCCCGAGCATCTACGCTCTCCTTTTCCTATCGTTGAAGTAATCATCCATCATTTTCCCTTTTCCCTTTATTTTTCCTCTTTTTAGTACGGCTTCTACTCCAGACGTGTGAATTGCCTGCCTTGTGGCGAGCGGTTATGTTAGTTCTTTACCGATAATTTAGCGTCGGCGGACAAATTCTTCCGTCAGGCGTATGGCGCAGAGAAATGAATTCTCGGGTCATTAAGAACAGAAGCCTGGAGGCAAACCATGGAGATGTTGTCTGGAGCCGAGATGGTCGTCCGATCGTTAATCGATCAGGGCGTGAAGCAGGTATTTGGCTACCCGGGAGGCGCAGTCCTCGATATTTATGACGCGCTACACACGGTAGGGGGAATTGACCACGTGCTGGTGCGCCATGAACAGGCGGCGGTGCATATGGCGGACGGCCTGGCGCGTGCGACCGGTGAGGTGGGCGTCGTGCTGGTCACTTCCGGCCCTGGCGCGACCAACGCCATCACCGGTATTGCCACGGCCTATATGGACTCAATTCCACTGGTGGTACTTTCCGGCCAGGTTGCTACCTCGTTGATTGGTTATGATGCCTTCCAGGAGTGTGACATGGTCGGGGTGTCGCGACCGGTCGTCAAACACAGCTTCCTGGTGAAGCAGACCGAAGATATCCCCGGCGTGCTCAAAAAAGCATTCTGGTTAGCGTCCAGCGGCCGACCAGGCCCGGTGGTGGTCGACTTACCGAAAGATATTCTGAACCCGGCGAATAAGCTGCCGTACGTCTGGCCGGATACGGTCAGCATGCGCTCCTACAACCCAACGACGACCGGTCATAAAGGGCAGATTAAGCGTGCTCTGCAAACGCTTATCGCGGCGAAAAAGCCGGTGGTGTATGTCGGTGGTGGGGTGGTAAACGCAGAGTGTCACACGCAGTTGCGGACGCTGATTGAAAAGCTGAACCTGCCAGTTGCCTCTTCATTGATGGGGTTAGGCGCTTTCCCGGCAACCCATCGCCAGGCGCTGGGGATGCTGGGGATGCACGGTACCTATGAAGCCAATATGACCATGCATCACTCTGACGTGATTTTTGCCGTTGGCGTACGTTTCGACGATCGCACCACCAACAATCTGGCGAAGTACTGCCCGAATGCCACTGTGCTGCATATTGATATCGATCCAACGTCTATCTCTAAAACCGTACCGGCGGATATTCCGATCGTTGGCGATGCTGGAATCGTACTGGATCAAATGCTGGAACTGCTGGATCAAGAAAGCGCCGCGCAGCCGTTGGATGAAATTCGCGACTGGTGGCAGCAAATTGACCAATGGCGTGCACGCCAGTGCCTGAAATACGATACCCAAAGCGGACAGATCAAACCACAGGCGGTAGTGGAAACCATCTGGAAGCTAACCAACGGCGAGGCGTACGTCACCTCTGATGTGGGCCAGCACCAGATGTTTGCGGCGCTCTATTATCCGTTTGATAAGCCACGTCGCTGGATCAACTCCGGTGGCCTCGGCACCATGGGCTTTGGCCTGCCGGCAGCACTCGGGGTGAAAATGGCGCTGCCTGATGAAACCGTGATCTGTGTTACCGGCGACGGCAGTATTCAGATGAATATTCAGGAGCTGTCGACCGCGCTGCAGTACGAACTGCCGGTGCTGATTCTGAACCTGAACAACGGCTATCTGGGTATGGTGAAGCAATGGCAGGATATGATCTATTCTGGCCGTCACTCCCAGTCCTATATGCAATCGCTGCCGGACTTTGTCCGCCTGGCAGAGGCTTACGGTCATGTCGGCATTCGCATAACTGAGCCGTCTGAGCTTGAGAGCAAGCTTACGCAGGCGCTGGAGCAGGTGCGTAATAACCGCCTGGTATTTGTCGACGTTTGCGTCGATGGCAGCGAGCACGTCTACCCGATGCATATTCGCGGCGGGGCAATGGACGAGATGTGGCTGAGCAAAACGGAGAGAACCTGATTATGCGCCGGATATTATCTGTATTACTGGAAAACGAGTCCGGCGCGCTGTCGCGCGTGATCGGCCTCTTTTCACAACGTGGGTACAACATCGAAAGTCTGACCGTGGCGCCAACCGAGGATCCAACGCTCTCCCGTATGACTATCCAGACGGTCGGTGATGAAAAAGCCATTGAGCAGATCGAAAAGCAGCTGCACAAGCTGGTGGACGTGCTGCGGGTAAATGAGCTGGGGCAGGGCGCTCATGTTGAACGTGAAATCATGCTGGTGAAGGTGCAGGCCAGCGGCTATGGTCGTGACGAGGTTAAGCGCAACACGGAAATCTTCCGTGGGCAGATTATCGACGTCACGCCATCGCTCTACACCGTTCAGCTCGCGGGCACGAGCGACAAGCTGGATGCGTTCCTCGCTTCGCTGCGCGATGTTGCGAGAATTGTTGAAGTCGCACGCTCTGGCGTGGTCGGTTTGTCGCGTGGCGACAAGATCATGCGCTAACCATGTCTCATCGCTTTATCGTAGCCCGGCCTGAAGTCGGGCTTTTTTTTGCGAAATCAGCAATAAGTGCGAAGAAAAGCTATTGCCGATGAGATCAATCTGCGTTTAGATGTTACGGATTATACTTATAAAGCAAGGGGCAATTGTGAAACTGGATGAAATCGCCCGGCTTGCCGGTGTTTCCCGAACCACCGCCAGCTATGTGATTAACGGTAAAGCGAAGCAGTACCGCGTCAGCGACAAGACTGTCGAAAAAGTGATGGCCGTTGTGCGTGAGCATAACTATCATCCTAACGCGGTAGCTGCCGGGCTGCGTGCAGGACGCACGCGTTCTATTGGGTTGGTCATTCCCGATCTGGAGAACACCAGCTACACACGCATCGCAAACTATCTTGAACGTCAGGCACGCCAGCGCGGCTATCAGCTACTGATCGCCTGCTCGGAAGATCAGCCGGATAACGAAATGCGCTGCATTGAACACCTGCTGCAACGCCAGGTTGATGCGATTATCGTGTCGACGTCGCTGCCGCCGGAGCACCCTTTCTATCAACGTTGGGCGAATGATTCGTTCCCGATTGTCGCGCTTGACCGTGCGCTCGACCGCGAACACTTCACCAGCGTCGTTGGTGCCGACCAGGATGATGCGGAAATGCTCGCCGCAGAGCTGCGGACCTTCCCGGCTGAAACGGTGCTCTATCTTGGCGCCCTGCCGGAACTGTCGGTGAGCTTCCTGCGCGAACAGGGCTTCCGTACCGCCTGGAAAGACGACCCGCGCGACGTGCATTATCTCTACGCCAATAGCTATGAGCGTGAGGCTGCGGCGCAGCTGTTTGAAAAATGGCTGGAAACGCACCCGATGCCACAGGCGCTGTTCACCACCTCATTTGCGCTGCTGCAAGGCGTGATGGACGTAACGCTGCGCCGTGAAGGTAAACTGCCTACCGATCTGGCGATTGCCACCTTCGGTGACCATGAACTGCTCGACTTCCTGCAGTGCCCGGTGCTTGCTGTCGCTCAGCGCCACCGTGATGTTGCTGAACGAGTGCTGGAGATTGTGCTGGCAAGCCTCGATGAACCGCGTAAGCCGAAGCCAGGCTTAAGCCGCATTCGTCGTAACCTCTATCGTCGCGGTAGTCTGAATCGCCGATAAGCAATACCTCAATGAAGGCTACGCGCTGTGGCCTTCATTAGATAAAAACCCTATTTTTTTTAATATTAAGATAATTCCTTATTTTGGTTAGCTTTCTATTTAATTCTCCTAATCAGGTAGCGAAATAGCGTTTATTAATGTGAACGCAAAGTAAAATTATATTATTTCTGTATTATTTTGTTACATTCTCACGACCGATTGCCGAAATAACAAACACTTCTTAGCTGACCTACCAGAATAGGCAACTGGCCTGTCTTGAATTCCTCGCAAGGGCGCGCCACAGGGACTGTTAACGCGTCACAGAATGTCCTAAAATGCCGCTCGCGTCGCAAACTGGCACTTTATCTATTTTTTCGATGATATTTAGTTGCGTTAAAGCAATGTGAATGAGCCTGTATTTTTCTTACGGGTATTCATGGCGTTAATTTGCCTCGTCTGCTGGATAATTATTAATCAGGGCTATTGTCAGCCGCAAATAGTGGTTTTTTGGACTCTGTTGGCATTCATGCTGGCTTGACAAGCTTTTCCTCTGCTCCGTAAACTCCTTAAAGTGGGAATTTGTGGGGCAAAGTGGTAAATGGGGGTGAGGCTGGCATGTTCCGAGGGGCAACGTTAGTCAATCTCGACAGCAAAGGGCGCTTAGCCGTCCCTGTCCGATATCGGGATCAGCTTGTCGAGAGCGCTACCGGTCAAATGGTTTGTACCATTGACATTCATCACCCCTGCCTGCTGCTTTATCCTCTGCCCGAATGGGAAATTATCGAGCAAAAACTATCGCGTTTGTCGAGCATGAACCCGGTTGAACGTCGCGTACAGCGACTGTTGTTAGGGCATGCCAGCGAATGTCAGATGGATAATGCCGGGCGATTATTGATTGCACCGGTTTTACGGCAACACGCCGGATTGACCAAAGAAGTGATGCTGGTCGGGCAGTTCAATAAGTTTGAACTGTGGGATGAAACGGCCTGGTATCAACGGGTCAAGGAAGATATCGACGCTGAGCAATCTGCTTCAGGGGCGCTGTCGGAGCGATTGCAGGATTTGTCCTTATAAATATGATGGAAAATTTTAAACACACCACGGTACTGCTGGATGAAGCCGTTAACGGCCTGAATATTCGTCCTGACGGTATCTATATTGATGGCACTTTTGGTCGCGGTGGCCATTCGCGTCTTATCCTGTCGCAGCTTGGCGAGCAGGGGCGTTTGATTGCGATCGATCGCGATCCCGCCGCGATTGCGGTGGCTAAGACCATTGATGACCCTCGCTTTTCCATCGTTCATGGCCCTTTCTCAGCGCTGGCAGACTATGTTGCCGAGCGCGATCTCGTCGGCAAGATCGACGGGATTCTTCTCGATCTTGGCGTTTCTTCGCCGCAGCTTGATGACGCTGAACGCGGTTTCTCGTTTATGCGCGATGGCCCACTGGACATGCGTATGGACCCAACCCGCGGTCAATCCGCAGCAGAATGGCTGCAAACGGCGGAAGAAGCGGACATTGCCTGGGTGATTAAAACCTTTGGCGAAGAACGTTTTGGCAAGCGCATTGCTCGCGCCATCGTGGAACGCAATCGCGTTGAACCGATGACCCGCACGAAAGAGCTGGCGGAAGTTATCGCGGCGGCCATGCCGGTGAAAGACAAATTCAAACACCCCGCAACCCGTACCTTCCAGGCGGTGCGAATTTGGGTGAATAGTGAGCTGGAGGAGATAGAGCAAGCGCTAAAAAGCTCGCTTGGCGTGCTGGCCCCGGGTGGGCGGCTGTCGATCATTAGCTTCCATTCGCTGGAAGACCGCATTGTGAAACGCTTTATGCGTGAACAAAGCCGCGGTCCACAGGTTCCAGCGGGGATCCCGATGACTGAAGAGCAACTCAGGAAGCTGGGTGGCCGTCATTTACGAGCGTTAGGCAAGTTGATGCCGGGCGAAGATGAAGTGGCAGAGAATCCGCGTGCCCGTAGTTCAGTACTGCGTATTGCAGAAAGGACGAACGCATGATCGGCAGAGTGACAGAAGCCCTAAGCAAAGTAACCGGGTCGTTAGGAAACGGCGAACGCCATGCCTTGCCTGGTGTTATTCGCGACGACCTTTTGCAATTTGGGAAGCTGCCACTCTGTCTGTTCATTTGCATCATTGTTACGGCGGTAACGGTCGTCACTACCGCCCACCATACTCGCCTGTTAACGGCCCAACGAGAACAGTTGGTGCTGGAGCGCGATGCATTAGACATTGAGTGGCGTAACTTGATCCTCGAAGAGAATGCTCTTGGCGATCATAGCCGAGTCGAACGTATCGCTACTGAAAAGTTGCAGATGCAACATGTTGACCCATCGAAAGAAAACATTGTTGTTCAGAAATAAGGATTATTGCAACGCATGAAACCAGCGGCAAAAACGCATAAGCCAAAACGTCAGGAAGAACAGGCCAACTTTATCAGTTGGCGTTTTGCGTTGCTTTGCGGCTGTATTTTTCTGGCGCTCGCGTTCCTGCTGGGACGCGCGGCGTGGCTACAAATTATTGCCCCGGATAAGCTGGTTCGTGAAGGCGATATGCGCTCCCTGCGCGTTCAGCAGGTTTCTACCTCCCGCGGCATGATTACTGACCGTTCTGGTCGCCCGCTGGCGGTGAGCGTACCGGTGAAAGCCATCTGGGCCGATCCGAAAGAGCTGCACGAAGCAGGCGGTGTGGTGCTGAACAACCGCTGGAAAGCGTTGGCAGATGCTCTCAATATCCCGCTGGATCAGTTGGCAAACCGCATCAATACCAACCCGCGCATGCGCTTTATCTACCTGGCGCGTCAGGTTAACCCTGACATGGCTGACTACATCAAAAAGCTGAAGCTGCCGGGGATTTATCTGCGTGAAGAATCTCGTCGCTACTACCCTTCAGGGGAAGTAACCGCTCACCTCATTGGCTTCACCAACGTCGACAGTCAGGGGATTGAAGGGGTTGAGAAGAGTTTTGACAAGTGGCTGACCGGCCAGCCGGGCGAGCGTATCGTACGTAAAGACCGTTACGGGCGCGTCATTGAAGATATCTCCTCAACCGACAGCCAGGCTGCACACAACCTGGCGTTGAGCATTGATGAACGCCTGCAGGCGCTGGTTTATCGCGAATTGAACAACGCCGTGGCGTTTAACAAAGCGGAATCCGGCAGCGCCGTGCTGGTCGACGTGAGCACCGGTGAAGTGCTGGCGATGGCCAACAGCCCGTCCTACAACCCGAACAACTTTACCGGTACGGCAAAAGATACCATGCGTAACCGGGCCATCACCGACGTGTTTGAACCGGGCTCTACGGTGAAACCAATGGTGGTGATGACCGCGCTTCAGCGCGGCGTGGTACGTGAAAACACCGTACTGAATACCATCCCTTACCGTATTAACGGCCACGAAATCAAAGACGTGGCGCGCTACAGCGAATTGACCCTGACCGGGGTACTACAGAAGTCGAGTAACGTTGGTGTTTCCAAGCTAGCGTTAGCGATGCCGTCCTCAGCGTTAGTAGATACTTACTCACGTTTTGGACTGGGAAAAGCGACCAATTTGGGGTTGGTCGGAGAACGCAGTGGCTTATATCCTCAAAAACAACGGTGGTCTGACATAGAGAGGGCCACCTTCTCTTTCGGCTACGGGCTAATGGTAACGCCGTTACAGTTAGCGCGTGTCTACGCAACGATTGGCAGCTACGGGATTTACCGTCCGCTGTCGATAACCAAAGTTGACCCGCCGGTTCCCGGTGAGCGCATCTTCCCGGAATCTATCGTCCGCACCGTCGTTCATATGATGGAAAGCGTGGCGCTGCCTGGCGGCGGCGGCGTGAAAGCGGCGATTAAAGGCTACCGTATCGCGATTAAAACCGGTACGGCGAAAAAAGTCGGTCCGGACGGACGCTATATCAACAAATACATTGCTTACACCGCGGGCGTTGCGCCAGCCAGCCAGCCGCGCTTTGCGCTGGTGGTGGTCATCAACGACCCGCAGGCGGGTAAATACTACGGTGGCGCCGTTTCCGCGCCGGTCTTTGGTGCCATCATGGGCGGCGTACTGCGCACGATGAACATTGAGCCGGATGCGCTGGCAACGGGCGGCGATAAAAGTGAATTAGTAACGAATCAAGGCGAGGGTACAGGTGGCAGATCGTAATTTGCGCGACCTTCTCGCTCCGTGGGTGCCAAATGCGCCGGAGCGAGTACTGCGAGAGATGACGCTCGACAGCCGTGTGGCTGCATCGGGCGATCTGTTCGTGGCGGTAGTGGGTCATCAGGCGGACGGGCGTCGTTATATCCCGCAGGCAATTGCGCAAGGTGTCGCTGCTGTTATAGCCGAGGCAAAAGATGAGGCAACCGACGGTGAAATCCGCGAGATGCACGGTGTGCCGGTTATCTACCTCAGCCAGTTAAATGAGCGCTTATCGGCACTGGCCGGGCGTTTTTACCACGAACCCTCCGACAGCCTGCGCCTGATTGGCGTGACCGGGACCAACGGTAAAACCACCACCACACAGTTGATTGCACAATGGTGCCAGCTGCTTGGCGAAACCAGCGCGGTGATGGGTACGGTTGGTAACGGCCTGCTGGATAAAGTCATCCCGACGGAAAACACCACCGGTTCTGCCGTTGATGTACAGCATGTGCTGGCAGGATTGGTTGAGCAGGGCGCAACGGTTACGGCGATGGAAGTTTCTTCCCACGGTCTGGTACAGCACCGCGTGGCTGCGCTCAAGTTTGCAGCTTCCGTATTTACCAACCTGAGTCGCGATCACCTCGACTACCACGGTGATATGGAGCATTACGAAGCGGCTAAGTGGCTGCTCTACTCCACTCACCACTGTGGCCAAGCCATCGTCAACGCAGACGATGAAGTCGGACGTCGTTGGTTAGGTCGTCTACCGGATGCGGTGGCGGTCTCCATGGACGGCCATATTAATCCGAACTGCCATGGCCGCTGGCTGAAAGCCGTGGCGGTGGACTACCACGATAGCGGTGCCACTATCCGCTTTGAGTCCTCCTGGGGCGAAGGCGAAATTGAAAGCCGTCTGATGGGCGCTTTTAACGTCAGTAACCTGCTGCTGGCATTGGCAACGCTACTGGCGCTGGACTACCCGCTGGCTGAATTGCTGAAAACCGCGGCACGTTTACAGCCGGTGTGCGGGCGCATGGAAGTCTTTAGCGCGCCGGGTAAACCGACCGTCGTTGTTGACTACGCGCATACGCCAGACGCGCTGGAAAAAGCGCTGCAGGCCGCGCGTCTACATTGCTCCGGCAAGCTGTGGTGCGTATTTGGCTGCGGTGGCGACCGCGATAAAGGCAAGCGTCCGCTGATGGGTGCCATTGCCGAAGAGTTCTCCGACGTGGTGGTGGTCACCGACGATAACCCGCGTACCGAAGAGCCGCGCGACATCATTAACGATATTCTTGCGGGCATGGTCGATGCCGGCCACGTGAAGGTGATGGAAGGCCGTGCAGAAGCGGTGACCAACGCTATCATGCAGGCGAAAGAGAATGACGTTGTCCTGGTGGCGGGCAAAGGCCACGAAGATTATCAGATTGTGGGTAACCGTCGTCTCGATTACTCCGACCGTATTACCGCAGCGCGTCTGCTGGGAGTGGTGGCATGATTGGCGTAACGCTTGGCCAGCTTGCCAACGTTCTGAACGGCGAGCTTTATGGCAGCGATTCCCTTATTGAAGACGTCACCACGGATACCCGGAAATTAACGCCGGGTTGTCTGTTTGTGGCGCTGAAAGGCGAACGTTTTGATGCGCATGATTTTGCGCAAACGGCGAAAGACGGTGGCGCGGGCGCGCTGCTGGTCAGCCGTAAGCTGGATATCGACCTACCACAGCTCGTGGTAAGCGATACTCGCCTGGCATTTGGCGAACTGGCCGCCTGGGTGCGCCAGCAGGTTCCTGCTCGCGTGGTGGCCCTGACCGGTTCTTCCGGTAAAACCTCGGTAAAAGAGATGACCGCCGCCATTCTTGGCCAGTGCGGCAACACGCTTTATACCGCAGGTAATCTCAATAATGATATCGGCGTGCCGATGACATTACTGCGCTTAACGCCGGAACATCAGTTTGCGGTGATTGAGCTTGGTGCAAACCACCAGGGCGAAATTGCCTGGACCGTTGGCCTTACCTGCCCGGAAGCGGCGCTGGTGAACAATTTAGCGGCTGCGCACCTGGAAGGTTTTGGTTCACTGGCGGGCGTCGCGAAAGCGAAAGGTGAAATCTTCACCGGCCTGCCGGACAGCGGCATTGCGATTCTGAATGCCGATAACAACGACTGGGCCAACTGGCAGCAGGTGATTGGCGATCGTACCGTCTGGCGTTTTTCTCCCAATGCGGCGGGGAGTGATTTCCACGCCTCTGAGGTTCGTATTACCTCGCAGGGTACTGAATTTACGCTGCATACGCCGAACGGCAGCATCGACGTGCTGCTGCCGCTGCCGGGTCGCCATAACATCGCGAACGCGCTTGCCGCGACCGCACTGGCAACCGCTGTTGGTGCAGACTTAAGTGCGGTGAAAGCCGGGCTGGCACAGCTGAAAGCGGTGCCGGGGCGTTTGTTCCCGATTCACCTGACGGACAACCAACTGGTGTTGGATGACTCCTACAACGCAAACGTCGGTTCTATGACGGCGGCGGTGCAGGTGCTGTCTGAAATGCCGGGCTACCGCGTGTTGGTGGTTGGCGATATGGCAGAGCTTGGCGCCGAAAGCGAAGCGTGCCACATCCAGGTAGGAAACGCTGCCAAAGCGGCGGGTATTGACCGAGTTCTGAGCGTCGGCACATTAAGCCAGGCGATTAGCACTGCCAGCGGGGCAGGGGAGCACTTCACCGATAAAACCTCGGCAATTGCTCGCCTTAAAACGCTGATTAACGAACATAAAACTATCACCATTCTGGTGAAAGGATCACGCAGTGCCGCCATGGAAGAGGTCGTACGCGCATTACAGGAGAACGGGACATGTTAGTGTGGCTGGCCGAACATCTGGTCAAATATTATTCCGGCTTTAACGTCTTTTCCTATCTGACGTTTCGCGCCATCGTCAGCCTGCTGACCGCGCTGTTCATCTCTTTGTGGATGGGCCCGCGCATGATTGCCCGTCTGCAAAAAATGTCGTTTGGTCAGGTTGTTCGTAACGACGGTCCTGAATCTCACTTCAGTAAACGCGGTACCCCGACGATGGGCGGAATCATGATCCTGACCGCGATCACGGTCTCCGTGCTGCTGTGGGCCTATCCGTCAAACCCGTACGTCTGGTGCGTGCTGACGGTGCTGATTGGCTACGGCATTATCGGTTTCGTTGATGACTACCGCAAAGTGGTTCGTAAAGACACCAAAGGGCTTATCGCGCGCTGGAAATACTTCTGGATGTCGGTGATCGCACTGGGCGTGGCTTTTGCGCTGTACCTTGCCGGTAAAGATACACCGGCTACCGAACTGGTGGTGCCATTCTTCAAGGACATCATGCCGCAGTTGGGCCTGCTCTACATCCTGTTGGCTTACTTCGTTATCGTCGGTACCGGCAACGCCGTTAACCTGACCGATGGCCTCGACGGCTTGGCCATTATGCCGACCGTCTTCGTGGCGGCGGGCTTTGCGCTGGTGGCGTGGGCGACCGGTAACATGAACTTTGCGAGCTATCTGCACATTCCTTACCTGCGTCATGCGGGTGAACTGGTGATCGTTTGTACGGCGATTGTTGGCGCGGGACTCGGCTTCCTGTGGTTCAACACCTATCCGGCACAGGTCTTTATGGGCGATGTCGGCTCACTGGCACTGGGCGGCGCGCTGGGCATTATTGCCGTGCTGCTGCGTCAGGAGTTCCTGCTGGTGATCATGGGCGGTGTCTTTGTGGTTGAAACCCTGTCGGTAATTCTGCAGGTGGGCTCCTTCAAGCTGCGCGGTCAGCGCATCTTCCGTATGGCGCCGATTCACCACCACTATGAACTGAAAGGCTGGCCGGAACCGCGCGTTATCGTGCGCTTCTGGATTATTTCGCTGATGCTGGTGCTGATTGGCCTGGCAACGCTGAAGGTACGTTAATCATGGCAGATTACCTGGGTAAAAACGTCGTCATTATTGGTCTTGGACTGACCGGGCTTTCCTGCGTGGATTTTTTCCTCGCGCAGAACATCACGCCACGCGTGATGGATACCCGAGCGACGCCACCCGGTCTGGATAAACTGCCGGAAGCGGTAGAGCGTTATGTCGGCGGGCTGAACGAAGACTGGCTGATGGCAGCCGACCTGATTGTCGCAAGCCCGGGTATGGCGCTGGCAAACCCGGCGTTGAGCCGTGCCGCGGATGCGGGCATTGAAATTGTCGGCGACATCGAACTGTTCTGCCGTGAAGCACAGGCGCCTATCGTGGCGATTACCGGTTCCAACGGTAAAAGCACGGTGACCACGCTGATTGGTGAAATGGCGAAAGCGGCAGGCGTGAATGTTGGTGTCGGCGGCAACATTGGCCTGCCAGCGCTGATGCTGCTGGACCCGGCTCGTGAGCTGTACGTGCTTGAACTCTCCAGCTTCCAACTGGAAACCACCTCCAGCCTGCATGCTGCGGCGGCAACAATTCTAAACGTCACCGAAGATCATATGGATCGCTACCCGCTGGGGCTGCAGCAGTACCGTGCGGCGAAGCTGCGTATCTATGAAAACGCTAAAGTCTGCGTCGTGAACGCCGATGACGGCCTGACCATGCCGGTGCGCGGCGCGGACGAGCGCTGCGTGAGCTTCGGCGTGGACGTGGGTGACTATCACCTGAACCGCCAGCAGGGGGAAACCTGGCTGCGCGTGAAAGGCGAAAAAGTATTGAACGTCAAAGAGATGCCGCTTACCGGGCAGCATAACTACAGCAACGCCCTGGCGGCGCTGGCGCTGGCGGATGCCGTTGGCCTGCCGCGCGCGACCAGCCTGAAGGCGCTGACCACCTTTACCGGGTTGGCTCACCGCTTCCAGATTGTGCTCGACCACCGCGGCGTGCGCTGGATTAACGACTCGAAAGCGACCAACGTCGGCAGCACTGAAGCCGCCTTAAACGGTCTGCACGTCGCGGGTACGCTGTATCTGCTGCTGGGTGGTGACGGCAAATCGGCCGACTTTGAACCGCTGCAACGCTACCTGACCGGCGATAACATTCGTCTTTACTGCTTTGGCCGCGATGGCGGTGAACTGGCCGCGCTGCGCCCGGAAATCGCTACCCAAACGGAAACCATGGAAGAGGCAATGCGCCTGATTGCGCCGCAGGTGAAAGCGGGCGATATGGTGCTGCTGTCTCCGGCCTGCGCCAGCCTCGACCAGTTTAAAAGCTTTGAGCAGCGCGGTGACGTGTTTGCTCGCCTGGCGAAGGAGTTAGGTTGATGCGTTTATCGCTCCCGCGCCTGAGACTGCCTCAACTGAGGCTGCCGCGTCTGCCGGGCATGCGCGTTTTCGCATGGCTGTTTGGTTGGATGTTTGCCGCGCTTAAGGGCTGGGTGATGGGCTCTCGGGAGAAAGACACCGATAGCCTGATTATGTACGACCGCACGCTGCTGTGGCTGACCCTGGGCCTGGCGGCGATTGGTTTTATTATGGTGACTTCGGCTTCAATGCCGGTGGGTCAACGTCTGGCGAACGATCCTTTCCTGTTTGCCAAGCGTGACGGCCTTTATATTCTGCTGGCGTTTTTGATGGCGCTGGTAACGCTGCGGCTGCCGATGTCGTTCTGGCAGAAGCACAGTACGTTCATGCTGATTGCCTCTATTGGTATGTTGCTGATTGTACTGGTCGTCGGTAGCTCGGTTAACGGGGCATCGCGCTGGATTGCTTTCGGTCCGCTGCGTATTCAGCCTGCCGAACTGACCAAACTGTCGCTGTTTTGCTATATCGCCAACTATCTGGTGCGTAAAGCCGATGAGGTGCGCAACAACCTGCGCGGCTTCTTAAAACCGATGGGCGTTATCTTCGTACTGGCGATTTTACTGCTGGCGCAGCCCGATCTTGGTACCGTGGTGGTGCTGTTTGTGACAACGCTGGCGATGCTGTTCCTGGCGGGCGCCAAGCTGTGGCAGTTCATTGCCATCATCGGCATGGGGATCTCCGCGGTCGTCCTGCTGATCCTTGCCGAACCGTATCGTATTCGCCGCGTGACCTCCTTCTGGAACCCGTGGGAAGACCCGTTTGGCAGCGGTTACCAGCTGACTCAATCGCTGATGGCCTTTGGCCGTGGCGAGATGTGGGGCCAGGGGTTAGGTAACTCGGTGCAGAAACTGGAGTATCTACCGGAGGCGCATACCGACTTCATCTTCGCCATCATCGGCGAGGAATTGGGTTATATCGGTGTGGTACTGGCACTTTTAATGGTATTCTTCGTCGCTTTCCGCGCCATGTCCATTGGTCGCAAAGCGCTGGAGATCAACCAACGTTTTTCTGGCTTCCTGGCTTGCGCAATCGGCGTATGGTTCAGCTTCCAGGCGTTGGTAAACGTAGGGGCAGCTGCCGGTATGTTACCGACAAAAGGCCTGACCCTGCCGTTGATAAGCTACGGTGGCTCCAGTCTTCTGATTATGTCGACGGCCATCATGTTCTTATTACGAATTGATTATGAAACGCGTCTGGAAAAAGCCCAGGCGTTTACCCGAGGTTCTCGATGAGCGGTCAAACAAAGCGGTTAATGGTGATGGCGGGCGGTACCGGCGGACACGTGTTCCCGGGGCTGGCGGTCGCTCACCATTTAATGGATCAGGGCTGGCAGGTGCGCTGGCTGGGAACCGCAGATCGTATGGAAGCCGACCTGGTGCCAAAACATGGCATCGAGATTGATTTTATCCATATTTCCGGGCTGCGCGGCAAAGGTGTGAAAGCGCTGCTGCTGGCACCGATGCGTATTTTCAATGCCTGGCGTCAGGCACGCGCGATCATGAAACGCTTTAAGCCGGACGTGGTGCTGGGAATGGGCGGTTACGTCTCTGGGCCAGGCGGTTTGGCTGCGTGGTCGCTGGGTATCCCTGTTGTTCTGCATGAGCAGAACGGCATTGCCGGGCTCACCAACAAATGGCTGGCGAAGATTGCCACCAAAGTGATGCAGGCTTTCCCGGGGGCGTTCCCGCATGCCGACGTGGTTGGCAACCCGGTACGCGTTGATGTGCTGGCGCTGCCGCTGCCGGAACAACGCCTGGCAGGCCGCGATGGCCCCGTCCGCGTGCTGGTTGTTGGTGGCTCTCAGGGTGCACGCGTTCTGAACCAGACCCTGCCACAGGTTGCGCAGCGTTTGGGTGATGCGGTAACAATTTGGCACCAGAGCGGAAAAGGCGGTCAACAAACCGTTGAACAGGCCTACGCCGATGCCGGTCAGCCGCAGCATAAAGTGACCGAATTTATTGATGATATGGCCGAAGCGTACGCGTGGGCCGATGTGGTGGTCTGCCGCTCCGGCGCGCTGACAGTGAGCGAGATTGCGGCGGCAGGTCTGCCGGCGATTTTTGTCCCGTTCCAGCATAAAGACCGCCAGCAGTACTGGAATGCGCTGCCGCTGGAGAAAGCCGGCGCAGCGAAGATCTTTGAGCAGCCGCAGTTTACGGCTCAGGCGGTCGCGGACACGCTGGCAAGCTGGGATCGCAACACATTATTAGAGATGGCTGAGCGTGCACGTGCGACGGCCATCCCGGACGCTACCGAGCGGGTAGCAAAAGAAGTAAGCCTGGCTGCAAAGGCTTAATCATCGCGGCGCATTTGCGTCGCCCGAATTTCAGAAGTGATGGCGTTTAGAGAATGAATACACAACAACTGGCGAAACTGCGTTCTATTGTGCCCGAGATGCGTCGCGTCCGGCACATTCACTTTGTTGGCATCGGCGGCGCCGGTATGGGCGGTATTGCTGAAGTACTGGCCAACGAAGGATATCAGATCAGCGGTTCCGATCTGGCACCGAACCCGGTGACGCAGCAGTTGACGAAATTGGGCGCCACGATTTATTTCAACCACCGCCCGGAAAACGTTCGCGATGCGAGCGTGGTGGTGGTCTCAACGGCTATCTCTGCCGATAACCCGGAAATCGTCGCCGCACACGAGGCGCGAATCCCGGTGATTCGCCGCGCGGAAATGCTGGCGGAGCTGATGCGTTTTCGTCACGGCATTGCTATCGCCGGGACGCACGGTAAAACCACGACCACCGCGATGGTCGCCAGCATTTACGCGGAAGCCGGGCTGGACCCGACCTTCGTCAACGGTGGCCTGGTGAAAGCCGCAGGCGTGCATGCGCGTCTGGGCCACAGCCGCTACCTGATTGCGGAAGCCGATGAGAGCGACGCGTCGTTCCTGCATCTGCAGCCGATGGTGGCGATTGTCACCAACATCGAAGCTGACCACATGGATACCTACCAGGGCGACTTCGAAAATTTAAAGCAGACGTTTATTAATTTCCTGCACAACTTGCCGTTTTATGGTCGTGCAGTGATGTGTGTTGATGATCCGGTTATCCGTGAACTTCTGCCACGCGTAGGCCGCCAGACCACCACCTACGGCTTCAGTGATGACGCGGACGTTCGCGTAGAAAACTACCAGCAGATTGGCCCGCAGGGGCACTTCACGCTGGTGCGCCAGGATAAAGAAGACCTGCGCGTGACGCTGAATGCGCCGGGCCGCCATAACGCCCTGAACGCCGCTGCTGCGGTTGCGGTTGCGACGGAAGAGGGTATTGAAGACGACGCTATCCTGCGCGCGCTGGAAAGTTTCCAGGGCACCGGCCGTCGTTTCGACTTCCTGGGCGAGTTCCCGCTGGAAGAGGTTAACGGTAAAGGAGGTACCGCGCTGCTGGTGGACGACTACGGTCACCACCCAACGGAAGTGGATGCGACCATCAAAGCCGCTCGTGCTGGCTGGCCGGACAAAAAGCTGGTGATGGTATTCCAGCCGCACCGTTATACCCGTACGCGTGACCTGTACGATGATTTTGCCCACGTACTGACTCAGGTAGATGCCCTGCTGATGCTGGATGTCTATCCGGCGGGTGAAGCACCAATTCCAGGGGCTGATAGCCGCTCGCTGTGCCGCACCATTCGCGGGCGTGGAAAAGTGGACCCCATTCTGGTCTCCGATACGTCTCAGGTCCCGGAAATGCTGGCATCAGTACTGACGGGTAATGACCTTGTCTTAATTCAGGGCGCCGGAAATATTGGTAAAATTGCGCGTAACTTAGCTGAAATCAAACTGAAGCCGCAAACTCAGGAGGAACCGCGTCATGGCTGATAAGATCGCGGTTCTTTTGGGCGGAACTTCTGCCGAACGCGACGTGTCGTTAAACTCCGGCACGGCGGTGCTGGCCGGTCTTCGCGAAGCGGGCATTGATGCGCATGCGGTCGACCCGAAAGAGACAGATGTTACCCAACTGAAAAATATGGGTTTTCAGAAAGTGTTTATTGCGCTGCATGGTCGCGGCGGTGAAGATGGCACGCTTCAGGGGTTACTGGAACTGCTTAAGCTTCCGTATACCGGCAGCGGCGTGATGGCTTCAGCTATTTCGATGGATAAACTGCGCAGCAAATTGCTGTGGCAGGGCGCGGGATTACCGGTTGCTCCTTGGGTTGCCGTCGAGCGCGAAGCCTTTAATAGCGGGCTTTCCAGCGAGGTTCAGGCGCAGATTTCCGCACTCGGACTGCCGCTTATCGTTAAGCCGAGCCGCGAAGGTTCAAGCGTCGGGATGTCGAAAGTCACCGAGAGTGGCGACCTGGCTGAAGCGTTAACGCAAGCGTTTCAACATGATGACGAAGTTCTGGTAGAAAAATGGCTCAGTGGGCCAGAATTTACGGTAGCGGTACTCGGTGAAGAAATTTTGCCGACAGTTCGCATCCAACCTGCCGGAACCTTCTATGATTATGAGGCGAAGTATCTCTCTGATGAGACGAAATATTTCTGCCCTGGTTGTGAGGAACCCACCCAGGAATCGGAAATGCAGTCTTTAGTACTGAAAGCCTGGAAAGTTTTAGGCTGCCGTGGATGGGGTCGCATTGACGTCATGCAGGACAGCGATGGTCAATATTATCTGCTGGAGGCGAACACCTCTCCGGGGATGACCAGCCACAGTCTGGTGCCGATGGCGGCGCGTCAGGCGGGAATGAGCTTCTCGCAACTGGTAGTACGAATTCTGGACCTGGCGGGGTGATATGTCGCAGGCTGCGCTGAATACGCGGAACCGTGAAGAAGAAGAGTACGCTGCTTCACGGCGCAATAATGGAACGCATCTGGTGGGAGTTATCTTCCTGCTGGCGGTGTTGTGTACCGTGTTCGTTAGCGGCTGGGTCGTGCTGGGCTGGATGGAAGATGCGCAACGTTTGCCCATCTCAAAACTGGTGGTGACTGGCGATCGTCATTACACGCGTAACGATGATATTCGACAGTCCATTCTGGCTCTGGGATCGCCGGGAACCTTTATGACTCAGGACGTGAACATCGTTCAGAGTCAAATTGAACGCCTGCCGTGGATTAAACAGGCAAGCGTCAGAAAGCAGTGGCCGGACGAATTGAAGATTCATCTGGTTGAATATGTGCCCATTGCGCGTTGGAATGATCAGCACATGGTAGATGCCGAGGGGAATGCCTTCAGCGTACCCGCCGATCGAACCAGCAAGCAGAATTTACCTATGCTCTATGGCCCTGAAGGTAGTGCAAGCGAAGTATTGCAGGGCTATCACGACATGGGAGCGATGCTCGCGAAAGGGAAGTTCACGTTGAAGGTTGCGGCGATGACCGCGCGCCGTTCGTGGCAGCTGACGCTTGATAACGGTATCAAGCTGAATCTGGGACGGGGCGATACGATGAAGCGGCTGGAACGTTTTTTAGAACTGTATCCGGTTCTACAACAGCAGGCGCAAACAGACGGTAATCGGATTAGTTATGTTGACTTGCGTTATGACTCGGGGGCGGCAGTAGGCTGGGAACCTGCTCCTGCGGCGGACACTAATCAACAACAGAATCAGGCACAGGCAGAACAACAATGATCAAGGCGACGGACAGAAAACTGGTAGTTGGACTGGAGATCGGCACTGCAAAAGTGGCCGCTTTAGTAGGGGAAGTTCTGCCCGACGGAGTGATTAATATCATTGGGGTCGGCAGTTGCCCATCCCGAGGTATGGATAAAGGCGGGGTTAACGATCTTGAGTCGGTAGTGAAATGCGTACAGCGCGCTATCGATCAGGCGGAGTTAATGGCGGATTGCCAGATCTCTTCTGTATATCTGGCGCTTTCCGGTAAGCACATTAGCTGTCAAAATGAGATTGGTATGGTGCCTATCTCAGAAGAAGAGGTCACGCTGGAAGACGTCGAGAACGTCGTTCACACGGCGAAATCCGTTCGCGTACGTGATGAACATCGTGTTTTGCACGTAATTCCGCAAGAATACGCAATTGATTACCAGGAAGGAATCAAAAACCCGGTAGGCTTATCCGGTGTGCGTATGCAGGCGAAGGTACATCTGATTACCTGTCACAACGACATGGCGAAAAACATCGTCAAAGCGGTAGAGCGTTGCGGTCTTAAAGTTGATCAGCTGATTTTCGCCGGTCTGGCTTCAAGTTATTCCGTATTGACGGAAGACGAACGTGAGCTGGGTGTCTGCGTCGTGGATATCGGTGGCGGTACAATGGATATCGCGGTCTACACCGGCGGCGCGCTGCGTCATACCAAAGTTATCCCTTATGCAGGGAACGTGGTAACCAGCGATATCGCTTATGCCTTCGGCACACCGCCAAGCGATGCCGAAGCGATTAAAGTGCGCCACGGCTGCGCGCTGGGCTCCATTGTGGGCAAAGATGAGAGCGTTGAAGTGCCAAGCGTGGGCGGTCGTCCGCCGCGTAGCCTGCAGCGCCAGACATTGGCAGAGGTCATTGAGCCGCGTTATACCGAGTTGCTGAACCTCGTCAATGAAGAGATTTTACAGTTACAGGAACAGCTTCGTCAGCAGGGTGTCAAACACCATCTCGCGGCGGGGATTGTATTGACCGGTGGCGCAGCGCAGATTGAAGGGTTAGCGGCTTGCGCGCAGCGAGTGTTCCATACGCAGGTTCGTATCGGTGCGCCGCTGAATATTACTGGTCTGACGGACTATGCCCAGGAGCCGTATTATTCAACGGCAGTGGGCCTGCTGCACTACGGGAAAGAGTCCCACTTAAGTGGTGAAGCAGAAGTAGAAAAGCGCGTCACCGCATCGGTCGGATCGTGGATCAAACGACTGAATAGCTGGTTACGCAAAGAGTTTTAATTTTTAAAGAGACCAATGCACAATTCACGGTCTCGGGCGACAGGCACAAAACGGAGAGAAACTATGTTTGAACCTATGGAACTGACCAACGACGCGGTGATTAAAGTCATCGGCGTCGGTGGCGGCGGCGGTAATGCCGTTGAACACATGGTGCGCGAACGCATCGAAGGTGTTGAGTTTTTTGCTGTTAACACCGATGCGCAGGCACTGCGTAAAACCGCGGTTGGCCAGACAATCCAGATCGGTAGCGGTATTACCAAAGGTCTGGGCGCTGGGGCAAACCCGGAAGTCGGCCGTAATGCGGCAGATGAAGACCGTGAAGCACTGCGTGCTGCGCTGGACGGCGCTGACATGGTGTTTATCGCAGCAGGCATGGGCGGCGGTACCGGTACCGGTGCAGCGCCAGTGGTTGCTGAAGTGGCTAAAGATTTAGGTATCCTGACCGTTGCCGTCGTGACCAAGCCTTTCAACTTCGAAGGCAAGAAGCGTATGGCGTTTGCGGAGCAGGGTATTACTGAGCTGTCCAAGCACGTGGACTCCCTGATCACCATCCCGAACGACAAACTGCTGAAAGTGCTGGGTCGCGGTATTTCTCTGCTCGACGCGTTTGGCGCGGCGAACGACGTGCTGAAAGGCGCGGTACAAGGTATCGCAGAGCTGATCACCCGTCCTGGCCTGATGAACGTCGACTTCGCGGACGTCCGTACCGTGATGTCTGAAATGGGCTATGCGATGATGGGTTCCGGCGTGGCAAGCGGTGAAGACCGTGCGGAAGAAGCGGCTGAAATGGCTATCTCTTCTCCGCTGCTGGAAGACATCGACCTGTCCGGCGCTCGTGGCGTTCTGGTCAACATCACCGCGGGCTTCGACCTGCGTCTGGATGAGTTCGAAACCGTGGGTAATACTATCCGTGCGTTTGCATCGGATAACGCGACCGTGGTTATCGGTACTTCCCTTGACCCGGATATGAACGACGAACTGCGTGTCACCGTGGTGGCGACCGGTATCGGCATGGATAAGCGTCCAGAGATCACCCTGGTGACCAACAAGCAGACGCAGCAACCTGCACTGGATCGCTATCAGCAGCATGGTATGGCGCCGCTGACGCAAGAACAGAAACCGGCTGCTAAAGTGGTAAACGACAATACGCCGCAGACCACTAAAGAACCGGATTACCTGGATATCCCTGCATTCCTGCGTAAGCAAGCTGATTAAGAATTAGCTGGAATTTGGGAATCTGCGCTCTTTGTGCTAAACTGGCCCACCGAATGTGATATACACTTCGGTTGGATAGTTAATTTGGCGAGATTATACGATGATCAAACAAAGGACTCTTAAACGTATCGTTCAGGCGACTGGCGTCGGTTTACACACCGGCAAAAAGGTCACACTGACGTTACGCCCTGCGCCGGCAAATACCGGGGTCATCTATCGTCGCACCGACTTGAATCCTCCGGTAGATTTCCCGGCCGATGCCAAATCTGTGCGTGATACTATGCTCTGTACTTGCCTGGTCAACGAGCATGACGTGCGGATTTCTACCGTAGAGCACCTCAACGCCGCGCTGGCGGGCCTGGGTATCGACAACATCGTTGTTGAAGTCGATGCGCCAGAAATCCCGATTATGGACGGTAGTGCTGCGCCATTCGTTTATCTGTTGCTGGATGCCGGCATCGATGAACTGAACTGCGCGAAGAAATTCGTCCGTATTAAAGACACCGTTCGCGTTGAAGATGGCGATAAGTGGGCTGAATTCAAACCGTACAATGGTTTCTCGTTGGATTTTACCATCGACTTTAACCACCCGGCGATTGACTCCAGCACGCAGCGTTATGCAATGAACTTCTCTGCAGACGCGTTCATGCGCCAGATCAGCCGTGCCCGTACTTTCGGTTTCATGCGTGATATCGAATATCTGCAGTCCCGTGGCCTGTGCCTGGGCGGCAGCTTCGATTGTGCCATCGTTGTTGACGATTATCGCGTACTGAACGAAGACGGCCTGCGTTTTGAAGATGAATTCGTTCGTCATAAAATGCTGGATGCTATCGGTGACTTGTTCATGTGTGGTCACAACATTATTGGTGCATTTACCGCGTATAAATCCGGTCATGCGCTGAATAACAAACTTCTGCAAGCGGTCCTGGCAAAACAGGAAGCTTGGGAATTCGTGACCTTCCAGGACGACGCAGAACTGCCGCTGGCGTTCAAAGCACCTTCGATGGTTCTGGCATAAGCCTGACCACCGCGTAAATTCGACTGGCAACCTGGCACTCTCTCCGGTCAGGGAACCAGTCGTTTTTTCTTTTTAGCGCTCAGAATTTTCCTTTCCTGTCCTCAGTGTCTTTGTAAAGATCACACGCCTGTGCAACCGCTGCTTTCTTAACCTGTTTTTCGGTGATGATTTCGTCATTCCTGCTGCTGCAACGCCGCATTAATGGTAATATCTTGGCGCGAAAATAGAATAACGGTGCTTAAACCGAAGGTGGAATATTACGTGAGTGGAATGCTGACGCGTTGGCGACAGTTTGGTAGACGCTACTTCTGGCCGCATCTCCTGTTGGGGATGGTTGCTGCTAGTTTTGGCCTGCCTGCGCTTGCGAGTAATACTGAGCTTGCTTCTCCAGCCCGTGAGACGAGCAGTAACCATCATCCGTCGCAGAAAATTGATTTCACGCAGTTGGCGCGTCTGGAGAACAACCGTCGCCCTTCATTCAACGTGGATTACTGGCATCAGCATGCCATTCGCACGGTTATTCGCCACCTCTCTTTTGCCATGGCGCCTACCGCGTCACCGGTTGCCGAGCCTGCGTCGCCGCTTCAGGCCGCACAGCATCTGGCTCTACTCGACACGCTAAATGCGTTACTGAACGTTGAAAGCCAGCCGCCAGCGGTAATCGCTCAGGCTGTCATTTTACCTGCATTACCCCCTCACGCTTTTAGCATTCCCGCCTGGATAAGCCAGGTGCAGGGTATCCGCGCCGGGCCGCAGCGCCTCGTCTAAAAATAACCGTTTTTTATCCTTTATTTTTCTGACTCCGAAATGTCGGGGCGTTTGAGATTTTATTATGTTAATCAAATTATTGACCAAAGTTTTTGGTAGTCGTAACGACCGTACCCTGCGCCGTATGCGTAAAGCTGTAGGCATCATCAATGCGATGGAACCGGAGATGGAAAAACTCTCCGACGACGAGCTGAAAGCGAAAACCAACGAGTTCCGCGCGCGCATTGAGAAAGGCGAGTCCGTTGAAAGCCTGATCCCGGAAGCGTTCGCCGTTGTCCGCGAAGCGAGTAAACGTGTATTCGGCATGCGTCACTTTGACGTACAGCTGCTCGGTGGCATGGTACTGAACGACCGTTGCATCGCGGAAATGCGTACCGGTGAAGGTAAAACCCTGACCGCAACGCTGCCAGCTTACCTGAACGCGCTGTCCGGTAAAGGCGTGCACGTGGTTACCGTCAACGACTATCTGGCACAGCGTGATGCCGAAAACAACCGCCCGCTGTTCGAATTCCTTGGCATGACCGTGGGTATCAACATGTCCGGCCTGCCGGCTCCTGCTAAGCGCGAAGCCTATAACGCTGATATCACTTACGGTACCAATAACGAATACGGTTTTGACTACCTGCGCGACAACATGGCATTCAGCCCGGAAGAACGCGTACAGCGTAAGCTACACTATGCGCTGGTCGATGAAGTGGACTCCATCCTGATCGATGAAGCGCGTACGCCGCTTATCATCTCCGGTCCGGCGGAAGACAGCTCCGAAATGTACAAAAAAGTGAACAAAATCATCCCTCACCTGGTGCGCCAGGAGAAGGAAGATTCCGACACCTTCCAGGGTGAAGGTCACTTCTCCGTTGATGAGAAATCTCGCCAGGTAACCCTGACCGAACGTGGTCTGGTGCTGATTGAAGAACTGCTGGTGCAGGAAGGTATTATGGAAGAAGGCGAGTCCCTGTACTCTCCGGCTAACATCATGTTGATGCACCATGTTACCGCTGCGCTGCGTGCCCACGTGCTGTTCACCCGCGACGTTGACTACATCGTCAAAGATGGCGAAGTTATCATCGTCGATGAGCACACCGGTCGTACCATGCAGGGCCGTCGCTGGTCCGATGGTCTGCATCAGGCCGTGGAAGCAAAAGAAGGCGTTGAGATCCAGAACGAAAACCAGACCCTGGCATCTATCACCTTCCAGAACTACTTCCGTCTGTACGAAAAGCTGGCCGGTATGACCGGTACGGCGGACACCGAAGCCTTCGAATTCAGCTCCATTTACAAGCTGGATACCGTGGTGGTGCCAACTAACCGTCCGATGATCCGTAAAGATATGCCGGATCTGGTCTACATGACCGAAGCGGAAAAAATTCAGGCGATCATTGAAGATATTAAAGAGCGTACTGCGGCAGGCCAACCGGTGCTGGTCGGTACTATCTCTATCGAAAAATCTGA
Organism: Kluyvera chengduensis; assembly: GCF_044197065.1. Classification (NCBI taxonomy): domain Bacteria; kingdom Pseudomonadati; phylum Pseudomonadota; class Gammaproteobacteria; order Enterobacterales; family Enterobacteriaceae; genus Kluyvera; species Kluyvera chengduensis. The sequence goes on from NZ_JBIQOI010000006.1 coordinate 209,708, forward strand.
AGTGGTTTCCCATGAGCTGACCAAAGCGGGCATCAAGCACAACGTGCTGAACGCCAAGTTCCACGCCAGCGAAGCGGATATCGTTGCTCAGGCGGGTTACCCTGGTGCCGTGACCATCGCTACCAACATGGCGGGTCGTGGTACCGATATTATGCTGGGCGGTAGCTGGCAGGCGGAAGTTGCACAGCTGGAAGATCCAACCCCAGAACAAATTGCTCAGATCAAAGCCGATTGGCAGGTTCGCCACGACGCCGTTCTGGCGGCTGGCGGTCTGCACATCATTGGTACTGAACGTCACGAATCTCGTCGTATCGATAACCAGCTGCGCGGTCGTTCCGGTCGTCAGGGCGACGCGGGTTCTTCTCGTTTCTACCTGTCTATGGAAGATGCCCTGATGCGTATCTTTGCCTCTGACCGCGTGTCCGGCATGATGCGTAAGCTGGGGATGAAGCCTGGCGAAGCTATCGAGCACCCATGGGTGACCAAAGCGATTGCCAACGCACAGCGTAAAGTAGAAAGCCGCAACTTCGATATTCGTAAGCAGCTGCTGGAATATGATGACGTTGCCAACGACCAGCGTCGCGCAATCTACACCCAGCGTAACGAACTGCTGGACGTGTCAGACGTTAGTGAAACCATCAACAGCATCCGTGAAGATGTCTTCAAAGCGACCATTGACGCGCACATTCCGCCACAGTCTCTGGAAGAAATGTGGGATATCCCTGGCTTGCAGGAACGTCTGAAAAACGACTTCGACCTCGACCTGCCTATCTCCGAGTGGCTGGACAAAGAGCCTGAGCTGCACGAAGAGACGCTGCGTGAGCGCATCCTGACAAGCGCTGTAGAAGTTTATCAGCGTAAAGAAGAAGTGGTTGGCACCGAAATGATGCGTCACTTCGAGAAAGGCGTGATGCTGCAGACGCTCGATTCTCTGTGGAAAGAGCACCTGGCGGCGATGGACTACCTGCGTCAGGGTATCCACCTGCGCGGCTATGCGCAGAAAGATCCAAAACAGGAATACAAGCGTGAATCCTTCGCCATGTTTGCTGCGATGCTGGAGTCACTGAAGTATGAAGTGATCAGCACCCTGAGCAAGGTTCAGGTGCGTATGCCGGAAGAAGTTGAAGAGATGGAACAGCAGCGCCGTCAGGAAGCTGAGCGTCTGGCGCAGATGCAGCAACTGAGCCATAAGAGCGATGACGAATCCGTCGCGGAAGATCTGGCCGCGCAAACCGGCGACCGTAAAGTCGGTCGTAACGATCCGTGCCCTTGTGGTTCAGGTAAAAAATACAAACAGTGCCACGGCCGTCTGAGCTAAGGGTACGATAAGAAGACAAAAGGCGCAGATTACTGCGCCTTTTTTATGGATAAGACAATATGAAAATACTGCAAATATCCGTTGGCATCATTCGCAATGCCACCGGTGAGATTTACATTACCCAGCGCGCTGCCGACTCGCATATGGCCCATAAATGGGAGTTTCCCGGCGGGAAAATTGAAGCGGGTGAAACGCCTGAGGAGGCGGTGATCCGCGAGCTGCAGGAAGAGGTCGGCATCACTGCTACGTCGCTGCATCCGTTTGATAAGCTGGAATATCAGTTCCCCGACCGCCATATCACGCTGTGGTTCTGGTTGGTAGACGGCTGGGAAGGTGAGCCGTGGGGTAAAGAAGGGCAGCCGGGACGCTGGGTGGCGCAGCAGGATTTAGTGGCAGAAGAGTTTCCGCCTGCGAACGTACCGGTGATTGAAAAGCTGATTGCAGAGTAAGATTTGTCGCGGGGTAGGCCTGATAAGCGGAGTGCCATCAGGCGCGGTGAGGTAGGTTGCCGGATGGCGGCTTTGCCTTATCCGGCCTACCCTCTGGTTTACTGCTGCTCTTCGCTCCAGTCGTCGCTCTCGGAGAGGTCGCCACTGCTTGGAATGCGTTTCTCTTCTGCTGCCCATTCGCCGAGGTCAATCAGCTGGCAGCGCTTGGAGCAGAACGGGCGATACGGGCTCTGTTCGCCCCAGATAACCGGTTTGTTGCAGGTTGGGCAGTTTACTGTCGTTACGTCAGACATGGTCTCTCCTTAGCAGCAGGCCAGTTCAAAATCCAGGCGCTCTGGCACGAGGCCGTGCTCGCTATCCAGCGGCATAAAGCGGATGGCAAAGCGGCTCTTGTGCCCGGAGATCTGCGGGTATAGCTGTGAGGTGAGCTCAAGCTTCAGGCGCAGCAGATCGGCATCTTCACCATTATCCTGATAGAAACCGTTGAGGCTGGTTTGCTTGCGGAACTGTGCGGAATTACGCACCAGATCGAGGATCAGCGACAGCGCCTGGTTCAACGGCGCCAGGCTTTCCAGCCAGGCATCAACCTGCGCATCGCGCTGATGCTGCTTTGAGTGCAGCCAGATATGCAGCGTAGGCAGATCGAAGCTGCAGCAGCCGCCGGGAATGCTCAGACGTTGACGAACCAGCGCAATCAGGCGGTCTTCACGCAGGAACTGTCCAACGCGCGGTGCGGCCATCAGGATGCTGCTGCTGTTTTTTAACTGCTGGCGTAACGCTTCAATACGGGTCAGGTCTACGCCTTCTACGTCGCTCCAGGCGTTGAGTTTTCTCTGCTGGCGTTCCAGTTCTTTGAGCAGTTCGGTGCGAATATCACCGCGCTCAAACACATCCATTAAATCCCCTACATTGCGAAAAAAGTGCAGCGCGCTGGCGTGATCCCTGATAGGTAAATTGGCATTCAATTGCTCCGTCAGAAATTCAATACGCAGCCAGGTACGCATTTTTTCATTCAAGGGATGCTCAAAAAGGATGTGGGTGTGCATTACGATTTTTCCTGTGATACAGCCTGCGCCGCGAGCTCCAGATAGAGCGCGTGAAGGCGGGCGACATCCGATGCAATTGCATCTGGTGCGCCGTTGTTATTAATGACGTCATCAGCTACCGCCAGACGCGCTTCGCGAGTGGCCTGGGCAGCAAGGATATTTTCCGCATGCTCTCGTGACACCTGGTCGCGCTGCATGGTTCGAAGAAGCTGGGTTTCGCGCGAGACATCAACGACCAGTACGCGATTGGCCCGTTGATAGAGTTTATTTTCCACCAGCAGAGGCACAACCCAGAGTACATAAGGCGAGGTAGCCTGCTGTAGCTGGCGCTGCGTTTCTTGCTGGATGAGGGGATGTAATAGGGCGTTTAGCCAGGCTTTTTCATCGGGGTGAGCGAAAATGTGTTCGCGCAGCACGCGGCGGTTTAGCGTGCCGTCCTCGTTCAGAACGGATGAGCCGAAATGTTCAGCAATGGCAGACAGCGCTGGTGTACCGGGTTCGACCACCTGACGGGCGAGAATATCGGCATCAATAACGTTAATACCCAGGCGAAAAAATGCATCTGCGACCGTGCTCTTGCCGCTACCGATGCCGCCCGTTAACGCTACTGTGTAAGTCATACCGCTTAACCCTGAATTTTTACTATGAAAATCAAATGATTAAAAAATAAGCGAACATGTGCTTATGCATGAATGTTGCAAGGTACTATTCGCCAGGTAAATTTATGGGATTGTAGCTTAAAAAAACTGAAATTCGCAGTCTTGCGAAGACCTGATTAGTGCGTATGATTGCATTACTGGAGTTGTGCTCTCAATTTAATTGCCATTAACCCCAGGAATTCGCACATGCGTATCGAAGAAGATCTGAAGTTAGGTTTCAAAGACGTTCTTATCCGCCCTAAACGCTCTACACTTAAAAGCCGTTCCGATGTTGAACTGGAACGCGAATTCACCTTTAAACATTCAGGACAACGCTGGTCTGGCGTGCCGATCATTGCTGCGAATATGGACTCCGTGGGCACTTTCGGGATGGCAAAAGCACTGGCCTCTTTCGATATCCTCACCGCCGTACACAAGCACTACACCGTTGAACAGTGGAGCGCGTTTGTTCAGGCCGAGTCTGAAGATGTTCTGCGCCACGTGATGGTATCGACCGGTACTTCCGATGCCGATTTTGAAAAAACGCAGCAGATCCTGAAGCTGCATCCATCACTCAACTTCGTATGCATTGATGTTGCGAATGGTTACTCCGAGCACTTCGTTCAGTTCGTGGCAAAAGCGCGTGAAGCCTGGCCGACCAAAACCATCTGCGCAGGCAACGTGGTGACGGGTGAAATGTGTGAAGAGCTGATTCTGTCTGGCGCAGATATCGTGAAAGTCGGTATCGGCCCGGGCTCCGTTTGTACTACCCGCGTGAAAACCGGTGTGGGCTATCCGCAGCTTTCTGCGGTTATCGAATGTGCCGATGCAGCCCATGGCCTCGGTGGTCAGATTGTCAGCGACGGCGGCTGCACCATGCCGGGCGACGTGGCGAAAGCTTTCGGCGGCGGCGCAGACTTCGTGATGCTTGGCGGTATGCTGGCCGGTCATGATGAAAGCGGCGGTACCGTAGTAGAAGAAAATGGCGAAAAATTCATGCTGTTCTACGGCATGAGCTCTGAGTCCGCGATGAAGCGTCACGTTGGCGGCGTTGCTCAGTACCGTGCGGCCGAAGGTAAAACCGTTAAGCTGCCGCTGCGCGGCCCGGTTGATAACACCGCGCGCGATATTCTTGGCGGCCTGCGCTCTGCCTGCACCTACGTTGGGGCATCGCGCTTAAAAGAGTTGACCAAACGTACGACCTTTATCCGCGTACAGGAACAAGAGAACCGCGTGTTCAATAGCCTGTAATTCGCTCACGCTGGCGCACCCTGCGCCAGCGTTATCCCATCCCGCCGCTGATGGCATCGCCCAGATGAAAGATGGGCAGGTACATTGCGACCACCAGCGTTCCGATAATCGCCCCGGTCACAATCAACAGCACAGGCTCCAGTAGCGCAGTTAAATTCTCGGCTAAATTCTGCGTGTGCTCGTGATGGTGGCGAGCCAGATTCTCCAGCATGTTATCCAGTGCGCCAGAAGCCTCACCCGTTCTCACCAACTGTATGCACAATGGTGTAAAGGCGTGGCTGTTTGCCATAGCCTGCCAGATAGCACTGCCTTGCGTGATGTCCTGGTGAATATTGACCACAATACTTTGCCACCACGAGCAGCTTAGCGTCTCTTCAACGGTTTCTAGCCCTTGCAGGAAAGCAATGCCCGCGCGTTGCGTGAGCGTCAGCACGGTGAAGATTTGGCTGAGTCTTTGTCTGTGTACCAGCGTGCCCAATACCGGCAGCGATAAGAGTATCTTCTGATGAGCATACTGCCAGGGAGGGTGGCGACGCAGTGCCATGCTCACGCCTACAGGCGCCAGTAAGAACGCTAACAGGAGTAAAAACCACTGTTCAATAAATGCAGCCGTTGCCATGACGGCGAGTGTCAGGGTGGGAAGCGGGGTGTTAAAGGTGCGATAGATAGCGGTGAATTCGGGTAGGACAAAGCCGACCATCGCCATGACAACTACTATCGCCAACGCCAGAATAACCAGTGGGTAGCGCAGGGCCTTTTTTACTTTTGCTCTTAGCAGAAGCTCCGCCTTCTGCTGGCGGGCAAGCTCAAAGCAGCAGTGCTCTAGTTTACCGGTGATTTCGCCAGTGCGAATCATTGCCAGATAGAGCGGGGGAAATGCATGAGGCCACTGCTGTAGGCCTTCTGAAAGTGAAATGCCCTGTGCTAGCCGCTCGGCAAGCGCGCCCAACAGCGCGCGCCATTGCACAGACGGGTGTTGTTCCGCGAGCAGGGCCAGCCCCTCGGCAAGGGGGAGCCCTGCTTGCAGTAACGTGGCCAGTTGGCTGATAACCGCGCAGCTGTGCTGCGCCTGCCATAATGCCGTATTGACCGCGTGGCGTTTGAGCGTAGTGACGGTGAGGTGTTGACGCTCCAGGGCCATCAAGGCTGCGGGTCGATGCGCAGCCCACAGCGTGCCGCTTAGCGTTTCTCCTTCAGTCGTTAAGCCGTTCCAGTACCAGAGTTGCTCACTCATCTTTCGGCATTCCAAGTACGCGGAATAGTTCTTCCTGGGTCGTTAATCCCTGTTCGACGGCCAAGCAGCCGCTTTCAAAGAGGGTGTTCATTCCAGCAAGCCTGGCGTGTTGCATGAGGTCTGATGGGGAGCCGCCATTTGCAATGACCTGACGAATGGGTGTCGTGACAGGCAGAACTTCAAATAGTGCAAGCCGCCCCTGGTAGCCGTGGTAGCAGTGCGGGCAACCGGGTGTTTTCCAGTGGGGCAATGGACGTGGCCACAGTGAGGTGGGGAGCACAGATTCGCCCGCCGTTTTCTGGCGGCAGTGCGGGCATAGCTTACGCACCAGCCGCTGTGCGATAACCATGATTAGCGCAGATGAGACCATCCAGCGTGCGACCCCCATTTGCTCGAGCCGAACTAATGTTTCTACCGTCGAGTTGGTATGCAGCGTTGAGAGCACAAGATGCCCGGTTTGTGCCGCTTTGATAGCAATCTCAGCCGTTTCGCCGTCGCGGATTTCGCCCACCATGACGATATCCGGATCCTGACGTAAGAGAGAGCGCAGGATACTCTGGAACGTCAACCCACTCCTGGTGCTGACCTGAGTCTGGTTGAGACCATCCAATGGAATTTCGATAGGGTCTTCCACGCTGCAAATATTCACGTCGGTATGGTTACGAGTTTGCAATGCGCTGTAGAGGGTGACGGTTTTCCCGCTGCCCGTTGGGCCGGTCACCAGGAGTAACCCCTGCGGCTGATTCAGGGCGGTTTGCAGTTGGGCCAGAGCCGTTGACGACATGCCGAGGCGCTGGAGATCCAGCGCCTGTTCAACCTTTTGTAGCAGACGCAGGACCACTTTTTCGCCGTAGCGACAGGGTAGCGTTGAGATACGAAAAGAGAGCGGTTTCCCGGCGATATCCACCGTAAATTGTCCATCCTGTGGAAGCCGACGTTCGGCAATATCTAAGTTACCGAGTACTTTCAGCCGTGCAATAAGCGGCGTCATGAGCGACAGCGGTATGGTTGGAAGCGCATGCAATACGCCATCTACGCGTAAGCGAATACGCAGATAGTGTTCCGTTGGCTCAAAATGGATATCAGATGCCCGCTGCGAGAGGGCTTGCTTGAGTAACTGGTCGAGTCGCTCAACCGCGCTGTCATTCTCTTCACGTACGGGGTAAGTCACTTTCCGTGCGCTTTGTTCCAGATACTTATCCATTCGTTCCTGGTCCCAGCACTCAATATCGACTCGCTTTTGGGTCGCAAAGCGTAGCGCTTCCAGAAGCTCGCCCGGTGGCGTACCGACGACGGCGATGTTCAGCTCTCCCTTGTCGTTACTTAGCAGCACGGCATGATGGCGCTGGCACAGCGTTGATAACTGCTCATGCTTCATGATGGCGCCTCCCGTTATTGCACGTCGAAACGGAAGACATCGTCACATGCCTGCTGTAGTGCGCTGTCATTCTGGATAGCGCAGGTTCGCTGCCAGCCGGTAATGCCGTTGGCATTATCCCATCCAGGGACCAGCGTGACGCTTAGTCCGTTAAGACTTTCCTGCCCGGTAAGAGCGACCGTTCCTTTGGCAATGCTCATCCCCGACACATAGCGGGTTGTCGTGGGAGAAGGTATACCGTTGCTGCCCGCATCGCAGTTATCTACGCCGCCCCTGTCGATCGCGCAAAGCTCTACTGCCGTGCGATAGGGAACGAAGGTTTGCAGCATGTCGGTGAGTGCCGCTTTGCGTAGGTAGTTCTGATAGGCCGGTATGCCGATGGCGCTGAGAATGGCGATAATGCCGATAACCACCATCAGTTCAATAAGCGTGAAGCCCCGTTGTTTTTCCATGATATGCCCCTTGTTGAATCCTGGGGCTACTGTGTCAGAACGCTGAATGGCGTTCGAGGCGTGGAAATTGAGATGGGAAAGCGTATTCCACGTTTTTTGATGGTGTTGCAGTGGAACCGAGAGGAACTGGAATCAGGATCGAAAAAAATGCCCTCGCGTGGGAGGGCATTTGCAGGGCGTTAGCGGAAACGCATGGAGAGGTCGAGGGCTCTGACGTGTTTGGTCAACGCACCGACGGAGATATAGTCCACGCCGGTTTCGGCAAACTCGCGAATGGTATCGAAGGTGACGTTGCCGGAAACTTCCAGCTGTGCCTGACCCTGAGTAATTTTCACCGCCTCGCGCATCTGCTCGGTGTCAAAGTTATCGAGCATGATGATATCAGCTCCGGCTTTCAGCGCTTCCGTGAGTTCCTGAAGGCTTTCCACTTCGACTTCCACCGGCACATCCGGGTGCAGCCAGAAAGCTTTTTCCACCGCCTGACGTACGGAACCGGAGGCAATAATATGGTTTTCTTTAATCAGAAACGCGTCAGAAAGCCCCAGACGGTGGTTCGCGCCACCGCCGCACAATACAGCATATTTCAGCGCGGTGCGCAGGCCCGGCAGCGTTTTGCGGGTATCCAGCAGTTGGGTATGAGTACCTTCCAGCAGTTCGACATATTTGCGGACTTCGCTGGCGACACCAGAGAGCGTCTGTACGAAGTTCAGCGCGGTGCGTTCACCGGTCAGCAGGACGCGGGAAGGGCCGTTGATTTCAAAAAGCGGCTGGTCGGCTTTCACCGCGTCGCCGTCGGCGACGTGCCAGGTGAGGGTCACGTCATCGCCAGCCAACTGAATGAAGACCTCTTCCACCCAGCGTTTGCCACAAAATACGCCGTCTTCACGGGTGATAACTACGGCGTGTGAATGGCTGTTTTCTGGCAGCAGTTGTGCGGTAATATCATTATGGGCATCAACTTCTCCTCCCAGGTCTTCACGCAGCGCCTGGGCGACCGCGTTGGGAATGTCGAGGTTGATACGTTCAAGTAGCGCGTCACGTCGATGGTCTGAGTTATAACGGCGAGGCGGCATAATAAAGCTCCAAATTGGTAACGATGCGAAAGTTTGAAACATGCTACTCTGAACCGACCGGCATAACCATATATAAGCCGTATATAAGGAGTTCCTCAATGCAGTTAGATAAGGGCTGGCTGGTGGGCGTTCGGCACGTGCCATCTCCACACCATGATGGCCGCCCGGAGGGTGAAGCACCTTCACTGCTGGTTGTGCATAATATTAGTCTGCCGCCTGGCCAGTTTGGCGGCCCGTGGATAGACGCGCTGTTTACCGGCACGATTGATCCTGATGCCGATCCATTCTTTGCCGAAATCGCCCATTTGCGCGTTTCTGCCCACTGTTTGATTCGCCGGGATGGCGAAATTGTGCAGTACGTTCCTTTTGATAAGCGCGCCTGGCATGCTGGAGTCTCCTCCTATCATGGCCGCGAGCGCTGCAATGATTTTTCTATCGGCATTGAGCTTGAAGGTACCGATACGCTGGCCTATACCGATGAACAGTACCAGCAACTGGCGGCGTTAACCCAGTTGCTCATTCACGAGTATCCCGCGATTGCCGACAATATGGCCGGCCACTGTGATATTGCGCCCGTGCGTAAAACTGACCCCGGCCCGGCGTTTGACTGGTCCCGTTTTCGTGCCCTGGTCACCCCCGTCGAATAAGGAGATGACATGACGCTGTTTACCACACTTCTGGTTTTATTTGCGGAGCGGCTGTTTAAGCTTGGCGAGCACTGGCAGCTCGATCACCGTCTGGAGACGCTGTTCCGGCGTGTGAAGCACTATTCCATGGCAGGAACGCTGGTGATGACCCTCGTTGCGATGGCGATCGTGGGAATTATCCAGCGTGTGCTGGAAGGCGTGCTGTTTAACGTTCCATTATTATTGTTCTGGATTGCGCTGGGTCTGCTGTGTATTGGCGCAGGCCGCGTGCGGATGCACTATCACGCGTATCTTAAAGCGGCATCTCGTGATGATGCCCATGCGCGTGAAGCGATGGCCAGCGAGCTGACGATGATCCACGGGGTACCGGCGGGATGCGATGAGCGTGAATTCCTGCGTGAGCTGCAAAATGCGCTGCTGTGGATTAACTATCGCTACTATCTGGCCCCGCTTTTCTGGTTTGTGGTGGGCGGCTCATGGGGGCCGGTCGCGCTGATTGGATACGCATTCTTACGTTCCTGGCAGTCCTGGTTGGCGCGTTACCAGACGCCGCATCAGCGTTTGCAGTCGGGTATTGATGCCATTCTACACGTGGTGGACTGGGTTCCGGTTCGCCTGGTGGGTGTGGTCTACGCGCTGGTTGGTCACGGTGAAAAAGCGCTTCCAGCGTGGTTTGCCTCGTTGGGAGACCGCCATTCTTCGCAGTATCAGGTGCTGACCCATCTGGCGCAGTATTCGCTCGCGCGCGAGCCGCACGTGGATAAGGTAGCAACGCCAAAGGCGGCGGTGTCGATGGCGAAGAAGACGTCGTATGCGGTGGTGGTGGTGATGGCGCTGCTGACGATTTATGGGACGTTGGTGTAGTTTGTTGCCGGATGGCGCTGCGCTTATCTGGCCTACGATATTGTAGGCCCGGTAAGCGCAGTGCCACCGGGCAAAAGGGTTAAAGCGTATCTGCTGGTGGAATACCGAAATCAGGCATCCCATCCTCTTTCCAGCGCACGGTCTTCAGGCGCGTATGGCGATTCGGGTCGTACAGCGGGTCGCCTTCAATCTCCGTATAATTCCTCGCGTGATAGACCAGCACATCTTCCCCTTCGGGAGTTTGCGTAAAGCTGTTATGCCCCGGCCCATACTGGCGATTCTCATAGCTGGTGGTGAAGACCGGCTGCGGGGATTTATGCCAGTTGGCAGGCTCCGTCATGTCGGCATCTTTATCAATCCACAGCAGGCCCATGCAGTAGTTTTCGTCGGTCGCACTGGCGGAGTAGCTGATAAAGAGGCGATCGTCGTGTACCAGCACGGCGGGGCCTTCGTTGACCAGAAAACCCCGGCACTCCCAGTCAAATTCCGGCTTACTGAGCAGCACCGGCTCGCCTTTAATGGTCCACGGGTTTTCTAGCTCAGCCAGATAGAGGTTGGAGTTACCGGCGATGTCCGGTGATTTCTGCGCCCAGAGATACCACTGTTTGCCCTGGTGCTGAAAAGTGGTGGCATCCAGACAGAAGGTATCAAACGGCGTTTTGACCTGGCCTTTCTCTACCCATGTGCCGGTTAACGGATCGGTATCGCTACATTCAAGCGCGAACATGCGGTGTTGAAACATCCCTAGTTTATCAAGCGCCTGGGTGTGCGCCGCGGCGAAGTAGATATACCATTTGCCATTGATCGCGTGCAGTTCGGGGGCCCAGATGAGATTGCTCATCGGCCCGGTCTCTGGTTTGCGCCAGACGACGACTGGCGTCGCCGTTCGCAGTCCGTCCAGGCTATCGGCGCGGCGAATCTCCAGTCGGTCATATTCCGGTACGGAGGCAATAAAGTAATACTCTCCCTGATGGCGCAGGATAAACGGGTCTGCGCGCTGCTCAATAAAGGGATTCGGCCAGTTCTTCATCAGGCTTTCCTTACGTGTTCGGTCGTTTTCAATTCTTGCTGGTATTCATTCAATTCGCGATAGTTCGTGCGGCGTTTTTCCAGATCTTCCTGAATCTGTTTCATCAGGTTGCGGTCTACCTTCAGCAGGCGGACTACGCCTGCGGTAATCAGGTAGCCTACGCCCGGGATAACGGTAAACAGCAGCATGATTCCGTTGATTGTGGTGTCACTCTGCGCTTTTGCACCGGCATCATAACCGTACCAGGAGAGCAGGAAGCCGACCATGGCGCCCGCAACGGCCAGGCCTACTTTCAGGAAGAACAGGTTACCGGAGAAGCTAATACCGGTAATACGTTTACCCGTTTTCCATTCGCCGTAATCGTCAACGTCCGCCATCAGCGACCAGTGCAGCGGGGAGGGGATCTGGTGCAACACGTTCAGCAGGAAGTAGAGCACCACAATTAGCATGGTGGCGTGTGGGTCGAAGAAGTAGAACGCGATGGAGAAAATCGCCAGCGCGATGTTAGTCCAGAAGAACACCTGCAGTTTGCACCAGCGGTCGGTCAGGACTTTCGCGAGCATGCTGCCAATCATCATACCCACGACGCCAAGGCTAATAAAGATAGTAGCGAAGTGGGTGCTTTCGCCCATTACCCAGGTAACGTAGTACATGGTTGCGGCCATGCGAATGAAGCCCGGACAGACGTTGCACAGCGTCAGCAGCAGAATGCGTACCCACTGGTCGTTTTTCCAGACGTCTTTTAAATCTTGTTTCAGTTCATCGTTGGTCTGTACCGCCGGACGTACGCGTTCACGCACGGTGGCAAAGCAGAACAAGAACATGCACATGCCGATGAACGCCAGTACGGTCATCGCCATCTGGTAGCCTTTGGCTTTGTCCTCGCCACCGAACCAGTCGGCCATTGGCAGGAGGGTCAGCGACAGCAGCAGGGTGGCAATGCCGACCAGCACGAAGCGGTAGGACTGGCAGGCCACGCGCTCTTTCGGGTCGTTAGTGATAACGCTACCGAGCGAGCAGTAAGGGATGTTGATGGCGGTATAGGTTATCGAGAGCAGGAAGTAGGTGACAAAGGCATAGATAACTTTGCTGCTATAGCTCCATTCTGGCGTGGTGAACATTAACACACTGAACAGCGCATAGGGGAAGGCTATCCACAGCAGCCATGGACGAAAGCGGCCGTATTTACTGCGCGTACGGTCGGCCATTGCGCCCATAATCGGGTCGGTGACGGCATCGATCACGCGAATAGACAGTAACAGCACGCCGACCAGGGCCGGGGCTAAACCAAAAATATCGGTATAAAAGTAGTTAACGAACAGCATGATAGCGCCGAAGATGATGTTACATCCCGCATCGCCCATGCCATAACCAATCTTCTCTTTAACTGACAGTTTACTTGAGTTCATCGCCAGATCTCTCTTGAGGTGTATGGAGAAGATTATTGGCTGTGGAAGAGATAAATGCGTAGCAGGATAACGTTGTTGATATGGATAATATTGCTGCGCAGAGGAAAGTGTGAAGCGGGTAACATCAGGGAAGAAGGCCTCTCCGTATGGAGAGGCCTGTGCATAATCGCGTAGCCCGGACGAGGTGCGTTATCGCCGACTCCGGGGGCGTCCCGGCGTCACTTCGTTCGGCCGGGCTGCTTGTTGAGTATTTAGTGGGCTTTCACGGTTTTGGCGCTTTTCTGTTTAAACATAAAGCCAATGCCCAGAATGACAATCCACACCGGAATCAGCCATACGGAGATAGCCATACCCGGCGTCATCACCATGATGACCAGAACCGCGGCCATGAAGATCAGGCAGATCCAGTTCCCTAACGGATAGAACAGCGCCGGGAAGCGAGTGGTCACGCCCTGCTGCTGTTTGGCCTTACGGAACTTCATGTGTGCCAGACTAATCATCGCCCAGTTAATCACCAGCGCGGAGACGACCAGCGCCATCAGCAGGCCGAATGCGGACTCTGGTGCCAGGTAGTTGATCAAGACGCACAGTGCGGTGACAACGGCGGAGACCAGAATGGTGTTTACCGGTACGCCGCGCTTATCCACGCTCAGCAGCGCTTTCGGGGCGTTGCCCTGCTGCGCCAGGCCGAAGAGCATACGGCTGTTGCAGTATACGCAACTGTTGTACACGGAGAGCGCTGCGGTCAGCACCACGATGTTCAGGGCATTCGCCACGAACGAGTCGCCCAGTTCATGGAAGATAAGCACGAACGGACTGACGTCTGCGGTAACGCGGGTCCACGGCATCAGAGAGAGCAGTATCGCCAGCGAGCCCACATAGAAAATCAGGATACGGTAGATAACCTGGTTGGTGGCTTTAGGAATGCTCTGCTCAGGATTATCCGCTTCTGCAGCGGTAATGCCGACCAGCTCAAGGCCGCCGAAGGAGAACATGATAATCGCCATCATCATCACCAGGCCGGTCCAGCCGTGAGGCAGGAAGCCGCCCTGTTCCCACAGGTTGCGCACGGTAGCCTGCGGGCCAGCGGTGTCGCTGAACAGCAGCCATGCGCCGAACAGGATCATCGCGATAACGGCAATGACTTTAATAATAGCGAACCAGAACTCCATTTCACCGAACACTTTGACGTTGCTCAGGTTGATGAGGTTGATAGCGATAAAGAAGACCGCCGCCGATACCCAGGTTGGGATCTCAGGCCACCAGAACTGGATGTATTTCCCTACGGCGGTCAGTTCCGCCATGGCAACCAGTACGTACAGTACCCAGTAGTTCCAGCCCGAGGCGAAACCGGCGAAGTTGCCCCAGTACTTGTAGGCAAAGTGGCTGAAGGAGCCTGCTACCGGCTCTTCAACTACCATTTCGCCAAGCTGGCGCATGATCATAAAGGCAATAAAGCCCGCGATAGCGTAACCCAGAATGATCCCTGGACCCGCTGACTGGATGACGGAGGCGCTGCCGAGAAACAGGCCTGTGCCGATAGCGCCGCCCAGAGCGATCAGCTGTATATGGCGGTTCTTAAGGCCGCGCTTGAGCTGTGCGCCTTGCTGTTGACCTTCCATTGTGAAACCTCGTGTGTGGTTATTATTGTGACGCTGTTTGCGTATGTACTTAAGAAATTCCGTTTTCTGTATTGTTATGTTTACGAAAGTCATTTCTTAAAAAGAGGTAAGGCTCTTTCGTCATCAGCAGAATAGTGGTAAGCGCGGCGGAATGCACCTGCTTTATGAAGGGATGATGACGGGTTGGATAAAAAGCCGACAGCTGTCACGAGAGCGTGCAAGCATTACATCGACTACTTAGTGAGTATTTAATGCATTTTAATGAATTTATATTCATTTATTGGTTTATTGAAACGGTTCAGTTTGCGTATTTTTGTTTTTATTTCGTTAACTGTACTTCTTTATGGGTAAAGTTATTTTTTGTGCAAAGTTACATTTCTGAAACATCATTTCTGTAATGTTGTTAAAAAGTGCCGGGTTTACTGATTTCAATCAAAACCTGTATGGACATAAGGTGAATACTTTGTTACTTTAGCGCTACGAACTTGAAATTGGTAAGACCAATTGACTCCGGGCTAATGGCAGAGACAGGGAACAATGGCCTACAGCAAAATCCGCCAACCAAAACTATCCGATGTGATTGAGCAGCAGTTGGAGTTTTTGATCCTTGAGGGGACATTACGCCCCGGCGAAAAACTTCCACCTGAACGTGAACTGGCGAAACAGTTCGACGTTTCTCGCCCTTCGCTGCGTGAGGCTATCCAGCGCCTCGAAGCCAAAGGGCTCCTGCTTCGTCGCCAGGGCGGCGGGACTTTTGTTCAAAGCAGCCTATGGCAGAGCTTCAGCGACCCGCTGGTTGAGCTTCTGTCCGATCACCCTGAATCCCAATTTGATCTGCTTGAGACCCGTCACGCGCTGGAAGGTATCGCGGCTTATTACGCGGCACTGCGCAGCACTGATGAAGATCGCGTACGCATTCGCGAGCTGCATCAGGCCATCGAACGGGCTCAGCAGTCGGGCGACCTCGACGCTGAATCTGACGCCGTCGTCCAGTATCAAATTGCGGTCACTGAAGCCGCCCACAACGTAGTACTGCTGCAT
Source organism: Kluyvera chengduensis (assembly GCF_044197065.1). Taxonomy (NCBI): domain Bacteria; kingdom Pseudomonadati; phylum Pseudomonadota; class Gammaproteobacteria; order Enterobacterales; family Enterobacteriaceae; genus Kluyvera; species Kluyvera chengduensis. Next base: position 225,160 of record NZ_JBIQOI010000006.1, read on the forward strand.
CTGCTACGGTGTATGGAGCCTATGCTGGCGCAAAACGTTCGCCAAAACTTTGAGTTGCTGTACGCCCGTCGGGAGATGCTCCCGCAGGTCAGCGACCACCGTACAAGCATCTTTGAAGCGATTATGGCTGGCGAGCCCGAGCAGGCGCGTGAAGCGTCGCACCGCCACCTGGCCTTCATTGAAGAGATTTTGCTGGATAGAAGCCGTGAACAGAGCCGCCGTGAGCGCTCGTTACGTCGTCTCCAGCAGCGAAAGGATTAATATTTTTTCCGGCAGTCGTTTGACCGGGAAATGTGGAAATGCGCCATTAGCGCGCGGCAACTAAACGCAGAACCTGTCTTATTGTGCTTTCCCACGAAAACACAATGGGACAGGTTCCAGACAAATCAACGTACTAGATAGATAAGGAATAACCCATGTCAGAACGTTTACTCAATGACGTGGATCCGATCGAAACTCGCGACTGGCAACAGGCGATCGAATCGGTCATCCGTGAAGAAGGTGTTGAGCGCGCTCAGTATCTTATCGACCAACTGCTTTCTGAAGCCCGCAAAGGCGGCGTTCAGGTAGCTGCGGGTGCAGGTGCTAGCGGTTACGTCAACACTATTGCCGTTGAAGATGAACCGGAATACCCGGGCAATCTGGAGCTGGAGCGTCGTATTCGTTCTGCTATCCGCTGGAACGCCATCATGACCGTGCTGCGTGCGTCTAAAAAAGACCTCGAGCTGGGCGGCCACATGGCTTCCTTCCAGTCTTCTGCGACTTTCTACGAAGTGTGCTTCAACCACTTCTTCCGTGCGCGCAACGAGCAGGATGGCGGCGACCTGGTTTACTTCCAGGGTCACATCTCTCCGGGCGTCTACGCACGTGCGTTCCTGGAAGGTCGTCTGACCGAAGAGCAGATGAACAACTTCCGTCAGGAAGTTCACGGTAAAGGTCTGTCTTCTTACCCGCACCCGAAACTGATGCCAACCTTCTGGCAGTTCCCGACCGTCTCTATGGGTCTGGGTCCAATCGGTGCTATCTATCAGGCTAAGTTCCTGAAATATCTGGAACACCGTGGTCTGAAAGACACCTCCAAACAAACCGTTTATGCCTTCCTGGGCGACGGCGAGATGGATGAGCCAGAATCTAAAGGTGCGATCACCATCGCGACCCGTGAAAAACTGGACAACCTGGTCTTTGTTATCAACTGTAACCTGCAGCGTCTTGATGGCCCGGTTACCGGTAATGGCAAAATCATTAACGAACTGGAAGGTATCTTCGCGGGTGCTGGCTGGAACGTTATCAAGGTTATCTGGGGCGGTCGTTGGGATGAACTGCTGCGTAAAGACACCAGCGGTAAACTGATCCAGCTGATGAACGAAACCGTTGACGGTGACTACCAGACCTTCAAATCCAAAGACGGCGCCTACGTACGTGAGCACTTCTTCGGTAAATATCCAGAAACCGCAGCGCTGGTTGCCGACTGGACTGACGAGCAGATCTGGGCACTGAACCGTGGTGGTCACGATCCGAAGAAAGTCTTCGCTGCATTGAAAAAAGCGCAGGAAACCAAAGGCAAAGCAACCGTAATCCTCGCCCATACCATTAAAGGTTACGGCATGGGTGACACCGCTGAAGGTAAAAACATCGCTCACCAGGTTAAGAAAATGAACATGGACGGCGTGCGCTATATCCGCGACCGTTTCAACGTTCCTGTGACCGACGAGCAGGTTGAAAAACTGTCTTACATTACCTTCCCGGAAGGTTCTGAAGAACACACCTATCTGCACGCCCAGCGTGAAAAACTGCACGGCTACCTGCCAAGCCGTCAGCCTAACTTCGATGAGAAGCTTGAGCTGCCGACCCTGGAAGATTTCGGCCCGCTGCTGGAAGAGCAGAACAAAGAGATCTCTACCACTATCGCGTTCGTACGTGCTCTGAACGTGATGCTGAAGAACAAATCCATCAAAGACCGCCTCGTGCCGATCATCGCCGATGAAGCGCGTACCTTTGGTATGGAAGGTCTGTTCCGTCAGATTGGTATCTACAGCCCGAACGGTCAGCAGTACACCCCTCAGGACCGCGAGCAGGTTGCATACTACAAAGAAGACGAGAAAGGCCAGATTCTGCAGGAAGGTATCAACGAACTGGGTGCTGGTGCATCCTGGCTGGCGGCTGCGACCTCTTACAGCACCAACAACCTGCCGATGATTCCGTTCTACATCTACTACTCCATGTTCGGGTTCCAGCGTATCGGTGACCTGTGCTGGCAGGCCGGCGACCAGCAGGCTCGCGGCTTCCTGGTAGGTGGTACTTCCGGTCGTACGACGCTGAACGGCGAAGGTCTGCAGCACGAAGATGGTCACAGCCATATTCAGTCTCTGACTATCCCGAACTGTATCTCTTACGATCCATCTTACGCGTACGAAGTTGCGGTCATCATGCACGATGGTCTGGAGCGCATGTACGGTGAGAAACAAGAGAACGTTTACTACTACATCACCACGCTGAACGAAAACTACCACATGCCGGCAATGCCAGCAGGTGCCGAGGAAGGTATCCGTAAAGGTATCTACAAACTCGAAACCATCGAAGGTAGCAAAGGTAAAGTTCAGCTGCTGGGCTCCGGTTCTATCCTGCGTCACGTACGTGAAGCAGCGCAGATCCTGGCGAACGACTACGGCGTTGGCTCCGATGTGTACAGCGTAACCTCCTTCACTGAACTGGCGCGTGATGGTCAGGACTGTGAGCGTTGGAACATGCTGCACCCAATGGAAACTCCACGCGTGCCTTACATCGCTCAGGTGATGAACGACGCGCCAGCGGTAGCCTCCACCGACTATATGAAACTGTTTGCTGAGCAGGTTCGTACTTATGTACCGGCTGATGATTACCGCGTACTGGGTACCGACGGCTTTGGCCGCTCTGACAGCCGTGAAAACCTGCGTCACCACTTCGAAGTTGATGCTTCCTACGTGGTAGTAGCGGCACTGGGCGAACTGGCTAAACGTGGCGAAATCGATAAGAAAGTGGTTGCGGAAGCAATTACCAAATTCAACATCGATGCAGAAAAAGTTAACCCGCGTCTGGCGTAAGAGGTAAAAGAATAATGGCTATCGAAATCAATGTACCGGACATCGGGGCTGATGAAGTTGAAATCACCGAGATCCTGGTCAAAGTAGGCGACAAAGTTGACGTTGAACAGTCGCTGATCACCGTAGAAGGCGACAAAGCCTCTATGGAAGTTCCGTCTCCTCAGGCTGGTATCGTTAAAGAGATTAAAGTCTCTGTTGGCGACAAAACTGAGACCGGTAAACTGATCATGATTTTCGATTCCGCCGACGGTGCAGCAGCAGCTGCACCTGCTAAGGCAGAAGAGAAGAAAGAAGCAGCTCCAGCGGCAGCACCTGCTGCGGCGGCGGCAAAAGACGTACACGTTCCAGACATCGGCGGTGACGAAGTAGAAGTCACTGAGATTCTGGTTAAAGTGGGCGACACCGTGACCGCTGAGCAGTCTCTGATCACCGTAGAAGGCGACAAAGCCTCTATGGAAGTTCCGGCACCGTTCGCCGGTACCGTGAAAGAGATCAAAGTGAACACTGGCGACAAAGTGTCTACCGGTTCCCTGATCATGGTATTCGAAGTGGCGGGCGCAGCCCCAGCGGCCGCTCCGGCGCAGGCAGCAGCTCCAGCTGCAGCGGCTCCGGCAGCAGCAGCGGGCGCGAAAGACGTTCACGTTCCGGATATCGGCGGTGACGAAGTTGAAGTGACCGAAGTGATGGTGAAAGTGGGCGACAAAGTTGCCGCTGAGCAGTCACTGATCACCGTAGAAGGCGACAAAGCCTCTATGGAAGTTCCGGCTCCGTTCGCGGGTACCGTGAAAGAAATCAAAATCAGCACCGGCGACAAAGTGTCTACCGGCTCCCTGATTATGGTCTTCGAAGTGGAAGGCGCAGCACCAGCTGCCGCTCCAGCAGCTGCGGCTCCAGCCCCTGCTGCTGCACCGGCTCAGGCTGCTAAACCAGCTGCAGCACCGGCTGCGAAGGCTGAAGGTAAAACTGAATTCGCTGAGAACGACGCTTACGTTCACGCGACTCCGCTGATTCGTCGCCTGGCGCGCGAGTTCGGCGTTAACCTGGCGAAAGTGAAGGGCACGGGTCGTAAAGGCCGTATCCTGCGCGAAGACGTTCAGGCTTACGTGAAAGAAGCCGTTAAACGCGCTGAAGCTGCACCAGCGGCTGCCGCTGGCGGCGGTATCCCGGGCATGCTGCCTTGGCCGAAAGTCGACTTCAGCAAGTTTGGTGAAATCGAAGAAGTGGAACTGGGCCGTATCCAGAAAATCTCTGGTGCTAACCTGAGCCGTAACTGGGTGATGATCCCGCACGTTACTCACTTCGATAAGACCGATATCACCGATCTGGAAGCGTTCCGTAAACAGCAGAACGCCGAAGCTGAAAAACGTAAACTGGACGTGAAATTCACCCCAGTGGTCTTCATCATGAAAGCCGTTGCTGCCGCTCTGGAACAGATGCCGCGCTTCAACAGCTCTCTGTCTGAAGATGGTCAGCGCCTGACCCTGAAGAAATACATCAACATCGGTGTTGCGGTTGATACGCCAAATGGTCTGGTTGTTCCAGTCTTCAAAGACGTGAACAAGAAGAGCATTACCGAGCTGTCCCGTGAACTGACTGTGATCTCTAAGAAAGCGCGTGACGGTAAGCTGACTGCTGGCGAAATGCAGGGCGGTTGCTTCACCATCTCCAGCATCGGCGGCCTGGGTACTACCCACTTCGCGCCGATTGTTAACGCGCCGGAAGTGGCGATCCTCGGTGTCTCCAAGTCCTCTATGGAGCCAGTGTGGAACGGTAAAGAGTTTATGCCGCGTCTGATGATGCCAATTTCTCTTTCCTTCGACCACCGCGTGATCGATGGTGCTGATGGTGCGCGCTTTATCACCATCATCAACAACATGCTGTCCGACATTCGCCGCCTGGTGATGTAATAAAAAGCCGGCCTGACGGCCGGCTTTTTTCTGATAACCTCAGGATGATTTGGGGTTATCAGCAACAAAGGACAAAATCGTTTGCCGTTTGTTGTTTAAAAATTGTTAACAATTTTGTAAAATACACGCGGATAGAACGTCCCGGTGGATGATGGGCGTAATAACTATAACGTCAGACCGCCGGATACAAATGATAGAGGTCATGATGAGTACTGAAATTAAAACTCAGGTCGTGGTACTTGGGGCAGGTCCTGCGGGCTACTCTGCTGCATTCCGTTGCGCTGATTTAGGTCTGGAAACCGTAATCGTAGAACGTTACAGCACCCTCGGTGGTGTTTGTCTGAACGTTGGCTGTATCCCTTCTAAAGCACTGCTGCACGTTGCAAAAGTTATCGAAGAAGCCAAATCGCTGGCTGAACACGGTATCGTCTTCGGCGAGCCGAAAACCGATATCGACAAAATTCGTACCTGGAAAGAGAAAGTTATCACTCAACTGACCGGCGGTCTGGCTGGTATGGCGAAAGGCCGTAAAGTGAAAGTGGTAAACGGTCTGGGTAAATTCACCGGGGCAAACACCCTGGAAGTGGAAGGCGAGAACGGCAAAACCGTGATCAACTTCGACAACGCTATCATCGCGGCGGGTTCCCGTCCGATTGAACTGCCATTCATTCCACATGAAGATCCACGCGTTTGGGACTCCACAGACGCCCTGGAACTGAAAGAAGTGCCAAAACGCCTGCTGGTCATGGGCGGTGGTATCATCGGTCTGGAAATGGGTACCGTGTACCATGCGCTGGGTTCAGAGATTGACGTGGTTGAAATGTTCGACCAGGTTATCCCGGCTGCAGACAAAGACATCGTTAAAGTCTTCACCAAACGCATCAGCAAGAAATTCAACCTGATGCTGGAAACCAAAGTGACCGCCGTTGAAGCAAAAGAAGACGGTATCTATGTTTCCATGGAAGGCAAAAAAGCCCCTGCAGAAGCACAGCGTTATGACGCCGTGCTGGTGGCTATCGGTCGTGTACCGAACGGTAAAAACCTCGACGCGGGCAAAGCTGGCGTAGAAGTTGACGACCGTGGCTTCATCCATGTCGACAAACAGCTGCGTACCAACGTACCGCACATCTTTGCTATCGGCGATATCGTCGGTCAGCCTATGCTGGCGCACAAAGGTGTTCACGAAGGCCACGTTGCTGCTGAAGTTATCGCAGGTCAGAAACACTACTTCGATCCGAAAGTGATTCCATCCATTGCGTATACCGATCCGGAAGTTGCCTGGGTTGGTCTGACTGAGAAAGAAGCGAAAGAGAAAGGCATCAGCTATGAAACCGCCACCTTCCCGTGGGCAGCTTCTGGCCGTGCTATCGCTTCCGACTGCGCAGACGGTATGACCAAACTGATCTTCGACAAAGAATCTCACCGTGTTATCGGTGGTGCGATTGTCGGTACCAACGGCGGCGAGCTGCTGGGTGAAATCGGTCTGGCTATCGAAATGGGTTGTGATGCTGAAGATATCGCGCTGACCATCCACGCTCACCCGACTCTGCACGAGTCTGTTGGCCTGGCAGCAGAAATCTTTGAAGGTAGCATTACCGACCTGCCAAACGCGAAAGCGAAGAAGAAGTAATCTTCTGACCCGTAGTCCGGCGAGCATAGCGACGCCGGGGCACGCACGGTCTTCCCGGAGTCGGCTAACGCCTCGTCCGGGCTACCCTAGAAAAAAGCGGCTTAACGGCCGCTTTTTTTTATGCTTTCTGTCAACGAATTATGTCAAACCGTAGCAAAGTTTGCGAAGCGGGTTACCGTTTTCCGACGCTATTGCTCTGTTTTCGGCACCTTCATTCTCTCATTCCCCAATTATCCGGAAATGTTCTGTTATAGCTTGCCGCAATTTGAATAATAATCACGGTGTAAACTGATAGCAGGCTAATAAATTAAGGTTTAAGACGATGAAAATGTTTCTGACGACAGCAGCCTTAGCTGCAACGCTGGTTTCAGGTATGGCTTTTGCGAGCGATGCGACGATCCCGTGGGCTGATAACAGCGGTGGTACAGAAAGTACGCACATTGCCGCGATGGGTCAGAACCTGAACGCTGAGCATCAGCAGGTAACAAAAACGCAGGAAGGGGTGTGGGCTGATAACTCCGGCAGCATCAGCGCCGATGAAGCCGCGCTGACCAGCAGCAAGCCAGCGGTACAAGGTCACCCTGAACTGATGCCGCACCAGGGCTAAGTTCACGGTATCGATGTGTGAAAAGTGCCCGGCAGCGTGCAGACGCCGTCGGGCATTTTTTTACTCCGCAACCGCCTGCCAGCCCGCGCTGGCATCGGGGTCAAAGTGGCTAATCGCCTGCGCTTTCTGTTCAGACTCAGCGCCGAGGTTGGCTTCATAAACGCGATCGTTTTGATCCACCATAAAGCTCATCACGCCGGTTTGTCCCCACTCAACGGGCCAGGCGAGTAAGGCAACGTCGCCTTTGTCGCCCTCAGGCAGAATGCGGAAATGGTAGCCATGATAGCCTTCCCCAGGCACCGCTGGGCTAAAGTTTGGCCCTAAGGGGCTTGGCGTTTCTCCCGGCGCGATAGGCCAGTAGAGGCCATCTTTTTTTCCTTCGCTACTGATAATTTTCTGCGCCCAGGCGTGGTTCAACTGGTAGTAGTCCTGCTGGGCATCCACGTAGGCGTGCATCGCCTCAATGGCTGACAGTTCGTTACGCCCGATGGCACGAGTCAGAATCTCCTCTTTCCCCGCGGCCATGTTGAACTCCCATCCATCGGCATTTTTTTCCATGGGAATAGGCAATCGCCAACCGTCATTGCCGACGTCCAGCCAGGCGGTATTACCTTGATTGACGATCCGGTGACTCATCTGCCAATCGCGCAGGAAACGATCGACGGCATCCTGATCAACACCATCGGGGGGTAAGAACTGCTGCCAGTTATCGCCGAGTAGCTTATCCAGCTCAGCATCGTTTTTCTGCGTGACCGCGTTGACCAGCGCGCTAGCGGCCTGGTCCGGGGTGGCGAAGGTCTGCTGCGCCAGCGCCATCAGTGGTGACATCGCCAGCGCCAGCAGCGCTATCTGTATCTGCTTTTTCATCACATTCTCCTTTAGCGCCGACGGAACTCATGGTGCCCGGCGGCAATACCGCCATTATGCTGCTCAGCGCCAAGGCCGGAAGCATGGCGGCTCTGTAACCCGCGAGACTGCTGCGCTTGCCATGACGGTGCGCGGCTTTCATTGCCGCTGAGCGCCGTGTTATGCAGACTGCCGCCGTTGGCGCGCAGCGCGCTGTTCTGGCCCATCATTCCGGCATTGAGGTGTGGCTTCTGGCCGTTGAGTCGCTCATGCGTTTGCAGATTCTGGTGCTGGGTCGTATTCAACTGCGGATGCGACTGTTGAATACGCTGCTGTGCAGCGGCGCGCTGCGAAACCGAGTGGCTCGGCGTTCGGCTGGTTGGGGCGTCGTAGCCGCGGAAGTTATTGCGCTGCGCGGATTGATTCCACTGCTGCTTGGCCGCGCGGCGCTGAGCATCACGTGAACCTTGCCATACGGGACTGGCGCTGGTTCCACCGGTATGCGTACGCTGCTGCAGTTGCGACATCGCCGCCTGGCGCTGGCTGTCGCGGTTAGGCTGTGCATGCTGAGTGGCGCTTAGCCCGCCAACGGCCTCCGTTTGATGGGGGGCAACCAACGCTGGCGTCTGATGGGTGGCGCTCAGTCCACCCGCGACGTTGGTCTGATGGAACCGTTGCGCCACGCTGTTATTCGGGTACGGCGTGTTGCCGCGATACGCCGGGTTGTGCTGCCAGCCCATCGTCTGCCCGCTGATATTTTGCCCGCTTATCTTGTTGAAGTTGTTCACGTTAATGTTGATGTTATCGCCATTATGCTGATAGCCCGGTGGATGGCCGCCGTGATCGTCATAATGATCGTCATGATGATCATCGTCGTGATGATGATGGTCGTCATCATCCCAATCGATATTACTGAAAATCGCATAGGTGGTTGCTACACCAAGGCTATAGCCGAAGCCGCGCACAAAGCTGTCGGCAAACTGCTCCCCCGGAGGCGGCGGCAGATAGACCGGCGGCGCGGAGGTGTATGGCCAGCTGCTGCCGTAAACCACCGTCGGGTTGTAGTTCGGCACGTAGACCACCTGCGGGTTGCTCGGCTCAATCTTGATAACCGTCGGCGCGCTGTTGGTGGCATGGGTAGAGGTCGGTGAGGCCGCGCGTTTAGTCGTGGTGACCGTCTGCTGCGGCGTCGATTTCAGCGAGCCGGTCTGCTGGGCGAGCTGGCGCAGTTTCTGCACCGCATCCATCACGTCCTGCGGTTGCGCCAGAAATGCGTTACCGAGGTTGGTCACCCACTGCGGATCTTCACCCATCATGCCTGTCAACTGCGGGAAGGCGACCAGCGATTTCACGCTGGCATCCCACGGTTGATTCGCCACGGCTTTTACCGCCGCATCGCCCTGCTGGCCGGGATGGTCTTTCGACCACTGTACTGCCTGCGTCACGCTATCCGGATAGGTTGAAGCCATCAGCACCTGCGACAGCAGCGGGTCCGGGTACAGTGCGATAGGGGCTACCCACTGCGTAATTTGGGCGGTGGTGTAGGTGACCGGGGCAGGGGCAGCTTCAGGTGCCGTTACCGCAACCGCAGGCGGCGCGTCAGGCGTGACGGGCTCCCGGCTTTTGACGTACAGCGTACCGGCGGCTGCGAGCAGCCCGGCGCTGCAGATAAGCGCAATATAGTGAGGCTTAAAGGGCAAAGTCATGGTGGTTCTCCAGGGAACTACACAGTCCGTAACAGAGGGTCGGATATGCCGCGAGTATAATGAGGCTATTGTTTATTTTTTGATTAAAGCAGGGATTTTTGCGGTGGGGAGGGAAATCTGACAAGAGTTTACACTGCCAGAAAGAGGACAAAATAATCGAGCCTCGGCGTCAGTATCGCCCGTTTTTCATCCTCTTAGTTGTCATACTTTCATAACAAAATGTTTAATACCCCGCCCATTCGATGGTTTTTTTTCATCGTAAAACGGCTTTTTTTAATCTGTTATATCAACATTAACGATTCAGCAAATATTTAATGTTGCTTTTTTGTAAACAGATTAACACCCTTCTGAAATCCTGCTATGCTGGCCTCGCGGTACCGGGCTTTTACCCTACAAACTGCTGTCTCACAGGAGCGTGAAGAGATCGCCGACCGCATATGACAATGAGAGCGAGGAGATACCGTCGTGCTAAAAGAATACCGTGAGCACGTAGCTGAGCGTGCCGCCGAAGGGATTGTTGCTAAACCCTTAGATGCTACCCAAATGGCCGCGCTGGTTGAGCTGCTGAAGAATCCGCCTGCTGGCGAAGAAGAATTCCTGTTAGACCTGTTAACCAACCGTGTACCGCCGGGCGTTGATGAAGCCGCCTACGTCAAAGCGGGTTTCCTCGCCGCTGTCGCGAAAGGCGAAGCCACTTCCCCACTGGTTACCCCAGAAAAAGCCATCGAACTGTTAGGCACCATGCAGGGTGGTTACAACATCCATCCGCTGATCGATGCGCTGGACGATGCGAAACTGGCACCGATTGCTGCCAAAGCGCTGTCCCACACCCTGCTGATGTTCGATAACTTCTATGACGTAGAAGAGAAAGCCAAAGCGGGCAATGCTTATGCTAAGCAGGTTGTTCAGTCCTGGGCCGATGCCGAATGGTTCCTGAACCGCCCTGCGTTGGCAGATAAAATCACCGTTACCGTGTTCAAAGTAACCGGTGAAACCAACACTGATGACCTGTCTCCGGCGCCGGATGCCTGGTCTCGCCCGGATATCCCTCTGCACGCGCTGGCGATGCTGAAAAACGCCCGTGAAGGCATTGACCCGGATCAGCCGGGTGCCGTTGGCCCGATCAAACAGATCGAAGCCCTGCAGCAGAAAGGTTTCCCGCTGGCCTACGTCGGCGACGTTGTGGGTACCGGTTCTTCCCGTAAATCCGCAACCAACTCCGTACTGTGGTTCATGGGTGACGATATCCCTCATGTACCGAACAAACGCGGCGGCGGCCTGTGCCTCGGCGGCAAAATTGCCCCTATCTTCTTCAACACCATGGAAGATGCAGGCGCACTGCCAATTGAAGTTGATGTTTCTAACCTGAATATGGGCGACGTGATTGACGTTTACCCGTTCAAAGGTGAAGTGCGTAACCACGAAACCGGCGAACTGCTGGCGACCTTCGAGCTGAAGACCGACGTGCTGATCGACGAAGTGCGTGCCGGTGGCCGTATCCCGCTGATTATCGGCCGTGGCCTGACTACCAAAGCGCGTGAAGCGCTGGGTCTGCCGCATAGCGATGTATTCCGTCAGGCGAAAGACGTGGCGGAAAGCAGCCGCGGTTTCTCTCTGGCACAGAAAATGGTTGGCCGCGCCTGTGGTGTGAAAGGTATCCGTCCGGGCGCGTACTGCGAACCGAAGATGACCTCCGTAGGTTCTCAGGATACCACCGGCCCAATGACCCGTGACGAACTGAAAGACCTGGCGTGCCTGGGCTTCTCTTCTGACCTGGTGATGCAGTCCTTCTGTCACACGGCCGCGTATCCGAAGCCGGTTGACGTGACCACGCACCACACGCTGCCAGACTTCATTATGAACCGTGGCGGCGTCTCCCTGCGTCCGGGCGACGGCGTTATCCACTCCTGGCTGAACCGTATGCTGTTGCCAGATACCGTGGGTACCGGCGGTGACTCCCATACCCGTTTCCCAATCGGTATCTCCTTCCCGGCAGGTTCTGGTCTGGTGGCGTTTGCTGCTGCGACCGGTGTGATGCCGCTGGATATGCCAGAATCCGTACTGGTGCGCTTCAAAGGCAAAATGCAGCCGGGTATCACTCTGCGTGACCTGGTTCATGCGATCCCGCTGTATGCGATTCGCCAGGGTCTGCTGACCGTTGAGAAGAAAGGTAAGAAAAACATCTTCTCTGGTCGCATCCTGGAAATCGAAGGTCTGCCGGATCTCAAAGTTGAGCAGGCGTTCGAGCTGACAGATGCCTCCGCAGAGCGTTCCGCTGCGGGCTGTACCATCAAGCTGAACAAAGAGCCAATCGTTGAGTACCTGACCTCTAACATCGTTCTGCTGAAGTGGATGATCGCGGAAGGCTACGGCGACCGTCGTACGCTGGAACGTCGTGTACAGGGCATGGAAAAATGGCTGGCGGATCCGCAGCTGCTGGAAGCGGATGCTGACGCAGAATACGCGGCGGTGATCGACATCGATCTGGCTGACATTAAAGAGCCAATCCTTTGTGCGCCAAACGATCCGGACGATGCGCGTCTGCTGTCTGACGTGCAGGGTGAGAAGATCGACGAAGTGTTCATCGGTTCCTGCATGACCAACATCGGCCACTTCCGTGCTGCCGGTAAGCTGCTGGACAACCACAAAGGCCAACTGCCGACCCGCCTGTGGGTGGCTCCGCCAACCCGTATGGACGCCGCTCAGTTGACCGAAGAAGGTTACTACAGCGTGTTCGGTAAGAGCGGTGCGCGTATCGAGATCCCTGGCTGTTCCCTGTGCATGGGTAACCAGGCGCGCGTAGCGGACGGTGCGACGGTCGTTTCGACCTCAACCCGTAACTTCCCGAACCGTTTAGGTACCGGCGCGAACGTCTTCCTGGCTTCCGCAGAGCTGGCGGCGGTTTCGGCGCTGATCGGTAAGCTGCCAACTCCGGAAGAGTATCAGACCTTCGTGGCTCAGGTAGATAAGACGGCGGTGGATACCTACCGTTACCTGAACTTCGACCAGCTCTCTCAGTACACCGAGAAAGCGGACGGCGTCATCTTCCAGACCGCAGTATAAGAATGTAGCCCGGACGAGGTGCGTTAGCGCCGACTCCGGGAGCTGCGCTTGGGCGGGCTACTAATAAAGGCGAGAGTTTGAACTCTCGCCTTTTTTATTTTCCATTCCTCCCGCCGCTACGCTTTTTTTATTCCTTGGGACTGCGATAATTACCTATAGGTACAATGCAGCGGTGACGCATTGCCTTTGTAGAGGAACAGATTATGGATTATGAATTTCTGCGTGACGTTACCGGAGGGGTAAAAGTACGTATGTCGATGGGCCACGAAGTGGTCGGTCACTGGTTTAATGAAGAGGTCAAAGACAACCTCTCACTCCTGGACGAAGTCGAACAGGCTGCACGTACCGTCAAAGGCAGCGAACGCTCATGGCAGCGCGCCGGGCATGAATACACCCTGTGGCTGGACGGCGAAGAAGTGATGATTCGCGCCAATCAGCTGGAGATTTCCGGCGATGAGATGGAAGAGGGGATGAGCTACTACGATGAAGAGAGCTTGTCGCTGTGCGGCGTTGAGGACTTTTTGCAGGTCGTTACCGCCTATCGCGAGTTTTTAAAGCAGCGCTAACGGATGCGGAGCCTGTGGGCTCCGCGACGTGCATTACTTCACGTAGGCCAGCAGGCTCAACGAGTCGCGAGCCAGCGCTTTACACTTCTTCGAGGTAGGAATACCGATGCCGCTGAGATCGCGGTAGCTGTCTTCACCCAGCGCCTTCATGTTAAAGGTATCGTAGTTGCTGAGATCCCACTGGTTTTGCTGGGCAAAAAAGACCAATGCGCGACGAATTTGCGTGTTCGGTAGATTCTGGTAACCACAGTCGTTTTTCAGGAAGACAAATACCGCCGTGAGATCGGCCATATCTTCTGCTTCAGACTCGCTTAAAGCATAACTGGAACTGGACATCGCCAGCAGCGATCCAAGCAGTACCGTTCGGAAAAACGTCTTCATTTCTTCTACCTTACATCGTCGATATTCAACGTTAACATACTTCCAGAAGCGGCGGGAGGCTTTCTTAAAGCTTTCTGCTTGACCTTCCCGCAGGGGTAGGGTTTAAGCTCAATTAATCACCAGAAGCCGAAAAGGATGTAACGATGCATCGTCGTGATTTTATCAAACTCAGCGCCGCTATCGGCGTTGCCAGCGCCTTGCCTCTATGGAGCCGTGCGGTATTCGCCGCCGAGCGCACCATGCTTCCCATTCCTCCTTTACTCGCCGCCGACGCGAATAATCAGATCTTGCTGACGGTTCAGGCCGGAAAGACGCAATTCGCTGGAAAAACGGCGACCACCTGGGGCTACAACGGCAGCCTGTTAGGGCCGGCTATCCAGCTGCAACAGGGCAAACCCATTACGGTAAAAATTAACAACACCCTGCCGGAGGCGACCACCGTGCACTGGCACGGTCTGGAAGTGCCGGGTGACGTTGACGGTGGTCCTCAGGGGGTTATCCAACCGGGCGGCAGCCGAACCGTCACGTTTACACCAACTCAGCGCGCGGCAACCTGCTGGTTCCATCCACATCAACACGGTAAAACCGGGTATCAGGTGGCGATGGGGCTCGCGGGTCTGGTACTTATCGAAGATGAGGATAGCCAGAAGCTGATGTTGCCTAAACAGTGGGGCATCGACGATGTGCCGGTGATCATGCAGGACAAGAAATTTACCGCCGCCGGGGAGATTGACTATCAGCTGGACGTCATGAGCGCGGCGGTGGGCTGGTTTGGCGATACGCTGCTGACCAACGGCGTGACCTACCCGCAGCATACGCCACCAAGAGGCTGGCTGCGCCTGCGTCTGTTGAACGGCTGTAACGCGCGTTCTCTGAATATCGCGACTAGCGATAAGCGTCCAATGTATGTCGTCGCCAGCGACGGCGGACTGCTGGCCGAGCCGGTGAAAGTCAGTGAACTGCCGATGCTGATGGGCGAACGTTTTGAAGTGCTGGTGGATGCCCGCGACGGCAAACCGTTCGATCTCCTGACCCTCCCGGTGACGCAGATGGGTATGGCCGTCGCGCCGTTCGATAACGCGGTGCCAGTACTGCATGTTCAGCCTATCGGCATCCCGGGGTCAGCAACGCTGCCGGATACACTCGTAGCAATGCCTGCGCTGCCGTCGCTGGATGGGTTGACCGAGCGCAAGCTCCAGCTCTCAATGGACCCGATGCTCGATATGATGGGCATGCAGGCGTTGATGCAGAAGTATGGCAATCAGGCGATGGGCGGCATGGATCACGGCAGCATGATGGGCCACGGTGGAATGAAAATGGACCACGGCGGGATGGGCAATATGCACCACGGCGACGGTGGGTTCGATTTCCATAACGCGAACCGTATCAACGGCAAAGCGTTCGATATGAACGTGCCGATGTTCGCTGCCGCCAAAGGGCAGTATGAGCGCTGGGTGATTTCGGGTGAGGGCGACATGATGCTGCACCCGTTCCACATCCACGGTACTCAGTTCCGCATACTGCGTGAGAACGGTCAGTCACCGGCGGCGCATCGCGCAGGTTGGAAGGACACGGTGCGCGTTGAAGGCGGCGTCAGCGAGGTGCTGGTGAAGTTTGACCATAGCGCGCCGAAAGAGCAGGCCTATATGGCGCACTGCCATCTGCTGGAGCATGAAGATACCGGCATGATGCTCGGCTTTACCGTTTAACCTGCCACCGGATAGCGGCCCCGCTATCCGGTAACTCTTTGGGATAGAAACAGATTTCTGCCATAACATTCAGCGAATGTTATGGCTATACTCCTGTGGTTAACCATTAATCACGAGGTAAGAATGGCTATCTTTGGTAAGGTCCTGGCAGCCTCTTTTGTCATGCTGGTGGCGGCATCGGCGCACGCTGACATGAAGATGGAACGGAAAGATATTCCTGAGTTAAAGCTGAGCATTGAGATCCCGCAGACGCTCACGCCAATGTCCGACGACATGGCGAAAATTAAATACCCTTCTGAAAATCGCCCGCAGGTCATTTATGGCGACGAGCGCGGTAAAGCGTCCTTAGGCCTCAGTAACGGTCGCCATGCGCTGCCCGCAGGCAAGCTCGACGTGGCAAAGGATGCGACGCTGAACATGCTGAAAAACTTCAAGCCGAAGGCGGAAGCCGTGACGGTAGACGGGCATAAAGCGTGGTTGATTACCTTCCGCTCTCAGGCGCCGGATACTGAAATTCTGAATATGCTGCTGGTGACGTCGGAAAACGATAAGGCCGTGCAGGCCGCGTTTAATATGACCAAAGATTTGGAAGGGCAGTATAAGGATGTGGCCAGGGCTTCGCTGCTGTCGATTAAGTTTGATAAGTAAATCAGCCGGGCCACAACATTCGTAGCCCGGGCGAGGCGTTAGCGCCGACCCCGGGGTCGGCGCTAACGTTTACTTCGCGTCGTCTGGTAACGCATAGGCGACGATATAATCACCCATCTTCGTGCCAAACGATCCGTGACCGCCTGCGGAAATGACCACGTACTGCTTGCCATTCACCTCATAGGTCATCGGCGTTGCCTGACCGCCTGCTGGCAGACGACCCTGCCACAGTTTTTCACCGTTGCTCATGTTGTAGGCGCGCAGGTAGTTATCGGCGGTTGCCGCGATAAACAGCACGTTACCTGCCGTTGAAATTGGGCCACCCAGCATCGGCATACCCATATTGAACGGCAGCGGAACCGGCAGTGGGAACGGCAGGCTATCCTGCGGCGTACCCAGACGTTTTTTCCACACCACTTCGTTGGTTTTCAGATCCAGCGCAGAGATATAACCCCAGGCTGGCTGCTTGCATGGCAGACCAAACGGTGACAGGAACGCGTTCAGCGTCACGCCAAACGGCACGCCATACTGTGGCTGAATACCGGACTCGGTACCGCTAGACTTAGCGTCTTTCGGCGGCTCCATCGGGTTGCCTGGACCGCGCGGAATCAGCTTCGACACGAACGGCAGCGCCATTGGGTTGGCGATGGCTACCTGACGATTAGGGTCGACGGAGATACCGCCCCATTCGAACATCCCGAGGTTACCCGGGAACACCAGCGTGCCCTGCTCGGACGGCGGGGTGAAGATGCCTTCATAGCGCAGTTTGTGGAACATCACGCGGCACACCAGTTGGTCGAACATGGTGGCGCCCCACATGTCCGCACCGGTCAGATCTTTCTTCGGACGGAAGCTCAGATCGGAGAACGGCTGGGTTTTGGTGACGTAGTCGCCTTTGGCTGCACCTTGTGGAACCGGTTTTTCCGGTGCCGGCACAACCAGCTCGCCGTTACGACGGTCGAGCACGAAGATGTTACCGGTTTTCGCTGGTGCGTAGATGACCGGCACTGTCTTACCGTTAACGGTGATGTCCGCCAGCGTCGGCTGGGACGGCATATCCATATCCCACAGATCGTGGTGAACGGTCTGGTAGCTCCAGGCAAGCTTACCGGTGGTCGCATTCAGCGCCACAATTGAGCTCGCGTAGCGTTCCTGCTCTGGCGTACGGTTACCGCCCCAGATATCCGGCGTGGTGACGCCCATTGGCAGATACACCAGATCCAGCTTCGCATCATAGGCCGCTGGAGCCCAAGAGTTCGGCGAGTTAAAGGTGTAGTGCTGGCCTTCGCCTAGAAGTGCATTCGGATCTTTCGCGCCCGGGTCAAAGGCCCACAGCAGTTTACCGCTGTTAACGTCAAAGCCGCGGATAACGCCGGATGGCTCACGGGTAGAGAAGTTATCGGTGACCGCACCGGCAATCACGATAACTTTATCGGTGATAATCGGCGGTGAAGTGGGCTCGTACATGCCCGGCGTGGTGACCGGCATATCGGTTTGCAGGTTGAGAATGCCTTTGTTAGCAAAGCTCTCGCACATCTTACCGGTGTCGGCGTTGAGGGCAAAGATACGGCCATCGTTCACCGGCAGGATAATGCGGCGCGGACAGTCGGCAACCACGTCAGGAGACGCGTTCTCGGCGGTGGCTTCATGGTAAGACACGCCACGGCAGGTCACGTGCTGGAAGCTTGGGTCGGTGCCGAGCTGTGGGTCAAAGTGCCATTTCTCTTTACCGGTCGCTGCGTCCAGAGCAAACACGCGCTGGTGAGCAGTACAGAGGTAGAGCATATCGCCAATCTTGATAGGGGTGACTTCGTTGGTGATTTCACCCGGATCGTTTGGCTGCTTGAGGTCGCCGGTACGGAATACCCAAGCTTCTTTCAGATTATGCACGTTGTCGGCGTTAATCTGCTTCAGCGGCGAGAAGCGCTGACCTTCCTGGTTACGGCCATAGGCTGGCCAGTCTTGATCGGCAACCTGAGAGATTGGCTGTGCTGGTGTCGCATCTGCGCTCAGCGTGCCGTTCACTTCCTGCGGATCATGGAAACCGGCCCAGGTCAGGATACCGGCGCTGATAACCAGCGCGACGACCAGCGCCGCGACGGCTCCGCTCGATGGTACCACCAGACGGCGCCAGACGAATGGCAAAATCAGCCAGACGCCGAAGATAACCAGTACGTCGCTACGCGGCGTCAGCGCCCAGAAGTCAAAGCCGACTTCCCACACGCCCCACACCATGGTTGCCAGCAGCAGTACGGCGTAAAGCCACAACGCTGAACGCTTAGCACGCCAGAGCTGTGCCGTAATGCCCAGCATCACCAGGCCAGCGATAGGGTAATACCAGGAACCCCCAATCGCGACCAGCCATATGCCGCCAATCAGAAGATACAAGCCGCAGAACGCCGCGAAGAGGGCGGTTAGCCTTCCAAGCAGCCCTGGACGTTGATGATTTGTTTCAGCCATAGAAGAGTGTCCATTTGTTTGTTAATTATTGCTTTCATTTCATTATAGGATTTAACAAGTGTGATCGAAATCACAAATTGAGCTTTATTATCGAATTAGCCGCGCCAATCGTTTTGCTGGTATACTTTCTCGCTTGCTGATCAACCTCGCGGCTCTGGGTTAACGGGTTGAGTGATTTACATTTAAAATCATGTGGTTAGTTAAATGAAACATACTGTTGAAGTGATGATCCCGGAAGCGGAGATCAAGGCGCGTATCGCTGAACTGGGTGGTCTGATTAACGAGCGTTATAAGGACAGCGGCAGCGAAATGGTGTTAGTCGGTCTGCTGCGCGGTTCGTTCATGTTCATGGCTGACCTGTGCCGTGAAGTACAGGTTCCGCACGAAGTCGATTTTATGACGGCATCCAGCTATGGCAGCGGTATGTCCACCACCCGCGACGTGAAAATCCTCAAAGATCTCGACGAAGATATTCGCGGTAAAGACGTGCTGATCGTCGAAGACATTATCGACTCCGGGAATACCCTGTCGAAAGTACGTGAGATTCTGAGCCTGCGTGAGCCGAAGTCGCTGGCGATTTGTACGCTGCTGGATAAACCAACCCGCCGCGAAGTTGAAGTGCCGGTTGAGTTTGTCGGCTTCTCCATCCCGGACGAATTCGTGGTGGGTTACGGTATTGATTACGCTCAGCGTTATCGCCATCTGCCATATGTTGGCAAAGTGGTGCTGTTAGACGAGTAATGCGTGGGTGCCTGATGGCGCTTCGCTTATCAGGCCTACGGCGCAGGTTTGTAGGCCGGGTAAGGCGTTAGCCGCCACCCGGCAATTTCTGCGCTATTTATGGTTGATATGCTTTAACTTGAGGTTTGAAATCCCGTGGCGGTAACGCTGCTCAAGGGTTTCACGGCTGGTGGCGGTCACATCAAGGTCGCGCAGCAGGCCGTCATGAATACCGTACGCCCAACCGTGAATCACCACCTTCTGCCCACGTTTCCATGCTGATTGCATAATCGTCGAATGGCCCAGGTTATACACCTGCTCCATGACGTTCAGCTCGCATAGCGTATCCATGCGGCGTTCCGGCGGCATCTCCCCCAGCAATGAACTATGTTTGAACCAGATATCGCGAATGTGCAGTAGCCAGTTGTCGATTAACCCCAGTTCCGGGTTTTCCACCGCCGCCTGTACGCCACCGCAGCCGTAGTGGCCGCAGATAATAATGTGTTCAACTTCCAGCACATCAACGGCATACTGCACCACGGAAAGGCAGTTGAGATCGGTGTGGATAACCAGGTTTGCGACGTTACGGTGGACGAACAGTTCGCCAGGCTCAAGCCCGGTCAGGCGTTCGGCGGGGACACGGCTGTCAGAACAACCAATCCATAAAAAACGGGGTTTTTGCGCTTGCGACAGTGTCGCAAAAAAGCCGGGATCCTCTTCTCTCAGCATTTTTGACCATAGTGCGTTATTGCTGATGAGTGTATCAATGTCTTTCATGGAGGCTTGTAACCAAGTGAAGTGCGTTGGGCTAATATAGGGCAACTCCTGATTTATTAAAACTAAATATCAAGTATCAGAATGTAAGGTAAGCGAAAATCTATGACCATTGCACTGGAATTAGAGCAACTGACAAAGACCTATCCTGGCGGCGTACAGGCGCTGCGTGGGATCGATCTGAAAGTCGAAGCCGGTGATTTCTACGCGCTTCTGGGGCCGAACGGGGCGGGTAAATCGACGACCATCGGGATTATCAGTTCGCTGGTGAACAAAACCTCCGGACGCGTGAGCGTATTCGGTTATGACCTGCAAAAAGATGTGGTCAACGCCAAACGTCAGCTTGGGCTGGTACCGCAGGAGTTCAACTTCAACCCGTTTGAAACCGTGCAGCAAATCGTGGTGAACCAGGCGGGCTACTACGGTGTTGAGCATAAAGAAGCGGTCATCCGCAGTGAAAAATATCTTAAACAGCTCGATCTGTGGGAAAAACGCAACGAACGTGCGCGGATGCTCTCCGGTGGGATGAAGCGTCGCCTGATGATTGCCCGTGCGCTGATGCATGAACCAAAGCTGTTGATTCTCGACGAACCGACTGCAGGCGTGGATATTGAACTTCGTCGTTCCATGTGGGGATTCCTTAAGGATCTCAACGACAAAGGCACCACCATCATTCTGACCACCCACTATCTGGAAGAGGCAGAAATGCTGTGCCGCAATATCGGCATCATCCAGCGCGGTGAACTGGTAGAGAACACCTCGATGAAAGCGCTGCTCTCCAAGCTGAAGTCAGAAACCTTTATTCTCGACCTGGCGCCGAAAAGCCCGCTGCCGAAGCTCGAAGGCTACAAGCACACGCTGGTGGATACCTCGACGCTGGAAGTGGAAGTGCTGCGTGAGCAGGGGATTAACAGCGTCTTTGCGCAATTAAGCGCGCAGGGCATTCAGGTACTGAGTATGCGTAACAAAGCGAACCGCCTTGAAGAGCTGTTTGTGTCACTGGTTCATGAAAAACAAGGAGATCGCGCATGATGCAGCTTTACTGGGTTGCGCTGAAAAGCATCTGGGCGAAAGAGATCCACCGCTTTATGCGTATCTGGATCCAGACGCTGGTGCCGCCCGTCATCACCATGACGCTGTACTTTATTATTTTCGGTAACCTGATCGGTTCCCGCATTGGTGAAATGCACGGTTTTACCTACATGCAGTTTATCGTACCGGGCCTGATCATGATGGCGGTGATTACCAACGCCTATGCCAACGTGGCCTCGTCGTTCTTCAGCGCCAAGTTCCAGCGCAACATTGAAGAACTTCTGGTGGCGCCGGTGCCGACGCACGTCATCATCGCTGGGTTTGTCGGCGGCGGCGTGGCGCGTGGCCTGTGCGTGGGGGTTCTGGTCACTGCGATCTCGCTGTTCTTCGTGCCGTTCCAGGTTCACTCGTGGGTGTTTGTGGCGCTGACGCTGATACTGACCGCGGTACTGTTCTCGCTGGCTGGCCTGCTTAACGCGGTTTTCGCCAAGACCTTCGATGACATCAGTCTGATCCCGACCTTCGTGCTGACGCCGCTAACCTACCTCGGCGGGGTGTTCTATTCGCTGACGCTTCTGCCGCCGTTCTGGCAGGGGCTTTCGCATCTGAACCCGATAGTCTACATGATCAGCGGCTTCCGCTACGGTTTCCTCGGCATTAACGATGTGCCGCTGGTGACGACGTTTGGCGTGCTAGTGGTGTTCATCGCGGCGTTTTACCTGTTGTGCTGGTACCTCATCCAGCGCGGTCGCGGCCTGCGCAGCTAACGGTGCTGCATTTCCCGGCAGATAAAATCTGCCGGGAACCGTTCTTTGACAGTCATCACCCCTATTTATTGATTGCTCGGCTAAACTGCTTGCCTGCTAAGGAGGCAAGTTATGTTAGGTTGGGTCATTTCCTGCCACGACGACAAAGCACAGGAATTGCTGGATCGTCTGGAAAAAAAATTTGGACCGTTGCCGCAGTGTCGGGCCGTCAATTACTGGCGAGGCCAAAGCTCAAATATGCTCAGTCGTATGATGTGCGACGCGCTGCATCAGACCGATTCCGGTGACGGGGTGATCTTTTTGACCGACAATGCGGGCGCTGCGCCGTATCGCGTGGCGGCATTGATGAGCCATAAGCACAGCGGCTGTGAAGTGATCGCCGGTATCCATTATTCATTGGTTGAGCAAATGATTCCTCTGCGGGAGTCGCTCACCAGTAGCGCCTTTCGCGAACATATTGTGACGTTGGGTTCCCCCGGCGTAACCAGCCTGTGGCACCAGCAGCAAAAAAATCCCCCCTTTGTTCTGTTGCATGATCTGTATAAGCCTTAAACATTGGTATTGATGTAGCTTTTGTTACAATGGTGAAGTCGTTTCCCGCTTCGGTTATTGCTCATGGCTATACGTACGGTTGTTTTCTTCCTGCTTTTCCTCACCGGCAGCGTGGCCGCCGCGTTGCCCACACGCTATATGCAGACGACGGAAGATGCCGCTATCTGGGCGCGCGTCGGCAATAAAACCATGACCGTTGGCAACCTGCGTGCAGGGCAAATCATTGCCATTGAGCCCGATGTTGAAGACTACTACACCTTTAGCTTTGGTTTCGGAAAAGGCTTTATTGATAAAGGCCACCTTGAGCCGGTACAGGGGAAACAGCGCGTTGAGGATGGGCTGGGGGATTTAAACAAGCCGCTGAGCAATCAGAACCTGGTCACCTGGAAAGATACCCCGGTCTACAACGCGCCGGATGTCGGCAGTGCGCCGTTTGGTACGCTGGCGGAGAACCTGCGTTATCCGGTGATTAACAAGCTGAAAGACCGCCTCAATCAGACCTGGTATCAGATTCGCATCGGTGAGCGTTTGGCCTATATTAGCGCGTTGGACGCACAGCCGGATAACGGCATTCCGGTCATTACCTACCACCACATCCTGCGCGATGAAGAGAACACCCGTTTTCGTCATACCTCCACCACCACTTCGGTGCGTGCCTTCAGCAACCAGATGACCTGGCTGCGAGACATGGGCTATACCACGTTGACCATGTATCAGCTTGAGGATTATGTTCATAACCGTACCAATCTTCCCGCACGTGCGGTGGTGATAACCTTCGACGATGGGCTAAAGTCGGTCAGCCGCTATGCCTACCCGATCCTCAAGCAGTACGGCTTTAAAGCCACGGCATTTATTATCACCTCGCGCATTAAGCGCCATCCGCAGAAGTGGGCGCCGAAGTCGCTGCAGTTTATGAGTATTTCCGAGCTGGAAGAGATTAAAGACGTCTTTGATTTCCAGTCGCATACGCACTTCCTGCATCGGGTCGATGCTGCGCGTCGACCGATTCTGCTGAGCCGCAGCTATCACAATATTTTGTTTGATTTTGAGCATTCCCGACGGGCGCTGGCGCAGTTCAACCCACACGTGCTGTATTTGTCATACCCGTTTGGTGGCTATAACGCGACGGCGGTGAAGGCAGCGGGCGATGCCGGTTTTCATTTAGCTGTGACGACGGTGAAAGGGAAGGTGAAGCCGGGGGATAATCCGATGCTATTGAAGCGTCTGTATATTCTGCGGACGGATTCGCTGGAGACGATGTCGCGGTTAATCAGCAACCAACCGCAGGGGTAAACAAGCGCTCCGCCGTGACGGAGCGCTCGGCATTACGCAACCTGAACCGGGATGGCTTTCGCGGTGCGCTTCATTTCATTGTCGCCTTCGAAATAAGCTACGTTTGGACGCCAGGTACGCGCTTCTTCATCACTCATGGTTACGAAGCTGGCGATAATCACAATGTCACCTACGTCAGCGTTATGCGCAGCCGCGCCGTTGACGGAGATGATTTTCGAACCGCGTTCAGCCGCGATGGCATAGGTGGAGAAACGCTTGCCGTTGTTCACATTCCAGATATCAATGGCTTCGTTTTCCAGAATACCGGCGGCGTCGAGGAAGTCCTGGTCAATCGCGCAGGAACCTTCATAGTGCAGGTCGGCATGCGTGACTTTCACGCGGTGGAGTTTGCCCTGCAGCATTGTGCGAATCATAGCGTCTACCTTTAATTCTTAACGGAAACAAAGCAGTTCGTGACTGCTTTGAGAAATTTCGCAGGCAGTATTGCCCGATTTATACCAGGTGTCCATATGCGATTAACCTTGCTTACGATTAATTGCGTATGGTCACGCATAACCTGCTGCAAACGAAATCTTTTTGCAGAATAGCGCCTCGTCCAGGCTACCCGATTGTAGCCTGGCCAAGCGCAGCGCCGCCGGGGCGGGTTCGGAAATTACAGCTCTACGCTCTGGTTATCAATCAGACGCGCCTGGCCCAGCCACGCCGCCATCAGGATCACCGCACGTTTGCTGTTGTCGGTCAGGTCGAGCAGGGTATCGGCATCGCGAATCTGGATATCATCGGCGCGGAAACCTTTCTCATTCAGCTCCTGCTCGGCGATAGCAATCATCTCGCCCTGGTCACGCTCACCGGCCTTCAGTTTTTCCGCCACGCGGGTCATCACCTTGTACAGACCCGGCGCGATTTTACGCTGCTCGGCGGTGAGGTATCCGTTGCGCGAACTGAGCGCCAGACCGTCTTTGGCGCGGATAATCGGCACGCCGACAATCTCAATATCGTAGCCGAGGTCGGCCACCATCTTGCGGATCAGCGCCAACTGCTGGAAGTCTTTCTCACCGAAGCAGGCGATATCCGGCTGGATCAGGTTGAACAGCTTGCTGACGATGGTCGATACGCCGCGGAAGTGGCCAGGACGGCTTGCGCCTTCCAGCATGGTGGAGAGGCCCGGAACGTCGACAAAGGTCTGGCTTTCGGTACCCTGCGGATAGATTTCTGCTTCCGACGGCGCAAAGACGAAATCGACTTTACGTTTGTTCAGCTTCTCGCAGTCTTCCTGCAAGGTGCGCGGATAGCGTGCCAGGTCTTCAACACGGTCAAACTGCATTGGGTTGACGAAGATACTGACCACCACCACGTCCGCACGGGTTTTGGCTTCTTCAACCAGCGTCATATGACCGTCGTGCAGGTTGCCCATCGTGGGAACCAGCGCAACGCGCTTACCTTCCTGACGCAGGCGACGGATGTGCTGGCGTAGCAGCGGCAGGGTTTCAATAATAAGCACAGCAGGACTCCTTGAGTTATCTGATGGTCCATAGCAGCGCCTGATGGCGCTACGCTTATCAGGCCTACATCCGTTGGCGGTTTGTAGGCCGGATAAGACGCATGGCGTCGCCATCCGGCATGGTCAGCAAAATTAGTGGAAACTATGTTCTTCGCCCGGATAAACGCCGGACTCCACATCCGCCACATACTGCCGCACCGCGGCGCGCATGTCGCCCGCTTCCGCGAGGAAGTTTTTAGCGAATTTAGGAATGTGGCCGCCAGTGATGCCGAACGCATCGTGCATCACGAGGATCTGGCCGTCGGTGACGTTGCCTGCACCGATGCCGATAACTGGAATCGACAGGGCTTCGGTGACGCGTTTTGCCAGTTCAACCGGTACGCACTCCAGCACCAGCAGCTGCGCACCTGCGGCTTCCAGCGCCAGCGCATCGTCGAGCAGCACCTGACCCGCATCGCCACGGCCCTGAACCTTATAACCGCCGAAGATGTTGACTGACTGCGGCGTCAGTCCCAGGTGACCGCATACCGGCACAGCGCGATCGGTCAGCATTTTCACGGTATCAACCAGCCAGGCACCGCCTTCAATTTTGACCATGTTCGCCCCGGCACGCATAACGGTTGCCGCGTTTTCAAACGCCTGCTCCGGTGTGGCGTAAGCCATAAACGGCAGATCGGACAGCAGCAGGCAGTGTGGTGCGCCGCGACGAACGGCGCGGGTGTGGTAAGCAATGTCTTCAACGGTTACCGGCAGCGTGGAATCGTGGCCTTGCACGGTCATGCCAAGCGAGTCGCCCACCAGCATCACGTTGATGCCTTCGTCTGCGAACAGTTTGGCAAAGCTGTAGTCGTATGCCGTGATGGTCGCGAAGCGTTTTTTCTCTTGTTTGCATTTCTGCAATAAAGCGATGGTGGTCGGTTTCATAATAATCCCTGATGGTAAGATCGTATTACCCGGCATTCTAACAGCCGAAATCAGGGGGGCAACGACTTTAGGCAAACGATACCAGGTAGAGCAGGGATCGCTAAAAAAGGTAGGGGGGATTACCAGCGTGCAGGGCAGTTTTCCGCCAACGTATCAAGACGCTGACGCAGGCTTACACCATCTGGGAAGGTGAGGTCAGGGGCAATTTCGAACAGCGGCCACAGCATAAAGCCGCGGTTGTACATGTCGTAGTGCGGTACGGTCAAATTATCGGTATGAATCATATCCTGACCAAATAGCATGATGTCTAAATCGAGGGTACGCGGCCCCCAACGTTCGGCTTTGCGCTGACGCCCCTGTTGCAGTTCGATACGCTGGGTATGGCTGAGCAGCACGTCGGCGGCGAGCGTGGTTTCCAGCGCCACGGCGGCGTTCAGGTAATCGGGCTGATCCTGTGGGCCGAGCGGCGGCGTACGGTAGAACGCGGAGACGGCAACGACCCGGCTATCCGGGATTGCATCAAGCGCCTCAACGGCAGCGTTCACCTGCTCCAGCGGAGAGGCGAGGTTGCTGCCGATAGCGATATAGACGAGGGTCACGCACTGCCCTCACGGCGCGGTGCGCGTTTGCGCGGACGGCGGTGGCGACGACGGGTATCCGGTTCATCCCCCAGCTCGTTGAGCATATCTTTCTGTGCCGGAGGCGCAACCACCTGGAACTCGCCCCACCATTGGGTCAGACGCTGCAGTTCGCCGTTGTGCTCGGCTTCGGCACGCAGGGCCAGCAGATCGTAAGCGGCGCGGAATTTTGGATGCTCCATCAGCTTCCAGGCGCGTTTGCCCTGACGACGAGACATGCGCAGCTGAAGCTGCCAGATGTCACGCACCAGCGTGGTAATACGTTTTGGAATCGCCAGCGAACGGCAGGCCTCGTCCAGCACCTCGTTCATCGCCAGCGCGAAGGCATCGTAATAGGCCAGCCCGCTCTCCTGAGCGATTTTCTGCGCCATCTCGAGCAGCGGATACCAGAACATCGCGGCGAACAGGAACGCCGGGTTAACGCGCATGTCGTTGTGAATACGGTTATCGGTGTTCTTCAGCACCTGGGAGATGATGCGCTCCATCGGGCTATCACCGTCTTCAGTGAAGTAGCGGGTGATGGTCGGGAACAGCGGCTGGAACAGATTGTATTCGCGCAGCAGCTTGTAGGTTTCGAAACCGTAGCCTGCCTGCAGCAGTTTGAGCGCTTCTTCAAACAGGCGCGCCGGCGGCACGTCGTTCATTAAGGTGGCCAGACGCGGGATAGGTTCAGCGGTTTCCGGGCTGATGCGCATATTGAGCTTCGCGGCAAAGCGTACGGCGCGCAGCATTCGCACCGGATCTTCACGGTAGCGGGTTTCCGGGTCGCCAATCAGGCGAATCACGCCGTCGATCAGATCCTGCATACCGCCAACGTAGTCACGAACGGTGAAGTCCGCCACGCTGTAGTAGAGGCTGTTGATGGTGAAGTCGCGGCGCTGGGCATCTTCTTCGATGGAGCCGAAGATGTTATCACGCAGCAGCATGCCGTTTTGCCCACGCTGTGAGGTGGTGCGATCGGACTGGCCGTCTTCGTGGTGACCACGGAAGGTGGCGACTTCGATAATTTCAGGGCCGAACATGACGTGCGCCAGACGGAAGCGGCGGCCAACCAGACGGCAGTTGCGGAACAGTTTGCGGACCTGGTCAGGCGTGGCGCTGGTGGTCACGTCGAAATCTTTGGGTTTTTTGCCTAGCAGCAGGTCGCGAACGCCGCCGCCGACGAGGTAAGCCTCGTAGCCTGCTTTGTTCAGACGATAAAGAACCTTGAGGGCATTCTCGCTGATATCTTTGCGGGAAATAGCGTGCTGCTCGCGCGGAATAACGGTCATAGCAGGTTTAGCGACGGCGTTTTCAGCCTCGCTTTCCTCACGGCTCAGCACCTTGCGGCAAAAATTAGCGACTCGGGTAAAAATGGTGCACCTCGGTAATATCAGTATCCAGGACAAAAAAATAGCGGCTAATCATAGCTCAGCATTACGCATTTGAGAATGGCGGATTGATCTTCGCCATTTCCGGCACGCGGGCGAGCGACCATTTTACGACCGCGTTTTGCAGAATTTCCGCCGTGCTAAAGTCTTGCCATAGCGCCGGTGTTTCCTGGCCTAAAAAGCGTAACGCCTGAATAAGCACGGGGCGAGGATCGCCAGTTTTTAGGGCAGGTGCATGATTTTGCTTCGAAAGTTTAGCACCTTCTTCATTCAATGCCAGCGGCAGATGAATATAGTCAGGTGCCTGCCAGCCAAACTGCTGGTAGAGCGAAATCTGTCGTACGGTGGGTTCAATTAAATCCGCGCCGCGCACAATTTCTGTGACCCCCTGAAACTGGTCATCGACCACTACCGCGAGATTATAGGCAAATAAGCCATCACGACGATGAATAATAAAATCTTCACGCGCGAGACGTTCGTCGGCTTTGAGCGTGCCGCGCAACAGGTCGGTGAATTCGGTCACCGGATGTGTCTGACGCAGACGCAGGGCCGCGTTTTCGCGGCCGTGGTTGAGATCCCGGCAGTGACCGTCGTAGGTGCCGCCAATGCTCTGAATGCGCGCGCGGGTACAGGTGCAGTAGTAGCACAGGTTCTGGCTTTTTAGCCACGCGAGGGCTTCACGATAGGCATCGTGCCGCTGCGACTGCCAGAGAACGTCGCCGTCCCAGTGGAGGCCGTAATGTTCCAGCTGATGCAAAATGGTGGTTGCAGCACCGGGAACTTCACGAGGAGGATCGATATCTTCGATGCGAACTCGCCAGATACCCTGCTGGGCACGAGCTTGTAGATAGCTTCCCAGTGCGGCAATCAGCGAACCAAAATGCAGCTCACCGGAAGGGGAAGGGGCAAATCGCCCTATATAAGGTTGTGTCGACATGATTATTGCAATAAAAAACAACAAGGCGGGAGAGATTCCCGCCTTG
Source organism: Kluyvera chengduensis (assembly GCF_044197065.1). NCBI lineage: Bacteria > Pseudomonadati > Pseudomonadota > Gammaproteobacteria > Enterobacterales > Enterobacteriaceae > Kluyvera > Kluyvera chengduensis. The sequence goes on from NZ_JBIQOI010000006.1 coordinate 254,317, forward strand.
AAGATAGAGAGTTAGCGTTCTCTTAACCTGCCATCTGCTTTTCGCGGATTTCTGCCAGCGTTTTGCAGTCAATGCACAGGTCAGCCGTTGGACGTGCTTCCAGACGACGAATACCAATTTCAACACCACATGATTCGCAGTAGCCGAAATCTTCGTCTTCGACTTTTTTCAGCGTCTTCTCGATCTTTTTGATCAGCTTACGCTCACGATCGCGGTTACGTAGTTCGAGGCTGAACTCTTCTTCCTGCGCGGCACGGTCTACCGGGTCCGGGAAGTTTGCAGCTTCGTCCTGCATGTGAGTAACGGTGCGATCGACTTCATCCCTAAGTTGATTACGCCATGCTTCAAGAATACGTCGGAAGTGCGCCAGTTGGGCTTCGTTCATATACTCTTCGCCCGGTTTCACCTGGTACGGCTCCACCCCTGCGATGGACAGAATACTCAGGGACGATGTTTTACGGTTTTGCCCTTCTTGCATGTTGTTTCTCCTTAACACGCACTATCGATCCCCGTGTTCGGGGGAAAAATCAGGCCGCTATAAATAACAGATGCTTTTCCTGATGGCAATTATCTAAACGTAACACTTGACAATGCTGTGAGGAAAAGCGTATTTGCGCCGCAGCCCGAACACTTTCTATGCAGATACCCCCGGTGATAACGCAATGGGTAACGGCGATATCAGAGTCATATTATCGGCAGAAAGTTCCGCTTTATAAGCCAAAATCTCCACCCCCTGTTTTTGTGCTTCAATAAGCAGTTGTGCATATTTAGCATCAATATGGTGTGCAGGAGAGAAATATTCAATGGCTGAGTGCAAGATAGTAAACAGTAAAACAGCGCGTTCGCCGCTGGCGACTACGCCCATCAGCTCGCGTAAATGCTTCTGTCCGCGCACGGTCACCGCATCGGGAAAGTAACCAAATTCATTTTCCGCAAGTGTGACTGACTTCACTTCAATATAGCAGTTGGGACGATCATCTGCCTGTAACATGATGTCGATTCTGCTGTTTTCTTCCCCGTATTTCACTTCGCTTTTCAGGGTGTTGTAGCCGGTCAGTTCGGGAATGCTCTGGGCCAAAATTGCCTCTTTTGCCAGGGTATTTGCCCGCAGCGTATTGACGCAGATAAACGCCCCTTTTTGCGTTTGAGTTAATTCCCACGTATGTGGATATTTTCGTTTGGTATTTTCTGATGTGGAATACCAAACGGTATCGCCAGGCGTAGCGCAACCGGTCATTGCGCCGGTATTTGGGCAGTGCAGCGTGAAGGTTTCACCTTCGGGCGTAACCACATCAGCGAGAAAGCGTTTGTAGCGCTGAATCAGCGTGGCGTGCTTGAGCGGAGGCGTAAACTCCATACGTTTTCCTTATTATGATTCGTTGAGCGTCCAGCGCTGTAACGGCGTGTATTTTGTGCGTCCCCGGACAACGCGTGATTCGTACAGCACAAACTCAGTCACCGGAAAGGTCCAGAGAAAGCCGGGGGCGGGGATAGGCACCGCTTGTGCGGCGTTGCGCAGCAGCGTCAGGTGCGGATGAAACGGCTGCGGGCTTTGGTAGCAGCCGCTGCGGGCGGCCTGCGCGCGAAGCATACTGGCAAGTTGCAGCAGCCCGCGCGGCGGCTGACGCGTGCCGAGCCACACTACGCGGGAGCGCAGCCACTGTCCGGCATCATCCAGATTCAGCGTAAAACCCGGCTGGCGAATGCGTCCTGCCATGGCGGCCAGCGCGCGCTGTTTCTCTTCGCTCACTTCCCCCAGAAACGCCAGCGTGATGTGCAGATTAGCCGCGACGACGGGAATACCGGCATCGGCAGGAAAATTATCGGCACGCCACTGCACCAGCTGCTTCTGGATGGGCTTTGGGATCTCAACGGCGAAAAACAGCCTTTTTGACTCTGACATGGTGGGGACTCGGTTATGAATTGAGGCGATGCTACAATGTCCGCCGTTTAATGTTAACCCTCTGGAGCCATTCGTGTCCCTGTTGCCGGTCGCAAGCATCCTTCCTGAACTCCTTCATGCCTTACAGCAATCGCCCCAGGTGCTGCTGAACGCGCCAACGGGTGCGGGTAAATCCACCTGGCTGCCGCTGCAAATTTTACGTGACGGTGGCATCAACGGGCGCATTTTACTGCTGGAGCCGCGCCGTCTGGCGGCGCGCAACGTCGCACAGCGCCTGGCTGAGCTGCTGGGTGAGAAGCCGGGAGAAACGGTCGGCTACCGTATGCGTGCGGAAACCTGCGTGGGGCCTGCTACCCAGTTAGAGGTCGTGACCGAAGGGATCCTGACGCGTATGATCCAGCACGATCCCGAGCTGTCGGGCATAGGGCTGGTGATCCTCGATGAATTTCACGAGCGCAGTCTACAGGCTGACCTCGCGCTGGCGCTGCTGCTGGATGTTCAACAGGGGCTTCGCGATGATCTCAAGCTGCTGATCATGTCGGCAACGCTCGATAACGATAAGCTGCAGCGTCTGCTCCCGGATGCGCCAACGGTTATCTCCGAAGGTCGCGCATTTCCGGTTGAGCGTCGCTATCAGTCGCTGCCTGCGCACCAGCGCTTTGATGAGGCGGTGGCCATCGCAACGGCAGAGCTGTTGCGCCATGAAAGCGGCTCGCTGCTGCTCTTTTTACCCGGCGTGGGTGAAATTCAGCGAGTGCAGAATCATCTGGCGGAGCGCGTGGCCGACGACGTCCAGCTCTGTCCTTTATATGGCGCGCTGCCGCTCAGCGAACAGCGCCGGGCGATTCTTCCCGCGCCGCAGGGCAAACGGAAGGTGGTGCTGGCGACCAATATTGCCGAAACCAGTCTGACCATTGAAGGTATTCGCCTGGTGGTGGACAGCGCCCAGGAGCGCGTGGCGCGCTTTGATGTGCGTAGCGGGCTAACACGCCTGATAACCCAGCGCGTCAGTCAGGCCTCAATGACCCAGCGCGCCGGGCGCGCGGGGCGTCTGGAGCCCGGCGTGTGCGTGCATCTGCTGGCAAAAGATCAGGCCGAGCGCGCGGCGGCGCAGAGTGAAGCGGAAATTTTGCAAAGCGACCTCTCCTCGCTGCTGCTTGAGCTTTTGCAGTGGGGCTGTAACGATCCGTCGCAGTTGAGCTGGCTGGACACGCCTCCCGCGGTGAACCTGGCGGCGGCGCGTCGTTTGTTAACGCAGCTTGGGGCGCTGGCCGACGAGCGCTTAACGGCGAAAGGGCAGAAAATGGCGGCGCAGGGGAACGACCCACGCCTTGCGGCGATGCTGGTGGCGGCGGATAGCGACGATGAAGTGGCGACGGCGGCGCGGCTGGCGGCCATTCTGGAAGAGCCGCCACGCGGCGGCAGCGGCGATCTTATGCAGGCTTTTACCCGTTCACAGGGGCCGTGGCAGCAGCGCAGTCAGCAGCTCTGTAAACGTCTGAATCGCCGTGCGGGGCAGCCGGACAGTGACGCGATTCCCGCGCTGCTGGCGCAGGGCTTCCCCGACCGTATCGCCCGCCGACGTGGGCAGGAAGGGCGTTACCAGCTCGCCAACGGGATGGGGGCGATGTTAGACGCCGACGATGCGCTGAATCGCCACGAATGGCTGATTGCGCCGCTGCTGTTACAGGGTAATGCCTCGCCGGATGCGCGAATCCTGCAAGCCTGCGCGCTGGATATTGATGCGCTGGTCGCGCGCTGTCCGCAGTTGATTCAACAATCTGACACCATTGAGTGGGATGATACCCAGGGCACGCTGAAAGCGCTGCGCCGAAGCCAGATTGGCCAACTGACGCTGAGCGTGCGCCCGCTGGCGAAACCGTCGGAAGAGGAACTTCACCGGGCGATGCTCACCGGTATTCGCGAGAAAGGATTAAGCGTGCTCAACTGGACGAACGAAGCGGAACAGCTACGCTTGCGTCTACAGTGCGCCGCGCGCTGGCTGCCGGAAGATGACTGGCCGGCGGTGGATGACGCCTCGCTGCTGGCGGCGCTGGAAAGCTGGCTGTTACCGCATATGAGCGGCGTTCACTCGTTGCGCGGATTGAAATCGCTGGATATTCACCAGGCGCTGCTCGAATGGTTGCCCTGGTCATTACGACAACGTCTGGTGAGTTTGCTGCCAACTCATTACACTGTGCCAACAGGAAGTCGTATCGCTATTCGCTATGATGATGAAAATCCTCCGGCTTTGGCGGTGCGTATGCAGGAGATGTTTGGTGAGGCCAGCACGCCGACGATTGCCGAAGGGCGGGTTGCGCTGGTGCTGGAACTGCTCTCACCGGCGCAGCGCCCGCTGCAAATTACGCGTGATTTAAGCGCGTTCTGGCAGGGGGCGTACCGGGAAGTGCAAAAAGAGATGAAGGGGCGCTATCCAAAGCACGTCTGGCCGGACGATCCGGCAAACACCGCGCCGACGCGGCGGACGAAAAAGTATTCGTAATGGCGCTGTTCCCGGGGGGGGGGGGGGGGGGGGGGGGGGGGGGGGGGGGGGGGGGGAGGGAG